>CAWFNL010000032.1:0-16562 GCA_963817165.1 uncultured Acidobacteriaceae bacterium | reverse complement strand
GCATCTGGCCGCCTTGTTTTTCATCGACCAGTGGAATCAGTTGGAAGCCAATCTCGAGGCTCAGCTCGTCCAGGTGCAGCAGCGCGGCCAAATTCTCTGGCTTCTCGGCTGCCTTCTTCGCAGTTTCGGCTTCCGGCAATACGGCCTCACGTTTTGCTGCGCGCGATCCCGCGTATCCGAGCACGACAGCGGGCAACAGAAAAGCCAGCTTCGGCAGTCCGGGAATCAGACACAGCGCTCCCAAAACGCCGCTGGCCACATACAGTGTCGTTCCTTTTCCGAAGAGCTGTGCGCTCAATTCCGTGGTCAGAGCCCCTGAAGAAGAAGCGCGCGTCAGGACAATGCCGCCGGCAACAGAAACGAGCAGGGACGGAATTAACGTCACCAATCCGTCGCCGACGGTCAGAATGGTGTAAGTCCGCACGGCTTCGCTAATATCGATGCCCTGCTGCAGCGTTCCGATCAGCAGCCCGGCCACAATGTTGATGGCGGTAATCAGGATGGTGGCCAGGGAGTCCCGCTGATTGAAACGCGCGGCCCCGTCCATCGCCCCGTAAAACTCGGCTTCCTGTGCGATGGCCTGGCGACGCTTGCGCGCCGTCGCTTCATCAATCAGGCCGGCATTCATGTCAGCGTCGATCGCCATCTGCTTGCCAGGCAGGGCATCCAGTGTGAAACGCGCCGTGACTTCGGCGGTGCGCACGGCGCCATGGCTGACCACCAGAAATTGAATCGCAATGAGAGCCAGGAAGAGCACGAATCCGACGACATAATTGCCGCCCACCACAAACTGCCCAAAGGCCTCGATGACTCGTCCCGCCGCCGCAGTCCCTTCATTGCCGTGCAGCAAGATGCGGCGGCTCGACGCGATATTCAGGGAAAGACGGAAGAGGGTGAGCAACAACAACAGCGTCGGAAAAACCGAGAACTCCACGGCCCGGCGCAGTTGCACGGCAGAAAGGAACACCAGAATGGATGCCGCCATGGAACAGGCCAGCAGCATATCCATCACGAAGGCCGGTACGGGCACCAGCATCACGAAGATGACGCTGATCGCCGCCACCGGCAGCGCGAGGCCGCGCATGACTTTCCAGCCATGGCTGGGGCGTCCTGACGGAATCGCTGCCGCAGTCATTGCCTGCTCCTCACTGGATCACCCGCATTGCTTGCAATCTCCGTGCTGCGGCGTCGGCCTTTTCGCGCTTTACGCGCTCTTCCACCTCGCGGCGGAAGAGCCATGCCAGGATGCCGGCCACCGCCGCGTAGAGTTCATAGGGAATCGCCTGCCCTGCCTCCACCTGTCGGTAAAGCGAACGCGCCAGCGGCGGATTCTCCACAATCGGCACGCCCGCCCACTGCGCCTCTTCGCGAATCTGCGCCGCCAGCAAATCTCTGCCTTTTGCCAACACCTTCGGCGGCTCCATCGTCTCGAAGTCGAAACTCAGCGCCACAGCGTAATGCGTCGGATTGGTCACCACAACCGAAGCCCGCGAGATATCCGCCTTCAGTTGCCGGCGCCGCATCTGCCGCCGCAGCCCGCGAATTCTTGCTTTGATCTGGGGACTGCCTTCGGTCTCCCTGAACTCATCGCGCAAGTCCTGCTTCGACATGCGCAGCCGCGACTCACGGCTGCGCCACTCCATGACGTAGTCGATCCCTGCCCATCCCAGAAATATCCACGCCCCGTCCAGCAGCAGGTTGTAGATCAGGGCAAACAGATCGGGATACTGTTGCGTGCTCATCGCCGGTATGTCGGACTGCTGAGCGAGAGCCCGCGCTGTAAAAAAGCCCAGAATCGCCACCGGAACGAGAGATTTGCCAAGCCGCACGGCGCCGCGCAGAGAGAAAACATTCTTTAGGTTCTCGACAGGGTTCAGCCGCTCCGGTTTCGGCATGAGCGCTTCAAAATTCAGGGACCATCCCCCACCCTGGGCAACGCCTGCCGCGATGGCGGCCAGCAGCGCTACGCCAAAAATCAATACCAGCGGCTGCAGCAGGGTCATCCCCTCCCGGCGTAAGGCAATCGCAGTTTGCTGCGGGGACATCCGGTTCCAGACCGCTGGCTGCCCCAGCCGCAGGAAGGCCCGATATCCGTTCGCCCACTTTGTCACCCAATTCTGTGCAACGTTGCCGAGTGCGAAAACCCCCGCCAGCATCGCCGCCCCCGCCATCAGATCGCGACTGCGCGCACGGTCGCCATGCTGCGCTGCTTTGTGCAGATGGTGCGGTGTGGCTTTCTCAGTGCGATCGCCGGGCATGACTCAGGCTCCTCCGCCGGCGCCGGCCAGCAAATGGCCAGCCGCATCAAGCAGCGCCGTAAACCGCGATTCGATCCAGTGCGGCCACAGCGCCAGCGAGCCAATCAGCACTCCATAGCCGAGCAGCGTTTTCACAGGCACGGTCACGGCCATCACCGGCATAGCCGGTGCGAGCTTGCCGGCCAAAGCAACCGCTACTTCCGCCAACAAAGTTGCGGCCAGCACGGGCGCACATAGCTGCACAGCCGCCGCAAAAATTCCGGACGCCATGCCGATAAGCGCAAGGCCCGCTCGCGGATCGAGCGTCACCGCCCCCACCGGCGCAGCGGAAAACGTCCGCAGCAATGCAGCCAGCACAGTTCGATCGAGGCCCGTGCCAATGACTGTGAGCGTCCCCAGCAACCCGAACAGTTGTCCCATCAGCGGCGTCTGCACCTGGGAGTTCGGATCGAGCAAATTGACCAGCGAGAAGCTGAATTGAAAGCCCATGACCTGACCCGAAAAATTCAATGCCTCCATCACCAGCGACAGCGTCAGTCCAAAAACCATCCCCACACTCAGTTCGCCCAGCACGGGCAGAACGCCGAGGTCGACGTGCGCGTGAGGAAATGCCGCCACGACTGGCGCAACCAGAAACGACACCGCCATCACAAAGACCGCTTTGACGCGGACCGGAATCGCTTCAGAAGAAAAAACGGGAGCGAAGACCATCAGGCCGCTGATGCGCACCATCACCAGCGTCATCGCCGCCAGCGCTTTCTCCCAATCCGGCGTCATCCCAACCCCAGAAAGCGGTGAAAGTCTGAGAACAGCGACACCGTATAACGCATCAGGCGATCGAGATACCACGGCAGCGCGGCGATCAGCAGTCCCACAACAATCAGCAGCCGCGGCACCGTTGAAATCGTCTGGTCCTGCAGCGACGTCAGCGTCTGCAGCAGGCTGATCAGGAAACTCGTGATGCAGGCCGCCAGCAGCACCGGCGCACCCAGGATCAGCGCCTCGCGCAGCAGGTTCCGCATCAGTTCGGCAGCTTCATCCGGTCCCATCGTGCTCTCCTCAAAAACTTTTCAACAGCGACCCAGCCAGCAGATTCCATCCATCCACCATCACAAACAGCAGAATTTTCAGGGGCGTCGAAATCACAACCGGCGGCAACTGGAACATCCCAATCGACGTTGTGATCGAGGCCACCACCATATCCACCAGCAGAAACGGCAGAAAGAGAACTGCGCCAATCTCAAATCCAGCCTTCAGCTCGCTCAGAATGTAGGCCGGAACTACAACACGCATGGGCAGATCCTCCGGCTTCGTTGGGCGCGCGGTCATCGACGCGGAGACAAAGAGGCCTAAATCTTTTTCTCTCGTGTAGCGCAGCATGTAGGCCTTCGGCGGACCTGAGCCGCGATCGATGGCTTCCCATCCTGTGATCTGCCCCTGGCGAAAGGGCTCAACGGCCTGTTGATCCACCTGCACTAATACCGGTTGCATCAAAAACCACGTCATCATCAGGCCCAGTCCCATCAGCACCTGATTCGATGGAGCCGTCTGCGTGCCCAGCGCCTGGCGCAGGAAATGAAACACGATCAGCAGCCGCACCATGGGCGTCATGCTGAGCACGATTGCGGGCAGCAGCGTCAGCAGCGTGAGTGTGAAGACGATCGTCCAGGGCACTGCGTTGTTCCCGCCCAGATCGAGGCCCGGGAGCCCGCTCTGCGTCCTCGCCGCCAGCAGCAGAATCATCACCGCACTGCCTCTTTCCGCGGGGCCGGCTTCGCGCGTCCCGGCTTCGCCAGATCGGCTACCGGAACAATCGTGTCGCCGCTCAGCGCCAGCAACACGCGTTTCCCGCAGCAATTCACCAGCACCAGAGACTTCTTCGGACCGAGGCTCAACCGCGCTTCGAGCCGCAGCGGCGCATCTCCCGCCGCGGGCGCACGCAAAAGCCGTTGCAACGCTGCCCGGAGCCCGGCAAACAGTCGCGCCCCGAGCGAACTTCCCTCCAACCCGCGCAACCCGCCAAGGGGCGGATTCATCACTCGTTCCATCGCAGTCCTCCCCTTACCGGCTGGCTTGCTTACGCCAACCTGGTCATACGCACTGCCAGCTTTTGTTCCAGCACTTCGAATTCGGCCCATGCCAGCAAAGCGCCGCCGCAACGCACCGGAACATCCTGGCTATGTTCGTGCATGGTCTCCACGATGGAACCCTTCTCGATCGCAAGCAGGTCTTCCACCCGAAACGAGCGCACTTTCACCATCACGTCCAGCTGCATCGGCAGCCGGTCGAGGCGTTTATCCCGTGGGAGCTCTTCGCTTGCGCCATCCTGAACGCTGCCGTGGATCTGCAACGCTGCAGTGCCAACGGCACTCGTCGCCAACGCCGCGTCCCCCTCAGCGGGAGTCGCCGCAATCCGGATTGGAGCTTCGGCAGCCATTCGCAGACAACCCCTGCGAACGAATGACCTGAAATGGAACAGGAAGATTAGAGAATTCTCAGAATCGCGCCCCCAGGCTAACTATGCAGCAGCGGACTGCGAGTCTCTCAGCGTGAACCAGAAGGTTGCGCCCTTTTCTACAGCGCCTTCGGCCCAAATGCGGCCGCCGTGCCGTGCCAGAATGCGCTGCACCGTCGCCAGCCCAATGCCAGTCCCGGGAAACTCACTGCGGCTGTGCAGCCGATGGAAGGGCTGGAACAGCTGTTCATTGAGTTTTGGATCGAATCCCGCGCCATCGTCGCGAACAAAGTACGCAATCTCGCCGTGTATACGCGCCGCGCCGAACTCGATGCAGGCCACGTCGTGCCGGGAAGTATATTTCCAGGCATTGCGAATCAGATTATCGAGCGCCACCCGCATCAGGCCCTCGTCCGCCTCGATCTCCGGCAACTGGGCAATCGCAAATTCCACTTTACGGTTGGGATCCGCGCGCCGCAGATCCTCGGCGATGTGGCGCACAAGGTCACTCAGGTTCACATGCTCCTTTTTGAGCGCAACCGTACTGGCGCGAGCCAGGTTGAGCAGATCATCGATCAGAAGCGCCATGCCTCGTGTGGACTGACGCAGTTGCTCCAGAACTTCAGCGCGTTCCGCGGCACGGCCTTCTTCGCTCAGACTTTCCAGAATGTAGACCATGCCCTGCACGGCGTCGAGCGGACCGCGCAGATCGTGCGCCACCGTGTAGGAAAATGCCTCCAACTCGCGATTGGCCGCGCGCAGCGCCGCGGTGCGCTCCTGGACGCGCACTTCCAGGCCTTCACGAGCGCGATTCAGGGCGGTATCGCGCTCCTGAATCTGCTCCAGCATCTCGTTGAACGCATTCACCAGCACGGCAATTTCGTCGTTGTCGGCGTGCGGCTCGGCGCGAACGGAGTAGTCGCGTTCCCGGGAGACGCGTTGGGCCGTTCGGGCCAGTGCGATCATCGGTTGGGCCAGCATTCTGCGCGCCGTGGCACTGATTAGCAGCCCCGCTGCCATGCAAATCAGCAGCACGATCGCGGCGATTGTCAGATATTGCCTGGCCCGCCGCGTGGTTTCCGTCAATTGCGCGGCAATATAAACGATGCCAGCCGATTGCCCTTTGAAGACAATGCGATGCGCGATCAGCACCTCCTGCCCCGACACCCAATAGTCGTCGATCTTGTTTGCGTCCAGAGCGTGCAGTTGCAACTTCATCGTTTTGCCGGGGCGGCGGTATTCCGCGAACGTGGTTCCGGCCGGCGTGACCAGCGCGGCCGCCTGCACGTCGGGCGAGTTGCCCAGAGCCTGCATGGTTGTCGCTGCGCTCTCCGGATCGTCAAAATCCATCGCCGAAACGCTGTTGGTGCCAACGATCTGCGCTGCCGTTTCCAGGTTGAGAATCAGATTTTGCCGGAACGAGAGAAGATCATAGAAAAAGAACGCCAGGACGGCCAACAACAGAACGGTGCCGCTGACCACCACATTCATCAACATCAGCTTGGCGGAGATGGAGGACGGGCGGCGGGTCATCGCGTGCCTCCCGTTCCGGAGTTTCCGACGATGCTGACGGCCACCTTCAGCAACTGCGAACTGAGGGCCAGTCCATTCCGATTCGCAGCGTTCAAATTCACGGAGAAGCGGACATGATCGTCTTCAAAGACGAACTGCACAATGCCCCCGCGCGCCAGAAAGTCAGGTGAATCGCCCACGGTGAGGATCGGCTTGCCGGCGGCGGCCGAAAGGTAGCGGTCCAGTTGCGCGCGCTGTCCAGCGCCGACAAACAGGATAGCGCAGCCCTGCACGGCTTCTGCGCGATCCAGATTTCGAACCTGGAGGGGGCGATCGTTCAGGCGTTCACCGGTGACAAGGTGGGCCACTGTTTGTGCGAAAGGATCCTTGCCCGCGACACAAATCAGCATGGGTCCGTGACCTGGGTCCCCTGGCCAGCGAACAAACTTGCCAAAGTTGAAAAGGTAGGCGGCCTCCACGTCGCCGAGGGAGGCACGATCCGTGTCAGCCACAACTGCGGGCATTTCCCTTACACCAGCCGCAACCGCAATCAGAACCAGGAATCCCAGCCAACGGGGGGCGCGCCGTTTCGGGAGACCGAGTCCCGGCATGCTTTCTCCCGTCTCTGTAGTTTTTGCCTGGACTCTCACGTGTTCGTTCCTGCCGACGCTATCCCCAAACTCCATCAAAATCCAGTGTTACCCAGAGTGCGGAAGAACCGACGCACACACGCCGCTCCATTAGATGCGTTGAATGTGCGGCCTGTTGTATGCGAAAAATCTGCCCATTCAGAACTTACGCCACGCGGTCGGGTTGCGGAATCGGCCTGCACGGGAACTTCGACAGCGTGTCCACCAGCTTCGCCGGCTCCCCCTTCCGCACAAAGGCCCGGGCGTAGGGTGCAATATCCGCAGGCAGGTCGTAGACATCCGAGAGAACGACTATGGGGACACCTGGGTAGCGCACCCGGGCCATCTCCGCGGCCTGCACCGCGGTCAACTGAGTGGTCAGGCGATAGTCCATGACGATGAGATCGACTCGCGCATCCGGAAAATCGATGCGGTTCAACGTGACCAGAGCAGGGAGTGCCTCGTAGCCCGCCGCAGCCACGATCCAGCCGTAGATCCGAAGGTGCGCTGGATCGTCGTCAATGATCAGCACTGAGGTTTTGCTGTCCATACGCTCTGCGCTTGCACCGGATTCCAGGAGGATGCTGCAGAAACCACCATCAGCGGTCCACAGGATTCACCTGGACAGGAAACATCCCGCCCATCCTACCTGGATCGAGGCAATTGCACAACCGAAAAAGTGACGCCAAAGGCTGCCATGCGCCCCCGCATCAGCGGTAATTCTGCGCGTATGTATCGTGAGGCAATCCCATGCGGATGGCATTGCTGCGCAAGGCTTCGGCATTCGCTTTGCTCATCACTCCACCCAGGGTCACCAGATACGGCGCGCCTCCATGCAGCGTGAAGACTCCGGGCGAAAGATGCGGATAACGCTGCGCCAGCGATTGGGCTTTCTGGTCGGCCTGCGCTTCATGGCGATAGGTGTACGCAACCACGCGCCAGCCAGGCGTCGAGACAGCCACGGTCGTTGTGGCGGAACGGTTCGGATGCGTAGTCGTCGTCGCAACCGGCTTTGCCCGAGGCGGGGCGACAGAGGTCCTTGCTGGCAGTTGCGCCGTCTGGGTCGAACTTCCACGATGGATGAGAGCGTACAGTGCCCACCCCGTGGCCAACACGACCAACAAGGCCGCTGCGATGATCCACCGCGCACTCGGCCGCATTCTCCGCCCGGCCTCATCGTCGTCCAGGGTGAAGGCCGCCTCCTCTTCTGCCTGTCGTTCGGCCGGGCGGAGCAACAACTCCGGATGCGCAGATTCGCCAACAGCGTCTTTAGGCAATGCTTCGACGCATGCTTCCCCAGCTTTCACCGGAATTACTTTTGGAGCCGACTTCTCTGGCTCGCTCCGCATCGGTACCGGCTTATCTGGGCTGAGATCGGTGCTGACGGGAGTGGGTGACGGCGTTGCGGGGAGCGGCTCTCGTACGGGTGGCTCCGCCGCAACTGGTGCGGGAGTGACGATCACTGGCCCGGGGCGCGAGGCTTTCGCCGGGGACACGATGACCACGCCTGCCAGCGCCGCAATCTCAGTGATGCTCGCATTGCCGCTCAGCGCGCGCCGCACCGCCCTGGCCATTGGCTCCGGTAACAATTGCAGAACCACATCGTTTTCGCTCGCAGGAATCCTGCGGGTGACCGCCTGGGTCACGATCCGGCCCAGGCCCCGCACATTCTCGGCGGCGGCATTGGCAAAACCCGCGCTGCCGCTGTGCCCGAGTAACAAACAATCACTCCGCAGCTTGATGGTGTCGCCCATCGCCAACACGCTGGCCGGCTCCATCCGAGCATGCGTCATGCCATTCGCGTGAACCGCTGCGAGGCCCTGCACCAACGCCTCCAGCAAACCCTGCGCCTCGGCCACGCTCAGGGTGCGTTCACGCAGCACGTCACCCAGGTTCTCCTCGGTCGGCTCCATCGCTGCCAGCACCACGGGCGTATCGTCCAAATGCGTCAGAAACGACTCACGCACGGCCACCACATGTGGACTGTGAATGTCAGCTGCAGCGCGCAGGCGCGCCAATAAGTCCTCTTCATCGTTCAGAGCCTCGGTAATGCTTACCATCAGCGGCTTGCCATCGGCTGACGTCGCCGCAAACCACGCCGTTCGCCCCTCAGGACGCACCAGCCTCCCCAACCTCCAGCCTCGATCCAGTTCGCGGCCCTCCAAGTCGGTCCATAACATCATGCGATTCACGCCTGCCGTCGCCATTCTCGTAATCCTCCTGCTTTAGCTCCTCCGCCATGCACCGGCGAATCGGTTCAGTCACGCAGTTCCCGCTCCCCTAACTGGATAGTAAACATCTGCAACAGGTTGAAAAACACAGTGAAATTTCTGCATGAACAAAAATCGGCACTCCTGAACCCAACTCTCACCGTTCGCCAGCCTGTTCCTGCATCCCCTCCGCAACTTTGCTACGCTCAAAGTCAGAATGTCCGCATCGCCTGCTTCACCCAGCCCGCAGTCGTCCGCGGCCCAACCTCTCTGGTGTCCGGTATGCGCGCGTCCGGTCACGGACCCTCTGGTTTGTGGTGACTGCTCCGCCGTCATCTGCCGGGTTTGCGGAACACCGCTCGAATCCCCTGACGAACTTGCCTTCGGCTGACCCGATGCCCAAGCCTCCGAAGCGTAAGCTTCCTTCCCGCCAATCCATACCATCCCCGCCCGCTACTGAAGCCCCTCCTACCGTCAGCGCACGCTGGCTGCTTACGGCGATTGCCACCGCCCTCGGCGCGGCGGCGTTTTGCGGATACGCCGCACTCTGCCTGCTCTTCTACCAGGGCCAGTGGCAGATGCTCTTCCACCCCTCACGAACGATCGCGGCGACGCCCGCCACGGCAGGCATGTCTTTTGACGATGTTCGCTTCGACGTCACCGAAACCGGTCTGCCGCAACTCGACGGCTGGTGGATTCCCGCGCAACCTTTCGCACAGTATTCATCCGCGACAGTCTTGTATCTGCACGACGGTAGTGGTTCGCTCAGTGACACGATTCCAACCCTGTCCGCGCTGCACACCCTCGGCATCAATGTCTTTGCCATCGACTATCGCGGCTTCGGACGCAGCACCGGAACGCACCCGACCGAGCGTCTGGGCATCGCCGACTCAATCGCCGCGTGGACTTGGCTCACCGACACCCGTCACACTCCAGCGAGCAACATCGTGGTCTTCGGCGATGGCGTGGGCGTCACGTTCGCCGCGCATCTTGCTGCCGAATTCACGCCGGCGGGAGTGATTCTCGCTGACCCCAGCCCGTCTGCGCGGCAGGTCTTCGCCTCCGACGCGCGCGCCAGCATTCTGCCGCTGTTTCTGCTGCAGAAAGAAAAACTCGACCCGAGCGGAGATTTGGCCCGTTCCCATGTACCGCGTCTCTTCCTGGATCGCCGTGGCAATACCGCTCGTACGCGGTCGCTTTTTGAAGGATCTTCCGATCCCAAAACGTTCGTCGATCTCCGCACCGCCTCCAATGCAACGGTCGACGATGCATTGCGCCGCTTTCTGGATGAAAATCTGCGGTAGTTCTGGCGATGATCCGTTCCACGTTTTACCCTGTGTTTACTCATGCCCGAACTGCCGGACATCTCGGCCTACATTGCTGCGCTCAAAGCCCGCATTCTGGACCAGACGCTGGAGCAGGTTCGCCTCGCCAGCGCCTTCCTGCTGCGCACCGCCCAACCGCCGCTGTCTGCGGCGGAAGGTCGCACTGTCCGCGAGTTGCGCCGCATCGGCAAACGCATCGCTTTCGGGCTTGATGGTGATTTGTGGCTCGTTCTGCACCTGATGATCGCTGGCCGTCTGCATTGGCGCGCCCACGGAGCGAAGTTGGCGGGCCGCAACGCGCTCGCTGCGTTCGACTTTCCGTCCGGATCGCTGGTTCTCACCGAAGCGGGCTCCAAACGCCGCGCCTCGCTCTATGTTTTCCAGGGCGAATCGGCGTTGGATGCCATCGATCCCGGCGGTATCGACGTCATGACCTGCGACCTCGCCGCGTTTCGGGCCGCGCTCTCCGCCGAGAATCACAGCCTGAAGCGCGCGCTCACCGACCCGCGCCTGGTGAGCGGAATCGGCAATGCCTATTCCGACGAGATCCTGCATGCTGCCCAACTCTCGCCCGTCACGCTGACCCATCGACTGAGCGACACTGAATGGGAACACCTCTTCAACGCGACGCGCAGCACGCTGCAGGTCTGGATCGACCGCCTCAGCCAGGAGACTGGCGCCGGTTTTCCGGAGAAAGTCACGGCCTTCCGCCCGGAAATGGCTGCGCATGGCCGCTTTGGGCAGCCTTGTCCGCGATGCGGCGAAAAGATCCAGCGCATCCGCTACGCTGACAATGAGACCGACTATTGTCCGCGCTGCCAAACCGGAGGCAAGCTGCTGGCGGATCGCGGCCTGTCTCGCCTGCTGGGAAAAGACTGGCCGCGGACCCTCGATGAACTGGAGTTGCTGAAGCGGCGATAATCTCAGGTTCCGGAAATTTAAACGAGTGTGACACCATAGATTCGAGAGGCGGCATCGTGAAGACAATTGGCGTCCTGTTTGGCATGGAGAACACCTTCCCCGGCGCGCTCGTTGAAAAGATCAACGGCATGAACCTCGACGGCATCACCGCTGAATTTGTCGAAGTCGGCGCGGTTCGGCTGGATCGGCCTTCGATCTATTCGGTTATCGTGGATCGCATCAGCCACGACATCCCGTTCTACCGTGCTTTCCTGAAACACGCCGTGCTTCACGGGGCAACGATCATCAACAATCCCTTCTGGTGGTCCGCCGACGACAAATTCTTCAACTACTCACTGGCCGCAAAGCTGGGCGTCGCCGTGCCACCGACCGTGATTCTGCCGCACAAGCACTATCCGCCCGGCACCACCGAACGCTCGATGCGCAACCTGCAGTTCCCTCTCGACTGGGACGGCGTCTTTGAATACATCGGCTTCCCTTCGTTCCTGAAACCGGTGGATGGCGGCGGTTGGCGCGACGTCCATCACGTCCATTCGCCTCAGGAGTTCTTCGACGCCTACGATCAGAGCCGCGATCTCTGCATGACGTTGCAAAGGGCCGTCAAGTTCAACGAGTACTTTCGCTGCTACGTGGTCGGTCAGGAGAAAGTCCGCATCATGCACTACGATCCGCGCAGGCCGCACGCCGAGCGCTATGTGTTGAATCCGCCGCCAACGGACAAAAAGCTGCTGAAGCGTGTTGAGCAGGACGCTCTGACCTTATGCCGCGCCCTTGGTTACGACCTGAATACCGTAGAATTCGCCGTCGAGAATGGCGTGCCGTACGCCATCGATTTCATGAACCCTGCGCCGGACGCCGATCTGCATTCGGTGGGCCGTGAGAACTTTGAGTGGATTGTGGATGCGGTCGCGGCTCTTGCGGTGAAGAAAGCGAGGGCCGCGAAGCCGAAGACCCCGGACTTCCACTGGAGCGCGTATTTGAGCGGCAATGCCAAGCCGGCGGCTAGGAAACCGGCGAAACCGACCGCGAAGAAGACTGCCAAAGCTTCAGCAAAGACGGCGGACGATGCCGTGGATACGGTTTCGGCCATCGAGTAGCTGCTTGCGGGAACGCCAAGCCGGGTTTCATCTTGCGTCGATAGCCTGTTCCGACATACAACGGTAGACACTATGCGGCCTACGTTCACCATCGGCATTGAAGAGGAGTACCAGACCGTCGATCCGGTCAGCCGCGATCTGCGGTCCCACATCGCCACGGAAATGCTGGCGCAGGGCAAGTTGCGGCTGGAAGAGCGCGTCAAGGCCGAAATGCACACCTCCGTGGTTGAGGTTGGCACGCGCATCTGCAAGACTGTCGACGATGCGCGGGAGGACATCTACGAGCTGCGGCGGGAGATGATCAAGCTCGCCAGGGAGCACGATCTGGTGCTGGTCGCGGGCGCAACGCATCCCTTTGCGGATTGGCGCACCCAGGAGATCTATCCCGATCCGCGCTACCACCAGGTAGTGAAGGATCTGCAACTGGTGGCGCGCGCCAATTTGATCTTCGGCCTCCATGTCCACGTTGGCATTGAGGACCGTGAGGCGGCGATCCGCATCATGAACTCGATGCGCTACTTTCTGCCGCACATTATGGCGCTGGCCACGAATTCGCCATTCTGGCTGGGGTTGAATACCGGATACAAAGGATATCGCGCCAAGGTGTTTGAGAACTTCCCGCGCACTGGCATTCCCGATGCTTTTGCGAGCTATTCGGAGTTTGAAAATTACGTCTCGTTGTTAGTCAAAACCAACTGCATCGACAACGCCAAGAAGATCTGGTGGGACATCCGGCCGCATCCGTTCTTCAACACGGTTGAGGTGCGCGCCTGCGATATTCCTCTGCGCGCCGAGGAAACGGTGGCGATTGCTGCGCTGATTCAGGCAACCGCGGCATATCTCTATCAGCTGCACGAGCGCAACCAGGACTATCGCCAGTACGCGCGGCCGCTGTTGATGGAGAACAAGTTTCGCGCCGTCCGCTATGGGCTGGATGGCAACCTGATCGATTTCGGCAAACAAACGGAAGTGCCGGAGCGCGAACTGATCGAAGAGTACTTGGCGTTGATCGATCCAGTGGTCGACGAATTGGGCAGCCGCGATGCCATCGAGTCCATCAGGACCATTCTGAAGAACGGCACGGGCGCGGACCGGCAGCTGAAGGTCTTTGAGGAGACGAACGGCGATCTGAAGGCGGTTGTCGACTACATGGCTGAGGAAACCAAGGCCGGGATTTATGACGAAGTGGCGGCTGAATAGTGGGGTCGCGCATCCTATTCTGGCTGGCCAAAATCAGGTAGCCTGACAAAGATGAGCAGTTCGACCCCTTCGCTTCTATCCCCCGATTCCTCTGCGCGATCCATCCTTCTGGAGTCGCCGTTTCCTGCCGAGTTCACGCCCGGGGCGCACGCTGCGGTTGCGACTTGCCTTCGCATTGAGCCGACGGAGAAGGTCACGCTAATCTGTGACCGCACCACCTTTGAGATTGCGGCGTCCATCGCAAGGCAGCTGCTTGAAAATGGCTGCCGTTGGAATGCCTTTGTGCTGGAGGACCTGGCGCCTCGGCCGCTGACTGACATGCCGGCAGAAGTGCTGGCCGACATGGAGACGTCGGATGTGAGCATCTTCGCGGTGCAGGTGCAGCGCAACGAACTGCGGTCGCGGATGCAGATGACCGAAGTGGTGAACCGGCGGCGGATGCGGCATGCGCACATGGTGAACATCACGCCGCAGATCATGTGCGAGGGGATGCGGGCGGACTACGAACGCGTCGATCGCCTGTCGCAGAAGGTGATTGAGAAGGCGCGGAAGGCGAAGTTCATCCGGGCCACCACTGCGGCGGGGACTGACATTCGCGCAGAGCTGAACCCCGACTACAAGTGGCTTAAGACGTCTGGAATCATCTCGCGGGACAAGTGGGGCAATTTGCCGGGAGGCGAGATCTTCACGACGCCTGGCGAGGTGAATGGGACGTTTGTCGTGGATGGGGTGGTGGGTGACTACCTCTGCGCCCAATATGGGCTGCTGGAGGCGAACCCCCTGACCCTTTCGATTCGGGGTAACCGGATTGCCGGGTGCAGCTCGGCTAACCTGCAGCTACAGCGGGACTTTGAGGCCTACACGCACACCGACGAGAATTCCGACCGGGTGGGGGAGTTCGCCATTGGGACCAACATTGGCGTGGAGCGGGTGATTGGCAACATCCTGCAGGATGAGAAGTTCCCAGGTATCCACATCGCGTTTGGCAACCCCTATGGGGAGCACACGGGGGCGGGGTGGTTCTCGTCGACCCATATCGACGTGGTGGGACTGCGGTTCAACATCTGGATTGAGGATGAGCTGATCATGCGGGAAGGCAAGTTCCTGATCGAGCCGTAGACTCCAAACTTTCCTCCTCTTTTGATGGTGGGTATGCGGCAAGCTGCTGATTTAACAGGCCTTGCCCCAATAGTTATAGATCGATGACTCGTTATCGATGAGTACCTGGAGCAGGTTACAGGTCGGACGAAGAGCCTCGCCGATGCGAGGCTTTTTCTTGCCCCGAATCAGGAGGGAAACTACGGCCACCAAGCCGATTTCTTGATTTTCCTTATTATTAAATTCATTTTATTAAGTTTTCTGTTGACATTGTTTATTTATTGGCGCATTGTTGTTTGTGTTTGGTGAGTTTTTTATGGCTGCTGAGACAAAAACCGTATCGGACTGGCAGGAGTTGACGCGGTTGACGCAGGGTCAGCCGATTGTGGTGGAGCGAGTGCGGCTGGCGGGCAAGGAAGTGGCGATTGAGGGGACGTTTGAGCTGCCACAACTGGCCCGGCTGAACGCGGAAGACCAGGTATTTGTAGTGGCGTTCCTGCGGAGCCACGGCTCGATCAAGGAGATGGAGCAGGTCTTCGGCGTGAGCTATCCGACGATCAAGGCGCGGCTGACCCGGATTGCCGGGAGCCTGGAGTTTGTGGAGACGAATCCGGCGCCGCCGCGGGCGGAGGTGCTGGAGCGGCTGAAGCGGGGCGAGATTTCGGCCGCGGAGGCGATTAAGGACCTGGAGGCGCTGCGATGACTCCGAGTATCGCCATCGTGCACGTACACAATCCGCACTGGCGCGGGATACGGCTGTGGATTCCGCTGTTTCTGCTGTGGATCCCTGCCCTGTTGCTGCTGCCGCTGATTCTCCTGGTTGGATTCGTGGCGTGTTTGATTTGGCGCCTAAATCCGTGGACGGCGATCAGCCGGATTTGGGGGCTCCTGTGCGCGCTGCCGGGCACAGATGTCCATGTGAATTCGCCGGAGAACCAGGTGCTGGTTCGGATTTTGTAGGAGGGATTATGCCAAGAGACAGACGCACCATTCTTTACCTGGTCGCGATGGGCCGCGTGACGCCGGAGCAGGCGGAACGGCTGATGGTGGCGTGGAACGATCTGCGGGAGACGCAGTGGATCGTGGCCGGGTGCATGGTGGTGGCAGTGCTGGGCGTGCTCAGCGGACATGTTGGAAGCGGGCAGAGTTGGTTCGGGCACGGTTCGCTGCCGCAGTGGCACAACGCAATTTCAATATTCAAATTTTGGTGGGGAGGAACGTTATGAACGAAGGACGCAGACAGATTCTGGAGATGCTCGCAGCGGGCAAGATTACCGCGGATGAGGCGGAGCGGCTGATGACGGCGATGGAATCGCCGGCCAGCGCGAGTGCGCAGAGCGTGGCGGCGAGCGCGGCGAACGGCGCGGCGTCGACCAGCACGAAGGCGCGGCCGAAATACCTGCGCGTGCTGGTGGAGGCCGACGAGTCGATGACCGGGCTGAAAGGCGGGATGACGACGGTGAACGTGCGCGTCCCGATGAATCTGCTGCGCGCGGGCGTGCGGCTCGCGAGCCTGATTCCGCAGCAGGCGCACGACAATCTGGACGAGGCGCTGGGCAAGCACGGGGTGCCGCTGACCCTCTCGCAGATTAAGCCGGAGAATCTGGAGGAGCTGATCGACCACCTGGAGGATTTGACGGTGGACGTGGACGGCAAGGACGGGAATACGACGAAGGTGAAGGTGTTTTGTGAATGAGGGCGGGAGCTAGCCGGTAGCTGGTAGCGGGTAGCTGGTAGCGACGCTTCTAAGATTGACGCGATGATTCGATCCGGCCTTCATTCCCTTTCGCCGCCGGGTGGACCCCAGAAGATGGCCCAGGTAACAAGGTCCTGCGAGAACTCTGTGAAGCGGTGGTG
>CAWFNL010000031.1:2500-65727 GCA_963817165.1 uncultured Acidobacteriaceae bacterium | reverse complement strand
GAAATGCCGGTTAGCGTCGCCGTCGGCGCTGCCGCCGTGCCGGTTCCGGACATCGCCGCCGTTTGCGGTGAGCCGGTCGCGTTATCCGCCACGTTGAGCGTTGCAGCTTCCGGCCCCACCAGGCTTGGTTTGAATGTTGCGTAGATTTTGCAGCTCGTGTTGGCCGCCAAAGAAGCTCCGCAGGCGCCCGTGCCCGTCGTCATCGCAAAGTCCGCGGCGTTCGTACCCGAAATCGTCATGCTGCTGATCGTCAGCGCTGCCGTGGTGCTGGTGTTGGTCAGCGTCGCCGACATCGCCGCGCTCGTTGTCCCCTCCGTCACGCTGCCAAACGAGATGCCGCTCAGCGTAGCCGTCGCGGTGCTTCCGCTCCCGTTGGCGGAAACCGGAATCTGCTGCTGAATCGCGTCGCCGTTGAGGTTGTTGTCCACCAGATCGACGAATTCGCTCAGCGGGCCGGAAACTGTGGGCGTGAAATCGATCGTGAGCGTGCAACTCCCATCCGGCACCACCGGAAATTCGGTATTGCACTCCGCCGTGCCCGCAGTTCCCTCCGGGAAATCCGTCGGGTATTGCAGGTTGTTGAAGTAGAGATTCTCGTTGCCAATATTTGTGACGCCCACAACCTTCGGGCTGTCGGAACTGGTGCTGCCCACTCCGGTGGTGGCGAACGTCAGGCTCGGCGGATCTGCCTCGTCCAGCTTGTACACCTGATCCGCGAGCTCATCGGCCACGTAGATGTTTCCGCTCGCATCCAGCGCAACACCCCATATCGAAGCGAGATTGCTGACCGGTACTACGACCGGCGTACCGTATGCGCCATTGCCCGCATTGGGCACCTCCAATAGCTCCGTGGTGCCCGTGAATCCGGTGTACTGCTCACCGACGTAGAGGTTGTCAGCGGCGTCCAGTGCCAGCGCGAACGGGGCTCCCGCTCCGCTTTCCAGACCGCTGACCAGGGTCACTTGCGTGCCATAACCCGCGCCCGTCCGTGGTAATTCAAGTACGTTGTGCCCGTACGTATCGCCCACGAACACATCCCCGTTTTCATCGACCGCAATGCCGTTGACGCTGTTCTGGTTCGTGAACGGCAACACCACCGGTGTTCCGTAGCCACTGCTTGTCCATGGCACCTCCATCACGACGTCTTGCGCATAGTCCGTGAAGAAGATGTTCCCTGATCCATCCACTTGCAGGTATCGCGGTTCACGCGTGCTTGCGTCCAGCGGCACAGCTGTCAGCGTTCCATAGGCGCTCCCCGTCCACGGAATCTTGACAATGCGCAGATTCGCATAGTCCGCCACATAAACGTTCCCCGCTCCATCGACCGCCACGCCCAGAGGTTCGTTGAGCCCTGAGGCGATGGTGACCGGCGCTCCGAATCCTGTGCTCGATTTCGGCAGCTTGACCACGGTGCCCCCGGCGTTGTCGACCACGAAGAGGTCGCCCATGGCATCCGTTGCCACTCCGATGGCTTTGTACGTCGTGGCCGGAAGCACGCTGCTTTGCGTTGCCGGACTAAACACCATCTGCGGGCCGTTGCCTGTGCCCTGGACATACGTGATGCCCAATACATTGCCGCTCCCGTCGGTCAGCGTTACGGCGCCGTTGCGCGCACCGGAATATTGCGGCGCAAAGCCCACGTCAACCGAGCAGACAGCTCCCACCGTATACGCCGTGCCCGTGGCGCAACTGCCTCCGCCGACATTCGTAAAGTCGAGGCCGGCAATCCCCGTCGTCAATACGGAAATCGTGCCGGGGGTGCCCGCTTTGGTGATCAGGACAGAAACTTCCTGGCCGGGCACGGAGTTGCCTACGTCGGCGTTGAAGTAAAGTCCAAACCCGCTCAGCGCAACTGTCAGGCTCGTGCTCCCCACGTTCAGAGTGCCGGTATATGCCTGGCCGCTCACCGTGGGCGAGAACGTCACATAGATGTTGCAGGAAGCGCTCACCGCAAGGGTTTCTCCATTCGTGCACTGGTTCGTTCCCGTGCCCAGGAAAAACACATTGGTCCCGGTTTGCGAAATCGAGATGGTGGGCAGAGTGATTGCCGAGCCCGTGTTGTTGGTAACGGTCTCCTCCAGCGGGAAGCTCGTCGTGAAGATCTGCACGCCCCCGAAATCCAGAGCCGCGGGCGAAAGAGTAGGAGCCGTGTTGGCCGTGCCCGTCGCCGTCCCGTTGACCGTGATGTAGTCTTCGTTCCCGGCCTGGCCATAATTGTTGTCATTGATCACAACGCCTTCGCTCAGATTGCCTGGGCTGAGCGGCGTGAAGTTCGCCGAAACCACGCAACTCGAGCCCGGATTCACGTTCGTGCCGCTCGCGCAGAGGGTGGTTGCCTTCGTGTTCTCAGGAAAGTCAGTCGGATAGACCGGATTGGGGCCATCGGAGCCGTCGAGTGCCAGCGCCTGATTGCCGATGTTGGTCAGCGTGGCACTCTTCGGGCTGTCCGTGCTCGTCTTCCCGACGGAGGTAGTGGCGAAGTTGAGAACAGGTTCGTTCTCGACGTTGAGCTCCTGAACGTCGTTGTTCAAGCCGTCGCAAACAAAGACATCGCCGTACAGATCCACCGCGACTGCGATGGAAGACATCAGTCCCGTGATGGGGAGGCGGTTCATCGCCCCGTAGGTAGTGCCATTAAAGGGCACCTGGTAGACTCCCCCAACGTAAGCATTCCCGGTGTAAATGCTGCCGCTGGCGTCTACCGCGATCGCGATGGGCTGGATCAGATTGCTGACCACGGTCGTCTGCGTGCCGTAGCCGCTGCCCGTCCACGGCAGCTCATCGATGTTGCCATCGCCCGTGTCCGCAACAAAGACGTTGTTGTTCCCGTCGACGAACACTCCCTTCGGGAAGTGCAGACCCGTGAACGGCAGCGCAACCGCCGTCCCGTAGGTCCCGCCCACCTGGACGGGGAAGGCAAAGACTTCGTTGTGGCCCTCGTCGGCGACATAGAGATTGCCGTAGCCATCGGTGGCTACGCCGGCAGGTTCGGACAAGCCGCCTTCAATGTATACAGGGGTTCCATAGGCCTGGGTCTCCGCATTCCACGGCCACTCCACGATGCGCCCGTTCAGCGTGTCAGCTGCGAAGACATCGCCAATGCCATCGACTGCAACGCCGAAGGGACTGTTGAGGGTAGGCGTAGTGGCGGGCAGAACCACCGGAGTCGTGCCCCCCTGCACTTCGACCACACGGTTATTTACTGAATCCGCGACAAACACATCGCCGTTCACATCAACTGCGACGCCCAGCGGAGCCTGATATCCGCTCTCCGTGGCCGGCGCCGGCACAGTCGATTGCACCCCCGGCTCAAAGGCCACCAGCGGCCCCGTCCCCATCCCCGGCAGATCCTGTTCGGCAAGAATGTTGCCATTCGGATCGGTGATCACGATCGCACCGCTAACCGCACCCGGCGCGAACGGAGAGAAGTCGACGTTCACCGTGCAGGAATCCCCGATGTTATAAGAAGTTCCCCTGTGGCACGATCCTGCGGTCGAGTCGGGGTAGAACTCCTCGTAGGTCCCGCCCTGAGTCAGCAGGTAGATGTCCACCGTCTCCCCATAGGCGGAGAAATACACATTCATCGTCTGCATCGCCTGAGTCTGATTTTCGGGCTCGTTGAAGATCACACCCTGGCCGGACAGCGGGACCATTTGCGGCGACCCTACGGCATTGCTCGTCAATGTGAGATTGCCCGTATACGCCTGCGCCGCGCCCGGCGTGAACGTGACATACACGTTGCAAACGGTGTCGGGTTCCAGCGCCGCAGTGGTGCTGCAGGCATTCGCGCCGGTCCCAATCGCGAACGGAGCCGTCGCCGTAATGGCGCTGAAGTTGATGGCGCCCGATTGGCCAACCGCCGGATTGCTGATTTGCTCCGTGATCGTCCCGCTCGTCGTGCCGACAATTTGCCCGTAGAAGTTGAGCGAGGAGAGCGAGAGCGTGTCGCCGAAAGTGGAAGCTAACCCGCTTCCGGTCAGCGGAACCGATACCGTCACCGGCGCCCCACTAGCCATCCCGGCCACCTGCAGGGTTGCCATAAAACTCGTTGGGGACGCTGGCGAGAACGTCACATAGATGCTGCACGTCCCCCCATCGCCATCCACCGTCGTGCCGCACGAGTTGGCCCCGTTAACAATCGCGAAGTCCGTCGGGTTCGCCCCAACAATGGTGATCGTCGTGCCCGTCAGCGCCGGCTCGTTGCCGTTCGTCAGTGTAGCAACCATCGGTCCGCTGGTATTACCCACCTGCTCCGGATTGAAAGCCAGCGGCGAAGGCGTTAATGTCACCACGCCCGTCCCGGTGCCCTGAAGATTCACGGACTGGATGCACCCATAACTAGCCGTGCTGATGCAAACCTGAAAGCCGGCCTCAAAGGTCGTGGCGCTGGTGGGAGTAAAGGCGATGCTGTAGGTGCAGGTGTCGCCGGCGGAGAGGGTGCCGCTTCCGCCTGCGACCGGGCACGTGGTGCCGGTGACCGAGAAGTCGGTGGGGCTATAGCCATTGAAGTCATACGAACTGATCGCGATGGCCGTCTGCCCGGTGTTTTTGAGCGTGACCAGTTGCGTTGCACTTTGCACATTCGCCGGGCTCGTGAACGTCAGCAGGTTTGTATTCCCCGGTACCGTCAGCGTCGCCGATGTCGTCGCCGTCCCAATCCCGTCTCCCACAAGATTGATGACCGCCGGCGCAGCGCTCGCATTCGTGTCAAACGAAACGGTTCCATTGAACGCTGTGCCCGGGCTCCCGCCCGCCGTCGGCGTAAAGCTCAGCACAATCGTGCAGGTTTGTCCCGCCGCCACCGACCCTGGGAACGTGCAGGTTCCCGCGCCCACTCCCGTCACCACCGCAAACGGTCCCGTCACCGTCGGCGTTCCCGTCAGGGTCAGCGTCACCCCGCTTGGATTCGAAATCAAAATGTAGGGCGGATAATACTGTGACGTCGCGTGAGCAGAGGTCGTCGTGCTCGTTGTCAGAATCTCCGTCTCCGGGAAAACGTATTGCCCCGTCGATCCCGCCGACGTCACCGCTGCCCCCGAGCTGTCGCTGGCCACAATGTTTCCCAGCGGATCCATCGTGATCCCGTCAATCCCGTCTCCAGCCCCGGTGTATCCATACCCATAGGGGAGCGGCTCCGTGTCCGGTTCGCCAATCGATCCTTTACTCAGTTCCCCCAGGGTGGTTCCCATTGCCATCGTGATGTTCCCCGTGCTGTCGACCATCCGCACGTAGCTTCCCCCGCCGTCGGCCAGATACACGCGGCTTGACGCATCCACATAGATCGCGGATGGATGATCCAGCTTTGCGTCTGTGGCCGGGCAGCCGTCGCCGATCGAGTCCACTGCATTCGTGCACGTTCCCGCCCCATTGCCCGCAAAAATCGATGCCACGCCCCCCTTCGTAACCTCCCGGATCACATAGCCCTTTTCATCGGCAATGAAGGCGTCTCCGTTGCTGTCGAAAGCAACCGCCGCCGGAAAGCACATGTGCATTTCCGACGCTGTATACGGTGCGCTCGTGCCGGTCACCCACAACCCCTGAGAACTGCAGGCCCCATACCCGATGGACGCATCCGCCGGGTCGCCCGCAAAGACAGTGATCACGCCCGTCGTCGCATTCACTTCCCGGACCAGGTCGTCGTAGCTGTCCGCGATATAAATGTTGTTGCTCGCGTCGATTCCCAGCCCCCACACATTGCTGATCGTCGCCTGCAACGCCTGGCACCCATCGCCAATGCTGTCCGTCGACCCGGTG
This sequence comes from uncultured Acidobacteriaceae bacterium, assembly GCA_963817165.1. Taxonomy (GTDB): domain Bacteria; phylum Acidobacteriota; class Terriglobia; order Terriglobales; family Acidobacteriaceae; genus Palsa-343. The sequence goes on along the minus strand of CAWFNL010000031.1, from coordinate 59,973 downwards.
CACGTGCTGGGCGTAGTTCCGCCTCCCGCATACGGCGAAACCGCGCCAGCCGCCGTAATCTTCCACACCACGTTGTTTGATCGGTCCGCTACATACACGTTGTTGCTGCTGTCGATCACCAGCCCGCTCAGGTAGCCGAACGTCGCCGTGCTCGCCGGCCCCGTGTACGTCGTCGACGTCCCAAACGTCTGCGGCGTCCCCGCAAACGTGCTGATGTACCCCGTCGTGTGATCGATCCGCCTCACAATTTCGTTCTGCCCGTCCGCAATGAACAGGTTCCCGTTGGTGTCGTAGGCAATCCCAATTGGGTAATTAAACTGCGTCGTCGCCGAATTCGCCGGCCCCCCGTCGCCGCCATACCCCGCGCTGTTCAGCCCCGCTACCAGGTTCAGCGTGGCCGGCACAAACTGAAGTGCGGATGTATTCCCCGATGCTGGCGGTCCATATTGTTGTCCGTGTGCAGGACCTGTCATGAATCCCAGGGCGAGAACCATTGCTGCCGGCATCGTCAATTTCCGCGTCATGAAATGCTCCTTACTTCCAATCACTTGGTCTTGCTGCTCGTTCTGTCCTGGCCGGACCGGTCGCCGCCACTCCCCTTCACCGGCCTTCAATCGAATCCCGGCACACCCACCATTCCCCGCTTGGCGTCCGGCCCATATGCAGTCCCGATCCCGTCGCGCTCCGCTCCACCGTGGCCTGCGCAAATCCTCGTTCCGCCAGCACTTCCGGCAGCAGTAGCACTGCCGCCCCGCCGCACGTCGGACACGTTGCCGGCCCTTCCCTACCAGGCCTCTCCAAATTCCCGCCCTTGCCCGCTTCCCGCGCCGCAATTCCTCCCGGTCCCGTCGAAAACGAGAATTCCCGGTGCTCGATGTTTAGCGTCACTTTGCGCTTCTTCCTCACGCCTTCAACTCGCCTCAATAGCGAAAAGAACGTACTTGTGGCCTGGCATTGGGTTTGGTACCCTTCTCTCCCCACCCCTGCCGGATGTTTGTTCTCTGGGGAGTGCACGTCTGATTAGGTCCTCGCGTTATCTCAGGACCGCACACCAGATGTCCTCAACGTGCGTCTCAATCTTTCTCAATTTTTCTCAAGGGCCCTAACTCCTTGGATCTGAGCACCTTCGTCCGTTTCGACGAATTCGAGCTGGACCTCCAGTCCCGCGTACTTACTCGGGCTGGCCAGCCAGTTCTGCTCAATCCACGCACCTTCGACCTCCTCGTCTACCTCGCCGCCCGCCCCCAACAACTCGTCACGCGTGAAGAATTGATTAACGCCCTCTGGCCCGATTCCTTCGTCGATGACGGCAATCTCTCCCAGCATGTCTTCCTCTTAAGAAAGGCCCTGACCGAGAGCGGCGGTTCAGCCCGCGTCGTTCGCACCGTTCCCGGCCGCGGCTACGAATTCACTGCCCGCATCGAGCCCGCCGCCCTCGCCCTTTACGCGCCGGCGTTACCCGCGCAGCAGGATCTCCAGTTGCACGCCGCCCACTCCATTACCCGCGTCGTGCTCGAAGAAGAAACCGAAGAGGATGCCCCCCGGTTCCGTATGCGGCACCTGGCGTTTGCTCTTGGCGCGCTGGCTATGCTCGCCGTCCTCACCGGTGCCTGGGTCGCAAGGCGGGCTTGGCTCGTCGCCCACAGCAAGCCTCTCTCCATCGCCGTTCTGCCCTTCGCCAATCGCACCGGCGATCCCAATCAGGACTATGTCTGCAGCGGCCTGGCCGACGAACTCATCGGCCAGCTTGACCGTTTCCCGGTTCGCCAGTTGCGCGTTGTCGCCCCGGACCCGTCATCGATCAACCCCGCCAAAGCCGTGAGTCAATTCGGGCGCGAGCTGGGTGTTCAATATGTCCTCCAGGGCAGCCTCCAGCAGCAGGGCGCTTATGTCCGGGTCTCAGCGCAACTCCTGCGCGTCGCAGACCAGTCGAGGGTCTGGTCCAGCGTCTACGACGGCGATCCCAGTGACGAGTTTGTCTTCGAATCCAGCATCGCCGACGCCGTCGAGCACGCTCTCTCGCTCCACCTGCCACCCCTGGCCCGGGCCGCTTACCGGCCGGAGAAATTCGCCGCCCGCGATGCCTTTCTCAAAGGCCAGTACTTCTTTTCCAAGCGCACCAAGCCCGCGTTTGATCGCGCCATCGAGAACTTCAGCAGCGCCCTGGCTATCGATCCCAAATACGCCGCCTCCTATGCGCAGCTCGCCTCCACCTACAACCTCATGGGCCAGTACAACTGGATCACTTCGGATAGTGCGCGCAGTCTCGGATTAGCAGCCGCCCAGCAAGCCGTTTCCATTGATCCGGCTCAGCCCGAGGCCCACGCTGCTCTGGGCTTCTCTTACTGGTACTACCAGTGGAATCCCACCGTCGCCGAACGGGAATTCCGCAAGGCCATCGAACTGGATCACGCCAATGTCGACGCCCATCACTGGTACGCCCAGATGCTCATGACCTCTGGTCGATTCCCGGAGGCGGAACAGCAAATGCAGGCCGCTCTCGACATCGATCCCGTGTCCCCCATCCTGCGCACCAACCAGGGTTGGCTCAGCTACTACGAGGGCAATTCTCCCCAGGCACTCCAGCAAATCCATGCTGTCCTCAGCGTCAATCCCAACTTTGAGCCCGCCCATTACAAGCTCTGGTACGTCTACTCCGCCATTGGCGACAAAGATCATGCGTTCCACGAATTCTTTCCGTGGTTTGTGGGTGCCATCCACGATCCCGCTGAGGAACACCGCATTCAGGATGCTTACAACAGCGGCGGGTACGATGCAGCCTTGCGCGAGTGTGGCTCCGACAGCCGTTCCAGCATTGGCAGCTCAGTAGACGGCGCGCGCTGCCTGCTGGCCCTCGGGGACCGCGAGGGTGCGCTCGCCTTGCTCCAGCGCGCCTACCAAACCCACGAGGGCTGGATCTTGTTCGTGCAGGTTGACCCCATCTTCGCCCCCCTGCACAGCGATCCCAGATTCCAGACGATTGTCCAGGAAATTCGGGCTCGGAACTGACGCAGGGCTTGCGCCCTGCTACTTCGCCGCCTGGATCACCGAGTAGAACGCCGGCTTCGGTTTCCCATTTCTGTCGAACAACAACGGATAATCCGAGCGCCCGCGTATCGGCCAGTCATTCTTCCACGAATCCGCATCCGTCAATCCCCACAGCGTCACCCGGCTAATCGACGCCTTGTGCGCCACAAATACGCGAAACAATTCCGCATATCGTTGCGCCAGTTGCTGCTGCACCGCATCCGGCAATCCAGTGGGATAAGGATTCAATTTTGGATTCGACGCCGCATGCGCCCCTACATCCGCCGTCTGTTGCCCAAATGCCGACGGCAGCACATCCACATCCAGCTCCGAAATCGAAACCTTTACCCCCAGCGCCGCAAAGGCATCAATCGCCGCGCCCTCTTGTTCCGCCGTCGGCCACATCAGCGAGTCGTGATCCTGAATCCCCACGCAGGTGATCGGAACGCCCTCCGCCTTCAGCTTTTTCACCAGCGCCACCGCGCCATCGCGCTTCGCCGCATTCTCCAGGTTGTAGTCGTTGTACGTCAGCTGCGCCTGCGGATCAGCTTCGTGCGCATACTCAAACGCCTTCGCAATGTAGTCGTCGCCGATGATCTTCTCCCACAAACTTTGCCGCAGCGTCCCATCCTCGTTCAGCGCCTCATTCACCACATCCCAGCTTTGAATCTTTCCCTTATACCGCCCCACCACCGTCCGAATGTGATCGTGCATCCGCTCCAGCAGCGCATCCCGCGTCAGCAAGTTCCCTTTGTCATCCCGAAACACCCATCCCGGCACCTGGCTATGCCAAACCAGGTTATGCCCCACCGTCCACATATGGTGCTCCACGCCAAACGCAACATACTGATCCGCCAGCGTGAAGTCATATTTCCCCGGCTGCGGATGCACCACCTCCCACTTCAAAACATTCTCCGGCGAAATCGAATCGAACTGCGCTGCGATGATCGCGTCGCCCCGCGCATTCTGCCCCGTAATCTGCGCCGTATTGATAGCCACACCGATAGGGAAGTCAGCCTTGTAAGCCCCCTTCAACGTCACAGGAGCCTGTGCCGTCGCCCCTGAGGTCATCAGAACAAAAGTTGCTATCCGGAACATCACTCGCACGGCATCAATCCTCTCTCTGCAGGAATAAATCCCTCGGGAAAAACTGTGTCGGAATCATAAGTGGCTCCGGTGAAATCGGCACGATCGAGGATCGCGCCGGAAAAATCAACGGAGGTAAGGGTCACCCCTCCACCCAACTCGTCTAGGCAAAACCGCGCGCCTCTCAAATCTGCATTACGAAACCTGACCCTGAACAGGAAGGCACCTCGGAAGTCAGCATTCGCAAGATTGCACGAGTCAAATCTGGCGTCGGTAAGATTTGCCCAATAAAGATCGGCCCCGCTGAAATCGGAACCAGATAAATCGGCACCGTCAAAAGAAATCCCCTCCAACTCACAGTTCGCAAGAAAGGCATTGCGGATCGTCATCTGATCGAAGATCCGGCTATCTGGTGGGTTAGACGTGGCGATCAAATCACCGTTCCTGTCGCGAATCTCCATCGTGCATCTCCATCCGCCCTTTGTCTTCTACACCCTACCCCCTACACCCTGTCCCCTGTAACCGAGTCCCTAGTCCCTGGTCCCCAGTCCCTAGCCCCCAGCCTCAACTCTCTCCTCCCCGCCAACTCATCCGAAATCGACTGATTAATCCGCCGCGAAATCGGATAAAAGAACAAACAAATCGCCGCCGCAAAAAACGCCAGCCCCGACCACACGCTCGCCGTCAGCCGAATCCCATCCAGCGCCCGCTGCGTCTGCGCGGCATTCGAAACATACCCGTAAAACGAGAACAGCCAGCCCGCCACCGCGCCGCCGATCGCCAATCCCACCCACAGCGCAAACACCACCGCGGCCGTCACCGTTCCCGTCGCGCGCCGTCCCGTCTTCCACTCGCCATAGTCCGCAACATCGCCCATCATCGCCCAAATCAGCGGCCCCGACGTTCCATAGCAGAACTGCCGCAGCACCTCCGTTGTAATAATTGCCGCAGTCGCATGCGGAGAAAGAAACAGCAGCGCCACATTGAACACGCCCGTCAGCGCCATGCTCAGAATGAACAGCCGTTGCTTGCCCAGCCGTACGCTGATCCACGTCGAAACCATGACGCCAAAAATCAGTGCCGCCAGCCCACACCCATTGAAATAGCTAAAAGTCCGTTCGTTGCCGGCTACGTATTTGAAGTACGGCAACATCACGCTGCCACGCATCGCAATCGCCGCAAAATAAAACGTCGTCACCAGAAACAGCACCACCCACGGCCCGTTCTTAAACAAATCCGCCAGATCCTGCCCCAGCGAGCTCTGCTGCTGCGGATCAGGCTCAATCCGCTCCTTCGTCGCAAAAAAAGAAACGATGAAGAACACCATGCTCAATCCCAGCAACAGCCCCATCGTTAGTTGGTAGCCCCGTGCATCGTTCCCGCGCCCAAACAAAAACACCATCGGAATCGCGAGGCTCTGCACAATAAACCCAGCCCCATTCGCCGCAACCTGCCGGTACGAAGCAATACTCGTCCGCTCATCCGGATCGCCCGTCATCACGCCCGTCAGCGACGCGTACGGCACATTGTTCACGACATAAATTACGCGCAGCAGCGCATACGTAACCCATGCGTAAATCACCTTGTTCGCTGGACTGATATTCGGCGTCGTGAACGTCATAATTCCGACAACGCCAAATGGCACCGCCGTCCACAGCAGCCACGGCCGGAACTTCCCCCACCGCGTATTTGTGCGGTCCGCAATGAACCCCATTACCGGATTCAGCGCCGCCGCGCCCAGCCCCACTACCAGAAACAGCGTCCCCGCCTGCCCCGCCTTCAGCCCAAACGTGTCGACGTAAAAACTGAGCTGCAGCGCCAGCATCGCCTGGAAGATAAAATTCGCCGCCATATCTCCCAGCGCATACCCAACCTTCTCCCCAACCGAAAGCTTCTGGATCATACTTGCCTCACCAAACCTGTCATCCCGAGCGAAGTCGAGGGACCCCCCGACCAAAGGGGGGAAGTTATCAAACGTTCGGCTTGCGCCAGCGAGTCACTCCAACTAACTAACTTCCAGCTTCAACTTCACCAAATCCTCATCCCGCGAAGAAGTCCCCACCATCACCGAAAATTCTCCCGCCTCCACCACATGCTTCATCTCCACATTGAAGAATTTCAAAGCCTCCGGCCCAATCGTGAACTCGACCGTCGTGCTTTCCCCCGGCTCCAGCCGCACCTTCTTAAATCCCTTCAGCTCCTTTACCGGCCGCGTCACCGTGCTCACCACATCGCGGATATACATCTGCACCGTCTCTGTCCCCGCGCGTTTTCCGGTATTGGTAACATCCACGGATACAGTGGTCGTCCCATCCTTCTTGATCTTCGCCTTACTCAGCCGCGCATTCGCCAGCTTAAACGTCGTATAACTCAGCCCATACCCAAACGCAAACAGCGGCGAAACATCGTCGAAGAGATACCCGCGCCGTCCCGAAGGCTTGTAGTTATAAAACACTGGCAAATGCCCCGTACTCCGCGGAAACGAAATCGGCAGCTTCCCGCCCGGATTGAAATCCCCAAACAGCACATCTGCCACCGCCGTCCCTGTCTCCTGCCCCAGATACCAGCACTCATAAATCACCGGAGCATGCGCGATCAAATGATTGATACTCAGCGGCCGCCCGTTAAACAGGAACGCAATCACCGGCTTGCTCAGCTTCGCCATCGCTGCGACTAACTCATCCTGCCGCCCAATCAAATCCAGCGACGTCCGGTCGCCCATGTGCTGCAAATTCCAAGCCTCGCGCGACGTCTGCTCGTTCCCCCCAATCGCCAGCACAATCACGTCGGCCTTCTTCGCCACCTCCACCGCCTCCGCAATCTGCCGCCGGTCCTCCTTAGCGTCGCTCGCCGTCACCGCATCCTGATTCCAACTCCCGCCAATAGTGATCTTGCAGCCCTCGTTGTAGAGAACCTTCACGCCCTTGCCAGCCTTGGCCTGAATTCCCTCCAGCACCGTCACATTGTGCAGCGGCACGCCCGAATACCCGCCCAGCAAGCCGCGATGCGCATTCGGCCCAATCACCGCAATCGTTTTCACTTTGCTTAAATCCAGCGGCGCCACGCCGCCGTCATTCTTCACCAGCGTGATCGATTCCCGTGCCGCCTCCAGCGCCAGTGCGCGATGCTCCGGCCTCCGCACCACCTGCTCCGCCACATCCGGATCGACATACGGATCGTCGAACAATCCCATCTCAAATTTCCAAAACAACATCGGCGCGACTAAGTCATCGAGTTGTGACTCCTTCAGCGCGCCCTTCTTCACCAACTCCACCAGATACTTGTAGCAATCCGGATCGGGCAGCTCGATATTCACGCCCGCTTCCACCGACTGCCGGCAGCTTTCCTTCCGGTCCTTCGCCACAAAGTGTCCATGCGTATCCGGCCGGTAGCCCAATTCCCAAATCGCGTAGTAATCCGACACCACAAATCCCTTAAAGCCCCACTCCTTCCGCAGCACATCGCGCAGCAGCCACTTATTCGCATGCGAAGGAATCCCGTCAATCTCGTTGTAACTCGCCATCAGCGTCACTGCGTTCGCCTCACGCAGCGCCTCGCGAAACGTGTACAGGAACGTCTCGCGCAGCACCCGCAGCGACACATTTGCCGGCGCGCAATTCATGCCCGACTCCGGCTGCCCATGCCCCACAAAATGCTTCAGCGTCGCCAGCACCCGCGTCTTATCTTTGAATGTGGCGTCACCCTGGAATCCCTTCACCGCCGCAATCCCCAGCCGCGATACCAAATAAGGATCCTCGCCGTACGTCTCTTCCACCCGCCCCCAGCGCGGCTCCCGCGCCACATCCACCACCGGCGTCAACGCATGGTGCGCCCCACGCACGCGCGCCTCCAGCGCCGTCATCGTGAACAGCCGCTCCACCAGCTCCGGATTAAACGTCGCGCCCAGCGCGATGGGTTGCGGAAAGCTCGTCCCCTCCGGCGCCGCATGCCCATGCAGGCACTCCTCGTGGAACATCACTGGAATCCCCAGGCGCGTCTGCTCCAAAAAGAATTTCTGAATCGCATTCGTCAGTTCCGCCATCTGCCGTGCCGTCCGTCCGCCGCCCGCATCGCTCGGCCGCCCCACTTGCCCCAGCCCGCGCGCCAGCGCATACGGTCCGCGCAGGTTCTTCTTCGCCTTCGCCGCATCGAACTCGCCCTTCTCATCGACCAGCGTCACCGCCTTTTCCTGCCAGATGCACAGCATCTGCGCGGCCTTCTCCTCCAGCGTCATCCGCCCCAGCAAATCCTTTACGCGCCGCGCCGCAGGCAGGCTCGCATTCTTATAAGCAGGGACAGTACTCTGCGCCGGGCTCTTTTGTGCGGAGACAACTCCGCGAACACGTTGGACTTTCTTCGAGGGCTTCTTGACCGCGACTGCGTTTTTCATGCCATCCATTCCTGATTGAGAGAGTGAGTCGAAACCTGCGACGAAGCAGCAGGAGAGAGAACGCGAAAAGAAAGACGACTACCGGCAGGAAAGGAAACTCGAACCGGCCAGCCACCATGAAATCGAAACCAATCCATCCAGCCAACCCTGCGCGCAACGGGCCAACAAACACCCCACCCGCCGCCGCTCCAATCTATTCGCCCCACCCAGCAAAGTGCAATAGCAAATCGATTTAACAGTCTCAAAATTCCCGGATAGCGGTATCGTGGCTCATGCGTCTATACGCCGACTTCAACGGCCTCTTCAGCCAGCTGCTTTGTCTCTCGCACCAGGAAACCTGCCGTACCCGGGACGGCACTCCCATAGTTGTCGCCCCCGGGATGTCAGCCACCGCCTGGATGGAAGACGAGGAAGACGGCGTGCCTGACAATCTCCTCGCCTATGGCATCGTCGAGACGTCACCTGAATGGCTCCAGTGTCGCGGCTCCCGCTGGGTACTTCGCATCAATCACCGAGGCGTCCGCCACGAATCTGAGCTAACACCAGAAGAGCGCGCCGACTACCAATAAAGCGCCAAAACAAAAAAGGCCCGCGGAATCCCCCGCGGGCCTTCTAATTGAATTAGCCTTTCGCCGCTACCCGCTACCCGCTACCCGCTACCCGCTACCCGCTACCCGCTACCCGCTACCCGCTACCCGCTACCCGCTACCCGCTACCCGCTACCCGCTACCCGCTACCCGCTACCCGCTACCCGCTACCCGCTACCCAGCTGCCATCACGCCTGTCCCACCACGTGCCCTTCCAGGGGAATCCCGGCACGGCTCACCACCTCGAAATGCAAGCCGCCCTTCTCCGCATCGATCCGCACAGAATCCCCGTGCAGCACCTCGCCGTCCAGAATCTTCATCGCCAGCGGGTCCTGCACCATCCGTTGGATCGCTCGCTTCAGCGGCCGCGCTCCATACGCCCGGTCGTACCCGCTCGTGAAAATCTGGTGCCGCGCCGCCGGCGTCAGTTCGATCGTAATGTTCCGGTCCGCCAGCATTTTCTCCAGCTCCTTCACCCGCAAATCCACAATGTGCATCAACTGCTCCTCGCCCAGCGGACGGAAGATCACCACATCGTCCACGCGGTTCAAAAACTCCGGCCGGAAATGATCGCGCAACACCTTCATCACGCTCTCCTGCGCGTGCGCAAACGTCTTCTCATCCTTCAGCGCGTCCGTTGACAAAAATCCGGCACCCAGATTCGAGGTCATAATCAGCACGGTGTTCTTGAAATCCACCACGCGCCCCTTCGAATCCGTCAGCCGCCCATCATCCAGCACCTGCAGCAGCACGTTGAATACATCCGGATGCGCCTTCTCAATCTCGTCAAACAAAATCACTGAGTAAGGCCGCCGCCGCACCGCTTCCGTCAACTGCCCGCCCTCATCGTGTCCGATGTATCCAGGAGGCGCGCCAATCATCCGCGCCACCGCATGCCGCTCCATATATTCGCTCATGTCCAGGCGGATCATCGCCTGCTCATCGTCAAACAGGAATTCCGCCAGCGCCCGCGCCGTCTCCGTTTTTCCCACGCCCGTCGGGCCCAGGAAAATAAACGAACCAATCGGCCGTTTGGGATCGCTCAGCCCCGCCCGCGAACGCCGAATCGCATTCGCCACCGTGCTCAGCGCCTCATCCTGTCCCACCACGCGCTCGCGCAGCCGCTCTTCCATCTTCACCAGCTTGCGCACTTCGCCTTCCAGCATCCGCGACACCGGAATCCCCGTCCACTTGCTCACAATCCGCGCAATGTCTTCTTCATCCACTTCTTCTTTCAGCATCCGCTGCGCGCTCGCTGCCGTCCCATCCGCCGCCGCGTCCAGCTTCTTCATCTCCGCTTCCAGCCTGGGCAGTTCGCCATATTGAATCTGCGCCGCACGCTCCAAATTGCCCCGCCGCGTCTGCTCGTCCGCCTCAAACCGCAGCGTCTCAATCTGCTTCTTAATGTCGCTTAGCCGCGTAATCGCCTCGCGCTCTTTCTGCCACCGCGAACGCAGCGCCGTCGCCTTCTCGCGCAGCCCGGCCACTTCGCGCTCCACATGCTGCAGCCGCTCCCGCGAATTCTTATCGTTCTCCCGCTTCAGCGCCTCGCGCTCAATCTCCAGCGAAGTCGCCTCCCGCTCCAGCTCGTCAATCTCCTGCGGCACGCTCCCAATTTGAATCGCTAATGAAGCCGCGGCCTCATCCACCAAATCAATCGCCTTATCCGGCAAAAACCGATCGCTGATGTACCGGTGCGACAGCGTCGCCGCCGCCACAATCGCCGAGTCCCGAATCCGCACTTTATGGTGAGCTTCGTACCGCTCTTTCAATCCCCTCAGAATCGCAATCGTGTCCTCCACGTTCGGCTCGCCTACATAAACAATCTGGAAGCGCCGCTCAAATGCCGGGTCCTTCTCGATGTATTTCCGGTATTCGTTCAGCGTCGTCGCGCCAATCGCGCGCAGCTCGCCCCGCGCCAGCGGCGGCTTCAGCATGTTCGAAGCGTCAATCGCTCCCTCCGCCGCGCCCGCCCCCACAATCGTGTGCAGCTCGTCGATGAACAGAATGATCTGCCCGTTCGACTCCTCAATTTCTTTCAGAATCGCTTTCAGTCGGTCCTCAAATTCGCCGCGATATTTCGCGCCGGCCAGCATCGATCCCAAATCGAGAGACACTACTCGCTTGTCCCGCAAAATGTCCGGCACATCGCCGTGCACAATCCTCCGCGCCAGTCCTTCCACGATCGCCGTCTTGCCCACGCCCGGCTCGCCAATCAGCACAGGATTGTTCTTCGTCCGCCGAGACAGCACCTGGATCACGCGCCGGATCTCCTCGTCGCGCCCAATCACCGGATCGAGCTTGCCCCGCCGCGCCAGTTCCGTCAGATCCTTCGCGTACTTCTCCAGCGCCTGGTACTTTGCTTCAGGATTCTGATCGCTCACCCGTTGATTGCCGCGCACGCTCGCCAGGCTCTTCAGCACCGCATCGTGCGTCGCCCCAAACGAGGCCAGCAGCAGCTGCGCTCCATCGTTCTTCTCGCTCGTCAGCGCCAGCAGCAGATGCTCGGTCGAAACGTAATCGTCCTTAAAATTCTCCGCTTCCTTAAACGCCTGATCGAAGACATGGTTTAGCGCGTTCGCCGCGCCCGGCTGCGCCGACGCCCCGCTCACCTTCGGCAACTGCGCCACCGCCTCCGCGGCCTTGGCCGACAACTGCCCCACCGGCACGCCAATCTTCTCCAGCACCGCGGGAATCACGCCTTCCTGATCCCCCAGCAACACGAAAAGCAAATGCAGCGGCAATATCTCTGGATTGCCGTTCTCCGCCGCCAGTTGGCTCGCGCCCTGCACCGCCTCCTGCGACTTCACCGTAAATTTGTCCCAACGAATCGCCATAATCCCTAATCCTTAACTTCTAATCCTCAATTCCTAAACTAGTCCGGGTGCCCCATATCTGCCCGGTTTTGGCAGATGTGGGAAACGCGCGAAGCGCGTCCGCCTTGTAATCCCTTATCCCTAACCCCTTATCCCTGGTTCTCAAAAAAATTGCGGGAGGGCATCACTCCCTCCCGCAGCATTGAAGTCCTTGATCCCGGCAGCGTACAACGTGATCAATTAATAACGGTACGCACCCAGATCACCCAGCGGATTATGTCCGCAACATTAGACTCACTGCCGCTCCAAAAGCCATAGCCAGAAGGCCGTCGCTTTTCCGCGAACCGGCCCGTAGCTGACCGCTTCTGGCTACCAGCTACCTTACGCTGCCTTTAGCTGTCCTTAGCTGCCCTCAAGCTGCTTTCCCGATCTCCACCTTGATCTGCTTCGGCTTCGCTTCCTGCCGCTTCTGCAATTCAATCCGCAGCACGCCAGCATCATAACCCGCTTTTACGCTCTCCGGATTCACGGTGTTCGGAATCGTGAACGAACGATAGAAGCTGCCGTAACGCCTCTCGATCCGGTGGAAGTTCTCTTCCTTCTCTTCCTTCTCGAACTTGCGCTCGCCCTTCACCGTCAGCACCTGGTTCTCCAGCTGAATGTCCAGATCGCTCTCCTTCATTCCCGGAACTTCCAGCTTCAGCACAATCTTGTGCTCATCCTCATAGATGTCGACGGGCGGAACAAACGCCGCGGTCGAAACATCCCCTTCGGCCTGCTGCCGGTTGTACTCCTGGAAAATCGAGTTCATCCGATTCTGCAGGGCCAGTACATCCCGAAAAGGATCCCAACGTGTAATCGCCATGATTTTCATCCTCCAAAATGTCCTTTGAAATTGAAGTGTCGGAGGCCGCCCGGAAACCATTCCTCAGCAGCCATCACGACATCTGATGAAGACTATATCACAAACGATGCATAAAATATGAGTAGACAATAGTCATATCCCGAAAATATCGCGCAAATGATTCATGGGAAATGAGATTTCCTCGCACGCCGGCCCCTGAAATACCATCGGGCACCCCATATCTGCCCGGTTTTAGCAGATGGGCGCATCATGCAAAGCATCCGCCGTTGTCCTTCTTACCCCTTATTCCTTATCCCTAACCGTTCCTTCTTGAGCAATTTCCCCCACCAGTGATAGCGTGATGAAACCCCATATGTCCCACATCTCCTGGCACTCCATCCGGGCCGCCTGTTTCTGTTCCTGTCTGGCTCTCACCCTCGGCGCCTCCGCCCAGCAAGGCACCGTCGTCGAACCAGGCCCTCCCGGCGCTCCCAGCAAAACCCTCCCCGCCAACACCACCGGCACCCTCCTCAAGCCCACGCCCGCCGACATCGATTTTATGCAAGGCATGATCATGCACCACTCCCAGGCCGTCGAAATGACCGCCCTCATCCCCTCGCACACCGCTAACCCCGCCGTCATCGACCTCGGCAAGCGCATCAGCCTCTCCCAGTCCGACGAAATCAAATTCATGCAGCACTGGCTCGAGGCCCGCAACGAATCCACCGAAATCCCCATGACTCCCGGCCCCATGACCCCAGGCATGGATATGGCCAACATGCCCCTCATGCCCGGCATGCTTTCCCCTGCTCAAATGGACGCTCTCCGCAAAGCCCATGGCCCCGAATTCGACCACCTCTTCCTCACCGGCATGATCCAGCACCACGGCGGCGCTCTCGTCATGGTCAAAGACCTCTTCAACCAGCCCGGCTCCGGCCAGGATGCTCAGCTCTTTACCTTCGCGACCGACGTGGACAACACGCAGCGCGCCGAAATTCGCATCATGCAAAGAATGCTTAAGGAGAACCAATGACTCGCAAGCACCTGGCCCCAGCCGTACTCGCGGCCCTCCTCATCCTTACCGGCGCCTCGCGCCTCCCCGCCCAGCAAACAGCACCAGCCACCGCGCCCGCCGCCGCTCCAGCCGATCCTCGCGAAGGCCTCAAAGCCGGTCTCTTCGACGCCGGCGAAGCTTCCCTCGGCCTCCAGCACATCGACTTCCTCAAAAAGCCAGAAGCCTTTACCGCTCCGCCCCCCAAGCCCACCGACAGCCCCTTCACCAAAATCCTTGCCTCGCTGGTCTTCGCCAACTCCGACTTCGCCTTTGAAGGCAACACCCTCTTCCAGGGCAATTTCTCCGGCGTCGGCATCTACGACATCTCCGATCCCGCCCAGACCAAAGCCATCACCACCCTCGTCTGCCCCGGCGGCCAGGGCGATGTCTCCGTCTACGGTCACCTCCTCTTTATGTCCGTCGAAATGCCCAACGGCCGCATCGACTGCGGCGCCCAGGGCGTCATCCCCATGCCCAAACCCGGCCAGCCGCACATGAACCATCCCGCCGCCGATCCGGCACGCTTCCGCGGCGTCCGCATCTTCGACATCACCGACCTCAAAAATCCCAAACAGGTTGCCGCTGTCCAAACCTGCCGCGGCTCCCATACCCACACCCTCGTCATCGATCCCAACGACAAAGACAATGTCTACGTCTATGTCTCCGGAACCTCTTACGTCCGCGGTTCCGACGAATTAGCCGGATGCTCCGACGACGCCCCCGACAAGGATCCCAACACCGCGCTCTTTTCCATTGACGTCATCAAAGTCCCCCTCGCCGCTCCCCAGGACGCGAAGATCGTTTCCAGCCCCCGCGTCTTCATCGATCCCCGCACCGGCGCCATCAACGGCCTTAACAACGGCGGCAGCCACGACAAAACGGAGGCCAAGCCCGTTGACACCAACCAGTGCCACGACATCACCGTCTTCTCCGCCATCGGCATGGCCGCCGGTGCCTGCTCCGGCAACGGCATCCTCCTCAACATCAAAGATCCCGTCCACCCCGTCCGCATCGATGCCGTCAACGACGTCAACTATTCCTACTGGCACTCCGCCACCTTCTCCAACGACGGCTCCAAAGTCGTCTTCACCGATGAATGGGGCGGCGGCCTCGCGCCGCGTTGCCGTTCCACCGACCCCAAAAACTGGGGAGCCGACGCAGTCTTCAATCTTGAAGACGGCAAGCTGAAATTCGCCAGCTACTACAAGATGCCCGCCGCGCAAACCAGCACCGAAAACTGCGTCGCCCACAACGGATCGCTCATCCCCGTCCCCGGCCGCGATATCGAAGTCCAGGCCTGGTATCAGGGCGGCGTCTCCATCATGGACTTCACCGACGCGGCCAAGCCCTATGAAATCGGCTACTACGACCGCGGCCCCATCGACGCCAAAACTATGGTCCTCGGCGGCCAGTGGTCCGCCTACTGGTACAACGGCTACATCTACGGATCGGAAATCGCGCGCGGCCTCGACGTCTTCAAACTCACCCCCACGCCCAACCTCACGCAGAACGAAATCGACGCCGCCAACTTAGTCCACTACGACACCCTCAACGTGCAGGACCAGCCGCAAGTCACCTGGCCCTCGAGCCTGATCGTTGCCAGGGCGTACCTCGATCAGCTATCCCGCTCCCAGGCCCTGCCCGCCGATCAGATCGCCACACTCAGAAAGGCCGTCGACAAAACCGAAAAGTCCCATCTCAAAAAGAAGGACGTAGCGAAACTCAGTGCAATGGCCTCAACAGTAGACGCAAGCGCGACCACTGCCAAAGACCCAGCCGACGCCAAACGAATGACAGCCCTCGCCGAAATCCTTCGTCACCCCGTGGCTTAGTGCACGAAGAATTCGGGACGATGACTGGGTGGCCCATTCAAGCCGTATTTTGGCTTGAGTGGGTTCATCCCCTAAAAAATGGGACTGCTTTTTGAACCCTTCACACCCAATGATTGATTGAACGGGACTCAGGAGAGGGTCCGTGCGCCGCACGGTACCCTCTTTCCACGTCAGAGAAAAACCCCGCGTCGGCAGCATTCGTCACTTGCCGCACCGTGCCGAAGCCGTCATACCCGTAGAAGCTCGGCGTCCAGACGTTGTCGATGACCTGATTCTCGCTGATCCGCTGCAACCCGTACGTGTAGGTGCGCGTCACCGTGCTGCCCGTCAGTTCGTCGAAGACCTGCGGATAGCCGGTTGGGTTCACGTCGTCTTCCACCAGATACTTCGTGGTGACGCCGTTCGCCGTCTTGCTCACCCGGTTGCCGAAGCCGTCGTACATGACCGTCACCGCCCCGCCGTTCGCCGAGATCAGCTCGTTCTGCGAGTCGTAGCTGAACGTCTTGCCGCCCGTCGCGGTCACGTTTCCGTTGCCGTCATAGGTCTCGCTCAGCAGCGTGTCATCCGGGCCATAGCTGAAACCGACAGTCGGAACATTGTGCAGGCTCGAGGTCTGCGAGAGTCGATTGCCAACGGGATCGAGCGTGTAGCCGACGCTGCTGTTGTCCCCCGAAGGATCGTTGGTGACCGTCTCGCCGGTGAGCCGGTAGATGCCGTCGAAGCTCCACGTCACTGTGCAGCCGTTCATCTCCGTCGTCCCGGTTTTGAGGCCCATGGGGCCGAGGTCGCATATTTACTTGTCGGCATCTGCTTGTAGTTTTCAGAAACCCCTATCGCCACAAATTGACGAAATGGGCGCCCCAACAGTCCGGAGGACAGGTCACCGCGGAACCTCTTGTCGGGGGCATCGATACACTTGACACAGCAGGTCTCATCGAGTTGAAGATCTCAGCCACCGTCTCCCAGGTCCAACAATAATAGAAACCAGAAGGATAACAACAGCCACATTCAGAATCCCGCGAATCACGGTGATCGGATCGAAACCGCATGATACGCTATGTACTCTGTGGTGGTCGTAGCAGTACCATGTGAAGCTGGCAACAAATAAGCACATGATCCCCGCAGACAGGCTCACTATTCTTTCGCGACTGCTCCTTACGCCGTAGCCATCGGGCTTCGTGTATGAAAAGAAGTCCGTTGATAACCAAATGCCGGCGCAGAACTGTAGGAACAAGATTATTTTGTGGAATTGGGTTAAGTATCCGCCCACCAGGATTAGCGCATTGGTGTCTCCCTGCGCGGCCGCAGAACAATATAATCGAACTGCGGTCGAATGGTCAGACTGGACTCCCTCGCCCAAGGTATACATTCTCCCGAGATTATATTTAGCCGGTGCGAAACCTTGGCTCCCGGCTTTACCCAACCATTTGACGGCTTCGTTATAATCCTTTTGTGTTCCCGTGCCTTCCAAATACAAAAGACCAAGATTATTCTCTGCCTTTGGGAAGCCTTGATTCGCTGCCAAGCGATACCAGAAAAATGCCATACCATAGTCCTGTTGAATACCCAACCCGTGAGAATAAACATACCCTAGTTCTTCTTCGCCTTTGGCATTGCCTTGATCTGCGGACCTGCGCAACCATCGGAGTGCCTCGGCGTCGTTGCGAAGAACCCCCTGTCCCTTTGAATACATGTAACCGACTTTGGCTTGAGCGTCCGCGTTTCCTGTCTCGGCCAGCGCAAGGGTTTGATGGAAAGTGGCTGCTTCGCCGGTACGCGCTACAGAGGTATTGTGCACTTTCCATGTAATCGCGGTAAGAGCTATCATCAACGCGAAGAGTGCAGTCACTTTAAGCTGATAACTGAAGGTCACTGGAACCGTTCCTAGAGATTAGGTGGTAGTTGTCTGAGTCGGACTGATTCCGAGCATATACCGCGACGACCTCCCTGCATCAGAATGTGTGTAAGCGCCGAGTCGCGTGCGGGGCTTATTCATTATCTTCATATTCGTGAAGCTGAAGGTTGCACGGGTTTGGGGTTTCACCCCCAGTTGCCAGAAAGTCTAGCAGCTCGGACTTGTCGCAAAGTACGTCCACCGTATACCCAACCCCCAGGAAAAACAGCGCGATGAGAGCCTTGCCTTCCCGAGAAGCGAAATACAGCGGTGCGGTGACTCGAGCAAAAATGCCTGCCCGAATTAAGGAGTCGTTTGCAAGGATTAGGAATTCGCTGAAAGCGCCTCCTGGCTTTGTGTATGTGGTCGCCCGTCCCGTCGGATCTGCAAATTCCGTCGGGTTTCCGTCCGCATAAAGATACTTATGCAAGGAAGCCGGGACGGTGAGCAGCCCGTCCTCCGAATCTCTGGTCATGAACCTTCCGGTCAGCGGGTTCATGTACCGGGCCCGCAGGTAGTAGAGTCCCAGATCGGAATCGTACTGTTCGCCGCGGTAGAGGTAGTTGTTCGGCGTAGTGCCGGTATGAGTGATCGCGTTCCCGAAGGCATCGTACTCGAACGTATCCGTCACGGCGCCAGCGGTGTTCGTCAACTGCCGCACCGTGCCGAAGCCGTCGTAGCCATAGAAGCTCGGCGTCCAGACGTTATCGATGACCTGGTTTTCGCTGATCCGCTGCAGGCCGTAGGTGTAGGTGCGCGTCACCGCGCTGCCCGTCAGTTCGTCGAAGACCTGCGGATAGCCGGTTGGGTTCAGGTCGTCAACAAGATACTTCGTGGTGACGCCGCTCACCGTTTTGCTCACCCGGTTGCCGAAGCCGTCGTACTCTACCGTCACCGCCCCGCCGTTCGCCGAGATCAGCTCGTTCTGCGAGTCGTAGCTGAACGTCTTGCCGCCCGTCGCGGTCACGTTTCCGTTGCCGTCGTAGGTTTCGCCCAGCAGCGTGTCGTCCACGCTGTAGCTGAAACCGACCGTCGGCACGTTGTGCAGGCTGGAGGTCTGCGAGAGCCGGTTGCCCACGGGATCAAGCGAATAACTCACGCTGCCATTATCGCCCGAAGGAACCCCGAGGTCGTACAGGCATCCCGACTGGCCCGCGGTCATGGACGAGAGCCGGTTTTCAGAAAGCGTCGCGTTGAGCCCCGTTCCTGACCGCCCCGCCGCTGACCGCCCCATCGCTGACAGTTTACCGCTGACCGCATCATCGCTGACCGCCCCACCGCTGCCCCCAGCCCCATGTGATCCACGTCACATCCCTCTCCAAAAATCCTGTGACGCAGGATACATACAACTCATTTTTCCCAGGCCGACAATCCTTTTTCCAGATTGCGGAGGCCATCCGCTCTCTTCCTTGTTCAGCTCCGGACGGCCCTCCTGCGAAGCACCTACCCAGCACTACTTATCGCCCTTAGTGGCGGCAGAACGGAGCTAACAAATGAATCCGATCCAGGTTGAAACTCAGGCCCCGATCCAGACCAAATCCGAAACCAAAACACAGTATGTCTACTTCTTCGGCGCTGGCGCCGCGGAAGGCAATGGCAAACTGCGCGACACCCTCGGCGGCAAAGGCGCAGGCCTCGCCGAGATGACCAACGCCGGTCTCCCCGTGCCTCCCGGCTTCACCATCCAGACCGACGCCTGCCGCGAATACATGCGCGGCGCGCTCTCGCCCGAAGTCACCAAACAAATGGAGCTCGCCCTCGAGCGCCTCGAGCACCTGCAGGGTCAGCGCCTCGGCGCCGGCGACAATCCGCTCCTCGTCAGCGTCCGCTCCGGCGCCAAATTCTCCATGCCCGGCATGATGGACACCATCCTCAACCTCGGCCTCAACGACGCTTCCGTCGAAGCTCTCGCCAAAAAAACCAACAATCCCCGCTTCGCCTACGATTCGTATCGGCGGCTGATACAAATGTTTGGCGACGTCGTCCTCGACATCCCGAAGTCCTCCTTCGAGCACATTTTTGACGAGACGAAAAAGAAATTCGGCGTCACCCTCGACACCGACCTCACCGCCGCCGCCCTCAAAGAAGTCATCGGCGCCTACAAGAAGTTGGTCCTCCGCCACACCGGCGCCGAGTTCCCGCAGGATCCCGACCGCCAGCTCACCATGGCGAGGGATGCCGTGTTCAGGTCCTGGAATAACGATCGCGCCCGCACTTATCGCCGCCTCAACAACATCGACGACTGGCTTGGCACAGCGGTCAACGTCCAGGCCATGGTCTACGGCAATCTCAACGAGTCCAGTGGCACCGGCGTCGGCTTCACCCGCAACCCCGCCAACGGCGAAAAGGAATTCTACGGCGAATTCCTCATGAACGCGCAGGGCGAAGACGTCGTCGCCGGCATTCGCACGCCCGTTCCCATCAGCGAACTGCAGAAAGCCATGCCCCACGTCTACGGCCAGCTTCGCGACCTCACCTCCCGCCTCGAAAAGCATTATCGCGACATGCAGGATTTCGAGTTCACCATCCAGGACGGCCGCCTCTATATGCTGCAGACCCGCAATGCGAAGCGCACCGGCCTCGCCGCCGTTCGCATCGCCATTGATATGGTGCGCGAGCAGCTCATCACCATCGACGAAGCCGTCCTCCGCGTCGAGCCCAACCAGATTTTCGACTTCCTCGTTCCGCGCCTCGACGAAAAAGGCACAGTCGAAGTCCTCGCCCGCGGTCTGCCTGCCTCACCCGGCGCGGCTGTCGGACAAATCGTCTTCACCGCTGCCGACGCTGTGAAGTACGCCGAGAAAGGCACCTACAAATCCATCATCCTCGTCCGCGCGGAAACATCGCCGGAAGATATCGCCGGCATGAACGTGGCCTCCGGCATCCTCACCTCCCGCGGCGGCATGACCTCGCACGCCGCTCTCGTTACCCGCGGCATGGGTAAATGCTGCGTTGCCGGCGCTGGCGACGTCACCATCGACGACAAGAAAAAGCAGATGCGCGTGAAAGGCAAAACCTTCGAGGAAGGCGACTGGCTCACCCTCGACGGCACCACCGGCCGCATCATCGCCGGCAAGCTGAACACCCTGCCCGTCAATCCTGACAATCCCGACCTCGTCCAGTTCATGGGCTGGGTCGACCAGCGCCGCAAACTGCGCGTGCTCGCCAACGCGGATATCCCGCGCGACGCGAAACAAGCCCAGCTCTTCGGCGCCGAAGGCATCGGCCTGTGCCGCACCGAGCACATGTTCTTTGCCGAAGATCGCCTGCCCCACATGCAGGCCATGATTCTCGCCAAGACCGAAGAAGAACGCCGCGCCGCTCTGCACGCTCTGCTGCCGATGCAACGTGCTGACTTCACCGGCCTGCTCAAAGTGATGGGCTCCTACCCGGTCGTCATCCGCCTGCTCGATCCGCCGCTGCACGAGTTTCTGCCCAAGCGCGAAGCTCTGCTCGTCGACATCGCGAAGCTTGAGCTCACCAAGCCGCGTTCGCCCAAACTCAAACAGCTCCGGGCGATCCTCGAGCGCGTGGAAGAACTGCACGAGCTGAACCCGATGCTCGCGCTGCGTGGCTGCCGTCTCGGCATCACGTATCCAGAAATCACCGAGATGCAGGCGCACGCCATCTTCGAAGCCGCAGCCGCGGTCAAGAAGGCGGGCAGCGATCCGCACCTCGAAATCATGATCCCGCTCACCACCGGCCCTGAGGAATTCAAAGCGCAGGCCGCCATCATTCACGCCGTCGCTCACGATGTCTTCATCAAGAAGGGCCTGAGCGTCGAATACAAAGTGGGGACCATGATCGAGCTGCCCCGCGCCTGCATCGTTGCGGATAAGATCGCCGCTGATGCTGAGTTCTTCAGCTTCGGCACCAACGATCTCACGCAGACCACCTTCGGCATCTCGCGCGATGACTGCAACAAATTCCTTCCTGCCTATTTACAGCAGGGCATTCTCAAACAGGATCCCTTCGCCGTCCTCGATCAGGAAGGCGTCGGCACCCTCATCAAAATGGCCACCAGCAAGGGCCGCGCGGCTCGTCGCGATCTGAAAGTCGGCATCTGCGGCGAGCATGGCGGCGAACCGGAGTCTGTGAAATTCTGCCACCGCGCCGGGTTGGATTACGTCTCCTGCAGCCCCTTCCGTCTGCTCACCGCGCGGCTTGCGGCAGCCCAGGCAGCGATCGAAGAGCAGAAAATCTTTAACCCCGACCTCCGCGCCGGCAATTCGAAGTAACAGAAGATACCCGCACAGCCCTGGACGAATCCGGATCGGGGGCTGAACGGGTGGGCCAGGCAACAAACCCCGGCGCTTCCTGTAAAGGAAGCGCCGAGGTGTTTTTTTGGTGCTTACCATTCTGATTCTGAAGCGCGATAACCAATCCCCAACCTCTGCGTTATAGTTATCCCCACTCCTCCCAATCAGGCCCATCCCGGCCCACGTAAGAAAGGTCGTCCCATGGAAACGTCCGCCATAGTAGTCATGGTCATTGGCATCGCCATCTCTCTCTTCGTCATCATCACCTTCTTCAAAACCCTTTACACCGTCCGCACGTACACCGCGGGCGTCGTGGAGCGCTTCGGCAAATTCGACCGCGTCGCCCAGGCCGGCCTCCACTTCCTCCTCCCGTATTGCGAATCCGTCGGATACATCGACCTCCAGGTTCGCCAGGCCGACGTCAGCGTCGAAACCAAAACCAAAGACAACGTCTTCGTCACCATCCCTGTTTCCGTGCAGTATCAGGTCCTGCAGGACAAGGTCTACGAGGCCTGGTACAAACTCAGCTCCCCGCAAAAGCAAATAGAAAGCTACGTTTTCAACTCCATCCTCGGCCACGTTCCCACCCTCACCCTCGACGAGGCCTTCGAGCAGGAAGCCAACATCTCCGCCGCGGTGAAAAAAGAGCTGGACGTCGTGATGAACGAGTTCGGCTACATCATCCTGAAGGCGCTTGTGACGGACATCGTGCCCGACGCCAAAGTCAAAGCCGCCATGAACGACATCAACGCCGCGCAGCGCGAACAGTTCGCCGCCCAGGCCCGCGGAGAAGCCGAAAAGATCCTCAAAGTGAAGCAGGCTGAAGCCGAAGCCGAGTCCAAGGCCCTGCAGGGAGAGGGTGTAGCCCGCCAGCGTCAGGCCATCATTCAGGGGCTCCAGGCCTCCGTCGAGCAGTTCAAGACCGCCGTCGAAGGCTCGACCGCCCGCGACGTCATGTCCATGGTCCTGCTCACCCAGTATTTCGATACGCTGCGCGACATAGGAACAGCAGGGAAGTCCAACACCATCCTGTTACCGAATCAGCCCGGAGCCGTCAACGACCTCATGAACCAAATCATCGCCGGCTTCGAAGCCTCGAAACCAGCTTCGTAATAAAGGTTTCCAGAACTTGGAACCTAGTCCCTAGTCCCTGTTTTCACCGGTACACCAATCCCCCCGGCGTCATCCGGTAATAAAGGTTCGTATTCGTATTCAGCGTGATATACACGCGCGTGTCCTTCGGCAAACGCTCGTAGCTGCCTGTCTGGGTGTCGATCAGCACTTGCCCGTTATAGTTCCCGCAATGGTCTAAATTCAGCAGAAAGTACCGGTCCCCGGGCAGGAATACGCTCCGCAGCATATCCGCGCAGTAGTAGCCACCCTCCGCCCGCTGGCCTTCCGCCAGAGTCAGAACCACCTTGCCCTGAATCTGCAGACTCTCTGAGTTGCCGAACGGCGCGTCCACCAGCGAAACCCCCTTGTCGGGAAGCTCACGATCCCGGTAATCGAATGGCGAGAAGGAAAAGAAGGGGTATTCCAGCTGCTTCTTGGGCGGCAGTGCTTCATCGGGAATTTCGAATCCATCCCCGTTACTCACGTCCACCACGCTCTTTCCGTCGAAGTAATGCAACTGCAGATCCCCCTTCGCATTCGTTGCCGAAAAGTAGACTCCCCCATTCCGTCCCAGAAAATAGGAGTACGCCGGAAACGGCTTCAGCACGAGTTCCAGGCTCCCCGTCGCTACGTCAAACCGCCACAATTCGCCCTTCTCCGAGTAAAGCTGCGATCCTTCTGAATCGTAAAACTCGTCCTTGATCAGATACAGGCTCTTCCCATCCATCGACCACTGGAAGTTATCGTCGTGAAAAAACACCTGCCCCAGCGGCTTGGGATTCCGGTAGATCGAATCGACCGCAGCCACATTCTGCACCGGGTCTCCCTGTGCCAGCGCATCCACAATCTGTAACTGCCCTTTGGCAACCACCGCAATGCGATGGCCATCTGGCGAAACCAGAAAGTTCGTAATCGTTCCGTGCAGCAGCGTCGGCATCACTGGGTCGATGCTGTCCGAATACTTCAGCTCCTTGCCAATCGAATAGAAGAAAAGCGAATTGGCCTTCGCTTCAAACTGCACCGGGTCGAAGCCCACAATATTCGAAGGCGTGCCGTGAGGAACCAGCCAAACAATCCCACCCACGATCACCAGCACGCAAAACAGCACCAGGCTCCCGCCAACGATCAGGCCTCGCTTCGTAAAATTCGGCGTTCGAAACGGCAGTCTCAGGTGCACGGCCCTAGCTTACTTGAGGATTCGCCTTCGGATGTGCAATAAGAAAAGCGGAGCTGTTGGCAGCCCCGCTTCCTCGTTGTTCGATCGTACGCGTGCTTGCCCGTACCCGGCAGCTTCTGCTCGCTACTTCGGAGCTGGTGACGCTGCGGCTGGCCCTGCTGCGTCCGCATTCACCAGATACTGCGCGCCCGGCGCCGGCAGCGGATGCTTCATGAAAAAGTTGTAGCAGCCTTCATTCACCTGATCCATGGTGGCGCCGCCGTAGTCTCCCGGGCTGTCGGGAATGATTTTGAGGTCGAACTCAAAGCCGGCCTTCACGAATGCGTCGTGCTCCAGCACCATCACGCGCAGCGGATGGTCCTGATCCTCGGAGCCGACCCAGTCCTGGAAGGCGGTCTTGCGAACTGCGTGCGGGAAGAGGCTGTAATTGGCGGTGTCGAGCACGGCGTGCTCGGCGCAGGCCGCGCCCCAGTCCTGGGAGTCGAAGATGGCAATCTCAAAGCCATAGTTGCCGCCGGAGTCGTTGCCGAAGATGAAAACCTTGGTGGGGTCGATGGGGTGCTTCTTGTTGACGTCCAGCATCACCGCGTGCAGGAAGTCCGGCCCTTCGAGCGAGGAATTCCACATATTATTGCTGGTCGATTCCGGGGCGACGGCGATGAAGCCCTGGCGCGAGGCATAGCCTTTCCAGTCGCCCATGGCGTCGGTGTCCCATCCACCCTGGTAGTGCAGCAGCAGGACGGCGGGCAGAGGCTTGTTGGCCGGGGCCGAGCCGGGAATGAGCACAAGGTACTCGCGGCTCTTGCCGTTAAAGTCGAATTTCACCTTTTCGGCCTTGTCCTTATCTTTGGCAAGGGCGGGTAGGGCGCAGAGCGCCGCGAGAAGGCAGACGGAAAGGAAGGGTAAAGCGCGTTTCATGGGCAAGCTCCAGAGAAATTGTAACCGGGAGACATTATCTGCCATTCGCGGGAACTGGTCCAGATTACGAGCGCAGCCGGTAGCAGGCCGGAGCTCAGGCTGCGCCGGTAGGCAGCCCGCAAGTACAATCCAGACAGCGGTGGCAGCGTGATTGGCAATCCTTTTCGCAAAAAACACGACGACGCAGGCGCCGGCCGGCCCACGACGCTCACCGGGCCGCGGATTCCCCGCCACTCCAGCGGCTGGCAGGCCATGCTCAAGCACCTCAAAGACGAGCCTGGCCTCCGCGTCCTCGATATCGGCCCCACCTCCCCGCAGAACATCAATTTCCTCACCGGCATGGGCCACAGCGTCTACATGGCAGACGTGGTGCAGGAGGCGATGAAGCCGGATTGGGTGTTGTCTCCGGCGGAGAAGGGTGAGGCCCCCGGGTTCGACGTCAACGGTTTCTTCGAACAGAATTTGAACTTCCAGGGCCGCGAGTTCGATGTGGTCCTCCTCTGGGCCACGCTCGATTACATCCCCGACGGCCTGACTAAAGCCCTGGTGGAGCATCTACACCGTGCCACCCGCACCGGTGGCAAGGTGCTCGCCATTTTTCACTCCAAAAAGGATGGCCCCTTCACGGCCTACTGCCGTTATCACCTCACCGACGCCGCGGAGATCGAGATGCAGGAGTCGGATCCGTTCCCGGTCCAGCGCGTCTACACCAACCGCAGCATCGAACGCCTGTTCGAGGGCTTCGGCGCGAGCCGGTTCTTTCTGGCGAAGGATAATTTGTACGAAGTGATCCTGACGCGCTAGGCGCGCTGCGGCTAGTTATCCTTTCGGGACATAACTAACAGTAAAAGTAACCAACAAAGAACTAGAGGCTGTTATTAAGTTTGAGTAAGCATTTTGAAGAGGGTGGCGAGCATGAGGCAGGCGCAGGCGAGAAAGTGGAAGGCACCGAGAGTGGTAGCCAGGCGTTCGTAATCGCGGGCCAGGCGGCGGAAGCGGGCAGCCCAGGCAAAGCTTCTCTCCACCACCCAGCGGCGCGGCAGCAGAACAAAGCCTCGTTTGGCCTGAGTATGTTTCACCACTTCCAGGGCGATTCCGTGCTGTTCGGCGGCCTCGGCCGCAGCTTCGCCGGTATAGCCCTGATCCACGTAGGCGAGTTCGACGTGCTCACCGGTGATCTGCTGCACCTGCCGGGACAGCTCGCCGACCTGGGCGCGATCCTGTTCGTTGGCCGGAGTCACATGCAGGGCCAGCAGATGCCCCAGCGTATCCACAGCGGCGTGTACTTTGGAGCCTTTGCGCCGTTTGGCTCCGTCATAGCCGGCTCGCGCACCCGATTCCGGTGTCGACTGCAGCGTGCGGCTGTCGAGAATCATCGCTGTGGGCTGCGCTTTGCGCCCGGCAAACTCGCGCAGCAGCATGCGCAGGTCTTCCACCATCGTCTCGAAGCAACGGGCGCGGATCCAGCGCTGCACCTGCTGATACACGACCTCCCACGGCGGCAGATCGTTGGGCAGATAACGCCACTGGCAGCCGGTCCGCACCACATAGCGCAATCCGTTGAAGAGGCAGGGATAGTATTCCGGGGTAAAGTGGCTGCACTTATGCCTGACAACCGGGACTCTGATTTCTCCAGCAGTCTGCGTCTGGAATTTCCTGCGGCGCAGAAAGTAGAAACACTACGCGGCCAGGGATTGCGTCCAGTAACGGCGGCAGCGCAATCGGCGACATCCGCAGTGACGACCGAAACAGGGCGGCCGCTGGGGGTAACGCTGATCGCGCTCTATGAATTTGTGCGGGCCGGGGTGTTGCTGATCGGGCTGGCTGCGTTGGCGATGTTCCGTGGCACACAGGCGTCGGCGGCTACCACTATGGCGTCGGCCGCTGCCAGCCTCGCGATGTTTTTCCTGGTGCTCTGGATCGCCTATGCCATTGCGATCGGCGTGTGCCTGTGGAACCGCGTGAACTGGGGTCGACGCGTGCTCATCGCCACATCCTGCTGGTCGGTGTACCGGATTGTGCGCTTCCAGCTTCTGTATTCGGCGGCGGCATCGGTAGCGACGGAAAGCCAAATGACCCGGCTCTCCTCCGCCAGGGAAGTGGTCTACATGATGCTCGCCGTGAACATATTGATCGGCCTGTATCTGGCGTTTGCGCCCGGCGTAGCCGAGGCGTTCGGGCAGACCGCGTAAGGGCTCGGTTCAGCCTCCGCTGCAACCAGGCCACATCCCATTCGCCGTTTAGGCGATGGAATGCTATTCTTCCGGTTCCCGTAAATTCTGCCGGAGGAACTGGATCATGTTCGCACGCTCCCACCGTTTTTCTGTCCTTGTGTGCTCTTCACTGTTACTTGTAGCTGCTTCGCCGCTGCTGGCGCAGTCCGCCAAACATAAGAAGGCAGCGGCAGCGCCCTCAGCGGCTGCCGACACCGCGCAGAATCCCGACCAGGGTCCGTGGACCGCGCCGCAGCCCGCCGTCGAGACCCTCGATCTCCAGATGTACGACCGCATCCGCGAAGAAGGCCTGCAACACTCGCACGTCATGGAGTACGGCTCGGCGCTCGCAGATGACATTGGTCCGCGCCTCACCGGCTCGCCCAACATGGCCAGGGCCAACGCGTGGACGCGCGACCAGCTCACCGCCATGGGCTGCCAAAACGCCCATCTCGAAGACTGGGGCGAGTTCGGCATGGGCTGGCAGCAGCTCAACACCTGGGTGCGCATGACCGCGCCCGACACCGCGGTCTTCATCGCGCAGGCTACGCCGTGGTCGCCCTCGACCAACGGCCCGGTAACCGGCGATGCGATAGTGGTGAACATCCAGGACGCGAAAGATTTCGACACCTACAAGGGCAAGCTCGCCGGCAAAATTGTCTTGCTCGGCGAGATGCGCCCCGTGCCGCCAGTCGATCAGCCCCTGTTCTCGCGCTATACCGATGCGGAGCTGGCGGACCTGGCGCAGTATCCGGTGAGCAACGGCAGCGGCATGACGGCAGAGATGCAGCAGCGCATGCGCGCGCGCATGCAGCGGTATCGGCTAATCGATCAGATCGCGCAGTTCCTGGCGGATGAGAAGGTCGTAGGCGTGATTGTCCCCAGCCGCGATGGGCGCGGCGGCGGCGGTTCAGGTGGAACCATCTTCGACGACAACGGTGCAGCCATCGGCCGCACTCCCTACATCCGCGGCCATGAAGTGAAAGTCCCGGTGGTTGTCGCGGCCATTGAGAATTACGGCCGCGTCTATCGCCTCCTCCAGGCACATGTTCCAGTCTCGATTCAGATGGATGTGGAAGCGAAGTTTACCGGCGACCACGAGCACGGGTTCGATACGGTTGCGGAGATTCCAGGCACCGATCCGGCGCTGAAAGATCAGGTCGTCATGGTCGGCGGCCACCTCGACAGCTGGATTGCGGGCACCGGCGCGACCGACAACGGCGCTGGCGCAATCGTCGCAATGGAAGTGATGCGCATCCTGAACGCGCTCGACGTGCATCCTCGCCGAACCATCCGCATCGCCCTGTGGAGCGGCGAAGAAGAGGGCCTCTTCGGATCGCGCGGCTACGTGCGCGACCATTTCGGCTCGGCCCCGCTTTCAACAGCGCCCGACCAGGCGGCTCTGCCGGAATTTATGCGGCGCGCATCGGGTCCCCTGCAACTCAAGCCGGAGCAGCGCCTCATTTCGGGCTACTTCAATTTAGATAACGGTTCAGGAAAAATTCGCGGCGTCTATTTGCAGGAGAACGCGGCCGTCGGCCCAATCTTCGCCCAGTGGATCGCGCCGCTCAGGGACCTGGGCGTGACCACGCTCACGATGCGCAACACCGGCGGCACGGATCATCTCTCGTTCGATGCAGTGGGCATTCCAGGCTTCCAGTTCATCCAGGACGAACTGGATTACGAAACGCGCGTGCACCACTCCAACATGGACGTCTATGAAGAGCTGCAGCCGGCGGATCTGAAGCAGGCGGCGGTGGTGGAAGCCATCTTCGTCTACAACACAGCCATGCGCGACCAGATGCTGCCGCGCAAACCGCTCCCGCACCCGGAACTACGCGAGCAGCAGACTGCGCCGTTGAAGGATGTTTTCCCCGGCGCGACTGACTAGGTCAAGCGAGCGTATAGCGTGTAGAAAAATAGCGGCGATGTTTAGAGCTTTTTGAGCATCGCCGTCAGCATTTTGCCGACTTCAAAGGACAGAGCCTCAATGCGTGCTCCCTCTTGGGTGCTGGTGAAGCCGAGTTCTCGCGCTATGACGAGTTGGGTTTGGAGTTCGAAGGTTGAACCCTTTGCTACGCCCAGAAAATATCTGAATTGATCCCTTGAAAGCCTCCCGTATCCGTCGGCGATGTTGCTGGGAACGGAGACGCTCGCGCGACGCATCTGATTGGTGAGCCCGTAGATCTCCTCGCGCGGAAATGTTTTCGTCGCCTGATAGATTGCGACACAGACCTGAATCGCGCGCTGCCAGATGATGAGTTCCCGATACGAATGTACAGTCGTGGATGCCATGCCTGAGTTGTAGTCCCAACCTTGCATCTTGGCACGATGCCTTCGGTAATGCCGGTGCACTTCCGGCGCATGCGACTACACGCTATACGCTGCACGCTACACGCTGTAGTTAACCCCCATGAGCGTTGCAGCGCATCACGCCCATGTATTGCGGGAACGGTCCAATCTCTTCGCGGAGTTGGTGCGCCAGCACTCTGGATATCTGGTGGAGATGGTTCAGGTCATGCGCCGCCCAGGCGTTGAGTAACTCGCCAAGCGTGAGGGTCCCCAGCGCCGGATGCCGTCCGCGTTTGGCTAAGTCGGTTTCGGGGAGCTTCCAGCTGCGAAGTAACTCAAGGTTGGCAGCACGCTCCCCGGCGAACATGCCCAGTAACTCGCCCACGGACTTGCCTGCGACGAGTTGCACGTGTCCGAAGCGATCAAACGGTTCGAAGGCTCGCGTCTCGCCAAATTCCAGAAGGATCCGAGCACGCGACATCCAGTCGGTGCGTTCGCAGTGGATGAGGTGCCCGACAACATCAAACGAGCTCCACGTGTTCTCGCCTTCATTCGCGCGAATCCACGCATCAGGTAAACCACGCAGCAAAGCATCGAGAGCCCCAGGCGTCCGGGCTAAGAGGGCGATGGTTTGATCAAGCGAATTCATGCCTTTTTTAACCGGCTACCAGCTACCAGCTCTTTCTACACCCTACACGCTATCCCCTACACCCTCAGCCTTTACTGATCCAGCGGCGGCGACGCCGGCGCATAGTACCCGGGCCGGTAACGCAGGCTATCGGTGTCCACGTGCGGTGTAGAGTTCGGCTTCAGCGAAACCTGAATCCGCCGGAAATCCGTCGGCGAACGCCGCTGCACCGGGTAGTAGCCGATCAAATATTGCGTGCGCAGATCTTCTGACACTTTGGCGAAGGCGCTGGCGAGGTCACCGTACTGCGCGTAATAAAATTTGCCGCCCGTCCCCTGCGACA
The DNA here is from genome assembly GCA_963817165.1 of uncultured Acidobacteriaceae bacterium. Classification (GTDB taxonomy): domain Bacteria; phylum Acidobacteriota; class Terriglobia; order Terriglobales; family Acidobacteriaceae; genus Palsa-343. Next base: position 29,500 of record CAWFNL010000031.1, on the reverse strand, counting down.
GCGTAATCAGCGCGTGTTCCCCACCGGTATCGCGGCCCGCATCGTTCAGGATGGGCAGGTCGATGAGGCTATAGACCATGACTTCGCTGCGGATGGCCTGCTCCAGCGCCTCCTGATAATCGACGCCCTTCACCGTGTTGCCACCGTCGGTGATGAGTACGAGCACCTTCCGCCCGCGGCGCGGACCGAGGATTTGCGCGGCCAGGTAGACGGCGTTATAGAGCGCGGTCGCGGGCCCGCTGTCGAGGTCATTCAGGCCGGCGTCGAGGCGATGCACGTCGGAGGTGAAGGGCACTACCTCCCGCACATCGGAATTGAAATCCATCAGATCCAGGCCGTCGACCGGCCGCAACAGCGCGCGAATAAAGTCGTGCGCGGCGCGGCGCTCAATGTCCAGATCCTTCCGTACCGACCCGCTCGTATCGATGGCCAGTACCAGAGACAGCGGCATATCCGTCTGGCGCTCGAAGTAAGAAATCTTCTGCGGGATGCCGTCTTCGGTGAGCGTGAAGTCATCCTGCTTGAGGCCGCCCACGGGCGCGCCGGTAGAGTCGGTGACGTTGACGAAGACGTTTACCAGACGAACGTTGACGTGATACGACGGGACCTTCTGTTGCTGCGGCAACAGCGGGTCGGCGGATGGCTCAGCTCGCTGTGGTTCCGCGGCGCCGTCCATCTTCTGCGCGGCCTGCGTAAGAGCGCGCGGCGCGGCGGCGACGGTGAGCGCACCGCCGGCAAGCAGCGCCAACATCAGTCGAACCGAGCTCACGCTGCCCCTCCGGAGGGTTCCGCATGCGGCGTGAGTTCGGCGGGAAACGGCTCGCCCTGGGACCAGACCGCGCCGTCCTCAAAGAATTCCTTTTTCCAGATGGGCACCGTCTGCTTCAGGGTGTCGATGAGCCAGCGACAGGCTTCGAAAGCGGCGGCGCGATGCGCGGAGGCGACGGCGATCAGAACGCTGGTCTCGCCGATTTCGAGACGCCCCAGACGGTGCACCAGCACCACGTCGCGGATGGGATACGCGGCCCGGCATTCGGCAGCGAGCTGGCGCATTTGTCCCAGGGCCATATCGGCGTATGCCTCGTAAAAAAGGTATAGAGTGCGGCGGCCGCGCGTCTGGTTGCGAACGATGCCATCAAAAACTACGACCGCGCCATCTTCTCCGCGCTTCAACGGAGCGGTCAGGGCAGCGCCGTCGATGGGCGCATCGGTGAGGTAGATGGCTGATTCAGCCTCCGCGGACCCTCCACTGACGGGCGGCAGCAGCGCAACCTCATCGCCCTCGGCCAGTGAGTGAGTGGCGGGCGCGTATTCGCGATTCACGGCGACGGCGATGGAAGACCAGGGGACGGTCGGCACCATTTCCTGGCAGCGTTCCACCAGGTCGCGCACCGTGGCGCCCGCCGGCAATTCGAGCGGCCCCGTCGCAGGGAAATGATCGTGGAGGATCCCGAAGGCAAGCAGGTTGATGCGCATGAAGGAACTATTATCTATCGCCGGTTAGGCCGCTGGTTCGACGTCGGCCCGGCTGCGGGTTGGACGTTTTGAACGCCGGATGGGCTGCGCCGCTGTGTACTTTTCCGGTGCGTCACATCCGCTCGGGTTATTTTCCCTCCATCCGCGGGACGCTATGATGGCTTCGAACCAGAGACCTTCCTTTTATGGAGTCCTACATTCATGGCGTATCCGTTGAAAAGGGATCCGCGCGAGCCGGATTACAGCCGCCGGCTGCCGACTCTCCGGGAACTGCAAAAGCCCTCTGAATTAGTGAAAGAAGACCCCGGTCTCAGCGTGTTGGGGGCGCGATCGCGATCGATGACGCGATTGCTGTCGGTCGTGGGACTTGTCACGTTTTTTGTGCCGCTGATCGGCACGAATCCGACGGTGATGGGGCAGGCGCGATGGTCACCCCTCGACGTGATCAGCGGCATGATGAGCGGCAACCTGCCGGCCGCGGTGCTGCTGTCGGGCCAGGGGCTGCGCGATTTACGCTGGCTGGCATTCGTCAACACCATGCTCTTCGGCACCATCTTCGCCTACATTGCGCTGGCCGTGATTCTGGTGGTTGCGCTGGGCAAGGCGCAGAGGCTGGTGATTGGCGCTGCGTCGGGCCTGGGCCTCGTGGCGGCGCTGATTGAAATGCGCGGCTACACCGATATCCAGCTCGCCGTCCTGGGCGGGCCGCCGGCCGTGGTCGGCGGCCAGGCGGTGCAGGGCATGACGCTTTGCGTGCTGCTCTTCGCGGTTATGGCGCTGGTGCTGGTGATTTCGGCGTGGAAGGAACTGGACGATCTCTAGGGGCAGCGCCCCATCATAAAATCCGCGCTACGCTGGATTCGGCATCTGAACCGGTAAACGGGTTCACAGGATCGGGCCGAGGAGGCTGCGCATGGGATATATCGAAAAGACTTTGGTTCCGGGGGAGCGTGTCGTGTACCGCACCCGGCTGCACTGGATTGTGATGTTCGGGCACCTGGTGCTGGGACTGCTGTTGCTGGCGCTGGGCGCGTATTTGCTCTACTACGCCTACCGCCATCAGGATTTGCCCGTCAACAACCTGCACATGTTCTACGGAGGCGGCGTGGTGGCGCTGTTTGCCGGCTTGCTGGTGCTGGTGATGGGCAGCGTGCGCCGCAATGCGACGGAGATGGCGGTCACCAGCCGGCGTGTCGTCATCAAGACGGGCCTCGCCAGCCGCCGCACCATTGAAATGCTGCTGAATAAGGTGGAGACCATTGAAGTGACGGAGCCCGGCATGGGCCGCATGCTGGGCTATGGTTCCATTCTGATCATCGGCACGGGCGGAACGTCGGAGCCCTTCCACCGCATGGCCCATCCTCTGGAGTTTCGCAGCCACGTACAGCAGGAGATTGAGCGCCTGCGTCCAGGGGATTCCCCGGCGCTGAATCCGGTGAACGGGAGCGTGTAGCGTCTACGGGCAACGGCAGCCAAAGGCAGCCGAATACAGCGCGAGGCAGCGCTTCGGGCTGCTTTCTGCTTCGGGCTGCTTCCTGCCGTGGTTCTTGTGATGTATGGTTCTCAGAAGAACCCCATGGAACCCACCGAAGCCCAGGAACTCGAAGAGCAGCACGAACACGCCTCTCACGACCGCAGCCTGCACCCCGTCAGCTTCACCATCAGCGTGCTGGCGGTACTGGTGGCGATTGTGACGGTAATGGGGCATCGGACGCATACCGACGCGGTGTTGTTTCAGGGAAAAGCCACCGACCAGTGGAATCTGTATCAGGCGAAAAAGAATCGCCAAAATGGCACGACGAATACCGATCAGATTCTCAGCACCATGCAGGTACGCGATTTGGCCACGGCCAATAAGGATCTGGCGGCCAACGAAAGCCATCTGGCGAAGTGGGATCAGGACCTTTCCGCCAGCGAGACCCAGGCCAAGGAGCTTCAGGAAAAAGTCGAACAGGCCGAAAGCAAAGCCGACCGCTTCGACCTGGGCGAAGCTCTCCTCGAAATCGGCCTCGTCATCACCTCCATCACCCTGCTCACGCGCCAGCGTGGCTACTGGTATCTGGGGATGACCTTCGGGGCCGCCGGGCTCGTCGCAGCCAGCCTCGGATTCCTGATCCGCTAAAGAATTCCGTCCAACCGTTTGGGAGGTTGCTGCTGGAGTCAACCCCTCGGGCCTCCTGCGGGATTATCATGCCTGGGGGCGCAATCTTCGGCCCCTGCGCCAGATTTGCGCCCTGAGGAGTACGGCATCGTGACGAATGTTGGACAGACTTTGCGAGAAAAGATGGCGGGCTCGAGCCGCGTGATCGTCGCCCTGGCGCTGAGCCTCTGCTCCCTGGCAGCCGCCGCGCAGCAACCAGGACGCGCTCCCGAAAAGGGCAAGCTGCATATCTATTTCATCGATGTTGAAGGCGGCCAGTCCACCCTCTTTGTCACGCCCGGCAAGCACTCCCTGCTCATCGATACAGGATGGCCCGGCAATGGCGGCCGTGACGCCTACCGCATCGCCCAGGCAGCCAGGGCCGCGGGCCTCACCAAAATTGATTACGTGCTGCTCACCCATTACCACGTCGACCACACCGGTGGCGTGCCGCAGCTGGTCGCGAAGATTCCCGTAGGCACGTTCATTGACCACGGCGAAAACCACGAACCCAACGACGGACCCACAGCAGCCGCCTATGCCGGATACCAAAAAGTGCTGGCGGCCGGCAAATACAAGCACATCGTTGCCAAACCCGACGACCTGCTGCCCATCGAAGGCATGCGCGTGCGTGTCGTTTCCTCGGATGGCGCCCTGATCCAGCGCTCGCTGAAAACTGGCGGCGAGCCCAATCCCTACTGCAAGGTTTCTGAGACCCGCCCTCCCGACCAGACAGAAAATGCCCGGTCCATTGGCGTCAAAATCGCTTTCGGCAAGGTGCGCATTCTCGATCTTGGCGATTTGACCTGGGACAAGGAAATGGACCTGATGTGCCCCAACAACCGGCTGGGCCGCGTCGATCTGCTTGTCGTCTCGCACCACGGCTGGTATCAGAGCTCGAGCCCGGCCCTGGTCGACGCCATTCATCCCCGGGTCGCGGTGATGGATAACGGCGCGAAAAAAGGTGGATCGGCGCCAACCGTGAAGACGATTCGTGCGATTCCCGGCCTCGCCGCTGAATATCAGCTCCATTATTCAGAAGAGGCCGGTGCAGGCAATCCCCCGCCTGCCTTTCTCGCAAACCTGCAGGGCCCTGAAGATACCGGGTACCGCATCGACGTGGTCGCCGACGCCGATGGCACGCTGAAGGTGAAGAACGATCGAACCGGGGCGGTTGCCGTTTACGCGCCGCGGTAGGGCGGCCGGTGAGGGAGTGGCCGTCCGGTGCGAGATGCTGGCCACCACCCACCACCCACCAGCACCAGCTACGTGCTACCAGCTGCGTTCTCTGCGCATCCAACTGTTATTCAAAGGCTAGCCGCCGTTTGTCTCGACGCTATACGCTATACGCTACACGCTGGATCGCGAGGGGTCTGTTATCCTCTGCGCAGCGGCGTTTGTCTTTCCGAGGGAGCCCTTGCCAGGTCAACAGGAAATGCGCTGGTCACAACTGAAAGTGGGAGTATTGGTGACCATCGCCCTCGCGGTCCTGGTCGCCCTCATCTTCCTGATGTCGGGGACCACCGGCGGTTTCTGGTCCGGACGCGTGACCCTGCGCTCCTATTTTGAAAACTCAGCTGGCCTGAAAGTCGGCGCCCCGGTCAATCTGGAAGGCGTCACCATCGGCAACGTCAAGTCCGTCCAAATCGATCTTTCGCGGGGCCTTACCCCCGTGGAAGTGATCATGAAAATCAGCAGGGAGAAGGCGAAGGACATCCGCGCCGACTCCAAAACCAGCCTCGAAACCGTGGGCGTCCTGGGCGACACCGTCGTCGATATCGACAGCCGCACCGCGGTCGGGCCGCCGGTCCATAACAACGAGGAGTTGCATACCACCGAGACGCCCAATCTGCAGGATGTCATCCAGGCCAGCCAGGGAACCATCCAGCAGATGGACACGATTTTGACCAAGGTCGACAAGCTGGCCGACGCCCTCACCACCGACAAAGGCTCCATCGGCGCGCTGATCAACGATAAGACGGTTTACAACAAGGCTCTGGCAACCCTCAACGAACTGCAATCGCTGGTGGACACGGTAAGCAGCGGCAGAGGCTCCATCGGCAAGCTGGTGAATGACGACACGCTCTACGACGACCTGAAGTCCGCTACCAAAGGAATGAACGACATCGTGACCTCGGTCAACAGCGGACAGGGCACCATCGGCAAGCTGATGAAAGACGACACCCTGTACAACCAGCTCAACGAGTCCACTAAAAATCTGAACGAAATCCTCAAAGATGCGAACGCCGGCAAAGGGAGTCTGGGCATCCTGCTCAAAGATCCAGAATTCGCCCATAAGCTGACCGACACGGTGACTAAGCTGGATTCTGTGCTGACCCAGGTCGACAACGGACAGGGGACGATCGGCGCGATGATGAAAGACCGCACCCTCTACGACCATCTGGACAAGGTCACGCTGTCGACGAATGATCTGATTACCGCGATCCGCAAAGACCCCAAAAAATATCTGACCATCCACATGAAGATTTTCTAGCCCGGCCCCCCGGGGAACCTGCATCGCAATCCATCCGTATGAACAGTCCAGCACAGAGCTCTCGGGAGGTATTTCCGTGAATCTCTATACGGGCATTGGCAAGGTTGCGGTTCTCGGCATTCTGGCAGGCGCCGTGTCTCTCTCAGCGCAGACCGGCGACAGCATGGCCGGTATGCCCCACATGGCCGACCACATGTATTTAACCAGGCTGCGCCCCCTGCAGCCAGGCGACCGGCAGAAAGCCGACGCCATCGTCGCCGATGCGAAACAGGCGATGGAACCCTATCAGGACTACCACAAGGCGCTGGCGGACGGGTATCGCATCTTCCTGCCGAATATTCCGCAGCCGCAATATCACTTCACGAAGTATGAATACGGACGCGCGGCGATGACGCAGTTCGATCCGCTGAAGCCGACGTCGCTGCTGTATACGAAGACGGCGGATGGCGGCTACAAGCTGGTGGGGGTGATGTACACGGATCGCGTGAATGCGAGCGAAGACGAGATCAACGAGCGGATTCCGCTGAGCGTGGCGCGGTGGCATCAGCATGTGAATTTCTGCAAAGCGCCGCTGGGGCAGTGGGCAGGCTATTTTGGCCCGCATGCGAAGTTTGGGCTGATGGGGTCGATTCATACGCGGGCGGAGTGCGAGGCGGCGGGCGGGGTGTTTCTGCCGCATGTGCTGGGATGGATGGTGCATGTGTATCCGTACGAGACGGATCCGAAGAAGATTTGGGCGGTGGACGACGACGATGCGGGGCACGACAATATGGATCACTCCGCGATGCCGGCGGGGATGAAGATGAACTAGCTGGTAGCTGGTAGCGCTGTAGTTCAGGAGGGAAGGGAGATTGCGTAGCGCAGCGGGCGGTGGTGGATGGTTTTCCAAAAATACCCCAGCACGATGATGCTCGCCACCGCCGCATACGCGCACCATACCGATGTAAACGCGTAGCGCTTGATGCCGCTCACCACCAGCAGAATCCCAAGGTTGGCCGCGCCAAAATACACCATCGCCCGCACCTTCGAGAAAAAGAGCGACCCGCAGGTAGCCACGATATAAAGGATCGCCACGGCGAGATTGTTGGTCGCCTGATTGATGTACACGATGCTGTTGTGCCGGATGTAAATGTCGGTGGGATAGGCGGCCAGCGCCCACAGCACGTAAACGCCGATGCCCACCCCGACGGCCATGAACGGGACCATGCGTTTCCGTGCCGGGCCGTTGGGCTCAAACAGCAGCACGCTCAGCGGCAGCAGGATGGGCAGCAGTCCCTGCGCGTAGAGCATAAACGCCGCCCCCATGTTGTGCGTCACCGTCGATGAGAGCCGCCCGTCCAGCCCGAGCCACACAAACCCTTCTATGAACTGGTGCAGCGCGAACAGCGTCGGCAGCGCCGCAAACAGCAGTTCACGCCGGTGCTTCACCTTGGTCAGCGTAACGATGCCGATCGCTCCCAGGACGCCGCTGCCCACAAAATTCGCTGTCGCTGAAAAGCACATGGCTCGTCTCCCGTGCGTGGATTATACGGACAGCGTGGAAAGCCTGAGCTGTTGCCGGCTCAACGCGCGACAGCGCGCGCGGGTTTGGCCGCAGTTCGGGTGCGCAGCGTCTCCTGCACCTGCAGCACGAGATCCGCCAGCGGAAACGCCGCCGCAACGCAGGACCACACGATGATCTCGGTGAACTTGTCGTCGATGTGGAAGACGCCCGCGATGACCCGCACCTCCAAAAAAATGATGGCGCAGGCATAGCTGCGGCTCATCCACACGCGATGCAGCTGCGTCCTGCGCTGCAGGATGAACACCATCGCCATCACCGTCGCGAAGATCCAGACAGCCGCGTCGGCGGCCGTCGCGATCACCAGCGAGAACTGCACCGGATCGCCGGGATACATGTGCGTGCTCTCGAAATGTTGAATGTACAAACCGATCGGAGCGCCAAGCAGCACGCCGCCCACATAAAGACGGCCCATCACACGATGCACCCTGGTGAACCGCTTGCGCAGCCGCTCAGAAAACTGGAACGGTCCCAGCAGCAGCGCGCATCCCGCCGCCAGTCCGTGCGGCAGCAGAAACCACTTGAACGTCGCGATGTGCGACCATTCCGGATCGGCGTTGTTCACCAGAAAGCTCTCGTTGTGCACGATCACATAGACGTACATGAACGCGATGAACGCGCCGAGCAAATACTTGGAACGCAGCCATTGCATGCGGCGCGGCGATGAAACCGGCGCGGGTGTGGCCAAACCTGCGGACATAGATTTCTCCTGGCAGACAGATCGTGAAACAGCAGGCCCGCATTGCGGATTGGCGATCGAATCCGTCTTCAAATTCTCGCGGGGAAGATCCGCGAGCCCCACAGGCGGGGGCTGGGTCGATCACCTTCAGCATCTTCTGGGGAAGATTCGGAGCAGTGAGCCACGGTATCACGGAAGGTGGGCGCCCTGACAAGAGGAATTCGCGGTCCAGCAGACGCCAGTGATGTATCGCAATCCGCGAGACTGCGTGGTATCGTTTGGGGACATCAGCAAAGCCCGGCGATCCGGCGCTCTGCTCTTCATCTTGCCGGGAATTTTCCGGATTCCGAGGAATCTATGCGCGTTAATCGCTCCGCCTTAGTGGCCACAGCGTTGCTGCTGTGCGCCGGCGCTCTCTCTGCCCAGCAATTATCGTTTTCTTCCGATACTCCGGCTTCCGATGTTCCCACCGAGCCCAAGGCTCCAGTCAGCTTCGACCTGAGCGCGATCGACAAGACCGCCGATCCCTGCGTCGACTTCTACCAGTTCGCGTGCGGCAACTGGCGCAAAGCCAATCCCATCCCCGGCGATCAGTCGCGCTGGGGCCGCTTCAACGAGCTGGCCGAGCGCAACCGCTATCTGCTCTATGTCGATCTCAAGGCTGCCGCCGACCACCCAACCTCGCCCCTCCAGCGCAAGTACGGCGACTTCTACGCGGCGTGCATGAATACCGACATCGCAGACAAGCTGGGCGACAAGCCGCTGGAGCCCGCGTTTCGCCGCATCGACGGCCTGACCGACAAGCAGGAGCTGGCCGCCACCGTGGCATGGCTCGAATCCGAAAACGGCACCGGTTCGCTCTTCCGCTTCGGCGTCCAGCAGGATCAGAAAGACTCGAGCCAGCAGATTGAAGGCGTTGGCCAGGGCGGACTCACCCTCCCCGATCGCGATTACTACCTCGAAGACAATGCGCGGATGAGCACCATCCGCCAGCAGTACCACGACTACATTGCGGCCATCATGAAGCTCACCGGCGACTCCGACGGCAAGGCCGACACCGAAGCGACCGAGGTCATCGGAATCGAGACCGAACTCGCCAAAGGATCGATGCCGCGCGACCAGATGCGCGATCCCGACAAGCGCTACCACATCATGACCATCGCGGAACTCGAAGTCCTGGAGCCGGCCTTCAACTGGAAGGCGTATTTCACCGGCATTCACGCGCCCCAGGTGGACACCCTGAATGTGGGCCAGCCTGACTTCTTCAAGGCCGAAAACGCGGTCCTGGCCGACCAGTCCCTCGACGCCCTCAAGGCCTATTTGAAATTCCACGCCATCAACGGCGTAGCGCCATGGCTTTCCAAGCCGTATGCGGATGCCAACTTCGATTTCTTCCAGAAGACGCTACAGGGCCAGGCCGAGCAAACCGCGCGCTGGAAGCGCTGCACCTCCATGACCGACCGTGCCCTCGGCGAAGCGGTTGGCCAGGACTGGGTGAAGCAGAACTTCCCGCCCCAGGCCAAGCAGAACATGGAACAGCTGGTGGCGGCGCTCGAAAAGGCCCTCGGCCAGGACATTCAGTCGCTGCCGTGGATGACCGAGGCGACCAAAAAGCAGGCTGAAGAAAAGCTCGCGGATTTCCGAGACAAGATCGGGTATCCGGACAAGTGGCGAAACTATTCCACGCTCAAAGTGACGCGGACCGATTTCGTGACCGATCTGCGCAACTCTGCGAAGTTCGAATTCAACTACGAGCTCAACAAAGTCGGCAAGCCGGTCGATGAAAAGGAATGGGGCATGACGCCGCCCACCGTCAATGCCTACTACGATCCCGGTATGAACGACATCAATTTCCCGGCCGGCATTTTGCAGCCGCCTTTCTACGACTTCAACAAGGATCCTGCCGTGAACTTCGGCGGCATCGGCGTCGTCATCGGCCACGAGATGACCCATGGCTTCGACGACGAAGGCAGCAAGTACGACGGCAAGGGCAACGTGAAGCCGTGGTGGACGGACGCCGATCGCAAAGCGTTCGAAGCGAAGCTGGATTGCGAAGTCAAGGAGTACGGCAGCTTCGAGCCCGTGCCCGGCGTTCACCTCAACGGCAAGCTGACCCTGGGCGAGAATACCGCTGACAACGGCGGCATTCACGTCGCATGGCAGGCGCTCCTGGCCACCCTCGCGCAACAGGGCAAGAGCATCGACGACAAAATCGACGGCTACACGGAAGCGCAGCGGTACTTCATCGCGTTCGGGCAAATTTGGTGCGAGAACCGCACCGATCAGATTTCCCGCGTGTCGGCCAAAACCGATCCCCACAGCCCCGGCCGCTTCCGGACAAATGGAGTGGTTCAGAACTTTGACGAATTTGGCAAAGCCTTTGGCTGCCACGTCGGCCAGCCCATGATGCCGGAAAACGCCTGCCGCGTTTGGTAGCCTGCCAGCCAATCCCGCGGCTCAAATCGGGTGTCGGGACCGGCGCGTCCGGCCGGTCCCGCCCGCCTCTGCAACCTGCTCACAATCCTTCGCCCCCACCTACTCCCCAATCGGAACTGCCCGCGTCTAAAGCGTAACCCTGAATTTCCATTTACAATGGACCGGGAACATCCCTACAGCTTATCCAGCACGTCCCACGGGGCGTGCCGGCCTTGAAGGAAGCGCATGAAGTTTAGCAATGTCGGCCGGATTGCTCTGGCCATGGTGGCGTCCCTTGTTCTGGCATTTGGGACTCAGTCCTGCAGCTACAACTACACCGAGGCGTACATCATCGTCACCGGTTCCCAGTACAACCAGGTCGCGTCGTACAAAGAAGACAACGACACCGGGCAGCTAACGCTCGCCGCCGGCGGCATGCAAAGCTCGAACGGGACGAATCCCATTCGCGCCGTCCTGGGCAGCGGCGGCCGCTATGTGTATGTGCTCAACCAGGGCACACCCACCGCGGACTCGTCCGGCAATCTCACCTGGAAAGGAGCCAACATCTCCATCTTCTCGGTGGGCGGCAACGGCTCCCTCTCCTACCAGCTCTCCTACCCAAGCCAGGGCCTGGGATCGAAACGAATCCTGCTGAGCAACAACGGCAACTATCTCTACGTTCTCGATCAGTACCAGCCGGGATCTTCGGATAACACTACCCCGGCCTCGCCGTCGCCGAGTGCCTCCTATCCCTGCCTGGACTCGACCTACCACGTCTACCGGCCCGCCGGCGACGTCACCGTCTTCTCTGTTGACCCGGGAACAGGCCGCCTCTTCCTCGTATCGAACCAGCAGCAGCAGAATTCTCTGGGAACGCCCCTCTCCTATTTCCCCATCGGCTGCGGCGCCATCGACATGGTTTTCGGTTCCGGCTACCTCTATACCGCCGAAGCCAGTGACCCCACCAGCGGATTTCAGCAGGTGGTCTACGCCTACTCCGAGTCCAACGTCACCGGCCAGCTCACCCAGGTTCCAGGGGGCGCCCAGCCCATCACCGGCGCATCCAATATCACCGTCATCGGGACATCCCAGAGCCTCGGCTATATCTATGTTCTCGATTCGGGAACGAACACCGTCTTCACCTTTACCCAGGGCAGCAACGGGCTTCTCACCGCCACCTCCATCCCCTCCGCGCCAAACGATATCGCCACCGGGGGCATGACAGCGCTGACCACCGATAGCTCGTCGAAATATCTCTACATCACCAATACCACCGCCCTCGGCCTGAATCAGGCCCAGAGCGCCATCTCCTTCTTCACCATTACCCAGGGTTCCGGGGCGCTGAGCGTCCCCCAGACATACGGAACGGGTTCGGGGCCGGTCTGCATCTTCGAAGATCCGTCGAAACAGTACTTGTACACGGCGGATGCGGGGAGCAGCACGGTCGTCGGCGCCGCCTTCGATCCCAATACCGGCCTGCTGACGGATCTGCCCAAGGGGTCGACCTTCCCGGTTGTCGGCACGCCGACCTGGTGCCTGGCCGACGACCACACTGACTGATGCGAGCGGAAACTGAGCGAATGATCTTGAGCAACATTGCCAGGCGGCTCGTGGCCGCCGCATCCACCGCGACTGTGGCGCTGGCGATCACCTCGTGTGGCGCCGGCAACACCGTGGACTACGTCTACGTCACCAGCAACTCGCAGAATCCTGGCCAGGTGAACGCCTACGCCCTCGATTCCGAATCGGGCGCTCTCCACCAGCTCTCTGATTCGCCCTACCCTTCCGGCGGCCGCAATCCCGTCTACGCCGTGACTTCGCCGAACGGCCTCAATCTATACGTCGCCAACCACGACGACAACACCATCGTGCAGTTTGCCATCGGCACCGATGGCAAGCTCTACCCGCAAACTACCGTCAACACTCCCGGAACCGAACCGGTGGCCCTGGCCATCAATCCCGCGGGAACCGTGCTCTACGCGCTGGACTACTACGCGCCCGCCGCGCCCGGCCAGCCTTCCTACACGGACCTGAATCCCGGTCCCGGAGCCGTGGTAGCGTTTCCCATTAACAGCAACGGCAGTTTGGGAACGGCTCTGGCCTCAGGCGCGGCCAACTATTTCACCGTGCAGTGCTTCCCCAGCGATCTCACGATCACCGGGGACGGCAACTTCCTGTATGTGACCAACACGAATGCGGTCATCACCACGACATCGCCTCCCGTCACCGGCACCGTCCCCACCTTGCCCGCGGGCTGCCCGAATTCGGGTACGCTTTCCGGATTCTCCGTGGCTCCGTCCGGATCCGCATCAGTCGGATTGCTCACCTCGCTGGGAAGCCCGGTTTCCACCGGAAGCGGCTCTGAACCAACTGGCATTACGGCGACGCCGCTCGGCGATTCGAGCGCCGGGGACACAGTTTTTGTAACCGATGCCGGGTTGAATCAGCTCTACACCTACACCACCAGCAACGGCTCACTCACGCTGGCCTCGACTGTGGCCACCGGGAACATGCCCATGGGCGCAACCGTGGTCGATCCTCCTGCCAGCTCCACAGGTAAGTTTCTATACGTAACGAATTACACCGACGGCTCCATCAGTTCCTTTTCGCTGAGCTCAGGAGTGCCGGTGGCCCTGACCACTACCACCGCGGGTGCACCCGGTCCGCTTTGCGTCATCGCCGATCCCCGCCTGCAACGCTTCCTATTTAGCGCTGATTACATTGGGGGCCGGGTCGGCGGTGCGGAACTTAATCCGGCCACCGGTGGACTCATTACGAATCAGGGGTCGCCCTACGTCACTTCGGGACAGCCGACCTGCGTGGCAGCGGTCCAGCACATCCACGGCAATGCGCACGGATTATAGGTTCAGGCCAGTTGTTTCCGGAGCAAGCGCCGGATTTTAGAATGAAGCGGGAGCGATCCCGATCTTTGGTTCCCGACAGGGACGAAGGAAGAGCATGAAGTTGATGAGAATCGGTCAGGGGTTACTGGCCACCGCAGCATGTTTGGCGATTGGGCTGGGACTTACCTCCTGCAACCCCGGCGACACCATCGATTACTTGTTTGTCACCTCGAACGCCAGCAAGTCGTCGAACAGTGGCCAGGTTACGTCCTATCACGTCAATTCGTATTCGGGCACTCTGAGCGTAGTCGGTCCGGCCGTCTCCACCCAGGGCGATGATCCGGTCGCCGAGGTGGCCTCGCCGAATCAACAGAATCTCTACGTCGCCAACCACAGCACCAATACCATCGCCCAGTTCACCATCGGCACCAACGGCCAGCTCGCCTTTGGCCACTCCTACCCGACCCCCGGCGTGGAGCCCGTCTCGATGGCCATCAATGGTGCCGGCACGTTCCTCTTCGTCGTCGATTACTACCAGGCCGGCTACAGCGACAGCACTCCCGGACCGGGCGAACTGGTCGTCTATCCCATCAACACCGATGGAACCCTCGGTACACCCGTCGGCCTGGGCGGCTCCTCGTATGCGCCGCTGCAGTGCTTCCCCACCGGCGTTGCCGTTACCACCACGGGCAACTACGTCTACGTGACCAACACAAACGCTGTGATCGTCACCACTTCGCCGCCGACTACCGCCGCGCCTCCGGCAACACCGGCGGGCTGTCCCGCGGCCGGCACCATTTCCGGATACTCAGTCGGCTCCACCGGCGCGCTCACCGCTCTGGCCGGCAGCCCGTTTCTAGCCGGATCCACCCCTACCGGCATCGCTATCGATCCAACCAACCGCTACCTCTATGCCACCGACAGCGTGCAGAACCAGCTGATCGCCTTTGCTATCAATCAGGGCGGCAGCCTTTCTCCCCTGACCAACGGACCCTTCACCGCCGGAACCTTTCCAGTGAATGTCACCGTGGATCCGCGCGGAAAATACATCTACGTCACCAATTACAACGTCGGCACCATCACGGAGTATTCTCTTCAGCCGGCAACTGGCACGCCGTCCTTAGGAGCTTCCTCGTCCTTCAGCACCAAGGCCCCGTTCCCCACCTGTATCCTCGTGGAACCGGCACTCGGCCTCTTCGTCTTTACGTCGGATTTCACCAGCGACTATATTTCGGGCGCTGAGCTGAATCCCAACACCGGTGCGCTGAACTCCGTGCAGGACTCCCCCTTCCCCGCCAACGGCAGTCCCACCTGCGTCGCTGCTGTGCCGCATGGTAACCACGCCACCCAGTTCGATCCGGTCACCGCCGGCAACTAGGAACGCAAAATAAGCAGGCGAGCAGGCGGATTCCCCTCAGGGAATCCGCCTTTGCCTTGCTGCTTATCGGCCGGCCGGCAAGCCAACCCTCTTTTCAAGGGTGATAAAACGCGGCTGATCGCGAACCACATCGAAGCCGGGATCGACCATCAGCGTCACCAGCCACCACGAGTGCTCCTGATAAGCCTGATCGAGCGCGGCATAGCCCTGGTCCAGTTCACCCACGTTGAAGTAGATCTGCGCCTTCTCCCAGGGAAGCATGGCCGCGCCGGCTCTCGTGGCCAGCAGCGCGGCAACATCTTCGCGCGCCTGCCTCTGACGGCCGGTGACGCTTTCTGCGTGAATATGCATCAACCGTGCGGGAAGAGGATCGTTGTTCAGCCTCGATTCGAGTGTCGCTTCCTTCTCCGCTTGCATCGTGTCGCCGGCTGCGCTCGAAATCGACGCGAGATAACTGTGTGCGGGAATGAAGTTTGGGTACAGCTCGAGAATCCGGTTCACTTCCGCCGTAGCCTCGGCGTACCTTCCCGCGTGGAAATAGCCGTCGGCGAGGTCGCATCCCACCATCGCGGAAAGCGGGTCGAGGTCCTTGGCACGGCGCAACTCGGCAATACTATCGTCGAACCGCCGCAGGTCGCCCAGAAATTCCCCGTACCACTGGTGGGCGATCGCATAGTTCGGATTCGCAGCGATGGCTTTGCGGAAGTCGGCGTCGGCCCCGGCGAAGTCCCACTCATACCGGTAGACCTCAAAGGCCAGCGAGTTCCACGCCTCCGCCGACGACGGATCCAGAGCCAGCGCCTGCTGCGCCGCCGCCCGCGCCTGCGGAAAGGCCTCAGCGGCGCTCATCGATCCCCACACCGCCATCAGGTTGTAACTATCCGCCAGCCCGGACCAGGCGGGCGCATAGCCCGCATCGAGTGCAATGGCCTGATGAAATTGATCGATCGCTTTGCGCATATCCGGTTCGTCGCGCTGGTTCCACAGATAGCGCCCGGTGAGATAAGCAATGCGCGCCTGTGGATTAACAGGTCGCGCCTCGAAGTTGACACCCGGCGTGTCACCCGTCAGATTCTCCGTGACTGCCGTGGCGATCGCGCCCGCAATCTCGTCCTGCAGCGACATCATGTCCCGCTCCGGCCGGCTGTAGGTGGCAGCCCACAACTGGCGGTCGTGCGCCGCATCCACCAGGCGTGCCGTCACCCGTACTGCACCGCCTTCGCGGGCAACCGCCCCTTCCAGCACGGTCGTCGCGTGCAACTGGGCGGCATAGCGCGGCAGCGGTTCATGCTGGCCGCGAAACTGCATCACTGAGCGGCCGGAGATCACGCGCAGCCGTCCGCTGCGGCCGAGGTCGGTGATCAACGCGTCGGTGAGCCCGTCGGCCAGGAAATCCGTGGGCTCGTTCTCCGATTTAGCCTGCGCACTCAGATCTTCAAAGGGCAGCACCGCCAGCATGCCCGAAGCCAGCGACGCCGGGGGCTGACTGGCCGTTCGTTCCATGTGGCGGACGTATAAGATCGCGATCGTCGTGGTGCACACAATGATCGCGCCGAACAGCAGCAGCAGCGCAGATTTCCGGCTGGGGGGCGTGGCTGCCGCATCCGGAACGGTGGGCACGGCCTCATGGGCGACAGGCGGCGGCTTGAGTTGGCTGCGGTCACGCAGCCACGCATCCAGCTCCTCCCGGTACGCGTAGACGGTCGCCCGCCCGGCATGCTCCTGACGGTAGATGGGCAGGCCTTCCTTTTTTTCCCAAAGCTGAACGGTGCGGATGTCGCGCCGAAAATGCGCGGCGATGTCTTTCCACGAATCGAGGCGCGTGGCTGCGCTGCCAGGATGCTGCGGGGGCGCTCCTCCATTGCCCACTCCGTGGGAACTCGATTCTGGAGGTGGCATACCTCCAGGGACACCGGTGCTGATCGCCATATTTCACTTTCAGCAGGAATCATCGACTGCGAGCTCTTCCTGGAGGGGAGGACGCCAGTCTACACCTGCCGAAGGTTGACTGGTCGGTACACGAAATCACACGAAATGGTCATAGATGAGGATGATTTCGCTTGCCGGGTCTCGCCGCCAGTCACTATAGGTTCGCGCAGTACTCAATTCATCTCTTTCTGCTCGCTTGTGGAGGCCCTTGTGCGCCGTCGTTTTCTGCCCGCGTTTCTTCCCCTGTTTCTCCTGTTGGTGGTTGGCTTAACCGGATGCGGTGGTTCCAGCAAGCCGATTACGGTATCCATCAACACCCCGGCCTCCACGACGATCGACCCCGGGGACGCGGTCACTCTTTCGGTGACGGTAGACAACGACAACGCCGGGGAAGGCGTCACCTGGACGCTCACCGGAACGGGGTGCACTGGCTCAGCCTGCGGCGCGCTCTCCGGCAATACAACGACGGGCGTCACGTACACGGCGCCGTCTTCGGTGACAACTGCCTTCACTGTCACCATCACCGCCACCTCGGTGAAGACGCCCTCAGTGACCAACACCGTCACGCTGAATATTCCGGCCAACCCAGCCATCACCACGGCGCTCGGCGCGCTGACGGCAGGCGAGGTAGGCTCGGCATACACGGTCACAGTCGACATCTCCGGCGGCCTTTCGCCCTACACCTGGACAGTGAAATCCGGCAATTTGCCCACGGGTCTAACCCTGGGATCCAGCACCGGCACCATCAGCGGCACCCCTTCAGCCTCAGGGAATTACACCTTCACGCTGCAGGTCACTGATTCAGGCACGCCGACGGCCCTCACCGCCAGCGGCACCTTCACCATCGATATCGCGGCTGCTCCGGCCATCGTTTTCAGCACTTCGTCGCTGCCCTCCAGCGTCCTCGGCGACACCTACAGTGGTCAGGTCACCGCGACCGGTGGCGCCGGAACCATCACCTATGCCGTCACGACGGGCACTCTTCCTGCCGGCTTGAGCATCTCCGCCTCCGGTGCCATCACGGGCAAATCGACAGCCGCGGGCACCAGCAGCTTCACCGTCACTGCGTCCGACAATTATGGCGACTCCGCGAAGGAAGTCCTTGCCATCACCATCGATCCCGTCATCAGCGTCGGCGCCGTCACGCTGCCCACCGGCTATCCAGGCAGCGCGTATCCCGCGACCACGCTTTCCGCCAGCGGCGGCCTCGGCAGCCCCTACACCTGGACGTGGGCTGCAGCGACTGGCTCTTTGCCCGCCGGCCTGAATCTCTCATCCGCAGGCGTCATCAGCGGCTCGCCCACCACCGGAGGCAGTTACAGCGTCGTGGTCACAGCAAAGGACTCCGGCGGCAATGCCGGATCGGCCACACTCACGCTCACCGTCGAATCGACGCTCACCATCACCACGGCGACGACCCTGCCGGCAGGCGAATCCGGCTCGACTGCGTATTCGCAACAACTGATGGCTACCGGAGGCTCGGGGTCCGCCTACACGTGGACGACCAACAGCGCTGGAACATCGTCCCTGTTGACCTTGAGCCTGGCTCTGCAAAGCAGCGGTCAGATCACCACCGTTGGCCCCAGTCCCACTTCCGGAACTGCGACCTTCACGGCCACCGTCACCGACTCGCTGTCGCATACCGCGTCCGCCACATTCACGGTGACCATTTATGCCAACCTTCAGATCACAAGCGGCTCGACCACCGGCTATGTGGGTGCGGCGTACTCCAAAACCGAGACAGCGCAGGGCGGCCTGACGCCGTACACCTGGAGCTGGGCCGGAGGAGCCCCGAACTCGCTGCCTCCCGGCCTGTCGATCTCTTCCGCGGGCCTGGTCAGCGGCACGCCCACAACAGCGGGCACCTACGTGCCGCTTCTGACGGTGAAAGACTCGCTCGGCTTCACCAGTAGCCTGGGCGTCGGGATTACCATCGATCCCGCCGTATCCGTGACCACCACCTCGCTCCCCACCGGCTATCCGGGAGTCGCGTACCCCGCAACCACCCTCGCGGCCACGGGCGGCGCGGGCACCCCCTACACCTGGACATGGGCTGCGGCCAGCGGCTCGTCTCTACCGGCCGGATTGACCCTCTCAGGCGCCGGAGTCATCACCGGCATGCCGACCACCGCAGGCACATACAACGTCGTAGTCACGGCAAAGGACTCCGCAGCGAACACCGGCTCGGCCACCTTATCCATCGTTGTGGGAGCAGCGCTTTCCATTACCTCGTCCACCACCCTGCCTGGCGGCGAAATCGGCAATGCCTATAGCCAGCAACTGGCTGCGACCGGCGGAACCGGGGCCCCCTATACGTGGTCCACGAATGGGGCGGGTACCACATCCCTGCAGAGCGTCGGATTGGCGCTCGCGTCCACTGGTCTCGTAAGCAATTCCACAACCCTCACCAGCGGCACAGCTACCTTTACGGCAACCGTCACCGATTCGCTGTCCCATACCGCATCCGCAGCCTTCACCGTGAAGGTCTATGCGGCCGTGAGCGTAACCACGACGACCCTGAGCGGCTACGTGGGCACGCCGTTGACCGCACAGCTGGCAGCCACCGGCGGCGATGCTCCGTATACGTGGTCGTGGTCGGGTGCGATTCCCGCTGGATTAAGCCTCTCCGCCTCCGGCGCGATTACCGGCACGCCCACCATGGCCGGCCCGTTCGCGCCCATGGTCACCGTGAAAGATGCCGCGGGATTCTCGACCGCGCAAACCGTCAACGTCACTATCAATGCAGGCGTGAGCGTCACCACCAACGCCGTGCCGCCAGGCTACGCGGGCGCTGCCTACACCTCAACTACGCTTGCGGCCACCGGCGGCGCGGGCGCGCCGTATACCTGGACCTGGGCGGCGGCTCCCAACTCATCGCTGCCGGCGGGATTGAATTTGTCTACCGCAGGCACGATCACCGGAACGCCAACCACGGCTGGGACCTACAGCGTCGTGGTGACAGCGAAAGACTCCGCCAGCAATATCGGCTTCACGACGATCACCCTGGTCGTCGAAGCGAAGCTCACCTTTACCCCGACCACCCTGCCCACCGGCGCGGTGAGTGAAGTGTATCCGTCAACAACCCTCGCGCCCTCCGGCGGCACCGGATCTGGCTACACCTTCGCAGCCACCGGACTGCCTCCCGGCCTGACGCTGTCGGGTACCGGTCTGCTGAGCGGTACGCCAACCACGCAGGGAACCTACAGCAGCGTCGTGGTCACGCTCACGGACTCTGCGAGCCACACCTCGAACACGACGCTGTCCATCACCATCAACGCCTCGCTGGCCATCACCACCAGCAGTCCCATGCCATACGCCACCGTGGGCGCCTCCTATAGCCAGCAACTCGCAGCCACGGGCGGCACCGGGACCCTCACGTGGACGGCAACTTCGAGCAACCTCGGCGGCTTTGCCCTCAGCCTCTCGGGTACGGGTCTGGTTTCCGGCACGCCCAACGGTTCCGGCACAGTCAGCTTCACCGCGAATGTGAAGGACGGCAGCGGCGCGACCGCGACCGTACCCCTCACCTTCCAGGTCTACGGCTTGCTGCAGCAGAATGCCGGCGGCTTCACGTTTACCGGCACCACGGGGGTCCCGTATTCCGGCACCATCAGCGGCACTGGCGGCAGCGGGAATTACTGCTGGGTCGTCACCGGCCTCTCCGATGGCCTCACCGCGCCTGCCAACAATGCACCATGCGGGTACGTGGGATTCTCCATCACTGTCAGCGGTGTGCCAACGTCTGTCGCGAACGTCGTTCCGACGTTCAAACTGATCGACACCACCACCAACCTCTCCGTGTCGTCGCCCTATGCCATCGTCATCACCAATCCAGCGCCCCTCACCCTGCCCACGCCAAATCCGAACACGTTGCCTTCCGCGACCATCAACCAGAGCTACAACGGACAGATTAATGCGGCCGGCGGCGTTGGTCCGACCTACACCTGGACGGTGAACAGCATCGCCGTACCGACCAACGGCTCCCTGGTCGCCGAGTCGGACGGCCTCAGCGTATCGAGCACCGGTGGTCCTACTTTGTTTGTAAGCGGAACCCCCGGCTCGACTGGCTCCGTGCCCCTCAGCGTCTCCGTCACGGACAGCGCCAGCCAAACCGCGGGCCCTGATGCCTATAGCGTCGCCGTGAATGCGGTCTCGCAGATCAGTGGGCAGATTCAGCTCACCAACAGCTGCGGCCCGGTCACCCTGCCGCCCGTCACCCTCACCCTCAGCACCACGCCGGCGCAGACGACCACATCCGACAGCAACGGCAACTTCTCGTTCTCGAATGTGCCAAGCGGAACCTACACCATCACACCTTCCATCACCGGACCCAGCTCCGTCTTCTACCCATCGGTGCTGTCTAACGTGCAGGTGGTCGGCAACACGATTGCCGGGCTCACCATCTACGCGCAACTCGGCTACACCGTCTCCGGCAATATCGAATCCACGGGCGTGACGGATACCGGGACGACGTACATTTCGCTGCAGTACGCGAACTGCGGCGGAGGGTATACTGGCAATGGGACCAGCATTCCGGAAGCCACGCTGACGGCGGGCGGCGCCTTTTCGATTCACGGCGTACCGCCGGGAACCTACAACCTGTATGCGACCATGGACACTCTCGGAACCGGCCAGCCGAACGCGGTCGATCCCTCGGGAACTTCCGGCGCCACGGTGACGGTGAGCAGCGCGGATGTAACCGGGGTGGTGGACACACTGATTACGCCAACCGTGGCTGTGCCGACCTCTACGCCCTCGTTCCAGGCCATCAACGGAGCGAACGACGGCGTGGTGATCCTCTACGGCGCTATCAAGTCCAGCAACGGCGTTGAGCAGGTCTCCTCATACGACGTGCAGTGGAGCACCACGTCCACCTTTACCAGCACCTCGTCTTACTCTTTCCCCGCCAACGGAACGGGGACGGATGTATGGATCCTGAACAACGGATTGGCGAATATGACCGGCTCGTTCACGAATGGGCAGGCGTATTACTTCCGCACGCGTGGCAATACCTCAGCCGGACACGGGCCCTGGGCGGTCTACGGCGGGTCGACTCCGGCCACGGTCAAAGCCGGCGCGAATGCCACCGGGTTTACGGTCACCGGCACCGTCACGCTTTCCTCCGGCATCACCATCGCTCCCACTGCGGTGCTCTATGCGGGCTTCTACAATCCGAATACCGGCGCGATCTACGCCGACCGCATCGCCAGCCCGTCGAACGCCACACCCAACGGCTATTCGGTCGTCGTGCCCTCGGGAACCGCATACGTCCAGTTTGCGATCCTCGATCAGCTCAACATTGGCATCGTGGGGCCCAACGACCCGAACAATACCAACAACAACGGCAATAACACCGCCATCTCCATTACCGCCGGCATGACTGGGGTGGACGAATCCCTGTCCGGCGCCAACAGCACGGCAACGGTGACTACGCAGTACTACCACGAGGCCACCGGTCCGTCGACAACCCAGACCGGATACTTCATCGCCTACAACATCCGCGGCCAGAACAAGCTGCCGGTAGCAGTGGAGTTGACGTCGGGGCCGAACATCATCAACCCCATCGACTTCAGCAACTACTGCCAGGGTTGCGGTCATCCGCAGTTCCAGGGCTACGCGAATATCGTGTCCGACAATCCGAATGTTGGGGATACCTACAAGTTCCTGGTGACCTACAGCGACGGCACATCGGAAACCGTCAGCACCGCCCTGACCGGCTGGAATGGAACGAGTTCCGTCGGTGGCGCGGCGAATCTGCCCACCAATCTCGCACCCAGCGGCACCACCACCAACACAACGCCCACGTTTACCTGGACCTACCCCGCCAACGCGAGCGACTACACCTACCAGTTCGTTTTGGCCGGCGGCAACAACGGCCAGATCTGGGCGATCCCGGGCCCGAACTCCAACGTCAACGGCTTTACCAGCGCGCAGATTCCGCAACCCGCGGGCCTCGTGTGGAACGACGATCCCACGGAATCCGGCAACTCGCCCACCGTGAGCCCGCTCACCAGCGGAGACACCTACACCTGGCAACTGCAGGTGCAGGACAGCTACGGCAACGAAGTCATGGTCTCTGTGCAATTCGTGCCGTAAAACTCTTAACCCCGTTTCCCAGCTGCGAACCAAAGAGAGGCCGCCCTATTCGGGCGGCCTCTCTTTTTGTCACTGCGACGGTTGCAATTCTGGTTAACGGCCCACCACGATCACCTCAAAGCTCCCCGGAATTATCGCAGGCCTCTGCCGCGGATTGTCCGCCGTCGCCGCCGCCGGCCGCGGCCCAAATTCCGCGCCCACCAGATACACGCGCGACCCGTCCAGATCCATCGCCATCGTCCGCGCGCTCTTCTTCGTGGCCAGCGTCTGCACTACGCTGTACCGGTCCGGCCCGTCTTCATGCACCACCGTCAGCGTCCCGTCCTCCCCGTTAGGGCTGAACGCGACCTCATACTTCGGCGAAAAACGCGCAGCATCCGGCCCATCGCCAGTGGCCGGCGTCGCCACCACTTTCCCTGAATCCGCATCCACCACCGCCATCATCTTGTTGTCGCACGCCGCAAATAGCCGCAAATGGTCCTTGTCGATAGCCAGCCCGGACGGGCTTTCGCACGGCGCCACCGGCCACGTTGCCGTCACCGTGTGCGTCTTTGCATCCAGCTTCACAATTTCGCTCTTGTCTTCAATGTTGTCGTAGACATTCCCGCGCCCGTCCGCCACCGGAAACTCCGGCTTGCCCGGCAAGGCAATCGTCGCCACCACCGTGTCCGTATTTGTATCAATCACGGATACATTACGTCCGCGCCCGTTGAAAGCCCACACCGTCTTCGTCACCGGCTCAAACACCGCCCCGTCCGGGTGATCGCCCACCGCGATGCTCTTCTCAATCGTGTTCGTCTTGCGATTGAAGACCGCCACCGCATTCGCGCCCCCATCGGTGATGTACCCGTGCACCCCGTCACTCGAAAAGACAACGCAGTGGATGCCATGCAGCCCCGGGATGTCGGCCACCTGCTTGCCCTGCGTGGTATCCACCACCATCACATGCGTGCCCCGCGTGATGTAGAGCAGTTTCGATGCGGGATCGACGGCGAGGTAATCCCATCCTCCCTCTCCGCCCAGCTTCCATTCATGCTGGACCTGAAAACCCTGCGCCTGCAGCGGCGCGGGAGCGAGTGCGAGAGCGCATACAGCAAGGGCAGAAGCGGCGAAGGCCACCGGTGCGGCGAACCACGAATGTTTCATGAAGAGACAAGCTCCTTTCAAGAGGACACGCCCATCAGGGTACAGGAAGAGTCTGAAATTTAGCTGAAGAGTGGGTTGGGGTCCGCAAGGCCACGGCAAAGACGCCCGCCGCG
The DNA here is from genome assembly GCA_963817165.1 of uncultured Acidobacteriaceae bacterium. GTDB lineage: Bacteria > Acidobacteriota > Terriglobia > Terriglobales > Acidobacteriaceae > Palsa-343. Next base: position 5,230 of record CAWFNL010000031.1, on the reverse strand, counting down.
AACGCAGAAGGATTCTGCGCCCGCGGCGGGCGAACGGTGACACTGAGATTTCCGCGGAGTAAAAAAAGCGCAGGGAAAATTCAGATCTAATCTGGTTGGCGGGAACTGCTCGCCTCGTCGGCGAAGAAAGTGCGCAGAGCAGTTGGCAGCTTGGTCGTGCTCCGCGGAAAGACGCCGTCGCCCGCCAGGCCGCTGGCCTCAAGGCTGGCATCCGCGATGTAGCCAACAAACTGTTCCGGGCGCGCACGCTTCACGCGCAGAGCCGTTTGCACAGCAGATTCCACCGCGTAGTCTCCGGTTACTTCGAGCAGAATGACATCAAACCGGTGGCCGTGGTGCAGTTGACCGTCGAGCGCGGCGTATTCGCCGGCAAAGTGAATATCAAATCCCTGCTCCCGTAACGCCTGGTGCAGGGAACTGCCAAGTCGTTCCTTATCGGTAGCCAGCAGAATGGAAGGGGCGCCATCAGGGCGACCTAATCGATCTTTCTCTTTGGGTTCAACCACGGGCATTCTTTCTCCTCTTCTGTCGTGTGAACTGCTTCAGTTGTCTGTTTCTCCGCGCCGCCCTTCAGCTAATCCAACATCGTCCAGCAGCGGGAAAAACCGCGTGCGCTCCGGAGGAAATGACAGCAGCACAACCCAGCATCCGGCAGCCGCGAGTATGGGTAATCGCAAGCCTTCTGCCAAACCGGGAATGATCCGGCAAATCCCTGATTCACAGCGAGTTGAGACGAAAACAGAACCCAGGCAACCTATTCAATTTGGCAACTTCCGCTCGCGCGACGTGCAAGTTTTCCCGCCCGTAACCAGAACGGCGACGCGTTGCACAACCCCCTTGGTCAGCCCCGGGCGATTTCGCCAGTACGGGCCGGAAGTCGCCCGTTGCCATCTGCCGGGCAACCCCGCCGGCGAAGGCCCCGTCCGATGCGCTATGTCACTTTTTGACATGGCGCAAACTCACCGTCACGACCCGCTCATCAAGTCGTTACGTGTGGCTCTCGCTCGCCTTGCCGAAAGGGAGAAGCTTCTTCCCGGCGATCCGTTACTGCTGGAACTGCAGCAGTCCATCGTTCGCACCATCACTGAATTGGAATTGCGCCGCAATTCCGAGACCGACGCCGCCTGAACTGCAGCGATTCATTCTGACCCACACCCGGAATCGAGCTTCGGGTAGATTCAGAACATGCGCTTTGCAGTGGAGATCCTGCTGTGGTTCCGCGGACTGGAGCCCAACATCCTCGCCTCGCCCGCCACCGCTGCGGAGCAGGCCTTCCACTCCACCTATGTCCGCTTTTCGCTGCTCGCGCTCAGCTCCATCTTCTTCCTCGTCGATCCGTTTGCGGCCATCCCGTCCTTCATCGCCATCACGGCCGGGGTGGATCCCGTCCGCCGCCGCCGCATGGCCTGGAAAGCCGCCCTCACCTGTTGCATCGTGCTCACCTCTTTTGCGCTGGCCGGGCAATTCATCTTCAGCCTCTTCGGCATCAAGCTCCCCGCGTTCGAAATTGCCGGCGGACTCATCCTGCTGCTCATCGGCATCGACATGCTCGAGGCGAAACGCTCTCCCACCCAGGAATCCGGCACCGACACCGAGGAAGCGGCCGCCAAAGAGGACGCAGGGATCGTTCCCCTCGGCATCCCCATGCTGGCCGGCCCCGGCGCCATCTCGAGCGTGATGGTCCTCGTCGGCGAAGCCCCCAACCACTGGCAAATGCTGGCCATCCTTATTTCGATTGGGATCACAGCAACCGCAAGTTTCATCGTGCTCAACGCCGCCGATCGCATCCGCCGCATCCTCGGCGAAACGGGCATCCGCATCCTCGTCCGCATCATGGGTTTGCTGCTGGTAGCCCTGGCCATGCAGTTCTTCGTCAACGGCATGACCGATCTGGGCATCATCCCCCGCCACGAGTAGGTCAGCATGACGACGCGCGTATTCCTCCACATCGCGACGCTTTGTTCGCCGGGCTTCCTCATCGTTTCGCTGATCGCCCCTGTGGGCTTCGCCCTTCGCAAACGCCATTGGATGTTAGGCGGCGCTCTCCTGATTCTGACCCAGGCCGCCGCAGACTCGCTGCATTGGCCCATCGCGGCTGGCTTCACAGCCCTCGCCGTCATAGCCGGCTCGATTGTCGTCCTGGCGCGCGGCCTCCGCGAGCATCGCCGCTTCCGCGCAGCCTGGCTGCAACGGTGGAACAACGCGACGCCCATCGCCCTTCACCCTCCCTTTGTCGGGGATTGGAAGGCGCTCAATACCGGCCCATCTGTCGCCAGCAACCATCACCTCGCCGCCCGCGACCAGTGGTTTGCCGTCGACTGGGTGCGGCAGGACGCGCCCAGCCGCGCCAGCCAGATTCTCTCGCCTGTGGAGGGCGTGGTGGCTGTCGTGGAAGATGGCCATCCGGACAAGCCCAATCGCCGGTGGATCCAGCGCGATCCGTCGAACCCAGCCGGCAACTACATTTCGATTCGCGCAGCCGCCGGCGAAGCCATCTTCGTCATCCTCGCGCATCTCGGAAAAGGCTCCATCCTCGTTTCCCCGGGGCAATCCGTCGCCGTTGGAGAACCGGTAGCCCGCTGCGGCAACAGCGGCAACACCAGCGTTTCCCACCTCCACATCCACGCGCAGCCCGCCGAGCGCGTCGCGCCCGGAGCGGTATGGGGCATTCCGATTGTCTTCGCGGACCGAAACCACGCGATGAGGTCCGGCGAGCGCCTCCGCGTCCGC
>CAWFNL010000030.1:0-138160 GCA_963817165.1 uncultured Acidobacteriaceae bacterium | reverse complement strand
TGCTGAATCTGAGCGGGATGGATCGCCGCTTCAACAATGCCTATCTCCAGACCTGGACGCTGGGACTGGAGCGGGCATTCGGCGGGCTGACGGCCGATGCAGCGTATGTCGGAACATCGGCGTTTCGCCTTCCCCGGTTTTCATACCCAAACGCGTATCAAGGAGCGGCTCCGGGATTCGCGAAGTTTACCAACTTCGACAGTGGCGGCGTCGCGACCGGAGGCTTCGGATTCGAGTCCGTGGTTACCAACACGGCGCACTCGTCCTATAACGCGTTGCAAACTTCGCTGGCAGGGCAGGTCGGACACGGCGGTCCGGGATTGCAAGCGGGATACACCTGGAGCAAATCGTTGGATGACGTGAGCGGCCTGCAAGGAGGAACAGGTTCGACGGGCGCAGTATCTCTGTTCAGCCCGCAGAACCCATTCGACACCCATGCAGAGAAAGGTCCGTCAAACTTCAACGTGGCGCACGCCTTCACTTTGAGCGCGGCGCAGGACCTGCATTTGCAGGGCCTGGGAGACCAGCCCGCCGGGATCCGGGTGTTCACTCAGGGTTGGCAGTTGCTGAGCATCTCGACCATCACCAGTGGAGCGCCGTTCACTATTTACTCGGGGATTCAGCAGACGGGCGCAGGGACCATTGGGGCGGACCGGCCAGACCAGGTCGGCAAACCGAGCCTCTCCACGGCTCACAGCTCAACTCGGCGGCGGGAAGACTACTTTGGGCTCGGCACCGCAAACGCAACGTACTTTTCGATTCCCATCGGGATACAGGGTGGAACCGGACCTAACTCGGGGCGATTCGGAATGCTCGGCCGGAATAGTTTCAGCGGTCCGGCTTATTACGACTTCGACTTTGCTGTCATCAAGACAACGCCGATTGCCCATCGAAGCAGTGGTCTGGAGCGTGCCGACCTTCAGTTTCGCGGGGAGTTCTTCAACGTGTTCAACGTGGTGAACATGGGCCTGCCGGCGAACACGATCAAAGGCTCGGGGTTTGGAGTAATCAGCAAAACGGCTGGGACCTCTCGGCAAATTCAGTTTTCCCTGAAGCTCATTTATTAAGAGATGGCGATAAAAAAGGCCAAAGCATCATTGAGGAGATGGAGCGCTCCGAACGAATTATCCGGTTCAATGCCGAAACCAGGCGTCCTTTTCATGGGTCGGACTACGATGCGCAGCGGGGCCCTCCCTGGGCTCCGCTGCGCATGGCAGGTTCTCCAAGCCGCCGATGTTACTGGCGTCTGTTCTCATGAAATACCTACACCCGTAATTACGGCATAACGAAGGGCGCGATGCTTACGGTTTGTTTACAACTTTCTTAAGTTGGGGATGGAGGGACAGCATACCAGTGTGTCGGAGAAATGATTTTTTGCGTGCATGAACCGCAATATGCAGCCCGAGATCCATCCTTCGGCTACGACATATAGTGTGCAAAATTCTATCTCCGACACATGATACCCATTGCAGCACGCCGCCAAAAGGGCTGCATCGCAGGCTTCGAGGCCAAAGATGACTACTTGCTAACGAATCCCGCGATTAGAAACGCGAAAGCTACGCTGCGAAGCTTTCGGAAAAAGTTTCACCGTCCGCCAAGCGCTGGTTCTAGCGGCGCTATAATTACTACCAATGGTGACAACGCTGGCAGCTAACCGGATTGCGGAACGAAAATTGCGTGACAAGCAGGCCCGCCGGGCACAGATTATCAGTGCCGCACGACGAATCGCGGAGCTTGAAGGGTGGTCCAACGTAACCGTTAGGCGGCTATCCGACGAAATTTCATACAGCCAACCCGTCTTGTACGCTCATTTTGGAAGCCGCGAAGGAATTCTCGCCGCGGTTGCTATCGAGGGTTTCCAGGAGATGGGCCTGGCTTTGGAGAAGGCACGGAAACGGGTTAAACGTGGAAATACGGTCGAATCGGTCGCGGCCGCATATCTGGAGTTCGCCGCGTCTTCGCCAGCACTGTATGAAGTGATGTTTTCGCTCAGCCTGAGCGTACCATTCGATGACCCGGCTACTCCTCCGGAGATGCGATTCGCGTTTTCCCAACTCCTGGAGTTGTTTCAAGGGCAGAGCTCGAAGTCAGAGGTTATATCGGAACTGTTCTGGGCGAGCCTCCATGGTATCGCCGAGCTAACAAGAACCAGGCGATTTCCGCGCATCCGTCAGAAAGAGCGCGTGAAGGCGCTCGTCGAGCTCTTCACTTTCCCACGATGAAACGGCACCGCTGGTGAAAACGCGATGGGGAACCGGGGGACGGGACGGGAAGTTCACCGGAGGCTTGGGACGGAATACAGGACAGCGGAAGTGACCATAATGCAACCGTATCTGATCGTTTTACTCCGACCAAGTATGCTTCCCTCTGGGGTGAATGGGGCTGTCGCATCCTTACCTAAGCAGAGGTCCTATTGGTGAAGCAGAGTTTCGCAGCAATTATCCTTGGTGGTACCGGACAAGTCGGCGGTGCAGCCGTCGCGGAACTGCTAGCAATTTCGGAATGCCGGGAAGTGGTGATGGTCACCAGAAAGCCCATTGCGCCGCGACCGCGGGTGCGCAACGTCGTTCTTGATACCGGCGCTGCGGACTTTGCCGAGCGCACTGCCGCCCTTGCCCGCGGAGTTTTAAGCCAAGGTCCCGTCAGCGCCGTGAGTTGTGTGGGTGTCGGTTCGGGATCGATGCGCTGGAGCGAAGAAGAATTGCAACGACTTGAGCTCGGCGTCGTCGGTGCCTTTGCGCGTGGCTGCCATGATGCCGGAATCGCCCAGTTTTGCCTGCTTTCTGCGGCAGGAAGCACAGCTCGCAGCCGGTTTCGCTATGTGCGAGTAATGGGCATGAAGGAAGACACCGTGCGTAATGTCGGTTTTGCCCGCCTGGCCATATTTCGCCCCGGCATCATTGTCGGCAACGCCCATACCCCGGCCTGGGTCGGTTGGTTGGGAAGCCTCGTGCCTGGGTCGTTTGGCAATATTGATCAGCGAATTCTCGGTCGCTCAATCGCCGCAGAGATAGCTTTGCACAGTCGAGAGGCTGGTGAAGTTACCCGCGAAAATGCAGCAATGAAAAAACTCGCTGCGCAGCTCAATAGCGTGCCTTAGACCCTCTTCGAGGACAGACAAACGACCCCCCATCCTTCTCACCTGGACGATCGGATGGAATTTGCCTAGTCAAGGCCCGAGGGGCAATCGGCCGGGGCAAACTCAGAAGCGGAAGGGCGAGTGAACAGATAAATGCTCTTCCATCGAGTAGAATTCTCCAGCATGAGGAGCGAGCCATGACGCTGAGTATTTACGACGGGAAAGATTTTGCCAGGCAATTTCGCGTGGTACGCAATAACACTCTTCAGATTGCACAGGATATTCCTGAATCGAAGTACGGCTTCGTGCCCGCGCCTGACTGCCGTGCGATCGGCGCTCTGTTGACACACATCGCAGTTTCTCCACGGATGTGGTATGAGGTCCACGGCAAGCAGCGGGTGAAAACGCTGGTCGGCTTTGATTTCGTTCGACTGGGCAGCGAGGTGACGGCAGAGGAAGTAAAGTCCCGAACGAAAACGGAGATTCTCGATCTGCTCCGCGATGAGGGCGACAAGTTTGCAGGGTGGTTAGAAACGCTGACGCCAGAGTTCCTGGCAGAACTGATCCCCGTAGCCGATGGCTCAGGCACGAAGTCGCGCTTCGAACAACTGCTCGGGGCCAAGGAGCACGAGATGCACCATCGCGGCCAACTGATGCTCATCGAGCGGCAGCCCGGCGTCGTGCCCCACCTCACCCGCCAGGCCGAGGAGCGCATGGCGAGTGTGGCGGCAGCAAAACACTAAGACCTTGGGAGATGGAGGGCAGCAATCGCGATTGCAGCAATTCTGGGAGATACGTATCGCGTGCCCACCTTGGCAGCTATTTGTGGTGCCCCGTGCAGGAAACCCGGATACCTGGGCCGAAAACGACGGGGCGCAGCCCCCTCCATTGCTTACTTTGAATCGAAAACCACTTCAGCTCTGAACCCGTGGTGTACCGTGAATGGGAGATGTCCGCTGAACAGCAAAACTCCACTCACCGCCCGTGGATTATCGGCACCACCAGCCTCTTCTTCATCCTGTTGCAAAGCGCCTGCACCGCAGTCATGGCGATCAGCGGGGTCCGCGTCATCATCGGTCTGAGCGCGTTAGCCGCGGCCGCCGGGCTCAATCGGCCCGCGACTGGTTTTCACGCCGACGCCATCCGCATTCCCATGATGGCCATCGCCGTGATCGGCTCACTGGTCAACCTGTATGTGATCTGGCGAATTCGCACCCTGCGTTCCCGCCCCGCCTCGCAATGGCGCGCAACACCGCCAACCCCAAAACAAAAGCGAGCAGAAGCCTTCCAAATCGTACTCGCGATCGTAACCCTGGCCCTCGTTCTGGCCGAGTGGATCACCCACCGCATCATTCACAACGTAGCTTGACCCACTCGGAACCGCACATCAAGGCTCCAAGCCCGTGATCTCTTCTTCCAACCGGGCATGCAGCCGTTCACTGAACCCAAGCGGCAGCTCAAACACCCGCTCATCTGCCGTAAGAATCAAAATATTCCGTGTCGAATCCAGAATCGCCGAGCAAATCTCGCAATGCTCCAGGTGCTTCTGCACCTGTTCCAGCACCTCCGGTGGCAGGGTCTGATCCAGATAGCCGGAGATGTGCTCCCAAACATGCTTGCAGTCTATGACCACGCCCACCACCTCCGTTTGGGAGCCATTTCCTTCAACTCGGGCGCCAGATTTTTCTGCAACATCATGCGTGCACGATGCAATCGAACCTTCACCGACGCTGTGGTGATGCCCAGCGCGGCAGCCGCCTCATTCACACTCAACTGCTCGATATCTCGCAGTTGAAAGACCTCGCGGTAGATCAGCGGCAGAGCGGTGATCGCTCTCTGCAATAACCCCTGACCTCTTTTCGCTCCAGCGCCTCAGACGGTATCTCCTTCCAGTCCCGCAGCAGTGCCGGCGAAGTATCCTCCGGAGGCTCGTCCAGCGACTCCATCTTGACCGCGTCCCGGCGGCGAATCCGGCTTCGTGCCTCATTCAATGTGATGCTGATCAGCCAAGTCCCGAATTTGGCTTCGCCGCGAAAGCTGGCCAGGTTGCGGAAGGCCTTAAGAAACGCCTCCTGGGCTGACGTCTTCCGCGTCGGCTTCATTGTGCAGAAAGGACAGAGCCATGGCGTAGACCCGGCGTTCATAAGGGCGAATCAGTTCGTGAAACAGTTGAGAATCGCCGGCAATGATCGCAGCGATCATCTGCCCCTCATCCCGTCACTTCGCTGGTTGCCGCCATCCAATCGCTACGCCTCTGCTTTTGCTAAAGCGGTTTGGTGTCCGTGCCCAGCACCCGTCCATTTCCAGGCAATTGCGCAAACAGGATCAAATGATGACCTGGCGAAGCCTGAAACGAAGAGGGAATCGGGATCTGCACCGTCTGTTCGCCCGCCGCCTTCAGCTTGGCTACACGGGAGATGGATCGTGCTACCGAGACGTGCGCCAAGGTCTGACCGGAGTTCTCACCGCGAAGAACGCTGGAGCGATCGGAGTCGTCCGCCAGGACCGCAAAAAGATCGGCTCCATGGGCCGGCACATCGCCGCTGGTGGAAAAATTCACCGTCAGTTTGTGTCCATCCACGCTCACCGAAAGAATGCGGAGAGAGATCGGCGACTGCTGTTGCTGCTCTTTCTGGACCGCCTGGACGAAGGCCGCGCGGTCGCTCCCGACAAACTGCTCGGCGCCGTTGATTACCATCTGTGGCGTGTAGCTGCTCTCCAGGTGGAATCGATCAACATAGTCATTTTGTCGTTGGGTGTAGACGGGAGAGGAAAAGGATCGGACCATCCCAGGGAGTTCCAGTAGGTGACATGCTCGCTGATGCCAACGATCAATTGCCCTTCAGTTGTTTCGGCTCCGTTCACCTGCCTGAGCAGTGCGTCTGCGGGAGGGCAGCTGGAGCATCCTTCCGAGGTAAACAGCTCCACCAGCACCACCTTCTGGGCCGGTTTGTTTACCGTATGCTGTGCCGCCAGGCCCAGGAAGCCCGCGGCGAGAGCGACGGTAATCCCTGCGGCGATTTGTCTCGAGCGTCTGCACATGAGGCTATCCGGCTGCGCATGAGACGCAAACGCCGGCGCGGAGAGTTACACCAGCTACATATTGGTGTGGCCGGCGCGCATATCCTCGTTGAAAGTCGGCTTGGTGAGCGCAAAAGCCTCCTGCAGGCGTGCCCGGAACTCGGGCTCACGCGCCATCAGCGCGGGCGTAGCGGCGGCAAACTCGGCCTCGCTCAAGGTCACCAGCCCAGCCGCCGCGAGCACGGCGGCCGCGCGAATCAGCTCCTCCGCGGTGGTGTTCAGGTACTGCGCGTCGCGCGGGTCAGCGATCCAGACGGGCTGCGAGTTGCCCAGCACGCCCGAGAGCCAGAAGACCTTGGCGAGCAGGAACTGCTGCCGGCTTTGCTCATCGGTGTCGGTGAAAAAGAACTTCTTTTGCCAGCGGCTGTAATAGCGTGTAGTCACCGGAACCGGCTGGCGGTTGCCACTCTTAAGCAGTTCGAGTTGACCCTGGTCCAGGGTCTTGCGAATCGCGCTGTAGATGAAGGTTTCCGCATAGGGCTGCTCGGGAGCCGGGACGATTTCCGCAAAAGTCACGGTCATGCTGGCGGAAACCTTGGCGTGCAGCAGGGAATCGGTGCCGTCGGCCACGTGGACCACACCGTGGACGATGTAGGTATCCGCGCCGGAAACAGAACGGTGAAAGGGCCAGCGGAAGTCGCCGAAGGTGATGGGCATACCGGCCAGGGTCACGTAGGCATCCGGCCGCGGATTGCGCAATCGCTTGGCCTCGTCGCGCAAGTGCGCTGTCATTTCCGGCAAGAGCTCGGGGCGATCAAAGTCGAAGTCCTCGCTCAACTCCAGCCGCAGCGTGCGCTCGGCGGGAGCGTCCTTGGAGAGACCGATACGGAAGATGCCGGTCGGGCGGCCATTGAAATCGATCCCCTCTTCCGAGGAGAGGACGGTCAAGCCGGCGTTTGCGGCGGCGATGCCGACGGCGGTACGCAACGTAGTCACGGGATTGGCAGGCATGTTCCGGTTTCCTGAAAGTCTAGAAGCTGATTGTACCGGCGGAACCCTATCGGGCGAGCGCGAAGGCCACCACGTGCGGCCACTTCTGCCCGACGATTGCTCAAATTCCGCCAGCAGCTGGGCTTCAAGGCCCTCGGGATCGACCGGCATTTCACAGGCGGCAATCTGCTCTTCGTGGCCCCGTGGTAGCAAAGCTCGCAGACGCCGAGCCCCTGCTCGGTGCGCACGGGCGGCCCGAAAACGCGGCAGGTCATGGGCCGGGAAAGATACAGATCACAAAGTCCGGTGACGGGATCGAGCGCCGCACAGGGCTCGTCATTGGCGAAGTCCTCAAAGCGGGCTTCGCCCTCGGGCGATGGGTCCAGCAGGCCGGTCGTCGGGTCGCCAGGGAAATCCTCTTTCAACCGGGCGACCGATCGCCTGGCACGCTCGCGAACGGAACGGGCACGTTCCGGGTCGCTGGCGGAAAGCTCCTGCAGTCCTTGTTCAAGCCGGGCTGCATCCAGCTGATGGATAGCGAAAACCCCCACGCAACACTGCGTGCATCCGGGCTTGCAGACCAGCCAATCTCCGCTGCGGCGGGCAGTGTCTGCCAGCGCAGTGTCGAGAATCTTTACCAGTTTGGTGTCACCCAAGGGAAGCATGGGTTTTTTTCAGCAAAGAAAAGCGTAAACCGGGCCCACGTCGCCGTCGTCTATGCAATTATGAACCCAGGATGACAAAAAGCTAGCGGAGTCGCAACCTTTCAGTCTAGTCTTACGTTTGTAGAGTATAGGTTAATTTTCGCCCTGAGGAGCTTCGTGAACAGATCGTCCTACTCCCCTCGCGTTCTGCGTTCATGGCTTTTTCTGCTCGGAGCTCTGCAGATCATAGCGCTGCTCATCGCTTTTGAACGCCCCGCCCAAGCCTACGTCGATCCCGGTTCCGGCTTTGTCTTTCTCCAGATAGCGGGTTCCATGTTCGCCGGCGCAGTTTACTACCTCCGTCATCGCGTGCGGCGAATCCTGCAATCGATGCGCAAACCAGCACAGCCTTCTTCGCCCGCGATTGCTCGCTCAGAGGTCATAGAGAACCAGCCATGAGCCAGGGTGCGTCGCAGGGTATTGCGACGTTTCGAGACCCTGCAGGGTCGCTACGCATCGATGGCGAACATGTTCTGCGAACGGTCCATCCTCGTTATGCGGCCGAGGCTCTGCGCTTCCTGCGGTCCGATCTAGCCCGTCGCTGGACGGAACAGGGCCACCTGGTCGCGACTGATGTCTTGTCTGCGGAAGAAGACCAGCCGCTCCTGCTCGAACATCCTCGGGTATTTTTTCCTTCCTATCCGTGGGAATGGACTCCAGGGCAGTGGGTTGCGGCTGGGGAGCTGACGCTCGAACTATGCAGCCAATTGCTTCGGGAAGGCTGGATCCTCAAGGATGGGACACCACTCAACATCCTCTTTGATGGCGCACGCCCGGTTTTTATAGACTTGCTGTCGATTGAACGCCGCGACCCCCGCAGCCCATTGTGGATTGCCTACGGGCAATTTGCCCGTACCTTTCTTCTCCCTCTGGCGGCATTCAAACACCTCGGGTGGCCCCTGGCTGCTACTCTGAATCGCCGCGACGGTTATGAGCCCGTCGACCTGTACCCCTACCTTTCGGGTTTCCAACGCTGGAGCGCACCCCTTCGTTCCCTGGTCACTCTCCCTTACCAGTTTGAGACCCGGAAGCGGGGAGGGGGAGCGCGGCCTAAACTGCAGCAGGAACCGGAAATCGCAACGGCAGTTTTGGAGAGAAATCTTAGAGGCTTCCGTAAAGAGCTGCACGCCCTGGAACCAGGGCGGCGCGATTCGCGCTGGAGTGAGTATCAGGTCGCCGCCGATCACTATAGCGACCAGGAACGGCAGCAGAAGCAGGCATTTGTCGACCGGGCCATGCAATCGTTGCGGCCAGGCTCGGTGCTCGATATCGGCGGCAACACCGGTCATTACTCGCGCATTGCTGCGGGCGTGGGCGCCCGCGTGGTCGCCTGGGACACGGATGTCGCCTCTTCGGACCGCAGCTGGAGGCAGGCCCAAGCGAATGGCCTGCCCATCCTGCCCCTGGTCGCCGACGTGGCCCGGCCGACTCCGGCGGTGGGATGGCGCAACGCCGAATCTCTCACCCTGCTGGAACGGGCGCACCACCGCTTTGATTGCGTCATGATGCTGGGCATTCTGCACCATCTGCTGCTGGCCGACCAGATCCCGATGGCGGATGTGGCTGCACTCCTCGCCTCGCTTACACGCCGTGCCGGCATCGTGGAATGGGTTCCGAAGACCGATGTGCGCTATATTGAGCTTTGCCGCGGGCGGGACGAACTTTATCAGCATCTGGACGAAAAATTATTCGTGGACGAATTTACCCGCCATTTCACGATCGCCGCCCGTGAGCAATTGACCAACGGCCGCGTCCTCTTTCTGTTCGAGAAGAGATGAACGTAAAGACGATCGTTCAGGGTTTTGGCGCAGCCATACTGATCATGATTCTTCGGGTATGGCCCCACCTGTCCCGATACCATCCGGTGATTTATCACAGCTTCCTGCCCATGCATAGCGTGGTTTGGGGCGTCCTGATCGACCTGGCGGCTATCACTTTATTGGCCGCCCTGCTCTTCGGCTATCTCGAAAAGAGTGAGACCGGCCTGCGCACCGTGGTCTGGGCCTTCGTGGCTGCTGAGCTTGCCTCCGCCCTGGTCAATGCCCTTGCGGGGATGCGGCGCGCGCCTATTCCGTATCTCAGCGCCGGCAGGGCGTACATCATAACCCTGCTCTTTGCGCTCGCCCTGCGCTGGCTTTGGCCGCCGCGTACCGCCACGCCGTACGCGGCTTTGGGGTGCTGCTGGCGCTCGCCGGCTGCAGTATGGTGTGGATGATCCCGCAGCTTCTGTATCAGGGGCTGCGTCCGCAGCGGACAGACGCGGTGTGCCCCAGTCGCAGCTCGCCCGTGTCTCCGACCAAACGGCCCCGGTGGACCCCGGCCGCATCGTGTGGCTCCTGTTCGACGAGTTGTCCTTTGACCATCATCTACGAGATCCACGTCAAGGCGTTCAGCGACAGCGACAACGACGGCATCGGCGATTTTCCCGGGCTGATGCAGAAGCTGGATTATCTGCAGGACCTGGGCGTGACGTGCCTGTGGCTGCTGCCGTTTTTTCCTTCGCCGCTGCGCGACGACGGGTACGACATTTCCGATTACATGAGCGTGCACCCGAGTTACGGGACGCTGGACGATTTCAAGCGGTTCCTGGATGCGGCGCACGATCGCGGCTTGCAGGTGATGATCGAGCTGGTCATCAATCACACGTTCCGATCAGCATCCGTGGTTTCAGCGAGCGCGGCATGCACCGGCGGGATCGCCGGAGCGGAATTTTTATGTGTGGAGCGACACGGATCAGAAATACAAGGACGCGCGCATTATTTTCACGGACACGGAAAAGTCGAACTGGACGTGGGATCCGGTGGCGCAGGCGTACTACTGGCATCGCTTCTTCTCGCATCAGCCGGATTTGAACTACGACAATCCTGCGGTGCTGGAAGAAGTGCTGTCGGTGATGCGCTACTGGCTGGATATGGGCGTGGACGCGCTGCGCATCGACGCGATTCCGTATCTGGTGGAGCGGGACGGAACCAACTGCGAGAATTTGCCGGAGACGCATGCGGTGATCAAGGCGATGCGCGCGGCGATTGACGAAGGCTACGCGGGACGCATGGTGCTGGCGGAGGCGAATCAGTGGCCGACGGATGTGCGTCCGTACTTTGGCGACGGCGATGAATGCCACATGGCGTTTCACTTTCCGCTGATGCCGCGCATTTACATGGCGCTGCGGCAGGAAGATCGTCTGCCGATTACGGACATCATGGCGCAGACGCCGGATATTCCGGACAACTGCCAGTGGGGATTGTTCCTGCGCAACCACGACGAGCTGACGCTGGAGATGGTGAGCGACGATGAGCGGGACTACATGTATCTGGCGTACAGCGCGGACCCGCGGATGCGGATCAACATTGGCATTCGGCGGAGGCTGGCGCCGCTGCTGGATAACAACCGGCGGCGGATCGAGCTGCTGAACAGCATTCTGTTTTCGTTTCCGGGGACGCCCATTCTGTATTACGGCGATGAGATCGGAATGGGCGACAACATTTATCTGGGCGATCGCAACGGCGTGCGGACGCCGATGCAGTGGTCGCCGGATCGCAATGCGGGATTCTCGCGGGCGAACCCGGCGCGGCTGTACAGCCCGGTGATCATGGACCCGGTGTGGGGCTATGAGGCGATCAATGTCGAGGCGCAGCAGAACGATCCTTCGTCGCTGCTGAACTGGATGCGCAACATGATTGCGCTGCGGAAGCTGTTCCAGGTCTTCGGACGCGGATCGCTGCGGTTTCTGGATTCTTCGAATCGCAAGGTTCTGGCGTACGTGCGCCAATTCGATGGGGAGATGGTGTTGTGCGTGGCGAATCTTGTCGCGCTTTGCGCAGCCGGTGCAGCTGGATCTGTCGGGGATGGAGGGAATGATCCCGGTGGAGATGCTGGGGTATGTGGAATTTCCGGCGATCACGAAGCAGCCGTATTCGCTGACGCTGGGGCCGTATGGATTTCTGTGGCTGGAGATTCAGCCTGCGCCGAACCACGCGGCGGAGTTGGCGGAGGAAGGCGCGGAGCAGGCGTTCTATGTGGAGAACGAGCGCGACTGGCAGACGGTGCTGGCCGGGGAAGGCGTGCGGAAACTGGAGACGCTGCTGCCCGGATATTTGCAGCGGCAGCGGTGGTTTGGGGGGAAATCAAGGAGCCATTGTCGGGGGTGGAAGTGACGGACTCGTCGCTTGTTCGATGAGAATCGCTCGGCGCTGGTATGGATCAAGGTGGAGTATGCGGAGGGCGATCCGGATTGCTGGCTGTTGTGCCTGGCGATGAGTTTTGGCGAGGCAGGCGTGACGATGCGCGAATCGAATCCGAATCAGGTGCTGGCAACGGCGGGGTCGTCGATGAGGTCGGGAGTGCTGCACGATGGACTGCTGCGGCCGAGCGCGCCGGTGGCGCTGAGGAGATTCTGGCTCATCGGGGCGAGAGTTGCAGACGCGGAATGGATCGCTGCGCGGTGTGCCTGGGTCGGTGCTGCCGTTGCTGCGCGGATCGCAACCGCTGACGGCGCGCCTGGGCAGTGCGGAGCAGAGCAACACGTCGGCTATCTTTGGCGATCGGCTCATCATGAAGGTGTTCCGGCGCCAGCAGGCCGGGAATAAATCCGGATGTGGAGATTGGGCAGTATCTGACGGAGAAGGCGCGTTCCACAACATTCCTCCGTTTGGCGGATCGATTGAATACCGGCGCGGCGATGAAGAAGCGTCGACGCTGGCGCTGTTGCAGGGGCTGGTGCCGAACGAGGGCGACGGCTGGCAGTGGACGCTGGAAGAACTGGATCGCTACTACGAAAGCACGGCGTCGGTGCGTTCGGCGTCAGTGCCGCTGGCAGATGCGCGACAGCATTCCGCAGGAAGCGCGAGAGCATGCCGGATTTTATCTGGAGGCGGCGGCGACGCTGGGACGGCGCACCGGAGAGATGCATCTGGCGCTGGCCTCGGGGGAAGAGGATGCGTTCACTCCGCATAACGCCGACGACGGCGGATTGGGAAGCGATGCGAGAGCAGCTGACGGCGCACGCCACGAACGCATTCGATGCGCTGAAGAGCAATCTCTCGCGGTCTGCCCGATGACACGGTGGAGTCGGCCGCGCTGGCGCTGAGCCGGCGCGGCGCGCTGCTGGGAAAATTCCGCGGGCTGGCGGAGTTGAAGAGCGCTGGGCAGTGGACGCGCATCCATGGCGACTACCATCTGGGCCAGGTGCTGCGGTCGAAGGGCGACTTTGTGATTCTGGATTTTGAAGGCGAGCCGGCGCGGTCGCTCGCGGAGCGGCGCGGCGAAGTATTCTCCGCTGAAGGATGTGGCGGGGATGCTGCGGTCGTTCAGCTACGCGGCGTTTGTGGCGCTGACGCGGTACACGAGCCGACGGCCGGAAGACTATGCGCAGCTCGAATCGTGGGCGCAGCTTTGGGAAACGTCGGTTTCGGGAGAATTTCTGCGGGCGTACGGCGAGGTCGCGTAGCGAGATTCGCCGATTATTCCCGCGGCGCAGGAAGACTTTCGGATCGTGCTCGACATCTACATGCTCGATAAGGCTCTGTACGAACTGGTGTACGAGCTGAACAATCGCCCAGCGTGGATTCGCATTCCGCTGCATGGCATATTGTCGCTGCCGCTGTGACAAAAGGAAGAGACGCCGATGACGGGCATTGAATTGTCGGAAGAGACGAAGCAGCAGGACGAGCGAGGCGGCGCGCCGGATGTAGTCGTGGGCATTGCGGGCGCGATTGCTGCGGCCGATCTGCGCGCGCGGGCTGAACAGATGGTCGCGGACCTGGGTCCGAATGCGTTCGCTGCGGATTGTTTTCGCGTGGCCCGGGCGGGAACGATGAGGCGACGCCGACGATGAGAATCAAAATGCGCACCCCGCGCTCGTTCCGTATGCCGCGTCGGCGAGCAGCGGCGATTTCTGGTCGCCGATTTCCGCAAATCAGCGCGCGGTACTGGCGCTGGCTGCGTCGACTGAATGCGCGCGCGTGCATTGTGCTGGGAGCGGACCTGGCGGGGCTGCAGGCGCATGTCATCCAGCTGTTTACGTATGCCGTTCTCGAGCGGCAATGCGGGCTGGCGATGCCGATTTATCCGGTGGGCAAGTACGACGGACTGCATCAACACCGGCATTCTGTCGCCACTGAGCCGGCGCTCTACGGGAAGCGTGTGCGGTATCCGCTGACCTATGACTTTGCGGCATCGGGCGCGATGTGTGCGCGGCTGGCGCGTGGCGGCCGAGGCGACCGAGACCAACGGACTGCTATGGCCGGTGACGGTGGCGGCCACGCAGTCGCCACAGGCGGTGGTGGGCCAGGTGCACATCGACGTGCATCACCAGGTGGCGACGGCGGGACTGGAACTGAGTGCGGTGCTGGGGCAACTGGGCGGCTCGATGTTTGAAGACATGGTGAGGCTGCGCCTCGCAATGGCAGCGCGTGCGCGGCTCGCAGACTGCTCCGGTGTGGGGCAGCGTGGCAGACGGCTGAGGAAGACGCGGCGCCGATTGATGCGCAGCCCATGCTGGATTCGTTTCTGCCTTGGGCTCAAAAAACCTGGACGAAGTGTGGCGCCTGGTGCTGCCGCCGAACACCATGCTGGAGTTGCGGCGGCTGACGCGACTGCCGGCCGGAACAATTTCGCATACCGGATGAAGTGTGGGCGAGCATCGTGTACGACTTTGCGCTGGCGTGGCGGCTGCGCACGATCAGCCGCGTGCATTTGATGGGCGCGCTGACGCCGCTGTATCTGGGCTGGGTCGCTTCGTATGTTCGCGAAGTCTCTACGCTGACGCGGGCCGCGACAGAGCAGCGCGTGGAACAGTTGACGCGCGCGTGGGAAGAGAAGAAACCGTATCTGCTGTCGCGCTGGCGCTGGCCCGATCGCTTTAATCCGTAAGCGTAGCGGGGCCAACGGACGCAAAGGAGAAATGATATGTGGGAACAGGTTGAACAATCGCTGCACGAGTCGATGAGCCGGGTGATGAACAAGATCGCCACACTGCTCCCGGGCATCCTTGCATTTATTGTCGCGTTCCTTTTCTTCCTGCTGGTGGGATGGCTGATGTCGGTGCTGGTGCGGTGGATTCTGACCGCGCTGAAATTCGACGAGCGCATGAGCAGGGGTGGCAACGCCATTGCCGAATGGACGCCGCGCATTACGCCTTCGCTGCTGGTGGCGCGCATCGTTTTCTGGTTCTGCGTGATTGCGGGCGTGGTGGTGGGAGCTTCAGCATTCGAAGCGGGCACCTCGGAACAAGTCGTTTCAGGATGGATTCTGGCCTACGTTCCGCGCGTGATTGGCGCCGCGATTCTGCTGCTGGCGGGCAATGTGCTGGCGCGGTTTGCGTCGCGCAGCGTGCTGATTACCGCGGTCAATCTGAATCTGAGCTATGCGCGGCTGCTGAGCATGGGGGTGCGGTGGCTGATTCTGGTGCTGACCGGCGCGATGGTGCTCGATCATCTGGCGCTGGGGGGCGCGATTGTGGAGCTGGGATTTGGGATTTTGTTTGGGGGGATCGTGCTGGCGCTGGCGTTAGCGGTGGGCCTGGGCTCGCGGGATTTGGTGAGCCGCTCGCTGGAGCGCGAAGCAGCGCGGCCGGTGGAGGTTCCGCAGCCGGAGCGGATTCATCATTTTTGATGGTGGATCTTCAGAGGCATCTGGCGGAGCGAGGACCAGGGGCTAAGCCCACGATGTGGGTCGACGGCACGACTCGTCTCCCCTTGACCGCTGCATGCGGTGCTAATCTCTTCAGCGTCAGCGTGATGCTGCGCGTGTCGCCGCCGGTGGCGCGCATTTCAATTTCGCCCTGGCTGCGGCGGACGACGCTGGGAAATTTCTCGCCCCACTCCACTAAAACAATGCTGTCGGGGGCGGAGAGCTCTTCGAGGCCGAGCGAATCGAGCTGGCGCTCGTTCTGGATGCGGTAGAGATCGAGGTGGTAGAGCATCACCGGCTCTTTGCGGCCGTCCACGGAGCGCGTGCCGTCGTACTCGTGCATGAGCGTGAAGGTGGGGCTGGTGACTTCGTCGGGATCGGCGGCGTCGAGGGCTTCGGCGATTCCTTTTACCAGCGTGGTTTTGCCCGCGCCGAGATCGCCGCGCAGGATGAGAAATTTCGGCGGGGCGAGCAAGCTCCGCGATGCTGGTGACCGGCGGCAATGGTCTCTTTGGCGCTGTGGCTTTCGAAGTGGTGCACTTTCACGTCCACGATTTGCGTCATATTCGACCTCACAGCCGAGGGATGGAATCCCCTCCAACCAAACATAACCCGCTTCGTCGTGCGCGTGAAAGCGAAAAGCGCGAAAAAGATGACCGATGGTGTCGGTGGCGAGCAGGGTGTGCTCGTCCTGTTCGCGCACGGCGAAGTCGGCGGCGAGGCCGTGCAGGTAGACGGCGGCCTCGACGGCTTCCGCAGGGTGTTCAGAGTGTTGAGCCAACAGGGCCGCGACGATGCCGGTGAGGATGTCGCCGCTGCCGCCTTTGGCCATGCCGGGATTTCCGGTGGTGTTGATGGCGATGCGGCCGTCGGGATGGGCGATGAGCGTGCGCCAACCTTTTAACACAACTGTCACATGGTGGCGGGTGGCGAACTCGCGCGCGAGGGGCTCGCGGTTGGCCTGCACCTCTTTGGTGGTGCGGCCGGTGAGGCGCGACATTTCGCCGGGATGCGGGGTGAGCACGATGGTGCGGTTGGTGCCCGTCGAGTCTTGCCCGGGATGTTTGGCGAGGATATTGAGAGCGTCGGCATCGATGACGAGGGGCAGGCGCGTTTTTTCGAGGAGGCCGAGGACAAATTCTTCAGGCTCGGTGCCGAGGCCGGGGCCGATGGCGACGACGGTAGCGCGTTCGATGAGGTGCTTGAAGAATTTGGGCTCGAGGTTGGAGGCGTCGACCTCGCCGCTGGGACCTTCGCGGAGGGGGATGGTCATCAACTCCGGCGTGATGGCGGCGACGTTCGAGAGGATCGATTCCGGGACGGCGGCGGTGACGAGGCCGGCTCCTGCGCGCAGAGCGGCGAGCGAGGCCATAGCGGGAGCGCCGGATTTGCCGCGGCCTCCGGCGACGACGAGCACATGACCGTAAAGGCCCTTGTTGGCGTCGGGCGTGCGCGGTTTTTCAGTGACGGATTTTGAAGCGCCGGCCCAGGTGAGGCGCGTGGCGGACTCGATGGCCTCATTTGGCGATCCAATACCCGCGACGACGATGGGGCCTGAGGCGCTGTTGGTGAGGTTGCCGCTGAGATGGGCGAGTTTGGGCGCGGTGAAGGTGACGACGGCGTTGGCGCGGAAGGCGCCTTCGACGGGAATTCGCGAGAGTCGGCGTCCCAGCCGGAGGGGAGATCGACCGCGACTACGGGGGTGGCGTGGGCATTGATTTTGTCGCGGAGGGTTGCGGCGACTCCACGGAGTGGGGGTTGGAAGCCGGTGCCGACTACGGCGTCGATGAAGAGATCGGCGGTTTGTAGGATGTGTTGCGCGTCAGGAGCGGCGAGGGCTGCTTCGTCGGGAGCGAGGATGGGATCGAATCCCCATTTCGTTGAAGGCGGTCTGGGCGTCACCTTTGAGATCCTCGGGATTGCCGAGCAGCAGGACGTTCACGGTGCGGCCCGCCTGGGCGAGCTGGCGCGCGGCGACAAAGCCATCGCCGCCGTTGTTGCCTTTGCCGCAGAGGACGGTGATGCGGCGTTGCTTCGGATATTCGTGCAGGACGAAGCTCGCGACGGCAGCTCCGGCGTTGCGCATCAGGTCGATGGAGGGGGTGCCGAAGCGCTCCGTTGTGACGCGATCGACGGTGCGCATTTCGTCGGCGGTGAGAATCTTCATGGCTGGTTTGATGGTAGTTGAGCGGGGCCTCAGGGGCAAGCCCAGAGTAGTTGGAGGCCTTTACGGCACGACTGAAGTCGTGCCCCTTCAAAACATTTCATTTTTCCGCAAGCTGTTTAGCCCATGTACATGCCGCCGTTCACGTCGAGGACGTGGCCGGTGATGTAGGCGGCGTCGTCGGAGGCGAGGAAGCGGACGGCAGCGGCGATCTCGGCGTCGGTGCCGGCGCGGCCGAGGGGGATGTTGGCGAGCATGGCGTGCGCTGTTTTTCGTCGAGGACGGCGGTCATGGCGGTTTCAATGTAGCCGGGCGCGACGGCGTTGGCGGTGATGTTGCGGGAGGCGAGCTCGCGCGCGAGGGACTTGGTGAGTCCGATGAGTCCGGCTTTGCTGGCGGCGTAGTTGGCCTGGCCGGCCTGTCCGGTCTCGCCGACGACGCTGGAGATGTTGATGATGCGGCCCCAGCGGGCTTTGAGCATGGGGCTGAGCAGGGCCTGGGTGATCAGAAATGTGCCGGTGAGGTTGGTGTGGATCACGTCGTCCCAGTCGGCGCGCTTCATGCGCAGGGTGAGGGTGTCGCGGGTGATGCCGGCGTTGTTGACGAGGATTTCGACCGTGCCGAAGTGGGCGATGGCGGCTTTGGCGCAGGCTCTTGATGGATTCCTCGCTGGCGATATCGAGCGTGAAGACGGCGGCGCTGCCGCCGGCGGTGGCGATTTCGGCGGCGACTTCGTTCAGTTTGGCTTCGTTGCGGGCGGCCAGTGCCACGCTGGCTCCGGCTGCGGCCAGCGCGAGCGCGCAGGCGCGGCCAATGCCCTGCGAGGCTCCGGTGACGAGCGCGGTTCTTCCCTGGAGTGTGGACATGCATACAGCGTAACGCAGGGGTGCGTTGGGTTTGAACTGTGGCGAGTTTCAGGCGCCGGGGGCGGGGACGGGTTCGGCGGCTCGGCGGGTGGCGCGGCTGGGTAGTTGTTCGAGCGCCCAGATGTAGACGACCAGCTCGCGGCTGTATTGGAGGAGCGGCTTGACGTCGGGCAGACGGATGCCGTGGGCCTGGGGCAGATCGTTGATTTCGAATTCCGCTTCAGCCAGCTCGAGCGGCCAGGGCAGGTGATGGATGTTGACGCGCGCGATGCCCCTCGGTGCTTTGGTGAAGAGGGCATAGCGCTCGGTGAGAAAGCTTTCCATGCCGCCTTTGGTGCAGGGCTTGCCCAGGCTGCGGTAGCGGGCGCGAAAATTGGCGCGGGGACGGCTGAGGAGGCGTTCGCTGCTGTAGTGAGATTTCGCGATCGTCGCTGAATTCCGTCTTCATGTGGGCCCAGTAGTAGGGCAGGTGGAAGAACATGCGGGCGGCGGCGACGGCAAAGGGATTGGCGGCGTCGAGCGAGAAGAAGTAGACGCCGGGCTGGTTGGTATGGCGGTCGCGCACGTAGGTGCGCAGGTTGAGCTCGGCAAAGCGGTTGGCTCCGGGGATGGCAGGGCAGGCCGCGGCAGCGGATCTGGTCCATCCAGAAGGGCACGACGCCGACCCAGCCGGAGCCTTCGAAGGTGTCGACGGCCAGGTCGTCTGGCAGCAGGGGTGTGAGGTCGGTGGCCGGGACCGGCCAGTGGGCAAACAGCAGATCGTTCCAGCGCTGGGTCATGACCCATGGGGATTTGGGCATGGGCCAGGGACGGTGCTCGGTGGTGGAAAGGATCTTGTTCTTTTCATCGAGCTGGGACAGACCCCGGTCCAAAGCGCTTCGGGGAAAACACTCCCCATAGTACGCGTGTTTGATTTTTGATTGGTGTGATTCCTGGTAACCATGCGGGTCCCGGTTTTCCTTCGGGTTTGGGTTTACGATTCCACCATGCCCACGATCAGCGAGACGCCTGCAGGACGGCTGCCGGCAGAGCTGCCGCGGAATCCCGCAACAATCAGACTGAAGTCTTTGCCGTGCACGGGGCCGACCCCGAGGTGCTGGCGTACGCGATGGCGAAGTACTCGCGCTCCTCGCTGTCGATGAAGGAGTCGCTGAAGGAGATCAGCAGCCAGCGGGCGGAGCAGTTCCTGAACACGTTTTATTTCCAGTACGGGCACCGGTCGATTGCGGATTTGGCGCATGTGGCGTTTGCGATTGAGCGGCTGTCGCTGCTGGCGGCCATTGTGCTGGTGGACGAGCAGCGGTGGGACGGGCAGGAGCGCTCGACGCGCTATCAGAACTTCCGCAAGAGCGGCTGGTACATGCCGGAGTTCGGCGCGGATGCGGATGTCGGCGGGGCTGTACCGGGAGACGGTGGAGAAGCTCTTCACCGAATACCACTCCGTTTTCGAGGCGGTGTTTGCGTCGCTGAAAGACACAGGTCAGCAAGCCGGAGGAGATGAAGCAGGAGGCCTACGAACGGACGCTGAAGGCGCGGGCGTTTGACGTGGCGCGGTACCTGCTGCCGCTGGCGACGAACACTTCGCTGGGGCAGATTGTGAATGCGCGGACGCTGGAGACGCAGATTTCGCGGCTGCTCACTAGTCCGATTGCCGAAGTGCGGCAGCTGGGCGAACGGCTGCAGGCTTCGGCCTCGGGCGCGGCGTGGAACGTGCACGGCAACGATTTGGCGGCGCTGCAGCGGGACATTGCTGCTCTGGATCCGGCGCTGGGCGAGCGGGCGGCGGCGCTGCTGACGCGCGAAGTGAAGACGGCGCCGACGCTGGTGAAGTATGCGGCGGCCAATGATTATCAGAAGCGAACGCACCAGGAACTGCGCCAGGCGGCGGCGGAGTTGCTGGGGGACGAGGCGATTGACGCGGCGCCGATGGTGGATCTGGTCGATGACGTGGAGACGCTGGAGGTGGAGATTGCGACGACGCTGCTCTACGGGCATTGCCATTATCCGTACCGGCAGATTCGGACAGCATGTGGCTGCGCTGAGCGAAGCGCAGCGGAATGAGATTATTGCCGTGGGCATTGCGGCATCGCGGGCGGCATGACGAACTGCTGCGGGAATTCTCTGCCGGGCATGCTCTGCGGTTCGACATTCTGATGGATATCGGCGGATTCCGCGACATGCACCGGCACCGGCGCTGCGTGCAGATTCTGCAGCCGTTCACTGCGCTGCATGGCTATGCGATTCCGGAAGGCGTGCCGGAGGCGGGGTGCAGCCGCTTTACGAGGAGACGATGCGGACGGCGCAGGCGGCGTTCACGACGCTGAGCTGCGGGATCGGCTTCCGATGCTGCTGCTTCCGCGCAGTATGTGCTGCCGCTGGCGACGAAGAATCGCTCGCTCTTCAAGATGGATTTCGCCGAGGCGCTTGTATATTTCCGAGTTGCGGTCCGCGGCGCAGGGGCATTTCTCCTATCGCCGCGTGGCGTGGGAGATGTATCGCGCGGTCGAGCGGAGCCATCCGGCGCTGGCACCGTATTTCCGCGTGACGGACGCGGATGCGCCGGTGGATCTGCTGCAGCGCTAATCGCGTAGCCGGTAGCTGGTGGCTGGTAGCTGGTAGCCGAACTGACGCTAACGTTTAGCGAAACAGATGCGGCACAAACCGGCTGGCGTTCGTCGTCACGTAGGTGTCGGGTTCGCGAATGCCCATGCCGCAGGGTTCGCCATCGACTAACCAGCTGCCGATCACGATGCGCGGATTTCCGTTGGCCGCCAAGTCGATGTATTGCTGGTGGACGAAGCCGCCGTCGGCGTAGCGGCCCTCGGTGTCTTCCATGGTGATGCCGTGCAGTTTCACGGTGACGTTGGCGCCTTCGCGGCCGAGCAGCGGCTTGCGCACCCAGGCGTCGAGGTCGCGCGGACCGTCGAGATAGGCCGGGAGCAGCAGCTCGTGGTTCGGGATACATCTCCCACAGAATGGCGAGCAGCGCCTTGTTGGACCAGAGCATTTTCCAGATTGGCTCAATCCACTGCACGGCGTCGCCCTGCTGGTGATTCATCGTTTCGAGCGCGTGCGTGCCGAACTTGTCGGCAAGCAGCGACTCCCAGGGATAGAGCTTGAAGATGGTCTCCATGGGGCGATCGCCGGCGTCGACGAAGGCGCGTTTCTTCGCGTCCCAGCCGATGCCGGCCATGCGAGATGGGCGACGTCAGCAAGCCGGCCTGCTGCGCGGTGTCGCGCAGGTACGTGACGGTCATCCAGTCTTCGTCCAAGTCTTCGCAGGCAGAAGTAGACGGGTTTGTGGACGTAGTCGAGCAGGTCTTTCCACTTCGCGACGAGGTGCTCGTGGATGGAGTTGAACTGATCGGCGTGGGGGAAGCATTCCTCAAGCCAGTACCACTGGGCGACAGCGGCTTCGACGAGCGAGGTGGGCGTGTCGGCGTTGTACTCGAGCAGCTTGAGGTCGCGCCCGTTGTAGGCGAGGTCCATGCGGCCGTAGAGCGCGGGTGGTTCGGCGTTCCACGACTCGCGGATGCGCGCCCAGGCGGTTTGCGGGATGCGCAGATCGGCGAGCCGATTGTTGTCGAGGATGAAGTCGCCCGCGGCCAGGCACATCGTTTGCAAGCTCGGCCGTGGCGGCTTCGATGCGATCGACTTCGGCGGAGGTGAACTCCCAGTAGCTGGATTCGTCCCAGTAGGTTTGGCCGCCGATGGAGTGGTAGGTGAGGCCGACGCTTTCGACTTTGTGCTGCCAGTCGGGGCGGACGAGGATGCGATGGCGCTGCATTATTCGCCTCCGCCCCGTGTCCGCCTTCTCCTTCACCGCCGCCAAAGCCGCCGCGGGCGACGCCGGTTTCGCCGGAGACGACTACGGCTCCGGGCGTGGCGGTGAGCGATCCGCCGATGACGGTGTCGTCCATATGGCCGCCGCTGGCTCCGCCGTAGATGTAGTGAAAGCCGCCGCCGCCGCCGCCGTCGGAGCCCTCCGTAGAAGGCGGGATGATCGCACTTTTGGTCGGAGACGATGTGGTTTCGGCTGTCGACGCAATTGCTGACTTCGCGGGGGCGGTCGTCGCATCCCGTAGAAGTCGGCGAGTGCGGCTGCAGCGAGCAGAGTGAGAGGTACCGTTTGTGACTTGCGCATGGGGCTGGATGGTGTTGATTCATCTTCCCGGGGAGTGGGCAAAATCAAGCGGAATCGGAGATGAGTTGGGGTGGAGTGGATTTGGGTCGGCATCCCGACTTCCCCGGACGGGCGCAGCATCCTATCGGGGGTAGAATGCCCCTTCAGCCGCAAATCAGCGTTCGAGGGACATACCGTGATCCGTAAGTCGATCTTTACCGTCGCCTGCGCACTGGCCGCGACGACTTTCTGCATGACACAAACACCTGCAATCGCTCAGACCGCGGCCTTCGGGCCAGATAACCCGTTTTATTACCCCAGCACGCTGCCGTTCCACGCGCCGCCCTTCGACAAGATCAAGGACTCGGATTATCAGCCTGCGATCGAAGCCGGCATGGCCGAGCAGGAGCAGCAGATGCTGGCGATCGTCAACAATCCTGACGAGCCGACGTTTGAAAACACCTTCGTGGCGATGGAGGGGACGGGACAGTTGCTGCAGCGAGTAATGGCGACGTTCTCAGCGGTTGCCGGCGCCAACACGAATCCCACGATTGAGAACGTGCAGACGGAAGAGGCTCCTAAGCTGGCTGCGCACCAGGACTCGATTTATCTGAATGCGAAGCTGTTTGCGCGGGTGAAAGCAGTGTACGACCAGCGCGATCATCTGAACCTCGATCCCGAAGACCAGCGTCTGGTGAAAATTGTGTACGACGAGTTCGTTCACGCCGGAGCGGGGCTGAGCGATGTGGACAAAGACAAGCTGAAGAAGATCAACGCGGAGGAATCGACGCTCTCCGATGCGTTCAGCCGCGGCCTGCTGGCGGATACGAAGAAGGCCGCGTTTACCACGACGGATCCGGCGGCGCTCGCTGGTCTCTCCGACGCGCAGATTGCCGCAGCTGCGCAGGATGCCGCGGGACGCAATGTGCCAGGGTATGTGATCCCACTGCAGAACACCACGCAGCAGCCGGTGTTCTCCGAACTGACCAATCGCGCGACGCGCCAAACGATCTTCCAGAACGGATGGACGCGCAGCGAACAGAGCGACGGCGATCTGCGGCCGGTGGTAGCGCGTCTGGCGCAGATTCGCGCAGAGAAGGCGCAACTGCTGGGGTTTCCGAATTACGCCTCGTGGGTGCTGGAAGACCAGATGGCGAAGAACCCGCAGGCGGTGCTGACATTCCTCAACAAGCTAATTCCGCCCGCGACGGCGAAGGCGCAGGCGGAGGCCAAGGAGATTCAGGCGGTCATTGACGCGCAGCATGGCGGCTTTGCGCTGCAGCCGTGGGACTGGAACTTCTACGCCGAGCAGGTGCGGAAGGCGAAGTACGACCTGGATGAGTCGCAGGTGAAACCGTACTTCGAGATCGACAACGTGCTCCAGAACGGCGTGTTCTATGCCGCGCACCAGCTCTATGGGCTCACGTTTACCGAGCGCAAAGACATTCCGGTGTGGCAGCCGGATGTGCGGGTCTTTGAGGTATTCGACGAGAACGGCAAGCCGCTCGCGCTCTTCTATTGCGACTACTTCAAGCGCGACAACAAAAACGGCGGCGCGTGGATGAGCAGCTTTGTGGATCAGAGCCACCTGCTGGGCAATCTGCCGGTGGTCTACAACGTGGCAAACCTGCCCAAGCCCGCGCCTGGGCAGCCTGCGCTGATCAGCCCCGGCGACGTCATCACGATGTTCCACGAATTCGGACACGCTCTGCACGGGATGCTGAGCAACGTGGAGTACCCGACGCTCTCCGGGACGAACGTTCCGCGCGACTTTGTGGAGTTTCCGTCGCAGTTTAATGAGCACTGGGCGACGTATCCGGAAGTTTTCCAGCACTACGCGAAGAACTACAAGACAGGCGAGCCGATGCCGGCCGATCTTGTGGCGAAGCTGCAAAAATCGCGGGCCTTCAACGAGGGTTACAGCCTGACGGAACTGCTGGCAGCGTCCATGCTCGACATGCAGTGGCACACGCTGGCGCCGGGAACGCCGCTGCAGAATGTGGACGAGTTTGAGAAGGCGGCGCTGACGGATTCGCAGTGTGGATCTGCCGACGGTTCCGCCGCGTTACCGGTCTACCTACTTCCTGCACATCTGGGCGAACGGCTACGCTGCCGGCTACTACGCGTACCAGTGGACGGAGATGCTGGACGACGATGCGTTTTCATGGTTCGAGCAGCACGGCGGCCTGACCCGAGCCAACGGCGACCGCTTCCGCGAGATGGTGCTTTCGCGGGGCAACACAGAGGACTTGTCGCAGCTATACGCAACTTGGCGCGGACGGCCGCCGCAGATCGGGGCCATGCTGAAAGATCGTGGATTGACGGGGAAGTAGCGGCGGTTCCTTACGACGCAAACAAAAAAGGCTGCCTCAAGGGGCAGCCTTTTCTGCAGAAGCGAAGCGGCTTTACGTCGTGCCGAAGGCAGCGATGGCGCTGGCTTCGTCGTCTTTCACGTCGAAGACGGTGTAGAGCTTGGTGATCTGGAGCAGGTCGTGCACCTTGCGGGTGAGGTTGAGAAGCTTCAACTCGCCACCCTGGTTGCGGACCGTGGTGTAGGCGCTGACCAGCTCACCGATGCCCGAGCTGTCGATGTAGTTGACTTCGCCGAGGTTGAGCAGAATCTTTTTCTGCCCTTTGGCAAGAAGGTCCCGGACTGAGTCGCGCAACTGCACACTGCCCTCGCCGAGGGTAATCCGTCCGCCGAGATCCAGAACGGTGATCCCGTCCACCTGACGGGTACTAATTTTCATGCTCACGAGAAATTCCTCCTTAGGAAGCTTGTAGTGCGGAAGTTTTAGGCGCCGGTTGGGGCGGTTCCCAGGTGTTTGATCAGCGTCAGTTCGGTCCCGGGATGCAGTTGCCTGAAGTGTACCTCATCCATAAAGGATCGAATGAGGAAGATGCCGCGGCCGGAGCCGCGCAGGAGATTTTCGGGGGCCAGGGGATCAGGGAGATGCTCGGGATCCACGCCCTTGCCCTCGTCCGCGATGCGAATGACAAGGTCAGCCCCGGTGTTTTCAAAGGAGGCGGTCATGCGCTTTTCCGGATCGTACGCGTTGCCATGGAGAACCGCGTTGACCGCGGCCTCCCGCACCGCCATGGAAATGCGGAAGATTTCGTCCTCGTCGACCCCCGCCTTGCGAGCCATCTGTTCGGCGGTCTGCTCGACTTTGTTCACGCTGTCCAGCGAGGAGTCCAGAGTATAGGTAATGCGGCTTGCCTGCTGTCCTGTCAAATGCCTTTCCTCGCTTTGCGAATCGCGGCCGGGTTCAGGGGGACTTGGCCCGTAGGCGAAGTTTGCTTGCTGGCGTCGCAGATGTCAAGCAAAGATGTCTGCGAGAAAGTTTAGCAGGGGAGGCACGGGCGTCGCGCCTTAGTTAGAGCGTGGCCATCGGCACATAGACGCTGGCCGTGTGGCCGAACTCCACACATTGGCGGAAATACTCCAGAGACAGGCGAATTCCCGTGGCCAAATCGATCTTCGGCTCCCAGCCCAGTAGTTGTTTCGCCCGCGTAATGTCCGGGCAGCGCTGGGTGGGATCGTCGACCGGCAAAGGACGGAAGCGAATCTGGCTGGCTGAGCCGGTGATGGCGAGAATTTGCCGGGCGCACTCCAGGATGGTCCATTCCACCGGGTTCCCGATGTTCACAGGATCGTGCTCGCCGGACCGCGCCAGGCGCAGAATTCCCTCGATTTCGTCGGAAACGTAGCAAAAGCTCCGGGTCTGTGATCCGTCTCCGTAGATGGTCAGGTCTTCGCCGCGGAGTGCCTGCGTCATGAGGTTGGAGATGACGCGGCCGTCGCTGGCCTGCAGGCGTGGTCCATAGGTGTTAAAGATGCGGACGAGGCGGGTGTCCACGCCGTAGTAGCGGTGGTAGGCCATCACCAGGGCTTCCGAGAAGCGCTTGGCTTCGTCGTACACGGAGCGGGGTCCGATCGGATTCACGTTGCCCCAGTAGGATTCGGGCTGGGGGTGGACTGCCGGATCGCCGTAGCACTCAGAAGTCGAGGCCTGCAGGAAGCCGGCCTGATAACGCCGAGCGACCTCGAGGGCGTTCCGGGTGCCCTCGGACCCGACCAGCAGCGTCTCCACCCCGAGCCTGGTGTAGTCGACCGGGCTGGCGGGCGAGGCAAAATTGAAGACAAAATCAACCGCGCCGCAATCGAAGGGCTGGCAGATGTCGGCGTTGGCGAACTCAAAACGAGGCTCGTTTTCGAGATGCCGCAGGTTGGCCGGATTGCCGGTGCAGAGGTTATCGACTCCGACAACCTTGTGGCCCTCGCCAAGCAGAGCGTCACAGAGATGCGATCCCAGAAAGCCTGCTGCGCCGGTGACCAGAACGCGGCCTGTTTTTGCCGGATTTGTCAAAGAATTCTCCCGAGGCGAATTCGCGCGCGA
The DNA here is from genome assembly GCA_963817165.1 of uncultured Acidobacteriaceae bacterium. Taxonomy (GTDB): domain Bacteria; phylum Acidobacteriota; class Terriglobia; order Terriglobales; family Acidobacteriaceae; genus Palsa-343. The sequence goes on along the minus strand of CAWFNL010000030.1, from coordinate 111,184 downwards.
TGCCTCGTTCACAACTGCCGTTCAGCTTGCCAGGGAGAGACGACGATGAACGTTGAGCCGGGAGCTGGGTGGGTGCCGGACCAATGGGTGTCATTCACCAGCGCCATGCTACCACACGCCCTGATGCATCCTTTTCGATTCCCGCCCAGAAAATGGCAATTTCGCCGCCGGAGCGCTGCCCTCCAGCGATGCTTCCGGGCGAGTGCGCGTCCGCGCAGCTAAAATAGAGTACTAGCGGCTATGCCCGGCCATTTGCCCGATTCTCGTTCAACCAACCCGCAGCGGCCCGCAGCCGCGACTGACCCGGCGCAGCCGGCCGCGCCTCAACCGGCCAGGAAAACTGCGTCCGGCCAGGACGAAGAGGTTCTGGGCAAGGCGTATGACAGCCGCCTGATGCGCCGGCTGATCACCTATCTATTCCCTTACAAGTGGGCCTGCATTACGTCGATTGTGGCCATCGTGCTCAAGGCCGGAGCCGATGTGCTGGGTCCCTACTTCACCATGGTCGCGGTGGATCTGTATCTGACGCCGGCGACCCAGAAGACGCCGCAGGAGGCGGCCGCGGCGGCGCTGCGCGGCGCGCAGGGCCATCCGTGGATGGCGCGGATGCTGAGTCCCTATGCCCATGGCGGCGCGTGGAAGGGTATTACCCAGCTCACCCTGGTCTGGCTGGGCGCGCTGGTCATGAGCTACGGCCTCGAAGCACTGCAGACCTGGCTGATGCAGTGGACCGGGCAGAAAGTGATGTTCGACCTGCGCAGCCAGATCTTCCGCCATCTGCAGCGGATGCATGTCGCCTTCTTCGATCGCAATCCGGTGGGACGGCTGGTGACGAGGCTGACCACGGACGTGGACGCGCTGAACGAGATGTTCACCTCGGGCGTGTTTGCCATCTTCGAAGACGTGTTTGTGCTGGCGGCGATCGTCTTCGTGATGATGCGCATGAAGTGGTGGCTGGCGCTGGCGGCGTTTTCCGTGCTGCCGCTGATTTTGCTGGTGACGCGTATCTTCCGCAAGTATGTTCGCGAATCGTACCGGCGGATTCGCGTGGCGATTGCGCGCATCAATGCGTTCACCCAGGAATATGTGACCGGCATGCCGCTGGTGCAGCTGTTCAATCGGCAGGAGCGGGCGTTTCGCGATTTTTCCGCGATCAATTTGACGCATCTTGAAGCGTTTAAAGACAACATCCTGGCGTATGCCCTCTACTATCCGGCGGTGGAACTGCTGAGCTCGGTGGCCATTGCGCTGATCATCTGGCTGGGCGGCGGTGGGGTCATCCGGCATACGGTCCTGCTGGGAACGCTGGTGGGCTTCATGCAGTACGCGCAGCGGTTCTTCCGGCCGATTCAGGACCTGAGCGAGAAGTACAACATTCTGCAGGCGGCGATGGCGGCGAGTGAGCGCGTGTTTCAAGCTGCTGGATACGGAGCCGGAGATTGTGTCTCCGGCGCAGCCGACCTTGGGTGATGGCTCTGGGCGGATCGAGTTGCGCGACGTGTGGTTCACGTACCAGCGGCTCGACGACGAGACCGCGGCGCGCATCGCCGCGTCGACGCCGATCGACCTTGCCGCGATGGCGGATGTTGAGTGGGTGATGCGCGGCGTGTCCTTCGTCGTGGAACCGGGGCAGACGGCGGCGATTGTCGGCCACACCGGAGCAGGGAAGACGACTATCACCAGCCTGATGATGCGCTTCTACGACGTGCAGCACGGCCAGGTGCTGGTGGATGGCGTCGATGTGCGCCAGCAGGACCTGACCAAACTGCGGCAGCGTTTCGGCGTGGTGCTGCAGGATCCGTTTTTGTTTAGCGGGACGGTCGCGGACAACATCCGCCTGGGCACGGAGAGCATCACCGACGCGCAGATGAAACTGGCGGCCGAGCAGGTGAATGTCGCTGACTTCATCCAGTCCTTACCGGGAAATTACGGAGAGCTGTTGCGGGAGCGCGGCGCGGGGCTTTCAACGGGACAGAAGCAGCTGATTAACTTTGCGCGGGCGCTGGCGCATCGGCCTGGCATTCTGATCCTCGACGAAGCGACCTCGAGCGTCGACACGGACACGGAGTTTCGGGTGCGGGCGGCGCTGGAGAGGATGGTGGAGGGCCGGACGTCGGTGGTGATCGCGCACCGGCTGTCGACTGTGCAGCGCGCCGACGTGATTTTGGTGATGCACCGGGCGCAGCTGCGGGAGATGGGTTCGCACCAGGAGTTGCTGACGCTCAAGGGGATTTACTGGAAGCTGTACCAGCTGCAGTACAAGGATCAGGAGCTGGGGGAGGGGTCCGGGCTGACGCCTTCGCTGGCCATGGACTAACGGCGGAGCGGCCTGACCGAGGGGATAAACTCGAAGAACAGGTGCTCTCGTGAAATGTAATTGGCTGAAATCGAAGGCAGCTTCCATCCTATTCTTCAGTTCAGCTGTCGCATTCTCGTGCCTGTGTGCGGTTGCGTTGCCAATCGCGATCCCAGGATTTCGAGACTTCGTGAACTCTTCGCCCGCTCTTAGCCTTTTTGCCGTACATCTTCATCGCATTATGCGTTGTAGCAGTTCCGTCGATGCTTGTTCTCTTCTGCGGCATGGCAATTTTCTGTGCATGTGCGGACCAGGCATCGATCGGCGTAAAAGTGCAGTGGTTTGTCTTGTTTTTTTTGGCTGGACCTATTGGGTCAACCGTACTATTACTTTGCTGTTTATCGGCGTTACATCAGGACGACAATGACGGGTGGCGCGGATTTCGGAAATTCTTCGTCCGAGGCAGGCTGACGGTTCACATGCAGGCCCCTCCCACAACACAGCGGGGAACAGAGACGGGTTTCGATCCGCCACTACACCAGCCATGCGCCGAAAATCTTCATTTCCGCCGGTGAGGCCAGCGGCGAACACTATGGGACGCTGCTGATTGCGGCGCTGCGGGCGCTGGAGCCGGAGGCGGATTGCTTTGGCCTGGGCGGGAGCCGGATGGCGGCGCTGGGTTTCCGGCCAGTCGTCCGCTCGGAAGACGTGGCGGTGATGGGGATTACCGAGGTGGTTCGGCATATGCCGCGGATTTACCGCGAATACCGGCGGCTGAAGGCGTCCATCGCGGCCGAAAAGCCGGACGCCGCCGTCCTGATCGACTTTCCTGACGTCAATCTCTCGCTGGCGAAGCATCTGAGCCGCCAGGGAGTGCCCGTGATTTATTTTGTCAGCCCGCAGCTGTGGGCGTGGAAGAAGCACCGCATTCGCAGCGTGCAGAAATATGTGGACCGGATGCTGGTGATCTTTCCCGTTCGAGGAGCGGTTTTACCACGATCACGGCGTGGAAGCGGAGTTTGTGGGGCATCCGCTCGCCGAACTCGATCCGCCCACGGTGTCTCGGGAGGCGTTTGCTCGCCAGACGGGGCTGGATGCGTCCAAAATGTGGGTCGGCCTCCTGCCCGGCAGCCGAGGCAAGGAAATACGGCTCAACCTGCCCGAAATGGTCCGTGCCGCAGCCCTGCTCGCAGACCGACGCCGAGTTTCTGCTGCCGCTGGCCTCGACACTGACCCCGCCCCAGCGCGATCACATCCGGACCTGTTGCGCTGGCGGAACTGGTGGCCGCCCAGGCTGCTGCCGCTCCCCGCATCACCCTGGTCGACGACGCCCGGGCCGTCCTCTTTCACGCCCGCGCCAGCGTGGTGGCCAGCGGCACGGCGACGGTGGAAGCCGCGCTCATCGGCAAACCATTTATCGTGGTATACCGGATTTCGCCGCTGAGCTATGCGGTGGCGAAACGGGTGGTGGACGTGCCGCATGTGGCCATGGCGAACCTGATTGCCGGAAAACGCATCGTACCGGAACTGATTCAGGGTGACTTTACCGCCGAACATGTCGTCTCACACCTGAGACCGTTGCTGGAGAATGAACAGGCGCGGAGCCAGATGCAGTCCGGCCTGCGGCGGGTGGGTGAAATGCTGCGATCGGATCAAAGCGCAATTACCCGCGTAGCCCAGGTGACAACGCAGTTGCTGAGAGATCAAGCGAAGGAAAGACTGAGCCCGGTTCCATGACGAAAGACAACCATCGAAAAGCCTGCCTTGCGGAAATTCCGTCCTGCCGCCGTTTGCACCGTCCTGGCCGCATCTCTCGCTGCGGCGTTGCCGGGCGCGGCGCAGAACGTCGCCCCCAGACAGACGCTGAACATTACGGCCTACACCATCAACGCGAAATCCGCAGCCCAAAGACCACATCGCTGGATGCGACCACCCAGGTGACCTTCACGCCGCTGGCGGATCTGCCGACGGCGATCTTCGATCTGCATGGCGCCCTGCGTGTGGACAAGGTGACGGACGCGAGTGGCGCGACGCTGAACGGCGAGCGCGGACAGGATGCGACCCTGGTGGTCACTCCGCAGACACCGCTGGCCAAGGGGCAGCCGCAGACCTGGACGTTCCATTACTCCGGCATGCTGGAAAACGGCGATGGTGGTCCGGTCGAGGGTTTGAAGCTGGCCTACGTTGGCGACCCCATCACCTATCTGCTGTACGCGGCGCGCTGGTTTCCCATGACCGGCTACACCACCGACCGCTTTACCGCGGAGATTCACATCAAGGCGCCCACTGGCTACCGGGTGGTGGGCAGCGGCAGCGCCGGCCTGGGCAAGCCGTCCGGCAATGGCGAAGAGGAGTGGGATTTCAACTGGGACAAGCCCGGTTTCCCGGGCACCATCATCGCGGGCAAATTCAATGCCCCGGTTTCCGTACAGGGCGCAACCAATATCAAGGTCTATACCACCGCGGCGCATAAGGCGGCGGCGGCCGATTATGCCGGGACGGCGCTGCGCGAATTCGCTTATTTCAGCAGCACCTTTGGGATTCCGGAATCGACGAAGCTGAATGTGGTGGAGCTGCCGGACGACACGGTTCCGGTTTTCTGGGCGCCGGAGATTGCCGCGATTGCCGGATCGCACATCGGCGGAAAGAACGATTTCCGCCTGCTGGCGAACACCATCTCCCACCAGTGGTGGGGCAGCGAAGTGAGCCCGGCTACGCTGAACGACTCGTGGATTACGAACGGCATGGCGCGGTATTCCGAGCTGATGTATCTGGAGGACGATCAGGGCCGGGCGGCGCTGAACAACACTCTGCCCGACATTGCGGCCAGCGCCCTGGCCTACGACACCATCCCGCTCTCGAGCGTGGGGAGCCTGGCTGCCTACTCGCCGCAGTTTCAGTCGATGACGCTCGATAAAGGCGCGCTCGTGTATCACATGCTGCGCTGGGAGGTAGGCGACGACAGTTTTGCGAAGATTTTGCGCGCGGTCGTGAGCCAGTACAAAGACAAGGGCATCACCACGGCCGAGTTTGAGCGTCTTGCCGATGAACAGTCGCAGCAGCAGTTGACGCCCTTCTTCAGCGAATGGCTGGACGGCACCGGTGCGCCGCAATTCACAGATAACTACGCCGTCTACCGGCTGGGCAACAACAAGGGCTTCCGCACCATTGGGGAAATCCAGGGCGATATGGATCTCTTCAACATGCCTGTGGATCTGCGCATCGAAACGGAAGGCAAAACGGTGGACAAGCGCATCGACGTGGTAGGGACCGATTCGCAATACGTTATCGACACGTTCGGGCGTCCTCGGCAGGTGGTCATCGATCCTGACGACTGGATTCTGAAAAACACACCGGATCTACAGGTGCGGGTTTCGATTTTGAAAGGCCAGCAACTGGCTGCGCAGGGCGATACGGGCGGCGCGTTGCAGCAATATCAAAATGCGCTGAAAGCGAATCCGCAAAGCTCGCTGGCCAGCTACCGGATTGGCGAACTGCTCTTCTCCATGCGGAATTACCAGGCTGCGGTCAACGGTTATCGCGATGCGCTGAATGGCGACGAGGAGCCGCGCTGGACTGAGGTCTGGAGCCACATTGCGATTGGGAAGATATTCGACCTGACCGGACAGCGGGACCGCGCGATTCAGGAATATCGTCAGGCGCTGCAGACCAACGACAACACGGCGGGAGCGCTGAACGAGGCGCGGCACTGGATTCAAACGCCGTACAAGCGGCCGGCGGACCAGTAAGAATCAACCGAATGGATTGCGGCGTTTCCGGCTGAGTAGCGGAGACGCCGTTTCTATTTCAAAGCCCCTTGTAACTGCCGCCATCCACCAGAATCGTCTGCCCGGTGATACTGGCGGACAATTCCGAGGCCAGCCACACCACGGTTGCTGCCACTTCTTCCGGCGTGGCCATGCGGCCGATGGGGATCTCGCGTTCCACTTCAGCTGGACTTCGCCAGCAGCACATTGCGGTTCTGGGCGCGGAGTCGAGCAGGCTGCGCGAGCGAGTCGGTGGCGGTGAAGCCTGGGCCGACGTTGTTCACGGTGATGCCGTCGCGGCCGAACTGGCCGGCCAGGGAGCGCACCAGACCCATCACTCCCGCGCGGATGGTGTTCGACAGCACCAGCTCCGGCACCGGCTGCTTCACGGTGTAGGAGGTGAGAGTGATGATGCGGCCCCACTTGCCCTGCTGCATGTGCGGCAGAACCGCCTGGCAAAAGCTGATGGCGCTGCGCAAATTCAGTTGCCAGGCGCGCTCCCACTCGTCCATCGTGGTGGCGAGAAAGGGCTTGGCGGGAGGGCCGCCGGCATTCGGCACGCAAACGTCGATGCGCCGGAAGTGTGTGTGCGTAGCCGCGACGAATTCGCGCACTGCGGCTGTCGTCGGCAACATCGAGAGCGCGGCAAAACGTTTCCACGCCAAAGCGGCTGCGTACTTCCGCAGGCCACGGCCTGGAGAACTTCTTCCCGGCGAGCACAGAGCGCCACGTGCGCACCTTCCGCCGCCAGGCCCATGGCAATGGCCCGTCCAATTCCCTGGCTCGATCCCGCTACGATCGCAACCCGCCCTTTCAGTCCTGTTTCCATGCGACCTATGATAGTGCAGGCATCCGGGTGCCGCGATCTTCACGCTGTCTCGAGGGGGTTACCTTTGACCGAGCCAAATGAACTGCAAGGCGAGCTGCAATACACAAGCTTCAACACCATCCCCATAGAACAACTCAATCCGTTCATCGACCGCCAGTTTGTCTATGGCGAACGCGCCATGCTGGCGAGGCTCACGCTGCGCCGCGGCGCTCTGGTGCCGCTGCACAGCCATGAGAACGAGCAGATCACCTACGTACTGGAAGGAGCTTTACGTTTCACTTTCGGAGATGGCCGCGTGATCACGGTGAGCACCGGAGAGGTGCTGGTCATTCCGTCGAACCTGCCGCATCAGGCGGAAGCGCTGGAGGACACCATCGATCTGGATATCTTCACGCCGCCGCGCGCCGACTGGATCGCAGGGACGGACGCGTATTTGAGGAAATAGCGGGCTGAGCAGGAGAACTTGCGGGCACGCAAAAATTACGGGGCGCGGACCGGCCGATCGCCGCTGCCGCAAAGCTCCGCCTGGACAGTTGGTCGGGATATCTTCAGCGTGCAGACAGAGTTTCCCGCTGGTGGTTGGTAGGGCCGCGCATCCATTCCGCTGTGGGGAGGCGGAGATGCCGGTGGCTACTTCTTCGCTGACTGCGCTGCCTTCTGCTTCGCCCAGCGGCGCTTTTGTGCAGCGGCAATACGTGCCCGCGCGTCGGCGCTCAATACCCGCTTTTTGCGCGGACGATTGCCGAAGGAAGGTGTTGCGATCCGCGTACCACCCGTGCTTTGCAACAATGCACGGACTTTCTCGAGGCGTCCGATTTCCTCATCCACTGCAGCTACTAGCTCTTCACGTGTCATTTTTTCTCTCTTATATGTGTGTAGGTACTTATCCAGGGAACGGATGCAACTTCCTTACCATAGCAAAATGGCACGTAACGTCTTACAAAGGAATTTCCGAGTTGCGGCGGTGCAATTCCAAATGTCATGTAGGACTGTCTGGGTTGCGGGGCGTAGTTTGAAACTATTTCAAACTATTTCAAATTGTCGCTCGCATCTCGGCGGCCATGCGAATTGAACTATCAGCAAGCGCTGAGAAATCGATTGTGCACGAGTGAGACGCGAGTTACTCTTCGTCCGGGCTTTCCTTTTTTGTTAACTCCTCGAGTTGGCGGCGCCAGTCCAGTGACTCGACAAACACCTGAGAATCGCGCCAGCGTTCGCGCACCAGCACGTGTAGTTCGAGATACACGCGAGTGCCGAGCAGAGCCTCGATCGCCTTGCGCGCGCCCGCGCCAATCTCTTTCAGCTTGCTGCCGCCCTTGCCGATCAGGATGGCTTTCTGGCCTTCGCGCTCGCAGTAGATCGCAGCAGAAATTCGAGTGACCGGCAACTTACTTTCGCTGCCCCGCCGCTTGCCGGTGCAATCTGCGGCTCCGGCTCTTCAAAGCGCTCCACGACCACCGCAGAGGCGTAGGGAACCTCTTCGCCGGTATCCAGCAGAATGCGTTCGCGAATTAACTCGGCGACCAGAAACCGTTCCGGCTGATCGGTGAACTGATCTTTTGGAAACCATCTTTGGCCTTCCGGTAAATATTCGGCGATTTTGTGCGAGCAGGACCTTGAGGCCATCGCCGTTTTTCGCGGAAACCGGGATGACTTCTGCAAAAGAATGCAGCTTGCTCAGTCCTTCGATCAGCGGCAGCAGGCGGTCTTTCGACACTAAATCGATTTTTGTGATCACCAGAAAGACGGGGCAATCGAGTTCGCGAATCATCTCGAAGGCCATGGCCTCTTCGCTCACGCGATCGAGCTTGAGCGGCGCTTCGTCTTCGCGCGCCTGACGGCGCACCACGTCGACCACCAGCAGCACCAGGTCGCGTGTCTGCAGGGCCTGCCAGATCTCCTGCGTCATTTTGCGGTCGAGCTGCGAATTGCCCTGGTGGACGCCGGGCGTATCGACAAAAACGATCTGCGTGAGCGGGTGGACGCCTTTGCGGTCCGGCACCTCGACCATGCCGTGGATGCGCGTGCGCGTGGTTTGCGGCTTGGCGGTGACAATGGCGACCTTTTCGCCGATCAGCGCATTCACCAGCGTGGACTTGCCCGCATTGGGCCGGCCGATGACGGAGACGAACCCGGATCGCATCTTCATAGGAACTCATTATGCCTGCTTCCGGCAGGCGCGAGATGCGCAGCCGGTTCACGCGGCGGTCGGTGGACGCCACAATTTCAAAGCGCAGGCCAAAGCCTTCCACCACTTCGCCGGCCTGCGGAATGCGCCCCGCGGACTCGCTGACCAGGCCCGCCGGCGGTGGTGGCCTGCACATCTTCAGGCAGATCGAGGTTGCCGACCAGCTCTTCGATGCGCGCGATTTCGAGGTCGCCGGGGACCAGCCAACTGCCGCCCGCTTCTTTAATGACCGAGGAACGGTCTTCGCTTTCGTGCTCGTCGCTGATGGCGCCGACCAGTTCTTCGAGCAGGTCTTCGATGGTGACCAGACCGGCCACGCCGCCGTATTCGTCGATCACGATGCGCATGTGCTGCTTCTCGCGCTGCATCTCGCGCAGCAGCTCGTTCACTTTTTTCGTCTCGGGGATAAAGGTGACGGGGCGCTGGATGCTGGCGACGGTTCGGGTGCGCGCATCGGCATCGGCGATTTGCAGCAGGTCGTGCGCAAAGGCGATCCCGGTGATGTTGTCGAGGGTGTCCTCGTAAACGGGGACGCGCGAGAAGGGATGGGCGCGGATCTGATCCAGAAACTGTTCCAGAGTCAGCGTCCCGGGAACGGCGAAGATGGCGGGGCGCGGCGTCATGACTTCGCGCACCACTTTGTCGCCGAACTCGACGGCGGACCGCACCAGCTCGCGATCGCTCTCTTCGAGAATGCCTTCCTCTTCGCCCGCTTCGATCAGCGCCTCCACGGCTTCTGAGGCGGCGTTCTCTCCGTTATGGCTGGGCGGAGGCTCGGCCAGCGCTGCGATCGACAGCAGGAATTGCAGGAACAGCGTGACCGGCAGCACCAGCCAGATCAGCAACTGCAGAGGCCAGCGCCAGCGTGCAATCCAGTTGCCGCGTGTGCGCGTGAAGAAGGCGAAGGGCAGCAGGCGGTTGAAGAGCACGATGACCAGCACGATGCCCAGCAGCACCTGCACAATTTCCGGCACCGTGGGCCGGTCGCCGGGGCCGCTGCGGTCGAAGAGCAGCATGCCGAAGACCAGGGTGAGGAAGGCCAGCGACAGGTGCATGAGGATGGCCGCCGACAGCGCGATGTGATCGCGCTTCAGGCCCAGACGCGGCTCAACGCGCTGCTCCCAGACGTCGATGTTTTCCTGGAACTCGCGCGCCAGAAACTTGCCCATCTCCGAATACAGCCGGTCGACGTAGGAAGCGAGGGTGAGCACGCCGAGCAGCAACGCAATCAGGATGGCGGAGGAGAGGGTCATGGGCGGACGCTCCGGCCTGAACGCGGGTCAGCACTGCGCTCGATGAGCCCCGCGGCCAGGCCGAATTTCTTGCGGAGGGCTGCTTCGCGGTGCGCCATTTGGCCGGTGTCTGCCTCGTGGTCGTACCCGGCGAGATGCAGCAAGCCATGCAGCAGCAGGACTTCCAACTCGATGAAGAGCGTGTGTCCGGCGTCTTTCGCCTGGCGTGCCGCGGTAGGAACCGAAATGGCCAAATCGCCAGCCAGGCCAGGCTGGCCGTCCAGCGGCGGGGGTGCGGGAAAGGAAAGCACGTCTGTTGGATGGTCTTTATGGCGAAACTCGCGATTCAGGCGGCGAATTTTTGCGTCCGTCGTGAGCAATACCGAGACGTCGCCCGCGAGTTTCACAGCCGCGGCGGCCTGGGCCAGAAAATCCGTCAGCGCGCGGCGCCGCAAAGAGCGGCCAAATTTCGCTTGTATCGCAGGTTCAATCAGGATCATGGTTGGTGGCGCTCGACGTGGATGGACGTTGCCGGCGCGCGAAAAACTACCCCAGACTCCCCCGATTGTATCGAATTGTGCAGGGTTGGGCGCGGCGTCGGGGCATTCCCGCAGGGCCCCGACGGTCGCCCTACAATGGTCGGAGATTCGACCGTGCCGAAAGATCTCAACCATCTCCGCTTTCGCCTCGCTGTTGCCGCTGACATTCCACGCACGTGCCGCTGATTGATGCCTCGGTGCGCGGCCTGCAGGCCCAGGATTACTCGCCCGCGCAGATGGACGGCGCGCTGGGAACCTGGCTGGGGCTGGACACGCAGCTGATCGCGGATGGAACCTATTTCGCCGTGGAACCGGTGGCCGATCCGGGCACGCTGGCCGCGTGCGGCGGATGGTCGCGCAGAAAGACGCCCTACGGCAGCGATCACCGGCCCGGCCGCGACGATGCAATGCTCGACCCGGCCACAGACGCGGCGAAGATTCGCGCTTTCTTCGTGCATCCTGACTGGGCGCGGCAGGGAATTGGCAGCCACATTTTGGCGCTGTGCGAAGAGGCCGCGCGCGCTGAGGGGTTTACCCGTTTCGAAATGGGCGCAACCCTGACCGGGATCCCGCTCTATCGTCACCACGGTTATGTGGAGCAGGAGCGGGTGGAACTGCCGCTGGCGAACGGCGGTACGCTGCCGATTGTGCGGATGACGAAAAATGACTGACCGTCTTAGCGTCTCTTCTTCGCCGGAGCTTGCGCGCGGCTGCCGGGACTCGTCTTCGTCGCCGCCTTCTTCGCCGCCCGCGCACGCCGTTTGATTTCATCGGGGGCGTACATGGATTTGCGGCAATTCTTTGCGCCGCAATTGCAGATGGCTTCGTCCTCATCGCCGTCGTAGAGGTAGTAGTCGTAGGTCAGCTCTTCGCCGGGCGCAATGCCGCGGATGGCGGTGATCCACACCTTGCCTTCGATCTCCTCGGTCTCGCAATTCGGATCGCAGGAGTGGTTGATGAACATGGCGGTGCCGTGGCCGTCGATGACCGTGGCGCCGTCGCCCACGCCGAACAGGTAGGTGGTGGGCGAGTCGGCGTACTTGATATCCGCCTCATCTTTGGTGATCCGGGGTCCGGTGTACTCAACGACGAGAGCGCCTTTGCGAATGCGCGACAGTGGTATAGCAGCCGGCAGCGTGGATGGCAGAAGAGCGAATGATGAGAGCCATATCGATTGCAGAATAGCAACTCCCGCGCCTCCTTCCGGCAGCTTTACGCGTCTAAACTGGAGATATGCTGCGAATTTTGTCCATGATTGCGATTTGTGCCGGGCTGGCAATGCCGCTCGGGGCGCAGCAGCCGGACAATTCGCCGCCGGCGCAGCAGCAAAATCCTCCGGCACAGCAAAACTCTTCGGCAGCACAGAAAAATCCCCCGGCTTCCAGCACTTCGGGCAATCAAAAATCGGCGCAACCGCAGAAGAAGCCTTCTACGTCCGAGCAGAATCCATTTCCGGAGGCGCAGTCGGAAGCCGCCGCGCACCAGGCGCAACAGCCTGCGGACGACAACACCCCGGCAGCGCCTGCTCCGCAAGGCGCGCCCGGAACCAGCAGTGGCAAGTCTTCCGACAGCAATCCATTTCCTGCAACGCAGTCGGAGAAGGCGGCGAAGCAGGATGGCCAGCCGCCAGCGGCCCCGCAGGACAAGCCCGATCCGAATTCCAGCTCCAGCCAGACAGGACTCAAATTTCTCGATGTTCCCGGCGATGCGTCAGCGAACAACGCGCCGGTGCAGAGTCCGCAGCTGGCCGTGAAAGACACGCAGGTGGGAACGTTTTATCTGAAGACCGGAGATTACAAGGGCGCGTACGATCGGTTCGTCGAAGCCGCCCGCGTCGATCCCGGTAACGCAGACGCCGTGTTCGGGCTGGCGGAAGCGGCGCGCCGCCTGAACCATCGGGATGAGGCGATTCGCAATTACCGCCTGTACCTCACCGCGCTGCCGGATGGACCGCGCGCAAAGGAAGCCCGCAAGGCGTTAAAAGAGATGGGCGTCAGCGCGGGCTCCTGACGGCTTACCGTAAGGCGGGCCGGGTCATCTCCACGATGTAAATCAACAGCACGGGAGCCAGAATCAGGTTACGCAGCACACTCTGCAGAGCCGCCTGGTGGTTTTGGTTCCGCAGCCAGCTCCAGCCGCCGGCCAGTGCGCGCACCGACCACGAGACGGCCCTGAACATGAGATAGAACGCCGCCGCGAAGAGCACTACCTCCCAGATCATGACGCGGAGGTGATGCGCCATGTAGGCGCCGAGATTCTCGAGCGCGAGCTGCCATGCGGCCATGGCCCCCACCCGCGCTGACAGCGTGTGCCACTCGCGTCCGGAGCAGGCCGCCCAAACGGCAACAGCGCACAACAGGATCCGCCCCAGCGTTACGAACAACTCAAGGATGGCCAGCCTGCCGCGTCCCATCCAGGCTTCGCGCGACAATACCCACGCCCGCTCTGCAGCGGGGATGGCGGCGCACGCCACAATGATGAAGGGATGGTGCAGGATCGTGAGGCCTGTTTGCGCCCAAAATGTCCCGGTATGGCGCAAGGCCAGCGCCAGGGAGAAAGGAGACTGCGCCGAAGCGAGGATCACCATGGCCGTCCGGGGTCGCATGCATGGAGCTGACCTGTGCCAGTTCGCCAATGGTATAGTTTCCCCCAACAGTCCTCCTGGAGGGCTAATCCATTCTATGCATCCCGTGCTCCAGGAAGTGTATCAATCGTACCGCGGGCCGCTCGCCGACAAGCCGGCGGAGTGGTGCCAGCGGCATCCTGGGCAGGACGAACGCCGGTGGAGCGCGCAGGATTTGATCCAGCATCTGGTGCTGGTCTGCCGCAGCACCACCCGCCTGCTGGAGACCCGATTACAGCGCGGCAGGCCTGCGCAGGGCCACGGCAGCGTGGTGCAAAGGCTGTTGCAGGTGGTGGTGCTGGTATTCGGCCACATGCCGCGGGGCACGCCCGCCCCACCCTTTGCGCGTCCCGGGCAGCTCCACTGGCCGGCCATGAAGGGAGAAGAACTGCTGGAGATCCTCCGCCAGGAAATCGAGCAGATGGATCAGCTCCTCGATGCCTGCCGCAAGCGCTTCGGCATTCAGCGCGCTGCTACTCATTTTCTTCTCGGACCCATGCGCGTCGACCAATGGCGGCGTTTTCACGCCGTCCACTTCCGGCATCATTTGAGACAGATGCAGCGCATTGAGAAAGCCATCGGCTCCGTCGAAGCTACCCATCTCACCGAGTTGGAGCAGCATCGTTCCTGATGAGCGCTAATACTTCGATTTGATCGCGTACGTCAGCCCCATCGTGAACTGGAACGAATTGCGCTTCGTCGGCGGCTCGGTCGAGGGTGGATCGTTCAGGTAGCTGTCCATAGTCCCCATCGACAGGCTGAAATTCTTGTACGCCGGAAACGCGAAAGTATCCGTTTCATCCGCCGAATACGCGTGCGGCGTATTGTAGGCCGGAATAAAGGCCAGGCCCTGCGTGAACGTCACCAGCTTCAATTTGTTCACGTAGCTGGCTGAGAAGGTCGACCCAATCAGATTCTGACTGGTCGATCCGGATCCAGCGATGAAGTCCTGCTTCTCGTACTGGATCGTTGCCTTCAAGTCGGCTTCCTGCTTCGGTGTTTTGAGCGCCGTCCAGCCGATGCCGCCGCCGTAAATCTGCTGCAGGTTCAGATCCTGGCTGTAATTGTGGTCGAAGGCGGTTTGCCCCAGCCCAAAGAATCGCGGCGAGATGTACTCATCGCGCTCAGCGTCGAAGTGAAAAATGGATGACTTGGTGGAGGTGGCGGGCGTGTAGACGCCGCCGCTGGTGTAGGCCGGCTGCGTGATTTTGCCGAACGATCCGCTCAGATCGGTGGAGGTGCGGTTGCGCGGGTCGAGCCACGGGACCGTCGGCACCTCCCGGATAAGGCTCAACGCTCCCGCTGAATGTGTATTGATTCTGAGTTGCGGTCACCAGCGACGCGCCCGCGGTGGCCGCGCCGTTCCATCCGGTCAGAAACCCCGGCTCATGATGGATCTGCTTGTCGAGCGTCGCCTGGTCCACGATAAACTGCGCGTCCTTCACCGGAATCGGCGGCGGCGCGGCCTGCTGGTTGGTGGGCTGCACGGTCACCGTCTCGCTGGTGGCGTCCAGCTTGCCCATGGGCAGATTTTCGACTGCCTGTTTGCCGCGGGCCTTCATATTCTTGTTCAGGACGGCGAAGCTCTCATTGGCGTGGAGCTCTTTGATCTTGGCCCACGGCACATTCAGGTCGCCCAGCGCGTCGCTGTGGAAGGTGATCGTTCCCGCAACTTCCTTCACAAACTTGCCGTGCAGCGTGTCGCCATTGGCCAGCACCAGCACGTCCGGCTTAGGCGCAGGCGCCTTCTTGTCCTCAGCCATACCGCGGAAAGGGAGGGACACGATGAGGAGCAACAGGAAGAACGGAAAACGACGAAGGTGCGACGACAACTGGCTCATAGAGTTCAGAATCCTCTTAAAAAATTCCAGGGGCAGATTCGAGCGGGTATGGACGTGCGATGCGGGAGCGCCGCTTCTGCGTTGCAGGCGCTGGACGCCGCGCTGATTTTTCCCGACAATGGAGGTATGCCGCTTACGCGCGAGCAAGCCCTCGATTATTTTCGCTCAGACGACCTCATCGGACTAGGGATGGAGGCAGATGCGGTGCGCCGCCGACTGCATCCGGAGGGCGTGGTCACGTACATCATCGATCGCAACATCAACTACACCAATTTTTGCACAGAGTACTGCACCTTCTGCGCGTTTTATCGCCCGCTCAAGGGCAAGCAGGCCGTCCGAGGGCTACATTCTCGACTTCGAGACCATCTACGCCAAGATCGCCGAGACGCTGGAAATGGGCGGCACCGGCGTGCTGATGCAGGGTGGACTGCATCCCGATCTCAAGATCGACTGGTTCGAGCGGCTGCTGCGCGGCATCAAGCAGCGTTATCCGTCGATTTGGCTGCATTGTTTTTCCGCTTCAGAGATTCTGGCCATCGCCGAATACAGCGACCTGTCCGTGCGCGACACCATTGCCCGTCTGCGCGACGCCGGGCTCGACTCAATTCCCGGCGGCGGCGCGGAGATTCTTGACGACGAAGTCCGTCATCGCATCGCGCGCCTCAAGTGCCGCACCGAAGACTGGGTGCTGGTGCACCGCACCGCGCATCAGTTGGGCATGCGCACCACGGCGACCATGATGTTCGGCGTCGGCGAATCCTTCGAGCAGCGCGTCAATCACTTCGACGTCGTGCGCCGCCTGCAGGAAGAAACCGGCGGATTCACGGCCTTCATCCCGTGGAGTTTTCAGCCCAAACACACCGCGCTGGGCGGACGCGGCTGGGACGAGGCAACGGCGGTTGAGTATCTCAAGGTGCTGGCTATCTCACGTCTCTATCTCGATAACATCGAGAACGTGCAGTCCAGCTGGGTGACGCAGGGGCTCAAGGTTCTGCAGATGGGCCTCCGCTTCGGCGGCAACGACGTGGGTTCCGTGATGCTGGAAGAAAATGTCGTGAAGGCGGCGGGCACGTCGAACTGCACCACGGAAGAAGAGTTGCGCCGCATCATCCGCGACGCCGGATTCAAGCCGGTGCAGCGCGATACGCTGTACCGCACCATGTTTCTTAACTGAGTAAAGGAAGAATCAGCCGAGCAGCGATCTGCCGGCCAATCGGAGCTGGCCTGGTCCAGTCAATATGCCGATTAGGATTCTTTCGGCAGAGAACTTTCTCACCGTTCGTCACGATACCGCCAGCTGATGTTGTAATGAAGTCTGCCTCCGCGCCGACAATCTTCTTGACGGACTTATAGCGTGCGGAGCATGATTCCCGCGTTGCCAATAGGTAAGACAATGAAGAGCAACGCCCTAACGGCCACTGTACGACTGAGGCTGACCCAGCCTTTTCAGGTTTTGGCCGCATCCGACGGAATACAGCCCCTCCTCGGCTATACGCCGGAAGAGTGGCGGACGGCGCGCGTCCACCTTGTCGATCGCCTCCACCCGGAAGATCGCCCGTTGCTGGAGCCGCTGCTGGTTTCCAATTTAGCCAGCCCCGTCCGGCTCCATGAATCTCCGGCTGCGCCATCAGGATGGCGGTATCCGCTGTGTCCGCTGTGAATACACCAAAGAGTATGAGCGCGGCACTCCGAACATCCTTCTCGATCTGAATTTCCAGTACGCCAAAGTTCCCTGGGACTGGAGCCTGACCGGCATCTTTTCCAGCTTTCGCGCGCTCATGCGGGATACCGACGACTACATGTATCTGAAGGATGCGAATCATGTGTTCGTCGGGGCCACGCGCAGCATGTCGGAGCTGATGGGCGGTTCCCCGACGGCCATCGAATTCGCCGGCAAGACGGTCTACGACCTGCATGCGGAGGAGTTCGCCGACGTTCTTTACCGGCTGGATGCGCGCGTCCTGAACGAAGGCGTTTGCGTCCATGAAGTGCAGCAGATGAAAGGCGCGGATGGCGCGCAGGTCTGGATCGACAACCGCAAATATCCGTTGCGCAACGAATCCGGCGAGGTGATTGGGCTGTATGGGATATGCCCCAACATCACCGAGCCGCTGGAGGGGCGGCATAAGCTGGGCGAGAGCAGGGAACTGCTCCGGCTCTTTATTGAGCATGCGCCGGCGGCTCTGGCCATGCTGGATCGCGACATGCACTACCTGGCCGCCAGCCGCCGCTGGATTCAGGACTTTCGCCTTGGCGATGCCAACATCATCGGACGTTCTCACTACGACGTTTTCGGATTCATCCCCGAACACTGGCGCGAGCAGCATCGTCGGGCGCTGGCGGGCGAGACCGTTCACTGCCAGGAAGATCGGCTGGCGCGCCTGGACGGCTCCGTAAACTGGACGCGCCGCGAGCTGCACCCGTGGCGCACATCAGCCGGCGCGGTGGGCGGCATCCTTATCTTTTCTGAAGACATTACGGAGCGGGTGCAGGCCCGCGAACAACTGGAGCTCGCAGCCAGCGTCTTCACCAACGCGCGCGAAGGCATCACCATCACCGACCCCACCGGCGCCATCCTCGACGTCAACCAGATGTTCACCCAAATCACCGGCTACAGCCGCGAAGAGGTGCTCGGGCTCAATCCGCGCATTTTGAAATCCGGCCGCCAGAGCGAGGAATTCTACCGCGACATGTGGCGCGCTCTTCGCGAAAACGGCCAGTGGTCCGGCGAAGTGTGGAACAAGGCCAAAGACGGCCGAATCTATCCCGAAATGCTCACCATCACCGCCGTCTACGATCCGGTAGGCAAGGTGAAGCATTACGTCGCGCATCTTCTCCGACATCTCCGCGACCAAGCAGCACCAGCAGCAGATGGAGCGCGCGGCCCACTACGACGCGCTCACCAATCTGCCCAATCGCACTCTGCTGATCGACCGGCTCAAGCAGGCCATGGCGCAGGCGCGCCGTCGCAAGCAGGTGCTGACGGTTGCCTGTCTCGATCTTGACGACTTCCGCCGCGTCAACGAACGCTGCGGCCACGATGCCGGCGACAATCTGCTGATGGCCCTGGCCCGGCGCATGAAATACATCGTTCGCGAAGCAGACACGCTGGCCCGCGTAGGCAGCGACAAATTTGTGGCTGTGCTTCTCGACGTGGGAGAAACCGCGTCCGCCTACAGCCTGCTCGACCGCCTGCTCGCGTCCGCCTCCGAGCCCGAGCCGTTCGGCGAGCGCGGCATCCCGGTTGCCGCCAGTATGGGCGCTGTCTTCTATCCGCAGGCGCAGGAAGTGGATGCCGGGCATTTGCTGCGCCAGGCCGAGCAGGCCATGTATCAGGCCAAGCTTGCCGGCAAGAATCGCCGCTGTCATTTTCGATCCCGGGCAGGATGCTCTCACGCGCAGCTCCCAGGAAGAAACAGAACAACTGCGCCACGCCCTGGATGCGAACGAGATGGTCCTCCACTATCAGCCCCGCGTTCATATGGGGACCGGCGCCCTGGTCAGTGCGGAGGCGCTCATTCGCTGGCAGCATCCCACCCGCGGCCTGCTGCCGCCCGGCGCGTTTCTGCCTGCGATTGAAAATAACCTCCTCATCGACAAGCTGGGCGAGTGGGTCATCGATCGCGCTCTCACCCAGCATGAGGCGTGGTGCGAGCAGGGACTCGAGATTCCGGTGAGCGTGAATATCGCTGCCCATCAGCTGCAGTCGCAGAATTTCACCGCGCGTCTGCGCGCCCTGCTGGCTGCGCATCCGCGCGTCAACCCAGCTTTCCTTGAGCTGGAGATTCTCGAATCCGGCGCGCTCCACGATGTGGCGCAGGCATCCAGCGTGCTGGCCGAATGCAGAGAGATTGGCGTCCACGTTTCCCTCGACGACTTTGGCACCGGCTATTCTTCGCTCACCTGGCTGCGGCGCTTGCCCGTCAACACTTTGAAAATCGATCAGAGCTTCGTGCGCGACATGGTGGACAACGCCGAAGACGTGAGCATCCTGGAGGGCGTGCTGGGCCTGGCCGCCGGCCTGGATCTCACCGCCGTGGCGGAGGGCGTCGAGACCGTCGATCACGGGCGTCTGCTGCTTCGGCTCGGCTGCGTTTACGGCCAGGGCTACGGCATTGCGTGGCCCATGCCGCCCGACGCGCTGCCGGCTTGGGCCGGCGATTGGCGTCCCGATCCCGCATGGCAGTCGGCCTCGTCGCTCGCGCCATCCAAACGTTTGTTGCTGCAGGCGGCCATCGCGCATCGCGCCTGGGTGAGCGCGATGGAGAGTTTCCTGCAGGGGAACCGCCTCGCTCCCCCCGCTTTCGACGCGCAAAAATGCCGGTTTGAACGCTGGCTCGACAGCGAGCGCGCCACGCCGGAGGGAGCATCGCCCGCCTTCGTGGCCATCGAAGCTCTGCACGGAGAAGTGCATGCCCTGACGCAGCATATGGTCACTGCACCCGCTCCTGACGGGGCGGAGAGCGTTTTGGCAGAAGTGCGTCGCTTGAGCGGCGAATTCCTCGGCCAGCTTGAAATCCTGCTGTAGGGCGCTCCGTCTCTCGACGAACGCCGCCCGGCCCTCTCCTCCGAATTGCTGCGCAGGACAACGCATTGCGCGCAATTCACCTCTTATTCACATTGCGAGCGGGGTAGCGTATTCCGCATCCGCTCGGAATGTGAATTCCTATGAAATCATTAGCAGCGCCGACCACCCTCAAGCCCATCGACAGGAAAGATGGCTTGCTCCAGGTCATCATTGAAACGCCCGCCGGCAGCCGCAATAAATTCGCCTTCGATCCCGACCAGGGAATCTTCACGCTGAAGGCAGTTTTACCGGCCGGCATGACCTTTCCGTATGATTTTGGCTTTCTGCCGCGCACTCTGGCCGGCGACGGCGATCCTGTCGATGTTCTGCTGCTGATGGACGAGCCTGCGTTTCCCGGCATCGCCGTACGCGCGCGCCTCATCGGCGTGATTGAGGGCGAGCAGATCGATGGGAAGAAGAGAATTCGCAACGATCGCCTGGTGGCCGTGGCCGACGCCAACCACATGTACGCGAATGTGAGAAAACTGAAAGACCTGCCCCGCAAGTGGATCAGGGAACTCGAAATTTTCTTTGTGAACTATCACGGCCTCGAAGGCAAACAGTATCGCCTGCTCGGCTGCAAAGGCGCGGATGCTGCACTGCGGCTCATCCAGCAGGCACGCAAGGCCGCGTAGTGAGTGGGTTTGCATTTCGATGATCGACCTGCTGATTCGCTTTCTCGTGGGCGGCGCGGTGGTGAGCGGATTCGCCATGCTCGGCGACGTTCTGCGTCCCAAGAGCTTTGCGGGACTCTTCAGCGCCGCGCCCTCCATCGCCCTCGCCACCGTTGCGCTCATCATTCACAAGCAAGGCAAAGTCTATGCCGCGCACGAAGCAGCTTCCATGCTGCTGGGCGCCGTGGCCTTTCTCTTCTACGCGATCGCGGCCAGCATGGTACTGCGGCGTTGCAGGATGAGCGCTCTCGTCGCCGCCTCTGTCCTGATGCCGGTGTGGCTGGGCGTGGCGCTGGGGCTGTGGGCGGCGATCGGCGGGAGGCTCTGAATGATCGAGGTGAAGCTTTCCGCGGTAAAGGGAACCCGGCCGCATGAGTATCTGATCCGATTCATTTTTGGCGGCTCGGCCACGGTGCTCGCCGGCTTGCTCGCCCAGCATTTCGGACCCGGCATCGGCGGACTTTTTCTCGCATTCCCGGCCATCTTTCCGGCGACGGCCACGCTGCTGGAAGCTCACGAGAAGAAGCGGATGCAACGCATTGGCCGCGATGGAACGGTGCGCGGACGCATGGCAGCCAGCATTGATGCGGCCGGCGCGGCTCTCGGATCCATTGGGCTGTGCGCGTTTGCAGTCGTGCTGTGGCGCTTGCTGCCAACCCACAACGCAGCGCTGGTGATCGCCGGAGCCGGCGTGGTATGGACGCTTGTCTCGTGCGCGTTTTGGGAGCTGCGCAAGAATCGGATCTTCGGACTGCGCGGCTGCCGGCGAGCTGCGCCCTAGCTGCCTGCTTTTCCCGTCATTTTTTCCGGATCGAGAATTTCTGCGATTTGTTCCTCGGTGAGGAGATTCTTCTTCCGCGCCAACTCCACAATCGACGAGCCGCTTGCCACGGATTCCTTCACCAGCTCCGCTGCTTTGGCGTAGCCGATGGTTGGATTCAGCGCCGTCGCCAGCGCAATCGTGCTCTCCGCGTATTGCCGGCACTTCTCCACATTGGCCGTGATGCCCGCAACGCAGCGCTCCGTGAATTGCCCCAGCGTGTTGGCGAGAATGGTGATGCTCTGGAGCACGTTGTACGCCATGGCCGGCATCATCACGTTCAGCTCCAGCTGTCCCGCCTGGACGGCCAGCGCTACCGCCGCATCGCTGCCGATGACCTGGAAGCTCACCATCGCGGCGAGTTCGGCCATCACTGGATTGATCTTGCCCGGCATGATCGACGAACCAGGCTGCAGGCTGGGCAGGTGAATTTCGTTGAAGCCTGTGTTGGGGCCTGAAGACAGCAGGCGCAGGTCGTTCGAGATGCGAATGACTTCGAGCGCCAACCCGCGCAGCGCCCCGCTCACCTGCGCCATGCAGGCGTTCGACTGCATGGCCCAACGCAAATCTTCCGCAGGGAACAGCGCCTGCCCGGAGATGCGCGCCAGGTTCGCGACGGCTTTCACGCGGTAGTCGGGATGCGTGTTGAGCCCGGTGCCGACGGCCGTGCCGCCGAGTCCCAATTCACGCAAGGAATCGGCTGCCTGTCGCAGTGCCTCGGAAGCCTTGCGAATCGCCACGCCATAGGCTGCGAATTCCTGGCCGAGGCGGATCGGCACAGCATCCTGCATGTGCGTGCGGCCGGCCTTCATCACGCCGTCGAACTCTGTGCCCTTTTGCGCGAAGGCGGCGGCGAGCGCGTCCAGTTCCGGGTACAGCGTTTCAAGCGCCAGCAGCGTGGCGACCCGCATCGCCGTTGGGAAAACATCGTTCGTCGACTGACCGTAGTTCACATGATCGTTGGGATGAACCTCGGCGTATTCGCCGAGCTCGCCGCCGAGGATTTCGTTGGCGCGATTGGCGATGACCTCGTTGGCGTTCATGTGGAAGCTGACGCCGGCGCCCGCCTGGAAGACGTCGATGACAAACTCATCGTTCCACCGGCCGTCGATCACTTCCTGGGCCGCCTGAATGATGGCGTCGGCGCGGCGCGCGTTGACGGTGCCGACCTCGCGATTGGCTTCGGCGGCGGCGAGCTTGACCATGGCAATGGCGCGGATGAGGAGGGGATGGGCGCGGAGGCCGGAGATAGGGTAGTTTTCGACAGCGCGCGCGGTCTGCACGCCGTAGTAGGCGCTGACGGGGACCTCGAAGTAGCCGAGGGAATCTTTTTCTTTGCGGGTTGCTGTCATCGGTCGCTGCTCCTTCAACGGAGAACACGTTCTTTACGCCGGTGCAGCCAGCCCTACGCGAGAATCGGCACCCCGGCAAACTCCGTCTGAATGCGCGCCTTCCACTCTTTCGGCCCGGTTTCGTGCACCGAGATACCCTGCGAATCGACAGCGACGGTCACCGGCATATCTTCGACCACGAATTCGTAGATTGCTTCCATGCCCAGGTCCTCAAACGCGACGACGCGGGCTGCGCGAATCGCCTTCGAGACCAGATAGGCCGCGCCGCCCACCGCCATCAGATACACCGCCCGGTTATCGCGGATCGCTTCAATCGCCGCAGGACCGCGCTCGGCCTTGCCGACCATGCCGAGCAGGCCGGTCTGTTCGAGCATCTGGCGGGTGAATTTGTCCATGCGGGTTGCGGTGGTGGGACCGGCGGGGCCCATGACTTCTTCGCGGACGGGATCGACGGGGCCGACGTAATAGATGAAGCGATTGGTGAAGTCGACGGGAAGTTTTTCGCCGCGGTTCAGCATTTCCGTCATGCGTTTGTGCGCGGCGTCGCGGCCGGTGAGCAGCTTGCCGCTCAGCAGCACCACGTCGCCAGGTTTCCACGTCGCGACTTCTTCGCGGGTGACCGTATCCAGATTCACGCGGCGCGCGGTGGACACGTCATAAGTCAGCTCCGGCCAATCCTGCAGCGAGGGCGGCGCGAGCGTCACGGCCCCCGATCCATCCAGCACGAAGTGGGCGTGGCGCGTGGCGGCACAGTTGGGAATCATGGCCACCGGCAGGTTAGCGGCGTGAGTGGGGTAGTCGCGAATTTTGACGTCGAGGACGGTGGTAAGCCCGCCCAGGCCCTGCGCGCCGATACCGAGCTTGTTCACTTTTTCGTAGAGCTCGACGCGCATTTCCTCGATGCGATTGTTCGGACCGCGCTCCAGCAAATCGCGCATGTCGATGGGATCCATCAGCGATTCTTTGGCCAGCAGCATGGCTTTTTCTGCCGTGCCGCCAATCCCGATGCCGAGCATGCCGGGCGGGCACCAGCCTGCGCCCATGGTGGGAACGGTTTTGAGGACCCATTCGACGATGGAGTCGGAAGGATTCAGCATGGCGAATTTTGATTTGGCTTCGGAGCCGCCGCCCTTTGCGGCTACTGTGACTTCCACCTCGCCGCCGCGGACCATCTCCACGCTCACCACCGCGGGTGTGTTGTCCTTCGTATTCCTGCGCGCCCCAGCTGGATCAGCGAGGATCGACGCGCGCAGCTTATTATCCGGATCAAGATACGCCCGCCGCACCCCCGCATCCGCCATTTCCTGCACCGTCATCGTCGCGTCCCAGCGCACGTCCATGCCAATCTTCAGAAATACCGTGACGATGCCGGTGTCCTGGCAAATCGGCCGATGCCCCTCCGCGCACATGCGCGAATTGATGAGGATCTGCGCGATCGCATCCTTCGCCGCCGGCGACTCCTCGCGCTCGTACGCCCGCGCCAGGCTGGTGATGTAATCCACCGGATGGTAGTAGCTGATGTACTGCAAAGCATCCGCGATGCTCTGGATAAAGTCTTCCTGCCGAATGGTCGCCATCGTCAATGTCCCTGTTTACAGGTTAATCGACATGGGGAGCGAGAATCGGATCTCGGACGAGGTGCGATGAACGACGGTCACATGCGGTTGATTGGTCTGTAGCTCATAAGCTACAGTGAATTTGGACCGCAGCAATGAAGCTGGCAGAGGAGACCGCATGAGCCAATCGAAAACCAAACCCTTTGACCCCGCCGCGTACCTCGATGATCGCGAGTCCATCGCGGCGTACATGACGGATGCCCTGGAGAGCGGAGATCCGTCGTTTATCGCCGATGCGCTCGGCGTCATAGCGCGGGCGCAAGGCATGAGTGAAGTTGCGCGTGAAGCGGGAGTGTCGCGGGAGAGTTTGTATCGCGCGTTGAGTGCCGACGGCAATCCGGAGTTCGCCACCGTGCTGCGCGTGGTTCGTGCGCTGGGGCTCCGGCTCGCTGTGGTGCCTGCGCGTCACGAAGAAGTCGCCTGAACGGAATTCGCGGCGGAACCTGGCATGCTCCCGTGCGCCGCATCCTTCGTCTAAGCTAGTAAGGATGGGGCAAACGGAGACTTTCGACGTACTGGTAATTGGAGCCGGCCCGACCGGCATGGCCTGCGCCATTGAAGCGCAGCGCGCCGGGTTCCGCTCCGCCCTCATCGATAAGGGCTGCCTCTGCAATTCGCTCTTCAACTACCCGTCGCACATGACGTTCTTCACCACCTCCGAGCTGCTGGAGATCGGCGACATCCCGTTTCCCAGCCCCAACGCCAAGCCCGGCCGTAACGAGGCGCTCGAGTACTACCGCAAGGTCGCGATGTTCTACAAGCTCGACGTCCACGCCTACCAGCGGGTGGAGTCGGTGAGCGGCGAGGACCTCAACTTCACCGTGCGTGCCCGTGACCGCTTCGACCGGGAACAGGTCTACACGGCGCGCAAAATCGTGGTCGCCACCGGCTACTACGATCTTCCCGCCCTGATGAACATTCCCGGAGAAAATCTTTCCAAGGTCATGCACTACTACGTCGATCCGCATCCTTACTACAACATGGACGTGATGGTGATCGGCGGCAAGAACTCGGCGGCGATTGCTGCGCTGGAGCTATGGCGTCACGGCGCGCGGGTCACGGTGGTCTATCGCGGCGCCAAAATGCAGCCGCACATCAAGTACTGGATTCTCCCCGACATCGAGAACCGCATCAAAAACGGGGAGATCACGGCGCATTTCAATACCACCGTCACCCGCATCGATCCCGATACTGTTACCCTGCAAACCTCCGAGGGCGAGAGAGTGCTGCGCAACGATTTTGTGTTTGCGCTCACCGGCTATCTGCCCGACTTCACGTTTATTGAATCGCTGGGCGTCCGCATCGAAGGCGAATTTCGCTGCCCGGCCTGCGATCCCACCAGCCTCGAAAGCAATGTTCCGGGCATTTACCTCGCTGGCGTCATCATCGCCGGCGAGCGCACCAATGAAATCTTTATTGAGAACGGTCGCTTCCACGGAAAACAAATCGCTGAGGATCTGAAGCAGAAGCTGCAGTCCCCGGCCGGCCGGTTGGCGGGCGTATAGCGCGCCTGAAGCATCGTGAAATGGCCCACGCGGATCGCACTTCCGTTCCAGGCCGCAGGCACAAGTTATTGAGCAAACGATGAAGTTACCCAGACTCCACACGATGCGCGGGCAGTTGATGACGGCACTGATTCTCTTTGAGGTCATTGTGGTCACCATCTTTGCGATTATCGTGGTGCACCAGCAGAGCAAGGAGTTACTCGGCCGCCTGCAGCGCCGCCTGGAAAATCAGGCGTATCTGGCCGCCTCCATGGCCACCATGGCGCTCGAAGACAATCACCCGGAAGAGCTGCAGCGCGTGGTGGAGAGCGTGGCCGCGGCCCCCAGCGTGAGCGCCGCGCAAATCACCGACCTGACTGGGCGCACGGTGGCCAGCACCGATCCCACCATGCTGGGACAGCTCGTGCTCTCCAATCGCGAGAAGGGCTACCTGCGCGAACTGGCAAAGCCCGTCATCTTTCCAACTCCCCCAAAAACCTGGGAAGCGGTTGCGCCCATTCGCGAACATGGGCAGTTGCGCGCGCTGGCGTGGATCTACCCCAGCGGCATTCAGGATCGCCAGGACCTCAATTCGCTCAAACGCATCACCATGCTGTGGGCGGCGTTTGTACTCATCGGCTGCACCATCATCGCCGGCTTCCTGACGCGGTCCATTACCGCGCAAATCGATTTGCTCACCCACGCCACGCGGCGGCTGATTCACGACACCGAAGACACAGGAGCCTTTCCGCTGCCCGTGCGTTCGGCCACCGAGGCCGCCGACCTAACCGTTGCCTTCAACCGCATGGTCGCCGCCATGCACGACCAGCGCGCGGGGCTGAATGAGACGCTGGCGCTGCTGGATTCCATGCTGGCCAATGCGCCGATCGGGTTTGCCTTCTTCGACCGCAAGTATCGCTTCGTCCGCGTCAACCAGTTCCTTGCGGACATGAACGGCTACGCGTTCGCCCTGCATCTGGGCCGCGGCGTCAACGGGATTCTACCGCCCGCTACTGCTGCGAAACTCGAGCATCACATTGAGTCGGTTTTCGAGACCGGCGAACCGGTCCGCAATCTCGAACTCGCGTGGGAGGCCGATCCGGGGCGTTGGCGCAGCTGGCTGGCCCATCTTTATCCGGTGCGCACGGATCCTGAAACCACGCGCTGGGTGGGCGCGATCCTGGTGGACACCACCGAGCAAAAGCGCGCGGAAGAGGCCCTGCGCCGCACCGAAAAGCTGGCCGCGGCGGGCCGCCTGGCGGCTTCCATCGCGCACGAGATCAACAACCCCCTGGAAGCCATCACCAATCTGCTTTACCTGGTGCGGCAGGAGAATCTAACGCCGAATGCCGCGCACTTTGCCGGCATGGCCGCCCAGGAAGTGGAGCGCGTTTCCGAAATCACTCAGCAAACCCTGCGCTTCTACCGTCAATCCACGCTGCCGGCGCGCGCCAACATCTGCGAGCTCCTGGAATCCGTGCTGACGCTGCATGGGGGGCGCATCCAGGCGGCGCAGGTGGAGCTGGATCGCGAGTACCAAAGCGACCTTCCGCTGTTCTGTTTTGCCGGCGAGTTGCGCCAGCTCTTCGCCAACCTGGTCACCAACGCGCTGGACGCGATGACGCCGGGGGGCGGACGCCTGATCGTCCGTGCCCGCAGGACGCAGCAGGCCGGCGTGGCCGGCGTGCGCGTTTCCGTCGCCGACACCGGATCGGGCATCACCGAGGACGCCAAGCGGCATATCTTCGAGCCGTTTTTCACCACGAAAGAAGCGACCGGCACCGGCCTGGGCCTTTGGGTGAGCGAGCAGATCATCCGCAAGCACCATGGAACGGTGCGGGTGCGCAGCAACTCGAGCGGGGCGACGGGCACCGTGTTCAGCGTGTTCTTTCCGGCCACGGGGCTGGAGGCTGAAGGGGCTGAAGAGCGGGTGAGTGAGACAGTTTCGCAGGAGCGGTAACGCCGAAGAACAACCGCAGGGTCCTTCACTTCGTTCAGGATGACAATCTAAAAACAAAGACAAGCACAGGATTCTTCACTTCGTTCAGGACCAGTCGATGTGAATGCCCTTCGCTGAAATCGTAATGTTGGGCGGTTTTTGCCGAGTCAGCACACGGATGGTCTGAAACCCGCCGGTGAGGGCGAGGATGGCGCCGCTGCCGACGAGCAGCCCGAGCTTGCTGGTGGGGTCGGGATCGACGATGGCGAGGATGACCATGGTCGCGCCGAAGAGGGTCATGCCGCCGGCAATCGCCACTGCCGTCCATTCTTTATGCGAGAGCTTGCCGGTCACGCCCATCTGCAGCAGGGATTGCGTGGCGGGGTCGATGCCGATGCCCGCATCGTCAATGAGCTCGACCTGGGTGCGGCTGCGATAGGCGCGGGTGAGCTGCGCCAGCCAATCCGGCTGCGACGTGCGGAGCGTGGCGGGGGCGAGCTGGGTTGGTTGAGGGTCCGGATTGGGCATGCTGGTGGTAGTGTAACGGCCGTGCGCCTGGACGGTTGCAGTGCCCGGCTCGGGCGGCGTCATAAAACGGGGCGACAGCGGATGAGCTGTCGCCCCGTTGCACGTGACGTCCGAGTTAAAGAATCAGGGATGGAGTTGGAGCCTTCCGAAGATGCAGGCTGGATCGGAGGCGATGACCTGCCGGAGTTCGGAGGAGGTTGAAGGGTTGTGGATCGGATCGCCGTCGTAGGTTGCAAAGACCAGGTTCACTCCGGGCTTAAGGCCGGCGGCGGAGAAGGTGGCGACACCGTTTTTGAGCTCGGCGGAATCGAGAACGAGACTGCCCCTGACGAGATGAGCGGTGCCTGTGGGAACGCCGTCCGCGGCAGCAGTGACCTGCACCTGGAAGGCGACCGGACTGCATGGACCATTCGGATTGGTGGTGGAAGCGAGCCGGATGCTGGTGGGCGACGGAGCCGCGGAGGTTCCGGCAACGGAGACGGTCTGCGGGCTGTCCGGGGCGTTGTCGGCGATATTGAATTTCGCCGCGTAGTTGCCGGTCGACGACGGTTTGAAGTTGACCAGCAGCGTGCAGCTGGCTTTGGGAGCCACAGCAGCGCCGCAGGAGTTGGTGTAGCTAAAGGCGGCTGGATTGGCGCCGCCGGCGGTGATGCCGGAGATTTTGAGATCCGCGGTGCCGGCGTTGGTTACGGTGATGGCCTGGGCCGAGGTGTGCTGGGGAGCGGTGGTGGGGAAGGCGACGGTGGCCGGAGTGGCTTTAACGGCGGGTGCGGAGGTGCTCCCGGCGCCAGAGAGCAGCACGGTATTGATGTTGGTGACGGTGTTGTCGAGGAAAGTAAGCGTGGCGCTGCGAACGCCGGTCGCGGTGGGCTTGAAGATGACGCCGATGTTGCAGCTCTGCCCTTCGATCAGGGTCGCTCCGGCGGTGAGCACGCAGCTGGTGGTGTTGGGGTCGATGGAGAAGTCTCCGGGGTTGGTGCCGTTGATCAGGAAACTGCTCAGGGTCATGGCGTTGTTGCCGATGTTGGAGACGGTCAACAAATGAAGGGGCCCGGAGGTTCCGATCTTAAAGGAGCCCCAGACTAGATCTCCCTGAGTTCCCAGCTTGCGGATCGACCTGGGCGGTTCCGGTGGAGGCAGCGCTGCTGATGATGTAGACCTGGCCCTGTGAATCTACTGAGATTCCCGTGGGAGAGCTCAGATTAGCATAGATTGATTCGGCTCCATCCCCGGCGTAGCCGGCTGTTCCGTTGCCGGCGACGGTGGTGATGATGCCGGTGGCCGCGCTGACGCGGCGAACGCGCTGGTTGTTGGTGTCGGTGAAGTAGAGGTTGCCGGCGAGGTCGAAGGTGATTTGGCCGACGATGCTCGCTGATCTCGGCGTTGCCGGCCTGGCCGCCATCGCCGCTGTATCCGCAGATACGGCCGCCGACGATCTTGTTGATACGTTTCGATGCTATTTTCCGCGTCGTAAGCCGACTGGCTGACAATCTCGCAGTTTTCGGTGGTGCCGTTGGGAGCCCAGAAGGTATAGAGGTTATCGCTGGCATCGACGGCGAAGGCGTCGTTATAGCTTTCCTGATAGGTGAATGGGTCGAAGAGATTGGCGAAGGTGGCCGGGAAGGGCTGAACCGTGGACAACGCGGCGCCGCCGCCGTCGTTGGCAAAGAACAGATTGTTGTAACGATCGATGCTCATCTGTCCGGGATCAGTGAGCGCTTCAGTGTCGAGGTCGCAGGGGGCAGATTCTGTGCAGGTGTCCGTGCCGGCGCCGCTGATCTTGACGACCGGACCGTAGTCATAAATTTCATACATTGCATTCGCTGATGGTTCGTCGAAGTAGACCTCGCCGAAAGTGTCGACGGCGACGCCGAGCGGGACTGGTGTATCCGTTCGCCAGGACCCAAATGGTGCTGGCGCCGGAGTTGATGTAGACGAATGATGCCGTGGCCGGTGTCGGCGATATACAACCCGTCGCTGCCATCGACGGTGAGGTTCTGGGCGCTGGTGAGCAGGCCTTTGCTCGCCGGATACGTGCCCGGGACAGTGGTGATGAGGGCCGGCGTGAAGCTGATGACGGGCGCGTAGCCGTTGCCGCCCAATCCGAGGCTGAGAGGCTGGGCCGAGGCGGAGTGGGCAATGGTGATGTGGCCGAGGCGCGGGCCTGCGCCCTGCGGAGTGAAGCGAACGAGGAGGATGCAGGTATCGCCTTTGGCGAAGGATTCGCCTTCTTTGCAACTGCCGCCCGGCTCGACCGTGAAGTCCTTCGTGGACTCGATGGATTTGAGGGTGGTGGGCGCGGCGAAACGGAGTCTGAGACCTTCCACTTCGGCCGGTTCGCCGACCTTTGCGGACGCGAAGGCATAGAAGTTGGCTGGCGGGTTCGCGAACGGAGCTTCGCCCTTGACGGGCGCGGTGGCGGCCGGACGCAGAGTGGCGGGGTCGAGCGATATGACCGCGGACTGGGGGTGGGCTGCCAGGGAGAGCAGCAGCGCGGAGCACAAAGTGGCCGCAGTGCGAAGCGCATAGCGCGTTGGGTACATAGGTGAGTTCCTCGATTTCCTGGACTGGAATTTCCTGGACTGGGGTTTTCTGGACTGGAACGGCGCTGGAGTCTCGCCGAGACCAGCCCGATCCTGAGCCGCCCGTAGGCTTTCGCTCGTATGCCAATCAACCACAGCGAATCCTCGTTGTCCTGAAGAGGGCTCTCTATTTTTGTGAAGAAAGGTGAAGACGTGCTAACTGCTTGCGAATGAGGCGATAGCGTGCATGCGCGGGCTTCCGTCTCCGCTCCGGCCGCCTGCTCCGGGCTGCCTCACGCTCCAGGCTGCTTCACGCTGGGAGCTGCTTTTCGCTCCAGGCTGCCTTTCGCTTTTATCGTCAGGCATCCACCACTTCACCAAACTAACTTTTGTTGATTCACAAGCACTTCCAAGCCAAAATACTTTAGCAATTGAATTCCCATTTGATACCCTGAAAGCCTTTTTACCTATTTAGAGTCAGCAGCTTACTGACTCTGCATTCGGACAGATAAGAGAGATGTGCAAGATTTGCGCTCAGAGTGTACATCGCGTGTACGCCACCGGGCATGAGATAGGCCACTTTTCGGAACAAATCAGTTCACCAAATTCCTATCTCCTCCACCGCATTTTCCCGAAGAATCTCGCCTTACCTGCGGTAGCAACGGTCCTGCGGAAGTTGATGAGATTTTTGCAAGGACTCTCAGCCATCCGTCTTCGTCCGGGAGCATTCTCCGAATCACTTCTGCGAGTAACCAGGATTAGGACAATGCTTTGTGCTGCCAGGATTTCGAACACATCAGCGCGGGCATGATCGGTACAACGGATGAAGACAATTTCGGAAAAGCAGTAAACCGACAGCGTCACTTCCAGCCCGATTGGCCTTCGGTGACCGTGATGTAGCGGTCGACGGGAAGTTCGCTGAAGCGCTGGCGGCTGCCGCCCGGCTGCGGCCACTCGACTTCCAGCCATTCGATTTGGGTCCGGGGACCGAGACCAAGCACCATGCGTGGGTCGTGTGAGGAGAGATAGCTGCCACCGCCGACTTTGCTTCGATGGCGCAGGAGATCGCCGCTCTTCCAGGTGACTTTGGCGCCGATCGCGTCGATGTTGGATCGTGTACCGATGAGTCGGAGACCGAGCCAGTGATGGTCGCGGCCAGCATTGTTCCTGAGGAGCAATGGCGGACCATCATTGGTGGTCACCAGCACGTCGACTGCGCCATCGTTGTCAAAATCTCCGAGAGCCAGCCCGCGTCCCGCGAGAAGTTGTCCAAATGCGGGGCCAGCCGAATCGCTGACATCTTTCCACGATCCGGCATTCTGCTCGAAAAGAAGGAGGGGCTCCCGATAGCGGAGCTCGGGATGGTGCTGCTGGATCATCAGATCCGGATGGCCGTTCGCTACGATCAGGTCGAGGTCGCCATCGTTGTTGAAGTCAAAAAACTTCAGCCCCCAGCCGCTCATCAGGCGTGTGGTCGGCCCGATCGGCGTCCGGATCGAGACGTCGTCGAATCCACCCTGATGGTTATTGCGGTAGAGCGAATCCATCTCGTGGTCGACGTTCGAGACGAAAAGATCGATCCAGCCGTCCTGATCGTAGTCGGCAGCATCGACGCCCATCCCGGAGCGGGCCACACCGAAGGGATTGTAGGCCACACCGGCGAGAAATCCGTTGTCCGCGAAGCGGCCTTTGCCCTGATTGATCCACAGCGGATTAGGCGCAGTATCGCTCCCGACGAAGAGGTCCATGCGGCCGTCATTGTTCAGGTCTGCCGCCACCACGCCCCAGGCTTTGGCCAGAGAAGAAGCGATCCCGGATTCACGGCTAACGTCCGTGAAGGTTCCGTCGCCATTATTGTGGAACAGCCAGCTCGGCATCGGTAGGTAGACGTTCGGCTTGCAGTAGTAACGTTCGCCAGGGCCGCGACCGCCGCACCAGACATTTTTCTCCCGGCTGAAGTCGGCGAAACGGCAGACGAACAGGTCCAGCCGGCCATCGTTGTCGTAATCGAACCACACAGCGCTGGTCGCCCACCCCGGAGCTGCCAGGCCTGCCTTTGCGGTCACGTCGGTAAAGGTACCGTCACCATTATTGCGATACAGAATGCTGCGGGGATATTGGGTGACGTAGAGATCGGGTAAGCCGTCGCCGTTGTAATCGCCGACTGCAACGCCCATGCCGTAAGCGCTACCGGGAACCCCTGCCTTTTCGGTGACGTCGGTGAAAGTGCCATCCCGGTTGTTCCGATAGAGCGCATTGCGCAGTGGCTTCGGGGGATTATAAAAATCGCACGGGCCGCTGTTGACGAGGTAGATGTCCATCCAGCCGTCATTGTCGTAATCGAAGAAGGCACAGCCGGCCCCGACGGTTTCCGGAAGAAACATCTCTGGAGAAAGCCCCGCGGTATGGGTCCATGTAATACCGCTGCGTTCAGGAGCAAGGGGCTCAAACCAGGGTTGGGTCTGCCCTGCGGCCAGCGCGCGGCTAAGCGGAGAAGAACAGACCAGGCCGAGCGCGGAGGCGCAGAGAAACTCTCTGCGGGAGTAGGCGCGTGGACCTTGTTGGGTGCCTGAGGTCATCAGAACGGAAGGTGCTCCCCAGGAATTACGGCGGCGCCAGCAAGTTGCATGTGTGGAAAGAGGATCATTGCTGAACGGGATGCCCCTCGGTTGTGTCGGTGGATTTGGAGCGGGCCGCCGCCTGGGCCTGAAGAGCCATTTCACGCCGCGCTCCAACCTGATCGCCGGTGTGCGTGTCGGCGATCGCAAGCTGGTAATGACCGGAAGGATCGTCGGGCTGGAGCTGAATGTAGTGCTGGAGTGGTGGTTTGGCCTCGGCATATCGGCCGCTGGCAGCAAGAGACATGCCGAGGGCCAGATAGGCTTCCGAAAAACCGGCATCGAGGTGGGCCGCCTGCGTGAAGTGGCGGATCGCATCGTTCCAGTCGCCTTTGCGGCGGGCAAGCTCGCCAAGGATGAATTCCGCGGAGGCGTTGGATGGATCGACGGAGAGTTCTTTCTCGAATTCCTCCTGAGCCCCGTCCGTGGACCCCGCGTCGCCCGCCTGATCGAGAGCGATCTGCCCGAGACGATAATGAATCCCGGGAACGTTGGGATGGTCTTTGAGGATGTCGCGGTAAATGGCGGCGGCCTGATCCGCTTTCCCATTCGATTCCAGGCCTTCAGCCTGCAGGCGGCGCGCCTGATAGGAAGTGGAATCTTTCTCCTGCAGTTCCGCAGCGGCGCGCATGGCCAGTTCTGAAAACATGTGCGTCTGGATATAGAGGACTTCGGGATTCCCCGGGGATTCCCGCTGCAGGCGAAAAAGTGCATCGGCCGCGGTCTGCTGATCGTTGACCGCCATGGCACAGCGAACCTCCGCCATGTCGCCGCGATAGCGAAGTGCTTTGTCAGCGACGTGAGAGAGGCCACGTTCGAGAAGAGGGAGGGCCTCCCTGCATCGGCCGGTCTCGACGAGATGAATTCCCTGCTGGACGCTACCGGCGGCGACATTCGTCTGGGCCGGGAGAGCCACGCCGCCGTAAAGAGCTGCGGCGCAGAGAAGAAACAGGTCCCTGGCCGCATGTCTTGCAATCATGGCTGCACTCCGTTCGTCATGGCCTGGATGCGTGGCGTCGATCTCATCTCGCTTGTCCTGCACTTTGCCGCCGAAGCAGAACCATCCCGGAACGGATCACGCAAGGCATAGGTCGCCAATTGGACGAATCCCCGGAATCCGGAGCCATAGCCACTTGAGTAGGGGTCGTCGGTGAACATTTTGGGGACGCGCTGAGGACGGCGGCACCCGCCCCGCTCGCGTCAATATTACTCAGTTCGCCCATGGTTCGCCAAACCGGCCCGGAGTCGACAGAAATGAACGCAGCCGGTATAGAGATGCAGTAGGCCATCGCCTCATCCGTTTGTGATCATCATCTTTGACGGGCCGCCCACAGCACATGTAGATATACAAAAAAGAAATGGCCGGACGCCATGAAAGGCGTCCGGCACGGGAGGGTTCGTCAGAAGGTGAAGGTGCCGCGCATCTCGATGATTCGTCCAAACCCGCTACCCTCATTGGTGGGACTACCCTCGGCGAAGCTGTAATCCTGCACGCCGGAATCGAAATTCGAGGGATATCCGGCAATGTTTGACCCGAAGCCATCCGCATTTCCGAAGACCGGATGGTTCCAGAGATTGATGAAGGAAGCCTGGAGGTTGAAGTTCAGCGCCTCGCGGATGGGGAATCGTTTGGTTAATTCCATGTCCTGAAAGAACTGTCGTGGCCCATGGATGTAGAGGTGCTGGCCGAATGTTCCAGGCGTTATGTTCGGGGTGATGTAACTCGCGTTGGCGCCGCCGCCTCCTGCGCTGACCAGATATTTCGTGTTGATCAGATTAGCGAACGGCTGCCCCGCAACCTGATGAACACCGATGGCGCTCTGCAACTGAGCCGCAGTAACTCCGTGCAACTGGATGCCGCCATCTCCGACGTCATTGAAGGTGTCGTACCCGCCGCCCAGCATCGCCGGTGCCCCGCTCTGCCACGTCACAATCGTTCCCACCGTGTATCCGCCCAGAACCGCGTCCAGCGCTCGGTTGTGGGAGAGATAGGCCCGCCCCTCGCCCACCGGGATATCGTAGGTGCCGTTGGCATGGAGGACATTGCGAATGTCGAACATCGTGGGTCCGTAGCTCTGCCGGAGATTGCGCAGGGTGAAGGCGTTGTAGGAGCCCGTCCACGAATTGCCGCCGGAGACACCGAGACTGTGGCTGAATGTATAGTTCGTGTCAAACTGCAGACCGTGCCAGGCTCCCTGGCGAAGATCCACCTGCAGGCCGTTGTAATTCGAGTAGCCTGCGGAAACCAGTTCTCCGCTTGAATAGCCGCCACTGTAGGGATTGGACTGAAAGAAATTAATCGGATAGCCCGCGCCCGCGCCTGTATACCCCGCGTTCGTGGCACAGGGCGTGAAGCCGGCGCCGACCAGATTGCAGAAGAACGGCACGTCACCGTTGATGCCGGCAAGGACACTGGCCATCGATCCAGCCGCGCCGGTGTTCAGGTAGTTGATGAACTGTGTGTTCGTGTAATCGGGGGCACTTTGCCCGCCGAAGGCTGCATCAAGAATCGGAGTTGGGTTGCCGTAACTGCTGGAGAACGAATTGCCCCCTGATGCAGCCAGGTTCGCCTGAGCGTTTTTGAAG
Organism: uncultured Acidobacteriaceae bacterium; assembly: GCA_963817165.1. Lineage (GTDB taxonomy): Bacteria > Acidobacteriota > Terriglobia > Terriglobales > Acidobacteriaceae > Palsa-343. The sequence continues at coordinate 75,163 of CAWFNL010000030.1, read as the reverse complement.
TCCTTCAGAAATCCGTTTTCGAAGATATTGATTTCGTCGGGATCGATGCCAATCCAGTTGTGAAGGGTGCGGTTGCCGTTGTAGCGGATCTCCAGCGCCATAGAACGGCCGATCCCGCGCTGGATGCCGAAGTTCCAGGATTGAGAGTAGGGCTGCTTGAGATTCGGCGCGATGCCGTTGACCCCCGGTCCACCCGTATAGGTGAACTCTGCCTCGGGCGCCGACGCCTGGTACGTCGCGGGCGACAGGATGGGTGCGGGCAGCGCGTTACCGAGCGAGAGGCTGCCGGGTGTGAACGTTCCCGGCTGTCCCGTCGTGTTCGCGATAAGGTTGAACTGCTGGTAGTAGAACTGTCCGTAGTCGGTGGCGTAGTCCCAGAAGTACTGATAGGCCTGGCTGAAACGGCGCAGCGCATAGCCGCCGCGGATCACCGTTTTATCGGTGCCGAGGATGTCTTTCAGCGCGCCCGACGCAACGTGCGGATTCCACGCGAATCCGAAGGCGGGCTGCGGCGTTACCCTAAAGGGCGCGTACGGCTGCGTGTGAACCGCAATGGACGGATTCTGATCGCCCTTGAGTGAGCCGGGATCGAACAGATCGCCTACAGCGGTGGGGCCGTAAATAGCAGCCTCGTCCGCGGAATGATATTGGCCCGTCAAATCCGTCTCGGCACTGTATATATCCCAGCGCAGACCGTAGTTGAGGGTCAATGTCGGAGTTATTCGCCAGGAATCTTCCCCGAACAAACTCCACGCCGAGGACGCCTCGTCCAGCGGGTATTCACTCATTGTGCCAGTTTGGGCGTATTGCTTGGTCTTGATGTTATAGGAGTTCTCTCCGTTGACGCCGCTGAGCCTGCCCGTAAGGATCGCATACAGTGCATCCGCCTTCTGTAATTCGGCATTGGTGGCACCGGGCAGTGTTGGAGTGGCTCCCGAGTTTGTGAATGCATTAATCGCGGGATCGCCGCTCGCCAGGCCAAAGTTGTAGTTATAGAATCCACCCGGCGCATTCCAGTAGTGATCCTGTTCCTTGTACCACGAAACGCCAGACTGGAACGTATGCCTTCCACGCTGCAAAGTTACGGCATCAGAGAAGTCCCAGACCGGGTAATAGGTGTTGATCGGCAACTGATAGGTCTGGCCCGACATGTTACCGGTCGCGCCAGGATAATTCCAGTTCACGGTTGGCTCGTTCACATACAGCGGCGACGCGTTGTACGCGTAGAGAGTGACGTCGTAGAGGTAGCCGGCTTTGAACTGGTTGATCAGCCGCGGCGTAAAGACGTAATCGAAACCGTAGGAAGTAACAAAATTCTTCGACTGGTTGCCGGCTTGCTGATTGGCAAAACCGCTGCCGGGAAAGGTAGGCGCTGTTACGCCGGGCTGGTCGGCCTGCGTGTACATGAACGAGAGATACATCCTGGCCTTCTGCGAGGCGTTGTAGTCAATACGTGCTACCGGAAAGTAATTCGTTGTGGGCGCAGAATTGAGAAAGGCAACCTGGTTATAGTTGGGATCGGAACTCGCAGCTACTTTTCCTGATCCGACGGCCGAGTCGATCGCCGAAAATTGTTTGGCAACTTCCGCATTGACCGAGGACGGGAGGTTGTGGTTTTGCGCGATGGTCAGTAAGTTGGCGCTGTGGCTCGCTCCATCCGATCCAGTGTAGGTGAAGGTGCCGCCCTGAGCGGCGCTGGTGAAGACATCATTGCTGGCGGTAAAGCTGCCCGGCTGCTTGCTCATGGCGAAGGTGCCGAAGAAAAACAGCTTGTCATGAAGGATGGGACCGCCGACGCTGCCGCCGAAATCATTCAGGATGAGCTTGTTCTTGCGCTCTCCTACAGCATCGTTGTACCAGCTGTTGGCGTTCAGTCCGCTGTTGCGGAAGTCCTCATAAGCAGTTCCGTGGAACTGATTGTTGCCGCGGCGCGAGACAAAATTGACCTGCGTGGTGGCCTGCCCGAAGCCGGAATTCAGACCCAGCTGGTCGGTCTCTATACTCATCTGCTCGATGTTTTCGAGACGTGGCGAAACTGCCGGTTCAATATTGCTGTCGAACTTCATGCGCTGCGAATTGCCGACCATGCCGTCGATGTTGCTGCCCTGGTCCATGATGGGCAGGCCGTTGAACGTGCCCTCGCCGTTCTGGCCTGTGTATCCGGGCACAATGGTCGCCAGAGCGGTGAGATCGCGGCCATTGAGCGGCAGGTCCTGGATCTGCTTCATATCGACCACACTGCCGATGGCGTTGGAGGTCGTCTGGAGCACAGGAGAGTTCTCGTCGGTAACGTGTACTGTCTCGGTGGTGCGACCAACGGTAAGCCGGGCCTTGAGATCGGTGGCCTGGGCCGCTTCGACTACGACCGCGGAATAGACCGCGGTGGAGTATCCGGGACGGCCGACGGTGAGTGTATAGGTGCCGATGGGCAGGGCCACGAACGTGTAGTCTCCGCTGCCGTTCGTTTTGGCGTTGTAGGTGTCGTTGGTTTGATGCTCGACGAGCGTGAGAGTGGCGCCAGGCACGACGGCTCCGGTTGGGTCTTCGACGGTGACGACCACCGTGCCCTGCGTGCCGGACTGGGCTCGAGCCTGAAACGATGGCAGCGCGAGGATAGCGCCCAAAAAGCTGAGGAGAAATAGACTCCGCCGCATTCCGCTGGTCTGCATGAACTGATCCTCCTGAAAGTGACATAAAACGTTTACCGTTTCATGATTTCCATAATTTTCGTATCGCTGACACTGGCTTCCCTGGGGAACGGTACTGGGGACGACGTAGACAACCGGAGAGCCTGAAAAACGGGGATGGCTCTCCATCTCGGTTGAGTTTCATGTTGTATTGCAAATTGTATGCATTGTCAAGAACCCAAAATCGGAAAGCGTATGCCGCGGGCTTTCAACCGAGATCGGAAACAGCAGATCGCGAGCCAGGATTTCGGGTGAGAGGCCCCAGCACTAAGGCCGTTGCCCGGCCGAGCCGGAGGACTTCTTTTCCGCGAGGAGTCGGCCAATTTGCAGGCGCATGAGCCGCGCCTGGGCGTGGTCGCCAAGCCTGTCGTAGGCACTGGCCAGATTGGCGTAGACGGCCGGATTATCCGGTTCGAGGCGACGCCCGATTTGCAGATGGTCGATCGCCTTCTGAGGCTCGTTCTCCAACAAATATATTTTCCCGAGGGCGATCTGCGTAGCGGAGTAGGAAGGGTTTTCCTGCGCTGAGGTCTCCAGCGCGTTCTTTGCTTCGGCGAAGCGCGCGTCACCGGGCGCTGCTCCCTCGTGGAGCAGAACGGTCCCCAGCAAAGAGAGCATGCGATAGTCTCGGTGGCCGGACTGAATTGCCTGGCGAAGAACTTTGTCTGCACCAGAAAAATCGTCTTCGTAGAGGTCCTTCTGCACGAGCGCAAGGAAGCCGATGTAGCTGTCGGGTGCTAGCTGAGCAGCGCGGTCAAACTCTCGGTCCCCGTTCTCTTCAAAGAAGCCAAGCTCGCTCAGAAAAAGGCCCCGCTCATAATGCAGGCGCGCCGAGGCCGGGTTTTCCTTGAGCCCCTGATCGACGATCTGGAGACCGAGGGAGTAGTCCTTGTGGTCACTGCAGGCGTCGGCGAGGTAGGCATAGAACTTTTCGTCTTGAGGACCGCGACCGGCCGCGCGCCGTACGGTCCGGAGCGCGTCCTGCGGCTGCGCGTCACCGATGTAGGCCTGGGCAAGCAGGTTGTCGACCGTGCCGCTGCCCAGGCCCGCATCGCCCAGCGCCTGCAGAACCACGATCGCCTGCCTGTAATTTTCCGTTCCGAGATAGCAGATGCCGAGATTAACTCCGGTCGCGTAGGGTTCAATGCCGGCGTGTTGAGCGACGAGTAAATGCGGGATCGCCTGCTGTAGATCCCCGTGGGTGGTGAGCTGCGTTCCGGTTTGCAGTTCCGCACGGGCGTCCGTTTCGCTGATGGAAAGCTGCGGTTCGACGCCGTATGCAGGAGGAATGTGCTGGCTCGCGACGGCGTGCGCCAGGCTCGTGGCTGCCAGGAACCCCGGTAAAAGAATGACGGCGCCGGCGACGGCGATCAAGGCAAAGCCATGCTTCATGGGGCCGATATCCGAGCGACTGTTTGTGCCTCGTTTGCGCATACGACGTTGAATCAATCTATCGCTTTACGGTATAGCTCTGCGAATTCGCCAGCGTGCAAACGAATCTCAGAGTGCACGCAGAACGCGCTGAGCAGCGGCGTTGGAGTCATCCAGCGACCGCGACGGACAGAAGACGCTTTTCTGCACAAGCCCGGCCGCTCTCCCGAACTTCAACAACTGGGGAATCCGGGGCATGCCGGCGGCTGCTCAGTCGGCCAGGTGCGAAACTTTTACTTATTCGCTTTGTACCTGCATTTTGACGACTTTCCATCGACGCATCGCGGGTTTTGACCAGGAAAGTGAGCCCTCGGGAAGAATACGTTGTTGTATACAGTCGCCCAAATGTCTTATAACTTGTGCCTGGGCAGACCTCTTCCGTTTGTTTTCGCGGTCCCCGGCTTTGCTGCGAAAATGCCACCCTGGCTTTAGACCTCAGAAGGTGGCGTGAAACGGAAGATCTCGATCGCCGAGCGCAATTCTCAGCAAGCCTTTACAACTCGCGTGCGGCAAGGATTGGAGCGACGAAGAACGATGGAAAGAAGACGCTTTCTGCAGGGTATGGCCGCGGGCGCGGCGGCGCTTCGCAGCTTCTCCGCAACCGGAGAAGTCATCGACGCTGCCGTTCGGCCTCGCACCCAGTTCAGCGGAACACAGAAGGCGAGCGAGGTGGTCGTCGAGGGTCACACGCTGCTATGCACATTTAGCCGCGAGTCGGTTACGTGGAAGGTATACGAGGACCTTCGAACACGAGATGGAGCAATCACCTTTGTCTCGTCGACGGGCAGCGCGCGGGTGCTGCCGAAAACCGCCGAACCCGTGTTCGCGGACGACGGCCCTCCGTGGCTGGGACTCGACTTGAAGGACATTGGCATGGCGGATCGCGATCTTCTGGCCGACAAGCTCCTGACGGTCGGCGATCCCATCGAGGAACAGGTAAGGCGCGCTGCCCCTCCCATGGACTCCGCGGAGCGTGGCGGCCGTGGCTATCGCCCCTCGTGGAACACGATTGTGGGCACGCGGGAGTGCAGCGATACGATGCCCGTCTACCCGGCAGGCAATACGCGCACCTATCACCCGGTCCAGTACTTCCCCGAACTGAACCTGGAGCGCGCACAGAAGCGGCATGAAGGGCTTGTAGGCGGCTGGATGCCGGCCGTGCGCAAGGTATTTCCCGGAGATGGGGGCGCGTGGTACGAGTCCATCGTCTTCGGTGACGTCCTGGCCAGGGATCGCTTCATCGTGCAGACCTGGCACCGCACCAGTCACATCCAGGACGGGAAAGATAGTGAAGGTCGTTTACGGCTACAGTTATCCGGCCTACACGCGCGAGCGCCAGGCCCCGAGCGCCGAAGACTACTACCGGTCGCTGCTGGAGTTCGCCGAGTACTGGGACAGGCTGATGCAGGACGTTGCGCCGATCACGATGCCTGATCCGAGTTGGACCAACATGGCCACCTACGCCTTCGTCAAGGAGCAGATCGTACGGCCAGGCGGCATCTATCCGAAGTACGGCGCGGTGGACCGCGACTACTACGGCCCCGAGTACGACGGCTTTCAGGACATCTTCACGATGTCGCTCTACGCCAACCTGGAATGCGGCCGCTTCGAGTCCGCGCGCGATATCTTCGATAACTACTTCACCAGCTTCGTCGATGCGAAAGGCCTGGTGAACATGCGTGGGCCGGAGACGGCGCAGTTTGGTCTCACCCTGTCGCTCGTTGCGCGCTACTACAACTACACGCGCGATCGCGCGCTGCTGCTGAAGCATCGCGAGAAGATCGAAGCGACTGCCGCGCTGTTGGCTGAACTGCACGACGAAGCGCTTCGGCTGCCAGCCTCGGATCCCGGCTACGGTCTGATCCATGGCTGGTGCGAATCGGATTCCTGCCTCATGCCTGACCCTTCCATCTGGTGGAAGCCGTATTTCTCCAACAGCGCATTCGCGGTGCGCGGCTGGCGCGATCTTGCGAAGACGTGGAAGACGATGCGGCTCAGCGGAGCGGAGGACCTTACCTCATCGTGGTCGAGGCATGCCGATCAACTGCTCCCGGCGCTCACCCAAAGTATCGACGCCAACACCAAACGCGAGAAGACCCCACCGTACATCGGACCGCTGCCGGGGATGACGCTGACATTTCGCGAGTCTCTGGCGAAGGAGCACCCCAGCGAGCAGGGTTGGCCTCATCGCGCTTATGCCGAGTTGCTGCAACCCGGCGTGCTGCCCGATGAACAAAGCAACCGGATCATCGACTGCATGCGCGCATATGGCGCGACTACCCTCGGGGTGGTGGCCAACGTCGAGCCGCCCCATCCAAACGGCCGCGACATCCTCGGCTTTATCTCCTATGGATATGCGCAGGCCCTGTTGCGGCTCGATCGCATTGAGGAATACATCCTCTTCCTGTATTCGCATCGCTATCACGACCATTCGCGCGGTAGCTGGACGGCCGGCGAGGTAGCTGGAATTAACGGCGGCGACGCTCTGTTCTGCATTCCAGCCCAGCAGACGATTCCCCTGCTGCTGCGCTGGATGGTGGTGTTCGAGGATCCCGATGCCGAGAGGCTCTCCTTCGGACGAGCGCTGCCCCGCGCCTGGATGGCCGCGGGAAAACCCATCGGGATCGAGCAAGCCCCCACCCGATGGGGCCGGGTTGACTACCGGATCGAGCCGCGCAGCAACAAACAGCTTGCAGCGGTCATTGATCTGGCGGAGAAAGAACAGCCCAGGGAACTACACGTGAGTTTCCGCCTGCCTTCGAAACAATCGATAGTCGGACTGACCGTCAACGGAAAAGCTGTCGCTCCCAGTGGGCGTCACAACGATGCCGCGATCTTCGCAACCAGCGGGCAACGGAAGTTCGAGGTCATCGCGACCATGAGTTGACGAAAGCAACCTACCCATGTGAGTTGTGCACGGTGTTGTGTCTATTCTGAAAACAGGATCGCAGCGCGCGAGATCGCGCAAACGGTCCGACGAGGTGAAGATTATGAATCGCAGACTGACGCGCAGAGGATTTCTTGGTGGAGCTGCCATTACCGGGGCCGCGGCGTTAGTGCCCGGCGCAGCGCACGCTTTCTCCGACAAGCCCGGCAAGAAGGCGACCGCCCCTGTTCAGAGCCTTACCGAAGACACTGCGACACAAAACCTGACCAACGCTGCCGTTGCGAAAGTGCAGTGGAAGGCGAAGCCCTTTCCAATGCCCCAGGTCCGCCTGCTGCCGAGTTTCTGGAAAGACACGATGGAGCTGAATCGCAGCTTCCTCTACTCACTGCCCAACGAGCGGCTTGCGTATAACTTTCGCGTGACGGCCGGGATTCCCACCGATGCCGATCCACTGGGCGGATGGGAAGCACCTGACTGCGAGCTGCGCGGCCACTATGTCGGCCACTATCTCTCCTCGTGCGCGCTCATGCATGCCAGCACCGGGGACACGTTCATTGCGGCCAAGGCGAATGAATTAGTGACGATGCTCGCGGAGTGCCAGGCGAAGGACGGATATTTGGGTGCCTACCCCACCACTTTTTACGATCGCCTGCGGAAGCACGAGCGCGTCTGGGCGCCCTTTTACACCTACCACAAGATCCTTGCCGGACTCATCGACATGTACCAGCACACTGGCAACCACCAGGCGCTTGAGATGGCAGAGCGGATGGCGGATTGGGCCGACACATATGCATTCAGCTTCACCGCCGATGACTGGCAGCGCGTGCTGCTGGTGGAACACGGCGGCATGATGGAATCGGCCTTCAACCTGTACGCCATCACCGGCAACGGGAAATATCGCGACCTGGGGTATCGCTTTGAACACCACAAGATCTTTGATCCCCTTGCCGCGAACGAAGATCAGCTCGATCACAACCACGCAAATACGAATATCCCCAAGATGATCGGCGCCGCGCGCGGATACGAACTGACCGGCGACACACGCTATCAGCAGATCAGCCAAAACTTCTACAGGATCGTTACCGATCATCACGCATACTGCACAGGCGGCACCAGCAACGGCGAAATGTGGCACGCGCCGGATGCTATTGCCTCGGAGCTCGGTCCAGCGGCTGAGGAATGCTGCTGCTCCTACAACATGATGAAATTAGCCCGGCATCTCTACGGCCAAAACCCTGATGCGAAATTCTTCGATTACTACGAGAGGTTGCTCTACAACGTCCGCTACGGCACGCAGGACCGCAACGGCATGCTGATGTACTATGTGCCGCTGCAGCCTGGCATGTACAAAACATTCGGCACCCCCTTTGACGCATTCTGGTGCTGCACCGGTACGGGATCAGAGGAGTATTCGAAGCTTACCAACTCTGTGTATTTCCACGATGACGATTCGGTTTTCGTTAATCTCTTCATTCCCTCCACGCTCGACTGGAAAGAGCGAAGCCTGAAGCTTCGGCTCACGACGAAACTTCCCGAGGACGAACGCATCACGATTGCCGTGGAGGCAGCGCCCTCTGCTCCAACAGCTTTGCAAATTCGAGTGCCGTACTGGGCGGCGCAGGGCGTGGCGATCAGCATCAACGGCGAACCGCAGAATATTACCGCGACCCCTTCCTCGTACGTGAAACTGGAGCACGCCTGGAAGGCCGGGGATACCGTCGTCATCGATTTGCCCCTGGCTCTCCATATCGAAACAGCGCCCGACGATAAATCGGTGCAGGCAGCGATGTATGGTCCGCTGGTGCTGGCCGCCGTGCTGGGCACCGAAGGGCTGACGACAGGGATGATCTACGGCGGCTCAGGGCCGCGGGGTTTCGACGATGGCTATCCGATGCCTACTGTCGATTTGCGAGGACGCATGCATCGCGATGCCAGCGGCAAGCCGGTGCCGGCCGCGCCGCCCGCGCCGGATACCGTCTGGGTTCAGCGGGCCGAGGCGTCCTATCAGTATCCGCTCCGCTTTGAGACGACGGGCAGGGGTCCCAAACATACGCTGGTTCCACTCAACCAGATCATGGATGAGCGCTACTCGGTCTACCTGAAAAACATCACAGCCACCACGTAAGTCTGGCTGTTGCCGACAGCAGTAGCTGCAGCTTGCAAAAGGAGCAGGAGACTTACGGCCGATGAATGATTCCCTAACCCGCCGAGCTGCCCTCAAGGGCATGCTGTCGACCGGCACCCTGGCGCTCACGCGTCCGGCAGCCTCCCCGCTCCGGATGCTGTCGGGTGCGGACAAAATCGGCGACGTAGAGATTTCGCTCTTCACCATCAATCCGCACACTGTGCGCATCGCTGTACAGCCCGTTCGCAAGGGTGCCGTCGCACCCTTGCCGTCGGATAGCGCGTTGCTGGACTCGCTCCCCAAATCTCCGGTCGCTCGCCTGCGCAGCCTCCACGGAGCACGCAAAATCCGTTGCGGACAACTGCAGGTCGCGGTTTCGTCCGATCCTCTCTCGTTTCGGATCGAGGGGCCGCAGGGCCACGCCGTCCAGCAACTCGCGCTCGACTCCGCAACCGGTGAACTGCGTTTCGATGCCGGCACAACTCCGCTGCTCGGCCTGGGCCAGGGGGGGCCGCAGTTCGACCGCCGTGGCGATGCCGATCGCATGGTCAGCGGACAGGGCGGCTACCATCTCGGAACCCACGGCGCGCGTGTGCCGATTCAGTTTCTGGTTGGAACCGCGGGGTGGGGCCTGTTTGTGCACGCCCCTTTAGGCGCTTTCGATCTGAGTGGCTCTCAGGGACGCCTCATTCCGGCTCAGGACCAATCGCCACTCCCGCTGGACGTGTTCGTCATCGCTGCAGAGCATCCCTCCGACATCATGCGCGCGTACGCCGGGATCACGGGCTTCGCCGAGATGCCGCCGCTCTGGTCCCTTGGCTACCAGCAATCGCATCGCACGCTCGGGACACCGGAGGAGATCCTCGCGGAAGCGCGAATCTTCCGCGACAAGAAGCTGCCCTGCGACGCGATGATCTATCTCGGTACAGGATTTTGTCCCAACGGCTGGAATACCGACAACGGCGAGTTCACATGGAATTCCCGCGCGTTTCCCGATCCGCACCAGGCGGTCGCGCAGCTCCACGACGATAACTTCAAAGTGGTCCTCCATGTGGTCCTTGAGGGTGAGCATCTCACCGGAACCGTTCACGATCCGTGCACCGCGGCGGCATTGCCCACCGGCAGAATGCCGGACCATCATTGGCCGCCAGACCGCGAAGTGGCTTGCTATTGGCCTGCGCACCGGCCTCTCGCTGAGATGGGCATTGATGGATGGTGGCCCGATCAGGGAGACGGCCTCGACGCCGCTTCGCGACTGGCCCGCAATCGCATGTACTTCGAAGGCCAGCAGATGTATCGGCCCAATCAGCGCGTGTATGCGCTGCATCGCAACGCCTACGCGGGCATGCAGCGCTACGCGGCTTTTCTGTGGTCGGGCGATGTGCTTTCGCGCTGGGAGACGCTGAAGGTGCACGTTCCGAATGCCGTCAACACAAGCCTCAGTGGCATTCCTTACTGGGGCACCGATATCGGGGGCTTTATTCCCACCGACGAGTACACGGGCGAACTTTACGCACGATGGTTCCAGTTCGCCGCATTCTGTCCCCTGTTTCGATCTCACGGACGCGACTGGCGCCTGCACCTGCCGTGGGGCTGGGACACCGGAGAGATCGTCTATCCCGAGACAAAGGACTACCATCCCGATCCGGCACAAATTCGTAATCCGGCCATCGAGCCAATCTGCAAAAAGTATCTTGAACTCCGCTATCGCCTGATGCCCTACCTCTATGCGGCAGTGCGCGAAACGTGCGAGACAGGACTGCCGATCATCCGCGCGCTCTGGCTGCACTATCCTGATGACCCGTCAGCCATCGCCCGTGGCGATGAGTATCTCTACGGCCGCGACATTCTGGTGGCGCCCGTCGTCGAGAAGGGCGCAACGCAGCGCAGAGTCTATCTGCCGATGGGCGACTGGTACGACTATTGGACGAACGAACGCCACAGCGGTGGTCGCGAAGTCGCACGCGCAGTGGATCTTGCGACGCTTCCGCTCTACGTCCGCGCGGGAGCCGTCATCCCAACCGGCCCGTTGCGCCAGTACACAACGGAGACCGTCGATGAAACGCTGACCCTGAGGATCTATCCGGGTGCCGACGGAAGCGCGTTTCTGTATCAGGACGATGGAGAAACATTCGATTTCCGCAGCGGTGCCTTCACGCGCGTCGAGATGCGGTGGAACGAGCGAGCGCGGAAATTGCGGCTGCATTTGGTGCAGGGCTCGCGCATGTTGAAGCCGGAGGGCATGCCGATGTTGATTGGCCTCGCGGGGTCGGACACTCAAAGACAAGTCACTTTTCACGGGCATGATCTCTCGATCCCCTTGTGATCGACGGAGCCAGACGAGGACGGGTGGGATGATGGGATCACGGCAGGAATTCCGATTTTTTTCGCTCGCTTTTCAGCGGGCTCTGTTCCTCTTCCTGGCATCGCTGTGCGCCATTGCATGGGCTGGGGGCCTCTACGGGCATGAACACCCGAAAGCTCCGCCGGCACCGGGGCCAATGTTGGATGACGGCATACAAACCCTGGAGACGCCGCAATTCACGCTAAAGCTGGTGCGCTCGTCGCAGACAGTGGCCGCGTTGCTGCCCAGAGGCGCGGATGGCTTTGATTTCACTCCGGGCGATCGTCTCGTCGCACGTTCCCAGGATGGCTACTACCATCTCGGCGATCTGGATCTGCGCCTCCGCACAGGAAATTCCGGCGCGTGGCAGAACTACTCGACGGCGCTTGCCCGCAAGCCCGTGAAGGCACTTCCAGCCGCGGCAGGCAATCTCGCCTCTGCTGACCTCGCGCCCACGCTGCCGGCGGAGATTCCTTTGGACATCGTCCGCACCTGGGCGCTTGAGGATGGCAAGCTGGTCCTGCGTTTCACCCTGAAGAACACTGGGCAGCAGCCTGTCGAGATTGGTTCGCTTGGGATTCCGATGATCTTCAACAACGACATGAGCGACCGCACGCTCGACGAAGCGCATGCCGTCTGCAGCTTCTATGACCCTTCGATTGCCGAAGATGCTGGCTACCTGCAGGTGACACGGCTCAGCGGCCACGGACCCGCGCTGGTCGTCGTGCCGGACGGCCATACGCCCTTCGAGGCGTACAACCCGATCCTTGGCGTGCGGCCAAACGGCAAGCCGCAGTTTGCTCACGATCCAACCCCGCGCGGCATCACCTTTGAAGGCTTTTACGAGTGGATGGTGCACAGCGGCGCCTATCAGCAGAACGAGTGGAGCAAAGCGCAGCCGTGGAATCCGCCAACAACGCTCACGCTGGCCCCCGGGGCATCGCGCACCTATGGTCTGCGCTTTATTGTGTCTGACTCCATTCGAGGCATTGAGAAAACCCTGGCCGACAACCGCCGGCCGGTCGCTGTCGGAGTTCCGGGCTACATTCTTCCCACTGATCTCGAGTCGCACTTGTTCCTCAGGTATCCGGAGCCGGTAGCGTCCATCACCGTTGAACCTGCAGGAGCCATCGAGATCAATAAAGTGGCAGCGCCGTCGGCAGAATGGAAGGACTACCTCCTTCGGGCCAGGACCTGGGGCCGGGCGCGCGTGACGGTTAGCTATAAGGATGGCCTGGTCCAGACGATCCAATACCGGGTGATCAAACCCGAAGCACAGGCGGTCGCGGACCTGGGGCATTTTTTGACGACGAGTCAGTGGTTCACCGACACCAGCGACCCCTTTCATCGCGCCCCTGGAGCCATCAGCTATGACCGTGAGGCCAATCACCAGGTCGTGCAGGAAAGCCGTGTCTGGATCGCCGGGCTGAGCGATGAAGCTGGTGCTGGCTCATGGCTGGCGTTGGTAATGAAGGAATTCGTTGAGCCTGATCCGCAGGAGGTTGCGAAGTTCGAGCAGTTTGTCGACGGGGTGTTGTGGGGCCAGTTGCAGTATAAGGATGGGCCGCAGCAGTTTGGTGTGCGCAAAAGCCTGTTCTATTACCAGCCGGATCAGCTCCCCGCCGGATACTATCGCAGCGATCTGAACTGGAAGAGCTGGACGAGCTGGAGCCGCAAGAGTTCCGAGATCGACGACCGCTCCTACAACTATCCTCACGTCGCTTCGGCCTATTGGGTGATGTACCGGCTGGCGCGCGATCACGCGGGCCTCGTTACGAATCATCCGTGGCAGTGGTATCTCGAGCACGCTTATGAGACCTCGATGGCCATGACGCGCGATGCCCCTTACTACGCTCAGTTCGGCCAGATGGAAGGCGATGTTTTTGTATGGATCCTCGACGATCTGAAGCGCGAGGGAATGAACTCGGAATCGACAACTCTGGAAGCAGCGATGCGCCGGCGCGCCGATCACTGGAACACCGAGAAGTATCCCTTCGGCAGCGAGATGCCCTGGGATTCCACCGGCCAGGAAGAGGTGTACGCCTGGACGAAATACTTCGGATACGCCGATAAGGCGCAGACAACGCTGGATGCTGTGCTTGGCTACGATCCAACGATTCCAAACTGGGGATACAACGGCAGCGCGCGCCGTTATTGGGATTTCATCTATGGCGGCAAGATTCAGCGGCTGGAGCGGCAGTTGCACCACTATGGCTCGGGTATCAACGCCGTCCCGGTGCTGGCGGCGTACCGCGCTCATCCGGACGATCTGTATTTATTACGAGTGGGCTACGGCGGAACGATGGGCGAGCTGAGCAACATCGATCAGGGCGGATTCGGCTCTGCCGCCTTCCATGCATTTCCCGACATGCTGGCTCCCGATCCATATTCCGGGGACTACGGCTCTGGTTTTTGGGGCTACGCCGCCAACACGGCGACCTATGTCACGCACGACGATTCGCTGGGATGGCTTTGCTTCGGCGGCAATCTCCAGGTCAGGGGCGGAGCGATTCATGTTGAGCCGCTCGATGCTTTCCGCAGTCGGCTCTACCTTGCGCCGGTCGGACTGTGGATCACCCTGGACGCAGGGAAGCTGACGAGCGCCGTCTTCGATCCGCACACCCATACCGTCCGTCTTACGCTGGATTCCGCCACCACCGTGACCCCTGAAGCACGGATCCGGATCGAACAACCCGCCAATCCTGAAGGAGCGGGGATCTATCACCCCACAGAGTCTCTCCGCAGCGAAAGAGGTGCGTTTGTGGTCCCGCTGCATCGAGGCCCTACCGAAATCGTTCTGCACATGGATCGAGCACCCGGCCAATGAGCGCTGGGAACGTGTCGCTTGTAAATAACGCAACAGCCTGCGCTGAGGAATGTCATGATCGTTGACCATCGCCCCACCGGAACGGCTGGCCGCAACACCGCGCCGGACCGCGCATTCGTCCGCCCGCTCCTCGCTCTGGCGCTGGCTGTCACTTTCGGATTTTGTTCTGCTCGCTGCTGCGCGCAGTTCGAGCCGGAACCGGGCCATTCTATCGGCACGGTGACGACGCGGGGCAAGCTCATCCTGCTCACTCTCAACAACGACGCACTGGGCCGCGCCAACATGTTCAACCTGGCGAATCACACACTGCGCTTCACCCCTGCGGACGGAGGCTATCGTGTGCAGAACCTGCCGTTCGCGTGGGACGCCGACTTAGGCTCACCCCTCACAACCTCTGATGTGAATCTCAAACACTTCGCCTTCCCCTTTTCCGGGAAGACATGGAGTTCCCTGTCCGTAGGCGTGACGGGATCGATTGTCTTTGGGAAACCAGAACGTGAAGCCGAGCAGCCGGGCCGCCCCGGCGTGAGAGCCGGACGCGACGGCGGCCTCTCGGTCGAGCGCTTTGCTGAGTTGCAGGAGGCCGCGTCTGAGATCGTCAATACAGTTCCCGCGATCAGTGTCTTCTTCAAGCCACGCATGACGGGCACGCGTTACTCGAAAGAACTCGACGATCGCGTTGTCATCAGCTGGAGCCTTACCGAGCCCTTCGCAGGAATTCAGGATTGGTCCTGGACACCGACCGTGAACCGCTTCCAGGCAGTGCTTCACAAAGATGGCAGGATCGATTTTTCGTACCAGGATGTGGCCGCCCGCGACGCAATTGTCGGCGTCTATCCGGTGGTGCCGGACGGCGCGGCAACACCCATTGCTTCCATCCCTACGGGTGATAATCCCGCTGCGCCCGCCTACCTCGATATCCACGCAATCACCCTCAGTTCGCTCAGTAACCTCTATCTCAGGGTCGCTCTGGAAGCTCGCGGCTCGATCCTTCCCGCGACCGATCCCGCGATTGCGGGCTTAACGTACCGGGTTTGTCTTGACAAGGTGATGCCGCGCGCCGGGTGTCAACCTACTGCGAAAACCGGAATCGTCTGGACCATCCGAGGTTTTGGTGAACGCACGCGTGGCACGTTTCACCTGGGTCCTCGATATATCGCGTTCGGGCCGGGGCTCGCTCCGCACGTTGATGCAACCGGTAATTCTCTCTCCGTCCAGGGGACGCTGCCCGAAGGCTACAAATCAGGAGACGTCCTCTATGTCAGCGCAGCCGTTCGCTCGCCCAGCTCTCATGATTTCGCCCAGATTCCTCCGCGCGCGGTCAAGCTCAAGGGGATCAGCAGCCCTGCCGTGCATTTCTCCTCCCTCACAACGACCAGCGGCCCATTCCCCGTCGTCTATGAGGCATTCCACTACATGAAGCCGCCGCGTGCCCAGGACCTCACCTGCTCCGTCATTCAGGCTCTCGGCGATAAATTCGACATGCTGGCGTATTACTCCGATTTCCGCATCGATAATCCGGAGGCCGGAACGTCGAGCGATGGTCCTCTTGGAGGCGGGCCTGGCGGTGGCGCAGTCACCGGCATCGCCGCCGAACAGGGCAACCTCGCCGATTACTGCACCAAAGGCCGGTTCCAGTGGCAGTTCATCCAGCCCGTCTATGCGGGCGCCAATCAGATGCAGGAATATCCTCCGGAAGGCTTGAAAGATAACAACACGCATAACATTGGCGGATATATTGACCAGTTAAAAGAACGCACTTCGAATGGCAGAATTCCGCCCTACGATTATGCGATGTCGCAAATCGGCCACGAAATGGGCCATCGCTGGTCGGCCTTCGTCTCAGCCAAAGTCAATGGGCAAACCATCGTTTTAGGGCCGGTCCACTGGGACATGGGACTGCAAGCGCCATCTCCCTTCCCTTATCAGCGGCCAACCGAGGCTTCAGCCATGGGCGGTGGTGTCTGGCAGGACAATCTGGATGGAACCTATACGCAGCTGGACGATAATTACTATGTCCCTGCCACCGGATATTCCTACCTGGACTTATATCTCATGGGCTTCATTGCGCCAGCCGAGGTCCCGGATTTCTTTATCCTCAGGAACCTCGTCCCTGCCGGCAAAGATGCGAATGGCCATCCCATCTTCAAAGCCGACCGGACAAAGATCACGATTCAGGACGTCATCGCAGCCGAGGGCCCGCGACTGCCCGACGTCGAACACTCGCAGAAGAATTTCAATACCGGCATGGTGATGGTCGTTGAACATGGCAAAGCACCCAGCGCGGAACTTATCGAGCGAACCAACGGCATTCGCGAGCGGTGGATGGATTACTGGACAACCGTCACCGGTCACCGCTCCACCATGACTGCGGAACCGTAGCACGCGCCCCAGGGTCGATCTCCTCAGGAGGAACTCTGTGACGTGTCGCCATAGCAACAAGCGTTGGACCCGCGTTTTACGTCGCATTTGGTATACACTTTCTCGGCCTTTCGAAACCGCTCACGGAGTTATGGTCCCAATGACGATTCGATCCCGCTTTGCTCAGCGATTCTTCCTGGCTGCACTTCTTCTCGCCCTGGCCTGCGCAACGGTGCCGGCGCAACGTCGCGGCCGCGATGGAGCGGGCGAGGGTTTTGGTTTCCGCTTTATCGGCCCCGTGGACGGCAATCGCGTCTCCGCCATCGCCGGAATTCCAGGAGATCCGAGCACGTATTATGCAGGCGCCGCATCGGGCGGCGTCTGGAAATCGACCGACGGCGGCAACCGCTGGAGGCCGATCTTCGACGACGAGCCCGTGCAGGCTATCGGTGCACTGGCTGTCGCCCCTTCCGACCCCAACGTCGTGTGGGTGGGCACCGGTGAAGCGTGGGCAATCCGCGATATCGACGTCGCCGGCAACGGCGTGTACAAATCCACCGATGGCGGCAAGACCTGGACGCACATGGGACTCGACAATACCGGGCGCATCGGACGGGTCGTCGTCGATCCGCGAGACAGCGATCGCGTCTATGTGTGCGCGCTCGGCAGGCTGACCGCGCCCCAGCAGGATCGCGGCGTCTATCGCACGGAAGACGGCGGCAAGACCTGGCAAAGGGTCCTGTTTGTCGATGCCAACACAGGATGTTCCGGGATCGGTATGGACCCGGAGAATCCGCGCACGCTGTTCGCGGGCATGTGGCAGGTGGAAATGCACACCTGGGCGGAGAATGGCGGTGGCCCGGGCAGCGGTGTGTACGTTTCCCACGATCGTGGAACCACATGGACACACCTCGAAGGACACGGACTTCCCCACTCGCCGGTGGGTAAGATCGACGTCGCCGTTGCCCCCACCGACTCGAACCGCGTCTATGCGCTCATCGAGACGGACAAGCAGGGCTCGATGTGGCGCTCCGACGACGGTGGCGAAAACTGGCGGGTGGTGAGCTGGGACCGCACGCTCATCGGCCGCGCCGGCTATTACATTCGCCTTGCTGTCTCACCGGCGAACGAGAACATGGTGCTTGTTGCCAACAGCAGCTTCCTTGTTTCTCTCGACGGCGGCCTCACCTTCGAGGAACGCCCGTGGGGCGGCGACAACCACGACATCTGGATGGACCCCAGTGACCCGAACCGTTTCGCCATCACCTTTGACGGCGGCCTAGCCATCACCACCGTCGGCGGGCGCGGCTTTCACGATGTCACGCTGCCCATCGGCCAGATGTACCACGTCGCCGTCGACGATCAGATTCCCTACTACGTGTACTGCAACATGCAGGACAACTCCACAATGCGCGGCCCCAGCATTCGCGTCGCGGGAGGCGGCCCCGATGCCGGGTGGGATCACGGTATGGGCGGATGCGAATCCGGATTCACTCTGCCCGATCCCACCGATCCCAACATTGTTTGGGCCTCCTGCTATGCCGACGAGGTGACGCGCTGGGATGCGCGCAATAAGCAGGCGCGCTCTGTAAGCCCGTGGATGCACACTCTGGACTCGGCGCCCAACCAGGCAAAATATCGCTGCCACTGGACTCCGCCGCTCGCGATCGACCCTTTCGATCACAACACGGTCTACTACGGCTGCCAGGTCATCTTTAAAACCAGCAATCAGGGCCAGAGCTGGTCGGTGATCAGTCCCGACCTCACTACGCAGGATCCGGCGCACAATCAGTCGTCCGGCGGCATGATCCCCGACAACCTCGGCCAGTTCTACGGCGAAGTGGTCTTTGCCATCGCTCCATCAACCGTTAAAAAAGACCTGCTGTGGGCCGGCACGGACGATGGAAAAATCTGGAACACCCGCGACGGTGGCCAGCACTGGAACGACCTCACGGCGAACATCCACGGGCTCCCGCCCCTGGGCACCATCACCAGCATTCAGCCGTCCTTCTTCGATCCCGGAACCGCTTACGTCAGCATCGACCTGCACCTCGTCGACAACCGCGATCCCTTCCTTTTCAAGACCACAGACTACGGTGAGACCTGGACAAGCATCTCCAGCGATCTGCCGAAAGGGCCTCTGGCGTATGTGCGCAACGTCTCTGAGGATCCGAACTGCCAGGGGCTCCTCTTCACGGGAACCGGCAACGCACTCTATTACTCACTCGACGACGGCGGCCACTGGACACACCTCAATCAAGGCCTGCCGCCGGCGCCGGTGACGTGGACCGTCGTGCAGAAGCGTTTCCACGACCTCGTCGTCTCAACCTACGGGCGCGGTCTCTACATCCTCGACGACATTAGTCCGCTCGAGCAGATGGCGAAGCAGGCATCCACCGATGACATTCGCTTCTTCGCGCCGCGATCCACATACCGATTGCCGCGTAGCGAGAACGTCTTCCTCGCTTATTCCCTCAAATCCGCGCCATCCGGGCCGGTTCAGGTCGAGATTCTCGACGGAAAAGGCAAGCTGGTTCGCAAACTGACGGCGACCGGTCACCCCGGCATCAACCGCATCGCGTGGGATATGCATTATGACGCGCCGCGGCTCATTTCGCTCCATACCGTGCCGCCGGAAGATCCGCACATCTGGGAAGAAGCTCGTTTTCGAGGCATGGACGCGCGCCCGGTGACGCACTGGGGCATGGAGCGGGTTCCCACGCCGATGGCGGTGCCAGGCACATACGAGGCGCGACTCACGATCGGCGGCAAATCGTTCACGCAGCCCGTCACCATCCTCATGGATCCCAACTGTCCCGGCACCGAGGCCGACCTTGAAGCCTCAGTGAAGCTGCAACTCCAGATCGCAAGCGAGATCGACAAGATTTCCGACATGGTGAACAGCATCGAGTGGATGCGCAAACAGCTTGCCGACGTCGAGAAGATGCTGGGCAGCAATCCCGCCGATAAAGCGCGACAGCAGGCAGCCGAAAAGATGGATGGCAAGATGCAGGATGTGGAGTTCGAGCTTCTTTCCAGACCTCTTGCCGCCAGCGACGACAAGACCTATATCTCGGCGTGGAAGGTCTACTACAACCTGCTCTGGCTCAATGCTGAGATCGGATCAGGCGCTGGCGATGTGGCGGGGGGCACAGATTTCCGGCCAACCGATACCGAAGTCACGCTTGCTCACCAATACGAACAGGACCTGGGCAAGGCGGAGGAGGACTATCACAACCTGATGACGAAAGACCTCCCGGCCTTCAATCACCAGTTGGCCGACCAAAACACAATCCCTGTTGTTTCCGCGACACCGCCTGCAACTGCTCCAGCGGATGAGTCGCACGACGACGTTGACGATTAAGAAGGCGGGAGAACCTGGCCCTGCGGGTCAGAAGAATTCTCCCGGCTCCTTCAGAAGAGGCCGAGTACTTTGTGCTTTGCCCCACAACCTGGCAGCCGGTAGCCGCCGATCCGCGTCGAGTAATTTTCTTCGCCTTTTTTGAAGTAATCGCCGACGTACCAGAACGTGCAGTCGTCGCTCGGATCGATGTCGAGAGTCGTGTAATCTTCCCACCGCAGCGTATTCGTCTGTGCCGCTTCGCCATTCGCCAGCACTGCTTCGCGCAGGGTCATCTGCCCCTTCAGATCGCCAGCCATGCGGGCGGCAAAGCGCTGCCCAGGATAACTCGAAGCGTCTCCGAAGGAATAACCAACGCCGATATCTCCCTTGCGATCCGTCGCGATACTCGGAAGCCAGCGATAGCCGCGGTCCGGCGCGTAGGTCCCCTGCTGGAAGAGCTTCGGTGCTCCGCTCGTATCCAGCCGGAATTCATACCAGCGGACGCCCCCGCCTCCCGCCTTCGTTGCGATGGAGTGCGAAGCGACAATGGATTGGTAACGGCCAAGGTTGCGATAGACGAGGCCCTGCATCAGCTTGTCGCCCTGCGAATCGAGCCGCACGTCGGTTCCAGCCTGGGGCACGCAACTGCTCAGCTGGCCGTTGCACAGAAAGTGATACGGCGCGACGTCGATCTTCTGCTGGCTGCTCAGGCGTGTTTTTGTCGGGTCATCCCAGTTCACCGAGAAGGTCCACGCATAAATTCCATCGTCTTCAAATACTTTATGCAGCTGCGTGCCGCCCGCTGCCATCACGATCTCCGCCATGCCGGCCGGCGGTAGACGGCGTCCGTAGATGTCTGCGCAGTTCAGGAAGCTCACTCCGTCAATCACCACGCACTGCTCGTTCGCGGACTCGCCCCGCAGCATCCTGGCGCGATCCGCCGCGCACACGTGTTTCTGGATGACGGTGTCTCCGGTACTCGATGGCAGGTAATAGCCATTGGGCCAGATCGCGGGACGCGGATAATCCGGGAACAGCGGCCGATTGAATTCGTAACGGTAGTAGCTACCCATTGGGTCAGGCCCGGTACTGATCGCGTAGCACATCCCGTAGAGCGCGTTCGGCTGATCTGCTGGCTTACGGAAGATTGGCAGAACGAACAGCCAGCGGTTCGCCAATTGGTCGTAGCGCACCACGGCATCGCCGCTGATCTGCTTCTCGCATGGTCCTCCGAAACCCGCAAACAACGTATTCGTTACCACCGGTCCGAACAGGGCTTTGCCGGTCACCGCAAATTTCGCGCTCTTCTTTGTAAAAATCGCCATGCGCGAATTCACGATCTGAACGATCTCATTTGGCCCGACCCCAAGGCTGTTGTCCGACGGATTGCGAGCGTCAGCCTTTCCCTGTGGTCCGTCAAATCCCACGCCCAGACCGTCGAAGCTCGCCACCTGCGCGGCTGCGGGCCGTGTGCCTTGTGCAACCTGCTCGACCGCTGCACCAGCTGCGCTAATGCTCACGGCCGGCGGCGCCACCGTGGGTTGCGCGACCGGGGCCGTGGTCGAACGACGACGGTCCGGGCGCGGCGGAATCTGATAGGTCCTGAACAACTCCGGAAGCGGCGCGGATCGATCGAACTTTACCGGCGGATTCACGATCGTCCGCCCGGCCTGCCACGCGGAAGCATCCTGTGTTTGCTGGGCAACGCCATGCAGCCCAATCAGGAACGCCGCCGCACCCACCAGGATTCGTGCCGGCCCACGGCCCAACCACCTCGGCAGTATCATCGTTCATCCTTTCCGGGTCGCATGCGACACCCGGGTTTTCAAGCAGCGGGATCAGTTCAGGCAGGAAAAGCGCTGCTCTGCACCTTCGGCCGGCGTTGCAGCGCTTCTTTGACAAGTTTGCGAGTCTCTTCCAGTTCCGCGCCTGCGACTGCCAGCCGAGGTGGACGCACGCGTGCGCTTCCCGTGCCTGTCTCCTCTTGCACCTGCTTGATCAGCTGAATGAACTTCGGAACCGTATCCATGCGCAGCAGCGGCAGAAACCATCGATACAACGCAAAGGCCTCTTCGCGCCTTCCGTCACGCGCGGCGTCGAACAGCGCTACCGATTCCGCAGGAAAGGCATTGACCAGACCGGCGACCCACCCCACCGCACCGGCCTCGATGCCTTCCACAATTGCGTCGTCGACGCCGACACAGATTTGCAGACGATCACCCAACAGCGCGCGGATCCCCGTAACCCGCCGTACGTCGGTGCTTGACTCCTTCACAGCCGCGAGATTCTTGTGGTCCGCGGCCAGTTCGGCAATCTGCTCCGGCAAAAAGTCGGTCCCGTAGGAGACCGGGTTGTTGTAAAGCATGCACTCCAGCGGCGTGGCGCGGAAAATCGCCGTTACATGTGCCTTCATCTCCCGCCAGTCGCCGCGGTACACATACGGTGGCAGCACCATAAGACCGGAACAGCCCGCCTGCTCCGCCGCCCTGGCCAGCTCCACGGCCTCGTCGGTCGACAATGCGGAAACTGCGCCCACTACGGGAGCGCCGTTGGCCGCAGCGACAAGGTTGCGCAGAATCGCTTCCTTCTCAGCGAACGTCAACGTGGCCGCTTCACCCAGGGAACCGAGAGCAATGATCCCGGTACATCCGTTGCCCAGGAGCCACTGCGCGTGCCTGGTCCCGAATGCGTGATCGACGCGCAATTTCTCATCGAAACAGGTTGTTACTGCGGGCATTACGCCATTCCACTTCATGCGCTCTCCTTCGGATTAGTTGAAAATGGGTACGCAACTCCGGGGCTAGCCTCGCCATCGGCGGTTCCGTACGCTAGATGGGCCAGGCTCGAAATCCGTGCCGGGAAAACCGGCGGACGCACCGAATCTGCTTCCCATCCAAACAAGAACTCTGTGGCCGAACCGCAGACCCGTCCCTGGCACGGGCCCATCCCACAACGTGTGTGCAGCTTCGCGTCGCGCCAGCCGGCACGGTGCTGAAGATCGCCATAACGAACATCCTCGCAGCGGCATACGATGGTCTGCTCAGTGGCCAGCCTGCGAAGTTGGGGATCGAGCCTGCACGCCTCGGCAAGCGCTCCTGCAAAGGCCAGGCGCGTCCGGCGCCTCCGGATCAGCGGTTGCGCTGAAGCTTCCGGGTCCGCAGCCGTCAGTCCGGCGATTTGTCCTTCCAGAAGGGACAAATCCACGCCGCCGATTCCCGTCGGTTCACCGGCGCAGTACACGTTGTCGACCGAGGTCCGCATTGCCTCGTCGGTCGCGACAAACCCCTCTGTCATGCGGCATCCCAGAAGCTCCGGCAGCTCTGTATTCGGTACCAGATGGAATCCGCACGCGAGGTAGTCGCACTCGACGTCCCACTGGCGCCCGCCCTGACGCAGCGTCACGGAGCGCAGATGCCCCTCGCCCTGTGCAGCCACCGGCCAGCAGCTCGTCCTGAAGCGCATCGGCCGAAGCGCGCGGCCGTAGCCCACGCCTTGCCACAACTTTGCCGGCTCACCCAGCAGATGCATTCCAAACCGCGCGAGTCGCGACAGCGGCGCTTGCTCGCAAACCATGAGAATCTGCGCACCATTTTCTGCCAGGTGCGCCGCCACGGCGAGCAGTAGCGGACCCGTGCCTGCGACGACCACGCGCTTCCCGTCAATGCGCAGGCCACCTCGTACCATAGCGTCCAGCCCACCCGCCCCCATCACGTTCGGCAGTGTCCACCCTGGAAACGGAAGAAATCTTTCCCGCGCTCCGGTCGCGAGGATCAGCTGGTTGTAATCGAAGTCGGCACAATCAACTTCACCATGGTTCGCGGTCTCCGCGGCAAGCCCGTTTCTTTCAGCTCGCACCCGGCGCGGTCCGGGGCAGTCCACGACCCTCCATCCCTGCAGCCGCACCGTCGCGGATTTCTCCAGCCGCTCCAGCCACTGGCGCGCCTGCGCCGGCATGGAGCCGCCATTGCGCCAGATCTGTCCTCCGGGTGCCGGATTGTCGTCGAGCAGAGCCACACTCCGGCCGGCTTCGGCAGCAGTCACGGCGGCGGCAATTCCCGCCGGCCCCGCGCCAACCACCAAAACGTCAAAGCGCTCGTTCATAAAGTCTGCGCTCTCCTCAATCCGATGACGTCGAAACCCGCATACCCGGCTGACACAGGATCTGGCAGCTCCGCTGATGCGCAATCCCGTCAATCGTTACCCGGCATTCGAAGCAAATGCCCATACCACAAAGGGGACCTCGCGCCTCGCCGGTAATCGATGTGCGTGTCGGACCGTCTGCCATCGCAATCGCTGCGGCAACGGTTGTCCCAGCGCGCACTGTAACTGCGGTGCCGTTCACCGTGAGCGCAATCGAGCGAACCATCTCAGGCATGGGGAGGCACCGGCACTGCCAGTTCCGCGCCCCGCGCAGCATCGCCGAGCGAGGAAGGATAGCGCGAAGGCAGATACGGGGCGCCATCGATCTCCGTCTTGTCGCCCACGATCGCGCTCGCCAATAACTTCGCCGTTGCCAGCGACGTCGTTATGCCCAAACCTTCGTGACCCGTGGCCAGATACATCGTCTTGTCCTCCGGCCAGGAACCGATCAGAGGAAGCTTGTCCGAAGTCGCTGCACGAAAACCGGTCCACACGCGAATCGCCTGCAGGTCGCCAATTCCCGGCAGGTACTCGCACGCTCGCGTGACCATCGCGTCCAGCAGAGCCCGATTCAGATCCGCGCCCTCGGCGCCGAACTCGCGCGACGACCCAATCAAAAGCTGGCCTGTCCTGCGCGGCTGGACATTGAACGCGACCGAATCGGTGTCTATCGAATGAGCGCTCTTCAGATAACCCAGTTCGACCAGCTGATGGCGCACGAATCCGGGATATCGATCGGTGATCACCAGATGTCCACGGCGTTTACGAATCGGAAGCCCAGGCGTGAGGCGCGGTGCCTCTGCGCCACAGGCATTCACAATGGCCGGCGCGTGCAGCTCGGTGCCGTCCTCCAGCCCTACCCGCCCTGAACGGGCAAATACTACTCTTTTCGATAGCTCGATCTGCGCGCCCATGCGCGTCGCCTCGCGTATCAGGTATCCGGCCGCACACGGTGGATACAACACGGCGTCCGATGAAACCAGCAACGCTCCGGCGAGCGGACGCAGATGCGGCTCCTCCTGCGCCAGCGTGGCGGCCGAGAGTATTTCGCTGGGCACACCGGCTGCAGCGTATACCTTCTGCTTGCGCCGTACTTCATCCATTTCCTCATCGTCGCTGGCCACCCACAATGTGCCGCACGGCTCGAATTCAGCATCCCTGGGGAGTCGGTCCGCCAACTCGTGCCACAACCGCTGCGAGTAGCTTGTCAGTGCCAGTTGCGCGGGCGAGTCGTCCATCGCGACGATATGCCCCATTCCGGCGGCTGTAGCGCCCCCGCCTACACCTCCGGCGTCCACAATCAGCGTCTTCAATCCCCTGGTCGCCAATTCGTGCGCACAGGCCGCTCCTACGATCCCTGCGCCCACCACAACAACATCGAACCCAGCGCTCATGAAGGAATGCCCGCCGGAAAGGGATCTCCGGGCTGCACAATCAATTTGCTCTCAGAGGTAATGAACGCCGACCCGGTGACACTCGGAATAATTTCGCCCGGCGTCCCGTCGCGCCAGCGGTAAGAACCCTCAAACGTGGTTCGCAGGATGCCCTCCTGCCGCCATATCTGCCCAGGCGCCAGCTTGCCGTCGGCCGCGAGACATGCGAGCTTCGCACTCGTCCCGGTTCCGCACGGGGAACGATCGTACGCTTTGCCCGGACACAGAACGAAATTCCGGCTGTCGGCCTCGGAGCCTGGCGCAGAAGCGAAGACCTCGATGTGGTCAATTTCCTCCCCGGAGGCTCCTGTGATCCCCTGGTCGCGCAGCGCGCAGCGAATCGCCCACGTGTACTCCGTCAGCGCCTCACGATTTGGCAGCACCAGGTCAATCGCTGTTTGTTCTGCGAGAAAAAACCAATTCCCCCCCCAGGCGATGTCGCCGCTGACCGGTCCAAATCCCGGCACCTCCACCACCACGCCCTTGCGATGACGGAAACTGGCAACGTTTTCCACGGTCACTCTGCCGTCGTCATGAAGCGTTGCACCCACAACCCCCACCGGAGTCTCGATGCGATGCTCTCCTGGCTGGATGCGGTTGAGGTGAGCCAGTGTGGCAACTACCCCCATCGTTCCATGTCCGCACATCCCAAGGTAGCCGACGTTGTTAAAGAAAATCACACCCGCCGTGCAGTCGGCTTCGGACGGCTTTAACAGAAGCGCGCCGACCAACACATCCGACCCGCGGGGTTCGTTGATGACCGCGGACCGAAAGTTGTCATGCTTTGCGGCTAATCGCCGCAGCCGATCAGCTACCGTTCCCCTGCCCAGCCGGGGACCTCCGGAAACTACGACGCGCGTCGGTTCTCCAGCAGTGTGAGAATCTATGGCTCGGATCGCAGACATATCCCTAGGACTATACATTGTCTACAATGATGGATACTGTTGTCCATCCCTCGACAATGAAAAAAGAATGAGGCGTCCAATGCGCCTCAGCGTACAATTTTGTATAACTGACCGGGGAGTTCATTGGATTATGCCATCCCGCATCGTTGGCAATAAAAGGCCGCCGCGCAAAAAATCGGTGCACGATGGAAATAATCTTCGCAAAGCCTTCCACGAGATTCGCGAACTCATCGTTCACGGCAAGCTTTCCCCTGGTTCCTGGATCGTAGAAGCGGATATCGCCCATCATCTTTCCATGAGCCGCACGCCCGTGCGGAGTGCCCTCCACTGGCTACAGCGCGAAGGCTACGTCATCGAGCATAAGAATGCGCGGAAATCCCGCATGGTGGTGGCCGCTCTCACGAAAGAAGACGCCGGAGAACTGTACTCGATCATCGGACATGTCGAGGGTCTGGCCGGCCGGCGCACGGCGGCGCTTCCCAAGGCCGCACGAACCGAAATTGCCGTTCGGCTGAAGGGTTACAACAACCAGTTGCGCGAGATTCTGGCTGCGAGAGATTCGCGTGCCGCAGGTATTTTCGACTTCGATCGCAACTTCCATCGCACCATCATTGATTCCGGCGCCGGCCCACGCCTCCTTACCCTGCACAAATCCATCGAGCCGCAGGCTGAACGCTACTGGCGGCTCTATGCAAGTTCGATCATCAACGACCTCCACCTTTCAGTCGCCGAACATGACGAGATTATTGCTGCGATCGTGGCCGGCGACGCAGACCGCGTGGAGCGCGGTCTCCAGGTAAACTGGGAAAACGGCTGCGAACGCCTTGCCCGGGTCATCGATATCTTCGGTGAGCGCGGGAGCTGGTGACCTGATCTGTCCGTCCATCTTCCCACCCCCCCCTGCGTCCCCAACCTGGGGTAGCCAAGATAGGCATCGACATCCCTGGACTGCCCGCTCATAGAAATGTCCCCTTGACAGACGGTACTCGGTATTGTGCACAATCTCTTCGTAGGCATTGCGCATTCTGTCCGGCGCCCCCAGAAGGCAACACTCGATAAATCGCCTGCAGTCGCTTCGGGTGAGATCAACCCGACCCCCTGCACCCTCCCGGCCACGTAGTCTTAGTTCCCCGATCTTTGTGGAGGCACATGCAACAGCGAAAGATTGTCTTAACCCTATCCCTGCTGAGTTTCACAGCGATTTGCGCTACAGGATGGAGTCAGGTCACAGCTGCCGATTTTGATCGCGCCCTCACGATTCAGGAGAAATATGCCGGCCTCGTCCTGAATCTCCCGGAAGCCCCAGTCTGGCAGGAGTCCGCCCATGTTTTTGTTTATCGCAAGTCGGTCGAAGGAGGCCATGAATTTGAGGTCGTGGATCCTGCATCGCCGGCCAGGCAACCCGCCTTCGATCATACGAAGCTCGCGGCTGCACTTTCCGCGGCCAGTGGCGAAACCTACAAACCCCTCACACTTCCGTTCCCGCGCTTTCGCTTCGTTTCCGGCCGGTCTGCTGTCGAATTCATGGTCACGGGCAAGCGCTGGCACTGCGACCTGACAACCTACACCTGCGCAAACAACACGCCTCAGAGCCCTGGTGCGGTAGACGAGGACGACGAAGGATATGACGACACGCCACGGTCGATCAACGATCCTCACATAACTGCAGCTTCTCCCGACGGCCAATGGCTTGCCTATGTGGAGAATTTCAATGTGCATGTCCGCTCCAAAGACGGCAAACAAACCGTCGCCCTGAGTGAAGACGGCTCGCCGGGCGACTATTATGCGCTCGATACCTTCGCCTGGTCGCCCGATTCGAAGTATCTCGTCGCCTATCGTCTTCATCCCGGCTATCGCCGGCTCGTGCGATACGTTGATCCCGACCCGCCCAACCAACTACAGCCCGGCTACTCAACCATGGTGTATCCCAAACCCGGTGACGTCCTGACGCAGCGGCAACCGGTGCTGTTCGACCTCGCGGCAAAGCGGCAAACCATCATCGATCCAGGCCTTTTTCCGAACCAGTTTGGCTTGTCCGAAGTCAGCTGGTGGAAAGACAGCCGTGGCTTCACCTTCGACTACAACCAGCGCGGCCACCAGATCTTCCGCGTCATTGAAGTGGACGCACACACCGGCGCCGCGCGCGCCCTCATCACGGAACAAAGCTCGACATTCATCAATTACGAGCCGCTCGTCGACAACCAGTTCGACACAGGAAAGATCTATCGTCACGATGTTGACGACGGGAAGGAAATCATTTGGGCGTCGGAGCGAGATGGCTGGGAGCATCTGTATCTGCTGAATGGTCGAACCGGCGCGGTCGAGAACCAAATCACGAAGGGTTCGTGGGTGGTGCGCGCCGTCAACTATGTCGACGACCAGAAGCGCCAGATCTGGTTTGAAGCCAGCGGGATGACTGCCGGCGAAGATCCATACTATGTCCACGGCTATCGCATCAATTTCGATGGCAGCGGACTGACTCCCCTCACGCCCGAGAAAGCCAACCATCATCTGGAATTTTCTTCTGATGGCAAGTATTACGTCGACCTGTGGTCGCGTATCGATCTGCCGCCCACCATGGCTCTTTTTCGCACCGCGGATAACCAGC
The DNA here is from genome assembly GCA_963817165.1 of uncultured Acidobacteriaceae bacterium. Taxonomy (GTDB): domain Bacteria; phylum Acidobacteriota; class Terriglobia; order Terriglobales; family Acidobacteriaceae; genus Palsa-343. The sequence goes on along the minus strand of CAWFNL010000030.1, from coordinate 46,072 downwards.
AGGTCCTCGAGCTTGAAAAGACCGACATCAGCAAGCTCATTGCTGCCGGATGGCATCCCCCCGAAGTTTTCACCGCGAAGGGCCGCGACGGTGTCACGGACATTTGGGGCCTGATCTATCGTCCAGCTAACTTCGATGCAAAGAAAAAATACCCGGTGATCGAGGATATCTACGCCGGACCGCAGGGATCGTTCGTTCCGAAATCTTTTTCTACACGCAGCGAACCACTCACGCAGTTAGGTTTTGTCGTGGTGCAGATCGACGGCATGGGCACCAATAATCGCTCCAGGGCGTTCCACGACGTTGCCTGGCATGATCTCAAAGATGCTGGCTTCCCGGATCGCATTCTGTGGCACAAAGCGGTTGCTGCCCGATATCCCTGGTACGACATCTCCCGCGTCGGAATATTCGGCACTTCCGCTGGCGGCCAGAGTGCGATGGGTGCGCTCCTGTTTCATCCCGAGTTCTACAAGGTTGCGGTCTCCAACAGCGGCTGCCACGATAACCGAATGGACAAGATCTGGTGGAACGAGCAATGGATGGGCTGGCCGGTCGGTCCGCAGTACTCTGCGTCTTCCAACGTCGACAATGCATGGCGTCTGCAGGGCAAACTCATGCTGGTCGTCGGGCTCATGGATCATAACGTCGATCCGTCATCGACATTCCAGGTGGCAGACCGCCTAATCAAAGCCAATAAGACCTTCGATCTGGTAGTCGTCCCGGAGGCTGACCACGGCACTCGCGGTGAATGGAGCCGCTATACCGATCGCAATCTCTTCGACTACTTCGTGCGCAACCTGCTCGGACAGGAGATTCCTGACTGGAATGAACGAGGCGCAACCCCGGCTACAACACCAGCGGCTGACAATTCCGGCTCAGGCCAATGACCAGCTGACCCATGTGAGCCTGCCGAACGCCTTCGCTTTTCGAAGGAGCGCTTTGTGCGCCGCTGCGGCTTGTCTTTTTCTCTTTCCTTCGCTGACATCATTGCCGGACACGACGAGGCTCCGCCGGGAGTGAACGACTTCATCATGAATGACTGGCAGATCTTCGCCACCCGGGACGTAACCTCACAGGTCTGGCAGCACTACGCCGATCTGCTGAGTCCGGTCGACGAGCGACTTCGACGGACGTTTTGAGAAAGTTGTCAGTTCATAGCGGTGCCCGCAAATATCGCACACAAAGTCCGTTGCGACGGCGTTTGCGGTAGTGCGGCGCTGTTGCTCACAATCGCAGGCAAGACAGTAGCTATTCTCCGCGAACCAGCACTCCGATATCACGCGGGCCCGCTGTGCCTGGCTTCAATAAACAACTGCTACACTTTCATCGCAAGTTAGCTGCATTGTCCTTCCTATCTCATCTCACAACCCAGCGGACGGACCTACTCCAAATCATCCTCGGCACTAACAGCCGCCGGAACGCCGCCTTGTCTCTTCATCAGCAGATATCCGCGGATAAACGGGTCTAAGTACCCATCCAAAACCTTGTCCACGTCGCCGACTTCAACTTTGGTGCGGTGGTCCTTCGCTATCCGATAGGGCTGGAAGACGTAGCTGCGGATTTGGCTGCCGAAGTTGATTTCTAACTTGCTGTCTTCGATTTTGCGGGTTGCGGCGTGCTTCTTTTCTAACTCGTATTCGTAGAGGCGGGAGCGGAGCATCTTCATCGCCTTCTCGCGGTTCTTGTGCTGCGAACGCTCGTTCTGGCACTGCACGACGATGTTCGTCGGGATGTGGGTGATGCGGACGGCGGAGTCGGTGGTATTGACGTGCTGGCCGCCTTTGCCGCCGGAGCGGTAAGTGTCGGTGCGGATCTCGTCGGGCTTGATATCGATTTCGATGGAGTCATCGATTTCCGGCGAGACGTAGACCGAGGCAAACGAGGTGTGGCGGCGCTTGGCCTGGTCGAAGGGGGAGATGCGGACGAGGCGGTGGACGCCGGTTTCGCCGCCGAGGAGACCGAAGGCGTTTTCGCCGGTGATGGTGAAGGTGGCGGATTTGATGCCGGCGGCGTCTCCGTCCTGATAGTCGTTCATTTCGGTTTTGAAGCCCTGCTGCTCGGCCCAGCGGAGATACATGCGCATGAGCATCTCGGCCCAGTCCTGGGACTCGGTGCCGCCGGCGCCGGGATGGACGGTGACGATGGCGTTGAGGGGATCGGTTTCGCCGGAGAGCATGGTGCGGGCTTCCATTTTTTCAGCGAGGTCGTTGAGGGCGTGGATTTCTTTGTCGAGGTCGGCGAGGATGGCGGCGACTTCGGGATCGGTTTCGGTTTTGGCGTCGCGGGCTAATTCAAAATAGGCTTCGATGTCGCCGGTGCGGCTGGCTAACGCGGCATCGTCGGCGAGCTGGGATTCGATGCGCTTGCGGTCGCGCATGATGGGTTGGGAGAGCGCGGGGTTCGACCAGAGGGATGGGTCGGAGAGCCTGGTTTCGATGGCGGCTAGTTCGGAGCGGAGGCGGGGAGCGTCAAAGATACTCCCGCAGGCCGCGGACTTTTTCGCGGACGGGAGCGTAGAGGAATTCGAGGTCGGAGAGCATGGATTGATTTTAGCTGGTGGCTGGTGGCTGGTGGGCGAGGGATAAGGGGTAAGGGGTAAGGGATAAGGGATAAGGAAGACAAAGGCAGCGCGTTTAGGATTCGCGAGGCCGGAGGAAGGCGTATCCGAGAGCGGCGAGGATTACCAGGCAGCAGAGGTACGCGAAGAGGTCGCCATGTTTCGTGTAGAAGGTCAGGTCGGTGCGGGTGCCGTATCTGGCGACAAGGGTGGTTAGCGTGTGGCGGGGTGCGGAGAGGGTGACGCGGCCGTAGGGGTCGATGACGGTGGTGACGCCGTTGTTGGTGTCGCGGAGGATCCAGCGGCGGTTTTCGATGGCCCGCATGCGGACCATGTTGAGGTGCTGCCAGGGAGCGCTGGTGTCGCCGTACCAGCCGTCGTCGGAGATATTGACGAGGACCTGGGCTCCGTTGAGGGCAAAGTGTCGGATTTCGTCGGCGAAGACGGATTCGTAACAGATGAAGATGCCGTAGGTGGGGTGACCGGGGGTGTCGGCGGTGAAGACTTTGCGCTGGGTGCCGCGGTTGAAGTCGTCGACCTGGCGGGTGAGCTGGTGGGCGAAGAAGAAGAGGCTGCGGTAGGGGATGAATTCGCCGAAGGGGACGAGGTGGATTTTGTCGTAGCGTCCGGCGATGGAGCCATCAGGCTGGACGAAGACGGCGGAGTTGTAGGTACCGGTGGTGTCTTCGCCGACCATGCCGGCGACGACGGGAGCGTGGTTGGTGGTGGCGATCTGCGCGAGGAGGGATTGGGTCTGGGGATCGTTGCTGCGGAACCAGCTGGCGACTTCCGGCCAGAGGATTAGGCCTGGGGGTGGGGTGTTGTCGGCGCAGTTGGGCGTGGGTGCGGGGTTCGCGTCGGTGTTGTGGGCGGGCGGCATGCCGGCGTAGGCGGGCGTGCAGGTTTGCTGGGACTGGGTGAGGAGCCAGTTGGGGTCGTTGTCCCATTGCGGACCGATCCAGTTGTCGTTGGTGGCTACATCGATGTTGGGCTGGAGGAGGACGGCGTAGTGGTTGGTGGGGGATGGCGGCGGGTAGGGCGCGAGAGCGACGATTCCGAGGACTGCCCATGGAATTCCGAACAGCAGATCTCGTACTGAGTATTTTGGGAACTTCGGCCGAGGAAAGAAAATCAGGCTCGCCAGAGCTGCGTTGAGGAAGACGACCATGAAGGATATCCCGTAGACGCCTGTCCAGGTGGCAAGTCCGCCGAGCGTGAGGCTGTCCACCTGCGAATAGCCGAGCTGATCCCAGGGAACGCTGGTGATGCGGGCTGCGGCTAGTTCGAGGGCGGTCCAGAGGAAGGGGGCGAGGAGGAGCGCGGCGGTGAGCGAAAAGCGTTGGCGGAAAAAGGCGAGGATGAGTCCAAAAAGGGCGAAATAGAGGCCTAAAACCAGCGCATAGAGGACGACGATGCCGGCTGATCCGATGGGGGGAACGTGGCCGTAGTAGCACATGGTCTGGTAGATCCAGTAGCAGTTGAGGATGTACCAGAGAACGCCGCTCGCGTAGCCGATGAGGGCGGCGCGGCGGAGGTAGCGGGGGTGGGCGGCGGTGCGCTCGTGGAGGAGGGCGTAGAGCAGGGGGACGAGAGCGATCCATGCGATGAAGGCGTGCCATCGCGGCATGGGTCCGGCGACGGGGAAGCAGAAGTCGAGCAGGACGCTGGTGAGGAGGGCGAGGACGAGGGGAAGGCGCAAAGAGGAGGTTTGCGCGACGGCGGGGGTTGAAGACGAGACGTTTTGCGTCGCCACGATGGTGTCCGTGGTTAGTCTTTGCCGACGAGGACGGAGAGGTCCTCAACAAAGCTGATGAGGATGACGATGAGGGAGCCGATGACGCCGATGAAGAAGAGCCATGTGAGGGTCATCATGACGGCGTGGGCGAAGGCTAGCACGGAATGATTGTAAATCAGCAGCTCGTAGCTGGTAGCCAGGCATCACGCTTTTTCGCGTTTCGCGGTTTTCCTGCTGGGTTGGGGGTGTTTGCGGCAGTCGTGGGTGGCAAAGGCTTGCCGGGCGTCGTCGGGTGCGGCAGGAGAATGACCAATCATGCGCGGGTTGGGGTAGGTCCAGCCGCAGGCCGCGCAGGCCCATCCTCCGAATGGAGATTCTTCCGTCCACACCAGTCGCCGGGATTGCCTCATGCTGACAGGGTATAGGGAAGGAGGCTACCGGTTCGAGGACCGGGCGGTTCTTCCTATGTGGAACAGGGCGGGGGCAATTTGGGTACGTTGGGGGGAAATTAACAGTGCAACGGCAGAATCGCGACGGAGCACGCGACACAATGAGCAGCAGAGTGGGTGAGTTCCTGAGGAGACACCAGGATGCAGCAGGTGAGACGGGGAGCGATGAGCGAGAGTGTATCCATCGCAGTGGTGGGATCCGGCTACGTCGGGCTGGTAGCGGCGGTTTGTTTTTCGGAGATCGGGCATCGGGTGGTGTGCGTCGACAACGATGAGGCGAGGGTGCGCTTGCTGCAGGAGGGCGCCGTTCCGATCCACGAAGAATATTTGCCGGAACTGCTGACGCGGGCGCGGGCGAACGGGCTGACATTCACGAGCGATTTGCGGGCGGCGACGCAGGGCGCGCAGGCCATTTTTATTGCGGTGGGGACGCCGCAGAGCCAAACGGGCAGCGCGGACTTGTCGTATGTGGACGCGGTGGCGAGCGAAATTGCGCGGTCGATTGAGGACTACAAGATCATCGTGGAGAAGAGCACGGTGCCGGTGTACACGAACGAGTGGATCCGGCGGGTGGTGGAGCGGAACGGCGTGCCGCAGCAGCTGTTCGATGTAGCGTCGAATCCGGAATTTCTGCGCGAGGGAACGGCGGTTGCGGACTTCCTGCATCCGGACCGGATTGTGGTGGGCGCGGACACGGAGCGGGCGGCAGAGATCCTGAAAAAGATTTACCGGCCGCTTACGGCGGGAGAATACTACGGCTCGGTGAACGCGGTGCCGGGGCCGCGGAGCGAGCAGGATGCGCCGCCGCTGCTGCTGACGTCAACGAAGGCGGCCGAGGTGATCAAGCACGCGTCGAATGCGCTGCTGGCGACGAAGATATCGTTCATTAACGTGGTGGCGAATATCTGTGAGCAGGCGGGCGTGGATGTGGAAGAAGTGGCGCGGGGCATGGGGATGGACAGCCGCATTGGGCCGAAGTTTTTGCGCGCGGGCATCGGGTATGGCGGTTCGTGCTTTCCCAAGGATGTGGCGGCGTTCCGGTATGCGGCGGAACAGATGGGGATCGATTTCTGCCTGTTGAAGGAAGTGGAGAAGATCAACGAGGAACAGAAGCGGCGGTTTTTTCAGAAGGTGCGTTCGGCGCTGTGGACGTTTCGCGGGAAGAAGTTGGGAGTGCTGGGGCTGGCCTTCAAGGGCGGGACGGACGACATTCGCGAATCGCCGGCGATGGATCTGGTGCAGCAGTTGCTGAACGAGGGTTGCGTGATCAGCGCGTACGATCCGGCGGCGGAAGCGCGGGCGAAGGAAGCGATTCCGGAGAGCGCGAGCATGCGGTATGTGCCGGATGCGTACGCAGCCGCGCAGAGAGCGGACGCGCTGCTGATCCTGAACGACTGGCAGGAATTTGCGGATCTGGATCTGGATCGGCTGCAGCGGGCGCTGCGGTATCCGATTGTGATTGACGGGCGGAATCTGTACGATCCGGCGGTGATGCGGGAGCGCGGGTTTACGTATTTGAGCGTGGGGCGGCCGGATCGCCGCCAGCGCGAGGTGCATACCGGAGCGATTGCTGTGAACGGCAGAAATTGTTAGGCTGCTAAGAAAGCACAGCAGCGCGCCCCGCCCAGATCGTCCTCGAGGGTTGATTCTGGACAATCAAAATTTGAAATCTAAATTTCTCGCTTCTTGGAGCAGGAGTGTCTCGTGAGAGTACTGGTGACGGGAGGGTCGGGATTCATCGGCTCGCACGTTGTGGATGTTCTGTTGGCCAGTGGGGATCAGGTGTTGAACTACGATCTGAAAGCTCCCCTTTTCGATCATCACCGCGAATATTGGCGTCAGGGAGACATTCTGGATCCGGCAGGGCTGGCATCCAGCTTCGCCGCTGTTGGGCCGGATGCGGTCATTCACCTGGCAGCGATGGCGGACATTTATGCAGACACATGGGCGGGATTCGCATCGATTCACGAAGGCACCAAAAACCTGCGGGATGCGATCGACGGTTACGGAAGGCTCGACAGGCTGGTCAACATTTCGACGCAGCTCGTGATTGGCCCGGAGTACCAGCCGCGTTCGCTGCTGGATTTTCGGCCGTATACGATTTATGGCGAAGCAAAAGCCTACGCTGAGGCTCTGCTGCTGCAGTGGCAGTCGAAGACACACTGGCTGACGATACGCCCCGCGAATATATGGGGCCCGTACCATCCGGGATTTGCGAAGGCCATCTGGAAGTACATCCGGAAACGCGTGTATCTCCATCCGGATGCCGACCAGCCGATTGTGCGCACCTACGGGTATGTGAAGAACACAGCTGAGCAGATTGTGAGCCTGATGCGGCGGGATCGATCGGAGACGGATCGCCAGGTGTTTTATGCCGGGGATGCCGTTATAGATTCCTCAGGGTGGGTGGATGCATTCTCGGTGGCCCTGACGGGAAAGCGGGCGCGGCGGATGAACGAGCCAGTCCTGCGAGCGATGGGATGGGCAGGAGATTTATCGGCAAAGCTGGGATGGCGTGTGCCGATCGACTCCGGGCGGGTCATGCGCATGACGCATAACTACCCGGTGCCGCTGGGGGCAACGCTGGCGCTGACGGGACCGCCCCGGGTGTCGTTGGCGGCGGGCGTGGCCGAAACCATGGTGTGGCTGCGTGGGCTGAAGGACTTTGACTTACAGGAGACTGCGCAGGGAGTGGCGGAGGCAGGGGATTGAGACTGCTATTTCTTCTGAAGGAATTTCGCCAGGGGTGGGGAGGTGCGCCGGAATCGGTACGGGTGATGGCGAATTATCTGTGCCAGCGGGGGATTGAAGCCGATGTGATTGATTCGGGCTTCATCTGCAGGGATGTTGGCCGGCTGAATTTGCTGCCCGGAGGCGGCGAGTTGGTGGAGCGTATTAACGTGGAAGCGACTCCCGGATACGATGCCATTCTGATCACGGGGCCGTGGCAAAATCCGCTGGGTCTGCGGCGGGTGCTAGCAAAGCGGCGCAAAGACCAGCCGATGTATTACCTGCCACGAGGGGGGCTGGCAAGAATCGAATTCGCTGGCCGCGCGGACCGAAGAAAATCCCTTATTTCGCTGCCGTCGAGCGCCGGTTTCTGGATGCGGCGAGCGGGATCATCTTTTCGTCGACGGCGGAACAGAGGAAGACGATTGCGGCAGTGCACCGTCTGCGGAGGCCGGAACATATCATCCCCGATTTTGTGAGTGCCTCAGCCGCGGGAGTACCGCGCGACCGGACAGGCCGCGAAGGCGTGGTGACTTTCGGATTTCTGGCGGAAATCAGCCGGCGCAAGGGGCTCCTGCCGTTTGTTGAAGCTTTCGTTCAGTGGGTTCAGGAGAGCGGCCTGAGGGATCGGGTGCGGCTGGTGATCGGGGGCGGGACGCGGCCCGGCACCGATAGCTATCTGAAGAAGGTAATGGCGGTTCTGAGCGCGGGTGGCCAGTTAAATGTGGAGTTACGGGGGCCGGTAGCGCACGCCGACCGGGATCGATTCTACGGCGAACTGGATATCATGGTGGTCCCGAGCCTGTTCGAATCCAATGGGCTGACGGTGATTGAGGCGCTGACGGCAGGATGTGTTCTGGTGGTCACGCCGGACGTGGGCATCCTGGAGTTTATTCCCGAGAACGATTCGGTGTGCCTCGCTGCGGGTGCGGATGTGCAGTCGATCAAGAGCGGCGTGAACGATGCCTATCTTGCCGCCATGCGGGCCAGGGACGGGAGCGGGTCCAACAGCTGGGAGTTCCGAGCAGAGGTGGTAGAGAGCATCAATCGCAAGGCATTCGATGGCTGGAGCCGGTTGCTGCGGAGCGCGGGCAGTTCCCAGGCGGATGGATGACAACGAGCGATGGGCGCACGCCAATCGGGCCGCGTATGAAGATCCTACTGATATCCAATTACATCCCGGACCGGAACGTGAGCATGCTGAAGTACGCGGAAATGCTCAAAAGGGGGTTGAGCGCACGGGGCCATGTGGTGGAGGTTGTGCATCCACCGGTGATCCTCGGAAGACTACCCTTGCGGGGCAGGGAAGCGACGAAGTGGATTGGTTATATCGATCAGTATTTGCTGGCGCCCCTCTGGATGCGATGGAAGTGCCGTGGGGCCGATGTAGTGCATGTGTGCGACCACTCGAACGCGATGTTTCTGTGGTGCGCGGGGAAGCGTCCGAGGGTGATTACGTGTCACGATCTGATCGGAGTGAAGTCGGCGCGGGGTGACTATGCGGAAGTGCGAGTGCGGAGCACGGGGCGGAGTCTGTACGATCCGGCGGTGATGCGGGAGCGCGGGTTTACGTGTTCGAGCGTCGGGCGGCCGGACTTTTCGCGCGCATCCGCCAGGTTCGGCAACTTGACGAACGTGTGATACTCAATAGAAGCGCGGTCCTGCACTTCCCGCACCTGCCAACCAGAGGCTCCTGCAACCGGCAGGCGCGTCGGGCAGAGATCGATCAGCGACGGCGATTCCGGAGGGTGGAGGAATCGTTTCCGGAGGGCCCGCGCACAGGAACCTATTTACCTTCCTATGAAGGATGCGCATGTTCGATACTGAACTCTCCCTGTTTGGTTTGAGGCGGGGAACGGCTGCAGGAGTGAATTCCGCAGTTCACAACCGGGGGCAGCGTTGGCGGAGCGGGTATGCATGAGGCGGTATCCCGCGATTCCTGAGTGGATGCCTACGCGATTTGCGGAAAAGTGTATTTACGCGCAGATGGCTCACCGGAGCCGGCAAATCGTTTATCCCAATTATTTTTTACCGTTTGCGCTGGTGAAGCGGGAGGCGAGTGTATCGGTGACTGTGCATGTCTGCCAGCACCCGGCACTGCCGCAGAAGTTTTTGAGCGCACCGTTGGCGGGGATGGAGGGCTGAAGATGGAGTTCAAACCGGCGAACGTGCGGCGGGTACTGATCTATCGACTGGGCAGTTTGGGAGACACGATTGTCGCACTGCCGGCGCTGCATGTCGTGGAGCGGGCATTTCCGTCGGCGCACAAGATGCTGCTGACGAATATTCCGGTTCATGTGAAGGCTCCGGCGGCGGCGGCGATCCTGGAAGGCAGCGGACTGGTGCATGGATATCAGTCGTATCCGGTCGGAACGCGGAGCCCGAGAGAGCTGCTGCCGCTTTGGTGGAAGATTCGACGCTATCGACCGGATGTGCTGGTGTATCTGGCGCAGCCGCGGGGCGAGAAGGCGGTTGAGCGGGACCGAAAATTCTTCAGGATGTGCGGAATCCGGAAAATTGTGGGATTGCCGGTTGGAGATCTGGCAGAGGCGCGGTTCGACGAAAAGACGGGACTGTGGGAACAGGAAGCGCATCGGCTGCTGCGCTGCATGCGGGAACTGGGCGCGGCGGATGTGAATGACGTGTGCCTTTGGGATCTGCGTTTGACGGCGGCGGAGCTGGCGAAAGGGGATGAGGCGCTGGCCACGCTGGGGGGAAGGCCGTTGATTGCGTGCGGCCCGGGAACCAAGATGCAGGCGAAGGACTGGGGACAGGAGAACTGGCGGGAGCTGCTGGGGCGGATGAGCGCAGAGTTCCCGGAGCATGGCCTGGCGCTGGTGGGGGCAAAGGAAGATGCGGCCGTGAGCGACTATGCGGCAGCGGCATGGAACGGGCCGGTCGTGAATCTGTGCGGGCAGCTGACGCCACGGGAAACGGCGGCGGTGGTGAAGGAGGCGGAGCTTTTTCTGGGACCGGACAGCGGGCCGATGCATTTGGCGGCGGCGTACGGGGTGCGGTGCGCGATTGCGTTTGCGGCGAGAGATCGTGCTGGCCTGTGGTATCCGGCGGGCAAGGGACACCGGATCGTGTATCACCCGGTTGCCTGCCGCCAATGCATGCTGGAAGTGTGTATTGAAAAACAGAAGGTTTGCCTGGCGTCGATTTCGGTGGAGGAAATGGTCGAAGCGGCCATGGAGGCATGGAAGAATGGTCAAAGCGCAGCAAGCCTGCGGGCATAAGGGGTGCACAGCATGCATATCGTGACGGGCGGAGCAGGATTTATCGGGAGCAATCTGGTGCATGCGCTGAACCGTCACGGGATCACCGACATCCTGATCGTCGATAACCTGGCCGATCCGCGGAAACTTTTGAATCTGCATGGCGCGCAGTTCGTGGATTACATGGACAAGCGGGAATTTCGCAGGGCGGTGAAAGAGAAGGCGCTGGGGATTCCGCGGGTGGAAGCGATTTTTCACCAGGGAGCGTGCTCGAACACGCTGGTGGACGATGGCGTGTACATGATGGACAACAACTTCACCTGTTCGAAGGAAGTGCTGGAGTATGCGATCGAGCAGGGGAGTCCGTTGGTGTACGCGTCGACGGCGGCGGTGTACGGATTGAGCGGGCCGGGGCATTTCACGCCGACGCTGGAGAACGAAAAGCCGCTGAATGTGTATGGGTTCTCGAAACTGGCCTTCGACCACTACGTGCGGAAACGGATGGCGGAAGGCTCGCTGCCGGTGACGGTGGTGGGGCTGCGGTATTTCAATGTCTATGGGCCGCGGGAGGCGCATAAGGACCGGATGTCGTCGGTGATCCACCATTTCACGAAGCAGATCGTGGAGAAGGGGAAAGTGCGGCTGTTCGAGGGATCGGGCGGCTATGGGAATGGGGAGCAGCGGCGGGATTTTGTTTACGTGGGCGATCTGGCGCGGCTGAATATGTATTTTGCGCAGGTGGGGCCGTACGGGCCGGGAGCGGGAGAGAAGAAGACCTGGCATGCGGTGGTGAATGCGGGGTCAGGGCGGGCGCGGACGTTCAACGAAGTGGTACACGCGCTGAGCGCGGTGCATGGCGACGCGGCGATCGAGTACATGCCGTTTCCGGCGGATTTGACGGAGCGTTACCAGCACTTCACGGAAGCGGATCTGACGGGATTGCGCGCGACGGGATGCGATCTGACGATGACACCGCTGGAAGAGGGCGTGCGGGAGACGTTCAGCGGGGCGGAGGCGGTAACCGCTTAGGGGAGCAGTTGCTCGACGGCGTCAGCCAGGGAACTGGAGACGAAATTGGCAAGTTGAACGGCTTTTTCTCCGCCGGGTTTTCTGGTGGAAGGATCGCCTTCAATAAAGATGGAAGGGATGCCGAGGTTGCGGGCGGCATGGATATCGGAAAGCGAGTCGCCGATGAGGACGCTGTTGGCGGTGGTGGCGTCAGGGAAATCGCGGAAGGCCTGGTCGAAGAGTCCGGTAGCGGGCTTGCGGCATTCGCACTGATCTTTGTCGTGGGGGCAGAAGTAGAATGCGTCAATGCGCGCGCCCTGGGCTGCGAGGTGCTGCTGGAGTTGAGCGTGAAGCGCTTCGACGTCGGCCGATGTGTAGTAGCCGAGGGCAATGCCGCGCTGGTTGGAGACGACGATGACGCGTCGGCCGGAGCGGTTGAGCGCGGCGATGGCGGAAGCGGCGCCGGGCAGGAGATGGAAGTCGCGCCAATGGCCGATGTATTGGCCTTCGGGCGGCTTGCGGTTGATGACGCCGTCGCGATCGAGGAAGACGCAGCGAATGTTGAGCAGGGGCTTGGTCACCGGTTGTGTGTGGTGACTAGTATGATAACCAAAAGCAGAGCGAAAAACCTGGCAGGCAGAAGCGGGCTATAGGAGAAGAAATGCCGTCGTCACCGGATTCCTCGACGATTTTTGAAAAGGCGATTGCCGAGCATCTTGCCGTGATTCAGACCTTATCGGGGCAGTTGCCGGTGCTGGAGCAGATAGCGGTGGAGATGACGCGGGCGGTGTGCGCGGGCGGCAAGGTGCTGTGGTTTGGCAACGGGGGCAGCGCGGCGGATTCGCAGCATCTGGCAGCGGAGTTTGTGGGGCGGTTCCGGCGCGAGCGCAAGGGGCTGGCTTCGATCGCGCTGACCACGGACACGTCGGTGCTGACGTCGATTGGGAACGATTACGGGTACGAGCAGGTTTTCCGGCGGCAGGTGGAAGCGCTGTGCGCGGAAGGGGATGTGGTGGTGGGCATCTCGACTTCCGGCAACAGCAGGAATGTATGCCTGGGGCTGGACGCAGCGAAGAATCTGGGAGCGTTCACGGTGGCGATGACGGGGGAGGGCGGCGGGTCGATGGCCGCGATGGCCGACGCGTCGATCTGCATCGCGTCGAAGGACACGGCGCGCATCCAGGAGGGGCATATTCTGTGCGGGCACATGCTGTGCGACTGGGTAGAGCTGGCGATTTGCGGCCAGCGCAGTGAGGAAGGGACAGCGGGGTCGCGATGATTCAGGATCTGCACCGGATCATTGAACTGATCGAAGGCGACTGGCGGAAGAAGCGGGTGCTGGTGCTGGGCGACATCATGCTGGACCGCTATATCTGGGGGAACGTGGAGCGGATTTCTCCCGAGGCGCCGGTCCCGGTGGTGTTGGCGGCGCGTTCGAATGAACGGCCGGGCGGGGCAGCGAACGTCGCGATGAATATCGCAGGACTGGGCGCAGAAACGGTTCTGTATGGGTTCTGTGGCGAAGATGCGGACAGCCGGATTTTAGAGGACGCACTGCGCGGAACCGGCGTGGCCTCGAGGATGACGAAGGTGGCAGCGCATCCGACCACGACGAAGCTGAGGATTCTAAGCGGCAAGCAGCAGATGCTGCGGCTGGACACGGAGCAGGTCGACGGCTATCCGGCGGAAGCGCATGCGGAACTGATTGCGCAGTTGAAGACGGACGTGAGCAGCGCCGACGCGGTGGTGCTTTCGGATTATGCCAAAGGGGTGCTGACGGAAGAGGTTTGCCAGCAGGTGATCCGCGCGGCGCGGGAGGCCGGTGTGCCAGTGCTGGTGGATCCGAAGCACAAAAATCTGGAGCGTTACCGCGGGGCGACGACGATCTGCCCGAATTTATCGGAGTTATCGGCAGCGGCCGGCGTGTCTGCGCGGGAGTTGGAGACGCTGCTGCAGGCGGGACAGAGGATGGTGGCGCCGCTGGGTCTTGATTTCATTACGGCGACTCTGAGCGAGAAGGGGATCGCCGTTTTGCGGAGCGATTCTCGATTCATGGCGCCGGCGGTAGCGCGCCAGGTGTTCGACGTATCGGGCGCAGGCGACACGGTGATTGCGACGCTGGCGCTGGCTTTGGCGGGTGGACTGGAAATTGAAACGGCGGTGCAACTGGCGAACATTGCGGCAGGCATTGTGGTGGGGAAAGTGGGCACCGTGCCGATTACGCGCGACGAGCTGCTCACCAGCCTGACGCCGGAGATCGATCTGCAGCCGACAGAGAAGGTGCTGACCCTGGAGCATCTGAAGGTGCGCTCTTCGGCGTGGAGGTCGGCGGGACAGAAGGTGGTGTTCACGAACGGATGCTTCGATTTGCTGCACATCGGGCACGTGACGCTGCTCGAAGATGCGCGGCGGGCGGGCGACCGGCTGGTGGTAGGGATCAACAGCGATGCTTCAGTGCGGGCGCTGAAGGGGCCGACGCGGCCGATTGTGGCAGAGGGGGATCGGGCACGGATACTGGCGGCGCTGGCAGCCGTGGATGCCGTGGTGGTGTTTGGCGAGGCGACGCCGCTGAATGTGATTGAGGCACTGCGGCCGGATGTGATTGTGAAGGGCGGCGATTACAGCGAGGAGACAGTGGTGGGCGCGAAGGAAGTTCGCTCGTGGGGCGGGCGAGTGAAGATTGTGCCGACGGTGGAAGGGTTCAGCACGACGGGGCTGATTGCGAAGGCGATCGGGTAGAGTGCCGGGTGCAGCGGTAAGCGGTAAGCGATAGGAAAGGCCCTGCGGGCGCTCTCGCGCCCATACATAAGGGCAGGCCGCGGCGCGCGGCCGACGATCATCGACAGGGTCAGTCTCGCGCTACGCTGCGTGGGAGTGCGCGAGTCCTTCGGCGAGCGGAGCGGGGCTGAGAAGCGCACCGTCCAACGCCGATGGTGATGAAAGATCCTCGACGGGAATTTGTGAGAGGCTCAGCGCACCGGCGCGGACGCGCTGGAGATTGAACGCGATCATGAGCGGAATGACAACCCCGATCTCGATGAAGGTGAGGGAGTGGAACGAGAAGGCGAGCCCAACTTGGACTGCCGCGAATGCGAACCAAAAGCAAAGCAAGGCGGTTTTCATAACGGGACCCCAAAGAACAGTGCCTCATCGTGCCAGTTATTGACATCGTCAACAATGGCTATCTGGTAACCCTATCGGGAACAGTGGACATCGGCATTGGATTACGGAAGTGCGATGTCTCGGTTACCCGTGAGGGCGAGTCTTTCCGGGATGCCGGGTAGCGCGGGTCGTAGCGATTTCCTGGGCGCGGAATTTTGCGATGCGGGCGATGAGCTGGGCCGGGACAGGCTGGTCGAGGGGGAATTTTAGGGTGCTTTTGTCGATTGTGCCGGGGGCGAGGGCGTCGCGGAAAGCTTCGATGAGCGTTTTGGTCGCGGGATAGAGAGAGTAGTGGCGCTTCCAGGCAGCGCAGTAGAGGAGGCGCTCGCCGTGGAGTTTCCAGGTGGGGATGTTGTAGGAAATGGATTCTTCGGCGGCGGGGACGGCTTTGCGGATGGCGGCGCAGACGCGGTGGAGGGGTTCGCGGGCGGGAAGTGGCTGGGCGTCGATGTAGTCGTCGATCGATGGGAAGGTGGGTTTCACGGTTTGGTTGGGATGAATTTTAACGCGTCGTTGTGCAGGATGAGAAGTGAAGGAATAAGAAATGAGTCCTGTGACGGCCATCACTTCTTTTCTATTGCGCGTCTGGCATTCTGAACGCGTTCTTCCTTATTTATCAGGAATGAATCGGGGGCTGCCTCTTCACACTGGGGAGTGGAATGTTGGCGGCCCCTTCTGTTTTCCCTTTAAGCTGGCTTCTGCGGGGCCCGTTGCCACGGGTTTCGCAATTCTCTGTTTGCCATCGCTCTGGCGTCTGGGCTCCGTCGCGGCTACCCGAGCCTGCGCCCCTCATGCTGTCGAGACGGGGCGGCGCGCTTTATCGACGCGGGCGGGTGGATTTCTTTGCGGTCTTCTTTGGCGACTTCTTCGCGGCCTTCTTTGGGGCAGACTTCTTCGCGGGAGACTTTTTTGCGGCGGCCTTCCCCGATTTCTTTGCGGGTGATTTTTTTGCGGTCTTTTTTGCGGCCTTTTTAACGGGAGACTTCTTGAAAGCCGTTGTCACTGTGGTGACGGCGGCGCCTAATGCTGTTTTTACGGTGCCTGCCGCATCTTCCGCCATCGCCAGGCCGTACCCAACACCTTCCGCAGCTTTTTCTACGAATGATTTGTTCGCCATTTTCGGACCTCCCTGTCTCTGTAATTGTATGCAGGGATGAATTGTAGAGGGAGATGCGGGGTGCGGGGGAAACTTCATTTTGGAAGGCGGGGTTTTTGCTTGTGGGGCGAGCGACCCTCATTGGTTAGCGCACAGCGACAGGCGCGGTGATGCCGTCTTTCTGGAACATTTGGCGGATGCCCCTTAATGCCTGGCGGGTGCGCTCTTCGTTTTCGATGAGGGAGAAGCGGACGTGGCCGTCGCCGTATTCGCCGAAGCCGATGCCGGGGCTGACGGCGACTTTGGCTTCCTGCAGTAAACGCTTCGAAAACTCGAAGGAGCCTTCCGCTTTGTAGGCTCGGGGATGGGCGCCCAGACGAACATGGTGGCCTTGGGCGAGGCGACTTCCCAGCCGGCTTTGTTGAGGCCGGAGACGAGGCAGTCGCGGCGGCGGCGGTAGTTGTCGCGAATTTCGGCGACGCAGTCCTGCGGGCCTTCGAGGGCGAGGATGGAGGCGACCTGGATGGGCGTGAAGGTGCCGTAGTCGAAGTAGCTCTTGAGGCGGGCGAGGGCGGAGACGAGTTCTGGGTTGCCGACCATGAAGCCGACGCGCCAGCCGGGCATGTTGTAGGACTTGGAGAGGGTGAAGAATTCGACGGCGATGTCTTTGGCGCCGGGAATTTCGAGGATGGAGGGGGCGCGGTAGCCGTCGAAGACGATGTCGGCGTAGGCGAGATCGTGGACGAGCCAGATCTCATGCTGCTTGCAGAGCGCGACGACGCGCTCGAAGAAGCTGAGGTCGACGCACTGCGTGGTGGGGTTCGCCGGGAAGTTGAGGATCAGCATCTTCGGCCGCGGATACATCAAGGGAATGGCGTGCTCGAGCTCGGCGAGGAAAGCGTTGGCGTCGTGAATGGCGACGGATACGGATGTTGGCGCCGGCGATGACGGGTCCGTAGATGTGGATGGGGTAGCTGGGATTGGGAACGAGGACCACGTCGCCCTGATCGAGCGTGGCGAGGCAGAGGTGGGCGATGCCTTCTTTGGAGCCGATGGTGACGATGGCTTCCGTGTTGGGGTCGAGGGCGACGTTGTAGCGCTGCGCGTACCAGTTGCAGATGGCGCGGCGCAGGCGGGGAATGCCTTTGGAGAGGGAGTAGCGGTGCGTCTCCGGGCGGCGCGCGGCCTCGATCATTTTTTCGACGATGTGGGGGGGCGTGGCGCCATCGGGATTGCCCATGCCGAAGTCGATGATGTCTTCGCCGCGCACGGCGGGCGGAGGCTTTGAGCTCGCCGGTGATGTTGAAGACGTAGGGCGGGAGACGCTTGATGCGGGGAAATTCGTGCACGGATACAGCGTACAGCGTACAGGGTGCAGGGTACAGAGTACTGGCGTACAGCTGCGAGGTGCGGCTTCTGATTCCTCCTCGTGCTTTCGGAATGTAACCGGAATGCGCACGGATTTGCGGGAGTTTCCCCGGATGTGCAAAGGGGAAACGGGGAATATGTTCGGGTGATTACTAAAGAGGCAACACTGTCCTGAGAGGACCGCTCTAAACAGGGCAGCAAGCACCCTTTTCTGCCTGGTGCGAGGTCCCCATTATGAAACGCAGTCTACTGAGTCTCACCGTTGCGGCGGCGATGGTTACCGCCCTGCCCGCCTTCACCCAAACCGATTTTCAATATCAGCCGTATACGACGCCAGGGGGTGCCGGTGTATCGCTGGCCGCTCCTACCGGCCATGTTTACGATTTCAATAACGATGGTTTCGCGGATGTGCTGGCGCCGAGCACACAGACGTGTTCAGGGAACACGTGCACGGAGAAGGCACCGCTCTATCTCTACATGAACAACGGCAGCGGCGGGCTGAAGGCGCCGGTGACGTTGGACGTGACGTTAGAGGACGGATCGGTGGAGGAGATCCAGCATCAGGTGGTGGTGGCTGACTTTAACGGGGACCAGAAACTGGACATTGCGGCGCTGAACGCCAGCGGCGGGATCACGATTTTGTATGGGAACGGGGACGGAACGTTTCAGGCTCCAGTGAACATCACGCTGCCGTCGGCAGGATCGCTGGGGTATGCCAGCCTGGCGGAAGCGGATTTCGACATGAACAGCACGCAGGACCTGGCGGCGATGACGTATGACGGCAAGTTGGTGATGCTGTTCAACAACGGCAAGGGAAATTTCACCCAGCAATCGGTGACGGTGGACACGCCGCCCTCGGGCGACGAGACGACGTCGCTGACGGTGGGCGACTTTACCGGAAACGGCCGGCCGGACATTGCGTGGGTCGAACAGAATTACACCAACGACTCGACGGATTATGTGGAGAGCGCGCTGAATACGGCGAAGGGAGTTTTTAGCGCGAAGCATGAGGTGGGCAGCCTGCCTGGCACCTCGTACGACTTCACCTGGATTCGCGCAGCGGCGCTGGCGCTGGATGGCAAGAGCGACCTGGTGGCGTGGCAAACGCAACTGGTGGAAGACTGCTGCAGCGACACGCCGGTGATGGCGTATTACTCCAATGGCGATGGGACGTTTACGGCGTCGACGGTGGCTTCGACCTCCACGGACGATGTAGCGGTTTCGGACATCAACGGCGACGGGAACCCGGACATTCTGATTGCGAGCTACCAGGGAGTTCAGGTTTACGCAGGCACGGGGAACCGGACCTTCACGGACGGGGGCATGTATACGTCGCTGCCGGGAGGAGCGGACCAACTGGGGTTTGGATTTTTCAACGACACGAACCGGGTCGGGTTTGCGGCTCCGAACGCGACTGCCTATGCCGAGAATGATCCCGACGACTTTTATCTGGTGCAAAATGATAACCCGCAGGGAGATTGCGCGTATCCGACGTCGGCGGCAGTGACGTTCTGCCAGGCCACGCAGAGCGGCAACACGGCTGTGGTGCGGGGCACGGCACGGGCGGAGACAGAGCCCGTGCGGGAGATTCAACTGTGGGCGAATGGCAAGGAGCTGTACCAGGTGTGGTCCGATGAATTTAACGCGACGCTGGATGTAGCGCCGGGCACGGTGATTACTGCAAAGGAGGTGGAATGGAACGGAGCGACGAAGAGCGCGACGGTGACGCCGACCTCCACAACCACTTGCGCTGCGCCAAGCTCGCCGGGGGTGAATGTGTGCTCGCCGACGGAGAATGAAAGCGTAACGTCTCCGGTTACATTTAGGGCGTCCGGGACCGGAGCGAGCGGTACGGTGAACCATCTGGAACTGTGGATTGACGGCACGAAGATCGGCAACTACACGGGCGCGACGATGGACGCGAGCGTGACGGTGGCTGCGGGCTCCCACGCGGCGCAGGTGGTGGAAGTGGATTCAAAGGGCGCGTATGTGAAGTCGGCGGTGGTGCATTTTACGGTGGGGACGGGAGCGTGCGCGGCTCCGAGCTCGGCGGGGGTGAACGTGTGCTCGCCGACGGCGGGCGAGAAGACAGCTTCGCCAGTTACGTTTAAGGCGGCGGGGACGGGCGCAAGCGGATCGGTGAATCACCTGGAGCTGTGGATTGACGGAACGAAGATCGGCAACTACACAGGATCGACGATGGACACGCAGGTGAGCGAGGCTGCGGGTTCGCACACGGTAACGGTGGTGGAAGTGGACTCGAAGGGGAACTATGTGAAGTCGACGCCGGTGATGTACACGGTGAATTGAGGAACTGGTTGCGAAAAAATGCCGGACCCGTTGGGGTCCGGCATTTTTGTTGGCTCCTAGCGACCCACCAATTGTTGATGGAAGGGAGAATAGCGTGCGCCTTCGAGTTTGACAGAGGACGCGGCCTGGTCGAGGTCGCGAAGATCGTCCGCGCTGAGGTGAATCTTAGCGGCTCCGAGATTTTCTTCGAGGCGCTCGAGTTTGGTGGTGCCGGGGATGGGAACGATCCAGGGCTTTTGCGCGAGCAGCCAGGCGAGGGCGATTTGCGCGGGAGTGGCGTGGTGACGCTGCCCGAATACAGTGATGACATCGACCAGAGCCTGATTAGTTTTGCGATTCTCTTCGGAGAAGCGCGGGACGGTGCGGCGGAAATCGGTTTCGTCGAATTTTGTATCGGCGTTGATTTTGCCGGTGAGGAAGCCCTTGCCGAGCGGGCTGAAGGGGACGAAGCCGATGCCCAGCTCTTCGAGGGCGGGGATGATCTCTTTTTCAGGCTCGCGGTAGAAGAGGGAGTATTCGCTCTGGAGCGCGGTGACAGGCTGGACGGCGTGGGCGCGGCGGATGGTTTTCGCACCGGCTTCGGAGAGGCCGAAGTGTTTGACCTTGCCCTGCTGGATGAGATCTTTGACAGCTCCGGCTACGTCTTCAATGGGGACGTTGAGGTCGACGCGATGCTGGTAGTAGAGGTCGATGGCGTCGATCTTGAGGCGGCGCAGGGATTCCTCAGCGACTTTTTTGATGTGGTCGGGATGGCTGTTGAGCGCGCTCCATTTGCCGCCGTCGGTGGGGTTGGCTTCCCATCCGAACTTGGTGGCAATGGTGATTTTGCCTTCGCGGTGCAGGGGCGCGAGAGCTTCGCCAACTAACTCTTCGTTGGTAAAGGGGCCGTAGACTTCGGCGGTATCGAAGAAGGTAACGCCGCGATCGACGGCCTGGTGGAGGAGGGTGGCCATTTCTTTTTTATCTTTCGCGGGGCCGAAGCCGAAGCTCATGCCCATGCAGCCGAATCCGATCTCGGAAACTTCAAGATTGCTTTTGCCTAATTTGCGTTTCTGCATTGTGTACTCCTTGCGCTCGGGTTATTCGTTGCGGAGAGAAGCCATGTCGATGGAGAAGCGGTACTTCACATCGGAGCGGACGAGGCGCTCGTAGGCTTCGTTGATTTTTTGGATGGGGATTACTTCGACGTCAGAGGTGATGTTGTTCTGGCTGCAGAAGTCGAGCATTTCCTGGGTTTCTGCGATGCCACCGATGAGGGATCCGGAGAAGCTTCGGCGGCGGAAGAGCAGGCCGAAGACGGAGACGGGCAGCGGGGTTTCCGGAGCGCCGACCATGGTGAGGTTGCCATCGCGGGCGAGCATGTTGATGTAGGCGTTGATGTCGTGTTCGGCGGCAACGGCGTCGAGGATGAAGTCAAAGCTGCCGGCGTGTTTCGCCATTTCGTTGGCGTCGCGGGAGAGGACGACTTCGTCGGCGCCGAGGCGGAGGGCGTCGTCTTTTTTGCTCGGCGAGGTGGTGAAGACGACGGTGTGGGCGCCGAGGGCGTGGGCGAATTTGACGCCCATGTGGCCGAGGCCGCCGAGCCCGACGATGCCGACCTTCTTGCCTTTGCCGACGTTCCAGTGGCGCATGGGCGAATACGTGGTGATGCCGGCGCAGAGGAGGGGCGCGGTTCCGGCGAGGTCGAGGTTCGTTGGGACGCGGAGAACGAAGTGCTCTTTGACGACGATGCTGTCAGAGTAACCGCCGTAGGTGACGGGGCCTGCGCCATGGTCGGGGAAGTTATAGGTGAGGGTGAAGTTGGGGCAGAACTGTTCGAGTCCGGCGCGGCACTCAGGGCATGCGCCGTCGGAGTCGACCATACAGCCCACTGCGGCGAGATCGCCGGGCTTGAATTTGGTGACGGCGGGGCCGACCTTCGTGACGCGACCGACGATTTCGTGGCCGGGGACGCAGGGGTAGACGGTGGGCATGAGGCCACTCCATTCATTGCGGGCCTGATGGAGATCGGAGTGGCAGATGCCGCAGAAGAGGATCTCGATTTGGACGTCGGTGTCGGCGGGGTCGCGGCGGGGGATGGTGGTGGAGGCGAAGGACGCTGTGGGGCTCGAAACGGAATAGGCTTTGGCTTGATACATGGGGAAGTCCTCGGTTGTGGGTGGAATGCTCCCTGGTGGGGAGGTGTAATCCCTCTGATTCTGAGAGTACGCGGAAGGTGACAGGGGACGCTTTCCTGATTCTGCCGATCTTTTGCCTGATTCTGTTTGGAAATGTGAATTTGTGCACGCCGGGGCGAGTTCGGCGGTAGGCTGATTTCATGCGAATGAAATCGACAGAGAAGCGCGTGGTTACGGACGCGGCGGTGGTGGATAGGCGGAAGCAACTTGCGGTGAAGATTGGGGCGCGCGCGGTGTTGCTGGGGGAGAATGCGACGGATGTGCCGCGGCTGGCGCTGTACCGGCGAACGGCGCCGACTTCGTGCGCGCTGGCGATGTACGAGCCGAGCCTGAGCATTTTTGTGCAGGGGCGGAAGCGGATTCGCATGCGGGGAATTGAATATTTGTGCGACGCGTCGTCGTTTCTGCTGTCGTCGATTGATGTGCCGGCGGAAGGGCAGATTGTGGAGGCTTCAGAGAAAGTGCCGATGCTTTCGATGTTTCTGCGGCTGGATATGACGATGGTGCGGGAAGTGCTGAGCCAGGAGGATTTGCCGGTGGGCCCGCGAGCGGCGCGGAGCCGGGGCATTGCGGTGGGGGAGACGACGGCGGGGTTGCTGGATGCGTGCGAGCGGCTGATCGATTTGCTGGAGACGCCGGAGGATATTCCGTTTCTAAGCCATCTGATCCAGCGGGAGATTGTTTATCGAATACTGCGAACGCCGCAGGGAGAAAATTTGCGGGCGATTGCGACGACGGGGGAATTGAGCAATCGCACGGCGCGGGCAATTGCGTGGCTGCGGGCGAATTATGCGAAGCCGCTGCATATGGAAGAGCTGGCGAGCGTGGCGCGGATGGGGGTATCGACGCTGCATCATCAATTTCGCGCGCTGACGTCGATGAGCCCGCTGCAATACCAGAAGCAGCTGCGGCTGCAGACGGCGCGGCAGCGGATGCTGATGGAGGGGATGGACGCGACGAGCACCGCGTATGAGGTGGGGTACGAGAGCGTGAGCCAGTTCAACCGGGAGTACAGCCGATTTTTTGGCGCGCCGCCGATGCGGGATGTGAAAGCGCTGCGCGAGGGGAACGGATTGGCGATGCCGGCGGCTTAGAGCCGCCTATGCACAGCGTGATGAAGAGACGGCCGCCACGCGAATGGCTAGGCCAGCGCGGTTAGATTTTCGACCTGGCGCTCCAGCATGAGCTGGTAGAGGCCACCGACAGCGGAATCGTTGAAGTGCGAGGAGGCGCGGTGGGCGTCGAGCGCGGCCTGGTCGGCGTATTGCTCGTAGATAACGACGGTGTCGGCTTCGCCTTCGACGGTGTGCGGGACGTAGGTGACGCAGCCGGGCTCCTGGCGGGAAGCGAGGGCCAGGGCGGTGAGGAGCTCAGCCACGCGCTGGCGGTCGTCGGTGCGGAACTTCATGCGAACGGTAAAGCTGATCATAAGTAGCCCGTAGCTGGTAGCCGGTAGCGGATCTGAATGGGTGACTGACGATGGTGCATGCTGAGTGTTGATGCTTAGCGGCCGGCGATCTGCCGCATGGCATCGTGGAACGCGGGCAGCTCGAAAGTCTGATCGCGGTCGGGGCCGGTGGAGACGATGCCGATACTGGCGCCGGATTCCCGTTCCATGAAGCGGAGGTAATCCTGTGCGGGCTTGCGGCAGGTCGTCGAAGGTGCGAACGCCCTCAGTGGATTGCTTCCATCCCTTGAGGCGAGTGTACACGGGGCGAATGGACTCAATGCCGCGGATATCGGCGGGCAGGGTATCGCAGGGCTTGCCGTCGATTTCGTACGCGGTGCAGACGGGAATCTCGTCGAGGTCGTCGAGGACGTCGAGCTTGGTGACGACGAGCCAGTCTGTGCCGTTGATCTGATTGGAGTAACGGAGCAGGGGCAGATCGAGCCAGCCGCAGCGGCGGGGGCGTCCGGTGACGGCGCCGTATTCCTGGCCGCGGGCGCGAAGAGCTTCGCCGGAGGCATCGTGAATTTCGGTGGGGAAGGGGCCTTCGCCGACGCGGGTGACGTAGGCCTTGGTGACGCCGATGACGGTGCCGATGCGGGTGGGTCCGACGCCGGTGCCGATCGATGCGCCTCCAGCGGCTGCCGATGAGGACGTGACGAACGGGTAGGTGCCGTGATCGATGTCGAGCAGGGTGCCCTGGGCGCCTTCGAACATGATGCTGTGGCCTTCGTGGAGAGCCTGGTTGAGCAGGAGCGCGGTGTCGGTAACGAAGGGGCGGATGCGCTCGGCAGCCGCGGCGTATTCGTCGTACATCTGCGCGGGATCGAGAGGGCCCGGACCCGTCTGGGGGCCGAAAAGCGCATGGACGATCTGATTCTTTTCGGCGCAGGCGGCTTCGATGTGGGTTTTGAGCAGGGGGGCGTCGAGGAGGTCGACGACGCGGAGGCCGTTGCGGGCCATTTTGTCTTCGTAAGCGGGGCCGATGCCGCGGCTGGTGGTGCCGATTTTTTTGCGGCCGGGGGCGGACTCGGCGGCCAACTCGATCATGCGGTGGTAGGGCAGGATGACCTGGGCGCGATTGGAGACGTAGAGGCGGCTGTCGACGTCGATGCCGAGCTCGCGGAGGCGTCCGGTTTCCTTGAGGAAGGCCATGGGGTCGAGTACGACGCCATTGCCGATGACGCCGCGGCAGCCGGGGCGGAGCACGCCGCAGGGGACGAGCTGGAGGATGAACTTCTGCCCGTTGATGATGACGGTATGGCCGGCGTTATGGCCGCCGGCGTAGCGAGCGACGACGGAGAAGCGCTCGGAGAGAACGTCAACGATCTTGCCTTTGCCTTCATCGCCCCACTGGGCGCCGACCACGACTGCGGATTTTGCCTGGGTCACCGAAAATGCCTGCCTTTACTCGGAATCTGATGGCCGGAGGGCACAGCACACACGTTCGCTCATCCCCTGCAGAGACTGCTGATAATGAAGGTGAGAGACCGTGGGTGGGCCGGATGCGGTAATCAGTCCATCCGATTCCTCATAATATATGGGCCGGGGCTGGGGGGAAAGATAACTATTGGGGTGCGGGTTTTGGCTGGGCCTGGGCGAGCCAGATGGCGTGATCGCCGCAGGTGGGGTCGCCGAAGATGTTGGCGACGGTGCGGAAGCCGTTGGCGCCGAGCAGAGCGTGGTATTCCCCGGGGTCGAGGCTGCCGTGGTAGAGGGGCTCGCCGGCGAACTCGCCGCAGACTTCGCCATGTTCGGGGCCGCAGGTGAACATGAGTGCGGCGTTGGGCGCGGCGTGGCGGGCGAAGATGGGGAACATCTTGGTTTGATCGTCGGGGCTGAGGTGGAAGAAGCTGTCCCAGGCAAGGATGCCGTCGTAGCGGTGATCGAGGGCGAGCGTGCGCATGTCCGCGACGTGGAATTGGCTTTGCGGAAAACGTTGGCGGCACATGGCGATCATGGTTGGGGATGAATCGACGCCGGTGAGGGCGTAGCCGGAGCGGATGAGGTAGGCGGCGATGGGTTCGCCGGAGCCGCAACCAAGGTCGAGGATGGAGCCGCCGGGGGGAAGCAGGGCGAGGAAGCGGTCGAGCCAGGCTTTTTCGAAGAGGATGCCGGGGTTGCGGAGGCGATCCCATGCGGCGGCGTTTTCTTCGTAGAGGCCGATGATGCGGGCGGAAGCGGGGTTCATGGTCGGTTGCGAATTATTGTGCGACGGGGGAAGATTCGCGGAGCCAGGGGTAGAGGGGGAATTGCTCGGCTAGTTCTAAAACCTGGCCGCGGATGCGTGCTAAGGCGGCGGGATCGGTGCGACGCTCGAGGGCTTCGCAGATCCAGCGGCCGATGGTGCGCATCTCCGCTTCTTTCATGCCGCGGGTGGTGAGGGCAGGCGTGCCGATGCGAATGCCGGAGGGCTTGAGCGGCGGGTTGGTATCGAAGGGGATGGCGTTTTTGTTGACGGTGATGCCGGCTTCGCCGAGAGCCGCTTCGGCTTCGCTGCCCAGCATGCCTTTGGCGAAGACGTCGACGAGCATGAGGTGGGTATCGGTGCCGCCGGAGATGATGCGGAAGCCGCCGTCGGCCAGGGTTTCTGCCAGGACTTTGGCGTTGGCGACGATCTGCGCGGCGTAGTCGCGGAATTCGGGCTCGAGCGCTTCGCGGAAGGCGACGGCCTTGGCGGCGATGATGTGGATGAGCGGGCCGCCCTGCTGACCGGGGAAGACGGATTTGTCGACGGCGGCGGCGAAATCCTGGCGGCAAAGGATCATGCCCGCGCGGGGACCGCGCAGCGTTTTGTGGGTGGTGGTGGTGACGATTTGCGCGTGCGGAACGGGCGAGGGATGCGCGCCTCCGGCAACGAGTCCGGCGAAGTGGGCCATGTCGACGATGAGCAGCGCTCCGGCCTTGTCGGCGATATGGCGCATGCGGGGGAAATCGAAGTGGCGCGGGTAAGCGCTGCCGCCGCCGATGATGACTTTGGGCTTTTCGCGGAGCGCGATTTGCTCGAGCAGGTCGTAGTCGATGGTTTCGGTATCTTTGCGGACGCCGTAGGAGACGACGTTGTAGAGCTTGCCGGAGAAATTGAGCTTGTGGCCGTGGGTGAGGTGTCCGCCCATGGCGAGGTCGAGGCCGAGGATGGTGTCGCCGGGCTGGAGGACGGCCATGTAGGCGGCGGCATTGGCCTGGGAGCCGGAGTGGGGCTGCACGTTGGCGTGCTCGGCGCCGAAGATTTGTTTGGCGCGATCGCGGGCGATGTTCTCGACGACGTCGGCGAATTCGCAACCGCCGTAGTAGCGGCGTCCGGGGTAGCCCTCAGCATATTTGTTGGTGAAGACGGAGGCGGCGGCTTCGAGCACGGCGCGGCTCACGAAGTTCTCCGACGCGATCATCTCGAGGCCTTCGTGCTGGCGGCGGATTTCGTCGTCGATGGCGCGGGAGATCTCAGGATCGGAGACGGGGAGGGGCTGGGACATGCGGTCGGACATGGAAACAGGGTACAGGGTACAGGGTGCAGGCGGGAAGCCGGTAGCGTGAAGCAGCCAAAGGCAGCAGAAAGCAGCCCGTAGCCTGGGGCCCGAACCGTGAATTCGGTAGCGAACGGGGTGGGCCGGATGCCTTCCGCTGCCCCTGGCTGCTTTCAGCTTTCCTGGCTGCCTTTTGCTTCGGGGTGCCTTCTGCTTCCCTAGCTATGCGGCGGTAGCGGTTGGGGCATTTCTACGGCGGCGTAGCTGCCGTTGGGGGCTTTGGTGAGGACGGGCGCGTAGAGGCCCAGCATTTCGCGACGCCACCAGTTGCCGGTCTGGCGCTTTTCTTCCATCGACGTGAACCAGTATTGCCAAAGCACGGCTTTGACGTAGCGCGGGGGCGCTTGCGGGAAGGGATTCGTGCGGAAGAGCGCGAGGACGTCGGGGTCGCCCTGGAGGAGGCGCTCCTCGGTGAGGGGAACGATGTTGGCCTGATCCCAGTCGGTGAGGGAGGCGAACCAGAGGTTCCAGTCGAAGCGGGGCTGGTAGGGGGCGTAGATGCCGGGGGCTTCGTTCAATGCCTGGGGTTTATGGAGGAAGAGGTAGGGCGTCCAGGTTTGGCCGTCGTTGGAGCCCTGGAATTCGATTTCGTAGCGGCCGTGGGTCATGACTTCGAAGAGGCCGTACTGGTTGGCGATGCGGAAGGGCTCGAGCGCGGCGATGGGTTGGGTGAGGAGCGGAAATTCAGGCCAGGGCATGCGGAGCATTTCGGCGGTGGTGACGTAGGCGATCCAGGTGAGCATGACGGCGGCTGCGGCGAGGCGGATGGCCTGGAAGTGGGCGCGGACGCCGCGGACAACGACGGGTTTGCGCCGCGGGGCGGGTTCGCCGGTTGCTGGGCTGAGGATGGAGAGCGTTTCGTCTTCGATCTCTGGCGGATTTGAGGGTGGTTCGGGTGCGAAGCGGAAGCGTGCGGGGATGAGCCACTGGACGCTGCGGTCGTCGAGCAGGAGGAAACCGAGGGCGAGGACGAGGTAGTTGAGGAAGGCGTAATTGGCGGTGAGGATGACGCCGATTTCCCAGGGCGTGACGATGAAGAAGCAGATGAGACGGAAGCGGCGGGGGAGGAAGAGCATCCAGACGACGGCGATTTCGAGGACGAGGGTGCCGCCGGCGCTGGCGACCTGGAACCAGTGGGGCAGGTGCTGCACGTACCAGCCGATCCAGGTGGGCAACGGTCCATTTTGGTAGTACTCGTCCATGGCGGTGAGGTGCCGCCACTCGGGATCGCCGGAGAGCAGCTTGCCGATGCCGGATTCGAAGTAGATGCGGAACCACTCAAACAACAAAAGGAAGAGGCTGGCACGGACGGGTGGGGACTTGAGGCCCCAACCGGGCCAGAGACCGCGCGGGGTGAAGAAGAGGGCGAGGAATCCGGCTTCGAGGAGCATGCCGTCGGATTGGTAGCCGGAAAAATCTCCGGCGGCGGCGACGAAGGAGAGGAAGCAAACGAAGCAGAGGAGGAAGCTGAGGCGCGGCCACGCGTTGACGAAGGCGGCGATGGAGGCGAGGAGGCCGATCCAGGTGACGAGCATCATCGCGTGGTTACTGGAGGAGATCCAGAACAGGCTGGGGACGTAGTAGAAGCGCAGGCTGCCGGTGGATTGCGCGACGGCGTTGAGGAAATGCTGGGCGGGGAGGATGCCGTTAGGGCCGATGAGGCCCTTGATCTGGAAGACGAGCGCGAGGAATGCCGAGAAATAAATGGCGGCGAGCGCGCGCAGGAAGAACCAGCGGGGAGCGAAGCGGTGTGCGCGGGCCGGAGTCCGCTGCGAAGAGCCAGCGAACGAGATGGCGAGGCGTGCGCTGCATGGGGTTCAGGAACTGGTCAGGTGGTGCGCGTGCGGGTGAAGAGGCCAGCGATGGAGAGCAGGGTGATGAGCGCGATGAGGCCTTGCGAGATGACGCAGTAGAGGCACCAGACTTCGAGGACGTGGGCTTCGACGTTACTGAGGTAGAGGGCGAAGCCGAGGCCGCACAGGGCGAAGAGGAGGGTGAGCCCGCGCCGGCGCAGGAGGGCGCAGAGGCCGATGAGGGCGTAGCCGATGAGGCCGAGGGCGGCGACGGGAAAGCCGGTGCGGGGCGCGGGTCCAGGGAGGTTGGGGTTGCGCGCGGCGCGCAAATGCCAGAGGATGCCGGGGACGGTGGCGTAGGAACTGTGATTGACGATGCCGCAATCCCAGTGGGCGTTGATGTCGCAGGGCTCAGTGCCGGTGGAGTAGTGGACCTGCAGAGCGAGGGCGGAGACGATGATTCCAGCAAGAGCTAAGACGAAGAGGACGTAGCGCATGACTGGGATCAGTTTAACGCGCTGGCCGGAAGCCAAAGCGTGGAGCAGCCCAAAGCATCCCAAAGCAGCATGGAGCCTGCCCGTCTATTTTTGCGTGATGACCAGGAGCGCGAAGATGAAGGCCCAGAAGGCGCCCATGGCGTGCCAGTACCAGGCGGAGCAGTCGACGACGGTCTGGCGGAGTTCGACGCGCTTGAAGCGGAACATGGCGAGCGTGGCGAAGATGAGGGCGAAGAGGCCGAGCGCCAGGTGAACGCCGTGGGTGGCGGTGACAAGGTAGAAGAAATTGCTGTTGGGATTGGTGGAGAACGTGAGTCCCTGCAGAGCGAGCTGATGCCAGGCGATCCATTGACCGGCGAGGAAGAGCGAGCCGAGAACGATGGTGGCCGCGAGCCAGGGCGCGGCGCGGCGCACGGCGGGACGGCCGAGGCCGAGCCATTCTTCCATGATGTCGATTTCATGAAAGAGCTGGCGGCGGGCGATTTCCGCAGTCACGGCGGAGAGCAGCAGGACCGCGGTATTGAGCCAGAGGATGGGGGGAACGGAGAGCGGATGCCAGTCAGAGATGAAGCCCTGGCTGGCGGCAATATGGCCGGCGGTGGGGCGGACGTAGAACACGCTGATGAGGACGGCGAAGAGGACAAAATCCGCAGTGAGAATGGAGAGAACGGTAAAGCGGTAGCGCAGCAGAGTTTCGCGGGGTCCACGGCGGCCAGAATTGCGGTCCCAGTTTTCATCGCCGCCACCGCCGCCGGTGGGACGGCGATCAAGTGGGGGTTTGCCACCGTACCCGGTGTCGTTGCGCTCGATTTCGACTTGCTGCTGGCGGGTAAAGGTGGCGGGCATGCCGTTTCCCCTGGGGATGGGTTCTAAGAGATTACTCCGGTTTCACTGCGAGTTAATACCCTGGAGGGCCTTTTTCTGTTTGTGGTTGCCATTGCGGATGAAAATCAGCTTCCGATGCCGAGCCAGTTCCGTAGGCGTACGGTTCGACGCTAATGATGGGATGCAAAATGGGGGACCACTCGAGCGTGGTGGCTTCCCAGGGATTTGCACCGGCAGGAACGCCGCGGCGGATGCTGAAGAAAATATTGAAAATAAAAATGAGTTGTGCCGCGGCGAGCAGCAGCGCGGAGTATGTGATGCCGCGTTCGACGGGAATGAGGCTCGCGAAGGATTCCACGGTATTGCTGAGCTGGGCATAGTGGCGCGGCTCGCCGGCGAGTCCAGCGAAGTGCATGGGAAAAAACGTCCCGTAAGCGGCGATGACGGATATCCAGAAATGCATTTTGCCGAGCGTTTCGTTCATGCGGCGGCCCGCCAGCAGCGGATACCAGTAATAGATGCCGGCGAATACCGAGAAGACTCCCGCCATGGCCATGACGAGATGAAAATGCGCAACGACAAAAAAGGTGTTGTGGAGATAGGCATCGAGCGCGGGTTGAGCAAGGACGGGCCCGGTGAGTCCGCCAGCGATGAAAAACGAGATGAACCCCAGCGTAAAGAGCATGGGAGTTGTTAGACGGATGCGACCGCGGAAGAGCATCGCGAGCCAGGTGAGAACTTCAGCGGAGCTGGGGACGGCGATGGCGATGGTGGTAAGGCCAAAGGCGGTTCCGGCGTAGGGGTTCATGCCGGAGACGAACATGTGGTGGCCCCAGACGCCGAGGCCGAGGAATCCGATGAGGAGCGTGGCCGTGACCATGAAGCGATAGGCCGGGACGGAGCGGCGGGTGAAGTTGGCGAGCAGCGAGGAAGCGAGGCCCATGCCGGGCAGGATGGTGATGTAGACCTCAGGGTGGCCGAAGAACCAGAACAAATGCAGCCAGAGCATGGGCGAGCCGGTGCCGCTGCGCTGGAGGACGCCGTTGATGACTTCGCCGGGCGGGAGGAAAAAGCTGGTGCCGCAGTGGCGGTCGGCGAGGAGCATGGAGGCGGCGACGAGCAGCGCGCTGAAAGCGATGACGGTGAGGCTGGAACTGACCAGCCACGACCACACGGTGAGCGGCAGGCGGCCGAAGGACATCCCTGGAGCGCGGCGGGTGAGGATGGTGACGAGGTAATTGAAGGCGGAGAGGATGGAGGCGAGGCAGAACAGTGTGATCGAGGCGAGCCAGAGGTCCATGCCGGAGCCCTGGCCGGGTCCGGCGGCGGCGATGGCGCTGAGTGGGGGATAGGCGGTCCATCCGGAGATGGGCGCGCCCTGGGGAACGAAGAAGGCGGCGAGCAGGGTGAGGAGGGACGTGAGGGTGATCCAGAAAGCGGCGGCGTTCAGACGCGGGAAGGCCATGCGCTCTGCGCCGATTTGCGCGGGAAGAACGAGGTTGGGAAAGGCGCTTTGCGGGACGACGGTGAGGACGAAGAACACCATCAGCGTGCCGTGCATAGTGACGCCGGCAAGATATTGCTCGGGCGTAATGACACCGTAGCCGGGGAACGGCAGCGTGGGCCAGACACGATGAATGCGGATGGCGAGCGAGAGCAGGGTGCCGAGGGTGACGGCGAAGAGCGCGAGAAAGAAATAGAGGACGGCGAGTGAGCGGTGGTCGGTGGTCAATATGCGGCGGGTGGTCATGGCTGGGCCTCGGCGGCGAGGGCGCGTTCGCGGGAGGCGATCCATTGGTCGTAGTCGGCTTGCGGGACGACGCGGAGGCGGGCCTGCATACGGGCATGGCCGAGCCCGCAGACCTGGCTGCAGAGGATGGAGTAGTCGCCGGGGATGGTCGGGGTGAAGGTGATGTGGCCGAGCATGCCAGGAATGACATCCTGTTTGAGGCGCATGCCGGGGATGAAGAAGCCATGAATCACATCCTGCGACCGGAGGCGGAGATCGACCTCGCGGTTGGCGGGCAGCATGAGGATGGCGGAGACAATGTCGTCGTGGATGTGCGGATCGGCGGGGTCGAGGCCGAGGGGATTGCCGGCGGGCGCGTTGATGAGTTCCGGACGGATCGTGCCGTAGACGCCGTCGTTACCGGGATAGCGGAAGTACCACTGGAACTGCACGCCGGTGACTTCGACCTGAATGGCCTGGGCGCTGGTCATCGATTCACGGCTGGCGGCCCAGAGTTTGTGGCCGGTGACGAGCATCCAGAGGTAGAGCGCGGTGATCGCGGCGAGGGGGAGAACGTCGACGAGGAGGATGAAGATTGCGGAGCGGGGTTTCGCAGGGGTGATTTTTTGCGCGGAGCGGCGGCGCAGGATCGCGAGGGCGATGAGGATTTGCGACGCGATGAAGAGCCAGAAGAGGATGTCGAGATTCCACCGGAGGAGGTGATCGAGGGCGAAGCCGTGGAGCGCGCCGTTGGGGGGAAGGTAGTGCATAGGGAAAGCTGGTAGCTGGTGGCCGGTAGCTGGTCGCAAATCCGGCGATGGTCCGTCCTGAATTTGTATTGACTCAGGCTACCAGCTACGAGCCACCAGCTACCGGCTGGTTTTTGAACGGACTAAATCGACGAAGCGTTGGTGGACGCGGCGGTCAGTGGAGAGCTCGGGGTGGAAGGTAGCGGCCATGATGTGGCCTTGCTCGACGAGGACAGGGAATCCGTCGCGTTCGGCGAGGATGGTGACGCCGTCGCCGGTCTTCACGATGCGCGGGGCGCGGATGTAGACCATTTCGAGAGGGCCGCCGGGGAGCTGGGTGTCGCCGGTCTGGATGGCGGAGTCGATTTGGCGGCCGTAGGCGTTGCGTTCGACGGTGGCGTTGAGGACGCCGAGGCTCTGCTGGGGCGGGTGTGTTACTTCCGTCGCGAGGAGGATGCATCCGGCGCAGGTGCCGAAGGTGGGTTTGGTGCGGACGAAATCCTGCAGGGCGGCGAGGAAGCCGTCGCGCTCAAGGAATTTGAGGAAGGTGGTGGATTCGCCGCCTGGGATGATGAGGCCGTCGAGGTTGGCAAGCTCTGCGGGCTTGCGGACGAGGATGGGCTCGGCTCCGGCTTCGCGCAGGGCCTGGGCGTGGGCGTCGTAGTCGCCCTGCAGGGCGAGGACGCCTATGCGCGGATGGTGGTCATCTTTCAATTCTGGAATGTTCATCGAATCCATTCACCGTAGCAACGAGAAACGGCCTTCTCATCGTTTGAGAAGGCCAGGCTGAGGTGTCCCCG
Source organism: uncultured Acidobacteriaceae bacterium (assembly GCA_963817165.1). Taxonomy (GTDB): domain Bacteria; phylum Acidobacteriota; class Terriglobia; order Terriglobales; family Acidobacteriaceae; genus Palsa-343. The sequence goes on along the minus strand of CAWFNL010000030.1, from coordinate 12,898 downwards.
AACCCACCCTCACCCCATCCATCGATCAGCACATGGTAGTGAACCGTTACTTGTGCACCGTACAACTGTCACCGTTCTGAGCCTAAGCTGTCGATGCGGGGATCGAACCCGCTGGCGCTGGCTCATCAACGCCACCAATGCCAGCTTTACCCCTGGCAGGGTTTGTGCTCGCTTCGACTGATGTGGCTACCAACTGCCTCAGCTCAACTCCGTCTTCCAGTTCAATTCCTGAATGCCCGTATCCAAATCGCGGTAGCGCTTCGCGAGTTGATCGATCTGTTTCTGCGTCTCGCCAACGGAAATTGTCGCGACGAACTTAACTTCTGATTTCGAATAGCGATCTTGTCGTGTGCTCGCGGCATCCGCAATGGCATTGAGGAAATCCCGCTTCTTCCCAGTCACATCACGCTCCGCAATGGCATCGGAGAGTGTTCGCTGCTGGTCGAAGGCTGTTCGGGAATTGGTGCGGTTGATCGCGGTCACAAGTTCGAGGAGCCTCGCGAAGAGTCTTTCCATTTCTTTCAGCATGGATACTGAATCCTCGGGAGGCTGTTCTCCTTCCTGGACTCGCGCCGAGCGAATCAATCGCTTTTTTAATTCTTCAATTCGATTCTGGCAGTCGCTCCGCTCAGCCAGCGCCTCTGCAAGTTTCATACGAGCTTCCTTTCCGCACTGGCGAGTGTACCAGCGGCGATCCACGTCATTTGCGGTGTATCTGCGGCGAAGCCGCGTGTGCCTGGACGGCCAGTCCTACCAGCCGCGGGTCTGGAGGAGTTGCGACTCTTCTAGCCCGGCGGCGGCCAGGCCTTTCATGGTGCCGGTGACCTGTTCGCTGGCTTCGGCGAGAATCTTCGGGTCGTTGAAGTGGGTGGTGGCCAGCACGATCGCCTTGGCGCGGGAGACGGCTTCGGCGCGCTCTTTGGGATCGTTCTCGACGTCGAGGGGGGTGGCGCGCTCCTTCATGAAGATGCCGGAGCCCACGAAGATGGCTTCGGCGCCGAGCTGCATCATGAGAGCCGCGTCAGCGGGCGTGGCGATGCCGCCGGCGGAGAAGTTGGGCACGGGGAGCTTGCCGGCGTGGGCGACCATGCGGATGAGCTCGTAGGGCGCCTGATGTTCTTTGGCCGCCGCGTAGAGTTCCTGTTCGGAGAGGACGGTGAGGGCCTTCATTTCGCGGGTGATCTGGCGCATGTGCTGGACGGCGTGGACCACGTCGCCGGTGCCGGCTTCGCCCTTGGTGCGGATCATGGCTGCGCCTTCGGCGATGCGGCGGAGAGCTTCGCCGAGATTGCGCGCGCCGCAGACAAAGGGCGTGGTGAAGGCGTGCTTGTCGATGTGGTGGGCTTCGTCGGCGGGGGTGAGGACTTCGGATTCGTCGATGAAGTCGACGCCGAGCTCCTGCAGGATCTGCGCCTCGGCGAAGTGGCCGATGCGGGCCTTGGCCATGACCGGGATGGAGACGGCGGCAATGATTTCCTTGATGAGCGACGGGCTTGGCCATGCGGGCGACGCCGCCTTCCGCGCGGATCATGGCGGGGACGCGCTCGAGGGCCATGACGGAGGTGGCGCCGGCTTCTTCGGCGATGCGCGCCTGCTCGACGTTCATGACGTCCATGATGACGCCGCCCTTGAGCATTTCGGCGAGGCCGATTTTGAGGCGGAGGGTGGTGCCGGGACTGGGTGCGCTGCCGTTGCCGTTGTGCGTGTTGGCCATGATGGATCTCCTCGAAACGCTCAGCGGGATCGCGGGGAACAACAGCGCAGGACGCGAGCGGAATGTAATGCTAAAGATCAATTTTAACAAGATTTGGCAGGGTGGGTTGGGTCGGCTCGGCGCACGAGGTGCTACACAGTGGCCCTGAGCTTGAAGTGGTCGTGATTGACGGCGATGAAGACGGCTTTGCCGGTGGCGAGGATTTGTCCGGAGGCGTCGGCGATCTGCGCTTCGAGTGAAGTGACGGCGGCCGTGGGATTCGCTGTGGCGCGCGGTGAGGGTCAGCGGAACGGCGAGGGGAACGGGGCGGAGGTAGTCGATCTCCAGGTGGCGGGTCATAGCGAGGATATTGCGGGCGCGGTTGGCCTTGCTCATGGCCTCGTCGAGCAGAGTCGCGATGATGCCGCCGTGGGCGTGGCCGGGAGGTCCGGCAAAGCGGCGGGCGAGGCGGGTGTGGCAGACGATGTTGCCAGCTTCGTCGACGAAGAAGCGGAGGCGCATGCCGGAGGGATTGGAGAGTCCGCAGCCGAAGCAGTGGTTGAGTGCGCCGTGAGCGAGGGGGGTGAGGGTGGGGTGTTTTGGAATGCGGGGCATGGTCTGAGGACAATCTACCGGAATTCGGAAATATATTGCTGTGCAGACGGAAATGAAGTGGAGCTACGCTAGTCCCATGCTCGCTTCCTTGATTTTGACGGCGATGTTCGCTCAGACGGCTCCCCCGCAGCCGGCAGCAGGCGCGTTGGTTTGCGGAAACCAGAATGCGGAGATACCGGCGCGACGGAGTTCGGCTGGATACATCGCGGTTTTCAAGCTGCACAGCGACGACGATCACAACAAGAATTCGCATCAATGCGCGGCTCATTACTCCATTGCGATCCAGGGTGAGGATGGGAAGAGCAAACCTAACAACCGCATCTTTACTTCCATTGATGCATGGCAGCGACCCATCGGTTTGCAGATGGACGGGTTCAGTCAGGATGGAAGCCGTGTGTACCTGGTGACGCGGGAAGGCGGCGTCCACCCCGGTGTCAACGCATTTGAGTACGACATGCGATTGGGACGGGTATTGAACATGGTGTTTCTGGACCGGCATTTCCTGCAGCAAGTGAGCCGGACCTGCGTGGCGACCTTGCACATTGCTGGAATTTCGCCGGAAGGGCTGATGATTCTGGCGTCGTCGGCCGAGGAAGGTTGCGCGAAGACGGAAATGTGGCTGATTCGTCCGAATGCGAGAAGCGCTTCAGGAGAGGTGTTTCCGGAATATCCAAAACGTCTGTTGTCCAGCGAGGGGATTGTCAGGCTCGATCCGGGCAAGGTAGTGGGGCAATGATGGGATGGCGCGCAGGGCTGATCGCCGCAGGCTTTTGCGCGTTCTCAGGCGTTGGACTTGCGCAGACGTGTGCGGATGTGAAGACGTTCGATTTCCGGAATGCGACGATTGAAGTTGCGGCGCGGGATGATGGAGGCCACGCAGGGGTGGACAGCTTTCACCTGCGCGACGGGGTAGCGTTCACTTCGGACGACCCGGATTCGCCGGATGCGCATGACTGGCGGGTGAATGTGGTTCTGGATCGAACCGTGCATCCGGAGGCGCAGACCTGGCTGAGAGTGCTGGTGCTTGAAAAGGATCACCTGACGGGGAGCGGCAGCTGGTATTACGTGCTGGCGTTTGGTTGCCGTAATGGCAAAGTGAGTCGCGTCTTTCAGTACGTATCATTGAACGTGAGTTTGCAGCATCTGGATGATGCAGAGATTGATTTGCATCAGGCAGTGCGGCTACCGGGGGATTCGCAGGCTGAGCCGAGCTGGCATTGCGATTTGGTCTACCGGTGGAGCGCGGCGGAGCACCGGTATATCCGGGCTGCGCGGAACTGCGGTGCTGGCGCGGGGAATGGAAATCCACAGTAGCGCCGGCGATTTGAAGCGCGCGGCGGATCCTGGAGAATGAACGGAACCAGCGCGGCGACGTGTTTTGCGTATTCCTCGTAGACGGAACCGAACTGGTTGCGCATCCACTCTTCTTCCATGCGGAGCTTGAACCAGAGGGCGAGGAAGACGAGGGCGAAGGCGATGATTCCGCGGATTTCGCCGAGGGCGATGACGCTGCCGAGGAAGCCGGTGAGAATGCCGGTGTAGATGGGATGACGTGCGACGGCGTAGGGACCGGTGACGATGAGCTGGTGGTCCTGCTTGATGGTGACGGAGCGGCTCCAGTTGCTGCCGAGATGGGCGCGGGCCCAGACGGCGAAGAGGAGTCCGGCGAAGGTGATGACGGCTCCGAACCAGAAGTCCCAAAACGCGCCGGGCAGGAAGTGCCGGTAGAGCCAGGGCAACGGGAAGCGCCCCCAGCTGAGCAGGGCGATGGCGATGAGGAAGGCGATGGAGCGCAGGATGCGGGAGGCCAGGGGCTCGAGGCGCTGCGTGGCTTTGGTGCCCACGGATTTGATTTGCCAGTAGAGAAGGAAGGCGATCCATACGGCGAAGAAGTAGTAGTTGTAGAACCATTCCATGGATCTTTCCTCGGGAATGATGGTAGTACGTGCGGGGTGGGGGCGGGGTTCCGCTGGATGGAACTGGAACGGAGCGAGGGTCGGAGAAGGCTGGGCTAGCGCGTGGATTGCAATTGGGCGTGCTGGATTTTTGCGTGGACCTGGGCGGGATCGAAAATGGGCGACGAGCAGGCGGTAGCAGTGCAGAGGTAAAGCGCGGGGCGATTGAGCTTTGGATACGCGATGGGGGTGGGCGTCGGATCGGCGGGATCGCGGACCTCGATCAGTTCATGAGACACGAGAGAGCGCAGCGCGGCGTTGTGCAGGGCGATAGATGCGGGGTCCGCGGCGGGGCCGACGATGGTGACGTGGAGCGGGGCCTGGGTTGCGTCCTCGTTGGCGAGCAGGATGCCGGCGGAGAGCGGTTCGGTTGCGACGGATCCGGCGGCGAGGTAGCGCATGGCCTCGAAGGATGTGGCCTGAAAGGTTTTGTTGCCGGTGGCGAGCGCGAGCATGGAGGCGAAGCGAACCAGCGCGATGTCCTCGTCGCGTTCGGGGTGGGGACGGTAAGCGGCGTCGGTGGGTTGGGCGGAGGTGACGAATCCGGTGCCGGGTGCGGCCGGCGCGAAATGCTCATTGATGAAGCGCGCGGCGAATTCAGCAGCATGAAGATTCTGGCGGTCGCCGGTGACGTTGTACAGATCAAGAAAGGCGTGGCCCATGGCGAGAGTGTCGCCGAGGTAGGGTCCAGCGGGATCAGCGTCGCCATGGCGAAATCCGCCACCGGGCAGGCTGCGGTGGGCGACGATCCAGCGGGAGGCGCGCTGGGCCTGGTCGAGGGCTGTGGCGTCTCCGGTGGCAGCGTAGACATCGCAGAGGGCGGCGATCATCCAGCCGTTTTCGCGGGCGTAGAGGTGGGTGTCGATGCGGGGCAGGCCCTGGCGGCGTCGTTCCGCATCGTTCAGCTTGAAGTACGACTCATTTTCCTCGCCGTCGTGCAGGTCGGCATCCTGCGAGACGTAAAACGCACCGGTGTCGGGTGAGGTGAGGAAATTTGTAACAAAGGCGTGCACAGACTGCACGGCTTTCAGGTCTTCGGGATTGGCGGTCTGCGCCTAGGCCAGCGAATATTCGCGCAGTGCGTCGGCCTGGATGGAGATGAGCTTCTCGAAATGCGGCTCGTTCCATGCGCCGTCGACGGAGTATTGATCCATACCGCCCCAGACGGGATCGATGAGCGCGGTGGCGTTGTGGAGGGTGGCGGCGGCGCGCTGGGCGTAGGTTTGCATTGCCGCGCGCGGCGAGGCGCAGTGCGAGCTCGACCGAGTCACTATCGAGGTATTTGTGGCCGAAGCCCCAGCCGGCGGCGTCGGTGTCGTATTGCCGTTCGTAGCCGGCGCGAACGGTGGTGAGGATGGCAGGCGTGAGGGTCGAGGTGGGCGCGGGGTGGAAGGCGGCTTCTTTCACGACGCTGGGGCCTGGCGACGGATCGTCGATGATGGCCTGGAGCATGGACGACATGCGGCGCGGCGGAATGTATCCCTGACGCTTGACGATTTCGGAGCCGTCGGCGGCGAAGACGACGGTGGCGGGCCAGCCGTAATCCTCGTAGCGGTTGGAGATGTCGGGGCGCGAATCCTGATCGACTTTGACGAGCAGGAATTGGGAGTTGAGGAGGCGAATCACGATGGGGTCTTTGTAGGTGACGTCGTCCATGACGTGGCACCAGTGGCACCAGACGGCTTCGAGATCGAGGAGGACGAATTTATGCTGGGCGCGGGCTTGGGCGAAGACCGCGTCCGACCATGGCTGCCAGTGAAGGGGCGGTTGGGTTTGCGCGGGTGCGGAACCGGCCATGGCGATCGTGGTGAGAACTACGGCGATGAGGGCGCGCGGTCGCATGTCTTGTCCCGGGACTCCTAAGGACTATACGAGGCGGGGGCCGGTTTTGGATGGGTTGGGATCAGCCAGCGAGGCGGGATTTGATGTCGAAGAAGAAGACGTGGGTGGCGTTGGGGTCGGCGATGGGCATGAAGCCGAGTTTCTCGTAGAGGTGGGCGGCGGCGGGGTTTTCGGCGCGGAGGCGAACACAGTCGAAATGCTGGCGGCCGTGGTTGAGGAGCCAGCCGATCATGGCCGTGCCGAGTCCCTGTTTGCGCCAGGCGGGGCGGACGTAGACGCGGCGAATGCGGCCGACGCCGGTGGTGTCGAGGAAGGGATCGCGATTGAGGCCGCCGACGGCGACGAGCAGGCCGTGCTGGATGGATCCGCAGAGGACTTCGCCGGGTGCGGAGAAACGATTCTCGCCGCTGGCCCATTCGCTGACCAGTTTTTCGATGAATTGGTAGTCTTCCTGGAGGGCTTCGGCGCGGAGAGGGCCGATGCCGGGGAGAGCAGATCAATTTTGTGAATGGCCGGCACGACTTGTCGAGGATACGCAGGGGCGGGCGCGGATAGAGAGCCCCAGGAGGTGAGGGAGACGCCGGAGTTGGGGATGAGGCGAGGAGCGCGGCGTGTTCGGTGGCGCGGGAGGCGCGGAGGCGCGTGCGGACCTGGTCGAGATGCGCGTCGGGATAGCCGGGATGGCAGACGAATTCCCAGATGGAATCCGCAGCCGCTCCGGAGGCAGGCATGGCGGCGAGCAGGCTGCGGAGAGTGGCCGCTGCGTCCGGGCACGCCGGTGGCCAGGACGCCGATGGCGCCGTCGGTGGTGGCGAGGCCGGTGGCGCTGACGAGGCGGCGGAAGGTGGTGTGGTGCAGGTTGAGCGCGGCGACGGCGACGTTGCGGAAGAGGGAAGTGGCGGGCGTGGCGCGGCGCGCCCAGGCCGGTTCAAAGGGATTGCGGATGGCGGGGATGCCGCAGGCGCGGGCAGCGCGGAGCAGAGGGTCGAGGACGCGGGAAAAGACGTGGGTGTGCTTGTGCGTGTCGATATGCGAAACGCGGAGGCCGGCGGCCTGGAGGCGGCGAATTTGCGCAGTGGCTTCGGCTTCGATTTCTGCGGCGCGGATGCGGCCGCGTATGAAGATCGATGGCGAAGCGGCTGAGGTCGGGGCGCAGGGATTGGCCGTTGGGGCAGAGGGATGGGAATCTGCGCGGGCGGCAGGGCGGGGATGGCATCGACGAGGAGGACGTGGCAGCCGACTTCGAGGGTAGGGGTTGGCCTGGGCGACGGCGACGGCATCGCTGAAGAACGCGGCCGTGGCCATGAGGGTCGCGGAGGAGAGCGCGTGGCCCTGGTGGAGTTCGGCGACGGAGCGATTGACGCCGGGGGTGAGGCCGAAGTCGTCGGCGTTGATGATGAGGGGCACGAGGACTAGCGTATAGGGTGTAGCGTGTAGCGTGTAGGGGCGAGGTCAGGAATTCGCTTCGGTTGCGGGTTCCAGGGTCAGGTTGAATTTGTGTTGTTCTTCGGTGGTGATTTGGAAGCCGAGGCGCTGATAGAGGCGGAGGGCGGGATTGATTTTCGCTACGTCGAGTTTGAGGGGCAGCTGCACGGCTGCTGCTTCGGCGATCAGGCGGCGGAGGACTTCGGTGCCGATGCCCCGGCGCTGGGATGAACGGACGATATAAATCTGGGCGAGGAAAAGTGCGCCGGGTTGGGCGGAGATTTGGAGCCAGCCGATTTCTTCGCCGTTGAGGACGATGAGGCGGACTTCGGAGACCTTCCACAGTTCGGGGAAGAGTCTTTCGTGCGCGGCGCGATCGAGGCCGAGGGCGTTGAGGATCCAGTCGTTTTCAGAGAAGTACAGATTCCTGCAGAAGGCGTAATCGCCGGGGCTGGCGGGGCGGAGGATGATGTTCATTCCGCGCCGTAGATAGCTGGGTTCAGCGTTGGGTCGTTGTACATCTTGAGCTGGCGGTAGATTTTGAAGCGGCGCGTGCCGGCGAGGACTTCCTGCCAGAGACGGTCGAGGCATTGGACGAGATCGTTGCGCTGCTCGATGAGCAGGGCGAGGCGTTCGCGGTTGCGTTCCTGGTGGCCGGCGGGGGCGGATGGGCGTTCGATTTCTTCCTGGGTGTGAAAGATCTTCAGCGCGAGGATGGAGAGGCGATCGATCATGAGGCCGGGGCTTTCGGAATTGAGCTCGGCGGAGGGATTGGGCAGATTGTGAGGGCTGAGCGACGCGAGAAGCAGCGTGTCGCAGCGTTCGGCGAGGTCGTTGCGAAGTCTGGTTGTAGCGATCGATGGCGCGCTTGACTTCAGCGATGTCGGCGGTGTGGCGCGGGGATGCGCGGGCGCGGTCTTCGGTGTGCCAGAGGTCGAAGTTGGCGCGGTGCTGGGCGAGGACGGTGTCGGGAACGCAGGATCGCAGGGGACGCCAGGACGCCGGGGTCTGCGTGCCACTGGTGGGTGGCGCGGTCGTGAAGGGCGGCAATCTCACGCGCTTCAATGGAAAGTCGGCAGGCATCGGCGGTTCGTGTGGTTATGGTAGAACAGCGGTTCGATGGCGTGCTGTTCCAGAGTTTTTACAGTAAGCAGGAGTGTTTTCCACCTTGGTGCGCGGGCCTCGCTCCGGCCTTTCGTTTCAATTACGCTCAAGAGGGCAGAGTTCTTAGCCTTTCTCCTCCAGAGGACACACTATGAGTGACGCGCCTCGCATACTTTGCATTACCAGTTACGAAAAGGGACAGCCGTTTATGCGGGAGTGCGCGGCGCTGGGATGCCGCGTGATTCTGCTGACGGTGGACAAGCTGTACGACGCCGACTGGCCGCGGGACATTCTGGAAGAGCTGATCACGATGCCGGACGGGCTGACGGTGGAGCAGATCACCAACACGGTGACGTATCTGTCGCGGACGCGGAAGATCGACCGGATCGTGGCGCTGGATGAGTTCGATATGGAAGCGGCGGCGCATCTGCGCGAGCATATGCGGATTCCGGGGATGGGGCGCACCGCGATTGCACACTTCCGCGACAAGCTGGCGATGCGGTATGCGGCGCGGGCGGCGGGGATTGTGGAGCCGGAGTTCACGCGGGTGCTGAATTACGACGAATTGCGGGCATGGATGGATCGGGTGCCGGATCCGTGGGTGCTGAAGCCGCGCGCCGAGGCTTCGGCGATTGGGATTCGCAAAATTCACAATGGCGAACAATTGTGGCGGACGCTGGACGAGCTGGGCGATCGGCAGAGCTTTTATCTGCTGGAACAATTTTTACCGGGCGATATTTTTCACGTTGACTCGATCGTGAGCGAGGGCGAGGTGGTGTTCGCGTCGGTGAGCGGTTACGGGAAGCCTCCCATGCAGGTGATGCATGAGGGTGGCGTGTTCACGACGCGGGTGCTGGATCGCAAGTCGGCGGAGACGCGGGAGCTGACGATGATCAATGCGGAACTGCTGCCGGCGCTGGGCATGGTGCGCGGCGTGACGCATGCGGAGTTCATTCGCGGCGCGGACGGGCGGTATTACTTCCTGGAAGCGGCAGCGCGGGTGGGCGGCGCGTTCATTGTGGAGGTGGTGGAGTTCGCGACCGGCGTGAATCTGTGGCGGGAGTGGGCGCGGATTGAAGTGGCGCATCTGCAGGGAGTGAAATATCATCTGCCGACGCAGAACGCCGCTGTATGCGGGCAGCGTGCTGTGCCTGGCGAAGACGGCGGAACCGGACACGTCGGCGTTTACCGCGCCGGAGATTGTGTACCGCATGAAGAAGCATCACCACGCGGGGATGATTGTGCAGTCGGAGAAGGCGGAGCGGGTGAAGGCGCTGCTGGAGGAATACGCGGTGCGGTTTGCGGAGACGTATTTGGCGACGGCAACCGGTGCCGGATCGGCCTACGGCTTGAAGGGCAGCTAAGAAGCGGTTAGCAAAGAAGCGGGTAGCGGTGAGACGGTTAGCTAAGGGCCGGTTAGCGGTGGGGCAACAGCTAAAAGATACGAGGAGAGATTATTTTGGCGGAGTCTTTGCAGTTTCCGCATCGCCGGTATAACCCGCTGCGGCGGGAGTGGGTGCTGGTGTCGCCGCACCGGACGGATCGTCCGTGGCAGGGCGAGGTGAATAAGTCGTCGGGATTTTCGGATGTGCACTACGATCCGCAGTGCTATCTGTGCCCGGGGAATACGCGGGCGGGTGGGCACGTCACGCCCAAATATGAAAGCGTATACGTTTTCGACAACGACTATGCGGCGTTGCTGCCGGATTCGGCGGATCCGAGGCGCGCGGATGCTCCGGAATTGCTGCGGGCGGAGCGAGAGCGGGGACGGTGCCGGGTGCTGTGCTTCCATCCCGACCACAGTTTGACGCTGGCGCGGATGGAGGTCGCGGATATTCGCAAAGTGGTGGACGCGTGGACGGAGGAGTACCGGACGCTGGGCGGCGGTGCCGGAATTTCGCTACGTGCAGATTTTTGAGAATCGCGGGGCGATGATGGGGGCGAGCAATCCGCACCCGCATGGGCAGATTTGGACGACGGAGCATGTTCCGGACGAGCCGCAGACGGAGACGGAGGCGCAGCAGGCGTGGCGGGCGCGAGCATGGGAGTTGTTTGCTGTGCGACTATGCGCGGCTGGAGGCGGCGCGAGGCGGCGCGCATCGTTTGTGAGAACGATGAGATTTTTGGCGGTGGTGCCGTGGTGGGCGGTGTGGCCGTTTGAGACGCTGGTGATGGCGAAGCGGCATGTGCGGTCGCTCAAGGATTTTGAAGACGCAGGATCGCGGGGCGCTGGCGGACATTTTGAAGCAGGTGACGACGCGCTACGACAATCTGTTTGAGACGAGCTTTCCGTACACGATGGGGTTCCACCAGGCGCCGACGGATGGCGAGGCGCACGAAGAATGGCATTTCCACGCGCATTTTTATCCGCCGCTGCTGCGGTCGGCGACGGTGCGGAAATACATGGTGGGATTTGAGCTGCTGGGGATGCCGCAGCGGGATATCACGCCGGAAACGGCGGCGGAGCGGCTGCGGGCGCTGCCAGCGGAGCACTTTACGCAGCGCTGAATTTGGCGGTCGGCGGTCAAAAAAAGGCGGTCAAAAAAGAGCGGTCAAAACAGTTCAATTGCGGCCCGGCCGCGATCCTGACTATTCTCGCCCCCGGCCACGCTGACGTGCGTGACGGTCTGGCTGGTCATCCGGTAGCGGGTCTTATGGGCCTCGAGCATCCCGCGGAAGTTCCTGTCGAATACGCCGCGCCATTCGGAGTCGAGGACTTTTGAAGATACATGCTGCAGATGGTCGCGCAGTTCGACGAGCGCTTCCTGCACGTGCTCCATGCGCTGCCGCATGACGTCCTGGAACTGGATGTGTCCCAGGGCCTGGGAGAGGCGGTTGACGCTCTCCTGGTAGGTTGCGTCCACTTCGCTAATGACATCGAGGAGCAGCTGGCTGTTGCCGGCGAATTCCGACTGCATCTCGGTCAGGTCCGCCACCAGGTGGCTCATCGCGTCGCTGGCTTCGTGCTGCTCGAGAGACTCCTTGGCCACGGTCAACTCTTCGTCGACTCGCTTGCAGGTGGCGTGGATGCGGTCGGAAATATCGGCAGCGGCTTTGGTGGACGACGTGGCCAGTTTTCTGACTTCGGTGGCCACAACGGCAAAGCCGCGTCCCGCGCTGCCCGCGCGCGCGGCCTCGATCTCGGCATTGAGGGCGAGCAGGCTGGTTTGCTGGGCGATGGATTTGATGACCTTGATGAGCGGCGTCAACGCGCCCACTTCGTTGGCCAGCCCCTGAATGCGTTCGAAATTGTTGCGAAATTCGTCGAGCTGCGGTCTCGAGTTGCATATCGATTGCGGCGATGATCTGTTTGTTGTTCTCGACGCGCTGATGGGTGCTTTCCGTCAGCTCCTTGCCGCTCTTGATGGAGTGAGCGATGTGCTCGCGCTCCTGAACGGCTTTGGCGTTCAGGATGCTGATTTGTTCGATGACCTTCACGACTTCGCTTTCGGATTCGGCGAGCGAATCGCCGATCTGATGGTGCATGACGTCGATGTAGGGCTGAGAATCTTTCAGTTCGTCGCGCATGGCCTCGCGCCGCATGGTGACGGAGGCCAGCTCGTCCTTGCTCATGCGGCCGATGCCTCCGAGTTCGGCAATGCCCTTGCGGGCGCGGCCCCATTCGAAGAACTGATTCAGGAAAAGCGGAATGACGATCAACGCCAGGAGGAGCCCGACCACCTGGGACCGGCAGGGAAGGAACGCTTTGCCCAGCAGAGAGGACAGCGCAATGTAGAACGCAAAGATGAAGGCGAGGCGAACCACGGTCTGCGTCAGAAAGCGATTGCGCGCGCGGCGCAGGCGAGAGGTTCCCGAAGCGACGGTACTCTCGGCGTCCGGGTTGTTTCCGGTCCGGCCAGGAGAAGCGATTTCGAGCCTCTGATAGGTTACAGACGCCATGCGTTACGCTCCCGGCAGAACTTTCCGGATGACTCTGATCAGGTCATCGCCCGAGACCGGTTTGACGATCCAGCCGGTGGCGCCGGCCCGCTTGCCCTCATCGCGTTTGGCGCTGTCGCCCTCCGTGGTGAGAGTCAGGATGGGTAAGAACTTCAGTCCGGGCATGGCGCGGACTTTGGTGATGAGCTCAAGGCCCCCCATGACCGGCATATTGATGTCGGTGAGAATCAGATGGGGCCGGAGGCCGGCGGCCAGCTTGTCCAGCGCTGCCTTGCCGTGGCTGGCCGTCTCCACCTCAAGCCCGTTCATGGTGAGAGTGGTCTTCAGACTCAACACCATGGTGATGGAGTCATCGACGACAAGG
>CAWFNL010000029.1:0-293487 GCA_963817165.1 uncultured Acidobacteriaceae bacterium | reverse complement strand
CAATGCCCGTCAGCGTCGCCGTCGGCGATGCACCGGTGCCGGTGCCGGAGACCGGAATCTGCTGTTGAACATTCTCGCCGTTGAGGTTGTTGTCCGTGAGAACAATTTCGCCGGTCAAAAGGCCCGCAGAGGTCGGAACAAAGTTCGCTGAGACGTCGCAACTTGAACCGGGTGAAACCGAGTTATCTTCTTCGCACAGGTTCGTGTCGTTGTTGTTGATGGGGAAGTTCACCGGATACACAGGGTTGTTGTCCTGCGCGTTGAAGTAGAGACTCACATTACCTATGTTGACGATGGATTCAGTCTTCGGACTGTCGGAGCTGGTGCTGCCGACAGCGGTGTTCGCAAACGTCAGCGAAGGCGGACTGGCCTGGGGCAACTCGACAATCTGGGCCTGATCGCTGAAGTTCGCTTGCGTGAGAAGAACGTTGTTGCCGCCGTCGAGCGTCACGCTGTAGTAGAGGCCGGTGCTGAGTTTGACGGGAGTACCGAAGCCGCCAGCATTCAGGGCCGGTACGAAGAACACGGCGCCCTCGGTGGAGGAAGTGAGGCCAGTGATGTAAAAATCGCCATTGCTGTCGACCGTAATGCCGTTTCCGGCGGAAACCTGGGAGAGGGTGAGAATCGTGGATTCCGTGCCGTATCCGGAGGCCGCGACCGGCAATTCGAGGACCTGCGTCGCCCCGCTGCCGGAGTTTTGCACGAGAGCGTAAACATCGCCGACAGAATCCACGGCAACCGCGTCATAGACGTAGCCGGTGGCCGGAAAACCGAGCGAGTTGACCGAATTGTAGGAGCCTCCGATCAACGGAAGATCGGAGACCCCGGAGGACGGATCGAGGATATAGATATTCCCCAGGGCGTCGGCGGCCACGGATTCGGCCCAGGAAACGGGTCCGGTGCTCAGGCTGATGGGAGCCGCCCATTTACCGCCGCCGGTGCTCGGCACCTCAATCAACGGACTACTGCTGTTGGAACCGATGAAGAGATCACCAGCGCCATCAATCGTCATGCTGTCCGGCTGGGCGCCGTTGAGCAGTGCGTTCAGGCTGGTAATCGTGATGGGCGAAGAGTTTCCGGTCGCGAGTTCCTTGAGGTTATCGGAACCGTCGATGTAGAAGAGGTTATCGTTACCGTCCACGGCCACACCGGTAAGGCCGGTTACATAGCCAAACTGTTCGGCGGTCGTTGGCGAGAAGATGATCTGTGGGGCACTCCCAAATCCACGGAGGAAGGTTTCGCCAAGGATATTGCCGCCGCTGTCCGCGAGGATGACCGCGCCCGCGCGCAATCCGGAGTAGATCGGAGAGAAGGTTACCGGCACGTTGCAAACGGTACCGGCGGCAGTCGCGCCGTTCGTGCAGGAGCCGGCGGCGGCAGCGTTGAAGTCTCCGCCCTGGCCCTCCGTGACGATCGACGTGTTGGCCAGGGTTCCTCCCTGGGTGAGAAGCACGGCAACACTCTGCGACTCGGTAGTATTGCCAACATCCGTATTGAAGTAAATGCCGGTCCCCCTAAGAGCGACGGAGTTGCTGGGGCTGCCGACATTCAGCGTTGCGGAATAGCTCAGGTCATCAGTCTGGGGAACAAAGTAGACATAAATGTTGCAGCTACTGCCGACTGTCAGGGACGTTCCGTCGGTGCACTGGTTCGCGCCCCCGCCGAGGAAGAACACGGTGGTCCCCGTCTGTGTGATGGAGATGGTCGGCAGCGAAATCGTTGCGCTGGTGTTGTTAGTGACCGTTTCGACGAGTTGGAAGCTTTTTGTGGCGATCTGGACGCCGCCGAAGGCAAGAGCACCAGGCGAGAGCGTGGGCGTGGTGTCGACAACAACCGTACCGGTCCCGGTGAGCGGCGCGGTTTGCGACCCGCCAACGGCATTGTCGGCGACGTTGAGCGTTGCCGATTCGGCGGCCGTGGTGCTGGGGGTGAAGGTTGCGTAGATGCTGCAGCTCGCGCCAGGAGTGACTCCGTTAATGAAGCTGCAGGCGTTGGCGCCGGTAGTGAGCGAAAAGTCCGCGGCGTTGGTACCGGATACCGAGATGCTGGTGATGCTCAGCGCGGTGGTGGTGCTGGTATTCGTCAGCGTCGCCGCCATGGACGCGCTTTGCTGGCCCTCGGGCTGATTCCCGAAAGCAATCCCGGTCAGCGTGGCCGTGGGCAGCGACTGCCCCACTCCGTCCCCGGTGAGCGAGATGTTCTGCGTGGCGTCGCCTGGACCCTCCTTATAACTCTGCGCTGTAATGTTCGATACCACGTAAAGATTGTCGTCGGTGAAGGTGAGGTTCCCGGTCAATGTGCCGCCGTCGACCGGCGTAAAGCTGATGGTGAGATCACACTGCGCGCTTACCGCGAGCGTGACCGCGGCCGAAGCGCCGCTGGAAACGAACGGGCAGGCGCTGGTTGCAGTAGTCGCCCAGGTCCAGTTGGGATTGATGGAGGGGTTTGTGCCGCTGTCTGGAACTTCAAGCGTGAGGGGCGCGTTGCCGGAATTCCCAGCAACAGCCTCGTAGGTTTTGGACGCGGTTTGGCCGACATTCGTTTGGCCGGACCACGTGAATGTGGGTGGGTCGCTGAAATCGAATTCTTCCACGAAGCTGGAGCCGCCGTACAACGAGACGAAGACGCTGCCGTTCGGATCGAGGCCGAGGCCGAAGCCTTCTATGCCGTTATACCGGTCGATGGTGGTGGGCGAGGCAGGAATGACGCCGTTGACCGCCTGAATCTCATAAAGGCCGTTGTAGGCGTCCGCCTCCCAGACATTGCCGGCGGCATCGACTGCCAATCCTTCGGCAAGGGCAATCCCGCAGGTCACTTCTTGCGGCGCGGGGGAAGTGGGAATCTGACCGTTGACCGGCGCAATCTCGTAGAGGCAGACATTGCTGCCGCCAGGCGCATAGAAAAGGTTGCCGTACTGGTCGAAGGCGAGGACGCCTACACCGCCGCCGGGGAGCGCGGAGTTCGCGGCGAGCAGACGGATGGTGGGCGAAGCGGGAATGGAGCCGCCGGCGGCGACGATTTCTCTCAGGCCAATTTGATCGGCGAAGTAGACGTCGCCCTGGCCATCGATGGCGAGAGAATGATTGGACTGAGCACCTGAGGCCAGCGTGACGACGGTGGGCGAGGCGGGCAGCACGCCGTTGACAGCGACAGCTTCCAGAACCTGAGCGGAGCCGTAGTCATTCCAGATCAGGTCACCAGCGCCATCGAGCGCCATCTGCAGCGGAAAGTTGGCCGTTACCACTGAGGTCAGCGTTTGATAACCGCTGGCAGCTGTAGCCTCGTAGATTTCCCCCCCATTGCGGTCGCCGATATAGATGTTGTGGTGAGGATCGACGGCGATATTCTCGGCGTTCTGAAAAGTGGAGGCGGCGGCAACCTGCGTCAGCACCGAAGGACCAAAATTGGTTCCGTTCGTGAGAATGCCGAAGTTGATCATGGGCCCGACGCCGTCGCCCATCAGGGGCGCCGCAGCGATGGTGCCCGTTGCGGTGTTGAGTTGTACGGCGCCGAGGCGCGTTCCGGGGTAGAGCGGGGTAAAGGTGGCGTCGACGGTGCAAACGGAGCCGGGGCTCAGCCCGCTCGCGCCCAGGGTGGCGCAGCTGTTGGTCGTGGATTGCGTCGGGAGGAACGCAAAGTCCTGCCCGGTTGAGCCCTGAGTAAAGATGGCGGGAGTGAACGTGGCCGCAGTGGTGCCCGTAGATCCGAAGAGCAGGGTCGCATTGGCTGTTGTGTTGAATACTTGTGCAGAATCGCCGGCGCCGAGATAGGCCTGGCCGAAGTTGACGGACGGCGTGAGCTCGCTGACGAGGGGAGTGGTCGCGTCAAAGCTCTCGGCCAGGAAGATATTGCCCCCGCTGTCGATGGTGACAACGGCCGGCTGCTGCTCGGAGATGTCGGTAGGCGATGCGTTAAACGGAAGAATGACAGGACTCGCGGGAATGCTGCCGTTCACGGCAACGACTTCGCTGAAATAGGTACTTTGGTTGTCGGCAACCCAGACATCGCCCTCGGAATCGACCGCTACGCTCTCGGGAAAAATGAATCCACTGCCGATGGTATTGATGGTGGGGTTGGTAGGAGGAGTGGAAGCCGCGGGCGGCGCAACGCCGACCATTTCCTTAACGACGGCGTTTTGCGTATCGGCGACAAAGACGTTGCCGAGCGCGTCGACCGACACGCCCTCCGGTGAGGCGAAGCCGCTGCCTACTACATTGATGGTCGGGTTGGCCGGGACCGTTCCGCCGACGGCAAGAGCTTCCTTGATTTCGTTATTGTTGCGGTCGCAGAACCACAAATTGCCGGATGCATCGAAAGCCACGCACCACGGCCTGGAAACGCCGGTGCTGATGATGGAAGTTACGATGGGATTGGCAGGAATTGATCCGCTGACGGCAGCAATTTCGTAAATCGCGCTCGCACCCTCGTCGGCGATCCATAGGTCACCGGCCGCGTCAAACGCAAGACCCTCCGCGTTGATGAAACTGCCGCTGGCAACCGTGACCGTGGTGGGCGTTAAGGGCGGGACCGGCAGGACACCGTTGGTGGCCAGGAGCTCGGTCAAGCCGGTCCCAAACTGCGTCGACACCCAAAGATTGCCGTGCGCGTCGCGCGCGACACCTTGCGGTAATCCCGGGAGAGCGCAGGAGCCGGAACACGGCTGAACGAGCGAGCCCATGAAAGCGACCGACTGACCGTGAACCTGGAGCGCGGCGCCCAGGCCGACGGCCGCAACCACGCCTGCGAGAGCGATGTGACGCGCGAACCTCTGCCGGCCAGCGCGCGCCAGCCACGCACCTGCGCGATGGAACGCGGCAGCCGACGGCCGGTGGGCAACACGGGACTCGGGTAGCGGGCAGAAGTCTAACTCAGGCGATGCAGTTGTATGACGCGACATAGCTTTTCCCTCAATGGCGGTGAATCGATTCGTTGCAGACCCACCATTCCCCGGACGGCAAACGGCCGAGATGGATGGGGCACCCGGCAGCACTCTGTTGCAGCAGTTGCTGGGTGAACACGGGATCGGTGAGAGCTTGTGGCAACAGGAGAATCCCCGTCGCTCCACAGGTCGGGCAGACCGCTGGGCGGACCTGGCGGCCGGGCTTCCATGCCCCCGGGGCATTCGGCGTAGCCAGACCGCCCGGTCCTGTCACCAAAGTTATCTCCCGGTGTTCGATCTCGAGCCTTACCTTGCGTTTCCTTTTCACAGACTCAGCTCGCTCCATCCATGAAAACGAACAGGCCTGTGGCCTGCCGTCGGTATAAATACCCTTGGTTATCACATGACTCCCGGGCGCGTTGGCATTCCGAAAGTGCATGTCCGATTAGGTCATCGCGTTATCGCAGGACTGACCACAGGGTGTCCTAAAATTTCGTCTCAATCGTTCTCAATTTTTCTCAATTCCGGTAACTGATGGGATCTAAATGGCTTGCGAGAATGCGGTGAATTAGGGGCGCGCACTAAACCAGCCCCCTGCCATCGACTGGCCATCAGTCAGCGCGGACTAAGGACTGGGCCAGCACATTCTTGAAGGGAAAATGCACGCGTGACCACGGCCAGGAGCATGGAATTGAGTTGGGCTATAGCCGAAGGAAAACACGGATGGAGACTGCTACCGGCAGGCGGCTCGCGCCCGCGCAGGCAGATGGAGAGAACCTCAGTCCACAAGGTCCGGTCTGTGATCCCGTTCCCTGTCGAGCAGGATCACATCGTGGGGCTACAACTTCAGAATTGCTTCCTCAATGGACGCCTTCAGGCGCACCGCAGAACTCTCAATCTGCGACGCCGCGCCCGGTCTCCGCCGAGCACTACGGCGTCGTCAGCCGTCCCCGCAGCACCACAATCGACGCCGCCGGCAACTCTACCGTCCCGCCTGCCGGAATCTCCCGCCGCACAATCGGTCCGTCAGGATCCGCATGCCCGCCGTGATAGATCGCCGACGCGTGATCGTCAGCCAACGGCAGGTGCGCATTAAAGTCGCGCCCGGCTGGATTCCAGTGGTATTGCTCGCTGCCAAAAATCGATTCCTGCACGGCCCCGCTGAAGGTCGTTCCCGGTGCGTTGCCGGCGCCAAACTCCACACGTACCCGGTGGCCGTTCGACTGATCGCGATTCACCAGCATCACCGCCCACTCGCCGTCCGTATGCTGCGCGGCATACACCGTTACCAGGCTATGCCCCACCCCATCGTTTACATCCGAACTAGCCGCATACACATGATTGATCCCGTCCGCCTGCAGCCATTCGCGGTTAATCATCTGCGCCGCGAAAAATTGCGCCAGCGGTTGATGAATCGAATAATCCGCGTTCACCGTGAACATCCCAAACGTCCCCGACGAATCGTTGCAACCCCGTTCCATCTGCAGCGGCAAATAGTGGAAGTAATAAACGCCGCTGCCTCCCTGCGTCAGAAACGACCCAATGTAATCCGCCAGCCAGAGCCCGCTGAACATATCCATGTACGTTTCGCTGGTCGACGACGACAAATTCGATTCCGTAATAAAGAACGGCACCGACTCCGGCAGCCCATCGGCATGCCACACTTCCACAATGTGCCGGATCAACTCCGGTTCCTCATACAAACTCGCCCACGTGATGTGGCACGGATCGTACGGATAGTGCTCGAACGAGAAGAAGCTGAGATCCTGCATCCGATTGTGCTGCCTCAGGTAATCCAGGAACCTTCCAAACCACGAAGTGCGCCCCTCTGCATCCGGCCACACTTCGATATCCTCATTCACCCCCTGAAACGACGGCCCACCCAGCTTCAGCTTTGGATCGACGCTATGCAGCGCGGTTGCATATTGCAGATACAGAGCCGCGTAGTCCTCCGGCTCCATGTACTGCCCGTCTGACTCTTCCCCCATCTCGATATAAGCCAGCGGATAGTGATGGTTCTCGAGATAGCGCACTTCCGCCGCCGCATTGTCCGGCGTGTCGTACAGCATCGCAATCGGAATCATCGCCGGCAGCCCGCGCGTCACTCCGCTCTGGAAAAACAGATCGAAGCCCACCTGCGCTTCATTCCTGTTCACCGCGCTATTTTCCGTGTGCCATGGATCCGTCGACGAAGCGTAGGTCGTCGTCTGCTCCTGATCCGGCGTGTGCCGCGCCAAATCGTGAAACACCCCATCCTTCGACGTCGTGCCCACATACAGTTCGCGGATCGCATACCCCACGCAGTTCCGCGGATCGCTCGACCCATGCGTGTCACAGGTGTTCGAAGACTCCGTCATCAGAATGCGCAGGTACCGAACCCGCATCGGAATCTCGGACAGAGTGTGCAGCGCTACACCGCCGTGTCCCGTATCGATCACGCCCTGCGGAAAAGTGACCCACGCGCCGCGATTCTGCAGATGAATCGGGTCCACCCCGGTCCAGTACTGCAGCAAGTAGTGCGTCGCATAAGGCGCCGCCCACGAAATCTTCAGCGTATCCACCAGTTCTTCGCGCGAGAGATCGACGACCACCCATTGCGGATGCGCCGCGTCCGGTTCACCGGTGAACCGGCTCGTCAGATAAGGACTGCTCTTCCAGTAGGTGTTCTCGTCGCCATCCGTAATCCGCGAAAACCCCTCATTCCCAGTACCATCGTTGCGTGTCGTTCCGCGATGCGGCAATGCGTAACCGAATGAGTGACGAATAAAACCCGTCGACGTTGCCGACCCCACAAAATATCCCTGACCTGCCTTGTCGCTCCACGTCCCTTCCGGATTCCAGTGCCACGCCTCAATCACTAAATCAGTGTTTTGCCGGTACGTCACCGGCTGCCAGCCCGCTTCGAATACCGGCGCCAGCCTTTCCTTCGTCAGATCAGCATCAATCGCCGCCACCGGGATCCGGTCCACTCCCGCACCCACCGATTGCCGCGGATCGATAGCGTTGACCGGCCTGCTGGTATCCACCCGCACCGTCTGCGCAATCAAAAGCACCGGCATCGCCATCAGTACGCACCATCCCCAGCAGCAACGCGCAACCCAACCAGAAACCACTTGCATAAACTCTCCTATCCCTTTCCGGCCGATGCGCAGAAATACCCCATCAAATCCGCACGTGGTGCCTGCGCCCATGAAAAATCCACGCGCTCAAACCCACCGCCGCCCATATCGAACCCGCAATCAGCGCCAGATGGCTGAGGTTGAACCAGATGAATCCGCAAACCGCAAACCCCGCCAGCGACATCGCAATCCACAACCACTCTTTGCTGCGATCCCGCCGCCATCCCAGCACCGCGGACGAAAGGTTCACTCCCATGAACGCCAGCAGCGCTCCGTAATTCAGCAGTTCTGTTCCTAATTCGTAGCTGAGCATCAGCGCGCCGACCAGGCAAATCGCCCCAACCAGCAGGACATTGTTCCGCGGAATCCGGTTCTTCGGATGCACCGCCCCAAAAAATTTCTTCGGAATCGCTCCGTCCTGCCCCATCGCCAGCAGCAGCCGCGCCGCGCCCAGCTGCGACGCCATCCCTGACCCGATGGTCGCCAGCAGCAACGCTCCATTCACAATGGCAAACGTAATCGGGCCGCCCGCGCGCCCCGCCACCTGCACATACGCCGTGTCTACGTCCGTAAACGCCAGGCCGCGCGGCCAAACCAGCTGCCCCAGATAAACCTCAATCGACGCCAGCACGCCAGTAATCACGCACGTCGCCACAATCGCTCGCGGAATGCTCCGCTCCGGATTCTTCGCCTCATCCGTCAGCGTCGAGATCCCGTCGAACCCGATATAGGTCAGCACCGCAATCGAAGTCCCTCGAAACAGCGCGTGGCTCGAGAACCGTGAAGGATCGTAAAACGGCGTCGTGTAGAACGACGCATGTTGCGGAGGCAAATGCATCAGATAGCGCAGTGCCGCCGCCACCACAATCACAATCACCACCCCCAGCGCCGCCGCCATGCCCGCGTTAATGCGCGCCGATGTCTCCACGCCATTCAGGTTCAGCATCGTGAACAGAGCCGCAAAAAAGAAAATCCAAAAAATATACGGCACTTCCGGCAGAAAATTCTGCGCCGCCTTCGCCGACCAGATCGTGCAGATCAGCGGATTCAGAATGTAATCCATCACCAGGCACCAGCCGGTCAGGTACCCCAGGCCCGGATGCAGTTCGCGCCCCACATACATAAACGCCGAACCGCCCTGCGGATACACCCGCGCCATCCGCCCATAGCTCACCGACGTAAACAGCATGGCGACCATCGCGAACAGAATCGCCGTTACCACGTGGCCACGCGCTTCCTGGTAGATGACCCCGAAGCTCGGCATCGGCGCTGTCGGCTGAATCAGAATGATCCCGTAGAGCACGAGATCCCAGTAGCGCAGGCTGCGCTTCAGCGTTACCGGCTGCGTTACCTCACTGGCCAATCCGCCCCCTCGCCCACATCCGGCAATTCTCCACCACCTGCAGTGTCAGCGTGGGCGCTGATGGTCCCAGCCAGATCGAATATTGAATCGTTTGAATAGTGAAATTATGCCCGATTTGCCTGGATTGTCAATCCGAATCTCTCCAGCTTCAGCCCGCTCTTCAGCGCGTCCCCGCCTACGGCTCTTTGCGGTTCGGCACGATCACCGGCCGCCGCAGCGGCACCATCGCCGCTCCCGGCTGCTGCGACATATGCTGCATCCGGCCAACCATCTCCGTCCGCACATACTCCACAAAGTCCTGCATCTGCCGGTTCATCTCTTCCATCCGCTCGCGCATCTGCAGAACAATCGCAATCCCCGCGATATTCACTCCCAAATCGCGCGCCAAATTCAGAATGAACTCCAGCCGCTCCAGGTCCTCATCGGTATAGAGCCGCGTGTTCCCCTCCGTGCGCGACGGCTTCAGCAGCCCCTCGCGCTCGTACAAACGCAGCGTCTGCGGATGAATGTCGTACATCTCGGCCACCGCCGAAATCATGTACGCGCCTTTCGATTTGCGTTTCGTAGGCATGTCCGATTCACATTATGCACTGCCCGCAGTGCATAGACCATGACAATTAGCGCCGCTGCGATCCTGCGAACAAATACGGAACCGCATCCTCCACCACCATCTTCCCCAGCGCGATGCGCCGCGGCAGCAGATTTTTTAACTGCCCTCCGTAGATACGGTACGGGACCGTAGCCTCGATCGCATACCCGCTCTCGTCTTCTATGTTGATCACCACGGCATCCTCATACCCCTCAGC
This sequence comes from uncultured Acidobacteriaceae bacterium, assembly GCA_963817165.1. GTDB lineage: Bacteria > Acidobacteriota > Terriglobia > Terriglobales > Acidobacteriaceae > Palsa-343. The sequence continues at coordinate 283,320 of CAWFNL010000029.1, read as the reverse complement.
CGAGGGCGACGCCATGCTTACATTTGCTGCCATGGCCACTCCCTGCACCGACCCGCGCCGCGCCTGCCGCTGCATCTGCTCCGCGAGCAGCTTCCACAGCCGCTTCGGGTCGCTCGGCAGCCGCGGAATCTCCAGCGTCTCCCGAGAAATCTGCCCCTCCCGGTCCATCGAGTACCCAAAAGGCCCCAGTTCCCCATACTTGCGAAGAATCAGCCGCGCAAACGACATCGCGGCATTCAGCAGCTGGTTCGCACGCCGCTGCCCCTGCTCCAGGCTGCTCCCGGCGCCACTTCCGATGGCAACAACCTTGCTCACGACAACCCTTTCAGCGTCGCCAGCACCTCTTCCGCATGGCCTTCCGGCTTCACCTTCGGAAACACTTTCAGCAGCCGCTGGTCCGGCCCAATCAGAAAGGTCGTCCGTTCGATCCCCATCACCTTCTTGCCATACATGTTCTTTTCTTTCAGCACGTCAAACTGTTTGCAAACGATTTCGTCTACATCAGCAAGGAGGGGATACGGCAAATCGTACTTTTCACGGAATTTCTTCTGCGCTTTGGGCGTGTCGCGCGAAATTCCCAGCACCACCGCCCCCGTGGCCTGAATCTTTTTGAACTGGTCCCGAAAACCGCACGCCTCAATCGTGCATCCAGGCGTATCGGCTTTGGGATAAAAAAACAGCACCACCGGCTTCCCGGCAAAATCTTTGAGATGTACGGTCTTCTCCTCATCGTCCTGGAGCGTGAAATCGGCGACTTTCTTGTTCAGTTCCATCGTTTCCCCTTCACAGTCAGTCATTCGCGGGCCGCACGCGCGCCCAGTTAAGATTGTTTCGTAGCAGTGAGGATTATGTCACGCGTTTCAACAGGAATTCTGGCTTCGCTCGGCGCCCTGGCGGCCTGCACTCTCCCCGCGCAGGCCCAATATGTCGGCCACGTCGACACGCAGCCGGCAAACACCACGCATCTCCGCGCCACCGCGGTCCTCGAATACACAGGCGACCTGAAAAGCATTAAGGCCAGCCGTCTCGTTCCCATCGCTGTTTGGGACGGCGTCCAGTACCAGCCCGGCGGCCTCTATCTCGCCCAGCCCGCGCCCCTGGCCGTCCTCTCGGGCACCCAGTATGAACTTGAATCCGACGGTAAATCGACCGGCTTCTTCAACGTGAAGGATTCTGAAGACATGGCTGGCCTCTGGATCGGCGTTGGCACTTTCGAAGCACCCCCCCCACCCCCAGCCAGGCGTCCGGCCGCCGATAGCGGCCACGCCTACGCGGTCATCGACAACACCGACCCCGACAAACCCCACTTCGCTCATCGCCCGCCTCCGGAAACCAGTTCCAATGCCGACGGCTCCCCCGCCGCATCGGCCGACCCCGCTCATCCCACCCTCCACGCCCGAACTGGCGATAGCTCCGGCGACAATTCCGGCAATTCCGGATCGGCCTCCAACCAACCGGCTCTCGATTCCGGTCGGCCCACCTTTCACCGCCACAACACCAGCCCCGCCAACCAGATGGCCGTCGATCCTGACCGCCCCCGGCTCAGCTACACCACGCCCGAATCCCAGGAAAAGCTAGCCAGACCCGACGCCCTCTTCGGTCTGCCCGCGGACATGAAGCAAGTCGCCGGAATCTCTGACAGCAATCCCGTCAGCACTCAATCCTTCGCCTATTCCTGGGCTAACTCTGAAGATTCGTCCGCCATGCAAGCCTCTCTGGAAGCCGTCGCCGAACAGGCTGTCGCCCCACCCGCACCCGCCGCGGTCAAACCCGCCGCGCACACCACCCGCCACAAGCCCGCTCCGCCTCCGCCGCCCCCGGCCCTCTCTGACGTGGAATTCCGCGCTTTCAACCTCACGTTTGGCGGAGGCGCAACCATCGTCCTCACTGGACACACCACCACCACACCCGAGAAATACGTCACCATCATCGCCCAGCCGGATTTCTACGGAAAAGCCCAGATCCTGCTCAAGCAGGTCTCCACGGATGACGATCTCGACGTCACCCCCCGCATGCGCCTCATCGATGCCGTCGACACCGAGGGCAATAATCGCGGCGATTTGCTTTTTGAGCTGCGCGGCCAGACCTACCGCCAATTCGCCATCTACCGCGTCGCCGGCGGCCAGGCAACCCAGGTCTTCATCACCCAGCCCACACCCATTAGTTGAAACCTGATTACTGACCTACAGTTTCGGTAGCTGGCTGGTGTCCCAGCCTCCGCCTAGCGCCAGTATCAACTGCACGCTCGCGGCGAACTGCCGCGTCGTAATGTCTTCCTGCGTCCGTTCGTTGCTCAACTGCGTCGTCTGCGCGGTCAGCACTTCAAGGTACGTCGTCACGCCGCCTTTGTAACGGTTGGTGCTGATATTCAAAGACCGCTGCGCCGCTGCAACCGCGCGCGCCTGCACGGTCGACTCCTGATCGAGAATCCGCAGCGCCGCCAGATTGTCTTCCACTTCCTGGAACGCGTTCAGCACGCTCTGCCGGTAGTTCGCCGCCTGCTGTTCGTAGGTGTCGCGCGCCTGCTGCGTCACCGCATGTCGCCGACCCGCGTCAAAAAGCAGCTCGATCGCTGACCCGCCCAGCGACCACATCTCGCTCGGCCCCTGAATCCACGTCCCCGGCTGCGCGCTGGTGAATCCCCCCGTCCCGCTCAGCGAAATGTTTGGATAGTACGCCGCGATCGCAATCCCAATTTGCGCGTTCGCCGCATCCGCCTGCCGCTCTGCCGCCGCAATGTCTGGCCGCCGCTCCAGCAACTGCGACGGTACCCCCACCGGAATCTGCGGAATCTGTTGCCCCAGCGGCATCGGTGGCAAACTAAACGATGAAGCCGAAACCCCCACCAGCGTCGCAATCGCATGCTCGTACTGCGCCCGCGCCACGCCCACATCGATGTCCTGCGCCCGCGTCTGCTCCAATTGCGTCTGCGCCAGCGCTACATCCGACTCCGTTGCCACGCCGCCCTTGAATCGTATCTGTGTTAGTTTCAAATACTCTTCGTACGATGCCACCGTGTTATCCAGCAACTGCTTCTGCGCATCCAGCCCGCGCAGTTCGAAATAGTCCGTCGCCAGCTCCGCGCGAACGCTCAGTTCCACATTGGCCAGCTGCGCCGCCGATGCCTGTGCGCTGGCGCGCGCCTGCTCCACCGTGCGCCGTATCTGGCCCCAGAAATCCGGCTGCCACTGCGCCTGTCCCGCCAGCGTGTACTCGTTGTACTGGTATTTCGTTACGCCCGGCACCGTGTTGGGCTGGTTGTGCGACTCCCGCGTCCGCCCCACCGACGGCCCCAGCGACAGAGTCGGGAAAAACTGCGACCGCGCGATCTGCACTTGATCCCGTGCCTCGAAATACTGCTCCGTTGCCGCCTTCAGCGTCTGGTTCGACACCGCAACCTTATCTTCCAGCCCGTTCAGTTGCGTGTCGCCATAAATCTCCCACCACTTCCCGCGCAACGTCGCATCGCTCGGCTCCGCCTGCTTCCAGGTTCCATCCGGCGGATTCGGCGGCGGCACCGCATTCTCTTTCCACGCCGGGGCCGCCGGCACTGCATCCGGACGATGATAGTTCGGGCCAACCGTGCAGCCCGCCACCAGCAGCGCTAGTGCCGATGCCGTCAGGCCCCAGGAAACAACCTGCTTCATGCACGGCCCCCGTCAGGCCCCTGCGAATTCTCCGGCGGTTCATTCGCTGCCGGTGGCGCGCCCGGCACTCCGTCCCCATGCGGCGATACCACCCGCACCTTTTCCCCCTCCACAATCGAGTCCGGCGGGTTCTGCACAATCTCATCGTTCGGGTTCAGGCCCTCAATCACCTGCACCACCCGCCCGTCGTCCTGCCCGATCGTGATCGGCACCAGCTTCGCTTTGTCGCCGTCCACCACCGTCACCACCCGCAGCCCTTCCTGCCGGAACATCAGCGTGGAAACCGGAACGATCAGCGTTTGCTGTGCCACCTTCACCTTGAAATGCACTTCCGTGTACGCTCCCGGAACCAGCGCGCCATCCCGGTTCGGCACATCCACTTCCACCAGCAGAGTCCGCGAAGCAGGATCGATCGCGTCCGACGTTCGCACCACTTTGCCCGCAAAACGCCGTCCAGGATACTCATCCACCGTCAGTTCCGCAGGAGTTCCCGGCCTGCAGGCTGGCGCATCCACCTGCGGCACGTTCACGTACACGCGCATCACATGCTCGTCGTCCATGTGGAACATCTCACGTCCACCTGTCCCGCCGGCACCCGCATTGATTAGTGTGCCTGTATCCACATCGCGCGCCGTTACCACCCCATCGAAAGGCGCGTACACCTTCTCAAAACCCGTCATTTGTTCCAGCCTCTGCACGTTGGCCTGCGCGGATTGCACCTGCGTATTCGTGGAAGCCGCCTGGGTCACAAAGTTTTCCGTATCCTGCTTCGCCACCGCGTTGTCCGCCAGCAACTGCGTATAGCGCTGCGCCTGCTGCTTCGCATAGCCCGAGTTCGCCACCGCTGTCGCCAGCTCGGCCTTCGCCTGCGCAAGTTCCTGATCTACCTCCGGGCTCGCGATCGTCGCCAGCAGCTGCCCCTTCTTCACGTGCGCGCCAATGTCGAAATACCACTTGTCCAGATACCCGTCCGTCCGCGCATAAATCGGCGAATCCACATACGCGAACATGTTGCCTGGCAGCACGATCTCTTCGCTCGGCGCGCCTGGCTCTGGCTTCGCCACCGTTACATCCGCCAGCGCCATCTCGTCCGTGTCACTGCTCAGTTTCTTCTTCGCGCGCAGACGCGGCACCATCAGGAGCACGGCCAACAGCACCGCCAGCACTACGAATACTGCCACCACAGCCAACGCCTTCCGGCCCGAAATCGGTGGCTTGTCGCTTTGCCCCTGCCCATGTCCGCCACGCTCGGGGGCGTTTGCCGGCGTGTGCTGCTCCTGATTCGCTTCGCTCATCGCTAATCTCCCGCCACAGGCTGATGCCTGTGCAACACCCGCCGCTGTTCACGCTCGCGCCGCCGCCGCTCCGCCCGCCCATGCAGCGTGCTGAATACAGTCGGTACAAAAAACAAAGTCGACACCGTGGCGAACAACAGTCCGCCAATCACCGCGCGCCCCAGCGGCGCATTCTGCTCGCCGCCCGAGCCCAGCCCCAGCGACATCGGCACCATACCCAAAATCATCGCCAGCGCCGTCATCAGTACCGGCCGGAACCGCACAAACCCCGCATTCAGCGCCGAAAGCGACGCATCCCCCACCGTCTCTTCCAGCTGCTCGCGAGCAAAACTCACCACCAGAATCGAGTTCGACGTCGCCACGCCCATGCACATAATCGCCCCGGTCAGTGCTGGTACGCTCAGCCGCGTGTGCGTCAAAAACAGAAACCACACGATCCCGGAAATCGCCGCCGGCAGCGCCGTCACAATGATGAACGGATCCAGCCACGACTGGAAATTCACCACGATCAGCAAATACACCAGCACAATCGAGAACAACAGGCCACCCAGCAATCCCTTAAACGACGAGCGCATTGTCTGCACTTGCCCGCGCACCAGAATCCGCGACCCTCGCGGCAGCCCTTTCTGGTTCTGCGCGATGATCTTGTCGATGCTCTTGCTCACGCTCGCCAGGTCCGTCCCCGCTACGTTTCCAAAAATGTCCACCACCGGCTGAATGTTGTAATGCGTGACCGTCGCCTGCTCCTGGCCCGGCTCAATGTCGGCCACGTTCCCCAAAATCTGCACCGGCTTTCCCCCCACGGGTCCCGTCGACGGCGCCATCCCCGCCCCATAGGAACCGGAGTTCGCTGGTCCGCTCGTTGTTCCTCCCGTCGCGGCCACCCCACTCCCCGGCGTCACCGGAATATTCTTCAGATCCTGCATCGTGTCCAGATCGTACTGCGGCGACTGCGTTGCAATGCTGTACTCCACCCCGTTGCGCGGATCAAGATAGTAGCTCGGCGACGTCTGGAAACTGCCGCTCGTCGCCACCAGCAGGCTCGACATCACATCTTTTTGCTGCAACCCCGTCGTCTGCGCCATCGTCCGGTTCACATTGATCTGCAGCTTCGGGTTATTGAACGGTTGCTGGATCCGCATGTCGGCCGTCCCCGGCACATACTTGATCTGGTTCAGCAAATTCGCGGCAAACTCCCGGTTCCCCTCCTGGTTCGGGCCCATGATCTGAATATCAATCGGCGCCGGCAGTCCGAAATTCAAAATCTGCGTCACCATGTCCACCGGCAGCGAATAAAACTCCGTCCCGGGAAACCTCTTCGGCAGTTCCTCGCGCAGCTTCGCCACGTATTCCTCCGTCGGACGATGCTTCTCCGTCAGCGAAACCTGAATGTCCGCATCCCCTGGCCCCACCGGTGCTGAATTCGAGTACGACAAATTAATGCCCGAATACGGCAGCCCAATATTGTCGATGATCGTGACCAGCTCGCTCTTCGGAATCAGTTCCCGAATCGTGTTGTCGATCCGGTCGCACAGCGCCGCCGTGTCTTCAATGCGCGTACCCGTTCGCGCCCGAATATGCAGCTTGAACTGCCCGCTGTCCACAGTCGGGAAGAAATCCTCTCCCAAATACGGATATAGCAGTGCCGCCGACCCCATCGTGAACACGAAGAAGATAATCATGAACACGCCGGCGTGATGAATGCACAGCTCCAGCATGCGCCGGTATCCCACGCGCACCTTCTCGAAGTGATGCTCGAACCCCAGCTGAAACTTCGTGAATGGGTTCCGGCTCTGCTGCTTTTTTTCGTGCTCGCCTTCTTCCACCTCGCGCAACAAATACTTCGCCATCGTCGGCACCACCGTCCGCGACAGCAGGTATGACGCCAGCATGGCGAATACAACCGCCTCCGCCAGCGGCACGAACAGATACTTCGCTACCCCGCTCAGAAAGAACATGGGTACGAACACAATGCAGATGGAAATCGTCGCTACCAGCGCAGGCACCGCAATCTGTGCGGCCCCATCCAGAATCGCCTGCTCGATCGCTTTTCCAGCCTCCAGATTACGGTTGATGTTCTCAATCTCCACCGTCGCGTCATCCACCAGGATGCCTACCGCCAGCGCCAGACCGCCCAGCGTCATAATGTTGATCGTCTCGCCCAGCGCGCTCAACACCAGCAGCGACGTCAGGATCGAAAGCGGAATCGACACGGCAATGATCAACGTGCTGCGCCAGCTCCCCAGAAAAATCAGGATCATCACCGCCGTCAGGCATGCGGCAATAATCGCCTCATGCACCACTCCGTCAATTGAGGCCCGCACAAAAATCGACTGATCGGCCAGCGGCGTGATCTTCAGCTGCGGCGGCAATTGCGGCTTCAGACTGTTCGCCTTCGCCAGAATCCCCTTCACAATGTTCAGCGTCGATGCGTTGCCCGTCTTGATCACCGAAAGCAGCGACGCCCTCTGCCCATTCACGCGCACAATGTTCGTCTGCGGCGGAAATCCATTCCGCACATGCGCCACATCGTGGATGTACACCATCGCCCCATTCACCTGGTGAATCGGCAGATTGTTCAGCCCTGCGATGTCGACGGGCGCGCTATTCGTTTCTACCTGGTACTCGAACGGCCCAATCTTCACGGTTCCCGACGGCAGAATCAGGTTTTGCGCCGCAATCGTGTTCACCACATCCGATGGCGAAAGCCCAAACGACTGCAGCGCGGGCAGATTCAGATCCACCATCACCTCGCGCTGCTTCCCTCCGTACGGGTACGGAATGCCCGCTCCCGGCACCGTCACCAGCTGCGTCCGGATGAAGTTCAGCCCCAGATCGTTCAGCTGCATTTCCGACAACCCCTGCCCGGAAAGCCCCAGCTGGATAATCGGCACGCTCGATGCGTTGTATTGGATTACGAGAGGCGGCGTCGTGCCCTGCGGCAACTGCCGCAACTGCGTTTGCGCAATCGCCGTCACCTGCGCCACCGCACTCCCGATATTCACGCCCGGCTGAAAATAAATCTTGATCACCGCGATGCCGTTCAGTGATGTCGACTCGATATGTTCGATGTCGTTCACCGTCGTCGTCAGCGAGCGCTCGCTGAGCGTCACGATCCGGCTCGCCATCTGCTCCGGCGAAAAGCCCTGGTAGTTCCAGAGCATCGTCACGACCGGGATATTGATGTTCGGGAAAATATCCACCGGCATTTCCATGATGGCCAGCGGACCCAACACCATCAGCAGCAGCGCAACAACGGCAAACGTATAAGGCCGTCGCAGCGCGAGGCGAACAATCCACATATCGTTTCTGCTTCTCCTGCGGCGCGCGCCTCACACGGCGGCCGGGATTTATTGGCTTTTTACCCTGGCTCTTACCCTGGGCAAGGCGAAGAAATCAACCCGCTGACTTCAGTATCTACCCGGTGCCGGCCGGGCAAAAATACGCCTGGATACTGCTTTATGCTTTGTGATGACGAGTGGCCCCGCAAGAAAGACTCGCGCTTTGCCGCCCAACAAATAGATGGCCGGAGCGGCCCGGGCGATTCACCGCCGCGGGCAGAATGCCGCGCTACAGCTTGGTTTTGTGGAAGATAAAGTCTGGGCAATTGCGCACCGCCAGCATAATCAGCCACCAAAAGGGCGGCGTGTAAACCACAGTTTTCCCCTTTTCGATGCCCCGCAGAATATCCTGTGCCACGCGCGCAGGCTGCGCAAACAAAGGGCTCGGCGGCAAATGCGCCGTCATCGGCGTCGCCACAAATCCCGGCTTGATCGTCAGCACCTGCACGCCCGTCCCAGCCAGACGATGGCGCAACCCGTCGAGATAGATGTTCAGCGCCCCTTTGGACGCCCCGTAAACATAATTGCTCTTTCGCCCGCGATCTCCGGCCACCGACGAAATCACGGCCAAAGTACCCCGCCGCTCCGTCTCGAAATAATTCGCCAGCCACGTAATCAGCGAAACCGCCGACAGAAAATTCGTCCCCAGAATCGCTTCCGCAGCCACATAGTCGCGCTCCGCGTCTGCCTGGTTTCCCAGGACCCCGTGCGCCAGCAGCGCCACATCGATCTCGCCCAGCGCCCCCACGGCCTGCGCCAACAGCCCCGGATGCGCCGCCGTGTCATCCAGATCCGCCACCAGCACCGTGGCCGCTCGTGCCCCGCGCGTCACCAGGTCGCTCCGCACCGCCTCCAGCTTCTGCGCGTTTCGTCCCACCAGGACAAAGCTCCCGCCCTGCTCCGCCATCAGCCGCAGCGTCGCCTCCGCAATGGCCGAGGTCGCACCCAGCGCCAAAACCCGCTTCGCTTCAGCCATCGAGCGGCCTCCGTCCCGTTACCCGTTGCCAAAACGCCGAGTCGAAACCTGGATCGACATACCGAGCAAACTCCTGCCACTGCGGATAAAACGCCTGGTACTGCTCCGCCGTCATCCGCGCATCCTTCGCCGAATACATCCGGCCGCCGTGCTCCAGCGTGATCTTCGCCAGCCGCTCCACCAGATCGAAACTCACGTCCTTCCGGATCGGAAAATCCAGCGCCAGCATCACCCCCGGCGCCGGAAACGACATCATCCCCGCCGACGGCACATCGCCAAAAAACTTAATCACCGCCAAAAAGGACGCAAGCCCCGACTTCGTAATCGCCTTCAAAATCTCCAGCATCCCCTCGCGCCCGCTGGCATGCGGCAGCACGTTTTGGAACTGCAACAGCCCGTTCTTCCCATACATCCGGTTCCACTTCAGCACTGCGTCCAGCGGATAGAAAAATGGCTCGTAGTCGACCGGCCCAATCTTCGTCTGCCCCAGTTGCTTGTGGAAGTAGAGCGAATTAAACGCCGCCATCGAGAAGCGATTCAACGCAATCTCCGGCAGGTCGATCGGAAACACCAGCTTCGGCTCTTTGCTCTTCGTCAGCAGTCCCGCAGTCTGCGCATGATCGCCCTGCATAAAAATCCCGCGCGCAAAATTCTTACCCGTCGAAACGCAATCGATCCACGCCACCGTGTACTCGCTCTTCGCCGCCTGCGACAGCGCAAAAAACTCATCGATACCGTGAAATTTGTCCCCGCGATAGTCGATCTTCCGCGACACAATCGGACGCAGCCGGATCTCCGCCCACGTCATCAGCCCCGTCAGTCCCATCCCGCCAATCGTCGCCGCAAACCACTCCGGGTTCTCGATGGGGCTGCAAACAAACCGGCTCCCGTCCGACCGCACCAGCTCGAAGCGCAGCACGTGCCGCCCAAAAGCTCCCGCCACATGATGATTCTTCCCGTGAATATCGTTCGCGATCGCGCCGCCCACCGTTACGTACTTCGTGCCCGGCGTCACCGGCAGGAAAAATCCACGCGGTACCGCAAAATCCAGGATCTGCTTGAGCGATATTCCCGTCTCGCAGCGCAACACGCCCGTCCCCGGATCGAATCCCAGCAGCCGATCCATGCCCTGCGTCTCCAGCAGCGTTCCATGCTCCAGCAGGCACACATCGCCATAACTGCGCCCCAGCCCCACCGGCAATTGTTTTGTCCCATCTGGTTTCGCCAGCGGATAATCCGTGGTCCAGTGCAGCGGAACTACCTCCGCCTCCAGCGTCGGATACCGCCCCCACGACTCGAACTGCGGCCGTGTCTTCGTTGTGCCCATGTCCCCTGCTCGATTTCCGGCTCTAATGAAAAGCCGCCAGTGCTGCAATTGCCGCAACCGCTACGCCGATCAGCAAACTGATGCGGTCCGTAACAGCGAAAATCACTGGATCCTCATCCAGTTCCCCACGGGATGCCAGTAGCCACACCCGCATCAGCCACAGCGCCATCAGCGGTGTGATCAGCCACAGCCGCACCGGATGCCTATACAGTCGCGTCACTTCCTGCGCGCCGATGTAGAACGAAAACACAATCACCGATGCAAACGCGCTGGACGTTCCAAAACTCCTCAACTGCTCAATGTCGGCCAGCAGATACCCGCGGCCGTTCGTCACGGTTTGCCCGCGCGCCCGCATGTTCTGCAGCTCGCTGAACCGCTTCACCATCGCCAGGCTCAGGAACAGGAACAGCGAAAAGGCGCCCAGCCATGGAGAAATTGGAACGCCGGTTGCCGCCGAGCCCGCCAGAATCCGCACCACATACAATCCCGACAGCAGAATCACATCCAGCAGCACTACCCGCTTCAGATACAGCGAGTACGAGACCGTCGTCACCAGATACAGCAGCAGCCAGATCAGAAAATCCGCCGGCAACAACATCGCGGCCCATGCCACGCCCAATCCCAGAAACGTTGCACTGATTCCCACGCCCGCGACCACCGAAAGATCCCCTGCCGCAAACGGACGCAGCCTCTTCCGCGGATGCCGCCGGTCCGCCTCGATATCCAGCAGATCGTTCACGATGTACGTCGCCGAAGCGCAGAGGCTGAAGCTGAAAAACGCAACCATGGCCTGAATCGCCAGCCGCTCCGACAGCGCATGCGCCAGCAACAGCGGCACGAAAATCAAGATGTTCTTCGCCCACTGGTGCAGTCGAATTGCCTTCAGAATCGATCGCGAACGCGAACGCCGATCTTCAAAGTCCCGCTCCACCGCAATCCCGCTGGCCCGCAGCCGCGACCGCAATCCCGGCGCTGGATTCGCCAGCATCGCCGTCTTCGCGTGCCGCAACAGCGGCACATCCGGCCCCGCGTTCCCCACGTAGTCGTAGCCCGCTTCGCCAAACGTCTGCCGCAATCCTTCCAGCTTGTTCCCGCCAGTCAGATTCGTCTTCCCGTCGCTGGCCAGGACGCCGTCGAACAAACCAAGATGATCCGCGATGCGCCGCGCCAGCGTCTGGTCCGCGCCCGTCGCCAGATAAACTTTGCGCCCCTCGCCCCGCTCCGCTTCCAGAAACTCCAGCAGCGCCCGGTTGTAAGGCAGATGCCGCACATCCAGCGTCACCCGCGCCCCCACTTCCGCCTTCACTGCAGCCTTCCCCCGCAGCAGCCAGGACGGAAACCGTAATAGCTCCAGCGGCCGCGTGCGCGCCAGCACCAGTAGGGAGTCCATCAGCGTGTCGCTTTTTACCAGCGTTCCGTCCAGATCGACGCACAGCGGCGGCCGGGATATCTCCGGCGCCAACTCCTGCACAGACGTCTGGCTCAAGGATTTTTCTCCCATGGTTGTGGATCGAACCCTGGCGTTCAGAGCGAACAGATCGGATTCTCTGGCTCGGGAACCCCGTTCCGGACGAGAGAAATGCTGAATTTCAGCGCAAGTATAGCACCGCGATCACGGCCTCCCGGCCGCGCAGCACCTCGCAAGACACCCTGCACGGCGCCTTCCGTAACCCCTGGAATTTGGCTGAAAAGGCTCTCGCTACGAGCTTCTCGCTGACCATCTCTCGCTGACAGATCTTCGCTGCATCGCTCTACTGCGCCAGCGTGTTCTCAACTTCCGGCTCTGCCGGACCCGTCGCCTTCTCCACCCGCTTCTCCGGAAAATACGCGTTGAGCACGTATTGCTCCAGCATCCGCTGCGTGTTGAAAAACGATCCGTTCAGCGCAATCGTCGACCGCATGATCCGCCGCCACTGGCCCTGATCCTTGTAGTACAGCGGCAGAATCACCTGCTCCAGATGCTCGTACATCGACTGCGCTTCGCCCGGCTCATCATCGTGATCGTCAATCGCCCAGCCCGTCACACCTTCGATCCAGCCCTCGATCCACCAGCCGTCCAGAATGCTCAGGCTCGGCACCCCGTTCAGCGCCGCCTTCATACCGCTGGTTCCTGATGCCTCATACGGCCGCAGCGGCGTATTCAGCCACAGATCCACGCCCCCCGTCAGCAGCGCGCCCAGCTTCCACTCGTAGTTTTCGAGGTACACAATCTGCAGTGCGCTCTTGCTCAGTTGCTGCGACAACTCGATCACGCGCCGGATCTTCGCCTTGCCCGGTTCGTCCGCGGGATGCGCCTTGCCCGCGTACAGAATCTGCATTCCGCCGCTCTTCTCCGCCAGCCGCACCAGCCGCTCCGGATCGGTGAACAGCAGATCCGCCCGCTTGTACGTTGCTGCGCGGCGCGCGAATCCCAGCGTGAAAATCTCTTCCTTCATCTCCACGCCCGAAGCTGCCTTCACCGCGGCGATCAACTCCCGCTTCGACGCCGCATGCGCCTCCACAATCTCGTTCTCCGGAATATCAATCGCGTACCGCAGCGTCACGTTGTCCTGCCGCCAGCGTGGCAGGTGCTTGTCGAAGATGGCCTGCACCGAAGGCGCCGTCCACGTCCCCGCATGCACCCCGTTCGTGATCGCATCAATCGTGTATTCCGGAAACATCTGCCGCGAGACCTTGCCGTGCTGCATCGCCACGCCGTTCACAAACCGCGAAAACCGCAGCGCCACATACGTCAAATTCAGCAGCCCGTCGTGGAAACAGCCAAACCGCTCCAGCAGTCCGGCGCGCTCCGCTCCCAGAATGCGATAAGCCTGTTCGCCCGAAAACCGGTCGTGTCCCGCCGGAACCGGCGTGTGCGTCGTGAACACGCAACGCCGCCGCACCGCTTCCAGATTCCGCTCCGTCGCCGTCTGCAGGCCCGCTCCGTGCAGTTCCTGCTCCAGCACCGGAATCGTCAGCAGCGCCGCATGGCCCTCGTTCATGTGGTAAACCGACGGCTCGTATTCCAGAGCACGCAGCATCCGCGCCCCGCCTATGCCCAGAATCGCTTCCTGGCGCAGCCGGTAATTCGTATCGCCGCCGTACAGGTGGTCCGTCAGCACGCGGTCCGCGGGATCGTTCTGCTCCAGATCCGCGTCGAGAAAATAAACCGGGATCCGATGTCCCGTCACGCCCTCAATCTCGTACCGCCAGGCGCGCAACGCCACCGGCCGGCCTTCCACCGTCACCGTCACGGTCGGCTCTTCCGCAACCGCCAGTTTCTCGGGACTCCAGGGCTGGGGTTCCTCGCTCTGAATCCCGGTCCCATCCAGATGCTGCCGGAAGTATCCCTTCCGGTGAGCCAGCGTCACCGCTGCCAGCGGCAAGCCCATGTCCGCCGCCGCGCGCAGCGTGTCGCCTGCCAAAACGCCCAAACCACCGCTGTACGACGGGATTTCCGGTATCACCGCGATTTCCATCGAAAAATACGCGACGATCCCGCCTTCGCTGGGTTCTTCCGGGGAGAAGTATTGCGAACGATTGATAAAACGCATCTTTGAGTCGTGATCTCCGGCCTCGGGTGAGCGCCAACGTTCAGAATAACGAAACTTCTGCGTGGTGCGTGCCGATCAGGCCAACCCTGTGATTCTTACACTCTCATCGCAGGGGTCATATAACCCATCTGTGGAATAGCGGGTGAGTTCGCTGCCCACCCGTTTCCCTGCCCCTCTGTGCGTAATCGCTCCTGGAGACTGGCCCGTTCAAATCGCATGCGCCGCTGCAGACGCATGACAGCGGTAGATGTCAGGATCGATTCCAGTGGCTGCCTTGTATTCGTCATGAAGCCGCGCGGAAAACTCTTTTGCCCGGTTCGCCTCCACCAAATTGACAGTGCAGCCCCCAAATCCGCCCCCTGTCAGCCGTGCCCCAATCAGCCCTGGCAGCCGTTGCGCCGCTTCCACCATGGCATCCGCTTCTTCGCAGCTTCCTTCAAAATCATCGCGGTAGCTCACATGCGCGGCCGCCATCAGATCGCCCAGCCTCTTCAGATTTCCCTCCGCCAGCGCATCCGCCGCCGCCACTGTGCGCAGGTTTTCGGTAATCACGTGCCGGCACCGCCGCAATACGTTGTCCGGCATCTCGTGTCCCCACTTTTCCAGGTCCAGCGTCGTCGCATCCCGCAACAGCACAATTTCTGGCCGATGGCTGCGCAGAATCGCCGTTCCCGCCTCCACTTCCCCGCGCCGGCTGCCATATTCCCCCTCGGCCACGGAGTGCTTCACCATCGTGTTCGCAATCACCAGGCTCAGGTGCGCAGGAATTGGCGCCAGCCGGAATTCCAGCGACCGGCAATCCAGCAGCAGCGCGTGATTCTCTGCCCCGTTGCAGGCAATGAACTGGTCCATAATCCCGCACGGCGATTCCACGTACACGTTCTCCGCCCGCTGGCACAGCTTCGCCATCTCATCTCTCGCCAGTTCGGAACCGCTCAGAGACAGCGCCGCCAGGACTGTCGCCACTTCAATCGAAGCCGACGAGCTCAGCCCGGCCCCCAGTGGCACATCGCCGTGCAGCGTCAAATTGAACCCCGGCACCTCAATCCCTTTGTCCCGGAGCGCCCAAACCACCCCCAGCGGATAGTCCGACCAGTGCTTCCGTCGATTCGCCGGATCCAGTTCCTTGGCGGCCACCGTCACACCCTCTTCAAAATTCTCTGACCAGATTGCAAGTTGCCCATCGTTGCGCGGCGTCACCGCGGCCAAAGTCCCAAAATCGATCGCCGCCGGCATCACAAAGCCTCCGGCGTAGTCCGTGTGCTCCCCAATCAGGTTCACGCGCCCCGGCGCCCAAAAGATGCTGGGATCGCCCCCATATTTCTTCACATGCAAGTCACGCACTGCGTTGCTGTCCAGCATTCCTCAACTCTCTTCCTGATCCAAATCTGCTGTCCGATCCCACGGCCCCATTCTCTTTGTCACGATAGACGAGACACCGCAATCCGCATCCCCCACTCGTCGGATTCTCCCGGCTCCAGCCGCCGAGCCTGTCCGGCCGCCATCGCCTCAGCCAGCGAATCCACCGGCGCCGTGCACGGCTCAATCGCCACACACTGTTGCCGATGCTCTTTCCCCTCCGGCCATCCCCCATAACAAAGCCACAGCCCCAGCCACGGACTCCGCTGCGCATCGAACTGCACCTCGATCCGCACCCCCGCCCCTGGTCGTTCGAGCGCTGCCCAACCTTCAACCGGGGAAGCAGTAAACAGTTTGTCCCCGAACCCGTCTTCAATCCCCCCAGCCAAACTCAGGTCCACGCGCTCTCCGCTGCTGGACACCGTCAACGGCCACGGATGCACCGCACCTTTCTTTCCCAGTCGCTGCTGCCCCGATCCTTCCACCTGCACCTTCTTCACGGAAGCCGGCAGCACGATCCGGTCGCCTCGCTCCGCCGCCAACAAAGGATGCGCAGCCCAGGCCCACTCCACCGGCGCCTCACCCGAGTTGGTCACTCGATAGGCCATTTTCAATCCCGACTCGTCCAGCGTCACCACCCGCTCAAGCCGTAGCGGCAGGCTCACCCCCATCGCGGCCATACGAAACTCGTTGCTCGTCTGCACGCATTCCCACGGCAACCGCCAAAAATCACCATGATCCGGAACATGCACCATCCGCCCCGGCGTATAGACCGCGCATTGCGCCACCGACGGCAAGCACTCGTCGATCCCGCTCGCGTCGCTCTCGTCGAATCCCATTTCCATCGTGCGCCCCGCATAAGGAGCCAGCGGCTGCTGCAACAACTCCACATCCCCCGCCAGCCAGTGCAACGAAGCAATCTTCCCACCCAGCGCCGGCAACACCGTAGCGCGCAGTGTATCCGTTTGCATCACCAACTCAGCCCCTACCACTCCAACCTCCAAAGCTACCCCTGCCTTTGCTCTTGTTCTTGATCTGGCTTTTCCTGGTCCCTGGTCCCCAGTCCCTAGCCCCTGCTTCACCCTCTCCCCAATCACCTCCACCCACTCCAAATGCTCCGGCTTCATCAGCACGGATCGCAAACAAGTCACCACGCTCCCCGCCTCCGCATCCGTCCAGCCCGCATCAGCAAAGAACCGCGCCGGCAAATGCGCCAACGCCAGATGCAATCCCTGCTCCGCCGCCCGGTCGAAAACCTCCTGCGCCCGACGCGAAGATTCCGCCAAAGTCCCCGAACGAATACACCAAACCACGATATCCAGTTCCGGCTCCGGCCCCGCGACAAATCGCGGATCCTCCCGCACTATAGTGTGAAGCCGCAATGCCGCTTTCCGCCCCTGTTCCAGTCCCCGTGCAAATTCCCCGCCGCGCTCCAGCGGCAACACCCGCTGCGTCGTCCACAACGCCACCGCCGAGGCCCCCGCCCGCGAGCACTCCAGGCTAATCTCACCCAAATGCAGCTCCTGCGAAGTGAAATAGGTATACGGCGAATCGTGCTTGTACCACCGCCCCATCCCCGGGTCACGAAACAGTACGCACCCGCACCCATACGGCTGCAGCCCATGCTTGTGCGGATCCACCACAATCGAATCCGCCTCGTTGATTCTCTCGAAAGCCAGCCGCGCCGCATCCCCCAAATTTGAAGCCAGCAGAAAATATCCCCCGTACGCCGCATCCACATGCAGCCGGAATCCATACCGCTTCCGCAGCTCCAAAATCCCATCCAGCGGATCCACCGCGCCCACCGCCGTCGTCCCCAGCGTCGCCACCACGGTCCCAACATCACCCGCAGCCAGCATCGCCTCCAGCGCGCCTAAATCCATCCGCCCCCGCGCATCCGTCGCGACACTCGCGTAAGGAAGCTTCAGAACCGCGCTGATGCGGCTATGTGTGTAGTGCGCCTGTTCCGACGCCACCACCTTCTTCCCCGGCGCCATCTGCCCCGCCACCCACAGCGCCTCCAGATTCGCGAACGTCCCTCCGCTGGTCAGATGTCCCAAAAACTCCGCCCACCCAAACATCCCCGCAATCTCCCGCACCGCCTCCACTTCCATGCGTGAGCTTGCCCGCCCCCCATCCAGCGCGTGGTTGTTCGGATTCAGTTCCATGGCCAGCGCATACGCCGCCCGCGCCACCGGATGCGGCGGCTTCAGCATCTGCCCCGCGTACAGCGGGTGAAAATAGGGATAGTTGTCGCCCATCCGCCCGGCCGCCTCGCCCAGCGCCTCCGCTGCCCGCTCGATCCCCGGCGGCGCCAGCCGCGCATCGGGCAGGTCAGCGAAATTTTCCCGCAGCCGTTTAAGCCCCGCTGCCAGTAAATCCTCAAAGGAATCACTCATCGCAAAAGAACCTCCAGAATACTCCTGAGGCCCTCTCCCACGCCCGAACGCCATGCCGCGACACCGGCTTGACAACCAGGTCCCATAACTTGACCCTTCTGCTACACTCTTTGCAGCGTTTGAAAGGAACCGGGCAAGTGCAGTTTTTCGCTTCGCCCAACCAGGCAGGGATCTGCCAGTTCGCTCCGATTCACTCCAGCGCAATTCACTTAGTCAGGAAAATGCAACAAAATGGAACAAGGTACTGTGAAGTGGTTTAATGACGCGAAGGGCTACGGCTTCATCTCGCGCCAGAACGGCGAAGATGTCTTCGTGCACTACTCTGCCATTTCCGCAAATGGCTTCAAGAGTCTGCAAGAGGGTCAGGCCGTGCAATTCAACGTCGTGAAGGGGCCAAAGGGCTGGCAAGCTGCAGACGTTCAGCCTCTGTAAGACGCAACCAAATTTAGATAGTCAACACAAGCGCAAAGGCGAGCTTCCCGCTCGCCTTTTGCCATTTTGAGATCTCTCCGCCAGCATCCAACCGCACCATGCCCAGCGAACTCGACGACCCCCGCACCTACTTCGCCTCCGAGCGCACCTTCCTCGCCTGGATTCGCACCGGCCTCGGCCTCATGGGCGTCGGATTCGCCCTCGCCCGCTTCGGCCTCTTCCTCCGCGAATTCCAGGCCACCCAGCACACCGCACCTCGGTCCACCGGCCTCTCCGTTGATTCAGGCATAGGACTCGTCGCCCTCGGCGTCCTCGTTAACATCGCTGCCATCGTCCACCACATCCGCACCACCAAAGAACTCCGCACCGGCACATGGATCCCCGGCCGCATCTCCACCAATGCCGTAGCCCTCGCGTCGCTGCTGGCTGTCGTCGGTATCGGCATGGGCGTTTACTTAGTCTTCCTGCGTTGAAGAGGTGCACAGCCTTGCCGCTAACCGGACCTTAGCTAATCGCCTCTTAGCCATCCGTTCCACCGCTAACCGTCATTCCGCTGCCAGCACGTGACCATCGTGCCTTGCCCTTCCACCCCGCGCACCGCACAATCATTCCAGTGCCCATCCTGGTCAAGTTCCGCCTCAACCTCCTCGAATCCGCCGTCGAAGCCCTGCACCGCAGCCCGCGTCGCACCCTCCGCGCCCCGCACCTCGAAACCGGGCTTAAAGGCGAACGCGCCGCCTTCTTCTGGCTCCGCCGTCATGGATACATCGTCGTAGCGCGCGGCTGGCGCTCCTCGCGCGCCCGCGGCGACCTCGACCTCATCGCCTGGCACCCTGAACCCGAGGGCGACACCCTCTGCTTCATCGAGGTCAAAACCCGCACCACCCGCGCCGTCGCCCCCGCCGAGCTCGCTGTCGACCGCGATAAGCGCCGCACCCTTCGCCGCCTCGCCCGCCACTACCTCCGCCAACTCCCCAGCCGCGACGTCCCCACCCGCTTCGACATCCTCGCCATCTACTTCGAAACCGGCAAGGCTGCCGACTACGAATTCTTCCCCAACGCCTTCACCTTCTCCGAATCCCAGCGCTGAACCAGTCTAGCCACCAGCTACCGGCCTGCACTCTCCACAAGCGCCGGCGCATACCCTCTCTATGGGAAAATAAGAACTTATGAGTGTTGCGCCGCCCGAAACCAGCCCCCGAAGCTCGCTCCTTGAAGAACTGCGGTGGCGCGGCTTTCTGGATGCAACGACCAGCGATGAACTGGACGCCTGGCTGAACGAAGCCCGCCGCACCATCTACGTTGGCTTCGACCCAACCGCGGATAGTCTCCATCTCGGCAGCCTGATTCCCGTCATGGGCCTCGCGCACGTGCAGCGCCACGGCCATCGGCCTCTGGTCCTCGTCGGCGGCGGCACCGGACTCATCGGCGACCCCAGCGGAAAATCGCTGGAAAGAACTCTGCTCACCCCCGAGTTGGCTGAGCAAAATGCTGCCGCCATCCGCACCCAGCTCAGCCGCTTCTTCGACATCTCTTCCGACGACCGCGCGCTCCTCCTCAACAACGCCGACTGGCTGTTGAAGCTCAACCTCGTCGAGTTCCTCCGCGACATCGGCAAGCACTTCTCCGTCAATGAAATGATCCGGCGCGATTCCGTCCGCGTTCGCCTTGAGGAACGCGACCAGGGCATCTCCTTTACCGAATTCAGCTACATGCTGCTCCAGGCCTACGACTTCCTCTATTTGTGCGAGCATTTCGACTGCTCCGTCCAAATGGGAGGAAGCGATCAGTGGGGCAACATCCTTTCCGGCAAGGACCTGATCCGGCGCGTCCTCGGCAAGCCCGCTGAAGGCATCACCTTCCCTCTGCTCACCACGTCTTCCGGAAAGAAGTTCGGCAAAACCGAGGAGGGAGCCGTTTGGCTGGACGCCGCCCGCACCAGCCCTTACCAGATGTATCAATACTGGCTGCAAACCGCGGACGCCGATGCCGGCCGCTTCCTCCGGCTATTCACGTTTCTGGATCGTGAGCGTATCGAAGCCCTGGAAGCCGACGCTCTGCTCCGTCCCGAGGCTCGCGAGGCCCAGCGCGTCCTCGCCACCGAATGCACCACAATCGTCCACGGTCAGGACGCAGTCCGCAGCGTGGAAGCGGCCACCCGCATCCTGTTTTCCGCCTCGGAGGAAGCCCCCACCCCGGAAACGATTGCTCTGTTGGCGCGCGAAGTTCCGGTCAGCGATGTTCCCCAAACTGACCTCGCAGCCGGAATCTCCCTGGTCGACCTAATGGTGCGCACCAGGCTCGCAGACAGCAAGGGCTCAGCCCGCAAACTGATCGAAGGCGGAGGCGTCTACGTCAACAATGAGCGCCAAACCCAGACTGCGAAAATCACCAGCGATCACCTGAAATGGCCAGGCGCCATTCTGCTGCGCACAGGAAAAAAGAACTACCACCTGCTGCGCATCGGATAAGACGAAAGAAGGCCGCTTCCCGCTGGACGCGCAGTCCTTACCGGATCATTTTGAGAGCCATCCGGAACAACTCGTCAAAATTTTCCCCAGCCGCCTGATCCTTCTCCACCGCTGCCTCAATCGCCTTCTGCGCCGCTGGCCGCTGATACCCCAAATTCACAAGCGCCGACAACACATCCTCCGCCGCCGGAGCCATCACGCCCGCGGCCACCGGAGCCATCGCGAACTCTTCTAACTTATCTTTCAGTTCCACCACCAGCCGCTCCGCCAGCTTCTTGCCCACGCCTGGAATCCGTGTCAGCGTCGCATGGTCCTGCGCGCGAATCGCCGCTACCGTTCGCTCGGGATTCAGCCCGCTCAAAATCGTCACCGCGAGCTTCGGCCCCACGCCCGACACCGTAATAAGGCGCTCAAACAGCCGCTTCTCGTCGCGCTCCAGAAACCCATACAGCGCCAGCGTGTCTTCCCGCACCTGCGTGTAGATGTAGAGCGAAACCTCCCCGCCCTCCCTCGGCAGCGCGGTAAACGTCGGCACACTGATCGTCACGTCGTAGCCCACGCCCCCGGCCTCGACAATCGCCTGCCCCGGTTGCTTCGCAAACAGCCGTCCCCGCAAATGCGCAATCATGCTCGCTTCACTCTACTGCCTCGCTCCAGGTTCCTGTTTTCGTATCCCTGGTCCCTGGTCCCTGGTCCCCAGAACCTAGTTCCCCGTCCCCGTCTCCGCCGGATAAATCGCAATCCGGTGCGTCCGCAGCCGCGCCCGCACCATCTCTCCATTCGACTCCGACGTCAGCGCCTGCGAACGCCCCTCCGGCATGTGGCACCCGATGCACTTCGTCCGGATGCCCTCCCCTATCTCCTTGAATCGCGGACACGCATGCACGCTGTGGCAGGTCAGGCAATGCGTCGAAAACGATTCGGCGTCCTGCTGCTTCTCGTGCACGTTGTGGCAGGTCAGGCACGTCAGCCTGCCGCTCGTGAAGCACTTGCTATGCTCCAGCGCCTGCACCTGGTTGCCGTGCACATCCACCGGCGCATTCGGCGGAGGCATGGTGATGGTCAAATATTTCGCCAGCTCGTCGCCTGGCCGGAACGACTGCGACGCCGTCAGCGGCACCCCCGCGCCCGCATGGCAAAGCCCGCACAGATCCAGTTGCCGCGCGTGCGTCAACCGCGCCGGGTTCACAATCGCAATCTCCGCCGACCCCGCTACCGGAGGATGCTCGCTCTTTTCCCGCGCCACATGTTCCGCGCCCGGCCCATGGCATTTCTCGCAGCCAATCCCCAGCACCAGGCTGTCTTTCACATACTTATTCATCGGCGGCGGAGCGGTTTGGAACGCCGTCGCATGACACTCCAGACACCGCGGCGGAATCGGCCGGTCAAAATGCACGCCTCCGTCGATATACCCCGGACTATTGATCCACTCGTGCGTCTCCGTCCAGTACGTAACCGGCAGTTCAAACAGCTCATCGCCCTTCCAGTAGAGATACGTCTGCCCTCGCCGCCCTGACCCAATCACAATATCGAAGCGTTGCGCCTCGCCCGTCAGGTGCTGCGGATCGGAAATATTCACCGCGCTCTGGTAGAACCCATCCGGCGCCGCGATCATCGCAAAAATCAGGTCGGGATTTGGCGTCTTCAGCACGTTTTGCCCGACCGTGAAATCTCCCAGAATCGTTTTCCTGCTTGCAAGGCTCGAATCGGCCGCATGTGGCGTCAATGCATACGTGCGCGCTTCCGTCGCATGACACTCCGCGCACGCCGCATCGCCCGCATAAGCGCTCGCTGGCGGAGGCGTATGCAGCGCCTCGTTACTCGCCGGAGCATTCTCCTGCGCGTCCAACCTCGAAGTCAGGCCGCACAGCATCAGCCAGACGGCGCAGAACAATATCCTCCGCGCACGCCGCCCGCCTTTTTCTACTGCTTCGTCCACTCATCCACCCAGTCGTTCACCGTCTTATACCAAAGCTCCGAGTTCTGCGGCTTCTGCACCCAGTGTCCCTCATCCGGAAAATACAGCATCTTCGACGGCACCTTCATCCGCTGCAGCGTGTCGAACAGCTGATACCCCTCCGACACATCCAGCCGGTAATCCAGCTGCGAATGGACCACCAGCGTCGGTGTCTTAAAGTTCGTCTCCGCCAGCATCGGCGACCACTTCCGGTAGAGCGCCCGATTCGTCCACGGCGTTCCCTTAAACTCCCATTCGTTGAACCACAACTCCTCCGTCGTTCCCCACGCCGACTCCGGGTTGAACATCCCATCGTGCGTCACGATGCACTTAAACCGGTCGGTATGCCCAAGAATCCAGTCCGCCATGTAACCGCCATAGCTCGCGCCCAGCGCGCACTCGCGGTTCTTGTCGATGAAGGGATAATGCGCCTCGGCATAATCGAGGCCCCGCATCAGGTCGATAAACGGCTTGCCGCCCCAGTCGCCATTCACCCGATCGATAAAGGCCTGCCCGTAGCCCGTCGATCCACCCGGATTCACCATCACCACGACATAACCATTCGCCGCAAACAACTCCGCATTCCACCGGTACGACCAGGAATCGCCCCACGCACCCTGCGGCCCTCCATGAATCAAAAACTTCACCGGATATTTCTTCGCAGCATCAAACCCCGGCGGCCGAATGATGAACCCTTCCACCTTCACCTTCCCCACCGAAGAAAACCAAAACGACTCCATTTGCGGAAGATCAACCTGCGCAAGCACAGCCCCATTCAAATGGGTAAGCGCGGTGAATGTGGCAGGAATCGGAAGAATGTTTTTTCCGCCAGTGGCCGTGACATCTCCTTTTGGCTCGACCTCCGTCTTGAGGTCTCGGCCAATGACAGTGATTTCGCTCGGCTGCGAAACCGTCATACGTGACGCAATCAGAGTCACGCCATCAGACAGAACATGGAGGTCGCCGAGTTCGCCATCAACGGCTCCGATTCTCGTGTAACGCGACAAACCCCCGCCCGCGATACTTGTCGCAAAAATCGGCTCCTCGCCCTTATCCCCCGCTGCAAAGTAGATCGTCTTTGAATCCGGCCCCCAAGCCTCCTCATCCACCCACCGATCAAAATTCGGAAGCACTTCCTTTATCGCCTTCGTTCCCCGATCAAAGAGAACCAGCCCAAACCTGTCGCTCTCATACCCAGCCCGCTTCTGCGACCGCCAGGCAATCCACTTCCCATCCGGCGAATACCGCGGTGTGAAATTCCCGCCCTCACTCGTCGAAATCTTCACCGGCTTCGCTTGCGGATCATTCAAGTCGAGCGTAAACAACTCCACATTCGTGCTCAGCTCCGGATCGTCGGCCGTCTTCTCCTCAAACGCAATCTCTTTGCTGTCCGGGGAAAAATCCCACCCGTCTGGCTCGCCCAGCGAAAACGGCGGCACATCATGCGTATCCCCAGGATTCAGATCCCGGTATGAACCATCCGCCACCGACGCCAAAAACAAATGGCTCCGCTTGTCGCCCGTGAAGTGGTTCCAGTGCCGGTACAGCGGATGCGTAAAGATCTTCGCCTTCACCTTGCTCTGCGCCGCACCATCATCCCGCTTCTTATCGCACGCATCCTCATCCGCGCCCGGCCCCGCTGCCGAGCACTCCGGATACACATCCGAAGTGAACAAAATATGCTGCCCATCCGGCGACCACGTCGCGTTATCCGCCTCCGTGCTGATGTGCGTCAGTTGCTTCGGCTCGCCCATCGTTCCCGCCGCGCCATCGAAATCCGCCAGCCAAATCTGCTCGCCATCATCCCGCGCCGTCTCAAACAGAATCTGCTTCCCATCCGGCGAAAAGCGTCCCCGGCTCTCCCCCGCCACTGACGCCGTCAGCGCCTTCTCCGGCGCGCTCCCATCCACCGGCACGATCCACAAATGCGGCGTCCGCGTGTTCTTCGCCAGGTCCACATCCGTCGCCGAAAACAGCACCCACTTTCCGTCCCGCGACACATCGATATCGCCGAGCCGCCGCATCTTCATCATGTCGTCGAACGTCATCGGCCGCTTGCCGGCCGCCGTTGCGGTCGCCGCTACCGGCGCTACCATCTGCGCACCCGCCCCCAGCCCCACCACCAAACAAATCGCCGCTGCCCACACCTGTCCCCGCATTGCTTTCCTCATGGTTCAACCTTTGAATGATTGCGCACCGACCATCCTATATCGCGGACCCCGCAACGATTCTGCCTTAAACCGGCGTAGCCGCCGCCTCGTCCACATACACCGGCAGCTCAATCACCACCGCCGCCCCGCGCGGATGCAGATTCACTGCGGAAATCTCGCCGCCATGCTCCCGCACAATCGCATAGCAGATGCTCAGTCCCAGCCCCATCCCTTCGCCCGGGCTCCGCGTCGTGAAAAATGGATCGAATGCCCGCCCCGGCTCCGCAAATCCCCGGCCCGTATCGGAAAACATCACTTCCACCGCCTTGGGAATCGCCGCGACCTCCACGCTCATCCGCCGCTCCACGCCATCCCCAGCCTCGGCCAGCGACGCCATCGCATTCTTCATCACCTGAATAAACACCTGGCGGATCTGCTCCCCGTCCGCCTTGACCCGCGGCAAATGTTCCGGAATATGCAGCTCCAGCACAATGCGCGCGTTCTCCAGATCGTGCCGCATTAGCTTTTCAATGTCGCGCAGCATCAATCCCAGTGCCACCGGCGCGCGGCTCGCCGACGACGCGTTCCGAAAACGCATCAGGCTCTCGATAATCTGCTTCATCCGCCGCGCTTCGCTCAGGATCACCGCGGCATGTTCCTGCGCCAGCGGATCATCGCCCTCCACCAGCAGTTGTGCAAACCCCGTCACCGCCTGCAGCGGATTATTCAGCTCGTGCGCTACTCCGCCCGCCAGTTGTCCCAGCCCCGCCAGCCGCTCGCTCCGCATCAGCTGCCGCAGCAGTTCCGCATGCTCCCGCGCCGCGCCCAGCCGTGCCACCAGCATCTCCAGCGGCAGCACATCTTCGGTCAGCACCGGCATTTCCGGTTGCCGCAATCCCGCCAGCAGCAGCGCACCCTGCAGTTGTCCGCCCCGCGTCCGGATCCCCATCACGTACGCCCGCCGGAAATTCATCTGCGCCAGTTCATCGCCCGGCTCCATCAGCGGAGACAGATCCATCAGCGTCAAATTCCCCGCTACCGGCGTGAAATATTTCCCGCTCGCCACCGCCATCGTTGTCTCGACCGTCGTTCGCCGCGCCAGCGCATCCAGCGCGCCTTCCAGCGCTCCGCTCATCCCCGCTCGCCCCGCCAGTTGGAATGCCCCCTCCACCGACTGCACAAATATCCCCGCCTGCGCAAACCGGCTGGCCTCCGCAATCGTCGTGCACACCTGGTTGTAGTGCCCACCTTCCTCATCGAACGGCGCTTCCGCCAAATACAGTGCCGTGTATTTCTCCAGTTCCACCCGCGCCCGCCGGTCGCGCTGTTGCGATGCCTGATTGGAGGCAACCTCCTCCTCCAGCACCAGCACAATCATCCCCACCGCCGTGATCACCTTCACCAGATTCAGCGGCCGTTCCAAATCCGGGGGTAATCCGTGCATCCGCATCAACGGCTCAATCAGCGCCGGCAGCGACCACAGCGTCATCCCGCCTACCGCGAACACAAGCCCCGCCGTCACCCGCCGGTACGCCGCTACAAACAGTACCGCGGACATCAGCAGCACCCCGCTGTGCACCAGCGCTCCCACTTCCCAGTACTCGCCGTGCAGCGTCATCCAGGCCGCGCCGCCGCCCACCAGCGCCACCACCACCAGGCTCAGCCAAATCGGGATCAGGTGCTTATAGAGACTCCAGCGCGCCGCTACCCAAATGGTCAGCAGCGTACAGCCCATCACCACCGCACGGCCAGCCGCTCCCGGCTTTGGATCGAGCCCGATGACCACGCAATACAACATCACCGGCAGACCGAACGCCACCACATACAGAACGCGCGGCTTGCGGCTGTAATATTGCGGCGCCAGCGATGCCAGAAACATCAGTGGGGCCATTTGCATCGCCCCCTCTGACACCACCAGTCCCCAGCCCGCGCCCGTCCACCCCGCCACCTGCGTCGCCAGCCGGATGACCGCGCACACCCACCCCGCCAGCCACAGCATTTGTCGCCGCCGCCCCGGTGGCCCATCGCCGCTCTGCCCCACCGGCGCCGACTGCGATACCCCTTCCAGCCACAATGCGCCGAAGACCGCCACCAGAGCGGTCAGCAGTGCCAGCGTTGGAACCTGGTACAGTTCGGCGTTCATCGTCAATCCAGCAGAGCCGGGCATTTCCTCGAAAGTTTACGCGCTCTCCACCCTCGCGACTATAGGCCATTCCGTGTCGAACCGATGGTCATATCCGATTTTGCCGCCACCTCCCGCGTTGGTCCGCTGCCAGCCGACGCAGCCATCCCCTCGCGCTTTGCGTCTATCCTTACAGCACAGGAGCCGTATCGTGTCTTTCGCGTTCCCCACCCGGCCGTCTCAGCCCCTTCGCCGCCTCGCCCTTCTTGCCGCGTCCGCTCTCCTGCTGCTGTGTGCGACCGGCCTGCATGCTCAGGCCTCCGCCGCCTCCATGCCCCTCGACGAGGGCTTCGGTGCGCTCGATCCCACCCAGCCCACCATCCCCATCGCCCAAATTATCCAGGAATTCACCGCCAAAGAAGCCCTCTTCGCCGAAGCCCTCAATAACTACACCTGGACCCGCAGCGTCCGCGTCCAGACCCTCGACGACGACGGCCATCCCAACGGCGAGTATTACCAGGTCGTTGACATCTACTACGACGCTCAGGGCCATCGCAAAGAGCGCGTCACCGACGCCCCCGCCACCTCCCTCAAAGACATCATGATGACGGAGCGCGACTTCTCCGACATCGAAGAGCGCCTGCCCTTCGTCCTCACCACCCAGGACGCCTCGCAGTACAACATCACTTACCTCGGCGCGCAAACCGTCGACCAGATCGACACCTGGGTCTTCGATGTAAAGCCCAAAGTCCTCGAGAAGAATAAGCGCTACTTCCAGGGCCGCATCTGGGTCGACCAGAAAGAGCACCAGATCGTCGTCACGAACGGCAAAAGCGTCCCCGACGACCTGCGCCCCGGCCACGAGGACCTCACCCTGCCCTTCATCACCTACCGCCAGATGGTCGACGGCAAATACTGGTTTCCCACCTACACAGTCGGCGAAGCCACCCTCCATTTCGCCGGTGGCCACGGCTACCTCAGCCAGAATGCGCGCATGCGCGAAACCGTGAAGTACTCCAACTATCACGAGTTCCGCTCCAACATCCGCGTCTTCTACAACGGCCAGGAAATCTCCAACAACACCGACAAGAATCAGCAGCAGCCAGCCCAGGCTCCCGCCGCCCAACAACCCACCACCGTCCCCACAACCAGGCCGCAGTAGGCAAGGAGTCAGGAGTCAGTCGCCCTACACCCTATCCCCTACACCCTGCCCCCCGTTTTACCCCGCCAGCTTCGCCCCCATCCGCACCGCCCGCGCCCGGATCCGCGCTGTCACTAATTCATGCGGCTGTACCGCGACCATCCCAATCCACAGCTTCCCCACCGGCTTCGCTCCCAGAATCCGCGCCGTCGTCTTCAGCGCGCGCGTCGCGCTCGTGGTCAGCGGAATGAACAACGGCGGCATCGCTGCCGACGTCACCAGAACCGCCCGCTTCGTCGGCCGCTTCTTCCGCAGCACCGGCCCCAGCTTGCTCCCCCACGGCCAATACATGTACCCCAGCAACCGCTCCATAAATTGCCGAAACAGCGCGGTCACGTTGAAGTAATTTACCGGCGACCCCAGCACCAGCGCGTCCGCACACTCAATCTCCTGCAGCAGCGCTTCCAGTCCGTCCGGCTGATCGCATTTCCCTCGCGCCACGCCCCCCGCCTGCGTGCACTTCCGGCAATTCCGGCAGAAACGGATGTCCCGATCCATCAGGTAGATCTTCTTCGTCTCCGCCCCCGCCGCGCGCGCACCCTCCAGCACCGCATCCACCGCCGAATCCGTAATCCCGCCCCGCCGATAGCTCCCCACAATCGCCAGCACCTTGCTCATGGCGGCCACCCTCCTCACCCTCCCTCTCAGGTATTCCTTTTCAAGGAGGCACGCAGTATCCACGGTCACACCACAGAAGACTGTCCCTGTGCCCAGCCCCAGGGTTCCTTATCCCTTATCCCTTATCCCTTATCCCTTATCCCTATCCCCTATCCCTTATCCCTTATCCCTATCCCTTATCCCTTATCCCTTATCCGGGCTCCAGGTCCGGGCTTCCTGCTCCACTTCGCTGCTCCAAATCCCCACCCAGACCCCCCATCCGCCCTTCGGCTGCAACCCTTTGTTCCCACCCCCGGCTCCGTTTACCATTAGTTGTACCGATCCAACCGGATTCCTCCACCCTTCCGACAGAGGCAATCCGCAGTCCATTGGAGGAAATCCCTTTGCCCGCAACCGAAAGATTCCTTTTCACCTCGGAATCCGTTACCGAAGGCCATCCTGACAAGATCGCCGACCAGGTCTCTGACGCCATCCTCGACGCCTGCCTCGAGCAGGATCCATACTCCCGCGTCGCCTGCGAGACCCTCACCGCAACCGGCCTCGTCGTCATTGCCGGCGAAATCACCACCCGCGCCTACGTCGACTTCCAGGCGTTGGTCCGCGGCGTCGTTTCCGCCATCGGCTACGACAACGCCGTCTACGGGTTCGACTCCAACACCTGCGCCGTCATCTCCACCATCAACAAGCAGTCCGGCGACATCGCCATGGGCGTGGACACCGGCGGCGCCGGCGACCAGGGCATGATGTTCGGCTATGCCACCAACGAGACGCCCGAGCTTATGCCGACCGCCATCTCCCTGGCCCACAAGCTCACCCGCCGCCTCTCGGAAGTCCGCAAAAACGGCAAGCTTCCCTACCTCCGCCCCGATGGCAAGTCCCAGGTCACCGTCGAGTACGACGCCAACCACAAGCCCATCCGCATCGACGCCGTCGTCATCTCCAGCCAGCACGCCGAAAACGTCTCCAACGAAGAGCTCCGTGCCGACATCCTCAGGCATGTCATCCAGGCAGTCCTGCCCCCCGAACTCCTCGACGAAAACACCAAATACCACATCAATCCCACGGGCCGCTTCGTCATCGGCGGTCCCATGGGCGATACCGGCCTCACCGGCCGCAAAATCATCGTCGATACCTACGGCGGCATGGGCCGTCACGGCGGCGGCGCCTTCTCCGGCAAGGACCCGACAAAGGTGGACCGCTCCGCTGCCTACCTCGCCCGATACATTGCCAAGAACATCGTCGCCGCTGGCCTCGCCGACCGCGTCGAAGTCCAGCTCGCTTACGCCATCGGCGTGGCCGAGCCGGTCAGCGTTCGCGTCGATACCTTCGGCACCGGCAAGATCGACGAGTCCAAACTCGTCGCCCTCGTCCGCAAGAACTTCTCGCTCACCCCGAAAGGCATCATCGAAGCCCTTCAGCTCCGCCGTCCCATCTATCGCAAGACGGCCGCCTACGGTCACTTCGGACGCACCAACGAGCCCGATTTCACCTGGGAAGCCACGGACAAAGCCGAAACCCTCCGCGAGCAAGCCGGCCTCAAAACCGAAGCCGTCGCCGCGAAGTAAGTCTCAGCCATCAACAGCAAGGGCAGGTCCTCGGACCTGCCCTTGCTATTTTTCCCTCTACGGTAAATGCCTCAGCCAAAGACAGATCGTGAGACACCCTGCGGCGGCAAGAAACAGATACGACCAGACATTCGCCATCCATACGGCTCTCCCAATGGGCTTGGTGACCAAAAAATGATCCTCCCCACTCGGCGATAGCCGGATCGGATCTGTCGTGCTCTCGCTCGCGAATTCGAGCATCCCGTAATGGCGGATTACAAGACTCTCCACAAACCCCGAGAGGAAGAAAGACGGTAGCAGAAGGATGACGAACGCCACGACAATTGGCCACTTTAGATCTGTGGGGTAGAGCCATGCCCACGCGGGGCCGAGAACTCCAAGGAAGCCCAACACAGGATTTGCAGCGCGCTCAATGCCGAACCGACTCACTCCTGCATGGGCGGAGTCCAGCAAAAGCTGAACGCCAAACATAATGCCCCACGCCAGCGGATAGCCCAATACCAGGGTCACCGCATTGACGATCGACACTTCCTTGACGGTCGGGCACCACCGCAATCCCAACCGTAAGCGTAGATAAACAGCCTCGATCGCAATCACCGGCAGTAGAAACAACAGCACCACCGGATACGCAATCGGCAGCATCGGGATGCCCGCATCCGCATGGGCAGTTGCCGGCAGAAAGAGGATCACCGCAAAAATAGGCAGGAATCCGGAAAAACTCTTCGGGACATTTGTCGCGGATAATACCACCTGAGGCATCCATGCCAAACGTTAAGACACGCACCGCGTGGTTCATCACCTCCGTGGTTATGCTGCTGGGGCCATCCCACGCGCAACAGACCCACCCTGCCGCCGACCGCATCCTCATCCTCAAATCCGCGCACACCATGGAACTCCTCAGCCATGGGAAAATCTTCAAAACATACAAAGTCGCCCTCGGCGATCCGCACGGCCCCAAAGTTCAGGCCGGCGACAAAAAAACGCCCGAGGGCGTTTATTTCGTCGACGCAAAGAATCCCCACAGCCTCTTCCACCGCGCGCTCCACTTGTCCTACCCCAACGCAGCCGACCGCGAACGCGCCCGCGCACTCGGCGTCCGCCCCGGCGGCGACATTGAAATCCACGGCCTTCCTGCTCAATACGCCTACCTCGGTGCCCTTCATCGCCAAATGGACTGGACCACCGGTTGCGTCGCCGTCACTAACCCCGAAATCGACGAAATCTGGACTTACGTCGCCGTCGGCACGGCCGTAGAAATCCGCCCCTGAGCCTCAAGTGTTTTCAACGCTCCCGTCCACCTCCGGATCTTCCGTTTCAGTCCAGCAGGTTCCACAAGCAGCGCAAACCCACTCTTCGCTACCCACCGGCAGGGGTGGCGTCACTGGCACTCGCTCAAGGGAGAGCGCACCATTGCTTCCGAGAAGAGCAATATTCAGCGAGCCACACCTCGGACACTGCGGCTGAACGAACTCCTTTTCGCTTTCAAATTCAATTGCCTCTGGCATCGGCTGGTCCAGCAACTGCTGGGCCGCCGCTTCATCGGCTGCATTCACCTGTAACCGGATTCCACCAACCAGATTGGAGTAAAACCAATCCAGCCGCACCAGATTCTCATCGCGAGTCCACGCCTGAATACCGGCCGAGGCGAGGAAGGCCCTCGCGAGGTCAGCCTCTGTGATGTCGCGGTACCGCCGCACGGTCACCAGCTCCCGCCCCAACGGCTGCGGCGCCTCTTCCGCATCTTCCACCAAAGGCGGCTCCAGGTTCCGCTTGGCGAATTCCGCCCGCAGCGCGTCCTTGGCGGTCTCCGTCAGCGAATCGTAATCCTGCGCCAATTCCATGAGTTCCACTTCGCTCATCTCTGCATAACGTTTCGCAAATTCCTCAGGCAACCCGCTCATGGTGCGGAATACTACCAGACCCGCGCATCATGCCTCCTCCCACCAACGCCCCCGCATCCCACCAACTGAGCACCGCGAATCCCACGACTATAGGAGAAGGAATGAGAATTCTCAAAACGTCCGCGCTCTTACTCAGCCTCGCCCTGGCAAGCGCACCCGCAGTTTCCGTCTACGCCCAGGAGGGTCCTCCGCCTCCCGGCGCCTGGCAGCCCCAGGAACCGCCGGGTAACTGGTCACAGATCTGGCACCAGGGCTTTCATGAGGGCGTCGAAGCCGCCCGTCGCGATTTGCAGGAGGGTCGTCCCCCCAATCCTGAACATCACGATCGTTACCGCCATCCCGAACTCCCACCTCCGCAGCGCCGCGATTTTCGCGAAGGCTTTCGCCGCGGCTACCATGAGTTCGTCGAGCACCACGGCGGCCGCTAACTTACAGCGCGGATAGTGGCGGGAGAAGGGCTGGCTCAGGCCGGCCCTCTTTCTTTCCGCCTCAATCCTGCAGCGTGCCCCGCCGCTCCGCCCGCGCCCGCGCAAATCGCCCCTTGTGCGGCTGCCCCACAAACAGGTCATACAAAATAAACGGCAGCGCCAGCAAAAATGGCAGAAAGAGAACACTCGAAAACGCCAGCGCAATCCCCAGCGTGAATAGAACCAGCACCAGTCCCACATATCCGGCCAGCAGCCGTCCCGCCCACTTCGTCACGAACGTCCCAAGCATCCATCGCCAGCCCAGACCGAGCGCGACGCCGCACAATGCGACCACGATCAGCGTCTCGGGATAATCAGCATTGCGATCCTGGCTCAACAAATACAGCAGCCCCACCACAATCGCCGGCGCCACGGCGCCCTGCGCAAACCGCATGAACCATCGTTGCTCCCGCATAGCGCTGCCTCTCCCTACACTCTAGACGCTAACTCCGGGGCCTATGCCTCTTTGCAATGGGAACGCCCCATCGTTCACGCCCAACAAAGAGTGCGTTATGAATGGAAAGTGAGTCTTACTGGATAGGAGAGCGCGTGTACGTCAGGTACAGAATCATGCACCCGACCACCACCAGAAACAGGTACGAGAGCCGATTCGCCACCCACACTGCCTTCCCCGCACTGCCCCGGAAGTTCAGCAGATCGTAGTTCGACACCATCCACGCCTTGACGATCCCAGTCAGAACAAAGCTCGGCAGCATCAGCACCACAAACATCCCCAGCACCGGCCACGAACCCTGTTCAGCCCCCTCGGCTCCCAGTCCCGACCACGCTGGAAACAGCCGCGTGCACAGCCACAACGGCAGCCATCCCATATGCGTGAACACCACATTCATCCCTGCAGGAAACTGCAGCGCCCAGTTCAGCAGCATGTAGACGCCGTACGCCAGCGGATACCCCAACCCCATCGTGACCAGGTTAATCAGCGTCACCGCCACCAGCGTCCGCCGCCACCGAGTCTGCAGATGACGCTTCAGATAGATCGCTTCGATGATGATCACCGGGAACAGAAACAGCGTCAGCTCCGGATACCGCACCGGCATCATCGGTATCCCCGCATCGGCACGGGCACTCGACGGCAGCATAATCAGAAGCGCGGCAACGAACAAACCTCCGGCCCAACCGTGTCTGATTTTCGGCATGGCGCGACTATACCATCCACCGGTCCGAACCGCGCATCACCCGTTGGTGCGCCCTTTAGTATCAGCGACCATCATCGCGAGGCGACGAACTCCGGCTTCCCGCTACCGGCTATTCTCTCGCCCGCTTCCGAATCTCAATGCTCAGCCGCTTGATCTTCTGGTTCAGCGTCGACAGCGGAATCCGAAATGCCTCCGCCGCCTCCGTCTGATTCCAGTTCGACCGCTCCAGCTTGTCCATAATGATCCGCCGCTCGATGTCTTCCATAATGTCGAACAGCGACGCATCCGGGCTGTGCTCCAGCAGGCTGCTTGAGTAGCTCGATCCCGTCAGATGCCCCGGCAGCAGATCCACGCCAATCGTCGGGCCCGACGAAAGCACCACCCCGCGCTCGATCACGTTTTCCAACTCGCGCACGTTGCCAGGCCACTCGTAATCCACCAGCGCCCGCATCGCTTCCGGCGACAGCGTTCGCACCGCCAGCCCGTTCTCCTCTGAATACCGCTTCAGAAAATGGGCCGCCAGCGGCGGAATATCTTCACGCCGGCTCCGCAACGGCGGCAATTCAATTGCAATCACATTCAGCCGATAAAACAGGTCCTCGCGGAATTTCCCTTCCCGCACCGCCTGCCGCAGATCCACGTTCGTCGCCGCAATAATCCGCACGTCCACCTGGATTTCCTGCACTCCGCCCAGATGCATGAACCGCCGGTCCTGCAGCACCCGCAGAATCTTCGCCTGCGTGTCCATCCCCATCGTGCCAATCTCGTCCAGAAACAGCGTTCCGCCGTTCGCCACTTCGAACAGCCCCTTCTTCGCCGCAACCGCCGAAGTAAACGCCCCCTTCACGTGCCCAAACAGCGTCGACTCCAGCAAGTCTGTCGGCATCGCTCCCGTGTTCACCGGAACGAACGGCTTATCCTTGCGCGGCGAATTCGCATGCAGCGCCTTCGCGATCAGTTCCTTGCCCGTTCCGCTCTCACCCTGAATCAGCACCGTCGACCGCGTCGGCGCCACCTGCGCCACCAGGTCGAAGATCCGCAGCATCGGATCGCTCTTGCCCACAATGTTCGGGAAGTTATACCGCAGCCGGAACGCCCGCTTCAGCTGGACATTCTCTTCTTCCGCGCGATACCGCGCCACCGCTGCGCGAATATCCGCCAGCAGTTTCTCGTTGTCCCACGGCTTCTGCACAAAGTTCTGCGCCCCGCCGCGGATCGCGTCCACCACGTTGCCCACTGTGCCGTACGCCGTAATCATGATCACCGGCAGCGTCGCATGCCGCTCCCGAATCGATCCCAAAATCTCAATCCCATTCCGCCCCGGCAGCGCCAGATCCAGCAGCACCAGATCGAACGCCTGTTCCCCAATCCGCTCCAGGCCGATCTCGCCGTTCTCCGCGGAATCCACCACGTAGCCTTCCAGCGTCAGCAGCGTCTCCAGCGATTCGCGAATCGCCGCCTCGTCGTCGATGATCAGGATCCGTGCGGCATCCGGCGCCACTCCCAGTCCGTTCGGCGGTGCTGCCATCGTCGCTTCAGACATGCGCGGCTTTCCTCAGCATCGGGAACTCCAGGTAAAACGTCGTTCCCTGTCCCACCTGGCTCTCCACATGAATTTTTCCGGAGTGCTCCTGAATAATTCCGTACGTTACCGCCAGCCCCAGTCCCGTCCCCCGCGGCTGCCCATCTTTCCGTGCCGTCTTCGTCGTGAAGAAAGGATCGTAAATCCGCCGCAAATGCTCCGGCGCAATCCCTGATCCGCTGTCCGTAATCGACACGCTCACGTGTCCGTTCACTTCCGTTGCCACGCGCAGCGAACGCGGGCCGCTGTGCTCCTCCGCTCCAGCCGTCATCGCATCCTTTGCGTTCAAAAATAAATTCAGGAACACCTGCTGCAGTTTCCCCGCGTTGCCCATTATCGGCGGCAGGTTCTCCATCAGGCCCATTTCCACGCTGATTTGCGCCGTCCGGAATTGATGATCCAGCAACGTCAGCGTGTCGCGAATAATCGCGTTCACATCCGTCTCGCGATACTCCGCCCCGCTTGTCCGCGAGAAATTCAGCAACCCATTTACAATTTCCGACGCCCGGAACGTCTGCTGCGTAATCTTCTCCAGCAGCGGCCCCAGCCGGTCGTCGCCTCGCACCTGCCGCGACAGCATTTGCGTGTACGACGAAATCACTGCCAGCGGCGTGTTCACTTCGTGCGCTACACCCGCTGCCAGCAATCCAATCGACGACATCTTCTCCGCCTGCGCCAGCTGTCCTTCCAACTCCGTCCGGTCCGTGATGTCGTCGATCAGAATGATTCGGCCGACGGTCCGGAAATCCCGCGATACCAGCGGGGCAATCGCAATGTTCGCCACGCGCCGCTCTTCCGCGCGCGTCTCCAGCCTGAACTTGTACA
Organism: uncultured Acidobacteriaceae bacterium; assembly: GCA_963817165.1. GTDB lineage: Bacteria > Acidobacteriota > Terriglobia > Terriglobales > Acidobacteriaceae > Palsa-343. The sequence goes on along the minus strand of CAWFNL010000029.1, from coordinate 246,995 downwards.
GATTGTGCACGCCCGGCTGATCCTTCACTCGCCGGTATTCCTCCAGCAACTCCCCGGGAAACACCGCCGACAGCGGCTGCTGCAGCGCATCTTTCCTGGGCAGCGCAAACATCACTTCCATCTGCGAATTCCAGCTCTCGATCTTTTCGTTCTCATCAACCGCCAGAATCCCCACGTTGATGCTCTCAACAATGTTCTCGTTGAACTCCTTCAGCCGCTCGTACTCCGATGCCTTTTCTTCCAGGCTCGCATACAGCCGCGCATTCTGCAGCGCGATCCCGATGTATCCGGCCAGCGACTCGAGCAGTTCCATATCCTCGCTCGACAGGAAATCGCCCGCCGCCCGCCGCCCCAGCCCAATCACCGCAATCGTGCGGTCCTGCATCTGCCAGTCCCGCGCCCCTGGCACACCCACACGGCACGGCAGGAAATAATTCATATCCAGCGCCGCCGCAATCTTCTGCTCCCCGCGTGTCAGGTGCATCGCATGCTGCGGATTCTCGAGGAATAAATGTGTTCCCGCATTCGCCTCATCGAAATCCAGAAACTTCATATCCAGCGCGCCGCCTGAAATGAGCGCCGGCTCCAGCCCATGCTGCGCCGCCAACCGGTACTTCCCCGGCGCTTCTGACAAAAACACCGCCACCCGGTCCACCGTCAGCGTCCGCGCCAGCCGGTCCACAATCGCCCTCTGCAGCGCTTCCAGGTTTGTGAACGAGCTCAGCCCTCTTCCAAAATCGATCAGCGTTGTCCGGTAGTCATAGCTCTGCCGGTCGAACACCTTGTCCACCTGCCCCTGAATTGTCTTCTTCAGCGGATCGAATAGCAGCGCCACCACGATAATCGCCGCAATCAGCCCCCACACGCCCGTACTCGGCAAATGCGTGTGCACCACTTCCGCCGACACCGCCACCAGCCCGAAATAAACCCCCACCAGCGTCGCCGTAGCCAGCGTGTACGTTACGCCGCGCTTGAAAATCAAATCGACGTCCATCATGCGGTAGCGCACAATCGCCCAGCTGAACGTCAGCGGCAAAAACACCATGCAGATGCCGGCAATCTTCGTCAGCACATCCGGCATCGGCACGTTGAACAAATACGGAATCGCATACAGCACTGTGAACGGCGCCACCGCCAGCACCGTGCCGCGCGTCAGCCACTTCAGTTGCTGCCGCTCCAGCGGTGCCTCAGCCGCCCGGTAATGCTGATAGAAAACCATGGCCGCCAGCACGTACAGCAGCGCCTCGTAGCCCGTGGCCGTTTGGTCCAGCCGGTGCCGTAGCACTTCCGTAGCCTGCCAGCGCGTCTGCGCCAGCACCTGCACGCCCACCACCGCTGCACCCAGCACATACGGCAGCGCCACCAGCCATGCGCGCCGCTTCCGCCGCTCCCGCGAGAATGCCTGAGCGAAATGCAGGAACAGCGCCGGCTGCAAAGCCGCAGCCCCAATTCCGCCCCAGTAGATAATCAGGTCAAATTCGTTTTGCTTGCCCGTGTACCAGAACGAATACAGCACGAACGACGCCAGGCAAAAAATGTAGAAATGCGTCGAATGGGGCGCCGTCCACCGACGCAGCAGCACGTACAGCCCAATCCCCAGGTACACCAGCGCGATCAGCCGGAATCCCTGATTGATGCTGCGGTCCTGCACATCCAGCACCACCGGCACATCCGGCAGCCGGAACCCATGCCGCTCCAGCGTGTAGTGAATGGTGTTGTAAGCGCCCGTCCGCCAGATCTGCCGCACCACGTCGGCCCACCGGTGCATCGGCACATCGTTCGCCGCTACCAGCAGATCGCCTTGTTTCACGCCTGCCCGTTCGCCCGGCGTGTTGTTCGGAACCCGCTGCGCAATCAACCCGCCCGGCGCTTCAACCCACCACACGCCGTCCGCAGGAACCGGCCAGTTGCTTTCCTGCTTCAGGTTGAATCCTGCGCACAGGATCGCCGCGCCAGTAAACAGCGCCAGCAGGATGGCTGTGATGCGGGTTTGGAACGACCTTTCCATAATGCGGATCGCGTTTTGCTCTTCCCGGAGATGCAGGTCGCCGATGGCTAGTTCCCGGCGCGGGGATTTCCCGGAAGGTGGTTATGGTGCAAGTCTGCTGCCACCCTTCCATCCACAATCCAGTATTGTCCGCCCCTCCTACAGACCGCAGAAAGATAAGGAGATAGCGAGAAAGCGAGTGCGCATAATCCAGGAATTCAGCGTCCGAGTACGTCCAGCTCTCTCATTTTCTGTCGGGAAATATGAAAAATCATATCCCCCTGAAACAGCAAGAGCTTACCGTTGGACGCTCGTCCGCCTTAGTGGTGACCGTCGGCCTTGCGGCTCGTCGCCCACAAAATTGCGCTGAGGAAGATTACTGCGAATCCGCCTACTACCAGAAAAACCACGGCCGTTCTCCTTGCCAACCATTTGGAATGCTTCGCACCAGCATAACCCGCCGTCCGCCTCCCCGTCTCCCACCCACTACCGGTTCCGCTCAGGCGTTACAGTTATTCGTGGAATCCTTCATGAATTGCCCCGTCCGATTACAAACCTGCTTGATCTTCCTCGCCTGCGCCCTGCCCTTGCTTGTTTCCGCCCAAACGTCGCCTGCCTCCCCCGCCTCAGCCACCACCATCGGCCAGGGACTTGCCGCGCTTGAGGCTCACCAGCCCGCACAAGCCCTCGCCATTTTCCAGCAAATCCTCCAGTCCGATCCCAACAACGCCGTCGCCACCCTCTACGCCGCCACCGCCGCCCTGGAGCAATACAACGGACCCCTCGCCGTCCAGTACGCCGAGAAGGCTCGCCAGCTTGACCCACAAAGCTGGAAAGTCCACACCACTCTCGTCGCCGCCTACGCCGCCGCCGGCAACCAGCAGCAGCGCGATGCCGAACGCGCCCAGCTCGCCCAGCTCCACGCCACCGGCGCACCCGACGCCCGCAAAGCCAGCGGCTTTCTCCTGGAAATGTTTCAGTCCGGTCCCGACCAGGTCAACGCCATCCAGTACTTCGAACCCGTCGGCAAATTCCACACGTACTACCGCTTCCTCATCCACGACACCGCCGCTAACACCAATCGCGAAATCGACGTCCAGAGCAACGACTTCGACGAAAAATCCTGGGAACAAACCCACCCCACCCAGGTCGCCGCGGGCGAACGCCACTTCCAATTCACCGACGCCAACGGAACCGCCGACTACCGCACATACTCCGGCAAACCCGACTACGACCAATTCCGCGCAATGGTCGTAGCCATTCTGCAGTCGGCTCCCGCCCATTAGCCCAAACAGCAAGATCCGAGGCCGCGGCCCCGACTCTCGCTCATCACCGCCTCAGCTTCAAACTTCGGCATCAAGCTGCAGGCTGCTGGTAGCTCCAGGCTGCCTTTAGCTACCAGCCACCAGCCGCCTCTAAATTCCCTCACCCATACTGAACAACTCCGGCGCCGCCTGCTCGCTGCGGTACTGTGCCCGCTCCTCATCCTCGCTCGTCAGCGCCTTTACCCCATCCAGATCCCGCGTGGTCTGCTCCAGTTGTCCATCCAGATGATCCACGCGTGTGCGCAGCCGCTTCACTTCCTCGGCCAGCGCAATAATCACGCCCGACAGCGGATCCTTCACCTGGCTCGGATCGGTAATCAGCACCCGCTCGCCATTCTGGTAAACAATGTGCGCCGGAACCCCCACCACCGTCGAATTCGGCGGCACATCGCGCAACACCACTGACCCCGCGCCCACCCGCGAGTTCTCCCCAATGCAAATGTTTCCCAAAATCTGCGCGTTGCTCCCCGCAAACACTCCGTCGCGCAGCGTCGGATGCCGCTTGCCCTTCTCGTTCCCCGTCCCGCCCAGCGTCACGCCCTGATACAGCGTCACATCGTTGCCCACAATCGCCGTCTCGCCCACCACCACGCCCGACCCGTGGTCGATGAACACCCTCCGCCCCATATGTGCGCCCGGATGTATCTCAATCCCCGAAACAAACCGCCCCACCTGCGACAGCACCCGCGCCACCAGCCGCAAATCCGCCCGCCACAGCCACGAAGTGATGCGGTGCATCCACACCGCATGCAGCCCCGGATAGCACAGCACGACCATCAGCCGCGAGCTCGCCGCCGGATCGCGCGCCAGCACCGAGTCGATATCTTCCTTTATGTTGGCGAACATGCCCATAGCCGTCAGCAGCCTATCTCACCTTCCGGATGACCTTCTCAGAAATCAGCGCGAGTAAGGGAACGCCTAAACCCAGATTGATTGCACCAATGAGGGCAAAAAATCGGGGAGGAAAGCGATTCATCTCTAAGATGACGAAAATATACGCGGGCATATTCAGCGCGAGACCGACCATCGTAATGAGAACCTTCTGCTTCAGCGTGAACGGCTCCCGTCGTGCCATGGCGTGGATCCTCTGCGGTCAGGTTAGCTCATCCGCTTTTCCGAAGCCGTCCGGACTACCCTCTACAGCGCCGCCGTCTTCAACCCCTGCGCCTCATTCCGCAGTCCTTCAAACAGCACCGACGAAATATACCGCTCGCCAAAGTCCGGCAGTACCACCACAATGAGCTTGCCGGCGTTCTCCGGCCGCTTCGCTACGGTCACCGCCGCCTGCACCGCCGCGCCTGACGAAATCCCCACCAGCAGCCCCTCTTCCAGAGCCAGCCGCTTCGCCATCGCAATCGCTTCGTCGTTCGAGACCTGCACCACCTCATCAATCAGCGCCGTCTGCAGCACCTTCGGCACAAACCCCGCGCCAATCCCCTGAATCTTGTGCGGCCCCGGCTTGCCTCCGCTCAGCACCGGGCTATCTACCGGTTCCACCGCAATCGCCTTGAACGACGCCTTCTTCGGCTTGATGAATTCCGACACCCCCGTCAGCGTCCCGCCCGTCCCAATCCCCGACACCAGAATGTCCGCCTGCCCCTCCGTGTCGTTCCAAATCTCCGGCCCCGTCGTGTCGAAATGCACCTGCGGATTCGCCGGATTCTCAAACTGCTGCAGCATGTAGGCATGCGGCGTCTCCGCCAAAATCTGCTTCGCCTTCGCAATCGCGCCGCTCATCCCATTCGGTCCCGGCGTCAGGACAATCTGCGCGCCAAACGCCAGCAGCACCACCCGCCGTTCCTGGCTCATCGTCTCCGGCATGGTCAGAATCAGCTTGTACCCTTTCACCGCCGCCACAAACGCCAGCCCAATCCCCGTGTTCCCGCTGGTCGGCTCAATCAGCACGGTCTCGCTCGGCTTGATCTTCCCTTCCCGCTCCGCCGCCTCAATCATCGCCAGCCCAATGCGGTCCTTCACGCTGTTCGCCGGATTCGCGCTCTCCAGCTTCGCCACCACCCGCCCCTGCGCCCCATCCGTCACGCGGTTCAACTGCACCAGCGGAGTCTTCCCAATCAGTTCCGTCACATTGCTCGCAATCTTCATAGTTCCCCTTCCTTAGAAAGCCTGTCGTTGCGTCGAGGCTCATCCGGCCTCAATCGCTCTCATTACGGAGCGCGACTTTCGTCGCGCCATGTCAAAAAGGAGTTGTGGTGGTGGGATTTAGAATCCGCAGCCGTCGCACGTGCAACATCGACAAGCCGCGCGCGTGCCTTGCACCGGCTGACCCATCGACATGTCCATCGCGCTGCTCACTGTCTCTCTATCTAACAGCATCCGCTCGCCCCTGTCTTGTGACGCCACTCACTTTTCCGACGATTCACTTCCCCAGCTTCACCAACGCCGCTCCAGCATGCAGCCTTCTTTCCAGATGCCGCTCCAGCGCCTGGGTCGCAAAACGTCGCAGATCCGCCGCGCGACTCGCCGGCCATTCCTCCGCCGCCAGCGCCGCAATCGGCGACTCGAAAATCCTCCGCGCCAGCCCCAGCGACTCCGCTGTCAGCACCCGCGCTCCCGCCAGCTTGTGCTGGGCGCATACCAGCCCATCCGCCTCCGTGTGAAACCACGCCGCCTGCCCCGCAAACCCCTCGCCGCACACCGTGCAGTGCGTCACGCTCGGCATCCACCCCAACAGCCGCGTCATCCACAGCGAAAAATAGGTCACCGGCATCCAGATGCGATCGGTCCGCGTCTGCCCCAGCACCGCCAGCAGAAGCCGAAACACCGCGTCGTGCGGATCGTGATCGGGCAGCGTCTCCTCCAACACCTCCGCGTAGAAAGCCAGCGCCGCCGCCCGCGCATAATCCACCGGATCGCTCAGCGGCGACGAAATCACCTCGCACGCATCCAGCCGTACCAGCTCCTGCTTCGGCTTCTCCAGCCACGTCGCCGTCACGAACGTCATCGGCTCCAGCGCGCCCCCAAACCGCCGCCGCGATTTCGCCGCCGCCTTCGCCACTCCCTTAATCCGCCCCTGCGCACGCGTGAACAGCGACACGATCTGGTCCGCCTCGTGGATCGGCCACGTTCGCAGTACGATCGCTTCTCCCTGTTGCGCGCTCACTCGACCAGACTAGACCACCCCTTCACGCTCCGCTTCTCACTTGCCCATAACCGCGTCCAATTTTCCGCATCACGTTTTTTTATGGGGCGACAACCCTACCCCCTGCGCGATACCCTGATGAAGAACCGCCAAACCTTCTCCACACTGCCAGTCGCCGCATAGGGACGCATGCAGTTTTCCGAGCGCGTGCCTGTTTGCTGGCCGCTCAAGGGGCGAAGGTCCTGGGACCCGAATCCAATATCACCGCTTTAGAGGAGAGGCATGTCGACTGAATATCGCAATTTCCTGGCGCTCTCGTACGAGGAGCTCGAAGAACTCAATCTCAAAGCCAAAGATCAGCGCAGGAAGCGCGTTCCTCTCGACAAAATTCAGGAAGAGCGCCTGAAGTTTCTTACCGACAACAAGGGCATCAAGGCCGTCACCGTTCTCTTCTGCGATCTTGAAGGCCGCCTCCACATGCTCGACTACGATAAGAAATTCCTCCTCGGCTCGTACGAGAACCTCACCTTCGACGGTTCCTCCATCCGCGGCTTTACCGCGCAAAAAGAGAGCGACCTCCGCCTCTATCATCGACTGGGCTTCCTTCTACTACGCGCCCGCCGACATCTTCGGCGCCGGCAAAGTCCTCGTCTTCGGCGACGTCATCGACAAGGACGGCACGCCCTACGCCGGCGACACCCGCGGCCTCCTCAAGACCTTCGCGAAAGAGCAGTTCGAGAAAAGCGGCTACACCCTGAACGCCGCCAACGAAATCGAAGGCTTCCTCTTCGCCGGCGTCGATGCCGAGCGCAGCTTCCCCACCGTCGGCCGCTTCGACTACGTCAACACCGGCGGCTACTACCACTCCCTTCCCGGCGATCCGCTCCGCACCTTCATCGACACCATCTGCCGAAGTGCAGCGCGCCATGGGCTTCCAGAACGAGAAGGACCACCCCGAAGTCGCGCCTTCGCAGTTCGAAATCAATTATGGCTACGGCGAAGTCGTCGCCGCCGCCGACCAGATTCAGCTCTACAAACTCATCTGCCGCCAGGTCGCCACGCGCCTCGGCATGACCGCCTCCTTCCTGCCCAAGCCCGTCGTCGGCGTCAACGGCAGCGGCATGCACACCAACGTCTCCGTCAGCAAAAACGGCAAGAACATCTTCTGGGATCCTTCCGGCCAGGAAAAGCTCTCCAGCTTCGCCTGGAAATTCGTCGACCGCATCCTCACCCACGGCAACGACATTTGCCTGCTGCTCAATCCCAGCGTCAACGCCTATCGCCGCCTCGATCCGCACTTCGAAGCCCCCAACCAGATCAAGGCGTCCGCCGTCGACCGCGGCTCCATGGTCCGCATCCCCATCGGCAACGAACGCTCCTCGCGCGTCGAAGTTCGCTCCGTCGCCCCCGATGCGAACCCCTACCTCGTCATGCTCGCCGTCTTCAAGTCCGGGCTGCAGGGCGACCTCGCGAAGATCAAAAATCTCCGCCAGGCCGAACGCTATCTGCCCGACAACATCTACACCGCGCTCGAAAATTTCCGTAGCGCCGCCTGGACCTCAACGCTCCTCGGCGAAGACGTCAAGGGCCGCTACGCCGACCTTAAACAGGCCTCAGCCGATCGCTGCCCCCGCCTCCTCGGCACCTTCGTCAAACCCTCTGAAGTCCAGTTCCACCACGAGGTCTACAACCAGTTCCTCTGGAACCAGTTCTGAACCAGCCGTCCAGGCATACGCGCTTCGCGCAATAGAAACGCCCCGGCAATCAGCCGGGGCGTTTTCTTTGTGATCATACTTTTCCGTTTTCGCTCGCTTTCCGTGCACTGTATAGCTACACTACACAGAGATCCGAGCGTACCGGCACAAGGGCTTGAGATTATTCGCCGAAACTGGGTCGAAAGCGGGAATTCAGCCAAAGCATGCGCCGCGCTTGCGAAGGCTGTTGACCGCTCTGGATGTCGCGGCATCTCCGAAGGACATGGGAACGCCGGGAAATTACTTGCATTCTCTGACAGGCGGCCTGGAAGGTCACTGGTCGGTACGCGTTGACGGCAACTGGCGTCTTACCTTCGCATTCGAAGGGGAAGATGCCATTCTGGTGGACTAACAGGACTACCACTGAGGAAGGAACTTAATGATTTACAATCCGTCCCATCCCGGCGAAGTCCTTCGTGATTACCTCGGTGAAATTACAGTCAGCGAAGCAGCCAAACAACTCCACGTCACGCGCGCTCATTTGTCCCGCATCCTCAATGGCCGCGCCGGCGTTTCCGCCGCCATGAGCCTGCGTTTATCCGCTGCCCTCGGAACCAGTCCAGAATTCTGGGCGAAAATGCAGCTGAATTACGATCTTTGGCAGGCTCGCCAGAAAAAGCAGCCCCGCATTGCGCGATTCCGAAGGTTAGCGGCGTAACCCTCACGAACCCACAAACCGCGCATAAAACGTCCTCGCCACCGCCACATCGCTCGTCCCCTGCACCATCGCCCGCCCATCCCCAAACAGCGTCATCGTGATCGCGCCGCGCTCAAACCGCAGCAGCATCGCATTCCGCTTCACCACGCCATGCGGAGCCAGCCGCGCTTCCATCTCCGCCAAATCCACCACCCGCGAACGCTCATGGATCTGCACCGAATTCCGCCCGCACAGCGTAATATGCGGCCGCCCCTCGCCCCGCAGATGCGCGAAGTCCCGCGCCCCGCATACCACGCAATCCGCCCGCGGCGTCCCCGTCGCAATCTCGCTCCACTCGTTCGCCCACACATCGCAGCTCAGCAACGTCCGGCGCATCTTCTCCCGCGCCCCCACCAGCCACTTCAGCGCTTCAGTCACTTCGAGGCTCGCCGCCAGATTCACCGCCGTGTTCAGAATCCCCGCCGTGTCGCAGGTCTCCACCGCTCCGCCCGGCGCCTCTGGAAAAATACAAGCTAAACAAGCCGTCTCCCCCGGCACAATATTCATCGTCACTGCGTACGACCCCACCGCTGCCGCATAAATCCACGGCTTCCCCTGTTCCACGGCGTAATCGTTCAGCAAATATCGCGTCTCGAAATTGTCCGTAGCATCCAGCACCAGTTCCGCACCGTGCAGCAGGTCATGCACGTTGCCCGGAACCAGGTCCGCCACATGGGCCCGCACCGCAATCTCGCTGTTGAATCCCGCAATCTTCCGCCGCGCCGCTTCCGCCTTCGGCAGCGCTTCCCGCGCGTCCGCCTCGTCAAACAGCACCTGCCGCTGCAGATTGCTCTCTTCCACAAAGTCCCGGTCGATCAGCGTCAGCGTCCCCACCCCGGCGCGCGCCAGCAGGCTCGCCGCCGCTGCGCCGGTCGCACCCACGCCCACCACCGCCACGTGCGCCCGCAGCAACTTTTCCTGCCCCCCGGGTCCAATCCCCTGGAAGAGTACCTGCCGCGAGTACCGTTCCGCTAACGTTTGAGACGAAGCTGTCATCTCTCAGTAGTATAGAAACTTATTGCGACCGCAGCGGCGCTCCCGCCGGGCATTGCGCTCAGCCCCCGCGGCGCATCTCATGGTGGATAGCAGGCAGCGAAGCAACGAATGCATTCGGTCAACGGGATCTCTATAGTTTTGGTCGAACGAGTTGTTGAGGGGTCTGAACGAGGGGCGGTTTGGGTTCGAACGACGTTTCTAAAAAGCGCGGGTGCAAACCCACAATCGAAGCGGGTCCAATTTGTGACGGCTCGGCTCTCCACCTGCCGCCGCCTCACGAAGCCGTCCCCCTGCGCCCCGGCCCTGCCAATGACTCTGCTGCTCATCCTGCTGGCCGCCGCGAATGCTCGCGCCCAGCAGCCCATGAACCCCTTACCGCAGACGTCCCCGTCGCCCACCTCCACGCAGTCCACCCAGGTGCCCGGCTCGTCGAACCCAAAGAAACTGAAGAAGGAGCAATCCACCGTCCCGCCCGGCAGCGTGCTTCCCTCCTATAGCGAAGTCCAGAGCCAACCCAGCCAGGTCGCGCAACCCGTCCCCACCTCACAGAGCCTGCGCGGGTGGACTGGCCTCAACGTCATCGATATTCGCTACGTCGGCGTCGCCCGCGCCGACCTCGATCCCCTCCCTGACCAACTGGACCAGCAACCCAACACCCCGCTCGATCCCGTCAAGGTCCGCGACAGCCTCCGCCGCCTCTACGCCACTGGCCTCTTTCAAACCATCGCCGTCGACGGCGAAAAACAAGGCGACGGCGTCATCCTCACCTACACCGGCACCCCCACCCTCTTCATCGGCCGCGTCCTCGTCCGCGGCGTCAAAAATAGTCAGCTCAGCAATCAGGCCTACTACTCCACCCGCCTCAGCCCCGGCACGGCTTTCACCCCGCAGAAAATCGACCGCGCCGCCGACCTCGTCCTCCAGACCCTTCAGGAAAACGGCTACTACCAGGGCTCCATCGTGCGCCACACCCGCATCGATCAAGCCCACTCCGAAGAAGACATTCAGTTCAGCGTCACCATCGGCAAGCCCGCCCGCGTCGGCGCCGTCATCGTCAAAGGCGACAGCGGCATGGACCTCGCCACCTTCCGCAAAAAAGCCAAACTGAAGCCAAATGCAAAGGTCAATCGCGATACAGTCAGCCGCGCCCTCGCCGACGTTCGCAAAACCTACCAGAAAGAGCAGCGCCTCGAGCCCAACGTCAGCCTCACCTCAAAGCACTACGATCCCGCCACCAACCAGCTCACCCTCAACTTCCAGGCCGATCGCGGTCCCGTCGTCAAAGTCAGTGTCGAGGGCGCGAAGCTCAGCACCGGCAAAATCAAGTCCATCGTCCCCATCTATGCCGAAGGCACTCTCGACGAAGACCTCCTCAACGCCGGCAGCAAGCGCATACGCGACTATTTCCAGCGAGACGGCTACTTCGACGCCAAAGTCACCTACATCACCGACCGCTCCCCGGACCTCACCCACGTCACCTACACCGTCACCCTCGGTCCGCGCGATCGCATCCAGTCCGTTGCCATCAAAGGCAATCAGCTATTTCGACGACTGGACCCTCCGCCAGCGCCTCGGCATCGAGCCCGCCTCACTCCTCGTTCCCCACGGCACCTACTCGCTCGCCCTGCAAACCGCCGACGTGAATACCATCTCCGCTCTCTATCAGAGCAACGGATTCACCAACGTTAAGGTCACTCCCGAGGTCCGCGAAGTCGGCACCGCCCGAAGAACACGAGCGCATTCTCGCCGTCACCTATCGCATCGACGAAGGCGTCCAGCAGAAGGTCGGCGTCTACCACATCAACGGCGTCAGCCCGGCTCAGCTCGCCGACCTCCAGCCCCGGCTCAGCCTCGAATCCGGCCAGCCCTACTCACCCACCAACCTGGCCTCCGACCGCGACGCCATCCTCGGCTATTTCCTCGATCGCGGCTACGATCACGCCAGAGTCACCATCCAGCAGAAACCCGTCACCGCAGGACCCCAACCTCGTCGATGTCGCCCTCAACGTCTCTCCCGGCGACCAGATCTTCGTGCGCAACGTCATTCTCGCCGGCCTCCACTACACCCGTCCCAGCGTCGTCAATCGTCAAATCCTCGTCAAGCCGGGCCAGCCCCTCGATCAGTCAAAGCTCCTCGATTCGCAGCGCCAGCTCTACAACCTCACTCTCTTCAATCAGGTCACCACCGCCGTCCAGAATCCGGAAGGCGACGAGCTCCGCAAAAGCGTCCTCGTCCAGTTCGACGAGGCCCGCCGCTGGAACGTCGTCTACGGCGTCGGCCTGCAGGCCCAAACCGGCACTCCCGCCACCAACTGTCCTAACGCCGTCAGCCTCATCCAGCTCGGCATCAATCCCGCAACCTATTCCTGCACTCCCAACGGCCACTTCGGCGCCAGCGGCCTCGTCGAGCTCGATGTCTCCCGCATCAATCTCTTCGGACGCAATCAGTCCATCACCTTTCGCTCCGAATACGGCTCCCTCGAACAGCAGTTTACCGCCAACTATTGCCGCCCCCCGCTTCTTCAACCACCCCTCCCTCGACTTCTCCCTCGGCGGCGGCTACATCAACGCGCAGAACGTCGTCACTTTCGCCTCCTCCACCGAAGAGGCCGACGTCCGCATGACCCAGCACCCCGATCTCATCAATACCCTCATCTATCAGCTCACCTTCCGCCGCGTGAAAGTCGACGCCCAAACCATTCAGGTCGCGCCCAACGAAATCCCCCTCCTCTCCGAGCCCGTACGCGTCGCCGGCCCGGAGTTCACCTGGGTCCGCGATACGCGCCGCCCTGAACCCCTCGATGCTCAATCCGGCATGTACAACAGCATCCAGGAATTCGCCTCCGACAACATATTCGCCGATTCCCAGGCCAACTTCGACCACTTCGACTGGACCAATTCCACCTACTACCCCATTGGCAAACACCGCAGCATCGTCCTCGCCCGCAACACCCGCTTCGGCATGGAACGCGTCTTCGGCGAAGGTAAATACGAAACCATTCCCCTCCCTGAACGCCTCTATGCCGGTGGACCCGAATCACTCCGCGGTTTTCCGCTCAATTCCGCCGGACCCCGCGACTCCCTTACCGGCTTCCCCATCGGCGGCGCCGGTGCCTTCGTCAATCAGACCGAACTGCGTCTCCCCAACCCGCAGCTCCCTTACTTCGGCAGAGCCCTCGGCTTCGTCCTCTTCCACGACATGGGCAACGTCTTCAACAACTCATCGGACATCTGGCCCGCTGCGCTCCGCATTAAACAGCCGCACAGCTACACCTGCACCGCTCCCCAATACCTCACCGCCGCCGCGCAGGAAGCAGTCACGCGCCACTCCAGCACCAACACCACCGGCACTTGCGACTTTAACGACTTCTCCCACTCCGTCGGTGTCGGCGTCCGCTACCACACCCCCATCGGCCCCATCCGCTTCGATATCGGCTACAACCTCAACCCGCCCGTCTATCCCGTCATCGTCACCTACGGCACCCCCAGCGCCGGCACCTGCGTGCATGGCGATACTTCTCCCTGCTACGGTCAGGCTGGCCATTTCAACTTCTTTTTCAGCATCGGGCAGGCCTTCTGATGCAGACACGCACTCTCATTCCGGTTCTCTGCCTCGCCGTCGCGTGTGCCGTCGCGCCCGCACAGAATCCTGTCCCTCCCCCCGTCCCCCCAGTCCTCGCCGTCCTCCCAGTCCGCCCCCCCGCAAAACGTCACACCCGCCGCGCCTCCGCCGGCCACGCTCCCCGGCTCGGTTGAACTCGATCACGTCGTCGCCGTCGTCGGCTCCAACGTCATCCTCGAAAGCGACGTCATCCAGGAAATGCATCTTTCCGCCCTCGAGCCCCTTCAGGTGCTCCCTGGCCAGAACACCCCCGCGAACGCCCTCCGCCGCCTCGTCGACCGCACCCTCATCCTCCAGCAAATGAAGGAACAGCAGCAGCCCGTCGACACCCCCGCTCCCGAAGTCCACAAAGCCATCGCCGAACTTGCCCAATCCATCCCCGAATGCGAAAAGTTCCATTGCAGTTCCGAACATGGCTGGGACGCCTTCCTCCGCGCCAACGACCTCACTCACGAAATGGTCGACCAGCGCTGGAGCCAGCGCATGGCCATCCTCCGCTTCATTGATCTCCGCTTCCGCAGCGGCATCCGCGTTGCCTCCGACCAAATCTCCTCCTACTACGACAAAACCCTCGTCCCCGCGCTCGACCAAAGATCACGAATCCGTTCCACCCCTCAAAGACGTCTCCTCCCGCATCCAGGAAGTTCTCCTCGAGCAGCAGGTCTCCGGCCTCTTTCAGGATTGGCTCTCCAGCCTCCGCGATGAGGGCAACATCCGCATCGTCGACAACACCTACAGCGCTGACCTCAACCTGACCACTGCCAGCCCCCAGGGGGACAGGAGCCAATGAGCATCACCCCCACCCCCCTTCCCGAATCGACCCAGCCGACGCCCCGCCCGCGCCGCCGCGTCGCCCGCTTCTTCCTGCATCTCTTTCTCTGGACGCTCAGCGTTTTCGCCATCGTGGCGATCGGCCTCACCATCTTCGCCTCTACGCCCACCTTCGAAAATCGCATCCGCCACGCTGTCATCGCCGAGTTGGAGAAATCGACCGGCGGCCGCGTCGAGCTTCAACACTTCGGCTGGCGCTTTACCCATCTCGAATTCGAAGCCGACAACCTCACCATCCACGGCCTCGAAGCCCCTGGCGAAATTCCTTACGCGCACCTCGATCGCCTCTTCGTCCGCCTCCAAATCCTTTCCTTCTTCCATCCCAAAATCTCGCTCAACTATCTCGAAGCCGACCACCCCGTCATTCACCTCATCGTTTATCCCGACGGCTCCACCAACCAGCCGCAACCGAAGCACCCCTCCACCGGCGACACGAAGAACGAAATTTTCAATCTGGCCATCGGCCGCACCGTTCTCTCCAACGGCCTCGCCATCTTCAATCAGCGATCTATCCCCTTCAATCTCACCGCGAATAATCTCGCTGCCCAGGTCAGCTACGTCCCCGCCAATGATCACGTCCCCGCCCACGACCACTACACCGGCACGATTCACGTCGAGGACATCGTCGCCCTCAACGGACCCCAAACCCGCGCAAACGTCCCCGTCCACTCCACCCTCGATGCCTCGCTCGACGTAGGCCGCAACACCGCCAACCTCGTCTCGCTTACCCTACAAAGCGGTCCTGAGAACAAGAGTCAGAAAACCGTCATTCGCATCGCCGGCTCGCTCAACGGCTTCACCAATCCCCACTTCCAGTTCACCGCCAAAGGCGCCATCGACGCTCTCGAAATCCGCGCCCTCGCCGGCGTCCCCGGCATCGACGCCGGAACCGCGCAACTCGACGCCTCCGGTCAGGGCACCTTCTCGCAGTTCACCATCGACAGCACCGCCGCCGTCTCTGGAGGCGCCTACTCCATCGGCACCGTTGACATCACCGGCGCCACCGTACATGCCCTCGCGCACATCGATCAGAATCAAATCGCCATCACCGGTGTGCACGTCAGCGTCGCCGGAGGCACCGTCGACGGCGAAATGCACGTCGTCAACTGGCTCACGCCCACCCCCTCACCCAACCAATCCCGACACACCAAAGTTCCCGTCGAAAAGGGCACCGTCCGCACCCACGTCGCCAATTTCTCGCTCGATCGCATCCTCGATCTGGTCGCCCCGCCCGGCTATCGCCGCCTCGGCTTTGATACCGCCGCCTCCGGCTCGGCCAACGTCGACTGGACCGGGTCCGCCGACGACCTCATCGGCGCCGCCGATGTCACCCTCGCCCCACCCGTTCCGGCCGCCCCCGGCGAAGTCCCCGTTACCGGCATCGTCCAGGCCCAATATGTCCAGCACAACGGATCAGTCGCCGTCGGCCGCGTCGACGTCCACACCCCAGCCTCTGACATTCAGGCCTCCGGCACCCTCGGCGTCTACCCCACCTCGCGCCCGACCGAGATCAACGCCAGCCTCATCACCCGCAACGTTGCCGAATTCAATCCCGTCCTCGCCACGTTAGGCATTTCCGCACCCGGTCAACCCACACCCATCCCCGCCAACCTCCACGGCCAGGCCCAATTCCACGGCGAATTCACCGGCACCCTCGACGCCCCCGACTTCCGCGGCCATCTCCAGGCCACCGACTTCGACGTCACCCCCCGCGCCTCCACCCCTGCCGCCACCCTCGCCATCAAAAACATCCACTTCGATTCCCTCACCGCCGACGCCGACTACAACTACGGCGCCCTCAGCGTCTCCGCCGCTACCCTCGTCCAGGGAAAAACCACCATCCAGTTCAGCGGCCAGGTCCACGGCAATCCCAAAGAACCCGCTGAGCTCTTCGCGCCAACCTCCACCCTCCACGTCAGCGCTCAGGCCAGGAACGTCGACGTCCAGCAGTGGATCGCCCTCACCGGCCAAAATTATCCCGTCTCCGGCACTCTCAACGTCAGCGCCCAGGCCTCCGGCACCATCGGCGATCTCAACGGCGGCGGACACGTCAGCCTCACCAACGGCGCCATCGAAGGCGAATCCTACCGCTCGCTCTCGACCGACCTCCAGTTCCAGGGCAAGGCCGTCAACGCCACCAATCTCGTCTTCGCCCTCGACGGCGGCCGCATCACCGGCAGCGGCGGCTACGACTTCGGCGCGAACACGGTCCAGTTCAACCTTCAGGGCAGCGGCTTCGAGCTTGCCCACATCCGCCGCATCCAGAACGATCAATATCCACTGGCGGGTTCAGTCGACTTCAACGCCCACGGCAGCGGCCCCCTCAAAAACCCGTCGCTCCAGGCCAGCCTCCACATGCGCAATCTCTCGCTCACCCGCGCCGCCACCGGCTTCGTCGACGTCGAGGCTCACACCACCGGCCAGACCCTCGACCTCCACGCCAACGCCCACCTCAATACCGCCACCGTCGACCTCACCAGCGAAACGCAGCTCAACGGCGACTACGAAACCGCAGGCCAGCCTCAACATCTCCAAATTTGATATCGATCCCATCCTGCGTACTTTCTCCGTCACCGGCATCCGCGGCAGTTCCTCCATCGCCGCCTCCGTCAACGTCTCCGGCCCCCTGCGCAATCCCAAACATCTCAACGGCGACGCCCATGTGAGCGAACTCTCCATCACCCTCGAAGACGTGCCCATCCACAGCGACGGCATGCTCCACGCCTCGCTCTCCAACGGCACCCTCCACCTTGACCCCGTCCGCATCCTCGGCCCCGACACAGACCTCCACGCTCAGGGATCCATGGGCATCTTCGACAAGCCACACACCATCCACGTCAGCGCCGGCGGCTCCGTCAATATGGCCCTCGCGCAAACCCTCGACACCGACATCCTATCCTCCGGCCACGTCGACTTCACCGTCAACGCCCAGGGCACCACGACAAATCCCGACCTCACCGGCCAGGTCAAATTCACCAACGTCAACGTCGCGCTTGAGGACTATATCAACGGCCTCAGCCGCATGAACGGCGAGCTCGTCTTCGACCAGGATCGCCTCGAATTCAAAAACGTCAATGCCTACTCCGGCGGCGGACTCATCAAGCTCGGCGGCTTCGTCACCTATCACCGCGGCCTCTACGCCGACCTCACCGCCACCGCTCGCGGCGTCCGCGTCCGCTATCCCCAGGGAGTTACCTCCACCGCCGACGCCGACCTCCGGTTCCAGGGAACTCAGGCCAGCATGCTCCTCGGCGGCAAGGTCACGCTCACCGCCTTCTCCGTCAGTCAGGATGTCGACTTCGCTTCCATCGCCTCTTCCAGTGGCGGCGTCTCCCTGCCGCCCGCACCCGACGCTCCCTCCAACAAAGTCCGCCTCGACGTTCGCATCACCTCCGCTCCCTCACTCGATTTCCAAAACTCCTTTGCCCGCCTCGCCGGCAACGTCGACCTCGCTGTTCGCGGCACACTCGCCCAACCCACCGTCCTCGGCCGCGTCACCGTCACCGAAGGCAGCGCCACTTTCAACGGCGAAAAATTCCAGCTCGAGCACGGCGAAATCTACTTCAGCAACCCCATCCGCATCCAGCCCACCGTCGACCTCACCGCCACCACCACCGTTGAGGACTACAACATCACCATCGGCCTCCAGGGCAACACCTCGCACCTCACCCCCACCTTCCGCTCCGAACCTCCACTCTCTGAGCAGGACATCTTCTCCCTGCTCGCGATGGGCCGCACCCAGGAAGAACAGCAGATCTACTCCACCGAAGAGCAGCAGGCCGGCGTCAACTCCACCGCCGACTCCCTCCTCGGCGGCGCGCTCAACGCCACCATCAGCAGCCGCATTCAAAAGCTCTTCGGCGGCGGCTCCGTCCGCATCGACCCCACCTTCGTATCAGGAGTCGGCAATGCCACCGCCCGTATCACCGTCGAGGAGCCCATCTCCAGGCAGGCCACACTCACCTACGCCACCAACGTCAACTCCACCGCCGAGCAGCTCATCCAGGGCGAATGGCGCGTCACCCGAACCTTCTCCATACTCGCCGTCCGCGACGAATCCGGCGTCTTCTCGTTAGTCTTCCGCCTCCGCCGCGCCTACCACTAAAAGGAATGTCATCCCGAGCGAAGCGCCGCCACGAAACCACCCAGCGGAAAAGGATCTAATCCGGCGCGCAGCGGAGGGACCCGCCGAAGCTGACCATCGCATTCAAGGACACAAATCCCAACAGCGAGGGGAATCGGTCGCAGAGCGGCCGACATGGAGGTCCGCGGGGAAATGGCCGATACGCCAAGTGCCGCAATCTGCCAGAAATCGACAGATGCGGCACTCGCGCGCAGCGCCTCCGCCTGGACGGCAGTCCTAGGGTGTATCGACATATACACTTGGCGGCAGGGTAAAAACCTGGTTTCCTGGGTCCATGCCGCCGAGTCGATATGAGCTGAGCGAAGCGCAGTGGGAGCGGATCCGGGATTTTCTGCCGGGGCGCAGGGAGCATGTGGGCCGCACTGCGGCCGATAACCGGATGTTTGTGAACGGAGTGCTGTGGGTGCTGCGTTCCGGGGCCCGCTGGCACGATCTGCCAGAGCGCTACGGCAAGTACAAGAGCGTGCACAAACGCTTCGTACGCTGGGCTCGCTCCGGGGTGTGGGATCGCATCTTCGCAGAGCTGGTGAAGGACCGAAAGAGCCAGTATCTGATGATCGATTCAACCATCGTGCGAGCTCATCAACAGGCGGCCACGGGCCGCAAAAAGGGGGCTCAGACAAGGCTCTGGGGCGTTCCCGAGGAGGTCTGACGACCAAAATTCACCTGCTCGCCGATCAGAATGGCGAGCCGATCGACTTCCGCATCACCGCCGGACAGGTGAATGACTGCACGCAGGCCGTGGAACTGCTCGGCCAGCGGCAGGCCGAAGCGGTCCTCGCCGACAAGGGATATGACAGCAACAGCATCCTGGCCCATGTCGAAAGCATGAAAGCGGAAGCGGTCATCCCCTCCCGGCGATGCCGCAAAAAGCAGCGCCCGCACAACGAAAAGCTCTACAAACAGCGCAATCGCATCGAACGCTGCTTCAGCCGCCTCAAGCAGTTCCGGCGCCTCGCCACCCGCTATGAAAAGTCCAAAGCCTGCTTCCAGGCTCTGGTCGCCCTCGCCTGTTCCTGGCTTCTGCTGCGGCTATATGTCGATACAGCCTAGTTCACCGTGATCGTTTTCTCCGCTTCGTACACCTGCCCGGCGCTTGTCCAAACCTTGAACACCAACTGGTGCGATCCCGCAGAGAGATCCTGCGTGGTTTGCACGGATGTCGCCGTCTCCAGGCAGCCGTCCGCCTGGTAATAGTCGCACTTGTTATCGATTGTCAGCTTGCCGTCGATATACAACTGCGCCGCTGAGGTGATCGACGTCCCCGTATTGCCGTTCGCCAGTATTTCTACCGGAGAGCTGCTCGAGTCCCCGGACGGCAGGCAGATCTTCGCTGCATCCGTCCCCACCGAACAAACCGCTCCCGGCGTTCCGTCGTACACCGTCACCGTGCGATCCGCCACAAAATCGCGCCCGCCCGTGTCCCACGCCTTGGTCTGCAACGCGTGCGTTCCCGCTGCCAGCGAGAAGGTCGCATCCAGGCTCGTTCCTGACTGCGAATACTTCAGCGAGTTATCGATGTACTCCTGCATCGTCGTTACTTTGGTCGTGTCATACGAGGTCGCCTGCACCCGCACCGGGCTCGGCGAATACGTGTTGTCGACCGGCTGGCACATCGTCACCATCGGACTGATCGTGTACGTCCCGCAAGCCGCGCGCGTCGTGGAATTGATCATGATCTCCGCGTTCAGGTTGAGCGACGTTTCTATCACCGCGCTCATCATGCCATTCCGATTGAAATCCGCCATCGTAAACGGTCCGGCATTCGATTCATTCCCCAGCATGAACGCCTGTGCCGTTTGCTGGAAGGAACCATTCCCCTCCCCCAGCCACACATAAAATCCCGCACAAACATCGCCGCTGGGCGCGCACGGTCCCCACCCATTCGCAACAATGTCTCCATACCCATCGCCGTTGATGTCCGCGCCCGCAATCTGGAAAATCGTGTCCGGCGACGACGACACCACCGTCTTCTTCGTCAGCTTGTTGCTTCCCTGGCCGTAGTACACGTCGATGTTGCTGGTCTGGCTTGTGCCGCTGCCATTCAAATTACCCACCAAAATGTCCATCATCCCGGTCCCGTTCAGCCGGCTCACCGCCAGCGACCGGACATCGCTATACGTCCCCAGTTCGTCCTGCGTGAAATCCCCCTTGCCATCGTTCCACAGCGCATACACCGGACCTGCTTCCGAGACCGAGCTTTGCTCCACGGCGACCGCCAGGTCCGACACCCCAGTGCCATTCAAATCCCCTGCCGCCACCTCGAACGCGACCGATCCCGACCCGCTGCTCAGGCTGATCGACTTCGTCGACACAAACGTGCCATTCCCCTCGTTCTTGAACAGCTCCACTTGTCCGCCCTGCTCGGCCACCGCCATGTCCAGGTGCCCATCGCCAAAGAAATTCCCCACCGCGATCGCTCCCTGCATCGCATTGCCCGCGGTTCTGGTGAGCGTGTAGACCTGTGGTGCCTGGAACGTCCCATTGCCATTGCCCAGCCACACCGCCACCGTGTTGGTCGGCGCCCCGTTGCCGGTATTCTCGGCGACCGGCATCCCGATCAGATCCAGCTTCCCGTCCCTATTCACATCCGCCGCAACCAGGTCTTCAACGTTATTGCCGTCCGGCAAAGCAGCCGCCGTCACGCCAGTTTGAAATGTTCCGTTCCCATTGCCGGCCCGAAACACCAACCCCTTGCTCTCGTTCCCGCCGCAACATTGAATGAAGTCCGGCTTCCCGTCGTTGTTAAAGTCGCCCGCCACCACCGCAGGCGTATAGCCCTGGGAATTGGAAGCCGTATAAGAATCGTTGGCAATCTCAAAGCTGACGCTGGACTGCGCTGCAAGCGTGGCCGCCGTTCCCACAAGGATCGACACGGTCAGAATTCGGTGAAGCATGTTTGGGAGCACTCCTGGGCTCCTGAATCGTGCAGGGTTGACGTTGCCTAAGTTGTCTTAACTGTCGTAAGAGGAGAGAACCAGGTTCCGGAACCGGTCGGCGGCGCTGCCCACACCGTTCCACGCTCGTCAGGTCATGAACCATCTGCCGCGCCCGATGATCCTGCTACACAACAGAGATCATCCTTCTTTGACGGCGGGTTGCTCCAATACACGCATGCGCACTTTTTAATTCAATGACTTGCGCAAACGGCAGCCCATCGTCATGCAATCA
The DNA here is from genome assembly GCA_963817165.1 of uncultured Acidobacteriaceae bacterium. Lineage (GTDB taxonomy): Bacteria > Acidobacteriota > Terriglobia > Terriglobales > Acidobacteriaceae > Palsa-343. The sequence goes on along the minus strand of CAWFNL010000029.1, from coordinate 225,368 downwards.
TTTGCACCTTTTCAGGTTGAATCTCATTCGAAGCAGTGGGCCCTGCAAGGGACCCCTCCACGGCTGGTCCCGGCCAAGTCCCGCCATCTCCCAAAATTCCTCTCGCAAGCGCATCCTAACCACCCATTTCCGTGTCTGATTCAACTGAAAGGCCCTCTCCCCCGGCCCGGTTGGAAGGTAGCTGCCCTCAGGTGGCCCAGCCCCGCGGCCGGAAAAAGCAAAAGCCCAGGAGAGCGCCGGGAGCGTATTCCATGAAAGCACTTGCAGCATTTTCCCTGGCCGCGGCTCTTGCCGTTCCTGCGGCATTCGCGCAAAACAACGATCGCCCAGCTACAGCAGGAAGTCCAGAAGGCCCTGCACGGCTCGCAGTTCAAAGGTGTCCAGGCAGACGGTCCACAACGGCACCGTCACCCTCACCGGCAACGTCGATGTGGTCGCCGTCCAAATTCAGCGCGGATCAGAAAACCCATCACGTCAAAGGTGTCACCGGGGTCAACAACCAAATCCAGGTGAATGCGGGCGAAATTTCCGACCAGCAGCTTCAGGCCAAGGTCAACAAAGCCATTACCTACAACCTGTGGGGCAATGTTCCGGTCGCGTTCCAGACCGTCTCCGCTCAGGTCCAGAACGGCGTAGTCACCCTCAGTGGTCATACCGCCGGTCCGGTCGCCGCTGCTGACGCAGTCGCTGTCGTTGCCAACACCAAAGGCGTACGTGATGTCGTCGACGAAATTCAGGTCGACCCCATCTCGGACTTCGACAACGACATCCGTCTGCGGGAATTCCGCGCCATCTACGGCTATCCGCTGCTGAGCCAGTACGCGATGGATCCGGAGAAACCCATCCGCATCCAGGTAGTCCAACGGCCACGTCACCCTCTACGGCCAGGTCGCCAATCAGTCGGAGAAGAACGCTGCCGGCATCCAGGCCAACACCGTCTCCGGCGTCTTCAGCGTCACCAACGATCTGCAGGTAGCCAACGCTCCTCAGAGCGTTCCTCGAAGTAGCTGCGCGAGCGGGGCCTGCAAACCGCAGGCCCCCGCTTCACTCCCCGCCGCCATCTCCGCCCATCGCGATCCGTTGCAGCGTTAGATAGACGCGCCAGCTATCAGCCGATACGCGCGGCCATCGCACCGCCCAAAACGCTACCCACGCGTCCCGGTAACGAATCCACGCTCGCTCCATCTCCCGCATCGCTGGCCGCGCAACACATCCATCCTCGTTTCCGCAATCGGCGGGTGCCGCTGCGATCGCGCTGCTCGTAATCCCGGTTTAGCTTCGCATCATCGGCGGCTGCCTGCTGCGACGTTGTAACGGGAAATCTCTCGCTCGCGAAAACCCTCCGCCATCAGCGAAAATTGATAATTTGCTTGGGCCTCAGCCTGCTCCGCCGTCTGAGCCGCATCCATTCCCGCCCCGCAATCCTGCGCGAAAATCTTAATGTGCAGCATCCTGAACTTCTCGAACGCTCCCCGCAGATTTCTCCACGCAGCCCGCTCCGCCGGTGTCGCCTGATTCTCGCGCTGCGCCACCTGCGCGAACTCCACCTTTTCCTGTTCCAGATCGGCATCCGCGCACGCCAGCACAAATCCGCGCGCATCGATCACCGCGTCGCTCGACGGACGCATGTCCGAGCGCCTTCTCGCACGCTCCCGGGGCCGTCGGATCAAACGACAGTCCCCGCTGCGCGGCAACCGAAATCGCGCACCCGCAAATAGCCGCACAACAGCAACCACCCTCAGTTCCGCAGCAGTGATCCGATATGAAACTCCCCCATTGCAATCGTCATCGCCAAATCCGCCGATTGATTCATTTGTCCGCACCGCTACCCCCTACCCCACTCGCGCTTCCTACCCGTACCCTACACCCTGTACCCTAAAACAGTGCCCCTGCTCCGCTCCATCCGCGTCACCCTCGACATGATCAAGTGGGAGCACTCCATCTTCGCGCTCCCCTTCGCGCTCACCGGCGCCATGCTCGCCGCCCACGGCTGGCCGCCGCTCGCCAAACTCCTCTGGATCGTCGTCTGCATGGTCTCCGCCCGCTCCGCCGCCATGGCCTTCAATCGCTGGGCCGACGCCGACCTCGACGCCGCCAACCCCCGCACCCGCACGCGCGCCATCCCCGCCGGACTCCTCACCCGCAACTTCACCGCCGCCTTCACCGTCGTGATGTCGGCCCTGTCTTCTTCTCGGCGCCTCACGCCTCAACCGCCTCACCCTCGCCGCTCTCGCCCATCGTCCTCGCGATTCTCTTCCTCTACTCCTACACCAAGCGCTTCACCCGCTGGTCCCACCTGTTTCTCGGACTCGCCCTCGGCATCGCGCCCACCGGCGCGTGGATCGCCATCCGTGGCTCCCTCGATCCCCGCATCCTCGTCCTCACCGCCGCCGTCCTCTTCTGGGTCGCTGGCTTCGACGTCCTCTACGCCTGCCAGGATGAATCGCACGATCGCACCGCCGGCCTCCTCAGCATCCCCTCCACCCTCGGCACCGCCACCGCGTTCCTCATCGCCCGCACCATGCACCTCATCATGCTCGCGCTGCTGGTCTGGCTCGTAATCCTGTTCCATCTCGGACCCATCGCCTTCGCCGGCATCGCCGCCGTCGCCGCGCTCCTCCTTTGGGAACACCTCATCGTCTCCCCCAACGACCTCACGCGCCTCAACGCCGCGTTCTTCACCATGAATGGCGTCATTTCCGTCATCTTCTTCGCCTTCGTCGCCGCCGCCCTCCTCTTTCACCGAGCCTGATCCAACCTCCATCCCTCGCTCTGTATAATTGCCACCATTCATGGCACTTACTGCAGGGACAAAGTTTGGCCCCTACGAAATTCAAGCCCCGCTCGGCGCGGGCGGCATGGGCGAGGTCTACCGCGCACGCGATTCCCGCCTATCCCGCGACGTCGCCCTCAAAATTCTCCCCGCCTCCCTCGCGCGCGATCCCGAACGCCTCCGCCGCTTCGAGCAGGAATCCCGCGCCGTCGCCGCCCTCAACCACCCCAGCATCCTCGCCATCTACGACGTCGGCCAGAGCGAAGGCTCGCCCTACCTCGTCACCGAACTCCTCGAAGGCGAATCCCTCCGCGACCTCCTCGACCGCGGCCCGCTGCCCCAGCGCAAAGTCATCCAGTACGGCGTGCAAATCGCCGACGGCCTAGCCGCCGCCCACGACAAAGGCATCATCCACCGCGACCTCAAGCCGGAAAACCTCTTCATCACCAAAGATGGACGCGCTAAAATCCTCGACTTCGGCCTCGCCAAAGTCGCGCCCTCCGCCGACACCATCCTCGACCCCGACCTCACCAGCAACGCCACCTCCGCTGGCGTGGTCATGGGCACCGCCGGGTACATGGCTCCCGAACAAGTCCGCGGCGAACCCGTCGACGCCCGCACCGACCTCTTCGCCCTCGGCGCCGTCCTCTACGAAATGATTTCCGGCCAGCGTGTCTTCCGCCGCGACACCGCTGCCGAAACCATGACCGCCGTCCTCCGCGACGACCCGCCCGAATTAACCGGCACCGCCGTCCAGATTCCTCCCGCCCTCGACCGCATCGTCCGCCGCTGCCTCGAGAAAGATCCCGCGCATCGCTTCCAGTCCGCCCGCGATCTCTCCTTCGCCATGGGCGTCCTCTCCGGCAGCGACTCCAGCGGCAGCCAACGCGCCACTGCCGCGACGCCAACTCCAGCAGCGCGCCGCCCCTGGCCGATCCTCGGCCTGATTGTTCTCGCGCTTGTTGCCGGCGCAGCCCTCGCGTGGTTCCTCCACGGCTCCGGCACCGCTCCCGTGCGCATGGAGTTCTCCATCGCCGTTCCCGGCGAAGTCAACGACCCCATCCTCTCTGTCGACGGGCGCCTCCTCGCCTACGTCACTCCCGACGAAACCACCGCCACCCCCATGCTCTTCGTCCAGCACGTCGGCGCGGGTGCGGCCACCGAGCTTCCCGGCACCGAAGGGTCCAGCTACCCCTTCTTTTCTCCTGACGATGAGTGGATCGGCTTCTTCGCCAATGGCAAGCTCCAGAAGATCCCCGTCGTGGGAGGACCGCCCCAGATGATCACTCCGGTGTCCTTTCCCCGCGGCGGCGCCTGGAGCAAAAGAAACATCATCGTCTATTCACCCGACCCCTCCGGCCCCCTCTGGAAAGTCAACGCCGACGGCACCAGCGCCGCTCCTCTCACCGCCAAAATCTTCGACAACACCGTCGATTCCCACCGCTGGCCCCTCTTTCTCCCCGATGGCAATCATTTCCTCTTCCTCGGCGCAAAATTCGGATCCGGCGACCAAAGCTCCACCTCTGCCATCATCCTCAGTTCCCTCGACGGCCTGGAAAAGAAGGTTCTGGTCCACGCCAAATCCAGCGCCGCCTATGGCGCGGGACATCTCTTTTATCTCGACGACAAAGACTCTCTCCGCGCGATCGCCTTTGATCCCGCATCCGGCGCTGTCTCCGGCGACCCCAGCGTCGTCGCCGACATCGTTGGCTATCAGCCGTCTGTCTATTACGGCGCCTTTACCGCCTCGCTGAATGGAACGCTCATCTTCAGCACCCAGACCAGCTACACCTCTTCGCAGCTCACCTGGTTCGACCGCAGCGGCAAACCGCTGGGAACCGTTGGCCAACCCGGCCTGCAGGCCAACCCCTCTCTCTCTCCGGACGGATCGCGCGTCGCTCTCGACATCACCGACCTCAAATCCGACAACCTCGACGTTTGGATTGAAGACACGAAGGGCGCCACCAATACTCGCTTCACCTTCGATCCTGCGGAAGAAACCGGCCCCGTCTGGTCCCGCGACGGCAAACAGATCGCCTATCGCTCCCTCGCTGGTCAATCCACCTCCTCCGGCATCGATCTCAAAGACGCCGCTGGCCTCGCCGCGGCCCGTCCGCTCATCCGCATCGGCGTTCCTGGCATGATGTCCGGCTCTCAGGTAAGTATGGGCGCCGACATTATCCCCAACTCCTGGTCCGCCGACGACAAGCTGATCCTCTGTTCCCTGCAAAATGTCTCCGGCGGATCCCGCGGCTCGGAGCTGATGGTCGTTCCCGCTTCTGGCGGCAAAGGCGCACCCCTGCTCAACGGCAATGCCAGCGAATCCAATGGCCAAATTTCGCCCGACGGCAAATGGGTCGCCTACGCCTCCAACGAAACCGGCGAATGGGAAATTTACGTCACCACGTTTCCCGGCGCTGCCGGAAAGTTTCAGGTCTCCCGCGGCGGCGGCAGCGAGCCACGCTGGCGCGGCGATGGCAAAGAGATGTTCTACCTCTCGCCCAGCGGCATGTTAATGGCGGTCACCGTCAATCTCGGCGAAACCTTCGCTTCCGGAGCGCCCACGCCGCTCTTCCAGGTTCGCGGCCGCGCTCCTATCTCCTCCACCGACCTCTTCACCTACGACGTCACCCGCGACGGCCAGCGCTTCATCGTGAACCAATACCTCAAGCCGCCCACCATCCAACCATTAGTCATCGTCCAAAACGCGCTAGCCGACCCATCGAAGTAGTCCGTTGTCAGAAATCAGTTTTCAATTATCAGAACAGAACCGGGTGCCCCATTACTCGGAGCATAACAACTGTCATCCTGAGGAGCAGAGCGACGAAGGACCTGCGGTTGCTTTGTTCAGATACCCATGCTGCCGCCCATCCACCAGCTAATGAGTATCCTTCTGCAACACCAACGCCGGGCGCCCCAATGTGGGCTCGCGCGAGAGCGCCCGCCTTTGCCTTCTACACCCTACCCCCTACTCCCTATCCCCACCCGCCACCAGCCACCAGCCACCAGCCACCAGCTACTTGCTGTCCTTAGGCAACACCAACTCCACCAGTCCAAACTTCGTCTTCCCTCCATCGGTCCCGCTCACGCCCACAATCCGGTACTGCTCCGGCGTCCCCGCCCGCAGCTCATGATCGTTGTCGCCCGTCCCGTTTACATCCACGTGTTCTCTTGTCCTTGTCGCCGCACGTCAGCCCGCTCTTCGTCACCGTCAGCGCGCCCACCGGCTTCCCGTGATCGCACTCCAGCACCTCGCCGAACTTCGCCAGCGGCTTGCGATAAAACGCCAGCACCTGCGCCGGAGAATCCGTCGTCACATAGCTCACCACCTGCACGCTGATGTGAAAACTATTCAGCACAAATCCCAAATCCGCCGACGAAGAATCGCTGTCCGTGTCCTTAAAAGGCGTCGCCCCCGGATACACCGGCAATCCAAGTCCCTTCGCCGTAGCATGGCTGTTCGCATGCACATTCAAATTGAAATCCGAATCCTGCGCATACCCCGAACGACCCAACAAAACCGCCACAGCAAACGCAGCCATCGCAATCACCGAATTCAATCGAAGACGCATGCATCACCTCAACAACCAATACGAGCAAGCGTCAGAACAGTTCCCAATAGGAAGCAGTCAAGAATCGCGAGTCACCCCCTGACCACTGATTCCTGATTAGCTTTTGCTGACTACTGACTACTGATAACTGACTACATGCTCTCAGACGTATCCCAACTGCGCCCGCCGCCGCACAAAGCAACTCGCCAGCAAAATCGCCGCCAGCCCCACAAATAGCCCCGGCGTCGTGCTCCCCGCCATCGTCCCCATAAAATCCGCGTTCCGAATATGGTGCAGCGGCCCGATATACCACCACCCCGTATAGATCGCCTCAAACCACTTGCCCGTCCCCGTCCACAATCCCAGCGCCAGTGCCAGGCTGGGAATGAACACCGCGCCCGCCATCCATCCCGCCAACCCCAGCCGCATCGTGCGCAATCATCAGCCGGATCGCCAGTCCCCCACCTGTCGCCATCGCCACCAGCACCCCCGCCACCCACGCCGCCGGCAGTTGCCGGCCCAGCGTCCGCGGCGAAGAAAACAGCAGCGCCCCCGTCCCCCAACGCGCCTCGCGGCTCCCCATCTGCGACCACAACAGCAGCGGCCAAATCCACGCCGCCAAAATCACGCCGCCGCGCCCCGCCACCAGCGGCGAACTCAGGCACCCAATAAACAATCCCGCCGCCCCCGCATACCACCACCACTTCTGCCCCTGCAGCATCAGCCGCAGCTCTGCCACAACCAAATGACCAAACCGCGTACGCGCACCCACGCGCGCTAAGCGGCGTCAGCATTCCATTCCGCGCCGCCCCACTACTTCCAAATCCACGCAACATCCTGCACTGCGCCCTGCTCACCACCCGACAGCGCTTCCAATTTTTTCCGGCGCCGCCCCGCACTCGATTTCGCCCCAGCCCGAGCCGGATCGAACCGGTGAAAGAAGACCGCCGCCAACAGTGCCGCCAACAACGCCAGCACCACCCACTCCAGCCGCCCCGCAACCTGCGCCGCCGTCCAGTCAATCCCATTCCAAACAAATCGCTCGGTCGGCTTCGTTCCCCCGATGTTGAAGCTGAAAGCATCCGTAAACTTCGGATTAACTCTTCAACATCGTCTCGCGCGTCGAACTAAATATCGTCCCCAGCCCGGAAAAGTCCAGCGAACTCCACCCGCGCCGCATAGTGCTGTCCATTCCCCGTCGTCGGCGGCGCTCCCGCCACCAGCAGCGCCAGTCCACGCAAAAAACCACACCACATTCCCCACGCCGCCGCGCAGCACCGGCAAGCGTCTCAAACAAAACCGCCAGCGCCGCCACAAACGCCATCGCCGGCAGCGCAATCAACACCATCGGCCCCAGCAGCGCACTCACGTGCACCACGCGATCCTCGCCGCGCAGCAACTGCATCAGCACCGCCGCCACCGCCATCACCGCCACCATCGAGCTCAACACCGCAAAATTGCCCAGCGCCTTCGCCACCGTGTAGAACACCTTCGTCATCGGCGTTGCCGCCAATATCCGCCCCACCCGCGTCTGCTCGTCGCGCTCAATCGAGCCCTTCACAATGTAGAAACCGACCAGGCTCAGAAAGCAGCTCGTCACCGCAGCCATCAGCGCGCCCACCCACGCCGAGTTGTAAACGCCGCGGTACTTGTCGAGATTGATCACAATCCCGCCCGCAAACGTCTCGTACCCCACGTACACCGTGAACGCCAGCGTCACCAGAAAGCTCAGTCCGCCGCGCACGCTCCAGGAAATCCGCCTTCACCATCTGTGCCAGCACGCGAAGCCAGCTTCACGCCGTTCACCACACCCGCGCGATGCAGCGCCAGCGCATCCAGATACGCATCCTCGAGCGTCGGCACCGCCGGCAGCGCTACCTTCGGCGGATCATCCGTCAGCACCCGCACCCGCACTCCATCGCTCCGCCGCGCCGTGCTGCTCACGCGAAACGCCTGCTTCACGCCCTGCAAATCCGCGCTCGCCACTACCCACTCCCACACCCGTCCTTCCACGCTGCGCAGCAATTCCTCCGGAGCCGCATGAGCCACCAGCCGCCCGTCAGAAATCAGCGCAATATCCGTCGCCGTCGCCTCCACGTCCGAAACAATGTGCGTCGACAAAATCACAATCCGCTCGCCCGACAATTCCGACAGCAAATTCCGAAACCGCACCCGCTCCTCCGGATCCAGTCCCGCCGTCGGCTCATCCACAATCAGCAATTCCGGATCGTTCAGCAACGCCTGCGCAATTCCCACTCGCTGCTTCATCCCGCCGGAGAACCCTCCCAACGGCCGCTTGCGCACATCGCTCAAATTCACAAGATTCAGCAGCTCGTCGATCCGCCGCCGCGCCGTCGCCGCGTCCAGACCCTTCACCGCCGCCAGATATTCCAGGAACTCCACCGCATTCAGATTTGGATAAACCCCGAAATCCTGCGGCAAATAACCGAGCACCGCCCGCAGCCCGTCAGGATCCTTCGCCACATCCGCGCCGTTCCACACCACGCGCCCTTCCGTCGCGCGCGTGATCGTCGCCAGAATGCTCATCAGCGTCGTCTTGCCCGCCCCATTCGGCCCCAGCAATCCCAGCACGCCCGGCCCCAGCTCCAGACTGAATGCCTTCAGCGCCCAAACCTTCCCGCGATAGCTCTTCCCCACTCCCTCAATCGATAGCTTCAACCCGGCGCCTCATTTCTTCTTAACGCCAGGTACGGACTCAACCGCTCCTAAGTTCCCTCGCACCCTCACCGGAACAACTCGTTCAGCTCCTTCGACCCCGCCGCCGCCTGCGCAAAGGTGAACGTCCCCCGCTGCCGCATCTCCCGCGCCGCACCCAAGACCGCGCCCATCGCCGTGCGCGACAACGCACTCCCCACGCTCACCCGCTTCACGCCCAGCTCCGACAATTCCGCCAGACTAAACGTCGCACCCGCCAATCCCATCAGCACATTCACTGGACGATCCACCGACCGCACCACCGCCGCAATGTCTTCCCTTTGCGTCAGCCCTGGCGCATACAGCACATCCGCGCCCGCCTCCTGATACACGCGCAGCCGGTGAATCGTGTCCTTCAAATCCGCGCGCCCATACAAATAGTTCTCCGCGCGCGCCGTCAGCGTGAACGGGAACGGCAAACTCCGCGCCGCCTCTGCCGCTGCCTTCAATCCGCTCAATCGCCAGTTCAATTTCATAAATCGGCTTGTCCTTGTTTCCCGTCGCATCTTCAATCGATCCGCCCACCAGCCCCGCGGCCGCCGCCAGCCGAATCGTCTCCGCCGCCATTTCCGGCGCATCGCCAAATCCGTTTTCCAAATCGCCGCTCACCGGCAGCTCCGTCGCCGCCGCGATCACCGCCACATGCGCCAGCGCAGCCTCGCGCCCAATCGTTCCATCCGCCTTGCCCAGCGCGAACGCGCATCCCGCGCTCGTCGTCGCCAGCGCCGCAAATCCCTCATGCGCCAGCAGCCGCGCCGTCCCCACATCCCACGGATTCGGAATGATGAATGCACCCTCACCCGCATGCAGCGCGCGAAACGCGCTTCCCTTTTGCCATTGCGTCGCCATGTTGTCTTACTCCTTCTGAGTGGACGCACCAAACTGGCAAAACGTCCCGTCCACCACCTCCACAAAATTCCGCTCCTCGCGCAGGATCAGCCGCATCCGCTCCGCCATTGCAAAATTCTCCATCGCCTCCGCATCCTTGCGCAGCCGCGCGCGATACGCCTCATACGCGGCAAGGCTGTCGAACCCAATCAACGCCCACGCCACGTCGTTCGTCCCCTCCCACGGCAGAAAATACCCCACCAGCCGCCCCCCGCATCGCGGAATAATCCGTCCCCAGTTCTCCGCATACTTCCTGAAACCCTCTTTCTGAAACGGATCGATCTGGTATCGAATCACGCACGTCATCGTCATCGCATCTCCCTCTCTCCGCGTCGCCGCCAGCCCACGCACAGCCACGGCGGCGCCCATCGCCGCCGCGCCACCGATCAGCTCGCGCCGATTCATAACAGCAGTATCACGCTTGCTCCGCCGCAACACTTCGTCTACGGTAAAACAATGGAATCCAACGTCGACGCCGCCGTCGCGTCACTCGCTTCCGCCATCGGCGAGCCCGCCCGCACCCGCATGCTCTTCTGCCTGATGGAAGGACCCGCGCGCACCAGCACCGAGCTGGCCATCGTCGCAGGCGTCACCCCGCCCACCGCCAGCGTTCACCTCAACCGCCTCAAGGACGAGCACCTCGTCCACGTCTTCGTGCAGGGCCGTCACCGTTACTACTCGCTCGCCACGCCCGCCGTCGCTCGCGCCCTGGAAGGTCTCAGCGTTCTCGCCGGCACTCCGCGCGGCCGCTTCACGCCCTCGACGCCCGTAGCTCTCCGCAACGCCCGCAGTTGCTACGACCACATGGCCGGAGCTGTCGCCGTCTCCCTTCACGACCGCTTCGTCGCCGCACGCTGGCTCCAGCCAACACGCGCCACCAGCGCCCGAGGCAATAACCCATACACCCTCTCTGTAGAAGGAGCCAAAGCCCTCACCGCCCTCGGCCTCGATGTCGAATCCGCCCGCGCCCAACGTCGCCGCTTCGCTTTCGGTTGTCTCGATTGGTCCGAGCGCCGGCCCCACCTCGGCGGCTCGCTCGGCGCCGCACTTCTCACTCTCGCCCTGAAAAAGAAATGGCTCACTCGCGAGCTCGACAGCCGCGCCCTTGCCCTCACCCCGCACGGCCGCCGTGAATTCCGCGCTCGCTTCGGCCTCGAACTCCAGCGCACGAGTCTTTCCCGTCCCCTCCTGAATCCAAAGAGCTGAAAAGATTTTCGGAGGACCCATGGATCTCAAGCTCGCTGGAAAAATCGCTCTCGTCACCGGATCGACCGCCGGCATCGGCTACGCCATCGCCGAATCGCTCGCCCGCGAAGGCGCGCACGTCACCATCAACGGCCGCACCCAGCAGCGCGTCGACGCCGCCCTCGCCTCCATTCGCACCAGGGTGAAGAACGCCCACGTCAACGGCATCGCCGCTGATTTCTCCAGCGCCGCCGGTGCCGAAACCGTCATCGCTGGACTTCCCACTGCCGACATCCTCGTCAACAACGTCGGCATCTTCGACGTCAAACCCTTTGCCGAGATCCCCGACGCCGAATGGTTCCGCTTCTTCGAGGTCAACGTCATGAGCGGTGTCCGCCTCTCGCGCCACTACCTCACCGGCATGCGCGAAAAGAACTGGGGCCGTATCCTCTTCATCTCCAGCGAATCCGCCGTCCAGATTCCCGTGGAAATGATCCACTACGGCATGACGAAAACCGCACAGGTCGCCATCGCCCGCGGCATCGCCGAATCCGTCGCCGGCACCGGCATCACCGTCAACAGCATCCTCCCCGGTCCCACGGACTCTGAAGGCGTTGCCACCTTCGTCGAATCCATGGCACGCCAGCAAAACAAATCAAAAGCGCAAATGGAGAAGGAATTCTTCCAGCAGGCCCGCCCCTCATCGCTCTTACAGCGTTTCGCCACAACCGAAGAAGTAGCAGCCATGGTTACGTATGTAGCCAGCGAGCAAAGCTCCGCCACCAACGGAGCAGCGCTCCGCGTAGACGGCGGCGTAATCCGCGCCATTCTGTAACCATGACTGCGTCATTTCTTCTGGCAGAGTGGCCCATTCAAGCCCTCTTTCGGCTTGGGCGGGTGAGCGCTACACGCCGCGTGCCCCATTTCTGCCCGGTGTTGGCAGAAGTGGGCTAGCGCGAGAGCGCCGCCTTTGCTTTTCCTGCCAGCTACCGGCCACCAGCTACCCGCTGCTCTATTCGGAGCGCAGCGCCTCCATCGGATTCACCCCTGCCGCTCGCCGCGCCGGCAGATAACTCGCCACCAGAGCCGCCACTCCCAGCGTCAGCGCCACACTTCCCAACGTCCCCGCATCCCACGCCCGCACGCCGAACAGCAAGCTCCCCATCAAACTCGCAGCCCCCACCGAGGCTCGCCAGTCCCGCCACAATCCCCACCAGCGCCAGCCACCCCGCCTCGCGCAAAATCATTCCGTGCACCATGCTCCGCTGCGCGCCCAGCGCCATCCGCACCCCAATCTCCCGCGTCCGCTGGCTCACCGAATACGCAATCACCCCATACAGCCCAATCACGCTCAGCAGAAACGCCACCGCCGCAAATCCTCCCACCAAATACGCCGCCGAGCGATGCAGCCATGCCGAGTTCGAATCGTGTATCCGCATCGTCATCGTTGTCTCCTGTTCTACGCCCGCACCCGGATTCACGGCGTGCACCGCCTTCGCCATCTCCGGGAGCAGCGACTCCTCATCCCCCGCCGTCCGCACCAGCATGGTGAAAAACGTATCCGGATCCTGCGCGAACGACTCATACATCGCCGGCCACTCTTCCGAATCCAGCGCGCCGTCCTTGATATTCGCCACCACTCCGACAATCTTCATCAAAGTATCCGGCTTCAGATCCTGATCCCCCATCGTTTGCCCGATCGGATCTTCCCCCGGAAAATATTTCTGCGCGAGCGCCTGGTTAATCAGCACCACCCTCGGGTGAGCTGCATCATCCGCCTCATTCAGTAAACGTCCGCGCACCAGCCGCGCTCCCAGCGTGTGAAAATACCCCGCGCTCACCTGCCGGTCGTTCACCTCGTTATGCACGCCGTTATAAGGCTTGCCCACAAACCGTATCCAGTTCGTATCGCAGTTGCAGCTCACCGGTGGCACCGTCGTCACCGTGGCGTCCACCACGCCCGGCAGCATCCGCACCCGCTCCAGCACATCCTTCGCAAACGCCGCTTGCTGCGGCTGCTTCTGATATTCCACATCCGGCAGTTCCACACTCAGCATCGCCACACCGCGCGGCTCAAACCCCAGATCCACATGCAGCAGCCGCCAAAAGCTCTTCGCCAGCAATCCCGCGCCCGCCAGCAACACTACCGCAATCGCCAACTCCACAATCACCAGATGCGCACCCAGCCGCTTCCACAGATTCCCCGCGCCACCCCGTCCGCCATCGCTCAAACCCTCGCGCAAATGCGCAAACGGCAGCCGCAATATCGGCGCCAGCGAAAACACTCCGCCCGCCAACACCGCAATTCCTCCCGCGAACTCCCAAACATGCGGCGTCAGCCCCAGCCCTTTCAGATAGGGCATCCCATCCAGCATTTCCTTCGTCATCATGCTGTGCAGTACCCGCATCCCCACATCCGCGAGCAACAAGCCCACCGCGCATCCCGCCAGCACCAGCAGCAAACCTTCCGTCACGAATTGCCGCACCAGGCGCGCACGCGACGCGCCCAGCGCACCCCGCAGCGCCATCTCCCGTCGCCGCTTTTCCGACCGCACCAGCAATAGATTCGAAACATTGACGCACGCAATCACCAGCAGCAATCCCGCCCCACCCAGCAGCACCAGCAGGATCGGACGAATGTCTCCCGTAATCGCCTTCGCCAGCGGCATCACGCTCGCGCTCTGCCCCCGATTCGAATCCGGATACTGCTTCTCCAGCTGCGCCGCAATCGCCTTCATATTCGCCAGCGCCGCCGCCACCCTCACGCCATCCTTCAGCCGACCCACCGCGAACAGACTGTGACAGCTCCGCCGCGTATTGCATCCGCCCCGCGGCTGCAGCGCCTCCACGTATTCCGGATCGCCGCCCGGCGCAAATGCAAAGCTCGCGGGCAGCACGCCGATAATCCTCACCGGTGCCTCGCTCAGCTGCACCGACTGCCCCACCACATCCGCCCGCCCCCCAAACCGCTTCTGCCATCCCTTGTAAGTCAGCAGCATCGTCGCGGGCGCGCTCACCGCATCTTCACCCGGATGAAAATCCCTCCCCAGCAGCGGCCGCACGCCCAGCGTCCTGAAAAACCCCGCGCTCACCGCCATCCCGTTCACGGTTTCCGTTCCATTCGGCCCACGAAACAGATCACTCTTTCCCGTATAAGCATCGAGCGACGCGAACGAAGTATTCATCCGCTGCCAATCCTGGAAATCCTGGTACGACAAATTCCCCCGCGGAAACAGCGCCATGCTCTCCGTCACATCCATCAGCCGGTTCGGCTGCGCATACGGCAGCGGCCGGATCAACGCCGCATCCACAAACGCGAAAATCGCTACGCTCGCGCCAATTCCCAGCGCCAGCATCAGCATCGCCGTCACCGCAAATCCCGGAGCCCGCCCCATCTGCCGCATTGCAAACCGCAAATCCTGCGCCACCGTCTCCATGCGAAACCCCATCACCTCGTAACTCCGCTCCCGCATCCGTGTCGCATTCCCAAACTGCCGCGCGGCCGCAAACCGCGCCTCTTCCGCCGTCATCCCCGCCGCGCGAAATTCCGTCTCCGCCTGCTCGCGATGGAACGCCATTTCCTCATCCAGCTCGCCGCTGAACCGCTCCCGCCGCAGCAAAAACGCCAGCCGTCTCAGCCATTTCCCCATCGCAGAAAACCTCTCATCGCAAGCCCGTATCCGCAACCATAGACAATCTATGGATAGAATGTCAACGTTAACCACGACTGTCAATCCGAGCGAAGGGGAAAAATGTCATCCCGGGCGAAAGCCTGGCCTGAGCGAGGTCGAATGGCCGCCGCAACCAAAGAGTCCAGCGAGCGCAGATCCAAACCGGCGCGCAGTCGAGGGACCCCCCGAAGCTGACCAACGATCTCCCAGAAACAATTTAGTCAGCGAGGGGAGTCGGTCGCAAAGCGGCCGATAAAGAAATCGCACGGACATCGCTTCACCCCCACGGCCATCGCTACACCCTACCCCCTATCTCTTACACCCTGGTTTATAGTTATCGCACTCCGCCAAAGAGGTTCTCTCAAATGCTCCGCACCATCACTCAGCATTGCGCCATCGGCCTTTTTGCAATCTTCGCCGCCTCCGCCTCCGCCCAATCCACACCCCTCCTCCTACGCAACCCCTCCCTCAGCCGCGACCACATTGCCTTCGTCTACGCGGACGACATCTGGACGGTTCCCCGCGACGGCGGCGATGCCGAACGCCTCACCTCCGTCAGCGCTGTCACCGCCGGCCCGTACTATTCGCCGGACGGCGCGCAGATCGCCTACTCCACCCATGAAAATGGAGTGACCGAGGTCTACGTCATCGCCTCCGACGGTGGCGTTCCCCGCCGCATCACCTGGGATCCCTCCGGCGACGAGGCCGTCGGCTGGACCCCCGATGGCAAAGACATCCTCTTCGCCTCCGCGCGCGAAAGCTACTCCGACTTCGTCCAGCTCTACCGCGCCCACGCCGACGGCACCGGCTCGCCCACCGTCCTCCCGCTCCCCACCGCCATCTACGGCAACATCTCCCCCGACGGCCAAACCATCGCCTACGTCCCCGTCGAGCAATGGGAGGCCGCGTGGAAGCACTATCGCGGCGGCCAAACTACCCCCGTCTGGCTCGTAAATCTCAAAACTCTCGACCTCGTCAAAGTTCCCCGTGACACCAACTCCAACGACGCCAGCCCCGTCTGGGAAGACCGTACCGTCTACTTCCTCTCCGACCGCAACGGCGCCGTCTCCCTCTTCAGCTACGACACCGAAACCAAAGCCGTCACCGACGTCCTCAACAACAAGGGCTACGATCTAAAATCCGTCGCTGCCGGGCCCGGCGCCCTCGTCTACGAACAGTTCGGCTCGCTCCATCTCTACGACCTCGCCTCCCATCAGCAGCACACCGTCCCCGTCACCATCCACGGCGATCTGCCGTCGCTCGTCCCGCACCTCGCCCACATCCCCGCTCGCGAACTCCAGGCCGTCGGCATCTCGCCCACCGGCGCCCGCCTCGTTGTCGAAGCTCACGGCGACATCTTCACCCTCCCCGCCGAAAAAGGCGACACCCGCAACCTCACCAAGACCCCCGGTATCGCCGAGCGCGATCCCGCCTGGTCCCCCGACGGCAAATCCATCGCCTACTTCAGCGATGCCTCCGGCGAATACCAGCTCTTCATCCGCGATCAGGAAGGCATGCAGCCTCCCAAGGTCATCGACCTCGGCCCCGACCCTTCCTACTACTACAACCCCGTCTGGTCGCCGGACTCCAAACACATCGCCTTCTCTGACAAGCATCTCCACCTCTGGTACGTCGACGTGGCCAACGGCAAGCCCGTCAAAGTCGACACCGGCCTCCGCGGCAGCTTCGGCTCCGCCTACGACGTCTCCTGGTCACCCGACTCGCAGTGGATCGCCTACACCCGCGACCTCGAAAATCAGCTCCACGCCGTCTTCTTCTACTCGCTCGCCACCCACACCTCCACGCAAATCACCGATGGCATGAGCGACGCCGCCGATCCCGCGTTCGATCCCAGCGGCAAATATCTTTACTTCACTGCCTCCACGGATAACGGCCCCTCCGACGCCGGCATCGATCTCTCCTCCCTCGATCGCGCCGTCACCCGCGGCGTCTACGTCATCGTCCTCGCCAAAGACGGAGCCTCGCCCATCCCGCCAGAAAGCGACGACGAGAAAGTCAAGAAGGACGACGACAAGTCCCTCCGTCGCTGACAAAACCCCCGGAAAAGATTCCGATAAGTCAGCCGACAAAGACTCCGCGAAAAAAGATGCGGATAAGAAGGATGCCGACAAGAAAGATTCAGACAAAACCAAACCCACCGTCATCGATCTCGCCGGCATCGGCAATCGCATCCTCTCCCTGCCCATTCCCGCCCGCAACTACATCGGCCTCGACGCAGGCAAGACCGGCGTCATCTATCTCGCGGAAGGCAGCCCCTTCGGCCGCGCTTCTTCCTTCGGCGGGCCGCCCATCCGCTCCCTCTGGCGCTTCACCCTCGAGAAACGCAAAACCGAAGAAGTCCTCAGCGGCCTCACCAGCGTCCACGTCTCCTTCAACGGCGAAAAAATCTTCTACGCTCACGGCGACGGCTGGTTCATCGCCAATACTTCCGACCTCAAGCCCGGCGGCGGCGGCGAAGGCAAGCCCGTCAACAACCACGGCATGTTCGCCGTCATCGATCCTCGCGCTGAATACGCTCAGATGTACCGCGAAACCTGGCGCATCGAGCGCGACTTCTTCTACGATCCCCACCTCCACGGCCTCGACGTCAATAAAATTGAAGCCAAATATCAGCCCTACCTCGCCGGCCTCTCCTCGCGCAGCGAGTTCACCTACCTCTGCAACGAAATGCTCGGCGAAATCCAGGTCGGCCACATGTTCATCCGCGGACCGCGCCAGCCTTCCGACGCGCCCATGCCCGGCCTCCTCGGCGCCGACTACACCATCGAAAACAATCGCTACCGCTTCGCCAAAATCTACAACGGCCAAAACTGGACGCCCGGCCTCACCGCGCCCCTCACCCTCCCCGGCATCAACGTCAACGTCGGCGACTACCTCCTCGCCGTCAACGGTCGCGAACTCCACGCCAGCGACAATCTCTATTCCTTCTTCGACGGCACCGCCGGCAAGCAAACCGTCATCCGCGTCGGATCCAAACCCGACGGCAGCGACGGCCGCGACGTCACCGTCATCCCCACAGAATCCGAGCACGGCCTCCGCAACATCGACTGGATCGAATCCAACCGCCGCCTCGTCGACAAACTCTCCGACGGAAAAATCGCCTACATCTACATGCCCAACACCGGCGGCTCTGGCTACACCAACTTCAACCGCTACTTCTATTCGCAAATCGATCGCCAGGGCGTCGTCCTCGACGAGCGCTACAACGAAGGCGGCTTCATCGCCGACTACATCGCGGAAGTCCTCGGCCGCAAGCCCCTCTCCGGCGCCATCGAGCGCGACGGCGAGCCCATCCACGATCCCGTTGGCGCCATCTTCGGCCCCAAGGCCATGATCATCAATCAGTCCGCCGGATCAGGCGGCGACGCCATGCCCTGGTACTTCCGCAAAGCCAACCTCGGCACCCTCGTCGGCGTCCGCACCTGGGGCGGCCTCGTCGGCATCGGCGGCTATCCCACCCTCATCGACGGCGGCTCCGTCACCGCGCCCCGCTACGCCATCTACGGCCTCCACGGCGACTGGGAAGTCGAGGGCCACGGCATTCCCCCCGACGTCACCGTCGAAGAACTCCCCAAAGACATGGCCGCCGGCCACGACCTCCAGCTTGGAAAAAGCCGTCCAGGTCGTCATGGATCAGCTCAAAGAACATCCCTACACCCCGCCGCCCATCCCCCCGTACCCGAACTACCACAAAACCGACGGCCTCGGCCCCAGCAAGTAACCACAACAGTTACGAAATACGGGGCGCCCACACACCGGGTGCCCCATTCTATTGGTGCGTTTCTTCAACCAATAGGGTGGGGTAATTCGGCTACACGCTAAACCCTGTCCCCTACACCCGGTTTTTCCAGATTCACCTCCCGTTCATGCCGTCCCCGCCCACTGTTGTAACAATGATCAACAGTGCCGAGCAGCAGATCATCCCCCCGCCCCAATTCCCGTCGCGTGCTGAAATTCCTACTCGCGCTGGCCCTCACCCTCATCGCGTTTAGCCACTCCGCCCACGCCCAAGCCGACCCCTGCCCCCGTCCCCAACCCGGCGCCCTCGTCCCCGAGCCCCCCGACGTCCGCAGCACGCACGGCACTCTCGAAATCACCCTCACTGCCCACGACGTCCGCGAACCCGACGGCCGCACCCGCTTCTGCTTCACGGACGCTGCCGGCGACGAATCCCCCACCCTCCGCGTCCATCCCGGCGACGTCGTCTTCATCCACCTCCGCAACAAAATGACGGCTGTGCCCGATCCCAGCCCATCCCCCAACGCGCCCATGACCATGCCCGCCAGCAACCTCTGCTCCACCTCCGGCATGATGGACCTCCTCTCCACCAACCTCCACTTCCACGGCACCACCATCCCGCCCACCTGCCATCAGGACGACGTCCTCCGCACCTCCGTCCAGCCCGGCCAAACCTTCGACTACCGCTTCCGCATCCCCGCCGACGAGCCCCCCGGCCTCTACTGGTATCACCCCCACATTCACGGATTCAGCAAGCCCCAGGTCCTCGGCGGCGCATCCGGCGCTCTCATCGTCGAAGGCATCGAGCGCGCCCAGCCCGCCGTCGCCGGACTCCCCGAGCGCGTCTTCATCATCCGCGACCAGGACCTCGCCCACCCCAACGCGCAACCCTCATCCTCCGAACCCGTCGTCCCCCACTTCCTCATCGATCGCGACGGCGACGCCGCCAACAACGGCACCGGCTTCGGCAAGCCCGCCAAAGATCTCTCCCTCAACTACGTCCCCGTCCCCTACCCCGATTACCCGCCCGCCATCATCCGCATCCGCCCCGGCGAACGCCAACTCTGGCGCGTCCTCAACGCCTCCGCCATCACTTATCTCAATCTTGAAGTCCTCTACGACGGTAACGCTCAGCCCCTCGGCCTCGTTGGCATGGATGGCTTCCCCATCGGCGACGGCCTGCCCCCGCCGCCCGACGCCCGGTCGCTCGTCAACATGCAACCTCACCTCATTGTCCCGCCCGGCGCGCGCGTCGAATTCACCATTACCGGTCCGCCCGCCGGTACGACAGGATTGTTCGTCACCCGCACTGTCGACACCGGCCCCGGCGGCGAAAACGATCCCAACCGCATGCTCGCCAACATCGTCGCCGACCCCAGCGCTCCCGAGCCCCGCTCCATCCTCGCTGCCGCGCCGCAGCCGCTCCCGCCTCCCGCCCGCCCCTGGCTCGGCGACGTCACGCCCGTTCGCGTCCGTCACCTTTATTTCTCTGAGAAGCTCGCCAAACCCAACGACCCCGCCAGCGCCGTTGAGTTCTACCTCACCGTCGAGGGCCAGACTCCCAAAATGTTCGACATGCGCGACCCGCCCAACATCATCGCCCAGCAGGGCACCGTCGAAGACTGGATCATCGAGAATCGTTCCCAGGAGCTCCACGCCTTCCACATCCATCAGCTCCACTTTTTACTGCTCGATTATTTGGGCCGCCCCGTCCACGAAAACTTTCTCCGCGACACCGTCAACGTTCCCTACGCCAACGGTCGCCTCCTCGCCTACCCCAGCGTCCGCATTCGCGTCGACTTCCGCGACCCCAACACCATCGGCACCTTCCCCTACCACTGCCACCTCCTCGAGCACGAAGACAAAGGCATGATGGGCACCATTCAGGTCGTTCCCGCCATTCCCTCCGCTACTGCAGCCGCCAACTGTACTCCCGCCAATCCCAAAACACCGTGTAAGACTTCCCTGCCCAGGTAATAACTCCCTGGTTATAACTACTCGGTTTATAACGCCGTTGTTACGATCCACAGATTTCTCATCCACAACCCCACAATTCATCTTCCTTTCATCGCTCCAGCAAGACCCGCTGCGTCTGTGGCTTTTATCCTCCGTTGGGTTGAGGATCCCCAACCTCGACTCAGGAGGACAGTATGACCGCAAAAGAAGTTGCATCCACGGCCCTGCGAGCGCTGCGCACCGGAGTCATTTCCGCTGCCATGCTCCCGCTGGTCATCGGCAATACGTTCGCTGACGTCCACGCACAGGACAGTTCCCGCGACAACGACACCGCAACCCCCATCAAGCACGTCATCGTCATCATTGGCGAAAACCGCAGCTTCGATCACGTCTTCGCTACCTACGTGCCCAAACATGGAGAGAAGGTCTGGAATCTCCTCTCCGAAGGCATCGTCACCGCCGCCGGCACGCCCGGCCCCAACTTCGCCAAAGCCGAACAGACCGCCGCGTACGACGAACAGCCCGATGGCTACCTGCTCAGCCCCACCAAATCCCGTTTCGACAATTCGGTCCTGCCTGCCCCGCTCGTCGGCGGCCCCACCGATTCCTACGTGAAAGACGACAGCCTCTCCCTCGCCCGTCAGTCAGAGAATGGCCTGCCTTCCGATTACTACGCCTACCTCGTCACCGGCGGCACGGGACAAACCTCCAAAACCCCCGACGCTCGCATTAAGAATGTCAGCAGCCTGAAACCCGGGCCGTTCCAGCTCACTAACGGCGATACCTTCACCTACAACTCCTACGCTGCCAGCCCCGTCCATCGCTTCTATCAGATGTGGCAGCAGCTCAACTGCAGCGCCGATCGCTCCACAGCCGACAATCCGTCCGGCTGCAACGCGCAGCTCTTCCCCTGGGTGGAAGTCACCGTGGGCGCCGGCGCCAACGGCGTCACCCAGCCCACCAACTTCAGCACCAACTACGGCCCCGACGTCACCACCACCGGCGAAGGCTCGACTTCCATGGGCTTTTACAACATGCAGAACGGCGACGCACCCTACTTCAAGCATCTCGCCGACGAATACTCCATGAGCGATAACTTCCATCAGTCCGTCAATGGTGGCACCGGCGCCAACCACATCATGCTCGGCCACGCTGACATGATCTACTTCTCCGACGGCAAAGGCCACGCTGCCGTTCCGCCGCACACCACCAATGGCACCCCCAACGGTGGCCTCGACGAAGTTGAAAATCCCAACCCGGCCCCTAAAACCAATAACTGGTATATGCAGGATGGCTACGGCGGCGGCTCTTACGGCTCTCCCGCCTATGGCGGCGGCTCCTACACCGACTGCTCTGATACCACGCAGCCTGGCGTCGCTCCCATCCGCGATTACCTCAAGTCACTCCCCACCCCCATCGCCCCTCGCTGCGAAAAGGGTCACTACTATCTGCTGAATAACTACAACCCCGGCTACTTCGGCAACGGAAATAACGCCTATACCGATAAGAGCCCGGATAACACCGTCTTCACCATCCCCCCTTCATCCGTCCGCAGCATCGGCGACGAGATGATCGCCAGGGATATCTCCTGGAAGTATTACGGCGACCAGTGGAATAACTACGTCCCCGATCCCTACCAGCTCAACTACGGCGCCATCGGCAAAAAGTCCGATGAGTACTGCACCATCTGCAACCCCTTCCAGTACGACACCTCCATCATGGCCAACCCCACTGTCCGGAATGCCCACATCCAGGACACCGAGAACCTCTACGCCGACATCAAGAACGGCACCCTGCCCGCCGTCTCCTTCGTCAAGCCCAGCGGCCTGGTCGACGGTCACCCCTCCTCGTCCAAGCTCGATCTCTTCGAAGGCTTCTCGAAGAAAATCGTCGATGCCGTCAAAGCCAATCCGGAACTGTGGAAAGACACCGCCATCTTCATCACCTTCGACGAAGGCGGCGGCTACTATGACTCGGGCTACGTCCAGCCGCTCGATTACTTCGGCGACGGCACCCGCATTCCCTTCATCGTGGTTTCCAAATATTCCGAGGGCGGCCACATCTCCCACGAATATGCCGACCACGTCTCCATCCTCAAGTTCATCGAGCGCAACTGGGGCCTCGACACCGTCACCCGCCGCAGCCGCGACAACTTCCCCGACCCCGTCACCGCGTGGGGCAATCCCTATGTCCCCGTCAACAGCCCCGCCATCGGTGACCTGTTCAGCCTATTCAACTTCCCCGATAACTACTAACGATCCCGCACGTAAAAGGGCCGGGATTCTAACCAGAGCCCCGGCCCTACACGCTATACGCTACCTACGCTAGCTTCTAGTTACTTCTCAACGCCACCATAGGATTAATCCGCGAAGCTCGCCAGGCCGGCAAATATCCCGCCGCCAGCGCCACCAACAGCAGCATTACCACCATCCCCGCGTAAGTCACCCCATCTGTCGGCTGCGTCCCATACAGCATCGACGCCAGCAGTCGCCCCACACCCAGCGACACCACGGTTCCCACCCCCAGTCCGTACACCACCAGCCAAAGCGTCTTCAGTAGAACGCCCATTTGCACCCGCGCCCGGCTCGCCCCCAGCGCCATCCGCAGCCCAATCTCCTGCGTCTGCTGCGTCACGCCATATGCAATCACGCCGTAGATCCCCAATGCCGCCAGCGTCAATCCCAACGCCGCAAAAATTCCAACCAGCAGCACAAAAAATCTCCTGGGCGATACAGCCCGATCCACAATCGTCCGAATCGGCCGAAACTCCGCCGCAGTCTGGCCCGGATTCACTTCCCGCAGCGCCCTCAGCACGCTCCCCGCCAGCGTCGCCGGCGGAACCTTGCTCCGCACCACCAGTTGCGCTCCATTCGGCCCGTTCTGCAGCGTCGAATAATAAATCTGCCAGCCCTTCTCGTCTTCCACACTCGACGCATGCACATCGTCCACTACGCCGATCACGTGCAGTTGCTGGTTACCGCTCACCAGCATCCGGCCAACCGCATCTTCGCCCGGCCAGTACACCTTCGCCGCCGCAGCGTTAATCAGCACCACATTCGGGCTCTTCAGGTTGTCATCCCACGTGAAGTCTCGTCCGCGCACCCGCATCCCCATCGCGCGAAAATAGCCCGGCGAGCACACATACACCAGCGGCGAAGGCAGTGCTCCATCCGCATACGTCTTGCCCTGCGGATGCGGCGCGCCCCACGCCCGGTTCGGGCCCAGCGGCAGATAATCCACGATGCCCGCCGCCTCCACACCCGGCAGCGCGCTCACCCGCGCAATCGCCTGCTGAAAAGCCTGCTTCAACTTGGCCGCTCCCGCTTCCGCTGTCGGCGCACTATCGTCGTAATCCAATTTGATCGACGCCGCCTGGTCCGGCTGGAATCCCAGATCCACATCCAGCACCCGCAGGAAACTCCGCAGCAGCAGCCCCGCGCCCACTACCAGCACGCACGCCAGCGCCACTTCGCTGATCACCAGCGCTGCCCGCAGCCGCGTATGCCTCACGCCTTTTCCCCCGCCGCCCCCCGCATCTTTCAGCGCTTCCTGCAGCGGCCCGCTCGCAATCTTCAATCCTGGCAGCAGTCCGAACAGCAACCCTGTCACGACGGTCACCAGCAGCGTCCACGTCAGCGCCGCACCATCCAGATGCACGCTCGTCAGCAGCGGCAGAGCCAGCGATCCCGCGCGCGTCAGGTAATACGTCACCGCGAACGCAATCCCCAATCCCAGCACCCCGCCCGCTGCCGAAAGAATCAGACTCTCCGTCAGCAACTGCCGCACAATCCGGCTCCGCTGCGCCCCCAGCGCGCTGCGCATCGCAAATTCCTTACTCCGCGCCGCCGACCGCGCCAGCAACAGATTCGACAAGTTCACGCACACAATCAGCAGAATCAGCCCCACCGCGCCCCACAGCAGTTCCAGCGACCGCCTCACCCGCCCGCTCACATAATCCTTCAGCGTCCGCAGCTCGATCCCGCCTTCCTTCCCCGCATACGACCCGCACGATGCCGGCTGCTTGTTCGCTCCAGCACAAATGCGGCACCACCCGTTCCGCATCCCCCTGCGCCTGTGCCAGAGTCACGCCCGGCTTCAGCCGACCAATCATCGTCACAATGTTTCCGCAGTCGCGCTCATCGTCCAGAATTTCCGCGGTCAGCATATCCACGCGCTCGCCCGGCGAAAACACCGCGCCAAAATCGAAACTCGCCGGCAGCACGCCCACCACCGTCGTCGGCGCACCACTCAGATCAATCTCCTTCCCCACAATCGCCGGATCGCCCGCAAACTGCCGCTTCCAGTAAGCGTTCGCCAAAATCGCCACCGGATGTGCCCCCTGCCGCGTCTCCTCCGGTCGGAACGTCCGCCCCAGCGCCGGCTGCACGCCCAGCACCGCAAGAAAATTCCCCATCACCTCAACGCCTGTCGCCGGCAGCGGCTGGCCATGCCCCGTCAGCCGCAGATTGTCCGGCCCGGTGAACGCCATAGTATCCCGTCACGTCGTCATACGACCGGCTCTGCGCTTTGAACTCGTCATACGCATCCGCCGAATACGTCGCGCAGCTGAACCCGCACTTCTGCGGAGGCGGCGCAATCCACACCAGGCGGCTGGAATACTCCACCGGCAGCGGCCGCAGCAGAATCGTGTTCACCACGCTGAATGCCGCCACGTTCGCGCCAATCCCCAGCCCCAGCATCACCATCGCCACAATCGTGAATCCCAAATCCCGCCGCAGCGTCCGCAGCGTGAATCGAAAATCCTGCCCCAGTACATCCAGAAACGGCAATCCCCGCGACGCTCTCTGCCGCTCCCGCGCCTGCTGCACTCCGCCAAACTGCACCATCGCCTGTCTCCGCGCCTCTTCCGGCGTCATCCCGCGCTGCACATTCTCGTCAATCGCAAATTCCAGATGCGACGCCATCTCCGCATCCAAATCGCTGATCCAGCGGCGCCTTCTGAAAGAAGGCCCGCACCCGCTGCATCCCAACGTTCGAATGTTCCGTCTCTCATCTCTGCACCCGCCTTCCTTAATCGCCCGGATCCCTGACCAGCACCTGGCACCACCTGCTCTACTGCTCCATCACCCGCCCCATCACCGCCGTCATCCGCTGCCAGTACACCGCGTCTTCCGCCAACTGCTTCCGCCCGCGTTTCGTAATCGAATAGAACTTCGCCTTGCGATTGTTGTCCGACGTGCCCCACGCCGCATCAATCCACCCGCGCTGCTGCAGCCGCACCAGCGACGCATAAATCGTCCCCTGGTTCAGCAGCACCGCATCCTCGCTCACCTGCTCAATCCGCCGCGCAATCCCATACCCATGCTGCGTCCCCATCGCCGCCAGCGTCTGCAGCACCATCAAATCCAGCGTCCCCTGCAGCAAATCCAGTTTCGAATCCGCCATCGCGTCCCTCCTGCCCGTCGTCTCCTGTGCGATGACCACAGCAGTATGCCACAAAAACCTGTGGTCACGCCACAGGAGCCATCCCCCAATACCCTGCCCCATCCCGAAACCCGGGCGAAATGCGCCCTTTTCAATCTTTACGGCGAGAAGAGTTCCCGCTCTCAGCGCAGCCGCCCTCGCCCGAAGGGCGGCCCGCCTGGACGGCCCAGTCCCCCTCCTGACAATCTGGAGGAAGCGCTGTTATTCCTCTTGATTATCTAGTGGAGGCGCCATTCATGCCCGAGTCCCCCGGCGAATTAGTGCAGGGTACCCTCGAAATGCTCATCCTCAAAACCCTCGCCCTCGAGCCCATGCACGGCTACGGCATCGCCCTTCGCATTGAGCAGATCAGCGACGGCGCCTTCCGCGTCAATCCCGGCTCATTGCTCCCCGCGCTCAGCCGCATGGAGCGCGCCGGCCGCGTCAAAGCCGAGTGGCGCGCTACCGAGAACAACCGCCGCGCCCGCTATTACCAGCTCACTCCCGCCGGCCGCAAAGCCCTCAAAGAAGAACGCCAGCAGTGGGGCCGCCAAATCGCCGCCATCAACAAAATCCTCGAAGCCTGATCGGAGTTCCCCATGCTGCATAACCTCCTCAGCGGAATCCGCGCCCTCTTCCAGCGCGACCGCCGTAATGCGGAAATCCAGGACGAGCTCTCGAGCTTCCTCGAAGCCTCCGTCGCCCAAAAAATCCGCAGCGGCCAATCTCCCAGCCTGCACAATCTCCGCAGTCAGCCCCTCGGCTTCAACTCCACCAACGTCCTGGTGGCCAATACCAACCCCAAATTTGCCGGCTATCAATCTTCCCAGCTCAATGCTCTCTACCAGCGCATCCTCGATCGCCTCAGCGCTCTCCCCGGCGTCCGCTCCGCCGCCATCTCCGGCGCGCCGCCCATGAGCCGCGGCAACTGGGGATCCCCCATCACCATCCCCGGCCGCACCCTCACACCCAGCGAAAATATCGGCGTCTCCCTCAATCGCATCTCCCCCGGCTATTTTGAAACTCTCAGCATTCCCCTGCTCCGCGGCCGCACCATCGGCTTCGAAGACACCGCAAGTTCTCCAAGATCCGTCGTCGTCAACCAGACCTTTGCCAACTTCTTTTTCCCTAAAGGCGATGCCATCGGACACATCATCAACATCGGCGATCCTGACGCAGGCGTTGGCTGGCACATCGTCGGCATCGTTCGCGACACAAAACGCTCCAGTCCCGCGGACCAGCCCAAACCCTTCGCATGGCTCGCCGTCATGCAGCTCACCGGCGACGATCAGTTCGCGTACACCCTCCAGATCCAGACCGCCGGCGATCCCGACAAAATCACCAGCGCCGTCCGCAGCGCCCTCGTCGAAATCGATCCCAATCTCCCCTTTGTCAATGTCTCCACGCTCTCTGAATCCGTCGACCACCTCCTCGACGAACAAAAATTCGTCTCCCAGCTCTCCGGCTGCTTCTCTCTCCTCGCCCTGGCCCTCGCCTGCATCGGCCTCTACGGCGTCATGACCTGGAGCGTCCTCCGCCGCACCAGCGAATCGGAATCCGCATGGCCCTCGGCGCAGCCCGTCCCAACGTCCTCTGGATGGTCCTCAAAGAGTCCCTCGTCCTGCTCGTCATCGGCATCGTCGTCGGCATCCCTCTCAGCCTCGCTGCCGCCCGTCTCATCCGCGCCGGCCTCTTTGGCGTCAGCCCTAACGATCCCTCCACCTTCGTCTTCGCTGCCCTCGCCATTGGCGCGGTCATCCTCGCCGCCGCCTGGCTCCCCGCCCGCAAAGCCACACGCATCGATCCCATGGTCGCCCTCCGCTACGAGTGACCCTGGGACCAATGTCGATTGAGTTGAATTTGAAATCGATCGCTAAGCGGCGATCTGCGCCACATGCGGCGTCGCCGGCACAAACATCCGCATCACCGTCCCGCTTCGCCCCGCCGCCACCGAACTCCGCACCCGGATCGTCGCGTTGTGCTTCTGCAGAATCTTCTGCGTCACCCACAACCCCAGGCCCGTTCCTGTCCCATCGTCCTTCGTGGTAAAAAACGCGTCGAAGATGCGCGCCAGATTCTCTTTCGAAATTCCGCAGCCGCTGTCCGCCACCGTCACCCGCACGCCCTCAACGCCGCCGCGCGACCAGTCACGTCCCCCCTGCACCCGCACTTCGATCCGCCCATGAGGCGGCGTCGCGTCAATCGCATTCGCCAGCAGATTCGAAAGCACCTGCCGCATCTCGCCGTGCGACGCCGTGACCGTGCAATCCCCCTGCGCAGCAATATTCAGATGGATATCGCGCTGACGGATCTTATTCCCATACAGACCGCCCAGATTGTTCACCGTCTCTGCCAAATCCACATTCGTTGCACTCGACGATTCGCGATAAAACGCAAGCGTCTGCCGCGCAATATGGCTCACACGGTTCAGCTCCTGGTCCACCATGCTCAGCAGCGACCGGGTCGTTACGTGCAACTCCGGCTGCTTCTGCACCAGAAATACCAAATTCACCAGCGCTTCCAGCGGATTGTTGATCTCGTGCGCAATCGACGCTGCCAACCGTCCCGCCGCCGCCAGCTTTTCCGTGCGCCGCAGCGTCTCTTCCGATTTTTTGCGCTCCGTGATGTCCGCGCAGATCGCGCACAGTCCCTCCGGCCTTCCCGATTCATCGAAAAGAGGAAACCGGTTCGCCAGACGCGTCCGCACTTCTTTTCCAAACGGAACCAACTCCTCAAACTGCATCGGCACGGTCGCCTCGCGCACCTTTGCCTCGTTCTCCTCATACACCGCTGCATATTCCCGGGGGTACAAGTCCATGTCCGTCTTCCCGCGAATTTCTTCGTCGCTCAGCCCCAGCAACTCCTCATAGGAGCGATTCGCCAGCACATATCGCCCAGACATATCCTTCATGAAAACTGCGCTCGGAGAATTATCCAGGATCCCCCGCAGCCGCATTTCGCTCTCGTGCAGCGCAGCTTCCGCGGCCCGCCGCCGCCGCCGCTCCTCCGCTTCCTGCATCTCGCGTTCAATTGCCGGCACCAGCCGCGCCAGGCTGTCTTTCATCACATAATCCGCTGCGCCCTCGCGCAGAACATCCACCGCCGCCTGCTCGCCGACCGCCCCTGACACCACAATGAACGGCACGTCCCGGTCGCACTTCTGCGCGATCCGCAGCGCATCCAGCGCCGTAAATCCTGGCAGAAAATAATCCGCCAGAATAACGTCCCAGTCACTCTCCCTCAGCGCCTTCTCAAAACTTGCCGGCGTCTGCTCCCGCCGCAACACGCAGTCGTACCCCGCGCGATTCAAATGACGCTGCAGCAGCCACGAATCGTCCTGCGTGTCTTCGAGATTGAGAATGCGGAGGGATTTATCCATTCGTCGCTAATTTCGGGCCCTCGTTCAATACCAGCCAGTACAGACCCAGCTGCTTCGTCGCTTCCAGAAACTGCATGAAGTCCACCGGCTTGCGAATGTAACTGTTCGCCCCAAACCGGTAGCTCTGCACCACGTCCTGCTCCTCATCCGACGACGTCAGTATCACCACCGGCAGCAGCCGCGTCCGCTCCTCCGCCCGCAGCGCCCGCAGCACTTCCAGCCCATCCACCCGCGGCAGCTTCAGGTCCAGCAGCACCACATGCGGCAGCTCCTTCAGCGTCTCCGCATGTTCGCCCCGCCCCAGCAGCATGTCCAGCGCCTGCGCGCCATCCGGAGCCACCATCACGTCGTTCGCGATATTGTTTTTCTTCAGTGCGCGTATCGTCAGCGCCACGTGGTCCGGATTGTCCTCCACCAACATAATCATGCGAGCTTTGCCTCTCCGGCTCGCGATGCGAGCCCCTGCAATGTGAAATAAAAGCACGCTCCCTGATTCAGCGTGCCTTCCGCCCAAATCCGCCCCCCATGCCGCTTGAAGATCCGGTTCACCGTCGCCAGCCCAATTCCCGTCCCTTCAAAATCCCGCACGTCGTGCAGCCTTTGGAACGCAACAAACAATTTGTCCCGGTACTTCATGTCGAATCCCGCGCCGTTATCCCGGATGAAACATGCCGTCTCGCCGTTGTGGTGGGTCACACCAAACTCGATCTTTCCCCGCTCGCGCCGCGCCGTAAATTTCCACGCGTTCTGCAGCAGGTTCACCAGCGCCACTTCCATCAGCTTCGGATCCGCTTCCGCTTCCACGCCTGCCTCAATCCGGAATTCGCAGTTGCGCTCTCCGTTCGTCGCCCGCAGTTCTGCCGCTATCTGTTCCACCATTCCGCTCAGGTTCAGAGTCACCGGATTCAGTTCCGCCCGCGTCACCCGCGAAAGCTGCAGCAGCGCATCGATCAGCTGCGCCATCTTCTGCGCGTTCGCCCGGATCCGCTCCAGATACATCTTTCCGTCGGATTGCAACTGATTCCCGTAATCCTCAATCAGCGCCTGGCTAAATCCATCCAGGCTCCTCAACGGCGCCCGCAAATCGTGCGAAACCGAATAGCTGAAAGCCTCCAGCTCGCCCAGCATCGCCTGCAAATCCGCAGTGCGCAGCTGCACCAGCCGCTCCAGTTCCGTCTGCGTCTGCTCCCGCTTCCGCTCCGCCACCTTCCGCGCGCTCACATCCTGGAAGAAAACCGAAACCCCGTCCTCCCACGGATACGCGTGAAACTCAAAATGTGCGTCCAGTTCTTCCACATACAGCTCAAACTTCGTCTGCACCCGCTCTGTCATCGCACGCTGGCAGTTTGCCGGTAGCTCATTCCCCAGCCGCGCCGGCAGCTTCGCCCACAACGTTCTTCCCAGAATCTCGTTCGCCGCTATCCCCATCCGCCCAAACGTCGACGCCGCTACCGGATTCAGCCACGTCACCCGCCACACCCGGTCCAGCACAAAAAATCCATCGCTGATGCTGCTTACAATGCTTTCCAGCCGGCGCGACTGTTCCAGCGCCGTCTTCTCGTGCACCGCCAGCAGCTGCGTCAGCGTCGCTACCTGCGAACGCAACCGTTCAATTTCAAAAGAAGTACTCGTGGACGCTGCCATTCAGCCCGCTTTCGCAAATACTTGCCCGCGCACATAGGGCAGCAGCGCCAGCTTTACCCCCAGCGCGAGCGTGCGGAACATCTCCGCTGTCTCGCGCGGAATGTAAACCCGGGAGAAAATGATCACGGCAAATAGTTCGCCGGAAGGAAACAGCCCGCCAAATCCCAGCACCGACCGCACTCCGCTTTCCTGCACAAACGCCTGCCCCGGCACAAACGCGCTTCCCTCCGCTTCCGGCACATGAAATACGTTGTAGTTCTGTTCGTCATCGTCCAGCACGATCGCGTTCTTCTTCCCCACCACCTGCGCGATGTCCACCCCGATCTGCTGGATCAGCTGCGCCACCATCGGCGCCTGCCGCACCACTTCCTCGGTCACCAGCGGAATCGCCTGGTGCCCCGCCGACGTTTTCCGCCGGTTCCACTCTCCGCGCGCTCCCGCTGTCGCCAGCAGCGTCAGGCACCGCGTGTCATCATTCAGATCCGGACTCACCGTTCCCTCAGCGTCCGTCGCCGCAGCCCGCGCAAATTTCTGCAGTTCCGGCTCCAGATCCCCAAACCGGTGCGTCTTGAACATGCGCACCAGCACGCAATTCTTCTCGCCCGTCGACGGATCCTGAAGATGTTCATAAAGATAACGCACGATTGCCGCAGACGACTCTTCCATGCTCTCCCCATCGGAATGCAGCTGGCGTAGCTCTGATCCCAGCGTGATCATGTCCGACAATTCAAATCGATGCAGATCGTACGAAGGGACCAACGCCCCGGCAACGCTCATAGGCACACTCTGGCTGGGAACTCAAAACTCATCCGATGACCGATCCCCCAGCCCGGGTTGTACCGCGCCCCAACGAAGGGTCACTCCCTGTCTGTCGGCGTGAACGTCGTCGACAGCGTCTGATTCCCCGCCGCCACCACCGTCCCCGCATCACCGTCGTCGGCGACATCGACGATATCAAAAATAATGGCCTGGCCGATCCCGCAGTGCCTGCCGTCTACCTGCCCTACACCCTCTACGCCCCCGGAACGCGAACTCGCCGTCCGCACTACCGCCGATCCGCTCGCCATCGTCAATGCCGTTCGTCTCAAAGTCCGCGATATCGATAAGGACCTCGCCCTCGGCAAGCCCAACACGCTCGACAAAAATCTCAGCGAAGAAACGCAGGAGCCCCGCTTCACCATGGCCCTCTTCTCCGCCTTTGCCGGACTCGGCCTCATGCTCGCCGCCATCGGCATCTACAGCGTCATCTCCTTACCCAGCGCGTCCAGGAAATCGGTGTGCGCATGGCCCTCGGCGCCCAACGCGGAGACATTCTCAAACTCATCCTGCTCATGGTCGCCAAAGTCGCATCCCTCGGCCTCGCCGGCAGCCTCCTCGTCGAGCGCCTCGTGAGCTTCCAGATGTTCGCGAAGTCAACTTTCGGCGCCGCGCCCCTGGCCGCCATCATCCTGCTTCTCGCCGCCGTCTCACTCTTAGCCGCCTGGCTACCCGCCGCGCGCGCCGGCAACCTCGACCCCGTCACCGCCCTCACCGCCCTCCGCCACGAGGTATGAGGCCAGCGATCAACTCAGTTGGTCGAGGCTTAAAACCCAGGCGGCACGTGGAACGGTTCGACAGAGATGCGCTCGTATCGCACTTCCAACACGGTCAGGGTCTCGCTGCCGCCCGGCGCATGGAGAACTACTTCGTCGTCCTCTGCCGCGCGCATCAATGCGCGCCCCAGGGGGCTGGCATAACTGATGTGGTTGCGGTCGAGATCGACTTCATCGGTGCCGACGATGCTCACCACTCGCACTTCTCCGGCAGCATTCGCATAGCGCACAGTGGCTCCAAAGAACACCCTGGTCGCCCGCTGCCCCGTTCTCGGTGCTGCCGGATCGACCACCTCCGCGGCTTCAATGCGCTTGGTCAGAAAGCGAATCCGTCCATCGATCTGCCGCAGCCGTCGCTTGCTGTACTGATAATCGGCGTTTTCACTGCGGTCGCCATTACCCGCGGCCCACGCCACCACCTCCACCACCGCCGGTCGATCCTTGGTGAGCAAAAAATGGCGCTCCTCTTGCAGGCGCTCCAGCCCGCCCGGTGTGATGTAGTTCGTACCGTGGCTCGCCGCTGGCTCCTCCGCCTTCGGTCGTCTCGTAAACCCTTTGCGCACCCTGAGGCCCTCTCTGAACGCGATTTGAGCGATCGCCGTTGATCGATACTAATCTGCCGCGCACCTGCGGAATGGAGCGAAAGAAGCAGAAATTCCCAGCGACCAGCCATCAGCTACTGGCTAGCACGTCCAGGCTCCAGGCTGCCGTTTGCTGCTCCAGGCCCCAGGCTGGATCTTGCTGCCCCACGCTGCGGTTCGCTGCTCCAGACTTTTCGCTACCAGCAACCAGCTACCGGCCTGCACGTCCAGGCTCCATGCTGCCGTCTCCTGCTCCAGGCTCCAGGCTGAATCTTGCTGCCCCACGCTGCCGTTAGCTGCTCCAGGCTTTTCGCTACCAGCCACCAGCTACCGGCTGCCTTTCAAAAACTGTCAAGCTTTTCACCCCATTACTAAAGTGCATCTCGCTGATTCGCAGCCACTTCCAAGCCAAAACAGTTGGCGCAATTGAACCATGGACTTGGTATTCTAAGAATAGAGAGGATTTTTAAGAAATTGGCTCGCACCGGGCATACCCCGGAGCGGGCCTTTTCTTTTGTCCGCTCAATTTGCACGTGCAAAGGAAACACATGAACATCTTTCAGAAAATAGGCCTCAAGGTCGCTGACTTTGCCAAATGGTTCGCCGCGTCGATCGCCGAAATCGTCGGCCTCTCCCTCCGCGTCGAATCCATCCTGAAATCCGAGAAGCCCCTCGAGAAGCCCTTCATCGCCGGCCTCTCCACCGTCGTCGCCGACGTCGAAGCCCTCATCGCCGCGTCCCAGGGCGCCCTCACCGCCGACGGCCTTAACTTTTCCGCCGACTCCAGGGCCTACGCGAGCTTCGTCACCCTCATCGACGACTTCAAAAAACTAGCCCCCGTCGTCGAACAGGCCATTTCCATCCTCGAACAGAAATAAGGGAGGGAAGCACCAACAAGGGCCGACGACTCATCGCCGGCCCTATCTATAACAAAACACAGTGCATGCCGACAAGCACTCTGGAATCAAATACTTACACATCAAGAGAGGGGGATGAAACCAATGGAATCAAACACTTAACAAAATGAGCGGGTAGGGGGCCCCCCAGAGCCCGGCTCCGAAACCGCCTCACTCAACGGGTCTCGTCCGAGTGTCCGGCTCCAGGCTGGGTCTTGCTACTCCAGGCTGCCGTTCGCTGCCCCAGGCTCCGATGCTGCAGTCGCTGCCCCAGGCTTTTCGCCACCAGCCACCAGCTACCGGCTGCCTTTGAGCGCCCTCCACCCAATATCTCTTCTCACCACCATCCCCTCAAAGGAGATCTTGCCCATCGCCTCATACGCCAAACCCAGCGCCGCCTCCAGCGTCGCGCCGGTCGCCGAAACCCCCAGCACCCGCCCACCCGCCGTCCGGTACACCCCGTCATCGAACGACGTTCCGGCATGGAAAATCGACACCCCCGGCACGGCACCCGCTTCAGCCAGGCCCGTAATCGGATGCCCCACCGTATAGCTGCCCGGGTACCCCTCCGAAGCTGCCACCACGCAAACCGAAGCGCCTGTCTTCCAGCGGAATTCGGTGTCGCTCAGCCGCCCCTCAACGCAAGCCTCCAGCGCTTCGACCAGGTCGCTCTCCAGCCGCGGCAAAATCGCCTGCGTCTCTGGATCGCCAAATCGCGCGTTGAACTCCAGCACCATCGGACCCTTCGCCGTCATCATCAACCCGCAATACAGCACGCCCACAAACGGAATCTCTTCCGCCGCCATCCCATCCACGGCCCTCTGCGCCACATGCTGCAGGATCCACGCCTGCATCTGCGCATCTATCATGGAATCAGTGGTATACACGCCCATGCCGCCGGTGTTCGGCCCTGTATCGCCTTCGCCAATCCGCTTGTGATCCTGCGCCGGAACCAGCGCCGTCGCGTGCTTCCCGTCGCTCAGCACCAGGAACGAAATCTCTTCGCCGGTCAGATGTTCCTCGACGATCACGCTCGTCTCGACCGTGCCCAAAAGCTGCCCGTTGAACAACCCCGCAATCGCGCGCTGCGCCTCTTCCTTCGTCTCGCAGATCAGCACGCCTTTGCCGCCAGCCAAACCATCGGCCTTAATCACTACCGGCAAATGGAACAGGTCGAGCGTCACCATCGCCTCTTCCTTCGCCATGCACACTGCATAGTTCGCCGTGGGAATGTTGTGCCGCTGCATGAACCGCTTGGCGTAGGACTTGCTCGTCTCCAGCATCGCCGCCTCGCGCACCGGCCCAAACACCGCCAAACCGCGCCGCTTCATCTCATCCGCCAAACCCAAAGCCAGCGGCAATT
This sequence comes from uncultured Acidobacteriaceae bacterium, assembly GCA_963817165.1. Taxonomy (GTDB): domain Bacteria; phylum Acidobacteriota; class Terriglobia; order Terriglobales; family Acidobacteriaceae; genus Palsa-343. The sequence goes on along the minus strand of CAWFNL010000029.1, from coordinate 189,991 downwards.
CCGGTCCAACCACCGTCAAATCCGGCCGCTCTTCCGCAACCACCCGCAAGTGATCGCCCAAATCCTTCTGGCTCACCGGAACGCATCGCGCCACCTGCGCAATCCCGCCATTTCCGGGTGCGCAAACCACTTCCGTCACCCGCGGCGAACGCGCGATCGCCGCGCACAGCGCATGCTCGCGTCCACCACCGCCAATCACCAGAACTTTCATGGGAATCCAGGCTCCATGTCTTCTGTTTCCGATTATCGCAGTCCGTTCCACGCCCTGCTCAACGCGCCGCCCACGCCTGCCAGAAAACCACCGCCATCATGAACACCAGATACAAGCGCAGCGCCCAAAGAATCAGCAACTCGCCGCCGTTGAGCACGCGCCGCGGAATCGCCGCGCGCTTCACCCCAACCAGCTGGTCGTGCTCCAGCGTCTGCAGTACAAAACCTGCATCGGCGTCGCTCACGTGTTCCGGATTCTTTGTCAACGCGCCCTCACTTTCCGCCCAACCACGCAAACGCCTGTGGCGCCACCACACTCAGCCCATACAGCACACCCGCCAACGTCAGCAGCAGCACCACAATCAGCGCCAGCGCGTTCGCCCAGCGCGGACTCGGTACGCCTTCCATAATCTCTTTATCGTTCACCAGCAGATACAGAAACACCAGCGCTGGCGGCATCGCCAGCACTGCCACCACATTCACCACCAGCACCACAAACACCAGCGGCAATCCCGGAATCAGCACTATGCCAGCAGCGGCAGCAGCACAAAGGCACAGCACCGCATAGAACGACTTGCCTTCCGTCACCGGCAAATTCAAACTGTGCGGACGCCGCGCCACTTCGCCATACGCATACGCCGACGAAGTCGAAATCGTGATCGCCGCCACGATCCCTGCTTCCACCATGCCCAGCGCAAACAGACTCGCGCCAAACCGCCCAATCACCGGCTGCAACGCCTGCGCAAACTGCGCTGCTTCAAAATTCTCCGCACTAATGTGTCCGAACAACGACGCCGTCACCAAAATCGTCGCGACCGCTGCCGCAGCAGCCAGCGCAGCGCCCAGCATCGTATCCATCCGCCCAAATCGGATGTCCTTCACCGTCATCCCTTTATCCACCGTCGCGCTTTGCTGGAAGAACAGCATCCATGGCGTCACCGTCGCTCCAATATCCGACAGAATCACCATTACCGTGTCCTTCTGAAACGCCGGCAGCGGCTTCCACGTGCCCAGCGCATGACCAACCGCGCTCCAGTGCGGATGCACCATCAGCGCCACTGGAATGAAGATCAAATTGAACGCGGCCGCCGCCAGCGTCACGCGTTCCCATGTCCAGTAGCGATGGCTGAGCAACGCCGAATACAGCACCGCCAGCGCCAGCAAAACCGCAGCCCATGCCGGAACGCCAAAAAATCCAAGCCCCGCGCGAATCGCAATGAACTCCGTAATCAGCGTCAGAAAATTGCCGATCCCCAGATCGATCATCGAGAACCAGCCCCAAAACGGCCCAAACCGCTCGAAAATCAACTCTGCGTGCCCGCGATGCGTCGCCGCGCCCAGCCGCACCGTCATCTCCTGCACCACCAGCGCCATGCAGAAGGTCAGCACCACAAACGGAATGAAGAATCCCACGCCGAACTTCGCGCCCGTCACCGCGTAGCTGAGCATGCTTGGGCCGTCGTTCTCGCCCAGCATCACCAGAATCCCTGGCCCAATCAGCAGCCACAGCAGCCACAACCGCGAACGCATCCCAGTTCCGCGCCGCGCCATCCGCACCCGCTCACGGTCGTGCGCCCGGTCGATGTCCTCATGCGTCACCAGGACGCCGTCATCAACCGTCACGCCCGCCACAGCACGCGCTTTACCCGCGGATTGTGCGCCTGCACTCAACCCTGCTGCTACCTCTGCCTGTTTCTGATGAAGATTTCTGTAGACGCGGTCCGCAATCCAGGTCCGCCACGTTACTCCGAGTCTACGGTGCTTCCACTCTTGCTGTAAACCATAGTTAACTCAAAAATGTTAAGAAATGTTCACACTGTCTGCTCCAATCCGCGCCCCATCCGTGCAAAAACCTCTGCGACCCCGCAAAAATCTCCCTCCCGAAGGCGTTAAAATATTTGCGGTGACGATTGCTTTCACACTCTCGTTCTCCCCGCTTCTCCGGCGCTTCCGGCGCGGCCGTCCCGACAGGGGACGACGCATTTCCGCTTAACTCGCCGCCCTTCATCCGCTCCGCTTCCGCGCCTCAAAGCTTCCAGCGTGAGCCAGGTACCTGCGCCTCGAACCAACGAAAGGAAATTCCATGAACTCCTTCGGCAGCCAGTCCGAACTTAAAGCCGGCGGCAAGACTTACGAGATCTTCCGCCTCAGCGCACTCGAAAAACGCGGCATCCCGCTCACGCGGCTTCCCTTCAGCCTGCGCATCCTCATTGAGAATCTTCTCCGCTACGAAGACGGCAAGTCCGTCACCGCCGCTGACATCGAATTCCTCGCCAAATGGGATTCCAAAGCCGAACCCTCCCGCGAAATCTCCTGGATGCCCGCACGCGTCCTCATGCAGGATTTCACCGGCGTTCCCGCAGTCGTTGACCTCGCCGCCATGCGCGACGCCATGCGTGTCCTCGGTGGCGATCCGCAGAAAATTAATCCCCTGCAGCCCGCTGAACTGGTCATCGACCACTCCGTCCAGGTGGACGAGTACGGCACCGGGAACGCGTACTCCCTCAACGCCGCGCTCGAATTCCAGCGCAACCGCGAGCGCTACGCCTTCCTCAAGTGGGGACAGACCGCCTTCCACAATTTCTCCGCCGTGCCGCCTGGCATGGGCATCTGCCACCAGGTCAACCTTGAATTCCTGGCGCGCGGCGTCTTCACCACCTCCGGAGCCAAGCCGCAGGCCTATTTCGATACCCTCGTCGGCACCGACTCCCACACCACGATGATCAACGGCCTCGGCGTTCTCGGCTGGGGCGTTGGCGGCATTGAAGCCGAAGCCGCCATGCTCGGCCAGCCAGTGTCCATGCTGGTTCCGCAGGTCGTCGGCTTCAAACTCACCGGCAAGCTCCGCGAAGGCGCCACCGCTACCGACCTTGTCCTCACCGTCACAGAAATGCTGCGCAAGCTCGGTGTCGTCGGCAAATTCGTCGAGTTCTACGGTCCTGGCATCGCTGAGCTGCCGCTCGCCGATCGCGCCACCATCGGCAACATGGCTCCCGAATACGGCGCAACCTGCGGCCTCTTCCCCGTCGACGCGGAAACGCTCCGCTACCTGCGCCTCACCGGCCGTCCCGCCGATCAAATCGCGCTCGTCGAGGCGTACTTCAAAGAGCAGGGCCTCTTCCACACCGCAGACTCACCCGAAGCCGAATACTCGCAGACCCTGTCTCTCGACCTCGCCACCGTTGAGCCCAGCGTCGCCGGTCCCAAGCGCCCGCAGGATCGCGTCCTCCTCCGCGAAGCCGGAGCCAGCTTCAAAAAGCAACTGCCCTCGCTTCTCGGCCCCAATGCCAACAAGCTTGGCGAACGCCAGGCCGTGCGCTGGGAAGGCGAAGGCGGTCACGCGTCCTCCAACGGCAACGTCCAATCGACGCACGCAACCGCTGAACCAGAAGCCAACGGCCACATCGCGCACACCGTGAAAGAACGTTTCGGCATCGACGTCGATCCCTACCTCGATCACGGATCGATCGTCATCGCCGCCATCACCAGTTGCACCAACACGTCGAATCCCTCCGTCATGGTCGCCGCGGGTTTGCTCGCAAAGAAAGCTGTCGAGAAAGGCCTCAGCGTTCCGCCCTGGGTCAAAACATCGCTCGCGCCCGGCTCGCGCGTCGTTACTGACTACTACGACAAATCCGGCCTCACCCCATTCCTGGACAAGCTCCGCTTCAACACCGTCGGCTACGGCTGCACCACCTGCATTGGCAATTCCGGTCCGCTCCCCGAAGACGTTTCGAAGACCATTGAGCAGCACGGCCTCGTCGCCGTCTCCGTCCTCAGCGGCAATCGCAACTTCGAAGGCCGCATCAACTCTGAAGTTCGTGCCAACTACCTCATGTCGCCGCCGCTGGTCGTCGCCTACGCGCTCGCCGGACGCATCGACCACGACTTCGACAACGATCCCATCGGCAAAGACCAATCCGGCCAGCCCGTCTTCCTCAAAGACATCTGGCCCTCGCAGCAGGAAGTCTCCACCGTCATCGCCTCCGCGATCTCATCCGACGGCTATACCAAGGAGTACGCCACCGTCAGCGACGGCGACGCAAACTGGCAAAAACTCAGTTTCCCCACTGGCGACGTCTATCAGTGGGAGCCTGACTCCACCTACATCCGAAAAGCGCCCTACTTCGACGGCATGCCCGCGCAACCTGCGCCCATTGCTGACATCGCCGGCGCGCGCGTTCTCGCCGTGCTGGGCGACTCCGTCACCACCGACCACATTTCGCCCGCCGGATCTATTAAGCTCAACGGTCCGGCCGGCAAATACCTCACCGATCACGGCGTCAAACCCTCCGACTTCAATTCCTATGGCTCGCGCCGCGGCAATCACGAAGTCATGGTCCGCGGAACCTTCGCCAACGTTCGCCTGCGCAACAAACTCGCGCCTGGCACCGAAGGCGGCGTCACGCGTCTTCTCCCCGAAGGCGAGCCGATGTCCATCTTCGACGCCTCAGTGAAATATGCTGAGCGCGGCACGCCGCTCGTCATCCTCGCCGGAAAAGAATACGGCTCTGGATCGTCGCGCGACTGGGCGGCCAAAGGCCCGCGCCTGCTTGGCGTCCGCGCCGTCATTGCCGAAAGCTTCGAGCGCATCCACCGTTCGAATCTCGTCGGCATGGGCATTCTGCCTCTGCAGTTCGCGGCTGGCGAAACCGTAGAATCCCTCGGCCTCACCGGCGAAGAAACCTACGATTTCCCCGGCCTCACCAAACTGCTCAGCAATAAATTCGCAAACGGCCACACGCTCAAAGTTCGCGCCAAGGCCAACGGCTCAACCAAAGAATTCGAGGCGAAAGTCCGCATCGACACACCACAGGAAATCCTCTACTTCGAGCACGGCGGCATTCTGCAATACGTCCTCCGCCAACTCGCAGCACAGAAATAATCCAGCACCAACATAAAGCGGCCACCCAAAAAGGTGGCCGCTCTCATTGAACTGAAGAAGAATCAAGCAGCGATTCGATGCGCCCGCTGCTCCGCCATTCTCGCCGCCATCGCCGGCAGCCCAAACGCCAGGCCCGTCACCAGCACCGTCGACACGACATCGTTGCGGTAAAACGGCAGCGCCAACCCAAAACACGCGGTCAAGCCCGCCATCGTGTGCGGATACAGCACGCCGCCTGCCCAAACCGCAAAGTTGCTGATCAGAAAGAACGAAGTCGACGCGATCACCGGAGCCACAATCACCCGCGTTGGATTGACCTGTTTGCTGAGCATCATCCGCCCCAGCACCACCACCGCCGCATACCAAACCCAGGTCAGCAAATACGCGCTGGTGTGCCACGCATAGTGGTAGAAGACCGTCGTCAGATAAACATCCGTCGCCATCAGCCCCAGCACCGGCCAAATCGCCTCACGCAACGGCCGCCGCGCGCCAAAAAACAGCAGTCCGCCGCCCACCGCCGTAAAGTTCAGCCACGCGTGCGGAAGCACCCGGCTTACAACCGCCACCAGAATCAGCAAATATGCGCCCATTCAGTCCTCAGCTTCTCAAAGTTGTCCAGATTCCATTCTGCGGACCAGAACCCGTGCGGTCAAGGCTCGATTGCAGTCCCATCAACGGCCCGCTTCACCCCGCCAACATTTACCGCTGTTCGCGGCCGCTCATGAACATTCCTTCAATCTCGTTCTGCGGCCCAACAACCACCCATCCGCTCAGCGGAGGGTCGCTGTCATTCCGCCGGGTCGCCGTAATTGCCCCATGCCCAAACCGCAAATCCTCAAATCGCACCGTGTGCCAGTTCGGCTGCATCTGGAAATCCGCTCCTGGAGGACGCACCGCACCTAGATCCGTCGTCACCGGCCATTGCGACCAGTCCAGATAAACCTTGCCCAGATACGACTGTTTCGCCGCCGCCACTGCCGGAGTCACGGGCGGCTTGTAGATCACGTCGGAGAAATCATCCGTCGTCACCTGATCCCCGATCGTCCGCACTTCCGCCGTCTGGTAGTAATCGTTGGTCTCCATCAGCGCATGCCAGGCAAACGGATCGATCATCGACGGCTCGGCAGCCACGCGTGTCAACGCCTCGCGCGTATACGTTCCCGTCTTCACTAACTCCATCGCGTGCAGATGCTCAGCGTTCCGGACGCCCCACCACAACACGATCAGCGTGAGCGATGCAATCGCCCAGCCTCGTCCGCGAAACGGCTTCTTCTTTGCCCCAATCTCGCGATCCGCCAATCCCAGAATCCACGGCACCACCAGTGCTACCAACAACAGCGCAAAGATCACGGGATCAAAAATGAAGACGATGCTCCACGCGTACCAGTGCGCGTTGAAGGGAAAGAACGGCCGTATCCCGTAATTATTCGTGAAGTCCAGCAGCAGGTGGCTCAGGTGCGCGATCATCGCGAACACCCAGATCAACAACCATCGCGGCGCAATTACCGGCGGTTTCCGTCGCAGCCGATGCACGCCCCAAACGAACCCCGTCACCAGCAGCGCCATCGCCGGCGCCGCAATCAGCGTGTGCGTGATCCCGCGGTGATGCTGGAGTTCTGCAACCGGCCCGCGCCAACCCCACAAAATGTCGATGTCCGGCGCTTCCGCGGCCAGCGTCATTGCCAGCGTCGCGTACGCAGTCTTCCGGTTGAACCCCGAGCGCCCAAGGCACGCCCCGGTCAAAAAATGTGTGACAGGCTCCATCTTTTATTTGCGGAATTGCCTGCGCAAGCCCGGCGCTGCATGCTTCCGCAGCGCCGCGCCTGTTTGTTTTAGACCAGCTTCGCGTCCAGTGTGATGTCCGTGTTGCCCTTGAACAGCCGCGAAATCGGGCAGCCGTTCTTCGCGTTGTTCGCCGCCGTCTCAAAGCTCTGCGCTGTCGCGCCCGGCACCTTGGCCCGCGTGGTCAGATGAATCGCCGTAATCGCGAACCCATCGTCCGTCTTCTCGAATTTCACGTCCGCCGTCGTCTCCAGCGATTCCGCCGTCAAATTCGCATTGCCCAGCTGCGCGCTCAGCGCCATGGTGAAGCAGCCCGCGTGCGCCGCCGCAATCAGTTCTTCGGGATTGGTCCCAATCCCATTCTCAAAACGCGTTCCAAATGAATATTGCGTATCTTTCAGCACGCCGCTCTGGCTGGAAATTGTGCCTTTGCCGTCCTTCAAACCGCCGCGCCATACGGCGCTCGCTGTCCGTTGCATATTTGTCTCCTCTGTATTGATGGGTGCTTGCTGATTCCTCAGATTGAGCCGAGCCTGTTGGATCCGTTCGAGCGCCGCCGCAATCGCATTTCCCGGGGAAACCGGATGCCCTGCGAACCAGGAATGACCGCGCCCGCTCCATCATATTCGATTCACTGCGCCCGATGCGGCGACGGCTCCGGCACACCGGGATTTCCGCTTCCCGGCCGTCATTTTCGGCGAGTATGATTAGGTCGATCATCATGACTTCCTACTGCATTGGTGTTGACCTTGGAGGCACAAACCTCCGTATCGCTGCTGTCACTCCTTCGGGCGAACGCCTCGAAAATATCAATCTGCCCACCCGCCTTTCCGCCGGCCCGCACGCTGTTCTCGACGACATGGCCTCCGCCATCAATCAGATCGTGGATCAGCAAGGCCCGGACCTGATCGGCATCGGTGTGGGCAGTCCTGGGCCTCTGGAATTGCCCCTTGGCGTGCTCCATCATCCGCCCAATCTTCCCGGATTTGACGGACTCAACCTTCGCTCGGAACTCGAGCGCCGCGTTCACCGTCCCGTCCAGGTCAATTCTGACGCCAACCTCGCCGCCTTCGGCGAATTCAAGCTCGGGGCTGGAAAATCCTTTGGCGTTCACTCGCTGCTCGCCCTCACTCTCGGCACCGGCGTCGGTTGCGGCATCGTCCTCAACGGGCAAATCTGGGAAGGCATGCAGGGGGCTGCCGGAGAATCCGGCCACGGCCCCATCGATCCCAACGGCCCCAAGTGTCCGTGCGGCGCTCGCGGCTGCCTCGAAATGTACGCATCCGCGACCGCCATCGTTCGCCGCGCCCACGAGCTCGGCCTCGCCTCGGCCGCGGGTGATGGCGCTACTTCGCCGCTCAGCGCCTCCAGCATCGCCGATATGGCAACGAACGGCGACGCACGCGCCCTCCAAATCTTCGACGAAGTCGGCCGCGCCCTTGGCCTGTCCCTCGCCAACCTCATCAACGCTCTCGATCTTCCCCTCTACGTTCTCTGCGGAGGCGTGGTTGCCGCGTGGCCGCTTTTTGCGCCGCGCATGTTCGCGGTCGTGAAAGAAATGAGCTACGTCTACCGCATGTCCATGCCCGCGGATCCCAACGTGTACGAAGCGGGCAAAACCCACATCGCCGCCGCCCAGGTCACCGACGCCGGCATTCTGGGCGCTGCCATGCTGCCGCTGGTCAGGACCGCATGAAACGGACTGTCCTCGCAACCTCCGCTTTGCTGTTTGCCTCCGCGATATTCGCTTCGGCGCAGTCCGCGCCGCCCCTCAAAATGGGCCTTTGGGAGCACACCGTCACCCTCGATATGTCGGGCATGCCCAGCGGCATGGGTGGCTCCGGGCAACCCATTACGAAGCAAAGCTGCATGACCAGCGAGACCTGGAAAGACACCCTGCAGTCCATGCAGAGCCACCGGCAAATGGCCAATGCCGCCAACTGCTCCACTTCCAATGTCCAGCAGGATGCGCATCACTTCTCGTTCGACGTGGCCTGCTCGCCGCAGCAGGGCATGAATACCAAGATCCACGTCGACATGACCCTCGACAGCGAAGAGAGCATGCACGGCACCACCACCACCAGCATCTCCGGACCCCAGTTCCCGCAAGGTATGACGATGACCGCAAAGATCAAGTCGAAATTCGTCAGCAGCGACTGCGGCAGCGTGAAACCCGGCGAGCAGACAAGCACTCCTCCATCCGGCGCTCCACCCTCATAACCGGCATTTTGCTAAGGTGAGGCCATGCCTCCCGTGCTGGAAACGCCGCGCCTGATTCTTCGTCCGCTGGAACTGGCCGACGCGGAACCGATCCAGCGCCTGTTTGCGCATTGGGAAGTCGTTCGCTACCTGAACGCCATCGTTCCATGGCCTTTCCCAGAAGTCGCTGCGCTGCACCACATTCGCGACGCCGCTCTGCCCGCCATGGCCAGCGGGAACGAGTGGCACTGGACGCTCCGACTGAGATCCAACCCGGAAGAAATCATCGGCCGGATCTCGCTGTACCGCCGTGAGGAAAACCAACGCGGCTTCTGGCTCGGCGTTCCGTGGCATGGTGCGGGTTTGATGACGGAGGCCGTGATCGCCGCGAACGACTACTGGTTCGACGTATTGGGGTTTCCCGTCCTGCGCGCACCCAAAGCTGTGGCCAATATCGCTTCCCGCCGCATTTCGGAGAAGACCGGCATGCGACTGGTCGGCACCAACGAGAGCGATTACGTCTCAGGCCGGCTGCCTGGCGAAATTTGGGAGATCACCGCCGACGAGTGGCGCTCCTTCCGCAAGTCGCTCTCGGCCTCGCACCCATAGCTTCGCGCCGCGCTGAAGTGTGAACCGACCCCCGCCCCCCGGGGTGTGGGGGGTGGACTTCTATTGATTCCATGAGGGTTAGAAATAGTGTCAAACTTCACAACAGGGCGCTTGTCCCGCAGAGCGGGACGTTTGCTGGTTTTCAAACAGCTAATGAGGCGTCGCCGGGGCCTGGGCCGGGCGAAGAATAAGTGCCCAAATGAAAAAGCCCTGTTCGCGAGGAACAGAGCTTTCACCATTTCAAAGTATGCGTCCCGTCAGGCTGGCTCAAGGAGATTCGGCGCCCTGCAGGGTACGAAGGTAAGGGCACGGAGCCGCGCCAGGAACTTTACTGGTCGTCGTTTGCGTCGTCCGGCACCGCAAAATATCCCTTGCGCGCCTGCACCTTCATCTCCTGCGTCTGGTCCTTGCAGAACACATCCACTTTGCGGAAGCCGCCATTCATGCTGCGGTTCGTCGGGGTGTATTGCAGGACGTACTGCGTGCGCAACTCTTCCTCAATCTGGTCGAAGGCGTCTTCGAGCTTCTTGCCGTCGTGACCAACATTGATAACGCGCCCTCCGGTGGCCTCAGTCAGCGTGCGCATCTGCATGGCGCCGGTGTAGCCCAGCCCGTATCCGGCATACTGGGACCGGTCGGCGATGAGAATCACATAAATAATGGCATTTGCGTTTTGCGCCGCGGCGATGGCCGCCTTCGGCTTGGTGTCGCTGCCTTCGTCTTCACCGTCCGTCAGCAGAATCAGCGCTTTCCGGCCGGTCTCCGTGCGCATTTTGTCGTTCGACGCCAGATTCACCGCGTCGTAGAGCACCGTTCCCTTCGGCGTTCCCTGCACGGGCACGGGACCTTCCCCAATGCCCGGCACGCCCATGGCACCGCCGCCGCCGGCCGTATTGATCTCCACTTTGCTGATGGCGCGGTCCAGTTCCCGCGTGTTGTTGGTGAAATCCTGTTCCAGGTTCACGCCCACGTCAAAGCTCAGCACGAACGCTTCATCCTTCGGCCGCAGGATTCGCTTCAGAAACGCGGTCGCCGACTGCTGCTCCAGGGGCAGCACATACTGCTGGCTGCCGCTGGTGTCGATCATGATGCCCAGGGTCAGCGGCTGATTCGCTTCCGCCACAAAGCTCGTCATCTTCTGCTGCTGCTTGTCTTCCCAGACCGTGCAGTCGTTTTTCGTCATGTAGGGAATCAGGGCGTTCTTCTTGTCGCGCACCGTGAAATACTCGCTGACCAGCCGCGAAGTCACGTGCAGCGTCTCTTTGGGCGGACCCATGTCCTCGTTCGAAGTATCCTGCGGCACCGTGCTTACGGGCGGTGCATCGGGTGACGGAGCTGCCTGGCCGTACGTCAGAGGTACAGCAGCCACGAACAGAACCGGGATGAGGAAGAGATTGAAACGCCGCAAAACCATGCCCCTTAGACGGAATCCGTGACCAATGGGTTATAGAAAACTACGGTATCGCTGCTCTGATAATCTTGAGCATACGCCTCACTCCCGCTGTGGCCCCGATGTGCATCTCAACACGGTGGATGCGGGCTTTTCCGGAGATTCGCATTTGGACGAGCGCGTTGTATCGACGTTTTTGGAAGAACTTGGGGGTTTAGCCTGATGCGCGAAGTTTGGTTCGGCGCTCTTTCGTTCCTGTTGGTGAGCGCGGGTTATTGTCAGCAACAGCAGGCGGTTCCGAATGCCCCCGCTCCGCAAGCGCAGACCGCCCAGCAGGCGCAGCCGGCCACGCCGAACGCTCCGGCCCCACAGCCGGGGACTCTCAACAGCCTGACCGGCCAGGTTACGCCGGGTATCGGGACCGCAGCGCCCGCCGCCGAGGACCATTCCGCAGATACCGCCCAGCACACCAGTTCCGGCACCGTCCAAACCGACCAGACTCCGCCGCCTGATCCTATCCAGGGCGCGCCGCCGCTTTCGCCGGCCCCGGGCCAGCCACTCATTCCGCCCACTCCGTCCGACATCCCGACCTTCACCCATAACGTCACCGTGGTCGACGTACCGGTCATCGTGCGGGACAAAAGGAATCAGCTCGTCGGCGGCTTGCCCTCCTGGCGCTTCCGCGTTTATGAAGACGGCGTGCAGCAGAGAATCTGGTGGTTCACCACCGACGCTTATCCCCTCTCCATCGCCTTCGTGATCGACGACACGCTGCCCGCGGACATTATGCAGAAGGTAAACCAGAGCCTTTCCGTCGTGTCCAACGCGCTCACCCCGGCCGATTCCGTCGCCGTGATTACTTACTCCGGAACCGGGCCGCAGATGATTACCGACTTCACCGGGGCTGCCGGGAACCGCCTGCCCGCCGCACTGCAAATGGCGAAGAAACCTGGCGAAACGATGGGCGTGCCGTCTATGGGCGACGACCCCTTCGGTGCGGGACCCACCGTGAACGGCCAGCAGGCCGATCCCACCCTGGCCCCGCAGCACGGGAACGCCGGTGGATTCGTGACCATCCCGAGAGAAGTCCACCCGCTCAATGACGCCATCCTGTACGCCGCCGAACAGCTGGCCAGCCAGCCCCGCGGCCGGCGCCGCATCATCTATGTTGTGAGCGACGGCAAGGACGTTCGCAGCAAGGCAAAATACAACCAGGTGCGCGAGTACCTCCTCACCAACAACATCTCCGTTTACGGAACGGAGGTCGGCGATGCTTCCCTTTGGGGTATCGGCTACCTCGATCGCATGAAGCTGCCCCTGCTCGCGCCTGAGAACGTTCTGCCCCGCTATGCGCTCGTCACCGGCGGCGATGTGCAGGCGGAGATGTCGGAGAACGGCATCCAGAACGCTTTTGTCCACATCACCGATTCCGTGCGCACGGCGTACACCATCGACTACATCAGCCATCAGCCCACGCTCAGCGAGAAGTACCACAACATCGATGTGCGGATCGAAGGGCTGCCCGGTTTGACCGTCGACGCGAAACAGGGTTATTACCCCTCGGCGTCAGCCAGCCAGTACTAGGCGGGAGATCCTGCCCCAGGTTCTCCCGGGCGTTCCTGCCCGCATCGAGCAAATCGGATCATCCCACGACGGCTCCGGCTGTTATCCTGTCATTTCACCCCGGCTCGCGGAGTCGAGGACCAATCCAGCACTGCATCACGCCAACCCGCGCCCGAACAGCGCAATTCCCGGACGAGTAAGCCACAGAGCAAAGCCTCTGCAAGTCCTGATCCTGGGCTCAGCATGGTCGCCAACGCGTCCCCGCTCCAGGGTCAAAGGCTAAAGAAAGATTCCCAAAGAATGGCCGACGCAAAACTACAAATCATCCCCCTGGGCGGACTCGGCGAGTTCGGCATGAACTGCCTCGCCATCCGCTATAAAGACGACATCATCGTGATCGATGCCGGCCTCATGTTTCCTGAGTCCGAACTCCTCGGCGTCGACATCGTTGTCCCTGACATCTCGTACCTCGTCGAAAACAAGCAACACGTCCGCGGCATTATTCTTACCCACGGGCATGAAGACCACATCGGCGGATTGCCCTGGATCCTCTCCGAACTCAACGTTCCCGTGTATGGCACCGAGTTCACTCTCGCCTACGTCGACGGCAAGGTGGAAGAGCACGCGCTCGACGATGCCGAGCTGATTGAAATCATTCCCGGTGAGAAATTCACCCTCGGGCCCTTCACCATCGAGCCCATCCGCGTCACCCACTCTCTGGTGGACTGCGTCGCGCTGGCCATTGAGACTCCGGTTGGCGTTATCGTTCACACCGGCGACTTCAAAATCGATCTTTCCCCGCCGGACGGCAAGGCCTTTGACCTCCATCGCTTCGCCGAATACGGCCGCCGCGGCGTGCTCCTCCTCCTGCAGGATTCCACCAACGTCGATCGCCCGGGCTACACGCCCAGCGAATGGGCAGTGAAACCGCGCCTCGACGAGATTTTTGCGCGGACGAAGAAGAAGCTCTTCTTCAGCTGCTTCTCGTCGTCCATTTACCGCATCCGCATCGCCACCGAGCTGGCGCGCCTGCATAACCGCAAAGTCGCCATTGTCGGCCGCTCGATGCTGGAGTCTTCTGAAATTGCTCAGGACCTCGGCTACCTCGATCTGCCCAGCGGGCTCATCATTCATCCCGGTCAGATAAACGACTACGCGCCCGAGCAGGTGATGATTCTCATCAGCGGCACCCAGGGCGAGCCTATGAGTGCGCTCAGCCGAGCCGCGGTCGACAACCACAAGCACGCCCGCATCGTGGCCGGTGACACCGTCGTTCTCAGCTCGCGCGTCATTCCCGGCAACGAGAAGAGCATCTTCCGCGTCATCGATCACCTTTGCCGTCGCGATGCCGACGTTATTTACGATGACGGTTCGCACGGATTGATCCACGTGAGCGGCCACGCCAGCCAGGAAGAACAACGGCTGATGATCAACCTGCTCCGGCCAAAATTCTTTGTCCCGGTCCACGGTGATTATCGCCATCTGAAGAAACATGCCGAGCTCGCGCAGAGCCTGGGCGTTGTGGACCTCGCCATGGTCATCGAAAACGGCGATGTGCTCGAGCTGGACCGCGACAACATGCGCAAAGGCGGAAAAGTCACCGCCGGTCGTGTCTGCATCGACTCCGGTTCCTCAACGGATGTCGTCGAAGACCTCGTCATCCGCGATCGCCGCCATCTTTCCGAAGACGGCTTCGTCCTGCCCATCATCACCATCAATAAGCTCACCGGCAAAGTCGAGCACCAGCCTGAGATCGTGAGCCGCGGCTTCGTGGGCGGTGAGCCTGATTTGATGGAAGGCGCGCGGCAGGTGGTCACCCACACCCTCGACAGCTCCAGCGCCGAGGAGAAGGCCGACTACGGCGTGATCAAGGAGAAAATCCGCATCGACCTCAAGCGGTATATCCAGAAAAATACCAGCCGCCGTCCGCTGATCATGCCGGTGATTCTGGAAATCTGATCGGCGTTTGAACTAAAGCAAAAAGGCCGCCTGGCTTTGATTAAAGCCGGCGGCCTTTTTCTCGTTCCCACAACAAAGTTATGGCGCCACCTGCACTGTGAGGCTCGACGGATTGACCACCGCATACGGGGATCCCGCAGCTTCGCTTGCGCCCGTCGGCGTCACCGTGAAGACATAGAGCTTGCCCGCCGTCCTGCTCAGCGCATACAGGTGGTTGTTGTGGTCCCACGCGAGCGCGTCGATCTCCACGCTGGCCAGCAGGCCGGTCTCTTTCGTCAGCGGACTCGCTCCGTTGAAATGGAAAATCTGCACGCCGCTCGTGCCCGCCACCGCCAGCAGACTGCCCGAAGGCGCCGTGCTCATCGCGGTCAGGTTGCCCACCAACACCGCCGGCATATTCGCCGACTTACTGGTCGTCGTCAGGGCTCCGGTGCTGCTCGCCGTGTACGTCGCGAGTTGATACGGCCCCGCCGTCGTGCCGTAGCCTTCCATCGGCTGCATCGCAATCGCTACGTGGTTGCTTGAGTCCGTCGCCGTCAGGTCCGGGCAATAATTCTCATTCGCAGGGGCTGCCGGCAGAGCAGGCGTGCTGCTCAGCTGCTTCAGCGCTCCGTTGGTCGCACGCGAAAACCCCGCGATCATCGGTAGATAATGATAACAACCAGCCACATAGCCGAAGTTATTGTCGCCGATAAAACTCAGCCCACTGACCAATTCCGGCGTGTCGCCTGCCTCATTCAGAAACGTCGCCTTCGCCGTCGACAGATTCACGGCGAACGCCTGATACGTCGTGTTGGCGCAGTCGTTGCCGTCGTAATCCAGGTTGTAGAGCGACGTACCCGTCCGGTCCAGAAATAGTGTGCTCGCCGTGTCGCAATTCTGTCCCCGCACAATGTCCGTGGCGGCCGCATAGCTCAGCGCGCCATTCGATGCGATCGTGTAGGAGTCAATGTCGATCCCGTTGCGGTTCGACCCAAACAGCAGCTTCCCGTTCCCGGTCAGGTCGGTCACATCTTCCTCGAACGGTGATCCGCTGATCGCCGTCAGTTGCCCCGCCGCATCCGCGGCGTATCCCCTGATCTCATAATTGCTGCTATTGGCCGGCGTGCTCGCAACATAAACAAACGCCACCTTCGTGGGAGCCAGCGGCGTCTCCACATGCGGCGCCGGCCGACCTATTCCTAATTGAGCCCATGCCGTCGCCGCGCCCAGCGTCGCCGCCAAACAAATGACCCCAAAACTGCGCCTCATCAGAGAACCTCTTGGCTGGAAAAGCAATGGATCGATCGAACGCCCGCGCTTCGCATTCTGGCGAACGGCGGATCGTCTCGCCCCAGGGAAGATTCAGCAGGTAGGACAGGCCACAAGCGGCCCGTTGGTGGTTAGATGCAGCCCGCTGCCCGGTTCGCGGAGAAAATTCACCAAAGCCGCATGAACAGAGGCTTCGGCCTCATCCACAAGCGCTTCCATCCCTACCCGCCGGAGTGGGCATCTCATTGACTACCCACGAGGTCCCGATGCGCAAAACGCCCTACATTCCCTCTCCCGCTGACCGGCGATCCCCGCTGGATACCTGGCTCGATATTGAAGACCTGGCCGCCGTCGAGATCTCTTCCGAGCACCCAGCGCATCCGTTTGAAGCCGCCCTGAACGGCGGCAAGGGCGAGGGTTGGCGCGCCGCCAAGCCGGGTCCTCAGGTCATTCGCCTCAAATTTGATAAGCCCACGGCCATTCGCCGGGTCCGGCTGGAGTTTCGCGAACCCGCCCTGGAGCGCTCGCAGGAATTCCGCCTGACCTGCACCTCAACCACCGGGCAAAAGCGCGAAATCGCTCGCCAGCAATGGAATTTCAGCCCGAATGGGTCGACGGTTGAAGTCGAAGACTACAACGTGAACCTGACCAATTGCGGCGAGCTGGAACTGGAAATCGATCCCGGGCGACACGACACGAACGCCGTTGCCTCGCTGCAGTCGATCGCCGTCGCCTGATGCGGCGACGTTATTTTTCTGAATAGAAGGTGTAGGTCGCGGTGTAATGCGCGCGCACGATCTTGCCGGCCTGCGCGCTGTCGTGGCACGCCGCTTTGTCCGCTACGCCGCCCTTCGTGTCGGTGCGGCGAATATACGCAACCGTTGCCAACTGTCCGCTCGCCGATCCCGCCTTCGCACGCAGAAGAAGCCACGCTACCGAACCCGCGTCCGGCGAAGGCTGGCTTGCCATCAACTCGCCCTGCACCGCGCTGCCGTCGGTCAGCTTCCAGGTGGGGCCCGTGAAGTGCCTTCCGATCTGTTCTCCGTCCGCGTTCAACAGCTTCGCGTCCGGCCCCAGCAGCGTCCACTTCAAGCCATCTGCGCCGCTCGCGCACCGGTAAACTTGCGCTCCGTCGCCCCGCGCCTGCAGCAGCACATGCGCGCCCGCCGGAACATCAATCGAACCCCCTGCAACCTGCCCATGCAATGGCAGAATCGCAACGAAACCTGCAGCGAATAACCAGTTGATCCAACGCATGCCCGTGAGCATACCACCACGCTATTTGCGCCGCATGACGGCCACACCGGACCAAAGCTGCTCTTACGACATGCCACGAACGCGTGCGCGCGCCGGTCTAACGCGAGCATGCGGCCACTCCGTCTGCGGGTGCGGCATTTCTTCGTCGGCCGGGATCGTATCGTCGGCCCCGCCCGCTACAATCGTTCCCTGGTGGTAGAGAATCTGCCAACCCTCGGCCGTCTTCCGCCACAGCGTCGCCCGCCGCGTCACCCGCTGCCATTGCTTCAATGTGTAGGTGATCTGAAACGTATCGTCGCCCAGTTGCCGCAGCCCAAACTCTGAGCACTCCCAGCCTTCCGCCGCTGCATCCACTAAAGAGGCTTGTACCAGCGTGGCCTCAATAAACGCCCGGCTGTATCGGCGCCCCGAGGCACCCACTTCAAAATAATCGGGAGCCATCCTGCGCTCGAATTCTGCGAGCGTCGTACCAAATTCCGGCGTATGAAAGATCGGCTCCAGCCGCCGCAGCTCTTCCAGCACCGGGACCAATTCCTTTTTCATCTGCGTGAAGACCGGCTGTTTGCTCATCGTGCTACTCACAAAAATCTCCGCGCTCCCTCGGGATCAGCCAAACCAGGCATTCCCCTGCGTACAGCCTCAGCAGTCAATCGGCTCAGCGGTGGATCCGTCCCGCCATCCGCAATCCGTCCCAAAGAAACGCAACACAAATTGCAAACGTCGCAACGCTCACCAGCATCACGCCCCAATTCCTTCCAATTGGGGCCAGCAACGCCGGAGCGACAAAGCCGAAGGCTGCCACCAGAATGAAATCGGCAATCATGCGCAGCCGCATCATAGTCTGGTCCTTCCTGCCCGCATTTTCTCACTAATTTCCGCGCTGCAACGGCCGTTTCCATCCTGTCACAACCCTTCGGTACCAGGTTGACAGCCCCTTCCCAAGCCCCTTACCGTGGTTCTCAGCGCGAAGGGCGCATCCAGTCCGCGGAAAGGGCCGTGCCCACCTTCAGGTTCCACAACTTAGCGAATCTTCTTTCAGCCTGACGCATGCGGACATCCCAGGCGCATCACGAGAGGAGCTTCGTATGCCCGACCGCACCCTGCCCGACCACCCCAACCTCGAACAATACAAAAAGCAAGCCAAAGAACTGGCCCACGCCTGCGCCGCCGGCGATCCCGCTGCGGTCGCCCGCATCCGCAAACATCATCCCCGCCTGCGCACTCTTCCCGAATCCACTCCCGTCTCCCTCGCCGACGCGCAACTCGTCCTCGCCCGCGAACACAATTTCGAATCCTGGCCGAAGTTTGCCCACCACATTGAAACCCTCCGCATCATCCGCTCGCTCGACGACATCGCCGACCCGGTCAACACCTTCATCGAATTCGCCTGCGTCCCCATTCACGGCTGGCACGCGTCGGGCACGCTGGAGCACGCCGAGTTGATCCTCGCCCGCCATCCCCATGTCGCCCAGGCCAGCATCTACGCGGCCGCTGTTGTCGCCGACGAGCCCACCGTCCGCGCCTTTCTCGCCAGCGATGCCGCACTTGCCACCGCCAAAGGCGGCCCGCATCAATGGGACGCCCTCACCTACCTCGCCTTTTCCCGCTACCTCCGTCTCGATCAATCCCGTTCGGACGCCTTTGTCGCAACGGCCCGGCTGCTCCTCGACGCCGGAGCCAGCGCCAATACTGGCTGGATGAACAGCGTCGACGATCCGCCGAAGGTTTTCGAGGAAACGGTGATTTACGGAGCTGCCGGCCTCGCGCAAAACCCTGGCCTCACCCGCCTGCTGCTTGAATACGGAGCCGATCCCAACGACGGCGAGACCTGTTACCACGCGCCGGAAACCTACGACCACACCGTCGTCGAAATTCTGCTGAAGTCCGGCCGCTGCAACGAGCGATCCCGCGCCTGGCTCGCCGCTCGCAAAGCCGACTGGCACGACGAAAAGGGACTGGCTCTCGTTCTGCGTTACGGCGCGAATCCTAACTACCGGACGCAATGGAAGCACACGCCCTTTCAGCACGCCATTCGCCGCGACAACTCGCTCGCGATGATTGAAATGTTTCTCGATCACGGCGCTGATCCGTATCCGACCAACGAACAGGATGGCCGCAACGCCCTGCAGATGGCCGCGTATCACGGACGCGGCGACATCCTCGCCGCCCTCGAACGCCGCGGCATCGCGATTACCTTTGACGGCCCGACTGCGGATCTCGACGAGCTGATCGCCGCCTGTGCTCGCGCCGATCTCGCCCGCGCCCAGGCCCCCGCCCAGGCCCGCGCTCAGGCTTTGATCGCGCAAAACCCGGATTTGCAACAACAATTGGTACAAATAGGCGGGACTCTTCTCTCCCGCTTCTCCGGCGTCGGCAACCTCGAAGGCGTTCGCACCCTGCTGGCTCTCGGCGTTCCCGCAGACGCCCTTTGGCCGGAAGGCGATCCTTATTTCGAAGTCACCAAAAACTCGACCGCTCTGCACTCCGCCGCGTGGCGCGCGCAGCATGCCGTCGTCCGCGAGTTGATCGCCGCCGGAGCGCCGATCCATGCCGTCGATCAGCGCGGCCGCACCGCTCTCCAACTC
Source organism: uncultured Acidobacteriaceae bacterium (assembly GCA_963817165.1). Lineage (GTDB taxonomy): Bacteria > Acidobacteriota > Terriglobia > Terriglobales > Acidobacteriaceae > Palsa-343. The sequence goes on along the minus strand of CAWFNL010000029.1, from coordinate 170,301 downwards.
GCCGTGAAAGCGTGTGTCGATTCTTATTGGAAGAGCCGTCGTCAACCCGACTCTGTCGCTGCGCTGCTGGCCGCTGGTGCCACAACCGAAGGCATAGAAATCCCCACCGGCTACGACGCCATCGACGCGCTTCTAAGCCCGCCGTGAACTTAATCAAATCGGGGTGCCCCACATCCCTGGGGTTGGGGATGGGGGTCTCGCGCTCAAACCAGCCCAAACTTCGAATCCTTCGTGTCTTTCTTTTCGAGCGCATCCAGGTCCGGCAAGCTATTGAACCACGCGTAGAAAGCATCGTCGAAGTTCATATCATCGCGGAGCCGAAGCGTCGGCAATTCGTCGCTGTTCGCTACCACCATCAGGTACCGCTTCGGACTATACCGCGTTCTCTCCGATTCGTACTGCCGCCGACCTTTGATTGCCTGCAGCGGGAGGCTCTTCGTGCTCAGTGGGCCTTGCAGCTCGATCGCATCCGGCGATAGATAGACCTTGACGTTGAAGGCCCTGTACGTCAATGCCAAGCCGGCGACGGCCATCACCGCTCCGGCCAAAAACACGCCTTTCCCGTCCTTGTCGGTGTCGCTATATCCAGCGGACCACAGAAAAAGCAAAAAAAAGCCCATCAGCATGAACAATAGGGCGGACACGCGATCCCACCAGCTCATTCGATACACATGTGTCTTCGGAACACTTTCGCTGCCCGGCCGATCGATCAGCTTACGCACTTTCGCTGGGTGCCTCCTCGCGCGACTGCATTCTACCGTGCGCGCTGCACTCCGCCGATAACTGGCTCTGCGCCTCAGCTAAAATCGGGACGCGAGAATCCGCACTTATGAAAACTCTTCCAATTTCTTTGCCGCGCGCCCTTACCGCAGCCGCCTTCATCACCTCACTGTCCGTCGCACACGCCCAGCAGCCTCGCCCCGCCTACCCCACCCGCGATCCCCACACCCCCGGCTACGTCACGGCAACCCAGCTCCCGGACGGCACCGTTCCGCCTGCCAACAAAGACGGGAACTTCATCATTGGGCCCACCCACCCCGCTGCGCCCGCAATGCAGGTTCAGCCCGGCGTTCCGCAGGGCGCGGTGATGGAGTTCACGATGACCTCCGCCGACAGCAGAATCTATCCCGGCATCGCGCGCGATCCCGGCACGTTCGGCACGCCGGACCCTGATAATCCTGCCAAGCTCAACCTCACCACCAGCCATTCTCATCCGTGGACGCGCACCGTCGCCGTCTATGTTCCGAAGCAATACGTTCCTGGCACGGCCGCGCCCTTCATCGTGGGAGCCGACGGTCCCGACCGCAGCCTCTTCACCGCGCTCGATAATTTAATTGCCGAACACAAAGTCCCGGTCATGATCGCCATCTCCATCGCCAATGGCGGAGGCGACGCGCAGGGCAGCGAGCGCGGCCTTGAGTACGACACCATGTCGGGCCGCTACTCCGACTTCGTCGAGCAGGAAGTGCTGCCGCTGGTTGAATCGAAAGCCAGCGTCAAGCTCACCCACGATCCCAACGGCCGTGCCGTCATGGGCGGCAGCTCCGGCGGCGCCGTTTCGCTCATCATGGCGTGGTATCACCCGGAGCTGTATCACCGCGTCCTCGCCTACTCCGGCACGTGGATCAACCAGCAGTGGCCGTGGAATCCCGCTACTCCCCAGGGAGCCTGGGGATTCGTCGACAACCTGATTCCCAACTCCCGCCGCAAGCCCATTCGCATCTGGATGGAGGTCGGCGACCGCGACCTCTACAACCCCAACTCCATGCGCGACGGCATGCACGACTGGGTGCTGGCCAACGAAAAGATGGCGGCCGCGCTCGCGAAGAAGCACTACCACTATCAATATGTATTCTCAGAAAACGCCGGGCACGTGGACCACGCGACGAAAATGCAAACCCTGCCCGAAGCGCTCGAATATCTGTGGCAGGGCTATCCAAAGAAATAGGGAGCGGCAGGTTCACCGCTCCCTGCGTTGATGTGCCCGGCCTGGTCCTACCAGCCGAACCAATGATCGTCGTCCCCAGGAGCAAGAGCGACCCCGCGCAGAACTTCGCCGGCTCTTGCGCTGCGCACCGTGAAGAAATGGCCCAGATAGCTGTCGCCCGAGGGCAGCGTCGTGTCGCTGATGCGATCGGTCACCTTGACCAGTTTGTTGGGATCGGCTCCGGTATCGCCATTGGCGCTGATCGTCGACGTGATGGCATAGATCGTCACCGTTCCATCCCAGTTGCTGCGGCCGGCGATGTTCCGGCATCCGCCCGTCGCCGGATTCAGCGATGAAGGATATCCGTCGATGCTGTAGGGCACGCCGATATTGAGGCCGTCCTGCAACACGTATTGCATCACCCACGTGCCATTCACCAGGCTCCACTTCTGCAGGCCTGCGGTGGCGAGGGATTGCGCGTCGGCCACGTTCCCGTTCATCGGGGGCGATACCAGCGTCCCGTCACCCTCGTCGCAGACATACAGCGTGTTGGCGTTAGCGAACCAAATGCCAAAGGGGAATGCCGTACCGGTGCTGGCCGTTGTATTCGGAAATCCGGGCAGCGGGGTCAACGGAACGCTGGCCAAATCAGCAGCGGAGCCAGTCGGCAACGTACCCGCCGTGCCCGCCTGATAGACGGTGTTGTAGCCGTTGCTGCCACTACCCTTGCTCACGTAGAGAGTGTTGTTGAAGATCGTGAGTCCACGGAAATTCGTGTCCTTGCCCGGCTTGTCGGTGCCGATCTCGAGGCGCCCGATCATATCGATGTCCGGCGGCAGCGGCGGTGTCGCCCCTGGGTAGAGCAACTCGGCGCCCGTCGCGTTGGCCAGGTCGATGCCGTCATAGGTGGTCGACATCTGCTTCTTGGAGAGGTTGCCGGAGTTGTCGTTCCCCACCATGTAATAAATCCCGTCGCCGCCTTTCTTCGCAGCGCGCCCATTGTCGCCACTGTACGCATTGCCGGGCGTGATGCTCAGGTGACCGTCGGCATCCACTTCGGCGACCGCGCGGTAGTATGCCGCGGGAATGACGGGATCGCTGTGGAATGTCGTTATGACCGGATTCGTCGGATCGCAAACGCCCGGCGTGTTCGACGCTGAAACATCCAGCAGGTTGGGTGCGGTCGGACTCATGGTCGATCCTCCGCAGCCGATCCCGCCCACATAGCCCATGAAGGTGATGGAGCGTCCATCCACGGAACGGTTCAATGCCAGCTCCGACTTGGAACTGAAGCTGGTCACGATCTCATTCGTCGGAATGGGCAAGGTGCCGAGCGTCCAGCCGTCGGTGGTAATGTCGTCGAGAAAGATGGGCGACGTGATGCCGAAGCTGCCATCGGAATTCGCGTTATTCCAAACGTTGTGGCTGTCGAAAAGATTCGGATACTCGCCGTTGTCGCTCGCCACACCGCATGGGACGGTCACAGGGGTCGTGCCGCCGGTCGTGGTGGGGACATTCACGGTCAGTCCCGTCAGGCCGCCCTGGCAGCCCAGCGGGAGCGTTTCGCCGATGGTGACCGTCGAGGCCTTTCCTTCATAGACACTCCGGCTAACAACTAAAGTGCCGGGCACAAAGTGGAAACCACGATCCCGATCGCCGGGATGATTCTGTTGTGCGTTGAGTTGTACCGATGCTCCTGCCGCGAAGGCGAGGAACAGGACTGGAGCGATATGGAGATGCTTGTTCACGGATTATCCTCCGCGGACAAAACTACAGACGCGGGAGCTTTTATGAATCAATAACCGAACAAAGAATTGTTAACGACTGGTTAATGAGCCGACTGCCGGACTCTGTACCCTGCGCCGTGGACCCTGTACCCTGTTTTTATGGCTTCTGCTGTGACCCTTTCGCCGGCAATCCGCGCCAAATACGAACCCGTCATCGGGCTCGAGGTCCACGTCCAGCTCCTCACCGAGACGAAGGCCTTTTGCGGCTGCGCCAACAAATTCGGCGCGCCTCCGAACACGAACGTCTGCCCGGTTTGCCTCGGTCTTCCCGGGGCGCTCCCTGTCCTCAACCGGCGCGCGGTAGAGTTCGCCACGCTGGCCTCGCTCGCGCTCAACTGCCAGGTCCGCGAGCGGTCGATTTTCGCCCGTAAGAATTACTTCTACCCCGATCTGCCCAAGGGCTACCAGATCTCGCAGTTCGACAAGCCGATTGCCGAGCACGGCTTCATCGACATCCCGACGCCCGCGGGAGCGAAGCGTATCGGCATCACGCGCCTGCACATGGAAGAAGACGCGGGCAAGAGCCTGCACGACGGTTTTGCCGACTCCGCCACGCGCACCTACGTCGACCTGAACCGCTGCGGCACGCCGCTGATTGAAATCGTGAGCGAGCCCGACATGCGCACGCCCGACGAGGCCTACGAATATCTGACGCGCCTGAAAGAAATCATCGTTTACACCGGCGTGAGCGACGGGAATATGGAAGAAGGCTCGCTGCGCTGCGATGCCAACGTGAGCATCCGTCCCGCCGGGCAGGAAAAATTTGGCACCAAAGCTGAAGTGAAAAACGTCAACAGCTTCCGCTTCATCCGCGCCGCGCTGGAATACGAAATCGAGCGTCAGATTGAGTTGGTCGAATCCGGCGGCCGCGTGGTGCAGGAGACGCGTCTCTGGAATTCGAATGAGGGCCGCACCTACTCCATGCGCTCCAAGGAAGCGGCGCATGATTATCGCTATTTCCCCGAGCCGGATCTTCCGCCGCTCATTGTCACGGAAAAATGGAAGGCCGAGATCGCCGCCGGCATGCCTGAGTTGCCGGAAGCTCGCCGCGCACGCATGATCGCCGAATACGCCATCTCCGAGCAGGACGCACACACGCTGACCGCGACGCGCGCCTTCGCCGATCAGTTCGAATCCGCCGCACGCGCTGCCAGAAACCCCCGCCGCGTCGCCAACCTCGTGCAGAGCGAGCTCACCATGCGGCTGAAAGCTGCAGGCCTCGAACTCGAACAGTCTCCGATTTCGATGCAGGGCGTCGCGCAGGCCGCCGATCTCACCGAGGACGGCAAGCTCTCATCGAAACAGCTCAAGCAGCTCTTCGACCTCTGCTTCGAGCGCAACGAAGACTTTGGCCCCGTCTACGAGCGCGAGAAGCCACAGCAGATCAGCGATGCGTCGACGCTCGAAAAAATGATCGATGACGTGATCGCCGCTAATCCCGCGCAGGTGGAGCAGTATCGCAAAGGCAAGAAGACCGTCGCCGCGTTCTTCGTGGGCCAGGTGATGAAGGCGTCGAAGGGACAGGCGAATCCTGGGCTGCTGAACGAGCTGGTCACCAGGAAACTCGACAGCTAGGTTTGTGACCATGACAGTGCCCAATCAGATTTCGTCCGACGCAGAGCTGGCAACGTCGCTGGCCAGGCTGTGGCCACATCGCGAACACGAATCGAATGCGCTGAAGGGTCTGCTTTGCCGCTGCGGCCTGCACCACTGGCGCACGCTGGAGCTGGGAGATTTCGCGTCCGGAAAAGAGGTGCGCTTTTGCTTCTGGTGTTCTGTTGTGCGCATTGACGGCAGGGTGATCGAGCCGTAGCCAGCGCTAATCGGTCACCGCAAAAATTTCCTCTCGCAGCGTCATCGCGCTCGCCGTTCGCCACATCCACAGCACCGGCCCAGCAAAATACGTTCCGACCAGCTTCGGAATCCGCTTCAAATCCGTGGCCAGCGAGTGCGACTCTTCCCCCACCAGCAGCGCGCCGTTGCGGATCATGTGCCAGTGAAATGTCGCCGACACCAGGGTGAAAATCACACCCGCGAGGCCCAACTGCCGCGTCTGACGCCCATCGAGCCAGAAGTGCAGCGCCGCGTCGCAACTCAGCGAAGTCAGCGGCACCACAATCACGCAGGCCAGCCACGCCATCGCCTCGCGTCTGATTTTCAGGGTCTGCTGCTGCAGCGCCGAAAACGATCCGCAGGTCAGCAGTACAAACGCCGCTTCCACCATGCCAAAGTGCTGCCGCACATGCATTTCGACATGCCGCAGAGCCCAAACGCACGCGAGTCCGCGCAAGACTGCCGTCAGCATCGCCACTTTCCAGTTCCAGTGCGTCAGCGGATACAGCACTTCCGCCCTGCTCCCGGCCAATCCCTCCCGCAAACGGCTGAGTCGTCTCATCGCCTCTCCGGCACCAGATTCCAGCGAGTTCGTCCGTCTTCAGCCTGACAGCGACCGCGCCAATTCATGTCAACAGCCCGTAACAGTCTGCACAATTTCCGGCAAAAGTAATCAAATCGTCACCGCCGCGGGCACGAATGATGCGCCCCTCCGCACAAATGTCACAATTTTTTAGAAACTTTGCCCGCAACCCCGTGTTCACCCCCACGAACGGCGATATTTTCTCGACGCCGAGGACACATAAAAACGAATCACCCAGCGGTTCACGGAGCACACTTCGCTCGCCTCCGGTCGCCGCCGCTCTTCCGAGGATCACAGTCCACGCACGCTCCCCGCGCAGGCTCGCCTCGCGCGCACGGCACAGCTTTGCCCGGACTGTTCTCCTCGCAGCAGCGGCAACGCCGGCCAACGAAGTGCCCGCGCCGCGGAAAGAGCTCGAACCATGTCCACCCACGCGCACAAGCGTATTTTCTCGGTTCTCACCCTCGCCGCTCCTCTTCTGGTATTGGCCCTGCTGGTTGCAGGCTGCGGCATCGTCAACACCATCGAAAACGCCACCGGCACCAACACCACCGGCTCCGCTTTTGTCATCGGCACCGACGCTCCCGTCGCCAGCGTCGTCTCCTTCAACGCCACCATCAGTTCGGTCAACGCCATCACTGCGGACGGCACTTCCGTCTCCCTGGTCAGCGGCAGCCCCACCATCGATTTCGCCCGCTACAACGGCCTGCAGACCCTCATGGATATGAACAACGTCGACGTCGGCACCTATACCCAGATCGCCGTCACCTTCTCCAGCGCCACCATCGGCTACCTGCAAACGCAGACCGGCGCGGCGCCCGCCATTCAGACCATGAATGCCACCTTCACGAATTCCACGTACACGCAGACGCTGGCGAATCCGCTCGTCGTCACGCAGACCGGGCCCGTCGGCATTCGCATGGATTTCCGCCTCGACAAATCCATTCAGGTCTCCGGCGGAGCAATCACCGGGGACGTCGATCCGGTTCTCGACATCACCGCGGTCGGCCCCAGCGATCCCGGCGCGTACATCGATGAGTTCATCGCCGGCGTCGTCAATCCCACGCTCTCCGCGCAGAGCTTCTCCATCAAGGGTCCGCATGGCCGCACCTTCACCGTCAACGTCAACGGCAGCACGGAGTGGGACAACGGCGAAGGCCTCAGCAATCTCACCAGCACCAGCATCGTCCAGATCTCCGGCGTGATCGACAGAGCCGACTCCACCATCGATGCCGATGAAGTCGCGATCCTCTCGCAGGATGGCTTCTACGCCGGCGGCCTCATCACCGATGTCATGCCCAGCACCGGCACTGCGACGAATTTCCAAGTGTATGTGCGCGGCACGCTGCCCGCCAACGGAGACGGCATCACTGACGGCACCATCGCTCAGGTCGACCTCAGCGGCTCAGAGAAATTCTTCATCTACTGGATGCACAACAAACTCACCCAGTTCCTCTTCAACCCATCCACGCTGCTGGCTGGCCAGCACATCACCGTCGGCGGAGCTCTCTCGGGCGCCGCGAATGAGCAGGCTCTCAGCGTCAAACGCGTCGTGCTTCGTCAACGGGGCTACGACGGCACCCTCGTCGCGAACTCCGTCAACACCGGCAATGGCAGCTTCCAGATGACGGTCAACGGATTTGCCGGCGTGCTGATCCCGCAAACCGTCACCGTCTATACCTTCCCCGGCACATCGTTCCGTGGCGGACTCAACGAAGTCGGCGATGTCAGCTCCGCTACCAACATCCGCGTGGTCGGTCTCTTTCTCAAGGATCCAACCTCCGGCAATTCTGTCATCCTGGCGCGCTACGTCGACGAACTCGACTAGCACGCTGGGCGAACCAGAAGGCGGCACACCCACGAAGGCGGCGTACTCCAACCGGAGTCGCCGCCTTCGCCGCGTTTCCTCTGCCCTGATTCAGTTTCCGCTATACCCCGAACGCATATATTTCCGCGCCAGGTCGCCCTGCACCGTGTCGCTGCCTGCATTCAGCACCTGCTGATATTCCTGGCTCGCCTTGCCGTGATCGCCCATCAGGTCGTAGCTTTCGCCCGCTTCCAGCAGACACCGCCGCTTCAGCTCCGGGCTCGTCGAGGGCTGCAGCGCTCCCTGCTGATATGCCTGCACCGCGTCTGCATAGTGCCGCTGCCCTCGCAGGGCGTCGCCCAAACCAAAGTAAGCCAGTTCCAGATGCGCGGAGTAGAAAAACCCCGGCTGTTTCGCCATGGCAATCAGCCGCTCGTAGGTATCCACGGCCTTCATGCCTTCGCCGCCATCCTTTTCCAGGTTGGCTTCTTCCAGGCGAAACAAATAATCGTGCGGATACTCCGCGGCCATCGACCGCGCCAGGTTCACCGCTTCGCCGTATCGTCCTTCGCGCCGCAGAAACAGCATCATCGCGGTCCGCGCCTCGACGCTGGTAATCACGCCATGCGCACCATCGTCGCGCAACAACGCCATTCCCTCAATCTTCGATCCGTGGATGCCCACAAACCCAATCAGAATCTTGAATGCGAACGGCAGCGCGCCCACCACATACTGATACACACCGGACACCAGCTTCGCGTCCACATAGCGCGGATCCAGTTGCAGCGCGCGGTCGCAGTCGCTGCGCGCACCCAGCGCCTGCTTCAGCCCTGCGCCAAAGGCGCGCTCCACCATGCCCAGATACGTCGCCTCCAGGCTCTTCGCCCATCCCCGCGCAAACAGCGCATTCACGTCGTTGGGATTCGCCTTCAGCTCGGCGCTGGCTTCATTCACCGCTTCGTCCGTCAGCGCTTTGATACGGTCCCGCGTCGCGGGATCCTCCGTCACCGTGTGCTTCCCGGTCAGGAATCCATCGTTCGCGTAGAACGTCGTATCCAGCAGATCGAGGCGGTTCAATTCACGAAACAACACCGCGTCCAGCAAATAATCGGTTGCGATCGGATTGCCGGGGTGCTCGCTGTGAATCTTTTCGAAGCGCGCAATCGCCGCGTCATAATCCATACTGTAAAAATGCTGGAACGCGTCCTGCACATCCGGCTGCCGGTTGAGCGGATCGGTGTCCACCGCGTCAGCCCGCGCGCGCACACTCGCCCCAGCAAAAAACAAAACCACAACCGCCGTTATCGTTTGAGTGCGAGCCGGGAGACGCAGCATGTCATCAGGGATTGTAGACGGACTCGCTGATCGCGAAACGAATTCCCCGCACCGGCGTCACTTTGCTCCGGCAAAGTGGTAAAGACTCTCGGCATTCCCACGCAGCACCATCCGCGCTATTTCTCCGGCGCGCGCGCGGCTGATCTCTCCATCGCGCATCATCCCGGTCAGCGCAATCGCCAGCGCTGCGCGGCCGTTGCGGTTCGCAATCCACGTCGATTCCGCCCACCCCATTTCATCGGAAAACGGATAGCCATCTGTCCCGAACAGCACCTTTTCCGGTTCCCACTCCAGCCATTCCCGCAGCCAGCGCGCTTCGGTGTGCGGCGTCATCAGCAAATCCTGCGACGACAGATCCGCGTACACATTCGGCTTCTCCAGCAGCGCTGCCATCTCCCGCTCGTAGGGCCAGCCGCCATGCAGCAGCACAAAGTTCGTCTTCCGCAGCCGTGGATCGTTGAACACCGGTTCCAGCAGCAGCGGATTCACGCCCGCCACGCCAAAGTAGCTGCCATCGCCCGCCATCGCGTGCAGATGCACGGCCATCCCCAGCCGCCCGCTCTCCGTGGCGATATAGCGAAAGAGAAAATCCTGCAGAACTTTATAATCCGCGTCGGGCGGTACGCCATGCACGGCATACTGCGCATAGATTTTCGCTGCCTGGTCCCGCGGTGGATCGCCAAAATCAAATCCGCGCAAGTAAGCCACTTCAAACTTCACGGCAATCGCCCCGCCGGCCCGCTGCCGTTCCAGCGTGGGCGTCACCACGCGCGAAAGATACTCATCGAGCGTTCCCGGAATTCCCTTCACGCCCGACTCAGAGAGATAGCGCGCCCGCACCTTGTCTTCCAGCGGAAAAAATTCCTTCTTATCCGGCGATCCCTGCGCCATCGCGCTGTTGTCCAAGGGAAACAGCAGGGCATCCACGTACGGCACCCAGCGAAAGCGCGGCGGCTCGACTCCCCGCCCCATCGCCACGCGATTGCCCACCTGCGTCCCGATCCTCGCCTGATCCAGCAGCCACGCTGGATAGCCTTCACCCTCCCGCGTCTGCACACGCGTCCGCGCATCCTTCAGGCGCGCAAGTCCCGCCGCGTCCAGTGGTGCAGACCCGTCGAAGCCCCACAGCGCCTTCCACGCCGCCGGCAGTTCTGCAAAGTCGGAGCGGTAGCCGGGCGGCGACGACTCCGGCTCCAGCGCTTCCACCGGCAGCGCGTCAAACTCGCGGTCCGTCGCGTCCGCCGGCGGCGCCAGCACTGGATGCGCATGGTTATCCACGGCCCAAATGGCGTCAATCTCCTGCGCGAGACCCGCGTCGATTCCCCGCTGCGCATCATGCTCGCGGTGCCGCGCACACCCGCTCGCCAGCAGCGCGCCGCACGCCGCAACAATAACCCACGCACGCATCGCTCTCATGCTCTCTCGTGCTCCAAATTGAAAGGTAGTCCAACGACTTGCATTCTGGACAGTCATCGGCGGCGCAGCGCGCTCGCCAGCCGCAGCGGCCACACATCAGAAGCGGAGGTTAATGCCCTTCTCGCCGATGATCGTGAACACGTCCAGCAAATGCGTGATCCCCAACACCTCACGGATCCGCTTGCCGATGTGCATCAGTTCCAGGCTGCAGTTCGCCGACTTCGCCGAAACATACAGCCGAACCAGCGTCCCGAGGCCGATGCTGTCCATGAAGGTCACATCGCCCAGGTCGATCACTACACGCTTCGATTCAGTGACCAGCGGCTTCACCTTCGCCGCGAGCAGATCGCTCAGGCCCGCCACCAGCCGGCCGTGCACCACGACGACCACCACATCACCCTTGCGTTCAATTTCGAAGGTCAGGGGATTTGCAACCGCTTGTTCACCCATGGGGACACTCCTTTTTCCGCGCCAATCGGAGCTGCCAAACCCAGCGTCCGATGATTCTCTCACAGCCGGACCAGCCTTTTCTCCATCTCTTTCAACATCCTGCGCGGATCCCACCTGCCTCCTCCAGAGGCGTCCTGCGCATTTCCCGTGAAAGCCCCGCCAGGCCCGACGAACCCGCGCGACTACTTGCCCACCGCGCCCGTTCGGGATACGTTGAAATCGGTCCAGTCCTATGACGCGACGCGCCCTCCTCCGCATGCTCGTCCTTCGTGCCCGCGCGAACGGCTTCGAGTTCCGCAAGTGGTACGAGGCCAACATCGAGCCGGAGTGGAAAGACCTGAACCACGCGCTCACCATCCTCGAAAATGGACGCCGCTACTACGCGCTCCTTTTCGCCCACGACTTCGCCCGCAACTTCTGGAAAAAGGGCACGCAAATCAGCTTCATGCTGCCCTCGCAGGAATACACACGCCTCAACTCCAAAGGCCAGCCCGTGACCATCCAGCGCAAGGCCTTCACCCGCCGCACCTCGCGGTCCACGTCCAACACCATCTGGCAATACCACCTGGAACAGATGGCCGTGTGGGAAGAGCCGCTCCGCTATATCCGGCGCTTCATCCTGACTGAAGAAGAACTGGACACACCCGGCGCGGAGGGCTCAGCCGAGCCTGGCGCCGCCGCACCCCCGGCCGCCACGCCCAAACGCCGCGGCCTGGTGCGCCGGCCCATCAAGTGGTGTTAGCGCAAACCCCTGCGCAAAGCGTATTGCGGGATTGCCCCACCGCCGCCCAAACTGGTATTCTCAAAAGAGTCTGTGGTCCCACCCCGAGTGCGCCCTTAGCTCAGTTGGATAGAGCGACTGACTACGAATCAGTAGGTCGGGAGTTCGAATCTCTCAGGGCGCACCATCTAAAACAAAGCAATACAAAGATTTAAGGCCGCCTGAATTTGGTCATATCAGGCGGTCTTGTTGCGTAGTGGCTGTTTTGGTGGCTGTTCGTTCAGGCGATGGCTGCGAGGCGTTCGGACGCCGACGCAGCGGCATCTGGAGAGAGATGGCTATACCGAGCAGCCATCGTTATTGTCTTGTGTCCAGCCAGCCCCTTCTGGTTTCGCCATACGTGAAGATGTCTGCCCAGGAGGCGGCCGATTACGACAGACGCCGCATCCGCATCGGCGAAATCTGTACGCTGCTTGCGAAGTACCGCGCCTAGCTGCTCGTGCGATTTGGTCACGTTACATCGGTGCCCTTGCGCGGCTGAGAGAATCTGCCGATCCTCACTTCATTCCGTTTCCACTCGACTCGCTGGGTTTGATTGGCCCAGCGGGTCTTTTTTGGCTTTCGACCGAGGGGTGCGAAGGATCTGCACGAGGTCGGTAGGATGAATCGGCTTCTCGATTACCTCAAAGCTGTGTCCAGCTTTTCTCGCTTCAAATTCAAGGTCCCTGATTTCGGCCACGGCTGACAGCAGAAGAACTCTGCAAAAGGGGTTCATGGCACAGACCTTGATAGCGGCCTCCAGGCCGTCGATGTCAGGCATTACCACATCAGTCAGGAAGATGTCCGCGTGGCATTCCGACGCGGCATCCACAGCTTGCTGCCCACTGTAGGTCGCCACAGCTTCAAACCCGTTGAGCCGTAGAATCGTTCGCAAGGTGTCCGCAATGACTGGCTCGTCGTCGGCGATGAGCACTGTGGTCGGTCTTCGGCTTGTAAATGCCATGGTCGGACCTTGACAAGCGGCTCGGTAAACAACTGGAGTTTCATCATGTTACTGCTCCTATTTTCAGCCTATTTGCCACCGCGACGCTGGCATAATTTGGCGCATCCCGAGGCTGTGGAAGACTTTCGCCCTCTATTCTCCTAAACTCACGGGATGGGTGAGATGAAGAGAGCCATCGCCAGAGAGAACGACGAGCGTGTCCTGAGCCGCGGACAGGAAGCGGCTCGAACGGCCTTGCCCGACCAGGTATCCCGTCAGCCAGACGATGAAACAGGGCCTTTGCGCGGCACTCCGCCCGACAGGCCTGGAACCCACAAACTTGTACCGAAGTGCAGACGTGAGCGGCACCAGCCTGATACGACGTACCCAAATGTATTCAATTTGTGCCCGGCTGTCCGCGCGCACAGCTGGCGATGCCTGCCTTTCCGGTTTCAGCCTGCGCCCGTTCACTCTTACTAGATTTGGGATGTGACTTCGGGCTGTGTGTCCGGCTGCGTCCCCGTCTTCTGCCGCCGGCCGCGCACCAACCGGCAGAGCGCGTAAACAAACGCGCCCGTGAACAGAGGAACCAGGAAGACGAGAATGCGGAGCCAGTCGCGTAAAGCGACGACCGACGATCCTGTCGCCACTGCGATGACGTCATCTCCACCCGCCACCAGCAAAACCGTAATGAACGCCAACGCCGCGCAGCCCAGAGCTGTGTTGAAAGGTTGTTGCCAGGGAAGCCTGAGCACGTGGTGCGGCTGGTCGTCGCGCGAAAACAGCTTCTCAATAAAGGGCCACGCATACAGAACGACGAAGACCGCACCCGGCAGCAGCACCGCGGGGAAAAACACCTCGGGGATCAGCCAATGACCAAGATGCAGGTTGATGGCAGGAGCCAGCCGCATGGCTCCTTCCACCCATCCGAGGTACCAGTCCGGCTGCGCACCGGGCACGATGGCAGCGGGATTGTCGGGGCCGTAGATCCAGACGGGATCGATTTGCACCAGGCCACCGAGCGCTGCCACCAGTGCGAAAACAAGAAAAAACAGTCCAAGCGATTTGAAGGTGTAGGAGGGCCAGAGGCGCGAACCCACGATAGTTCGGTCGGTGCGTTTCGGTCCGGGATAGTTGGTGTGGTATTGCCGCCAGATGATGGCAAGATGCACCGCGATGAGAATGGCAATGAGAGCGGGCACAAGAAAAATGTGGAAGGCGTAGAGGCGGGGAATGGTCGCATCGACGGGCACCGTGCCGCCGAGCAAGAGATAGGCGAGCCACGGGCCGATGAGCGGAACCGACAGCAGAATGGCGTAGCCGACGCGGAGTCCCGCGCCGGAGAGCAGATCGCCGCAGATGGAATAGCCGAAGAATCCGTTGGCGAGCGCCAGCACGAGGAGGGTCACTCCCACAATCCAGTTGAGTTCGCGGGGCTTCCGATAGGCGGCGGTGAAGTAGATGCGCGCAAGATGCGCGAGGATCGCGCCGACAAAAATATCCGCGGCCCAGTGGTGCATCTGGCGCACGAGGAGACCGGCGCGCACGTCGAAGCTGAGATGCAGGACGGACTGGTAAGCAGCGGACATGCGGACGCCGTCGAGCGCGCGATACGATCCGTGGTACACCACTTTGGCGGCGCTGCCGTTAAAGAAGATGGCCAGAAACGTTCCCGTGATGACGAGCACGACGAAGGCATAGAGCGCGATTTCGCCGAGCATGAACGACCAGTGGTCGGGAAAGACATGGTTCATGGCGCGACGGGTAAACTTCGCCAGCCGGAGGCGCGCGTCGAGCCATTGCGCGGGAGCGATCATGCCATCCCCCAGAAGCCTGGACCGGGTGGATCGCTGAAACCTCCGGCAGCGCGGAGATTGCCATCGCTGTCGGTGTAGAGAGGCAGTTGGGGCAGCGCACGGGCGGCCGGACCTCCATTAGGACGCGCGGCGCGCAGAACGTCGAAGGTGGACTGATGACAGGGGCACATGAGTAACTGCGTAGTCTTCTCATAAAGGCCCACCGTGCAGCCGGCGTGGGTGCAGACGCGCGAGTAGGCGAGATTGCCCAGCGGCGCCCAGCTTTCGCGATCTTTGGGCAGTTGCAACAGATTCGGATCGACACGCAGCAGGACGGTCTGGGCTCGCTCGGCTCCAATGCTGTCCTCGGGAAAGACGATGAGCGTGACGCCGGGCTGCAGGGCATTCGCAGGAACGGGTTTTCCGTCGGTGGTGACCAGGCGCTGGCCGCGCTTCCACACGCGCGAATTCAGCGCAGCCGTGGAAGGAAACCCGATGGAGCGCAACAGAGAGAGCACGGTGGAAGCGGCAAGCCCAATCCCGGCCAACCCGACCCAGCGCAGCAAACTTCGACGCTGGATGTCCTGCGCGCCCTGGAGAAATGATCCAGCAGCAGCGTCGCGAATCTCCTGGGGAGGGCATAGGGGTTTGCGCGGAGCCACCGCCTCGCGCTGCACGGTGAGCCAGCGTGCCCAGACCACCAGCGTGACGCCGAAGGCGGCGAGGGAGACCGCCAGTGTTCCGCCCAGAAACCAATTGCTTGCGCCGATCCAGTAGGCGACAAGAAAAGCGAGACCCGCCGCGCAGGCGAGCAAGAATGCGGAGCCAGCTAGTGCTGTTCCCCAGAATGTGCGTCGAGGCAGGTTCACGCCGTTCTCGGCATCCAGATTGCGATCGTGGCTGCGCTCAGGAAGTTCGTCGGTGGGTCCGGACGCCTTCAGTTGCACGAGTGCGGGCGTGGGCTGCGTCGTTGGGGCAGCGGGCGGGAGTGCAGGCGGCGGAACGATGAGTGGCTGCGCGACTGCCGACGGGGGGATCAGCGGCGGCGGGATCAGCGGCGGCGCGACCAGCGGTTCAGGAGGGAGTGGCTTCTCGGCGGGGGGCTGAGTTGCGAGCGGAGTAAAGGGCGAGACTTTTTCAGATGTAGCGGAGGCTTCGGCGGGGGGCGGCTGTTTCTGCGCCAGTTCCTTGGTGCGAGGGTGGCGGAACGACCTTAAAACTTTCCATCCAAACAGTCCTCCCATGGTGAGCCAGACGCCGATGGCGGTTCTGCGCTGCACCGTTTCGCCTGACTTGTGGTCGTGCTTCTCGCTTTCGTTCACCCCTGCCCTCCCCTCTCGATCCACATCGTGAGCCCGACGATGGCGATGACCATGGCCCATGCGGCGAGTCCCTCCACAACGGGACCGTACCAGTGCAGCGTGGCGCCACCAGGATGCGGCGGGTGCTGGACGAACCGCACGTAATCGACGATGGAGGCAAGCTGCTGGTCGCTGATCTGCGATGCCGGGAACGATGGCATGGGGCCGGGGCCCGAGCGAATGGCTCCTGCAACGACCGCGGGCGACTTGTCAGTGAGCGCGGGCGCATTCGTCTCCACAAACGCAAGGGCTCCACCGCGCACCGCCGTGCGATGGCACGCTGCGCAATGCGTCCGATACAACACGCCGCCTTCTGTCAGATCACCGCCGCCGAGCGGAATGACAGCGAGATGCTGGGTAACGTATTGGGCGACGTTCTCGATGTCCTGGTCGCGCAGGACGCGTTCGTAACTCGGCATCACTCCACGGCCGTCGCGGACAGTGTCGAGCACGTAGCGCAGTTCGTGTTCAGCCTGGAGCGGCGGTCCGGCCATGGTGACGACGGCGCTGATGCCCTGCCCTTGTTCTCCGTGGCACTGCGCGCAGCGTTCATGGAAGATGACCTGGCCCGGCGTGCCGGGAGCAAGATTTTGCTGTGCGCGCGCCGGCGAGGCGGCAGGCAGAGCGAGCAGGAGGGCGGCGATCCAGCCAGGACCGACCGGCCGACGGCCAGCTCCCATGTGAATTGTGAGTCGCACGCGATTTCTTGGATGCTTTTTGCGCCTTGCATCAGCGCCTGGCGAAGAGTTGCTATGCGAACCTGCGCTGACCCTGCAAAACGACTTGCATCGCGCTGTCTGCGCAGCCACCATTGCTATTCCGGGCCAGCGAACAACGCTGCAGGATCTTTCCCCATCCACACAACTGGATCGGTTTCTTCATGCGCTTCCGCCCCAATCCAATTTGTCTTCTCGTGCTCGGCGCCAGCCTGCTTTCCGGCTGCGTGGGCGGACAGGCGACGCGGCATTTCTCCGTGGCCACCGGCGGCTATAGCCATCGCGGGGAAAAGGTGGTGGCGGAGTACCGCTGCGGAAAATGCCACGAGATTCCGGGCATTCGCAATGCGAATGGAGCTTTTGGTCCGCCGCTGAACGCCATGGCTCGCCGCAGTTACATTGCCGGGGAGTTCCCCAACAACCCGCAGAACCTGACGCGCTGGGTGATGTCGCCGCGATCGATGAAACCGAAGACGGCCATGCCGGACCTCGGCCTCAGCAATCAGCAGGCGCGCGACGTGACGGCTTTTCTCGAGACGCTGCACTGAGCGCGCGGACCATCACCTGCGGACAACGAATTCACTTCGCTCCTGTCGGGAAATCTTTCGAGAGATTTTCGATGATATGGGAAGGCTCCATCCCGCCTTTGCAATCGGGATGCCCGAAGCCGCTGGGGCTGAAGCCATTCTTGTAATCGAGAATCATGTTGTCGTTGTGGCTGGGGCTGGGGCCCATGGGCACGTGGTCCAGATTGAGCTTATGGCGGACTTGCCAGGCAATGATGTGATCGGTGCAGGATGTATCCCCGCTCAAACCGAGGCCGCCAACGATCTTGCCTGCGCTGTTGTAGAGCGCGAGTCCGCCACCAAAAACAATCACTCCACCGACGGCTTTGCCCACCATAGGATCGTTGGGCGTGCCGAAGCTGGCTGGATTGCCGAAGACGGCCTGCGCGCTCGGCGGCGCGCTGGTGGCGAGGCTATACAGACTTTGCCCGGGCTGCGACGCCGCAAAGACATTGGCGGTGGACAACGCATAGTCGGAATTGCTGAGGCCATTCGCGGTGTTGGCTTTCGAGGCGGCGATGACGCGGCTGCCAGGCCACTCCTCACTGCGGCTGGACCCGCTATAAACGACATCACATCCAACTCCGTCGCGATTGACGATGACCGCCCACTCCTGGTTGCCCATGCCGCCGTTCTTCGACGAACCCTGTTTCACAACTGCCTGCAGCGCGCTGCGCAGGGTCTGGGCGTTTGGCAGTCCGGAACAGCCGGCGTTGGCCTGCGCCAGGCAGGCAGGCACGGTGAGGGACGCGGCGAGACATCCGAGCAGGAGGCATACTGGGAGATTGGTCTGGATAACAGCACGGCGATTCAAGATCATGGCAACGGCTCCTCGGGGTAACTTCGGCATTACTTCAACTGCTGCAGATAGGCGGTTAGCTCCTGGAGCTGCACGCCGGAGTACTGCGTGAGGTCCGGCATGAGCGCACCCGGCTTCAGCGACTGCGCGTGGGTGATCCAGGCTTCGAGATAAGCGGTGTTATTCGGATAGGTATCTCCGGCGATCATCTGGCGTCCGGCGATATGAGTCAGATCGGGCGCGACGTGTCCGCCGGCGGTGGTGCCGCGCACGGTGTGGCACATCGAGCAGGATCCGCCAACGAAAATCTTTTCGCCGGCAAGCGCCTCGGGAGAAGTTGGCTCCGCGGAAGGCTTGAGCTGCTGCTGGGTCCAGGCCTGATAGTCGTCAGCGGACTGCGCGACCACCAGCAAACGCATGTGAGCATGCTGTTCGCCGCAATACTCCGCGCACTCGCCGGCGTAGGTTCCGGGGTGGGAGGCTTCAATGCGGACATAGTTGACGTGGCCGGGAATCATATCGACTTTGCCGTGCAGCGACGGCACCCAGAAGGCATGGATTACATCGGCGGACAGAAGCTCGAGCGTGACCGGCCGGTTCGCGGGAATGTGAATCTCGTTCGCAGTGGTGAAACGCATGTCGGGGTCACCGTCGAGGTAATGAACCTCCCACCACCACTGATGGCCGATGATCAGAATGTCCGGCTTGAGCGCTCGCTGATTCATGGGATCGTGAATGGGAAAGCTGGCCAGCAGGCGCAGACCGAGGACGAAGAGGACGCAGAGAACCGTGAGGGGAACGAGCAGGCCGCCAATGGTGATCCATTCCTGCCCTCCGCCGGCGTCCACGGGTTCGTGCTCCTCAAGGGTTCCGCGGCGACGCACGGCGCCCCATGCGATCAGAATCCACATAACGAGGGTGATGAAGACGAAGAGGATGGTCATGAGCCAGGAAAGGTGCGCGATGCGCTGCGCGGCCGGACCCTGGGGATTGAATGTCGATTGTGCCTCTTCGCAGCCGGCCAGCAGCCAGAGCGCCGGACTGAGCAGAACAATTCTCCGCATCCTTTAGCTCCTTCAGTGCCCGGCTTGCGTGCCGACGGAAATGCGTTCGTTGTCGACAGGGTTAGGCGTCTGCTCGTTGGCCGGTTCGTTGGGAGGATCCGGCTCCTGCGGTGTACGCATGGACTTGATATAGGCGACCAGCTGCCAGATCTGATCTGTCGGAATCTTTGTGCCCCACGCGGGCATGCCGTCGGAGCGGCCCTGAGCGATGGAATCGAAGATCTGGTCGTCGCGGTCGCCGAAGAGCCACACGCGATCGCGCAGGCTGGGGCCCATGCCGCCCCCGCCGTGGCCGCCGTGGCAGCCGGAACAGTTGTACCAGTCGAAGAGACGGCGGCCGTCCTGCATGGCGACGGGATCGGTAGCAAAAGGATTGGTTCGAGTGACGGGCTCGCTGTCCCCGCCCGGGCATCGGGCCGACGGTGGTGGGGATGGGCGGCGTTGCTCCGCCGGCCACTGTGCCCCGTGTGCTGTTGCATCCCACCGCCAGCGCGAACAGCAGCGCCGCGATGGGGATATACCGAAGCCGCATGACTTAGTTCCCTCCCTGCGCGATGGTGGGCGCATCGATCTGCGGAATGCCGTACGAAACCAGGAGTTGCCGGATTTCCGGCTGACGCCGCGCGACTTCCGCATCGAGCCGCTGGCGTAATTGCAAATCCGCAGGACGCACGCCAATGCCGATGCTGAAGACCATGGGCAGAGCCGGATGCGCGGGGTCCGCCGCGATCGGAGTCAGCTCGAGCGGCACGGGCGAATGGCGCGCAAAATAGCCGGCCAACGGTCCCCACACCACGGCCACATCGACGTCCTTATGAATGACGGCCTGAATCAAATCGGCGGCTGGATTCCTTTCCGCCAGATTGCCGAAGATGCTGTAGCCCACCAGATTGCGCACGATGCCGCGGGTGATGAGGGCGTTCACCGGGGGCAAGTTGTCGTCCTGATCGCCGAGGATATGGACGCCGATGCGCAGGGTGCGCAGGCGCGGATCGTCAAAGGATGCGATGTGCAAATGACGGTCGCGGCGGGTGAGAAATGCGTAGCTCGAGAAGATAGTAGGGGCGGGTGACGATGGCTTCGTCCATGCCGGCCGGCACGCCCATCACGACGTCGCAAACGCCGGCGTCGAGAGTCTTGCGGAAGAACGCGTCGCGCTGCGGATACCAGACGTAGCTCACCTGCATGCCGAGGTCGCCGGCAATCAGGTCGGCCATGCGGTTCTCAAATCCCTGCTGCTGCTGGTTGGAATAGGGAAGGTTGTTGGGATCGGCGCAGACGCGCAGCAGCGGGGCCGCGAGGCAGGTCGCCGCAGGCGCGAGCAGAAGGACCGCCAGGCATTTAGAAACTGAAGACATACATCGTATCTCCTGGCTGGGTGTAAGCCTTGATGTCGCGCATGGCGCCGTTTGCTCCGAGGGTGGCGTAGGGATCGTCGGTCGAGATCGAAGGCAACGCGCTCGCGCCCATCCAGCCGCCAATGCCGGAATAGATCGCAACGTACTGCTTGCCGTCAGGGCCGCTAAACGTGATGGGATCGCCGATGATGCCGGAGGAGGTTTTGAACTGCCAGAGAATCTTGCCGGTATGCGCATCGACGGCGCGGAACCAGCCCTCCATGGTGCCGTAGAAGACAAGATCGCCGCCGGTGGCGAGCACGCCGCTGTAGACGGGGAACTTATCGTCCTTGACGGTCCAGAGCTTCTTTCGCGTTGGCCACGTCCCAGGCGACTAACTCGCCCTGGTAACCGCCGGGACCGGGATACATGCGCACGCTGGCGCCCAGATAAGGAGTGCCGGCGATGTAATTGACATTCGTTCCTTCGTAATCCATGCAGGTGTTGTGGGCGGGAATGTAGAGATAGCCGGTGCGCGGCGAGAAGGCAGAGGGGATGAAATCCTTGGCGCCCGTCGAGGATGGGCAGATGTCCATCGCGTAATAACCTTCGTGGGGACGCTTATCCGGATTTTCGTCGGGCAGTCCTGTTTTCAGGTTGTAGGAGTTCGCCCAGTTGACGGGCTCATATTTTTCGGCAGAGAGCAGCTCGCCGGTCTCGCGGTCGAAGATGAAAACGAATCCGGTGCGCCCCGGATGGATGAGCAGCTTGCGCATCTGGCCGTGCCAGGGCATATCGACAGGAATGTTCTCCATGATTTCGTCGTAGTCCCAGGCATCGTGGGCGCTGATCTGGTAAGCCCATTTCGCATAGCCGGTGACCGGATCGCGCGCCCACATGGTGCAGGACCACTTGTTGTCGCCGGGACGCATATCCGGATTCCATACGCCGGGATTGCCGGTGCCGTAGAAAATCAGGTTCGTTTCGGGATCGTAGGAGATCCATCCCCAGATGGTGCCGCCGCCCATCTTCCACTGGCCGGGATTCCAGGTCTTCAGGCCGAGGTCTTTGCCCTGATCCTTCGTATAGAACGGATGAAAGTTCGGACCGATGCGCACGTC
Source organism: uncultured Acidobacteriaceae bacterium (assembly GCA_963817165.1). Taxonomy (GTDB): domain Bacteria; phylum Acidobacteriota; class Terriglobia; order Terriglobales; family Acidobacteriaceae; genus Palsa-343. The sequence continues at coordinate 148,700 of CAWFNL010000029.1, read as the reverse complement.
CTCATCGGAGCCGCTGTCGTACGCGCGCCACAGAATCTTGCCGGTCTTCACGTCGAGCGCCGTCAGCTTGCCGCGGACGCCGAGCTCCCCGCCGCTGTCGCCGACGAGCACGACGTTGTTCACGACCAGCGGGCGCCATGGTGATGGTCTCGCCAAATTTGATATCGCCTACCGCGGTTTCCCAGGCTTTCTGGCCGGTATTCGCGTCGACGGCCACGGTGTGCGCATCGAGGGTGTTGTAGATGATCTTGCCGTCGGCATAACTGGCGCCGCGATTCACGGTGTCGCAGCAGGCAATGCCAACGGACCGGATATCGGGATTCGGACGGAAGACCCACTTCTGAGGGAAGCCGGGCTTCGTGATATCGAGGGCGATGAGGTTATTCGGATAGGGCGTGACCATGTAAAGAGTGCCGTTGACCACGAGGGGCTGGCCTTCGTGGCCATGGGGAATGCCGGTGGAAGCGGTCGCGACGACGTGGAGGTTCTGCACGTTCGTTGTGTTGATCTGCGCGAGCGGGCTGTAGCGTGTGTTGGCGTAATCGCCTGCCGGCAGACGTCCATTGGCCGTCAGGAACGGGAGAGACAAGGTGGATGCCGGGCAGAGCGCCTGGAATCTGCGTGGTCATTCCGTCCTTGCCGTTGGCCTGATTTTGCGCAGCGCTCAGGGCGCATGCCGCCACAAGCACCGCCGCGCACCCGATGGACCATCCTGCTCGATCTCTCACGCTTCTCATTCCTCTCCACTCCAGCTAATGCAACGTATCCAGATAGGCGGCGATATCCTGCGCCTGCTGTTGGCTTAGTCCCAGCGACGGCATGGCCGTATTCGGTTCGACGGCGCGTGGATTACGCAGCCAGCGCGCCAGATTTTCAGGTGTATTGGGCAGTTCGCCGGCGATCATGGTGCGGCGTCCGAAGAAATACAGCGGCGGCCCCACCACGCCGCGCGCCGTATAAACGCCCGGGATGGTGTGGCACGATCCGCAGCCGTAGGACGCGATCAGCTTGCGGCCCTGCTGGGGGTTGCCATCCCTCACCATGCTGGTGCCGCCGCCCACCGACTGTCCCCCGATGCAGCCGCTGAGCGCGCCCGCGGCGAGCAGCGCCAGCCCGACGGTGAGGGCATAACGGGCGTGCCTGGGGTCGCTCATCGCACCCTCGCACAGAGACGCAGGATGAACAGGGGGAGGCCCATCCACACCATGCCCACGCCCAGCGTCACGCTGATGTAAATGCCGATCAGCGCGATGAATTCGCGGTGACCACGGCCCTCCGCATCGAGCAGGCTCTTTTGCGTAGAGAGCCGGCGCCAGTCGCGGTAGGAAAGAAAGCCGCCGGTGGCGACCATTCCGATGAGAAAAAACGTCACCACAAACGCCGCTGCCGTGAGGGGCGAGTGGGTGCTGGCGTTGCCGAACTCTTCGTTGTGCAGGCAGGCGCGCCAGGTGATGAACATTTCCGCGATGCCGAGGCCGAACCAGCAGACAGCCGCGGTGACCAGCCCGAACCACAGGCGGCGCGAACCGATAGTCACAGGACGAGTTGTGGGTTCAGAAGCCATAGACGCGCACGTTCGGCATGATGTAAAGGAAGCCGACGATGAAGATCCATACGATGTCCACGAAGTGCCAGTAGAGCGCGGCAACGTGGTAGGGACGATACGGCGATCGCAGAGCCGGGCTGTAACGCGGAAGAATCAGCGTGTAGATCAGGATGAGCAACCCGACGACGACGTGGGCCGCGTGGAAGCTGGTGATGGTGTAAAAGATCGACCCGTAGGAATCGCTGTAGGGCGTCAGACTCTTCCAGTGATCGCGGTATTCGAGGGCCTGCACGCAGAGAAAGCAAAGGCCCATCAGGACGGTGATGGCGAGCGCGATGCGTCCCGCAACGTAGCGTTCTTTCTTGACCTGGCGTTCGCCCCAGTGGAGAACCAGGCTGCTGCTGATGAGAATGGCCAGCATGATGAAGGCGTCATGCATCTTGGGCGGCTTATCGATCGCCCAGCGGTTCTTGTTGTTTTCGAGAAAGAAGTAACTGGCAAACAGGACTACAAACAGCGTGGCCTCGGTCATGATGGTGACGAGGATGGCCCAGGTGCCGCGATTGTCGTCGAGCGGGTAGCCGGAGCCGGGCTGCCGGGGGAAGCGGGGTTCGCGAGCCTGCGCGATCGTCGCCATTATGCGATCTCCTCGCCTTCTGCGCGCGGCCACAGCCAGTAGCCTGCGAGCAATAACATTGCGATGAGCGACGCTAATGCCCACCACATCCACTGGAAGATGAGCGCCAGAAAGAATCCGAACATGGCGAGCGAGAGCAGGAGGGGAGAGATGGTTTCTTTCGGCATCTTCGAGATGGCGAAGGGTTCGCGCGTCAAACCAGTTGCTGACCGGAGTCAGGCGGCCCTCGGCATAGATGCGCTCGTCGTTCGGGTCGTACTGCTCGTCATAGTCGTCCCACAAAGGGTGGCGCGTGACGACGGTGGGCATGTGCACGTGAGCGTAGGGTTCGGGAGGGGAATCGGTCGACCACTCCAGGGTGTCGGCGTTCCACGGATTTCTGCCGGCGATGACGCCGAAGCGAAGACTGTAGAACAGATTGACGATGCTGACGAGGATGCCGATGCCGAGCACGAAGGCCCCGATGGTCTCGACCATGTTCCAGCGTTCCAAAGCCCAGGCCGGCCGGATAGGTGTAGATGCGCCGCGGCATGCCCATCATGCCGACGATGTGCATGGGGAAGAAGCCGACGTTGAAGCCGACGAACATGATCCAGAAGCTCCACTTGCCCAGGCGTTTCGTTCATCATGCGGCCCGTCATTTTGGGCAGCCAGTAATAGAAGCCGGCGAACACCGGGAAGACGTTGGAGCCGATGAGCACGTAGTGAATGTGCGCGACGACGTAGTAGGTGTTGTGCGCCTGCCAGTCGACGGGAATGATGCCGGTGAAGATGCCGCTGAGTCCGCCGATGACCAGCAGGGCGACGGATCCGAGCGCAAAGTGCATGGCCGTGGTCATCACCAGGCGGCCCTTTCCAGATGGTCGCGACCCAGGCAAAGACCTGGACGGTCGTGAAGATGGAAATCATCATGCTGCCGGCGCTGAAGAAGCTCATGGCCATGTCGGACATGCCGACGGTGAACATGTGGTGCAGCCACACGCTGAAGCCGACCACTCCGGTGAGGACGGTGGAGATGGCCACCCAGGGATAGCCGACGATGGGGCGGCGCGAGAAGACGGGAATGATCATCGACATCATGCCGGTGGCGGGCAGAAAGATGATGTAGACCCAGGGATGGCCGAAGAACCAGAAGAGCTGCTGCCAGAGGACGGGATTGCCGCCGCCGGCAATGCCGAAGAAATGCGTGCCCCAGCGGCGATCGAGTTCCATGAAAACGTTGGCGGCGGTGAGCGCCGGCATGCGCGAAGATCGACGACCCAGGAGATGGTGAGGGTGCTGTAGAGAAAGAGCGGCATGCGGCTGAGGGTCATGCCGGGCGCGCGCAGGCGCAGGATGGTGACGATGAAGTTGACGGCGCCGCCGGTCGTGGAGATGGTGAAGAGGATGAGCGCGAGCGCGTAGAAATCCATGCCGAGACGAGGGCGAATACTGATAGCTGGTGTACGGCATGTAGGCGAACCAGCCCGCGTGCGGCGCCTGCCCCATGAACGGCGCGATATAGACCAGGATGCCGGAGAGCAGATAGACCCAGTAGGTGAAGGCATTCAGCCGCGGGAACGCCATGTCGCGCGCGCCGATCATCAGCGGGATGAGAAAGACGGCGAATCCGGAAAGGATGGGCTGGGCATACCAGAAAATCATGGTGAGGCCGTGCATGCGTGAAGAGCTGGTCGTACATCTCCGGAGTGAGCAGGGCCATGTTGGGGCGCGCCAGCTGAATGCGCATGACCAGCGCTTCGAGACCGCCGACAATGAGGAACGCCATAGCGGTGACGAGGTAGCGAATGCCGATCTCTTTGTGATCGACGGTGGCGAACCAGCCCCACAGCGTTTTCGGCGTTTCCCAGGTTTCTTTGAGCCGCTGCGCAACTTCGGTGGTGCTCATTTGCACTCCGTTGTGACGATCAGGAACGTTGAATTCGCGGAGACAAACAAAACAGAGAGTCCCGCACAGGCCCGTTACAAACGCGCTTCAGATGTCGTTAAGAGATGTGCGATGAACCCGTGTGGTTTGCCGGTGTTGCGGTGCGGCGTGGTTGCTACTGCAACCTGTGGCAACATCCATCGGGCACGAGGCGTCAGAGCGAGGCGGAGAAATCGGTGGCGCTGATGGGGGCGGCGGAGGGTTGGGGAGCATTGGCCCGGGGATGACCATTTGTCGATCGCGCTTGCTCGGCACGGAGGGCAGCCTGAGTCACACGGTCCGCGAACGCGCCGAGGGTTTCCCAGTCCAGTTCGCCCAATTCCCTGCGCATGCGTGCCTGCGCCCGCTGCCAGTATGGCGTTGCCGCCTGCAGCAGAGCGCGCCCGCGATCGGTGAGGCAATAGACGCGCCGATTCCGTTCACCTAGCTTCATTTCCACCCAACCAGCCCTGCGCGCGGAGGCGAGACGGCGCGAGAACGTTTCTTCGGAAGCCACGAAGTGACGGGCGAGTTCGCAGTGCGCGATTTCGCCGGCTTCGCCAATCACATGCAGCATGATGAATTGCGTGAGTTTCAGTCCTGTGGGCGCCAGCACCAGGTCGTATAGGTGGCAAACCGCCCGGCTGCTGCGCCGCAGGCTGGCGCATGCACACATCGAGGCAGGAAAAGAGGAGTCCATCATGGCTGTCGCAACACCTAGAAATTCACGTCCAACTAGAAATCCACGTGCAGCGATGCGGACCCGCTGCGTGGCGGAGATACCGCATTGCCGGAAAAAAGCCCGGCAAAATCCAGTATATTGACGCGATTACTCAGATTTTCGCCATCGATCTGGAGGCGCAACTTGACGCTGTCACCCAGGGCCCATTCTTTTGCCGCGGAAGCCTCCACGCTGAAGGAAGGGTCGAGTCTTCCTCGCGCAAAGTTCACGCGGTCGACCAGGGTCGCGCCATATTGCGCCAGCGCCTCGGCGCGCGATCCGTCGAAGTCCACCGGGAGTCCCGATCCATAGTCCACTCCCGACGCGATCCAGGATTGCGCAGGCAAATGAACGATCCAGCGCGTTCGCAGCGTGTTGCGCTGATCCTGCGAAACCCACAACCTTCCGCTCAGCTGCTCCAGCGCTTGCGTTGCCTGGTCGCCCAGAAACAGACCGCCGGTCACGGGCAGATAGCAGGTACCCAGCATCCAGGAATAACTTGCGTATCCGGAGAGGATTCCCCAGTGGGGCAAATTCACCTTGCCCTCCGCGCCGAAAATGGAAGCGCGGTCGAACGCAATGGGAAAGCTGATGGAGGTATCGAGCAGGGGATTGTCATCGGCATAGTTACGAAATCGGCGCAGATACATGCTGGCATCCACGCGCAGCACATTGTGCAGTCCCTTGCTGAGGCCGGCCTCGTAGTAATTGCCGTTTGAGGGCAGCACCGGCTTGCGCAAGACCTGCGGATCGAGTGAAACCACCTGGGGCGAACTGGAGAGCAGAATGTTCTCGAACGCGGGCGTTTGAAATACTCGATCGTAAGCGACGTGCGCCACCAGCGCGGCGCGGGGGAAATACCGCGATGCCGCCAATCGCGGACTGATGGCGCTGCGATGCACGAGCAGCGAGTAGTTGTCCCAGCGGATGCCGGGCGCGATCGTCCAGTTGCCGATGCGAGCCGTATCTTCGACGTACAAGGCCTGTTCGCGATCGCGGCCGCGGTCGTAAAAGCTGAAAACCGGCGGCGTTCCCGGGTCAAACTGCGAAGGGTCGGTGATCGAGTCATCGAATGCCTCGTGCAGGCTCAGGAAGTCTCCCTGCACGCCGGCCTTGAATTCCTGGCGCCGCCAGTCCTGGGTCAAGCTGGCCTGCAGATACCCTTCGCCAAATCCGCGATTCTGGCTGGCGATGATCGGCGTCGATTGCGAGTTCGACGACAACAGCACCGTGTCGTCGCGCACCATGCCGCTGAGGTCGGCGAGCGAACTCGTGGAAATAACGTGCTGCCAGGCCGCCGTGCCCATCGTCTCCACGGTGCTGCGGTGCTGGCGTTGTCCGGCGCTCTGTTGTACCTGCTCGTTGGGCACCAGAAAACGCGCAAACTCGTGGCGAGCTGTGCCGGTGAAGCGGTCATTGTCGGAAAATTGCCGCTCATAATTTCCCGACGCATCGCCGGTCGTTGCCTGGTTGGTGTAGTTCTGCAGCACCGGGGGATTTTCATACCACGCGGTGGTCGCGCCGGTGCCGCCGAGGCTCGCGCTGTTCTTTCCCCACCCATAGGCCAGGGCTGAAAATCCGTCGGCGGTCGCGAAGCTTCCCCCGGACAACTCGGCGGTGCCGTGGAGGCCCTGCTGGATGTCGCGCAGCGTGTTCACCTCGACGATGCCGCCCATCTTGCGTCCGTATTCGGCCGGAATGCCCGCGGTATAGATGGCCATCGAGGCCACATTGGCGGCGGGGAGTTGCGCACCGAAGCCGGGCGAGCGATTTTCTGTCAGAGGAATTCCGTCGACTACGAATTGTGTCTGATACTCCGACCCCCGCGGATGCAGCACTGCATTCCCTTCAAAGAGCCACCCTGGCTGAGAGTTCACCAGATCGATGAGTCCGCGACCGGGCAGAGATGCCGGACGCTCATCGATCTGCTGGCGCCCGATGCGATTCACAGCACCAGCCTGATCACCGGCCATCAAGGTGGGATCCGCTATCACCTGCACGGATTCGGTCTGCCCCCGTGGCCGCATCTCCATTTTCAGAATCTGAGGCAACGCGGAGTCTACGTCCACCACTTTGCGCTGCGTTGCAAATCCCGTATGCGCCGCGTCGATGAGATACCGGCCATAGGGCAAATGCGCGATGGTTACATCGCCCATGGGGTTGGTTTCGAGCGTCTCCTGCACTTCCGCCGCAGCATTCGTCAGCGAGATGCGCGCCGGCAGCGCGAGACCCTGGGAGTCGACAATGTGCACCTGCAACTCGCCGGTATGGCTTTGCGCATTCGCGATCAAGGGCAATAAGCAGGAGAGCAGCCAAAAGGCGATGAGCGTGGGTGCGCTGAAACCGTGGAAAAAGTGGCGTTGCATTGTTCGCCGACTCCGATACTTTCCAGGTGCAGTCATGGCTGTCGCTTTTGACGTTTGCAAGTTCACCGATGTGACGTTCCGAGAACTCCCCGGGATGCCCGAATTCGGCCATCGTTGATGGCTGGAGCGCAATGCTTTGGAAATGGAGATGCGGGATTTTGGAGTTGGACCAGCCATTGATAGTGCAATTGTGAAACTACGGCGACGGCGACAAAGTGGAGCAGTTTTTGATAACCACTGAGTCATCCCACACCGGGATTGGGGGCGAAGCGGCTATTCTATATCTATAGGCCTCTAAAAGCGGGAAATGGCCCGAAGTTAATTATTTAATTAACATGGGTGGGCTGGAAACCATGGTTTTCGGTGCGTCGCCGCGCTGAACCGCACGACCCGCTGCGAAAAACGCCTCGCTGGAACGTAACTTTTATTTGTACCAGGTAGTTAACAGGTTTCGGCCTGTTTTTGGGCGGCTGAGCCGGCGCGGCGCGCGGGCTCAGCCGCCCCTTCACAACCACACCCATATCCTTCTGCTAAAGCAGTGCAGACCAGTTAGCCTGTGAGGCAGTCGCTGCACCTCAGAACGGTGCGGACTGGGCCCGCTGGGGTGGCGCCACCTATAATCTCGGGGGGTTACAGAATGAATTCTAAGCGTTCTGCAATGGCGCCTGCCGAGCGGGGTGCGGCGAATCGTATCGTGCTTTTCATTGCCCTCGCGGTTGCGGCCGTAAGCCAGGTTCACGCGCAGGACTTTTATCTGCACAATGGGGATCGCGTCACTTTTTACGGAGACAGCATCACCGCCCAGCGGTACTACACGCGCGACGTCCAGGATTTCGCGGAGACCCGCTATCCCAATCTCCAGGTGAGTTATCACAACGCCGGCGTGCCCGGCGATAAGGTCACTGGCGGCTATGCAGGCAACGCCGCATTACGTGTTTCTCGCGACGTTCAGCCGTTCTCCCCAACCGTGATCACCGTGATGCTCGGGATGAATGATGGCGATTACGTTCCACCCGAGCCCCAAATCTTCGCCGACTACCAATCGGGCTACGAGAAGTTGCTCGAGATGCTGCGCTCCGCTGCGCCGGCGGCGCGCATCACGCTGGTAGAAAACACGCCCTACGACGAGATCACGCATGGCACCGAATTCGCCGGGTTCATGTCTACGACCGAACAAAATGCCCTCGCGACACCGGCCCTCGGCCAGCGCGAGCATCTGCCGGTAATCGACGACTACACACCAGTCAAAGAATTGCTGGAGCGTGCCAAAGATACCGATCCATCGTTTGCCTCGTTGCTGGTGACCGACCGGATCCATCCCTCCCAGCCACTTCACTGGATCATGGCGGAAGCAGTCATGAAAGCCTGGCACGCAGACCCGGTGGTCAGTGCCGTCACGATTTCGGCATCGTCGCTGACGGCCACGCAGAGCCAGCGCACGCAGATCAGCGGGATCTCAGGCTCAACTGCCGGAGTTGACTGGGACCAGGAGGATCAGGCGTTGCCGCTCCCCTTCAATTTCGAGAATGCACTGATGAACTTCGTGTTGAAGATCAGCGACCTTGCTGCATGGGACCAGGAGATTCTCAATGTCGACGGCCTACAATCCGGTAATTATAGCCTGACGATCGACAGCAAGAAAGTGGGCACATTCTCCGCACACCAGCTGGCGGCGGGCGTCAACCTTGGCCTCATGCCCACCCCCATGTGGGATGAGGCACGCGATTATGACGCTGCGCTGGGGCGGCGCTCCCAGCTGGAAGACGCAGATTTCATTCTGTCCGTTGAAACGCATGTCAGCGATGAGGCTACAGCCAGCCGGATTCTCCGCGAGGGTGAAGCGGAGTTCGAGCAGAAAGCACAAGACGCGCTCCACATTCCGAAGCATCACTATGTTCTCGTCCGCGTGAACTGACGCGAGACCGGGGCCCGTTCCCGATGGTCAACGAACGTTGAGGAAAACCAAGCCCTCCGCGCTCGATCCGGGGACCCGGGACGGCTCTGTCCCTATGGGCTTGACGGCTTGGCGTGACCGGGACTAGCGTTTCCGGTGGTTTGAGAATTCGTTTACTCATCCCCCTGGCAGTACCTCGATCCAGTTCTCCGGATCGAAGGCGATCGTCATACCCTCTTTGGTGCGAGGCAGAAAACATATGAAACTCCGTTCCCTGAAGTCTTTTGGCCTGTGTGCAATCGCGGCAATTTTCCTGTTGGTTGCGAGTTCGGCGGGGGCTCAATCAACCACCGGATCCATCACCGGCACGGTCACTGACAGCACCGGCGCCGTCATCCCCCACGCCGTAATCACCGCCACCGAAGTGAATAAGGGGATCACCTTCCACGGTCGCAGCAACGAAGTCGGCGAGTACCTCGTGCTCAACGTCACGCCCGGCAACTACAAAGTCACAGCCTCTGCGCCCGGCTTTGCCACCACCCAGGCGGATGACGCCACCGTCAATATCGATCAAAAACTCCTCGTCAACTTCACGTTGAAAGCAGGAGCCGCCACCACCACCGTCATCGTCACCCAGGCGCCCACCATGCTGCAGACGCAAAGCTCCGAAACCGGCGCCGTCATCGAAACCCAGGACATTGTCGATCTGCCGCTGCTCTCTCGCAATTTCTTCGCCCTGCCCTTCCTCGTGCCCGGCGTCGTCAATGCCAACGGAAGCATCAATTCCTTTTCGATGGCCTCCAACGGCACCCGCGAATACGGCAACTCCATCACCATCGACGGCGTTGAATCCACCACCAACCGCACCCAGGACATCACCGTCGTCCCCAGCGTCGACTCCGTCCAGGAATTCAAAGTCGCCACCTCTGCCTATAACGCGGAGTTCGGCAGTTCCGCCGGCGCCGTCGTTTCCATCGATACCAAAGCTGGCACCAATCAGCTCCACGGCGATGCCTACGAGTTCTTCCGTCCAAACTTCACCGCCGCCCGCCCCTACGGCTTCGGCGTCGCTGAGCCTCCGTCTGTTCTCAAGCAGCACAACTTCGGGGGCACTCTCGGCGGTCCCGTTATCCGCAACAAAGCCTTCTTCTTCGGTTCCTACGAAGGTACCCGCCAGACCAATGCTTACACCTACATCGATAGCACTCCGCCCGTGAATCAGATCGTCTTTAACGGCGACGGTTCCGTTGATCTTTCTCACATGATCGATCCCTACGCCGGCCTGGGTTACGGCGCTCCCGCCGGCCTTGCCATCAACATCTTCGATCCCGCCGTTTCGTATGCCAACTATGGCGGCTACACCACCCAGTTCCCCAACAATGTCATTCCCGCCAATCGCGTCAGCAAAGCGGGCCTGAACACCCTGCTCAACTTCTTCCCTAAACCCGATGAGCCCGGCCTCGACAACGGGTGGTTCGATAACTTCTTCGTGGATTCCCCTACGAATTACGACCAAAATCAGGTCGACGCACGATTCGACCAGAACATTACCGACAAAGATCGCACCTATATCACCTACCACTATTTCAATTCGAATTCGCTGGTCACCGATCCATTCCATGGCAAAACGGTCGTCCCCGGCGCAGGCGATGCCGACCAGGCCAACAAAGAAGATGTTGACGGTACAACTATCTCCGGCACCTATGCCCACGTCTTCTCGGTGTCAACCACGAACGAGCTCCGCATCGGCTATTCCAGTTATCACGAGAATCTTTACAGCCTCCTCAGCGGCACCGACTACTCCACCAAGTACGGCCTCGGCAATATTGCCGTGTCTGGCTATCCTGTCACCATCGGCTTTCCGTATATGTATCTCGGTACTGGTTATCTCGCGGGTGGCTCTACCTATAAGCCATATCACGTCACCGACGATAACTACTCCATTGCCGATAACTTCATCTTCAGCTCCATCCCGCGTCATGAGTTGAAATTCGGCGAACAATTCCGCGGCCTCAATTCCCACCCTCTCTTTTCACTTTTTCCCACCGGCTTCCAGTACTACGGCAGCTATGGCTTCTCACAGACCTCTGATCCCACCTATAGCTACTACGTCAACGGCGCAGCTTTTCCCAACGGCGGTTCCGACATCGCCGACCTGCTCCTGGGCCTGCCCTATAGTGTTGACATCGGCCTGCAACTCACAAATCCCCACACTCAAAGCTGGTACCTCGGCCTCTACGGGCAGGACACCTTTAAAGCGTCCGAACGTCTTACCCTCAACTACGGCCTCCGCTGGGAGTACTACGCGCCCTACACCGAGTCACATAATTACGAGTCGAACTACAACGTCGCCAGCGGCGACATCCTCCTCGCCGGCCTCGGCGGCAACTCGAAATCCCTCATGAACGGCCGCTGGAACGACTTCGGCCCCCGCGTCGGCTTCAGTTATCTCATCGATCCCAAACTCGTCGTCCGCGGCGGCTATGGCATCTTCTTCTCGCCGGAGAACGACGGCCGCGAAGACTTCCTCACCCAAAACACGCCCTACGCCGAGCAGGACGTCTACACCAACTACTGGTATGACGGACCGCCCTACGAGTACCAACTCGATGCCGGCGTTCCGCGCAACACCACCATCAACGCCCCTTCCAGTGGCCGCATCGTCCCGTCAACCCTCGTGAACGGTAACCTCGAGACCACCTACGCCGTCGATCCCCATCTGAAAACCGGTTCTTCTCAGCTCTTCAACTTTGCCGTTGAGCGCATGCTCGGCAAAGACATCTCTCTCGACGTCGCTTATGTGGGCACCGTCGCACATAACCTCTCCTACCAAATCGGCGACATCAACGCCAATCCCAACAACAGCAAAAACAATTACGACAATCGCCTTACCAGCGACCTCGGCAAGATTCAGTACCTCGGCGATTACGGCAGCGCCAGCTATAACTCCCTGCAGGTTAAGTTCACCAAGCGCCAGTCTCGCAACCTCAGTTTCCTGCTCTCCTACACGTATGGCCACGATCTCGACAACGGTCCTCCGCCCTTCAACCTCGGCCACTACAACAACAACGAGCCGCAAAACCCCTACAATCTCCACAGCGAGTGGGGCAACGCCGACAACGACGTCCGTCACAACTTCGTCTTCAGCGGCCTCTACAAACTCCCCATCGGCCAGGGCCAGCACTTCGGATCGGGCTGGAGCAATCTCACCAACGCCGTTCTCGGTGGGTGGCAGCTCAACTCCATCTACTTCATGCGCACCGGCACTCCCATCAACATCATCCGCGGCAACAACCCGACCTCGGTTCTGCCCGGCCTCCGCCCAGACGTCATCGGCAACCCCGTCCTCCCCCGCAGTCAGAGAACCTTCAGGAAATATTTCAATACCGCCGCCTTCGCCGACGGCAGCGCCTACTTCAACTGCACCGGCAAAGGCCCCAATACCTGCAACGCTCCCGGTGACGCTGCCCGCAATCTCCTCTATGGTCCCGGCTACATCAATCTCGATGCATCCCTCTTCAAGACCTTCGACCTGGCCGAACGCTACCACCTCGAAACCCGTCTCGAGATGTTCAACGCTTTCAACACGCCTCACTTCGATAACCCCGACGGCGACGAGAACGACATCTCCTTCGGCCAAATCGGCGGCACCTACGGCAACCAGCGCATCCTCCAGATTGCGGGTAAATTTATCTTCTGATGCTGTCCCGTTTCCCCCTGCTCTGCCTTCTGCTCCTGCCTGCAATCCCGGTTGCAGGCAGGGCGCAGAAGCCTGCGCCAATCCCTGTGCCCACGGGATCCGCTCGCCAGTTCTATCTCGATTGCTCCGCCCCGCACCCTGGCGACGGCCAATCGCCGCAATCCCCGTGGAACTCGATCACAGCGCTCAACGCCCAGCCCTATAGCTCCGGCGACGTCATCGCCATCCGCCGTGGCACCACCTGCCACGGCTCGCTCGCCCCCAGCGGATCAGGCTCCGCCGCCGCGCCCATCCGCCTCACGGGTTACGGCGAAGGTCCCCGACCCCAAATCATCGCCGACCCCAACGCTGACCAATCCCTCCGCCTCTTCAATCAGCAACAGTGGGATATCGACTCCCTCGACCTCTCTGGTGGCCACACCCACGGCATTTTCATCAGTGGCGATAACGGTATCCTCCGCCACATCCATCTCGCCAACCTCAACGTCCACGACGTCCAGGGTGGAGAAATGAAGCATAAAGAGAGCGGCCTCATCGCTATCTCTCCCGGCAGCGTCAACGTCCGCTTCGACGACGTCGTCATCGATAACGTCACCGCCGAGAACACAAATCAGTGGGTCGGCATCATGGTCGGCGGCGGCAACCTGGGCTTTCCTCCCGAGTCCGCCTGGAGCTCCAGCGTATCCATCCGCAATTCCGCCATTCACGATGTTCAGGGCGACGGCATCGTTCTTTTCCGCGTCCGCAACGGCCGCATCGACTCCAGCATCGCCTGGAATACCGGCATGCAGCCCACCGAATCCATCGGCACCCCCAACGCCATCTGGACCTGGATGTGCGACGACTGCGTAGTGCAGGACAACGAAGCGTTCCTCACCGATAGTCCCGGCGTCGACGGCGGCGCCTACGACATCGACTACGGCAACACCAAAAATTCCGTCATTGATAACTACGGCCACGACACCCAGGGCTACTGTGTCGCTGTTTTCGGCGCTGGTTTCGTCACCCGTCAGAGCCTCGTCCGCGGCAATCTCTGCATCAACAACGGCCGCAGCCCGCGCATGGGCAAGACCGAGGGCGCCATCTATATCTACACCTGGAACAACGGCTCCATCGACGGCCTCACCATCGAACAAAATTCCGTCCTCTGGTTTCCCTTCAACAACGCGCCCCCCACCGTCAACAACGCCGCCATCGCCCCCGGCACCGCCGTTTTCCGCGACAACTCCATCGATTCCACCGCCGCGTGGCTCGTCGACAGCAATACGTCACTGTCACTGTCGCAAAATCATTACCGCTACTACGGATCCGGTAATCCTGAATGGCGTTACGGCGCCCAAAATTTCTCCAGCCTCTCCGCTCTCCAAACTGCAACCCATCAGGAACAAAACACGATCTACGAACAGCCGCCCCTCAATCAGTGGCCGCGCAGGCCGCCACCACCCGGCAACCCGGCGCCCCAGCTCACCTGCACCCTGCCCGTCGCCCTCAACCCACTGGGATTGCTCGACGACGATGCCCTTCGCCAAATCGTCGTCCTCCGCAGCCTCGCGGCCCAATACCATTCCAAAGGCCTGCGCACCAACCTGCAACTCACCTCGCCCGACGCAGCCCTCTTCAACAACCCCGCCTTCCGCAACGCCATCCTTGATCTCAACCTCCGCGGCATCAACGTCACCCAATCCGTTGCCGACGGCCCCGAACAAACCGACCTGGCTACCGCCGGCGAAGTCGGCGGCGACCACTGGAACGGATTCGCAGGCCCCGCCGCGCTGGGCTACGCGCTCCGCCGCGATTTAGGCGAACCTATCTACGCCCAAATGAATACAGAGTCCAATGATAAGTAAGAAGTCCGCCATCCTCGCTGCGATGCTCCTCGTAGCCGCGACAACCTCTGCTCAGCAGAGTTACGACCGCTCCGCCCTCGCGTCGCCCACCATCCCCGGCCCCATCTCCGTCTACGACAACTGGTCGACCTACGACGAGCTCTCTGATAACGTCCCCCTCACCGAAGCCCTCACCATGCAGGAGCTCGATCAGCTCCTCCGTCTCCGCAAGGCCGGCGCGCGCTTCGACTACTACGCCATGGACGCCTTCTGGTTCGCCCCCGACGGCGCCTACCGCGAATGGCGAAAGCCCAATTTTCCCAACGGCCCCGACCCCTGGCTCAAAAAGTGTCAGGACAACCACATCCTCCCCGGCCTCTGGTTCAGCACCAACACCCTCGTCCACCTCAATGCCGCTCCCGCCTGGCGCGATTCCCTCAACAAGCAGGGCACCGCCATGTCCATGTTCGAGGGCGGCTTCCTCCCCGACTTCGTCAACGTCCTCCAGTACTGGCACGACCGCGGCGTCCGCATGTTCCTCTTCGATTTCGCCGACCTCACCGCCGCCACGCCCCACGCAGAAGCCACGCTCTCCAAAGAAGAAATCGTCCGCCGCAATTCCGACGCGTTACGCAACGCCCTCATTGCCTTCCGCCGCAAAAATCCTGACGTCGTCCTCGAAGCCTTCAACGGCTTCGGCGGCACCATGGACACCACCACCTACGCGTTCCCCTTCAGAGATCCCGTCGACCTTCGCTGGCTCCAGGCCTTTGACGCTCTCTACTCCGGCGATCCCCGCCCCGCCGACGTCCCCGAAATGAATTTCTGGCGGACCCTCGAGATCTACAGCGATCATCAGGCCCGGCGCTACGAGCAGTCCGGAGTCCCCCTCGAACGCATTGACACCACCAGCTTTATGCCCGGTAATACCGGTACCATCTATCGACGCGCCTTCGCAGAATGGAAGGGCTCGCTCATCCTCATGCTCGCCCGCGGCGGCTGGATCGATACCACCTACGGCAACCTCGAGCTTATGTCCGATGCCGATGTCCGCTGGTTCGCCCGCGTGCAGTCTCTCTTCCTGCATCTCCAGTCCGTCGGCCGCATCCGCAGTTTCGGCGGCATCCCCGGCGACGTTCAAACCTACGGCTTCGGCGCGCTCGACGGCGACGGCAGCGTCTACGTCATAGTGAATCCCGCGCAAAACATCGCCACCATCCATCTCCCGCTTCTCTCTCCGGATCAAAGACCGCTCGCGCAGGGAAGAGTCCTCTTTCGCGACGCTGGCTTCGTGCCCCGCCTCATCAGAGACACCATCCAGCTTGGCCCGGGCCAAATGGCGATGGTCGGCTACGGAAAATATGCCGGTGACAGTTACAATTTCGGAATCCAGCAGGATACCGTCATCCCCACCGCCATCCACCCCATACCCGCCGACTTCAAAAGCACCGGCAAAGGCATCATCCAGGCCACCATCCCCGCTCCAGCCAATGGCGATCTCCGCCTCATCATGCAGCAGTATTCCCCCGACGGATCCCTGCGCCGCACCTGGGCTGGTGGGGCGCCCGATGGAACCAGCATGGGCAAAGTCTTCCTGCTGAAGGCGCAGCAGAGTGGCAAACTCGTTCCCGTGCATGAGGAGTACAACAAAGTGATCTGGGCCGGGTTGTCGTGGGCCGTTGGAGAGATCAGAGCCAGGGATCTGCAGCCTGGCGCGCCGTTGACGCTCACTTTTCAGTCAACGGAAAAGGATCCGATCATGCTCCAGGGCCATGTCTTTCTAGTCAGTTACTGAATGCTTCGTCCTTGCGGTACCGCATGTCGATACGCGGGCCGACGAAACGCCGAAATGAAGGCTCCTGGAGCGATCTTCAATTGCATCGTTCAATAAACCCCAAGAATACTGCAGCGGGCCTTCTCGGCAATGTTGTGAGGTAGGATCGACCCGTTGATGGCTGTTGCAACTGAGTAGGTGATAATTTTACGAAGGCGGGTATGACGTGAATATGACACGAGTATGACGCACTTACTTGTAAGTGCTTGAAAATGCATGAACGAATTTCAACAAGATTTGTGTTCCTCCGGTGCGGGCCGCCCATGTTGTAAATCGCTGATATTGTGACTCTTACAACCACTTCCGACTGCTTCGTTCGCGATAACTACGATTCAGTAGGTCGGGAGTTCGAATCTCTCAGGGCGCACCATACTTTCAGAGAATCACGTTTTGGCTGGACCCATTCGGGCGAATTCGCGCCCCTTCATACCCACAGCAGCGGCTGCCGCACGGGATAATTCCGGATAATCTCCGCATCCGTCGGATCCGGATTCATTGTCTTCCACAAGTCCACGTACGCGCGCCGCCCGCACGCCAGGCCTGCGAACAACAATCCCGGCGAGCGCACCGGCAGCGCGTCAAAGTGCTCCACGTCTTTCCGGTAGGGCCACGCGTTCTTGTCCTTCAGATATGGATAGAGAAACGCCGCCCCCTTGCAGATCCCGCGCCCGTCCGGCAATTGCCAACGCACCAAATCCGCGCCGGTTCCCTCGAGCGACACGCACAGCATGGCCATTGCATCGAAATTAAAAATGGAATAACTGTAGGGCTTGGTTCGGGCCAGCTCCTTCGGGAACGACCCATCCAGCGCCATCTGCCCCGGCAGCAGCACTTCGATATATTCGTGCCGCACCTCGTCGCGGGTAGCGCGATCCCTAATCAACCGCGCAAACTCCGCCGCCTGCAGCGCCCAGCACGTCGCGTGATTGTTTTCCGCATCGCGCTCCTTTTTCCCGTTGGCGCTCGTCTTCAGCCACTCCAGATAGCTGCGAAACCAGACGTCCACTGCGTCATTGTCCTCGCTGGTCATCAAGTGCGGCGCCACCAGGCTCGCTGCCCGCGCCACCTCCACCAGATGCAGCGTGTCGATAATGCCCCACGACCGCCCGGTTGAAACGCCATGCACACCCTGCGCGTATTCGAGATTCGGGTTCATGCGCGTCTCCGGCGTGACAAACCAGGCCCGCAGATGCGCGCAGGCCTGCTCGCCGTACCGCCGCTGGCCCGTCAGCCGCCACGCCGCCGTCAGGGCCGGCATGCGCACGGACAGCGCAATCATCGCCTTCCGATGTTCATTGAAATTCGCCGGATTGCTCTGCCCATCCCGGTTGATATACGGCCCGTTGGGGTCTTTCGGGTTGGGCCAGAAATAATCCGCCTGCGAAAAAAAGTCATGCGGGCCGCCCGGACTGAGGGGCGTCGGAAACGACGTAATCGTCTCCGGCGGCAAATGCAAATACGCCTGCGCCGCCTTCAGAATCCGCACTCGATCCGTCGCCGCCACCAGGGCGTACGCACTTCCCGCGCGCGCCGCGCCCGCACTCCGCGCTGCTCCCGCTGCCACCGCGCTCGCCGCCAATCCCCAACAAACTTCCCGGCGATTCATCCTTTTCGGCCCGCTCATTCCGGCAATTCTACCGGCTCAGCCACGCCCCTAACCGCCTCCGCCACCGCTGCCAGAAATGGCTGGCAGCGACTTCATCCTGCGCCGCCTGCGAAATTTGTTCCGCCATCCCCTCCTTCAGCGTCTCCACCAGGTGGATTGCGCTTTCCGGCTCGCCCACGCCATCCCCCGGCTCGCATCCTACCCTGCATTCCGCCATTGCTGCCTTGTGCGCCGCTTCTTCTTCCGCCAGTTCCGCAATCAGCAGTTTGATCTGCTCCTGCTTCCGCAGAGGCACCGCCAGAAACCGCAGCCCTACCCCGGAACTCTTCTGCACCATCAGGTTCGCCGCCACCCGGAGCGGCTGGCCTCGCGCGTTCATCCAGACTTCCACGGCCGTGCCCCGCTCCAGGCGGCAGCCCACCTCGATAAAACATCCACTCAGGCTCAAATCCCCGATCCGGCCGGCATAACGCAGCCCGCGCCCCGGCAACACGATCTCCGCGTCGCCCGCGCATCCGTAACGTGGAGCTGCCCGCAATGCCTCGGCCTTGATCTCTGGGTCCATTCTCCTGGTTTATCGGCGCAATCGCGCGCCAACTTCACATCGAAACCTGCAAAATCTCGACCACCGCGCAGGCACCCCTCTTCAACAGCTACAATCCCTCTTTTATGGCTCGCTCTCCAATCCTCCTCGTGCACGGCGGCGCCTGGGATATCCCCGCCGACCAACTCGATGCTCACGAACAGGGTGTTTTCGACGCGCTGCAGGAGGGCTGGCGGCTCCTCGAGCGCGGCGCCTCATCCCTCGACGCCATTGAGGCCGCCGTCACTTCTCTCGAAGACGATCCTGCCTTCGACGCCGGCCGCGGCAGCTTCCTTACCCGCGACGGCCGCGTTCAGCTCGACGCCCTGCTGATGGACGGCGCCACCCTTCGCGCCGGCGGCGTGGCCTGCGTCGAACGCATTCGCAACCCCATTCAGGCTGCGCGTCTCGTTCTCGACAAGAGCCACCATGTCTACTTCGTCGCCCAGGGCGCTGAAGAGTTCGCCGCCTCGCACGGCTTGCCGCTCATCGACAATGCGGAGCTCGTCCTGCCCCGCGAACGCCAGCGGCTCGCCGAGGCTCAGGCGCGCGAAGCGGCCGGCTCGCCGGACCGCACCTTCTCCGGACACGACAGCGGACACGAAATCGGGCACGACACCGTGGGCGCCGTCGCCATCGATATCTACGGTAATCTTGCCGCCGCTACCTCCACCGGCGGCACGCTGAACAAAGCCCCCGGCCGTGTGGGCGATTCTTCTTTGATCGGGTGCGGCTGCTATGCGGACAACGCCAGCGCCGCCGTCTCGCTCACCGGCTGGGGCGAACCCATCATGAAGCTGGTGCTGGGCAAATGGGCCACCGATCGGGTGCTCGCGGGCGTCGCGCCGGAGCAGGTCGCGCCGGACGCTATCGCTTACCTGCATCACCGCCTCGGCGGACACGGCGGCATCATCCTGCTCGCTCCCGACGGACGCTTTGGCCTCGCCCACAATACTCCGCGCATGGCCTGGGGCGTCCACACGGCGGATGGCCCGCGTGTTGGGACGATCGTTCGCGACGACGACCCCCATTCTGAAGAACCCTGAATCTCCGTCCATGGCCCTTGCGAAAAACCCGCGACAAACCTATCCCCGAACAGGCATCATAGGGAATCTCCGATGACATCCACCGGCCGCGTGCCCACGCCCTGGGCCGTTGCATAAATTGAATCGGATTGCTTCTTCTCAACTCCCCCACTGGAGGAACCCAAATGCTCAAAGGTTTTCGTGATTTCATCCTGCGCGGCAACGTTGTCGATCTCGCCGTCGCCGTCATCATTGGCGCCGCCTTTACCACCATCGTGAATTCGCTGGTGAAAAACCTGATCAACCCCCTCATCGCCGCAGTCGTGCATAAGCCCGATTTCTCTAACATCTTTTTCACCCTGCACGGCGGCAAATTCATGATCGGCAACTTCCTCAACGACGTGATTGCCTTCGTGTTGATCGCCGGCACCGTCTATTTCTTCTTCGTTCTGCCCATCAATGCGCTGCTGAAAAAATTCCAACCCGCTAAAGCCGCGCCTCCCACCACGCGCCCGTGCCCGGAATGCCTCGCCGACATTCCCCTCGCTGCCAAACGCTGCGCCCACTGCACGCAACCCGTGGCTCCCGCCGCATAACGCCCGCGTCGCTCCACGCGGGGCGCCCTTGCGGGTGGTACCCTGTCTCCTTAATTCATCTCGCCTCCCGAGGAGCCCCGCGTTGACCCGTTCTGCCCTTCCTTTATTCGCCGCCTCTCTCCTGCTCCCGGTCCTGCTCGGCGCGCAATCCGCCTCCAACGACGTTTTTGGTTACAAAAACTTTTCGACCCAGGCGAAGACCGACCAAACTTTCCTCGCCGTGCCCGATCCCAAGCTCGCCGGCGAAGAGCTCAAAATCCTCACCGCCGAGCCCCACATCGCTGCCTCGCCTGAGGACCACAAAACCGCTCTCTACGTCGCGTCCAAATTCAAAGCCGCCGGCCTCGACACCAAAATTATTGAGTACAGGGCGTGGATCAACATGCCGCTCTCCGTCAAAGTTCAGGCGTGGGACGCAAAGGGCAAGCTGCTCATGACCGGCCCTGTTCCCGAGCACGTCGACGGCAACGAACCTTTCCAGAACGATCCCCGCATCACCCCTGCCTTCAACGGCTCGTCGCCTTCGGCCGACGTCACCGCCGAAGTGGTCTACGGCAACTACTGCCGGCCCGAGGACTACGACAAACTCGCCAGCCTCGGCGTCGACGTCAAAGGCAAAATCGTGATCTGCCGCTATGGCGGAAACTTCCGCGGCGTCAAGGTCTACATCGCGCAGCAGCGTCAGGCCCTCGGCGTCATCATCTATTCCGATCCCGCCGACGACGGCTACTTCCGCGGCGACATTTATCCCCACGGTCCTTACCGGCCCGCCACCGCCGTCCAGCGCGGAGCCGTTCAGTACCTCTTCAAGTATCCTGGCGACGCGTTAACCCCGGGCATCGCTTCGCGCCCCGATCTTCCCGCCAGCCAGCGTCTCAAGCCGGAAGACGCGCCCAACCTTCCGAAAATTCCATCCGAGCCGCTTTCGTATCACGACGCGGCGCCGATCCTCGAAGCTCTCGGCGGTCCCGACGCACCGCGCGAGTGGCAGGGCGCGCTGCCCTTCACATACCACATCGGACCCGGCGTCAAAGTCCACATGGTGCTGAAAATGGATTACCAATACCGCACCATCTGGGACGTCGAAGGCTCCGTGCCCGGCACCGAATTCCCCGATGAGTGGGTCGTCGCCGGCAATCATCGTGACGCCTGGGTGTATGGCGCCGTCGATCCCAACAGCGGCACTGCGGCCATGCTCGAAGCCGTGCATGGCATCGGAGTGCTGTTGCAGCAGGGATGGAAGCCGAAACGCCGCATCGTCTTCTGCAGTTGGGACGCTGAAGAAGAAGGCCTCATCGGTTCCACCGAGTGGGCGGAGGACCACGCCAACGCGCTCGCCCACGCCGTCGCTTATTTCAATACCGATGTCGGCGTCGCCGGACCCAATTTCGACGCAGCCGCCGTGCCTTCGCTGAAGGAATTCGTGCGGGCCGTGACTAAACAAGTGCCCAGCCCCAAAGGCGGCACCGTGTATGAAGTCTGGAAGAAAAATCAGGCGGAAGAAGCCGCGCACCGCCACGGCCCCGCGGAAGATCACGCCGCCCGCGACGTGGCCGGGCTCGGCAACGATGTCCACATCGGCGACCTCGGCAGCGGTTCTGACTTCACGCCCTTCATCCAGCACCTCGGCGTGCCGTCCACCGATGTCGGCTCCAACGGACCCTACGGCGTTTACCACTCCGTCTTCGACGACTACGCGTGGTTCACCATGAACGCCGATCCGACGTTCGTCTACGAGCAGGAAATGGCGCGCGTCTTCGGTCTGGAAGTCCTGAACATGGCCGACACCGACGTGCTGCCCTACGACTACGTCACCTACGGCCAGGAAATCGCCGCCTACCTCGACGCCGCGCAGAAAAAAGC
This sequence comes from uncultured Acidobacteriaceae bacterium, assembly GCA_963817165.1. Classification (GTDB taxonomy): domain Bacteria; phylum Acidobacteriota; class Terriglobia; order Terriglobales; family Acidobacteriaceae; genus Palsa-343. The sequence continues at coordinate 126,597 of CAWFNL010000029.1, read as the reverse complement.
GAAAGACGCCGGCATGGACGGACTCGACTTCGCGCCCGCAGAAGCCGCTGCGCAAAAATTCATCCTGCTCGCGCAGCAAGTGAAGCAGAAGCAGCAAAACCTCGACGACGATTCGACGGCGACCCTGGCCGCGCTCAACACGCAGTTGCGCAACGTCGAAGAGTCGTTCCTCTCGGGACAGGGTCTGCCGAATCGTCCCTGGTTCAAGCACACCATCTACGCGCCCGGAGAATACACCGGCTACGCGGCGGTCGTGATTCCCGGCGTCAACGAAGCCCTCGACGCCAAAGACCTGCCCCGCGCGCAACAGCAAATGACGGTCTTAACGGATGCCCTCAACCGCGCCGACGGGGTTCTGGAGAGCGCAGCAAAATAAACAACACGGGTGCCCCATGTCCCTGGTTTTGGGGACATGGGTTCCACGTGACCGCTGGCCGGATCTACGCTGACCGTACTTCCGCTAGAGAACCGGCCACTCCAACGCCGTCTCATAGTGCTCCACCATCGGCGGAGTCGCGAAGAACGGCCCAACAATGCCTCGCCATTCCCCAAACGCCGCCGACTGCCGAAACCCCACCGTGTGCGCCTCGAGCGTCTCCCACTGCACCAGCAGCAGATACCGTCCCGGCCTCTCCACACAACGCTGCAGTTCATGCGACAAATAACCATCCGCCCCCGCAATCACCGGAGCCGCTTTTAACATCGCCGCCTCAAACGCAGCGCCCTCGCCTTCGCGAACCATCAAAACCGCAGCTTCCAGAATCATCGCCGTCCCTCCGCGTTGTTTTTCCTACACGCTAAACGCTATACGCTAGCTCTTCTCCACCGCCCACCCGCCGGCCCCCACCACCATCAGAAATAAAAGTCCCAACGCCATGCTGAAGTCGACCCGCGCCTCATGCAGCATCGCCCACACACCGCCATGGTGCAGAATGGGAATCTTGGTTGTCACGATGGCCACGCCGATCACCACCAGCAACGGAACCGACGCCAGCCGCGTCCACAATCCCAAAATCACCAGCGCCCCGCACACAATCTCCACCACGCCCACCAGCGGAGCCACGAGGTGCGGATCAGGAATCCCAATTTTCGCGAAGCGTCCCCACCCCAGCGCCGCGGGAAACAGAAATTTCTGAATGCCCTCCGAAATGAAAACCCACCCCACCAATATCCGAATCAAAATCACCGCACGCATCAACACACCTCAGCCCCATCGTAGCGAAGCCAGACGATGAAAACCCTCTGAATAAAAATTGGAAAAGATTCGTTCAGGATGAGAAACGGAAAACTCTCGAAAGCCAGCGCAAACATTCGCGATCACTGGGATTCCCGCTACCGGCTACCGGCTGCATTCAAGCCTCCACCACATCGCCCTCGCCCGGCGCCAAAAACAAATTCTCCTCGAGCCCGTGCTGCCGCGTGTAGAGGTCGTAGTAGCGCCCGCCCAGCGCGTACAGCGTCGCATGCGTGCCGCGCTCCACAATCAGACCGCCCTCGACCACGAGAATCTGATCCGCTCGCCGAATCGTCGACAGCCGGTGTGCGATCACAAACGTCGTCCGCCCCTGCATCAGGAAGGCCAACCCCTCCTGGATCATCGCTTCCGACTCCGAATCCAGCGACGACGTCGCCTCGTCCAGAATTAAAATCCGCGGGCTCGCCAAAATCGCGCGCGCAATCGAGAGCCGCTGCCGCTGCCCGCCAGACAGCTTCACGCCGCGCTCGCCCACAATCGTGTCGTACCCTTCAGGAAACCGCTCCGCAAATTCATCCACGCGCGCAATCCGGCAAGCCGACAGAAAATCCTCCTCCGTCGCATCCGGATGCGAGAACAGTACGTTCTCCTTGATGGTTCCATCGAACAGGAACGATTCCTGCAGCACCACGCCCAGCTGGCCGCGATAGCTGTCGAGCCGCACGGTCGACAGGTCGACACCGTCCACCATCACCTTGCCTTCGTCCGGCTTGTGAAACGCGCACACCAGGCTGATCATCGTCGACTTGCCCGATCCCGACGAGCCCACCAGCGCCGTCACCGTGCCCGGCTTCGAATCGAACGAAACCCCCTTCAGCACCGGCTTCTCCGGGTCGTACGCAAAGCGCACATCGTCGAACTGCACATCGCCCACAATGTCGCCCATGGTGTGCACGCGCGCCGGATCGGCAAACTCGTCGCGCTCGCCCAGAATCTCCATGGTGCGGTCGATGCCCGCCACCGCTTCCGTCAGCTGCGTCCCAATGTTCACCACCTGGATTACCGGCGCAATCATGAACGCCAGAAACATCGTGTACTGGATGTAATCGCCCGGCCCCATGCGATGCTGCATCGCCAGATGCCCGCACATGAGCATCACCAGGCCGCCCACCATTCCCAGCACCGTCGTCGCCGCCATCGACATCAAACTCGTCGCCGTCAGCGAACGCATCACGTTATCCAGCAGTCGCGTCACACCCACCGTGAACACGCTCGCCTCGCGCTGCTCCGCGTGGTAGCCCTTTACGACACGCACGCCACCCAGCGATTCCGTCAGCCGCCCCGTCACTTCGCCCGTAATCTTTGCGCGCTCGCGGAAGATGGGCCGGATCGTCTTAAATGCTGAACGCAGCACCAGCGCGAACGCGCCCACGCCTGAGAACACCACCAGCGTCATCACCGGGCTGCGATGCAGCAGGAAGAAGAAGGCCATCAGGGCCGTCATCATGCCGCCCACAAATTCCACCAGACCGGTCCCAATCAGGTTCCGCACGCCCTCCACATCGTTCATAATGCGCGACACCAGCACGCCCGTGCGGTTCGCGTCGTAGAAGCTGACGGCCAGCCGGCCCACATGCTGCTGCACCTGCTGGCGCAGCTCGGTAATCATCCGCTGCGCCGCCTTTGACAGCAGCTGCGTGTTGGAAAACGAGGTCACGGCCTGAATCACTGTCGCCGAAAATACCGCAATCACCAGCGGCGTCAGCCGGCTCCCGTTGTGCTTCGTCAGCACCTGATCCACAAAAGGCTTGGACAGAAACGGCAGCGTCAGCCCCGCTACGCGATTGATCGCCACCAGCAGCAAGCCGAGCAACAGCAAATATTTCCGCGGACGCACCAGCTTCCAGATCTCCGGCATCGCTTTCCGGAAATCGGTTTTCTTCTTTGGCGATCCAGCTGCCGCCTGGGCGCGTGCGCGGTGTCCGCCGCCCCGCTCCGCATTCGGCATGTTCATGCGCATCGATGACATAGAGATTTAGCCTGCAGTCTGCCCGTCCGCCGCCGCAGCAGCCACGCGAGCCTTCCTTGCATTGATGAACGAGCGGACACAAAGAAGCGCATAAAACAGCATGATCACCGCCATCAATGCCTTGGCTTCCACCGCCGCCGGGTACGGAAACGCCTTACCGCGCTCCATCTGCAGATAATCCCAGATGCTTTTCGCTGTGCCCGCGAAGCCAATCAGCGCCAGCGCCACGGCGAAATGCATCGCCATCATCCGCTTCTTCTGGTTCTCCGTCCGCGCCATGCCGCCCAGCAGCGCCAGCACCACGCCAAATGCAGCGGGAATCAGCGCCGTCGGATGCACGTGCCCCGTCCCGATCCACCCAACAAACCCCAAAGCAATCAGCAGCAAGCCAAACAGGATCGTTATTTTCGCCATAACCCCTCCAGTGTGTGTTGTCCCAGTCTACTGGAGAGTGGTGCCGCAGCTTTGCTACCAGCCACCAGCCACCAGCTACCGGCTACCCGCAACCGGCTGCTCTTCTTAGGCAAGCATCTTCAGCCCATGCTTCTCCACGATGGTCAGGAGCTTGAGCGCCATGCCGCTTGGCTTTTTCGCGCCCGTCTCCCATTTCTGGATCGTCGACTCGCTCGTGTTCAGATAACGAGCGAACACCGGCTGGCTCACGCGCTGGTTCTCGCGAATGCGCTTGATCTGAGAGGGCTTCATAGGCGAAGGAGCCGCGAGGCATCTTTCATCGAAACTCCGCATTGTCGCCTTATCGATTGCGCCCGCTCGATACATCCCGGCCGCGCTGCTGTGGATCGCCTCAAATATCTCGCTCTTGTATTTGCGGTTCCCGCTCATAGACATATCTCCGCCAGTTCGTTGAGAAGCAGTTCTCTCGCAATATCGTCAGCAGTTTTCCGGCCATACAAGTCAGCTAAAACCCGTAGTCCCTGCAATTCACCGGCACTGATATTGACCTGATCTTTCTTCGCGAATAGATAGACATAAACCCAGTACCGCCCGCCCTTCGCCACAATGATGGATCGATACAAATTTTTTCCGAGCCGCTTCTTAAAAACCCCGCCGCCCAAATCAACCGCGTGGCCCAAGATCACCTGCCGAATCGCTGAGCAAAGCTCTTCGTCCAGAATCCGCGCCTTCCTGGCCGCTTTGGAAAACCACGCCGTCCGAAATACACGACCAGGCAAAACTACGCCGGTCACCATTCCTCCATGATAGCACCAGGTGCTACACAAACCACCCTCACCACCAGCCACCGGCTGCAGTTCCTACACCCGACCCCCAAAACCCTATTCCGTGCCCTACCGCTGTATCCGTGCCGACCCGCCCGCTGCAAACGCCTTCACCTGCTCCAGCGTCGCCATCGTCGTGTCTCCCGGAAACGTCGTCAGCAGCGCTCCATGCGCCCATCCCAGCTTCACCGCTTCTTCGGGACCCGCACCGCTCAGCAACCCATAGAAAAATCCCGCGGCAAATCCATCCCCACCGCCCACGCGGTCGTAAACATCCAACTCCGCCGTTGGCGCGGTGTAGTTTTTCCCTTCCACCCACGCCACCGCGCTCCAGCTATGGCGATTGGTCGAGTGCACTTCGCGCAGCGTGGTCGCTACCGCCTTCACCTGGGAATGCTTCTTCACCACCTGGTCGATCATCCCAAAGAACACGCTCGGATCCAGCTTCGACGCGCTCTTTTGCCCCACCTTTGGCCCTTCGATCCCCAGGCCCTTCTGCAGATCCTCTTCGTTGCCCACCAGCACGTCCACGTGCTCCACAATCCGCGCAATCGTCTCCACCGTCTTCTGCGCGCCGCCCCAAACATTCCAAAGCTTCTCGCGAAAATTCAGATCGAACGACGTCACCGCGCCCGCTTCTTTCGCCGCCTTCATCGCATCCACAGCCAGCTCCGCCGTCGTTGGCGAAAGCGCGGCAAAAATCCCGCCGCTGTGCACCCACCGCACGCCGCCCGCAAAAATCGCCTTCCAATCAAAATCCCCCGGCTTCAGTTTTCCCGCCGCTTCGTTGCACCGGTTGTAAAAAACCACCGGCGGCCGCACGCCATACCCGCGGTCGCTGTAAACCGTCGCCATATTCGGCCCGGTCACGCCGTCGTGCGCAAAGTGCTTGTAGAACGAACGAACGCCCATCGCCCGCACCCGCTCCGCGATCAAATCACCAATCGGATAATCCACCATCGCCGACGCGACGGCCGTCTTCATCCGAAAACAGTCGGCCAAATTCGCCGCCACGTTGAACTCGCCGCCGCTCACGTGAATCGCGCATTCCGTCGCCTTGCGAAACGGAATAATCCCCGGATCCAGCCGGTGCACCAGCGCCCCCAGCGACAAAAAATCCAGCTCGCCCTCTTTGCGAATCGTCAGCCCACCGCTCATCGTCCGTTCACCCCACTCAACAATTTCTTCACTTCCCCCATCGCCTGGTCCACTGTCCACTCATTTCCCGGATACCACGCAGCCAGATTGCCATCCGGCCCAATCACCACCGTCGACAGCGAATGGGTGATCGTTCGGTCCTTCTCCGGCGTCGCCCCCACATCGAAAAACTGCATCACCTGCGGCAATTCCTTCTCCGTCGGCGCCGCAAAATCCCAGTGCGCAAACGTCTCCTGCGAATACTTCCCCGTGTACGCGCCGCCATAGCTGCGCAACACCGCCGGCGTATCGTAGGCCGGATCGAAGCTCACACTCAGCAGATGCGTTTTCGCATAGAGCGCCGGATCCTTCTCTAATTCCTTATCGATCTCCGCAAAATTCCGGCTCATCCGCACGCAAAAATTTGGCAGTGGACACCGCGTGTAAATGAACGTCAGGAGCAGCACTTTGCCCTTAAACTGCCCCAGCCGGATCGTCCTGCCGCTCTGGTTCCTGAAGGCAAAATCCGGAATCGCCTCGCCCGGCTCCAGATCGTTAAACGTCACCGCCGGCTTGTAATCCGGTTTCGCCTGGCCCACGATCACAATCTCGTCCAGCACGTCGGCGTCTGCGCTCGCCTGCAGCGTCGCCGTAATCGTGTCGCCCGGATGCAGTTCGCTCGCAATATTCGGCTGCGCCAGCGTATACGGCATCGTCATAGCCGGCATGTACCCAGGGATCGCCTCTGTATCCACGGTCACGGCACCCGTCTTCACATCGCTCGCCACCACAATCCCGCGCATGTGATAACGCTTCACAGCCGTCTGCTGGTCGTTCGTCGATTTCGAAGGCGCCGCCCCACGGCAGCCGCCTAAAAACAAAGCCACCGCCAAAAAACAAGCGGTGGATAGATGCGCAGGCATATGCTTCACACGCCAGTTTACACTTCTATCTGCAGCCCCTCATGACTCTCGCGTCGAACTTATCGGCCGCGCTCCAGCGCGGCGCCACCATCGTTGCTGCCAACTCCCGTGCCGCCCGCGCTCTCCAACTGCAGTTCGCCGCGTCGCAGCGTGCCGCCGGCCACACTGTTTGGCCCGCACCCGCTATCTTTGACTGGGAGAGCTTCCTCCGCGACCTCTACCGCGACTACACCTTCGCCCATCCCAGCGCCCCCATGCTGCTCGCGCCCCTGCAGGAGCAAACCCTCTGGACGCGCATCCAGCGCGACGACAACCTTATCGTCCTCTCGCTCGATGCCACCGCCGCCCTCGCCAGCGACGCCTGGCATCTGCTCTCCAGCTTCAACGCCCATGCATCGCGGCGCACTTCCTGGAGCCCCGCATCCGACCCCACCGACGCCGAGCGCTTCCGCCACTGGGCCGCCTCCTTCGAACGCATCTGTGCCCAGGAAAATTGGCTGAGCCCGGCCCAACTTGCGCCGCTGCTCGCCCACGCCGAAGACCTCACCCTCCCGCCCGAGCTCTGCCTCGTCGGCTTCGACCGCATCAACCCCGCCCAGCGCGATTTCCTCGAGTCGCTCAAGGCCCGCAACGTCGCCATCCAGGAAATCGCTCTGCCCCCGCAGGATTCTCAGCGCACCTGGATCGCCGCTCCCGACCTGCGCGCTGAAATTTCTGCCTGCGCCGCGTGGGCTCGCGACCTCCTCGTCGAAAATCCCGCCGGCCGCATCGGCGTCATCGTCCCCAATATCGATAGCCTCCGCGGCCCCATCGATCGCATCTTCCGCAGCGTGCTCATGCCCGCCAGCGAAGATATTCGCCAACCCTCCACCCCCATGCCGTGGGAATTTTCCCTCGGCCAGCCGCTCGCCGACGTTCCCGCCATCCGCGCCGCGCTGCTTCTGCTGCGCTGGATCGCCAACCCCCTTCCCGAAGAAGAAATCTCCTGGCTCCTCCTCTCTGGATTCCTCTTCGGCACGGATTCCATCCCCCTCGCCATCGCCCGCTTCGACGCCGGCCAGCGCCGCGCCCCGCTGCTCACGCCGGAGCGCACGTTAAGCGCCTACGCCAATAGCCTTCCTCCCGACTCCGCGTTTCAGGCCGTGCGCGCAGCCCTCACCGCCCTGCAGCAAGCCATCACCGCCAACCGCGTTCTCGATCAATCGCGCCCGCCCTCGGTATGGACCGACCTGGTGAATCATCTGCTCGATCGCGCGGCGCGGCCCGGGCAACGGCCCGCTGACTCCGTCGCTTTTCAGGCCATGCAACGCTGGCAGCGCCTCCTCGACGATCTTGCGCTCCTCGACTTCGACGGCACCCATTACTCCTGGTCGGATTTCCTCGACCACCTTGATGCCCACGCGCGCGAAACCATCTTTGCTCCCGAATCCCACGACGCCCCCATCCAAATCATGGGGCCCTTCGAGTCGTCCGGCCAGCAGTTTGACGCCCTCTGGTTTCTGCGCACCGACGACGCCACCTGGCCCCAACGTGGCCGCTTCCATCCCCTGCTGCCGGCTGCCGTTCAGCGCCAATACGCGCTTCCGCACTCCACGCCTGAAGATGACTGGAATCTCGCCCGCATCGTCACCAACCGCCTGCTCGCCAGCGCGCCGGCCATCGTCTTCAGCTACGCCCAGCGCGACAAGGACGCCGATCTGCGCCCCGCGCCGCTCATCGCCAGCCTCTTTCAAAGGGCTCCGGAACTCGCCGCGACCGTGATCGCCGCACCCGCGCCCGTCACTCTCGATCCCATCCCTGACGACGCCACGCCACTCCCCTGGCCCCACGAACAAAATGCCGGAGGGGCTGACGTTCTCAAGCGCCAATCCGCCTGCCCCTTCCAGGCATTCGCCACCAAACGCCTCGCCGCCGAACCGCTGGATTCGGTCGAATGGGGCCTCGACCCTGCAGAAAAAGGCAAAATTCTTCACGCCATTCTGCAAAGCCTTTTCACCGGACCCATCCGCACTCACGCTGATCTCGTCACAATCATTGCTACACATCAGTTAGAGCCCACGCTTGACCGCGCCATCGATGCCGTTTTGAGCGAATACGCCTCCACTGACCCCTGGCTCCAGTCGTACCTCGCTGCCGAAAAGCGTCGTCTTATGATCCGCCTCACCGACTGGCTCGCCCTCGAAGCCACGCGTCATCCCTTCGCCGTCGAAGCCTGCGAGCAGACGCTGCCCAACGTCCACATCGGCGACCTGCGCCTCCGCCTCCGCGCCGATCGCATCGATCGCCTCGCCGACGGCAGCCATCTCATCCTCGATTACAAAACCGGCGTCGCTTCCCCCTCCTCCTGGCGCGACGAACGCCCCGACGAGCCGCAGCTTCCCCTCTACGCCGCCTACGGCAACGTCCCCAATCTCAGCGGTGTCGTCTTCGCCAAAATCAGCGCCGGCAAAACCGGATTCGATGGCCGCATCCGCAACGCGCAGGCGCAGCTCTGCTCCCACATCGGCGCGCAAACCAGCATGGTGAAAGTCCCCTATACCGACGCCATGCGCGACGAATGGGCCGGCGTTCTCCGCAACCTCGCTGAAGAATTTCTCGCCGGTGAATCCCGCGTCGATCCCCGCGAGCCCAAAGTCTGCGACCAGTGCGGCCTCCACTCGCTCTGCCGCATCGCCGAGCTTTCCCTCAGCCTCTCCGAAAACGGCGAGGAGGACTCCGATGCCTGATCTCCCGCAGTCCGACCTCCTCATCGCCGACGCCGACGCGCGCGCCGCGGCCATCGACATCACCCGCTCCGTCATCGTGCAGGCCCCGGCCGGCTCCGGCAAAACCGACCTGCTCACCCGCCGCTTCCTGCGCCTGCTCGCCGCCGTCGACGAGCCGGAAGATATCCTCGCCATCACCTTCACCCGCGCCGCCACTGCGGAAATGCGCTCCCGCATCCTTGCCGATCTTGAAACCGTCGCCCATCGTCACACCTTCCCCGCGCCCGATCTCGAGCGTCTTGCATTGGCCAAGGCCGCCCTCGCGCAGTCCGAACGCCGCGGCTGGAACCTGCTCGACCATCCCGAGCGCCTCGCTATTGAGACCATCGATTCGCTCTGCCTGCGCATCGCTCACGATCGCCCGCTCACCGCGCGCCTCGGCGGCCATCTGCAGCCCACCGAACACGCCGCTCCTCTCTACGCGCTCGCCGCACGCCGCACGCTCGAGCATCTCGGTGGCGCCAATGCCGAACTCGACGCCGCCCTCGCGCACCTGCTCGATCTGCGCGACAACCAACTCTCCGGATGCGAGTCCCTCCTCGCCGACATGCTCGCCAAACGTGATCAGTGGATCCACGTCCTCCCGCTCTCCGGCCAAATGACCGAGGACGATTGGGACGCCGCGCGCGTTCACCTCGAGGCGCCGTTTCGCCGCGCCGTCCGCCGCGTTCTCGCTGAAGCCCATCGCCTCGTCGATGCCGAAATTCCGCTGCGCGACAATCTGCTCCGCCTCGCGCAATACGCCTGCGACAACGGCAACGACTCCGTCGCCGGCCTCGCGGGCATGCAGGCGTTTTCACCCGATATGTCGCTGCAGCACTGGCAGTGCGTCAGCGAATTCCTCACCCGCGAAGGCGCATGGCGCAAGGCGGTCGACAAACGCCACGGCTTTCCCTCCGGCCTCGCCGGCTCCCCGGAGAAGCAAAACAAAGACGCGATGGTTTTTCTCCTCACGCGTCTCCGCCAGTTGCCGAATTTGCTCGAGACGCTTTGCGCCATCCGCGAACTGCCGCCCGAGACTTACTCCGAAGCGCAATGGCTCACCCTGCGCCACGTCCTCACCGTCCTGCGCCGCGCCATCGCCGAGCTCAAGATCGTTTTCGCGCAACAAAATTCTGTCGACTTCACCGAGATTTCTCTCGCCGCTCTCGACGTTCTCCGCGAAGCTCCCGACCGCAGCGCCATCAACGTCCGCCACCTGCTCATCGACGAATTTCAGGACACATCGCGCCGCCAGCACCAGCTCGTTTCCGAACTCCTCAAAACCTGGGACGCCGATTCCGGCCAGCACACTGTGTTCCTGGTCGGCGATCCCATGCAGTCCATCTACATGTTTCGCCAGGCCGAGGTCGAGCTTTTCGCGCACGTCCGCGAACACGGTCTCGGCCCGGAGGACAATCGCATTCCCTGCGACCCCGTCCAGCTCTCCGTGAATTTCCGCTCGCACGCGGGCCTCACCACGCCGCTCAACCAGTTTTTCGAGGCCATCTGCGCCACGCCCGTGCCGCCCGGCTCCGCTCGCGTCGCCTTTGCACCCGCCACCGCGTCCGATGCAGAGCCGCGTCCGCAAGCCGTCCACGTCTATCCGCAGCTCATTCCCAACAGCAAGCCCACCCGCCAGGAATGTCGCGAAGCCCGCAGCCAGGAAGCGCAAGAGATCCTGCGCATCCTCGAACGCCATCTTTCCCTCATCGATCGCGCCCGCGCCGAACACCGCGAATATCGCGTCGCCGTTCTCGTCCGCTCCCGTCCGCACCTCAACGAATTGGTCCCGCTCCTGCGTCAGCGCGGCATTCCCTTCCGCGCCGTCGAAATCGAGCGCCTCTCCGAGCGCCAGGAATTGCGCGACCTCCTCGCCCTCACCCGCGCCCTGCTGCACCCTATGGATCGCATCGCGTGGCTTTCCGTTCTGCGAGCGCCGTGGTGCGGCCTCACGCTGCCCGACCTCCATCTCCTCACCGGGTCCGACAATCACGACTGCAAAAATCTACCCATTCTTGAATTGATCGATCGCCACCAGCACCTGCTCTCCGCCGATGGCCAGCAGCGCCTGGCAGCGACCGCGCAAATCCTTCGCCGCGCCCTCGACCTCCGCTGGCGTCCTTCTGAATCCCCCTCCTTCGCCTCATGGATCGAGCGCACCTGGCGCACCCTCGGCGGCCCTTCGGTCATCGATGCGGCCGCGTACGAAAACACTCAGGTCTTCTTCTCACTGCTCGACGCCGTCACGCCCGACGGTCTCGCGCCGCTCACCCCCGCCTTCGATGCCGAACTCGACCGCCTCTTCGCGCAGCCCGACCCGGCCGGCGCCATCGAGCTCATGACCATCCACAAAGCCAAAGGCCTCGGCTTCGATGTCGTCATCGTTCCCGGCCTCGACCGCCAGGCCGCCACCGATTCCCAAACACTCATCGCCTCGCTCGAGCGCCGCGATCCCTACAATCCCACCGATGACGAATTTCTCGTCGCCCCCATCGGCCCCAAGGGCGACGAATCCGCCCCACTCTACAAATGGGTCGTCAAGCAGCGCAAAATCCGCTTCGACGAAGAACGCAAGCGCCTCTTCTACGTCGCCTGCACCCGCGCCCGCCAGGAACTGCATCTGCTCGGCACCGCCGTCGTCGCGAGCGCCGGCATTCAGCCCCAATACCCCGGCAGCCTGCTCGCCACCGCATGGCCCGCGCTCCATAACGAGTTTGAAGTCCTCGCCATGACTCCCGCTCAGCAGCCCGCCGCGCCGTCGAACCTCCTCACCTTCCCCACTCCCGGCAAACTCCAGGAACTCGCCGCAGCAGTCGAAACAATCTCACAACCCGGCCCACGCCGTCTGCCTCTCAACTTCGCTCCCATCGCAAACGCGCAAAACGTAACCGTCACCGGCGCAAATATCACGGGCCAGTCCCAGCCACCCGAATTTCAACGCCCCCAGGGCTCCCGCCTCAGCCGCATCATCGGCTCCGCCGTCCACGCGCTCCTGCAGCGTGCCGGATCGCAGCTCGCCCAGCTCAGCCGTGAGGAAATCCGCGCCCGCGCTGCCTCGCTGCTCCGCGCCGCTGCGCTTTCCGGCGACGCGCTCACATCTGCCACCACCACGGTGACAAATCTGCTCAGCGCCTGCGCCGCCGATCCCATTTGCCAGTGGATTCTCGCACCGCACCCCGAAGCACAGTCCGAAGCTGCCTGGTCCAGCTTCAGCGCGGACGCGCGTCTCCGCACGGTGCGCGCCGACCGCGTCTTCCGCGCCGGCTCCGCGCCCCTCGTTGCAGGTACTGAATATTTGTGGGTGATTGACTACAAGACCGGCCCAGCTACATCGCCCGATCGCACCGCATTCCTCGCCGAGCAGCGCGCCACCTACGCCCCGCAGTTGCTCGCCTACGCCCGCGCCCTGCGCGCGATCCACGGCCCCAACATTCCCATGCGCGCAGGCCTCTACTACCCGGCCATCGCCGCGTTAGACCACTGGGATCCCAGCGAATAGCTACCGGCTCGAACTCCCCAGCCCCGCATGATGCCGCACATCCGCGCCGCGCACCCAGAAGATCACGTCCTCCGCAATGTTCGTTGCGTGATCCGCCACGCGCTCCAGCGCGCGCGAAATCATCAGCGCGTTCAGCGCCTGCGCCGCCAGCGCCGGCTCCTTCTTCATCAGCCCCAGCAGCGTAATATGCGCGCTCCCGTTCAGCTTGTCCACGCTGTCGTCCATCGAGAGCACCGTCTCCGCCATATCGGCGTCGCCTTCAATGAAGGCCTGCAGCGCCTTGCGCACCATGCCGCCCGCCAGATTCGCCGTCCGCGGAATATCAATCGGCAAATCGGCCGCGGGAAACGCCTGCAGCTCGCGCACGCGGTCGCTGATCGCGCGCGCCGAGTCGCCCACGCGCTCCAGATCCGCATTGATCTTGATCACCGCCAAAATAAATCGGAGATCGATGGCCATGGGCTGCTCCATCGCCAGCAGATCCAACGCCATCTGATCGATCTCCCGCTCCAAGCGGTTGATCGCCATCTCGCCGCGATCCACCAGGTCGCAGATCGACAAATCCCGCACGCGATACGCCTCCACCGCGCGCTGGATCGACTGTTCGGCCATGCCCGCCATCACCAGCAGCTTCTCTTTCAGATCATCCAGATTTTGTTGGAACCGGATTCTCATTATCCAAACCTGCCTGTGATGTAATCTTCCGTCCGCTTGTCGCTCGGATTCGTAAATATTTTGTGCGTCGAATCGAATTCGATCAGCTTGCCGTTCAAAAAGAATCCTGTCCGCTCGGCCACGCGCGCCGCCTGCTGCATGTTGTGCGTCACAATCACAATCGTGTACTGCACCTTCAGCTGAAAAATCAAATCCTCGATCTTCGCCGTCGATACCGGATCCAGCGCCGAGGCCGGCTCGTCCATCAGCAGCACTTCCGGATCCACCGCCAGCGCCCGCGCGATGCACAGCCGCTGCTGCTGCCCGCCCGACAGACTCGCGCCCGACTTCTTCTTCAGATCGTCCTTCACTTCGTCCCACAGCGCCGCATTCTTCAGCGACCGCTCCACCACCTCATCCAGTATCCGCCGGTTGCGAAATCCATTCAGCCGCAATCCCGACGCCACATTGTCGTAGATCGACATGGTTGGAAACGGATTCGGCCTCTGAAACACCATCCCAATCCGCCGCCGCACCTCCACCGCCGACGTGCCGCTATAGATATCGACACCGCCGACTTTTACTTCACCTGTCACCTTCGCAATCGGGTTGGTCTCGTGCATCCGGTTCAGGCAACGCACAAACGTCGACTTGCCGCAGCCCGACGGACCAATCAGCGCCGTCGCCTCATTCGCCGGAATATGCAGCGTGATGTCTTCGAGCGTGTGATTCGCTCCATACCACGCGTTTAGCTGGTTGACCTCGATACCGACGCCCATCTGGCTAGCCTGCCCCTTTCAGCACGCCGCGCGTCGTCACAAACCGCACCAGCGCCACCGACACCACAATCAATACGATCAGCACCAGCGCCCCGGCCCACGCCAGCCGGTGCCACTCCTCATACGGCGAAAGCGCGTAGACATAAATCTGCAAGGGCAACGCCTCAATCGGCTGATTCAAATTTGCGCTCACAAACGGATTGCCAAACGCCGTAAACAGCAGCGGCGCCGTCTCGCCCGCAATTCTGGCAAACGCCAGCATGCACCCCGTAATCACGCCCGGCAGCGCTGTCTTCAGAGTAATGGACAACATCGACCGCCAGCTCGGCACGCCCAGCCCCAGCGCCGCTTCGCGAATGGAGTGCGGCACCATCAGCAGCATCTCTTCGGTCGTGCGCGCCACCGTCGGAATCATCATGATGCCCAGCACCACGCCGCCCGCCAGCGCGGAAAATCCCTTTTCCGGCGCCACAATCAGCGCGTACACCGCAATGCCCATCACGATCGACGGCACGCCGTTCAGCACGTCCGCCGTGAACCGCACCAGCGTCGCCAGCTTCGTGCCCCGCCCATACTCCGAGAGATAAATCCCTGCGCTAATCCCAATCGGCACGCCAATCGCGCTGGCCAGCCCCAGCAGCACCGCCGAGCCCACAATGGCATTGGCCATGCCGCCGCCCGTCTCGCCCACCGGCGCCGGCACTTTTGTGAAGAAATTCCAATTCAGCGAACTTGCGCCCTTGTACACCAGATCGAGAAAAATCGCGATCAGCGGCGCCACCACCAGGAGCGTGCTCGCCACCGCCAGCCAGTTCGCCAGATGATTCGCAAACCACCGCCAGCGGCGATTCCCCGTGCCCGATTCCATCCGCTTCGCAACCGTCGCCATTTACGCAGCCCTCGCCGGTGCGCCGCGCGTCACTGCCCATACCAGCAGCCGCGCCAGAATGTTCACCACAATCGTGACCAGAAACAGCGCCAGGCCAATCTCAATCAGCGCGCTGCGGTACGTGTCGTCGGCGGCCTCGGCAAATTCATTCGCAATCACGCTGGCCATGGTCGCGGCCGGCGCCAGCAGCGATTTTGAAATCGTTGGGCTGCTCCCAATCACCATGGCCACCGCCATGGTCTCGCCCAGCGCGCGTCCCAGCCCCAAAATCACACCGCCCACAATGCCAATGCGCGCATTGCGCAGCACACCGATGCGGATCATCTCCCACCGCGTCGCGCCCAGCGCCAGCACCGCTTCGCGCTGCGCATGCGGCACCGCGCTCATCACTTCGCGCGTCAGCGACGAAATAATCGGCAATATCATGATGGCCAGAATCACGCCCGCCGCAAACATCCCAATCCCAAAATCCGGCGCCGCGAACAGCCCCGTCCAGCCCAGCAGCTTAATCAGCAGCGGATTCACATAGTTGTGCAGCAGCGGCACCAGCACAAAAATCGCCCACAGTCCGTACACCACGCTCGGAATCGCCGCCAGCAGTTCCGTGACAAACGACAGCGGCCCGCGCAGCATCTTCGGGCACATTTCCGTGATGAAGACTGCCACGCCGATCGCGAGCGGCACTGCCAGCGCTAACGCCACCAGCGATGACACGATCGTTCCGTAAATGAACGGAAGCGCGCCGAAGTCATTCGTGACGGGATTCCATGCGCTACCGACAAAAAAGCGCCAGCCGAACCGGTGCAGCGAGAGCTCCGAGTGGCTCACCAGCTCCCAGGCAATCAGCGCGACGATAAAGAAGATGCTCACGGCGCACAGCAGCATCACCCAGCGAAAGGTAGCGTCCGCCCATCCCGAGCTGCCGCGGCTCTGCAAAAACGTCCGAATCGCCGACGGAGTCGCCTCCGCCGTCGTTGTCGCCGTCGACACAGCAACCGGTCCATGACCGCCCGCAGAGGCAGCCACACTGGGCACCTTCGGCCCGCGAGGTTCCTGGATACGCAAAGTCACACCACCCCCACCCTACCCAGGAATCTTGAACGCCATGTTAATCGCTATGAATAATAAGGAAATAAACCGTGCGTTCACCGAGCCCACCCGAAGCTTCCCACAGGCTTCCAGAACTGCTCGACGGTCCTCCCGCCACGCTTTTGAGGCAATGCTGAGTTCGCCTGGGCGGCCGGTCCCCCAGGCTGTATCGACATATAGGGACGGCCGGCGTTGGGAGCGAACAGAAGCCTCCGCCACGGGCCTGCCGAGAGCGTTTTTCGCTCCCAACCCTGCGGGACGGGGTTCTTTTTGCTCTTTTCTTTATCGCTCGTCGCTAAGATATGCCGGATATCTGCCACTCCTCGCTCTGCGAACTGAACAAGAATTCCCTCCGTCGCCAACCACCCCTCTATGTCGATACAGCCTAGCTGGCCGGAATCACCAAATACTGCTCCAGCTTCCCGTCCGGCATCGTGTACGTCGTCACGATCACTGGCTTCCCGCCGCCCGCAAACGTCACGCGAAACGCCCGGAACGTCATCCCGCCGCGCAAATCTTCCCGCACCTGCTGCACTTCGGCCGGTTTCCCCAGCGGCGCGAGGCTCGACTGGAAATCCGCGATCGCCTGGTCGTCAAAATACGCATTGCACCACGGCGTAAACAGGCTGCGGTCGATCTTGCCCTGCTGGAAGCTCTCAAACAGCTCACGCGCCTGCTGTTCCGCCGCGCTCGGACCCTGCGGGGCAATCCCCAGCAGCACCGGCGCCAGCGCGCGCCCCAGAATCCCGCTCGCCCGCGACGCGTCCTGGTTGGTCAGCACCACAATCGCCATCTTCTCCGCCGGAAACACCATGTTCTCCGCCGTGAACCCGCTTACCTCACCGTCGTGCTCGTAATACAAGTGCCCCTGCAACTTCTCCACAAACAGCCCCAGCCCGTAATGCGAATCCGTTCCGTCCTTGAGCTTTACGGAGTCGAACATCTCGTCGTACGACTTGGGCGCCAGCAGGCTCCGGTTCATCACGCTGATATCCCACTGCGCCAGGTCGTAGGCCGGCATCGCCAGCTCGCCCGCGGCAAACATCCATCCCCGACCCTCCTTGGGAGCCGGCCGCAGCGGCCCCAGCGCGTACCGGATATACCCTTCCGCATCCGGCTTATCCAGCTTCTGCACATCGGAGTTCCACACCTCTTTTATGTCCAGCGGCTTGAAGACGTGCTCCTGGAGGAACTGCATCAGCGGCTCTCCGCTCACCATCTCCACGATCCGCCCGGCAATCACGTAGTTCGTGTTGGAATACTGCCACTTCGTCCCCGGATCGAAGTCCAGCGCCTTCTTCCCCCACGTATCCAGAATGTGCTGCGCCGTGGTGGGCAGGCTCATCGGCGGCATCAGGTAATCTTCCGGCCAATAATCCTGGTAGCCCGAAGTGTGCGACAGCACCATCCGGATCGTCACCTCGTTCGCCCGCGTCAATTCCGGCAAATACTTCCCCACCGGGTCGTCAATCGACAGCTTCCCCTGCTGCTCCAGCAGCAAAATCGAAGCCGCTGTAAATTGCTTCGAAATCGATCCAATCGAATACCGCATCGACGGCTCAGCGGCCTCGGCCGGGTCCAGACGCGCTTGCCCATATGCATGTGTGTAGACAATCTGCCTGTTCTCGACAATCGCCAGCGAAGCGCTCGGCACGCCCGTCTGCTCCAGCGTCATCTCGGCCATCCGGTCCACTTTTTGCTGTAAATCCGCAGGAATCCGGTCCACTGCCAATTGACCCTGCGCAAAACCGACGCAAATCGCCATCCAGCCCAGCAACAGATACCTGTTTCGTGCCATCATTCTCCTCAACGGGATTAGCGTAGCCCCGCGGTGCTATGCTACTACCCACTCGCGGGCGCTGCCGATGCCTCCCAGGCTACCCACCACGGCCGTTCTAGTTTCCCTGGTCACTGCGGCCCTTCTGTGCCCGCCAGCGGCCCTCGCGCAAGCGCATCCCGCCGCTCCAGCCTCTCCGGATTTGGCGAAATCGACTGCCCCCGCAACCCCAGCCCGATCCATCGCCGGCGGCACGGCTGCCTCTCCGGAAAAGCCAGCCACCCCGGACACCGCCCGCCCCGCACCGGGCATGCCGGATGGTAAGCCCGCGCACACCCGAGTCCTGATGTTCTACACATTTCCGCGCGAAATGCTGGCGAAGGAAGTTCGCTCCATCCCCGCCACCAACCAGGAACGCCTCGCCCGTCTCCGTGAAGAGTTTGCCGCTGCCGATTGCGACTCGAGCCACATGAAAGAGCAGCCCGTCGTCGACAAGCACGGCACTGCGGGCACCAATCTCATCTGCACCTGGCCCGGGGCGTCGCCCGACATGATCGTGATCGCGGCCCATTACGACCACGAAGGCAGCGGCCAGGGCGCGCTCGCCGACTGGAGCGGCGCGGCCCTGCTTCCCTTCCTCTACAAGGCCTTCCAGGGCCAGCCCCGCGACAATACCTTTGTCTTTTTAGAATCCTGGAAGCGCGAAGGCGCCGACACCTGGCTCAAGTCCCTCGACAAAATCCAGCGCAAACGCATCCGCGCCGTCATCGACCTCGACGCCCTCGGCCTCAGCTACACCCGCTTCTTCACCAACTTCAGCCCGTTTGAGAATGTGCCTCCCGGCTCTACCCACTTGCAAGCCGAGCTGCTCTGGGCCGCGCTTGACGACGGCCTGACCCAGGCGCCCGAACAGACCAGTCCCCGCCACTGGCTCTCCGCCGACATCACCGATCCCTTCCGCGCCTATATGGTGCCCACCATCATCATTCACTCCGTTCCCGTCGACTCCGCGCACATCCCCGGCTCCGCCGCCGACGTCGCCAAAGTCATCGATCCCGACGCTTACTTCACCACCTATCACCTGATGTGCGCCTTCATCGCCTCCGTCGATCGCGTGGCCGACAGGCTCGACACCAGCGACCACCTCTGGGATACCGGCCCCGCCGAAGTGCATCCCGAGCAGGAAACCCCGCTCGTCACCTTCCGCACCTTCTCCCACGGGCAGCTCCAGAACGCGCCGCCGGTTCCCGTGCAATAAACCTCCCGCTCAGCCCACCCGCAGCAGAAATCCCTCAGCCGCCCGCAGCGTCAACGACCCACGCAGCGTTTGGCCATCGCGATCCCGATGCGTTCCCGCCAGCACCATACCCTGCGGCATCAGCGCAGCCACCGCTTCGTGCGTCAGGTTCAGGACGACCTCAATCTCCTCAGCGCCGCTCCGCCGATAACGCAATACGCCCTGCTCCGCGCGAATGTCCCTGAGCGCACCGCTCACCAGTGTGGGATGGGCCTTGCGCAGAGCGATGAGCCTGCGATACAGCTGCAGCATCGAATCGCTGTCTTCCCGCTCGGCGGCCACATTGACCGTGGCGTGCTCTGCGCCCAGCGGCAGCCACGGCCGGCCCGTCGTGAACCCGGCCAGCGCCGTCCCGTCCCAGCACATCGGCGTGCGCTCCGGGTCGCGCCCCTGTCCAATCCCCGGCTCATTCTTTTCCGCCGGGTCCTGCACCTGGTCCGGAGCGATCGGGGTGTTGATCATCCCCAGTTCCTCGCCGTAATACATCGTCAGCGTGCCCGGCAGGCTAAAGAGCAGCAGGGCCGCCACCCGCGCCTGCTGCGTTCCGATTCTCGAAGCCAGCCGCGGCTGATCGTGGTTGCCCAGCACCCAGTTCGGCCACGCCCCCGCGGGCAGCGCGCGATCGTATTCCCCCATCACGCCCGCCACCGCGGCTGCGCTCCACGGACACTGCAGCAGATGAAAGTTGAAGGGAAGATTCGCACCATTCAGATCGTTGCCGTAGTACGTCATCAACTGTGAAACCGGCAGATAGATTTCGCCGATCAGCACGCGATCGGAGAATTCGTCGATCACGCTCCGCATCTCCGCCACAATGCGGTGCACTTCCGGACGGTTCGAGTTATAGACCGGCAGCAAGCGGTCGTTGGAAGGAGAGCAGGGACGAAAGCCGGGATTTGGGGGATTGTCGCGGAACCGATCGTCCTTGATCATCAGCCACATCACATCGACGCGAAAACCATCCACTCCTTTCTTCAGCCAGAAACGCAGCACGTCAAACATCGCCTGCGCCACTGCCGGATTGCGCCAGTTCAGATCCGGCTGCTGCTTCAAAAACGAATGGTAGTAGTACTGCCCCGTCTTCTCATCCAGCTCCCACCCGGAACCGCCGAAGTTGCTGGTCCAGTTGTTGGGCTCATCGCGCCAGAGGTACCAGTCGCGTTTCGGATTCTCACGCGACGAACGGCTCTGCAGAAACCACGGATGCTGATCCGATGTGTGATTCGGCACGAAATCCAGAATCAGCCGAAGCCCGCGCCCATGCACTTCCGCCAGCAATCCGTCGAAGTCGGCCATCGTGCCGAAAATCGGATCGATCCCGCAATAATCCGAGATGTCATACCCGAAGTCCGCCATGGGCGACGGATAAACCGGGGAAATCCAGACCGCCTCCACACCCAGGCCCACCAGATAATCCAGCCGCTTCAGAATGCCCCGCAGATCCCCGATCCCGTCGCCATCGCTGTCCTGAAACGACCGCGGATACACCTCGTAAATCACTGACCTCTTCCACCACTCCAATTCGTGCATCAGAACCACAAGCTCCTCTCGCCGACCCACCGATGCGAAAGACGCACCCATGATCAACGATCTCTGGTACAAAAATGCGGTTGTTTATTGCCTCTCCGTTGCCACCTACATGGATGCAAACGGCGACGGCGTCGGCGACTTCAAAGGTCTGGTGCGGCGCCTCGATTATCTGCAGGGCATGGGCATCACCGCCGTCTGGCTCATGCCCTTCCAGCCCTCGCCTGGCCGCGACGGCGGCTACGATATCCAGGACTATTACAACGTCGACCCAAAATTTGGGACGCTGGGCGACTTCGTCGACTTCACCCGCGGCTGCCGTCAGCGCGGCATTCGCGTCCTCATCGATCTGGTCGTCAATCACACCTCGAACGAGCATCCGTGGTTTCGCGAAGCCTGCCGCGATCCCCAGTCGCAATACCGAGGCTGGTATGTGTGGTCCCCGAAGAAGCCGGCAGGCGCAGACTCCGGCATGGTTTTCCCCGGCGAGCAAAAATCCACGTGGACCTGGGAGAAGAATGCCCGCTCCTATTATTTCCACCGCTTCTACGACTTCCAGCCGGACCTGAACACGGCACACCCTGAAGTCCAGGCTGAGATCCTCAGGATCATGGGGTTCTGGCTGCAGTTGGGCGTCGATGGCTTCCGCATGGACGCCGTTCCCTTCGTCATCGCCAAAAAGGGAGCCGATCAGAAGCGCCCCGTCGAGCAGTACGACATGCTGCGCTCTTTCTCGGAGTTCCTCACCTGGCGCAAAGACGGCGCCATCATCCTCGGCGAAGCCAACATCCTGCCCAAAAACGATCTGGAATACTTTGGCGACTATGGCGAGCGCCTGCAGATGATGTTCAACTTCGACGTCAATCAGCATCTGTTCTTCGCCATGGCCAGCGGCGACACGCGGCCCCTCGTCAAAGCCCTCGAAAACACCAAGCCGCGTCCCGCCACCGCGCAGTGGGGACAATTCCTCCGCAATCACGATGAGCTCGATCTGGGCCGCCTCACCCATACGCAGCGCGAAACCGTCTTTGCTGCATTCGGCCCCGACAAGTCGATGCAGCTATACGGACGCGGCATCCGGCGCCGCCTCGCGCCCATGCTCCACGGCGATCGCCGCCGCCTTGAGCTCGCTTACAGCCTCATGATGACGCTGCCCGGCACGCCCGTCGTGCGCTACGGCGATGAAATCGGCATGGGCGACAACCTCGCCCTGCCCGATCGCAACTGTGCCCGCACCCCCATGCAGTGGTCGACCGAACCCAACGCCGGTTTTACGGTTCACAACAAGCCGCCCATGCCCGTGATCGCCGACGGCCCTTACGGTTTCCAACAGGTCAACGTCGCCGCCCAGCGCCGGGATCCGGATTCCTTCCTTAACTGGATGGAGCGCATCATCCGGATGCGGAAAGAAGTCCCCGAAATCGGCTGGGGCGACTTCTCTCTCCTCCACCTCCGCACCCCGGGCGTCCTCGCCATGCAATACGAATGGCACAACAACTCCGTGCTCTGCATGCACAACCTCATGCCCGAGCCGCGCGAGGTCCGCTTCCGCCTCAAAGCCAAAAGCGAGGGCGAAGGCGATGATCTCATCAATCTCCTCTCCGACGACCACAGCCACGCAGCCGAAGACGGACGCCACTGCATCGTCCTCGAACCCTACGGCTACCGCTGGTTCCGCGTAGGCGGGTTAGATTACCTACTCCGCCGCACCGACGTGTAGATCACCTCCCACCTGTAACCCGTAACCGCTGACCTTTAACCTGCCTTTCTACCCCCTGCCCCCTCGGCATTTGCCCTTATCCCTTTCCCCTTATCCCTTATCCCTGCCTCCAGGAGTGTTATCCTTCCCGCCATGACTTCCCGCCGCGATTTCCTCTCGCTGGGTGCGATCACCACAGCTGGCCTGGGTCTCACCGCGATCCCTGACGCTTTCGCCCAAACCGCTGACGCCGTCAAGCAAATGCAGCCGCCGGCGAAGCCCGTCATCGTCACCCGCAAGACCGGCGACACCACCATCCAGGAGGCTTACCAGATGCTCCTCGATGGCACCGACACGCTCGAAGCAGCGCACCACGTCTGCATGGGCCGCGAGAACGATCCCAACGACCATTCCGTCGGCCTCGGCGGCCTGCCCAACGAAGAAGGCGTCGTCGAGCTGGATTCCTGCTGCATGCATGGCCCCTCGCGTTCCGCAGGCTCCGTCGGCGGCGTCCGCAACATCAAAAACGTCTGCCTCGTCGCCCGCAAAGTCTACGAGCACACCGGCCACGTGATGCTCGTCTCTGAAGGCGCAGAGCGTTTCGCCCTCGACCTCGGCTTTCCGAAAGAGAATCTCCTTACCGACAAAGCTCGCGCCATCTGGATGCTCTGGAAAGAGAACAATTCCCAAATGGACTGGTGGGGTCCCAGCATGACGCAACCCACGTGGAAAGATCCCTACGCCGACAAGCCCGCACCCAAACCGACGATGGATCTTCACGGCCTGTCGTCGCTGGATCAAAAGTCGGCGCCGCTGATCCCCGGCCCGGTTCCCCGTCACCCCACGCCGGAATGGGCCTCCACCATCCGCGTCCACACGCAGAAGCTGGTCCAGATGGCCGCCGACCTCGGCATCGCGCCCCAGGACCGTCTCTACGCCGCTCAGCAAATCCTCTGGCCCACCACCGGCACCATCCACGTATCCGTCGTCAACAGCAAAGGCGAAATCTCCGGAACCACTACGACGTCCGGTCTCGCATGGAAACTGCCCGGCCGCATCGGCGACTCGCCCATCATCGGCGCGGGCAGCTACACCGATCAGGATGTAGGCTCGGCAGGCGCGACCGGCTCCGGCGAAGAAAACATCAAAGTGGCCGGGGCACACACCATCGTGGAGTTGATGCGCCAGGGCCGCACGCCCCAGGAAGCCGGCATGGAAACGCTGCGCCGCATCGTCCGCAACTACAACGGCGACATGACCAAAATCCGCCTGCTCGATATGGAGTACTACATCGTCCGCAAAGATGGCGCCTACGCCGGCTGCTCGCTGTGGAGCACCGGCTCCACCGGCCATCCGCGCATCTTCGCCGTGATGGACGGTAATGGCTACCGCGAAGAGAAATGCGCCGCGCTGCTCGAGGGCGCCGCGCTCGAATGGCCCCCGTTTTAGCGGATTTTTTTCCTCCAAACCTCGCCATCCCGGCGAATTACCTTGACTTGAGCCAGCCCAGCCAGCGATTCTCCTGGTCACCCCCAGGAGAATTCCATGGCAACCGCCCCGGCGCTCACCCGCCCAAGATGGATGTGGCATGTCCGCGCTACGTGGAGCGCCCGCGAAGATCGCCTGCCCTCCGCCGTCTGGCTCGGCATCCTCTGGTTCGGCCTGGCCGCCGGTTTCGGCGTCGACATCCCCGGCTTCGCCCACCGCACCCCGCGGCCGCCCACCGTCCTCTGGGTGCATGGCCTCGTCTTCACCGTCTGGATGCTGCTGCTCACCACCCAGGTCCTGCTCGTCGTCGGGAACCGCGTCGCCATCCACCGCAAACTCGGCTGGTTCGCCGCCGGATGGGCCTGCCTCATGGTGGTCATGGGTCCGTGGGCCGCCATCGCCGACATTTTCTACTTCCTCAAACTCTATAGCCCTGGACCCGATCCCTTCATCGCCACCCAGGCGACCAACATCATCTGGTTCCTCATGCTCGTCACTGCGGCCATCGCGCTCCGCAAAAATCCCGCCGCCCACAAGCGCCTGATGATCCTCTCCACCGTCGCCCTCGCCGACCCCGGCTTCTCGCGGCTCCTGGGGCATTTCCTGCACCACGATGCGGCTTCTGCCCTCCCGTTCTTCTTCCACATGTTCTACGGCAATGT
Source organism: uncultured Acidobacteriaceae bacterium (assembly GCA_963817165.1). Taxonomy (GTDB): domain Bacteria; phylum Acidobacteriota; class Terriglobia; order Terriglobales; family Acidobacteriaceae; genus Palsa-343. Next base: position 101,968 of record CAWFNL010000029.1, on the reverse strand, counting down.
GCTCCTCATCGCTCTCATGCTGGCGTGGGACTGGTGGCGCGGACGCCTCCTCCGCTCCTTTGTCCTCGCCTCCACCGGCCTGGCGGCGACCTACGCCCTGGCTTCCTTCCTGGAATTCTGGCCGCCCTGGAACACCCTCACGCTCCACTGGATGCAGGCCCTCGCCCGGCACGCCTAGGCTGCAGCTCACGTATCCTCCGCGCTGTCCTGGCGCCATTTCCTGCTCAGGCGGACCGCATTCCCACCGCCGTCCGACGGCCCCGTAACCGAATATTCATCTCCGCGCCACTCCGTCGCGATACAACATTCCCATCATCGGTCGCCTGCAATTCTCGTCGTCAAAGGAAGACGTTCGTGACCCCATTCCGTTTTTGCGCCGCACTCCCGCTGCTCGCCTTCGCCTTCACCGCCTGCGCCCAAACCAAACTGGCCCACGCCAGCCATCTGCCCGCCGAATCCCGCGATCAGCTCATCGCCCAGCTCCGCGCCCACGTTCATCACGTCTTCGTCATCTATCAGGAGAACCGCTCCTTCGATTCCTACTTCGGCTCCTTCCCCGGCGCCGACAATCTCGCCACCGAAGAAGCCCGTACCCACGGCTTCCGCCAGTGGGATTCCATCGGCAACACCTGGATCACGCCGTTCCTCCTTAAGGCTTCTGACACCATCGACGCCGACCATTCCCGCGAAGCCCTCCTGGCAAAATCCAACAACGGCCGCATGGACAACTTCGTCGCCTACGAAGAATCGAACATGGTCCAGGCCGGTAACGCGTCCCCGCAGTTCGCCCGGCAGATGGGCATGCTCACCATGGCACACGAAGACTGCCACACCATCCCGTTCCTCTGGATGTACGCCCACCGCTTCACCCTCTACGACCACATCTTCCAGGCCATGTACGGGCCTTCCACGCCGGGCAACATCGACCTGATCGCCGGACAATCCGGCCAGTCGCAGGCAGCACGCCATCCCAGCGAGAAAGAAAAAGACGACGACTCTCCCGGCGAACCCGTCGTCAATGACGCCCAACCCGACTTCCCGCCCTACGCCTTCGCCGGACAGGCCAACGGCCGGCTGCAGCACGACCAGAAATACGCCACCCTCATGCTCTCCCTCAAAGGCCGCGACGCCACCGATGCCAAAGTCGATACCGACGACGTGAAAGACGATATCGGCGAGCTGTCCAGCCTCGGGAAGCAGTCCATCTCATGGGCCTGGTATCAGGAAGGCTTCGGCAACGGCCAGGGGAATAACCATCCCGCCTATATCCCCCACCACAATGCGCCCCAATACTTCGGATACATCCGCCAAAACCCCGCCATGTGGAACGGCGTCCACGATTTGCTCGAATTTTTTTCGATGATGAACGCCCGCCAGCTTCCGGCGCAGAGCGTTGTCTTTGTCAAGGGCGGCCTGCAAAATCCCTTTGGCTGGAAGCCCGCCAACCCGCGTGCCCGCAACATCCTCGGCGATGACGACCATCCCGGCTACTCCGACTCGCAGATCTCGGAATCCCTGGTCGCCAAAGTCGTTAATACCGTCGCTCGCAGCCCATACTGGCGCGACTCCGCCATCATCATCCTGTGGGACGACTCGGAGGGTTTCTACGATCACGTCCCGCCCCCGCAGTTCGAAACCTGCCCCGACAAGCATCCCTGCGGCGACGGCCCCCGCGTCCCGCTGATCCTGATCTCGCCCTGGGCCCGCTCCGGCAGCATCGTCTCCGATTCCGGCGATCACGTCTCCTTCGCCAAATTCCTCGACGTCCTCTTCAATCTGCCCCCGCTCGCCTCCCTTCCCGATGAGAAGCCCTACCTGCCTCAGGGACCCCGCGACACCAACCCGCAACTCACCGATCTCCTCGGCGGATTCGACCCCGCGCGCCTCGCCGGAGCTCGTCCCCCCATCCCCGCGGTCTCCGCCGAAATCCCCGATCCCATCGTCAACCACTTCCCGCCCCGCATGACCTGCGCTGAAACCGGCGCAGCCCCCGTCCTCATTCCCGGCGCTTCCCTCACTCCGCCCAAAGACTTCACCAACCCGCTGCCGTGATGGGTGGACCAGGGCAACGCAATTGCATACAGGGGACGCCGGCCTTGCATCTCTCGCATCGCCAGCCGCTGCGCGTTGCATTGTGCGCAACTCTCCGCTCGCCCACTTCTCCGCCGTTCGCATCCCACCTAAAGCAAGCCAAATAAGAAATGGAGATTCCCCCAATGGACCATCGTGTGCGCCGCGGCGAAATCCGCGAAGACCAAATCACCTCGTTTCTTGAAAAGCAATCCGCCCAGGCGCCTTCCAGTTCCTGGCTCGCCGCCGCTGTCGGCTCCATGGTCGCCTCGCTCGCGCTCAAGGCCGCCGGCAAAGACCACGCCGCTCTCTTCGTCGGCCAGTGGGCCGCGCCGTTTCTCCTCATCGGGATCTACAACAAGATGGTGAAACTCCACGGCTCCGACGCCGATGCCGGCCGCGAAGAACGCGAAGCCGCCTAAACCAAAATTCACCTGCCCGGCGCCATGCGCGCGGGCAGGTGAACCCTCATCGTGACTGCAACAACCCAGCCACATCCCGCTCAAACGCCGCCCGATCCACAATCCCGGCATGCGAAACCGCCACGCGCCCCTCGCGATCGATGAGCAGCGTCAACGGCATGGCCTGCAGTCCATACTGCGCGCCGAGCGCGTCGTTCCCCACGGCGACCGGATAATCCATCCCCGCCTTCGCCATGAACGGCCGAATCTTGTCCGGAGCCTCTCCATACATATCGAGCCCGACTAGCTGGAGCCCCTGGGCGCGGTACTTCCAGTCGAACTCGACATACCAGGGAATCTCGATCCGGCATCCGCCGCAATCCACGGCCCAGAAATCGAGCAGCACCACCTTGCCGCGAAACTGCCGCAGCGTCAGCGGCTTTCCCTGCATATCCGTCAGCGAGAAATCCGGAGCCGCCTTGCGCGCGCTCACGGGAATCAGCGCGTATCCATCATCCGCCGCCGTCGCCTGGCCCGCCATCAGCCCGACCACCACCAACACCGCTACCCAGCCAACCCGCATCGCGCACCTCCGCCGCACCATTCTCTTACACTTGTGCGCCCCATGTATCATCGTGTCTTGTGTTTGCAGCGCGGCAACTCACTCAGACCCCATGACCACCTCCGCCCCTGATTCCAAATCCCAACTCCGCAAGTCCATGGGCTTCTGGGACGTTCTCCTTTTCAACATCGCCACCGTCCTCGGCCCGCGCTGGATCGCCGCCGCCGGACACAACGGCACCTCTTCCATCAGCCTCTGGGCTCTCGCCGCCATCTTCTTCTTCGTTCCCGGCGCCTTCGTCATCAACGAGCTTTCCTCGCGGTTCCCTGAAGAAGGCGGCCTCTACGTCTGGGCCAAAGAAGCCTTCGGTCCCTTCCACGGCTTCATCGCCGGATGGACGTACTGGATCTACACCGTCTTCTATTTTCCAGGCCTGCTCCTCGCCAGCGCTTCGATGTCCGCCTACGTCTTCGGCGGACATGGTGCCGCGCTCGCGCAGGATCGCACTTTCCTGTTGTGGTGTTCGCTCGGGCTGCTGGTGGTTGCCGTCGCCCTCAACATCGTCGGCCTGAACATCGGCAAGTGGCTGCAGAACGCAGGCGGCGTTGGCACGTTCGTCCCGCTGCTGATCCTCGTCATCATCGCTGCCTTCGTCGTGATGCGCCACGGCTCGGCGACCCACTTCACGCTGCGCAACATGATGCCGACGTGGAACTGGGACACCGTCAATTTCTGGTCGCAGATCGCCTTTGCCTTCACTGGCCTCGAGCTGGTCTCCGCCATGAGCGAGGAGGTCCGCGACCCGCGCCGCACCCTGCCGCGCGCCGTTTATGCCGCGGGCGCGCTCATCGCCTTCATCTACATTGCCGGAACGTTTGCCGCCCTCGCCCTGGTGCCCGCCGCCAACATCGATCCGCAAAGCGGCGTCTTCAGCGCCATCGCCGTCGGCTCCATTGCTCTCAAAATCGGCTTCGTCGGCATTCTGGCCGCGGTCCTGGTCACCGCCGGCAATGCCGGTGGCGTTGGATCCACGGTGGCCGGCATCGCCCGCGTTCCCTTTGTCGTCGGCATCGACCGCTATCTGCCCGCCGCCTTCGGCAAGATTCACCCAAAATGGCGGACGCCGTGGATTTCCATCCTCGTCCAGGGTGGTCTTTCCGCCGCTTTCCTGCTGCTGAGCCAGATCAACGACTCCACGCGCGGCGCCTACCAGTCGCTGGTGGATATCGCCATCATCCTCTACTTCATTCCGTTCCTCTACATGTTCGCCGCCGTCATCAAGCTCAGCCGGAAAAGCGACCGCGCGGCCAACCCCCACGCGATTCTGGTTCCCGGCGGACGAGTGGGTGTATGGATTTGCGGAATCCTTGGTTTTGTCGTCGTCGCCATCGCGATCGCCTTCTCGATCATTCCGCCGGGCGACACGACCAACAAAACGCTCTTCGAAGTCAAAGTAGTCGCCACCACCATCGTCTTCATCCTCATTGGCCTTGCGCTTTACTGGCGCGGCGTACGACAGAAAAACGCCGCAGCCTGAGCAGCGGCTAAACTGAATCCGGTCACTTTCATGCAAACCCTCCTCCACGGCTACGCAAAATTCCGCCGCGACGTCTTTCCTCACCAGAAAGACCGCTTCCGCCTGCTCGCCGACCGTCAGGCGCCCGACGCTCTCTTTATCACCTGCTCTGACTCGCGCGTCGTCCCCGACCTCATCCTGCAAACCGAGCCCGGCGACCTCTTCGTCTGCCGCACCGCCGGCAACATCGTTCCACCCCACGGCCAAATGGCCGGAGGCGTCTCCGCCACCATTGAGTACGCGGTCGAAGTCCTCAAGGTCCGTCACATCATCGTCTGCGGGCACTCCGACTGCGGCGCGATCAAAGCCATGTTCGATCGCCACAATCTAGCGCGCCTGCCCCTCACCTCGAAGTGGCTGGGCTTCGTTGAGCCTGCCTGGAAACACCTCGAGTCCGGCATCCCCGACGATCCCCGCGCCCTGCACACCGCGCTCATCCACGCCAACGTCATCGCGCAGTTTGAGAATCTGAAGACTCATCCCGAAGTGGCGCGCGCGCTGGTGCACCAAACCCTTCAGATCCACGGCTGGTATTACGACATCCTCACCGGGGCCATCGAAGCGTACGACGAAAGCAGCCGTCACTTTGTGCCTCTGGAAGAAGTTGCGCAGGCAAGCCGCTAGCTTGTAGCTGGTAGCCGGCCGAGATTTTCCCCAGTTATTTTCGGCCTGAACCGAACTATTATTCTTCCCAGCCCCTCTCTGAGGCATGACGCACCCGCAGGAGCCCGCACCCGAGGACCAGACGCTCCTGGTGCTGCTCGCTCAAACCGGCGACCGGGCCGCCCTGGAGCAGTTGCTGCATCAGAGCTATGCGCCGTTGCGGCGGTACATCACGTGTCTCGCCGGCGCAGACCTTGCCGACGACATCCTGCAGGAGACATCGATCCAGATCTTCCGCAAGCTTCCGTATCTGCGCGAACCCGCCGTCTTCCGCCCCTGGACCCTGCGCATTGCCTCGCGGATTGCCTCCTCGCATCTGAAACGGGCGCGGCGCTGGCAGCCCATCGACGACGCTCCGCCGGAATCCCTCACCCTCTTCAACCCCAATTTCGGCGAGTTGCCCGGTGACGCCTTCCTGAGCCTGCTCGACCGCGTTTCGCCCGCCAGCCGCGCCGTCCTGCTGCTCCATTACCAGCACGACCTTTCGCTCGAAGAAAGTGCAGCCATCCTGGAAATTCCCATCGGCACAGCGAAGTCGCGCCTGCATTACGGCGTGGCGACGCTTCGCAAACACCTCACCGCAGAAAGGAAACCCGCATGAGTCCCGAGCATCAGCCCAACCAGGAAAATGCCAGCGCAGAGCTGGCTTTCGTCCAGCAAGCCCTCGCCGCCGCCGACAAGTCCGAACGCTCCTCGAGAATTATCGTCAGCGTGCTTGCCATCCTCGCCGTCGTCGTCTTTGTCTGGATGCACATGCACATGTTTCCGCCCGACGGTTTGGCGGGACTCCTGAATTCCATCCTGCGCGTCGATCTGTTCTTCATGATCCTCGCGTTTGCCCTCGCCATGTACCTGCGTCAGATCATGAACCGGAACACCCGCACGATCCTCCGGGCCCTGGCGAATACCCGCCGCTAGTTGCATCGCCCATGAAGCGCGGGCCGCCCCAGCCCGCCTTCACCCAAGCGCTCAAGAATGGGCCAGAGATTGGCCATTCGGCATAAAATCAGTTCTCATTGAGCGGAATCGACGCTGGACGGGGGTAGTGAACCATGGCAAAGCTGACAAGCTATCAATCCGACATTCGCCCACTCTTCACAGAGCGGGATATTCAGGCGATGAGCAAGGCATTCAACCTTGCGAGCTACGGTGACGTGAAGGCGCATGCCGCGGCCATTCACGACCGCATTCGCGGGATCGGGGGCGCTGTCATGCCGCCGCCCCCTCCACGAGGTGAAGGCCCCTGGCCTCAGGAGCGCATTGACCTCTTTGCTCGCTGGATGGCGGACGGTTTCCAGCCTTAAGGGGCTTGCTCTCCATCTGCAGATTGCTGCGGACGCGGTCAGGGAGCAGATCGGTTCTGCGCTGACCGCCTGTTAGCTGACCGCTTCATAGCTGCCGCTAGTGCACTCCAACCGGAGCTTTGCCCGGCTTGGCCTTCTTGAAGAACCAGACCAGCACCACGCAGGCGAAGCAGATCAGCGACATCCATCGGAACACGTCGACGAACGCCCACAGCAGCGATTGCTGGCCCAGTTGCTTGTACATTGTCTGCTCCGCCGCGAGGCGCGCATTGGGGGCTGCAGTGTGCTGCGTCAGATAACCAGTGAGCGCGCTCAGTTGCTGTTCAAACCAAATCTGTGTCGTTGACACGTAGTTCAGAATCTGCGTTTGATGCGCGGCGCTGCGCCGCACCAGCATGGTCTGCGCCACCGAGATTCCAATCGAGCCGCCGATGTTGCGCACCAGGTTGAAAATGCCGCTGGCATTCCCAATTTGATCGTTGCGCAGAGTGCTGTACGCCTGGGTCGTAATGGGCACAAATACAAAGCTCAGCGCGAAACCCGTCACCACAATCGGTACCAGCAGCGTCCACGGGCTGATGCCGAGATTGATGTTGCCGAACATCAGCGACATGACACCAAATCCGCAGAACCCAAAGGTCAGCAGATAGCGGGGATCGACCTTGTTCCCCAAATACCCGATCACCGGCATCCCGATAATCGAGCCGATGCCGCGCGGACCCACCACTAATCCTGCCGCAAACGCCGTGTACCCCAGCAGTTCCTGATAAAAGAGCGGCAGCACCGTGATCATGGAGTAGATGCACAGCCCAAACAGGACCATCAGCGCGCAGCCCAGGCCGAAGTTCCGGTCCTTCAGCGTCTTCAGGTTCACCAGCGGCGTCTTGCTTCTCCACGAATGAATCACGAACCAGGAGAAGGCGACGATGAAGATAAAAACGGCCCAGCGGATCCACGCCGCGCCAAACCAGTCGTCCTCCTGCCCTTTATCCAGAACGATTTGGAGACAGCCGGTCCAGACTGCCAGCAGTCCAAAGCCGAGGCCGTCAAACTTGCTGGCCTTGCCCTTGGTAATGTAATCGGGATCGTGGATGTAGCGGCTGATCATGAAGACCGCCAGCGCGCCCACCGGAATATTGATGTAGAAGGCGTACCGCCAGCTGTAGGTGTCGGTCAGCCAGCCGCCCAGAGTCGGACCAAGAACCGGGGCCACGACGACCCCGAAGGCAAACAGAGCCATGGCCGCGCCGCGTTTTTCCGGCGGAAAGCTTTCCAGCAGAATCGATTGCGAAAGCGGCTGCAGCGCTCCGCCGCCCGCGCCCTGGACCACGCGAGCGATCAATATAAAGCCCAGGGTCGGGGCGGCTCCGCAGAAAAAGGAGGAGATCGTAAAGATAATGACGCAGGTGATGAGGAAGCGCTTGCGACCGAATTTGAGGGAGAACCAGTTGCTGGCTGGCAAAATCACCGCATTCGCCACCAGGTAGCTGGTTAGCACCCACGTGGCTTCGTCGTTGGAGGCTGACAGCGAACCGGCAATATAGGGCAGCGCAACGGACGCAATGGCGGTGTCCAGCACCTCCATAAAGGTAGCCAGCATCACGGAGACCGCGATGAGCCAGGGGTTGACCCCGAAATTCTGCGCCTGCTGACTCCGTGCGTCCGCCATGCACCTCTGCCTGAAGGGGAAAATGAGAAAAGGGGCCGGGTCCTGAGGAGAATCTCAGCGATGACCTGGAAGTCCTGCTCCGGAAGTCTCGTTCTGCGTTTTGGATACGGGAGAGCCGGGTGGGGATGCAGGGACCCTGAGGATTTCGTCATTTTGCCACAAATGGCGTGCATAAGCGACTCGTTCTAAAAGATTTCCCAAATCTGCATCGCGTACGATGTTTTCCGCATCAGATAGATTGACAACAACTCACTCAAGTGCCATCCTAGCCAAGCACGGCACTTCATCAGGAGCAGGATTTTCATGGCAAAGATTATCGGTATCGATCTCGGGACGACCAATTCCGTCGTCGCCGTTATGGAGGGTGGCGAGCCCAAGGTGATCGCCAACGAAGAGGGTGGGCGCACCACTCCATCTGTCGTGGCCTTCACGAAGTCCGGCGAACGCCTCGTAGGCCAGGTCGCCAAGCGCCAGGCCATCACCAACCCGGCCAACACCGTTTACTCGATTAAGCGGTTCATGGGCCGTCGCTACAACGAAATCAGCGACGAGCTGAAGATGGTCCCCTACAAGGTCGTCCAGCAGGGCGACCACGTCGCCGTGGAGGCGCAGGGCAAGTTGTACACGCCGCCGGAGATTTCCGCGCTGATCCTGCAGAAGCTGAAGAAGGCCGCAGAAGATCATCTGGGCTCGACGGTCACCGAAGCGGTGATCACGGTCCCCGCGTACTTTAACGACGCACAGCGCCAGGCGACGAAAGACGCCGGCAAAATTGCCGGTCTGGACGTAAAGCGCATCGTCAACGAGCCGACCGCGGCCGCGCTGGCCTACGGTCTGGACAAGAAAAAGGACGAGACCATCGCCGTCTATGACTTCGGCGGCGGCACCTTCGATATTTCCATTCTGGAAGTCGGCGAAGGCGTCATCGAGGTGAAGTCGACCAACGGCGACACCCACCTGGGCGGCGACAACATCGACCAGCGGATCGTGGATTGGCTCATCGACGAGTTCAAAAAGGACGAGAGCCTCGATCTGCGCTCCAAGGGCAACGAAATGGCGCTGCAGCGGCTGCGCGATGCGGCGGAACGCGCCAAAATTGAGCTGTCGACGGCGCTCGAGACCGAAATCAACCTGCCGTTCATTACGGCGGACGCGACCGGGCCGAAGCACCTGGTGAAGAAGCTGACGCGCTCGAAGCTCGAATCGCTGGTGGAAGATATCATCCAGCGCTCGGTCGAGCCTTCGAAGAAGGCGCTGTCGGACGCCGGCATCGACGCCAGCAAGATCGACGAAGTGGTGTTGGTCGGCGGCCAGACGCGCATGCCGCGTATCCAGCAACTGGTGAAGGACCTGTTCGGCAAAGAGCCGCACAAGGGCGTCAATCCTGACGAAGTGGTCGCCATCGGCGCCGCCGTACAGGCGGGCGTGCTGGCCGGCGAAGTGAAGGACCTGCTGCTGCTCGACGTGACGCCGCTGACCCTGGCGATTGAAACGCTGGGCGGCGTGGCGACGCCGATGATCCCGCGCAACACGACCATCCCCACCAAGAAGACGGAGACGTTTTCGACGGCGGGCGATAGTCAGACCGAGGTTGAGGTCCATGTGCTGCAGGGCGAACGGCCCATGGCGGCGCAGAACCGGACGCTGGGCAAGTTCAAGCTGAGCGGCATTCCGCCGGCTCCGCGCGGGATTCCGCAGATCGAGGTCACCTTCGACATCGATGCCAACGGCATCCTGAACGTGCTGGCCAAGGACAATGCGACCGGCAAAGACCAGAAGATCACTATCACGTCGTCTTCGGGCCTGAGCAAGGAAGAGATCGACCGCATGGCGAAGGAAGCCGAGGCGCACTCTGCCGAGGACAAGGCCAAGCGCGAAGAGATCGAAGCGCGCAACCAGCTCGATGGGCTCGTCTACAACATCGAAAAGATGTTGAAGGAGAACGGCGACAAGGTGTCGGGCACGGAGAAGGCCGACGTCGAAACGGCTTTGGCGGATGCGAAGAAGACCCTCGAAGGTAGCCCAACTCCGGCAGAGCTGAACGAGGCGCGGGAGAAACTGACCGCGGCTTCGCACAAGCTGGCCGAGGCCATGTACAAGGCCAACGCGGGCGCACCGCCAAGCGGCGGCGTGCCTCCCACGGATGGCGCAACAGCGGCGTCCGGCACGACGGACGAGAAGAAGGACGAAGGCGTCATCGACGCGGAATATGTGGATGTCGAGGACAAGAAGTAAGCAGCCGGTAGCTTGTGGCCGGTAGCTGGTAGCAAATCGCTGGGGCGTTCCGCAATGGAACGCCCGCGGCTTTCCAGGCGTAAGAAACATTGGTGGTGGGGGTAATAACATGACGAACAGAGTCTGGAAATGCGAGCAGTATCGCGCCGGCCAGGTGACCAACAGCGTCGTCTTCGATACCGAAGAACTGGCCAGCATGTTTGTGGCGCAGATGCGGAAGATGGAGCCGGACATTTTTTGGCGGATGGAGCCGGTCGACGCGAATATGGTGTGGAACTAAGAGAAACAATTCGCCCAAATATCGCTTTAACGCGCCACGTTAAACGTGCTACGATCAACGCGTGATCCGGTCATTCGGGGATGAACCAACTCGAGAGATCTGGCTCACCGGAAAAAGCCGGAAATTTGGCAACGTCGTCCGGCTCGCGGTTCGCAAGCTGCAGGCTATCGACTTCGCGGTTCGGCTGGAAGACTTGCGAAATCCTCCCGGAAACCGGCTCGAAAAACTGCATGGCGACCGCGAAGGTCAATTCAGTATCCGGATTAACGATCAGTACCGCATTTGTTTTCGATGGGACGATCACCACGCCTGGGAAGTTGAAATCACGGATTACCACTGAGGAGCCAATGTCCATTCTTCGCAAACCCGGGGAGCACGGCAGTCCAATCCATCCTGGTGAATTTCTCCGTGAGGACTTCATGAAGCCGCTTGGACTCTCGGCGAATGCTCTTGCGATGGCCTTGCGGGTTCCGGTCACGCGGATTTCGGAAATCATCCGCGAAAGGCGCAGCATCACCGTCGAAACGGCGATGCGCCTCGGCCAATACTTCGGTACCAGTACGGAGTTTTGGATCAACATGCAGAAATCCTGGGAACTTGCGATAGCCGATCAGGAACTTCTGCCTCGCATTCGCGCTGAGGTTCGTCCCGCACCGCGCGATCCGAAAACACAGGAACTGCGACAAAAGGCGACTGCATAAGGACCTGGACGACTGATGCCACCGACCCAGCACAAGGACTATTACGCCACCATCGGCGTAAAAAAGACGGCCACCACGGAGGAGATTCGCAAAGCCTTCCGCAAGCTCGCGCGCAAATATCATCCCGACGTCAATCCGGGCGATAAGAAGGCTGAGGAGAAGTTCAAGGAAATCTCCGAGGCCAACGACATCCTGAGCGACGAGAAGAAGCGGAAGATCTACGATCAGTTCGGGTTTTATTCCGATCAGATCGATCCGGCCGCGGCAGAGGCAGCGGCGCGCGCGGGCTCGGCGCAGAGCAGCCGCAGCCAGGGCGTTCCTGTCGATTTCGGCGGCTTCGACTTCTCCGAAGAGGCGCAGCCGGGCGGGGCCGGTGCAGGATGGGGCAGCTTCCGTGACATTTTCTCCGGCGTGTTCCATCGCGACCGGCAGACCGAAGGCCCGCAGCCGGGCACCGATCTCGAATACCAGGTGAACGTCGACTTTTGGACGGCGATCCGCGGCGGCACCGCGCGTCTCGAGATCCAGCGCCAGGAGCTTTGCCCCACCTGCCACGGCCGGGCATCGACCGGCGGTTCGCAAACCTGCCCTGAATGTGGCGGAACCGGCCAGGTAACGCAAATGGGCGGCCGGATGAAGTTCAACATCCAGTGCCCGCGTTGCGGCGGCAGCGGCAAGGTGCAGAACGCCTGCGCCACCTGCCACGGCGAAGGCACGGTCTACCGCACCGAGCCGCTGGAGTTCCGCATTAAAGCAGGCACACGCGATGGGCAGCGCATTCGTCTGGCCGGAAAAGGCAATGCGGGCGTGAGCGGCGGCGCGGCCGGCGACCTCTACCTCGTCATTCGCACCGGCACGCACCCGGTGTTTGCGCGCCAGGCGGACGATATTTTGCTCACGCTGCCGGTGACGGTGGCGGAAGCCGCGCTGGGCGGACGCATTGAAGTGCCGACCATCGACGGCCGCGCTCAGTTGCGCATTCCACCCGGCACGCAGAGCGGGCAGAAGCTGCGCATGCGCGAGCGCGGCGTTCCCTCGGCGACGCGAGAGGGCACGCGCGGCGATCAAATTGTGACGGTGGAAGTGGCCGTACCGCAGATTCGGGACGAGCGCTCGCGCGAAATCCTGCGCGAGTTCGCCAAACTCAATCCCGACGATCCGCGCGAAGCGGTTTGGGCGAAGCTGTAGTGGGGTGGATTTGTGCCGCTTATCTTCACGTGGGATGAGAAGAAGGCAGCATCAAATCGGCGAAAACATCGAATTGCCTTTGATGAGGCGGTCACCATATTCGGCGACCCACTGCTTCAGACCGTTGCCGACTTGAGACACTCCGTCTCTGAGGAGAGATTCCTGAGCGTGGGACGAACTGAACGTAACAGGTTGGTTCTGGTGGCGCATACTGAGAGTGAAGGCGGAATACAATCCGTATTATTAGCGCGAGAAAAGCGTCCGCAAAAGAGGCGAAAATCTATGAGCAGGGTGAAGAGTTCTAAAATCCCGGACATTCCACGGGAAGTTGATTTCCGCGGCGCGGAGCGCGGGCGCTACGCCAAGCGTTACGCCGAGGGGACCAATATTGTGCTGCTCGCCCCCGACGTAGCCGAAGCATTTCCCGATTCGGAGTCGGCGAATACGGTCCTTCGAATCGTTCTGCGTGCCGGCACGCAGGCAGCTAAGCAACAGAAGGGCAAGCGGCGCGCGGGATAGCAGCCGTTTTCTCCCATGCGAACGCTGGAAACAGCACGCCTGATCCTGCGCGAATTGACCCCCGACGATGCTCCCGCACTGCACGCCGTTCTCGGCGATGCGGAAACCATGCGCTGGTATCCGCGCGCGCTCACCCTCGCTGAAGTGAGCGAATGGATTTGCCGGCAGATCGACCGCTATCCATCCGGGACTGGCCTGCTGGGCCTGGTGCTGCAGGAGTTCGGCACGTTGATTGGCGACTGCGGACCGGTGTGGCAGTCCGTCGATGGTCCTCCCGAACTGGAGATCGGCTACCACGTGCATCGCGACTGGCAAAATCGCGGCCTGGCGACGGAAGCCGCACGGGCTGTGCGCGATTACGCGTTCGCAAACATCGACTGCGACCATGTGATCTCCCTCATCCGCCCGGGAAATCTGCCTTCGCGCCGCGTGGCGGAGAAGAACGGACTGATGCTGGACCGCATCGTCTTCTGGCGTGATTACGAACACTGCGTCTACCGGCTCGGTAAGCCATGAACGCTGTTCTGCTTCGCTCGTTTTATCTGGATCCTCCTGACGTGGTTGCGCGGAATCTGTTGGGCAAGCTGCTTGTGCGGCGGTTGGAAGGCCGGCGTTTGGCGGGACGCATTGTGGAGGTGGAAGCCTATTGCGGGCTTGACGATCCGGCCGCGCACGCCTTCAACGGCAAAACGCTGCGCAATGCGGTCTTGTTTGGGCCGCCGGGCATCGCCTATGTCTACTTCATCTATGGCATGTATTTCTGCATGAATATTTCCTGCGAGCCGGAGGGCCACGCCGGATGCGTTCTGCTGCGCGCGCTCGAGCCCGCGGAAGGCCTGGCGACGATGGCGAAACTGCGCGGCCTCGATGCCGATGCCAATCCCCGCCTGCTGACTTCCGGCCCGGGGCGGTTGTGCCAGGCGCTGGGCCTGACGCGCGACCTTCACAACGGCATGGATGTCACGCGGCCGCGCTCTGAGTTGCGCGTGGAGGACGACGGATTTGTGGCGGAAGCCGTCGATGTCTCGCCGCGCGTGGGCATTCGCCTGGCGGTGGATCGCCCCCTGCGCTTCACGCTGGCCGGAAACCGTTTCGTCTCCCGATGACGGGTTGCGCTTGTGTAAGATGAACCCAGGATTCGCCGACCTTCTGACCCCAGGACGACCAAAAGCATGCAGAGCCGGTTGTTTGCCGCAGCACTGTTCACCCTCGCCCTCACGACGCAACCGCTGCTCAGCCAGGACGCTCCGCCGCCAGCCGCACAGGGCCAGTCGGCTCGTCCGCGCCGTCCGCTGCCCAAGCCCACCAATCTGAAGGTGCTGCCGAAAGACATTGCGCCGGAGGAGTTGGTGAAGATCATGCGCGGCTACGCGGGCGCGCTGGGCGTGGAGTGCAGCTTCTGCCATGCACCAAACCCGAACGGTGGACGCCATCTGGATTTCGCTTCCGACGCCAAGCCCGACAAGGAAATTGCGCGGACGATGATCCAGATGACACAGACCATCAACACGCAGTTTATGAGCCAGGTAAAGGATCCTGACGCGATGCCGGAAGACAAGACGGTCAAGTGCGGCACCTGCCATCGCGGCAACAAGATGCCTGCGCAATTTGTTCCGCCGCCGGAAGAGCATCACGGTCCGCCGCCGCAGCAAGGTGCTGCGCCTGCGAAATAGCATTAGGGCGCAGCGATCAGAATATTGTCGATGAGCCGTGTGGAGCCGATCCATGCGGCGATAGCGATCAGCGCGCCTTCGGTGATGTCGCTGACGTCCTCCAGCGTGTCCGGATCGACGATTTTCAGATAATCGAGGCGGACTTCCGGCTCGTCTGCAAGCACATCCAGGCCGACGTCAATCAGTTCGGCGGAATCGATCAGACCGCCGGCAATCTCCTCCTGCATGCGGCTCAGGGCCTGGTAGAGCACGGTCGCGTCCTCGCGCTCATCCGGCAAAAGATACTGATTGCGCGAGCTCATGGCGAGGCCATCCGGCTCGCGCACGGTGGGACACACGACAATCTCCAGCGGAAAATGAAGATCGCGCACCATGCGGCGCAGGTTGACAACCTGGGCTGCGTCCTTCTGCCCGAAAAAGGCTTTGTCGGGCGCGACGATGAGGAAAAGTTTGGCCACCACGGTGGCGACGCCGCGAAAATGACCGGGCCGCGATACGCCATCGAGGCGATCAGCAATCTTCTCGACCTCAACGATGGTGGTCGCGTCGGCGGGATACATTTCTTCGACCGACGGCGCGAAGAGCAGGTCGACTCCGGCGGCGCAGAGCGCGTCACAATCGGCTTCAAAGGTACGGGGATACTGGTCGAAATCCTCGCTCGGCCCAAACTGCGTGGGGTTGACGAAGATGGTGGCGACCACCGCATCGCAACTGCTGCGCGCTGCGGTGACCAGCGAGAGATGGCCCGCGTGGAGCGCGCCCATGGTGGGCACCAGGCCCACGCAGCGATGTTGCGTACGCAGGGCGGTCAACGCCGCTCTTGCTTCGGCGATGGTCGAAACGATTTGCATCAGGCGTGACGCCGTGCCGGCACAACCAGCGCCGCAGCGGCTTCCTTCGGCAAATGATAGCTCTCGCTGTCGCTGGGAAAAACGCGATCTTCTACGTCGTGACGGTAGTTTTCTATCGCGGTGCGGAAGAGCCCGGCGGCGTCGCCGTATTGGCGCGCAAATTTCGCGGGCGGCGAGAAGCTCAGGTTCACCAGATCGTGGAAGACGAGAATCTGGCCGTCGCATTCCGGCCCGGCGCCGATGCCGATGGTGGGAATGCCGATTTCTGAAGTAATGCGGGCTGCCACTTCGCGGGGAATACCTTCGAGAACGATCATCGCTGCGCCAGCCGACTCAAGCGTGTGCGCGTCGTGCAGCAGCTCGCCGATGGCTGCGGCGGATTTGCCCTGAACCTTGTAGCCGCCCATGCGGTTGACGGATTGCGGCGTAAGGCCAAGATGGCCGATAACGTTGATCTCGGCAGCGGTAAGACGCTCGACCAGCTCGGCCCGATTCGCGCCGCCTTCCACTTTCACCGCCTGCGCACCGGCTTCTTTCACAAATCGCACCGCATTGGCCACTCCTTCAGCCACGCTCAGTTGGTACGAGCCATAAGGCATGTCAGCGGCGACAATGGCGCGGCGCACGGCACGGCGGACGGCGCGGGTGTGGTGCAGCATCTCGTCCACGGTCACCGGCAGCGTGGTGTCGTAGCCCATCACCACCATGGCCAGCGAGTCGCCAACCAGGATCAGGTCGATGCCGGCTTCGTCGACCAGGCGCGCGGTGGCGTAGTCGTAGGCGGTGAGGGCCGAGATCGGCTGGCCGTTCTGTTTTTTCTGCTGAAGCTGCTGGAAGGTGACCGGAACCGGCGCGGTAAGCGCATCGGCACTGCGGAAATGCGGAATGCTCATGTTGTCTCCAGTGCGGTTCCTCCCAGATGCGGAGGATGCCGCCCGAACCCAACTCTTGACGATACGCCGCAGGCATCGGGTATGACAAATTGGATGCGGCAGAATCGCTCCCGCTCCTTATTTCTCTTGCGCAAGTTGCTGAAAAGAGGAACCTCCCGGCAAGAAAGGGCTTTTCCACACCGTTTATTCAGATCCTGACGGCAACATGCACTGCGGGATGGGGTTGATTTATTTATAACCACTCACGAGGGATCAGCAATGCACAGAGCGACGGGGGTTCGTTTTCCCCACAGGCACAATGCGGATGGCACTTACGATTCCATCTGCCCGGCGTGCTATGCGACGGTGGCCACGGAGGACGAAGAGGCGAAACTGCGCCCGCACGAAATGGCCCACGTTTGCGATATGGCACAACTCGATCAGGGCCGCCAGGAGAACCTGCCGCAGGCGTCGATCCGCAGCACGAAATAGACCAGACTCCTTCAGGGAAATTCGCAACCAGGCAAAGAAAACGCCCAGCCGAATCTGGCTGGGCTTTTTCGTGGTTCCAGTCTGGTTCGGCTACAGTTTCAGAGTCTTCAGATAGTCGCGGAACTGCGGGCCCAGGTCCTCGCGCTTCAGGGCGAATTCTACCGTCGCCTTCAACATGCCAAACTTGTCGCCCGCATCGTGGCGCTTGCCTTCAAAGCTGAAGCCGTAGACCTTTTCCGTCTGCAGCAGGCCTTTGATGCCGTCGGTGAGCTGCAGTTCGCCGCCAGCGCCGAGCGGCGTGTGCTCCAGCAGGTCAAAAATCTTTGGGGTGAGGATGTAGCGGCCGATGATGGCGTTTTTCGAGGGGGCATCGGCGGGCTTCGGCTTCTCGACCAGGCCGCTGACGTTGAAGAGGCGCGGGTTGCGTGGGTCCGGCGTGCCATCGAGCACACCGTAGGCGGAAATCGCCGGGCCTTCGATGACCTGGGTGGCGAGGATGGTCGACTGCACCTTGTCGAAGACGTCGATCATCTGCTTGAGGCACGGCGGGTTGGCGTCGATAACGTCGTCGGGGAGAATGACGGCAAAGGGCTCGTCGCCAATCAGGTCGCGGGCCATGAGCACCGCGTGCCCCAAGCCCATCGCCTCTTTTTGGCGAACGTACGAGAGCTGGACCATCTGCGAGACGCCGCGGCTCACGGCCAGCAGTTCGGTTTTGCCGCGCTTCTCCAGCATGGCTTCGAGTTCATAGCTAATATCGAAATGGTCTTCAATGGCGGACTTGCCGCGGCCGGTGACGATCACGATCTGGTCGCATCCAGCGGCCAGGGCTTCTTCGACGCCGTATTGAATGATGGGTTTATCCACCAGCGCCAGCATCTCTTTGGGAATGGCTTTGGTGGCAGGCAGGAAGCGGGTGCCAAACCCCGCGGCGGGAAAGACTGCCTTACGCACTTTGGTCTTGGTCGACATCGTTAAACGGTTTCCTTCCTTGAAGTTCAGGCGGTTGGGGGTGACCGGGAATTCTACAGCGAGACTGCCATAGGATGCGACCTGGCGAGATGGTGTTGGCGGCTGGACGCGGGAGGCGATTTGCGCTGCCCTTCCAGTATCTTCCAGTCGGTGACACTCGTCACTGGGAGACCGATTGTGATACGGGTGTGCCGACCTATACTAAAAATTATGTCGCGAACGTTGACACAATCCCATGCGCTGCAGCAGCGCGCGGAAAAATTCTTTCCTGGCGGCGTGAATTCGCCGGTGCGCGCCTTTGGCGCGGTGGGCGGCGAACCGCCGTTTCTGGCGCGCGCGGAGGGCGCTTACCTGTGGGACGCGGACGGCAATCGCTATATCGATTACTTCGGCTCGTGGGGTCCGATGGTCCTGGGCCACGCCTTTCCGCCGGTGGTGGAGGCGATCCAGCAGGCTGCGGCGCGCAGCGCGAGTTTTGGCGCGTCGACCGAGGCCGAAGGCGATCTGGCGGAGCTCGTGGCCGGGGCATTTCCGTCCATGCAGAAAATGCGATTTGTGAGCTCGGGGACGGAAGCGACCATGTCGGCGATCCGCGTGGCGCGCGCGTTTACCGGGCGCAAATACATCATCAAGTTTGAAGGCTGCTATCACGGCCATGCCGATGGGCTGCTGGTGAAGGCAGGGTCCGGCGTGGCGACCTTCGGCATCCCCGGCTCAGCCGGCGTGCTGGACGAGGCGGCTCATTTCACCCTGGCGCTGCCCTACAACGACGTGGCCGCGGTGGAAGCGGCGTTTGCCGAGCATGAGATTGCCTGCGTAATCGTGGAGCCGGTGGTGGGGAATGCCGGGTGCATTCCGCCGGCTCCGGGGTATCTGGAAGCGCTGCGCACGATCACCAGGCAGCACGACGCGCTGCTGATTTTTGACGAGGTGATGACGGGATTCCGCGTGGCCTTTGGCGGCGCGCAGGAGTTTTATTTGATCCAGCCGGATCTGACCACGCTGGGCAAGATTCTGGGCGGCGGTTTGCCGTGCGGGGCCTTTGGCGGCCGCGCGGAGATTATGAATCAGCTGGCGCCGCTGGGGCCGGTGTACCAGGCGGGGACACTGAGCGGCAATCCGCTGGCCATGGCGGCGGGGATCGCTATGCTGAGTTACCTGAAAGTCAATCGCAAGCGCGTTTACACCAGCCTGGAGCGGATGAGCGCAGACCTTGCCGATGGCGTGGCGCTGGCCGCGGACGGCGCAGGCGTAGCCATCACCACGAATCGCGTGGGCGCCATGTGGACCTGGTTCTTCAACAACGGCGTGGTGACCGACTTTGCCAGCGCGGCGCGCTCCGACCTGAAGCGCTTTGCGGCCTTCCACAATGCCATGCTGGAGGCCGGCGTGTGGCTGCCGCCCTCCCAGTACGAGGCGGCGTTCCTCAGCTTTGCGCATACCGATGAGGACATCCGGCTGACTGTGGAAACGGCGCGCAAGGTGCTGGCGTGTATCGAATTGCACGGTTAGCCGCGCCGCGGGGTGGCATACTTGCAGGACTCGCCTGCATCTGTATGAAAGGCCGCCTATGACCCTGCACCTGAATTTTGCCACCCACACCATTCCGCTCTGGTTTCTTGTGATTTCGCTGTTTCTGCCGCGAATCTGCATCTTTGTCGCGTGGCTGCAGCACAGCATGGGCCACTACATTCCCGCCGTCGTGGGCATCATCCCCATCATTCTGTGGCTGCTGTTGCCGCGTGTGCTGATCCTGATCTGGATTTACTCGGACCAGGGAATCAGCCTGTGGTTCATCATCCACATCATTGCCCTTCTGTGCGCCTGGGGCGGCGGCGGTCACCGGGTGGTGTACCGTGACCGGTACGTCCGGGCTTAGACCTACGCGGCAGTTGGCAAGTGAAGCGATGCAGACAACGCAACCGGGCCCAGGGGCATTCTTCCTTTATGAGGAAAGAATATGGTTCACACTCCGAATACCGTTGGCGTGATTCTGTTATTCGTGGCGATATTTTTGGCGGCGATTCTGTGGGCGACGCATGGGCATACCGGCCACCACGATCCCGAAGGAAAAGATATACAAAAGCCGGAGCAGACGTCGTAGAGGCTAACGCAGCGTGGAGACGGCGACAGGCTCCTGCGCTTTGAGGTAGTTGCCGTAGCCGACCACCAGCGTGGAGCCGACCAGCAGGAACAGTCCCACGCCGACCAGCACGCGGGTGCGGCGGCTGGTGCCGCGCCACTCATGCAGCATGATGCCCCACAGCGTCGAGAAAATAATGATGCTGGCCATGTGCAGCGTCCAACTGGAGAAGCTGTACTTCCCCATTTTGGTTTCGCCCATGCTGTAGAAGAAAAACTGCAAATACCAAAGCGTGCCCGCAATGGCGCAGAGCAGCGTGTTTGCCAGCGGCGTTGCGCCGTCTTTTGACCCTCGAAAATATTGCCTGGCCGAACGATTTTTGATCAGCAGCCACGCGCACCACAGAAAATTGCTGGTGAATCCGCCCCATAGAACGACGATGAGCACGGGCAAATTTTGCCAAAGGTCGGTGCGGTGGTGCGCCAGCAGCCATTGCGCCGAGATCTGTGCGATCGGCTTGCCGGCGGCGAGGCCATAGGCGAAGCACGCGCTCATAATCCCGGCGAAGACTGCGACCAGCACGCCTTTGACAAAGCTCAGTTCCTCAATGACTTTTTTCTTTTCCTGGTCGGGAATTTCGCGCTCGCGAGAGAGCCCAGCGGCGGCGCTGAAAACAATGCCGGCCACGCAGACGCCGAGGCCGAGCAGAATCACCTGGCCGGAATGGTCCGTGACGATGGCGTGGAACTGCCCCTCAAAGATGGGCGGCATCAGCGTGCCGAAAACGGTGCACAGGCCGAGCGCGATGGCGTATCCGAGCGCGATGCCCAGGTAGCGCACCGACAAACCGAAAGTCAGGCCGCCGAAACCCCACAGGAATCCCCACATGTACGCGTAGCCAATGCTCTGATGCGGTGCAACGTGCAGGATAGCGAACGCTGCCGGGACGAAAGCGAGAGCCACGAGAGCCGGCGCGACCAGCCACGCGAAGGCGCCCTGCAGCAGCCAGTAGACTTCCCACGACCACGCGCGAATTTTGCGGAATGGCAGATAGCAACTGGCGGATGCAAGGCCGCCCAGCCAGTGAAAGACGATGCCGAGAAACGGATTAGGCCCCATCCAGGTGTGTTCTCTCCAAAGAGTGCGCGAGGTCGCTCCATCGTAGACGATGGCGATCGAGTTGCGGAACTGGGAACGCTATTTTGCCGGTGCTTTGGGCAGCAGCGCGTGGGCGATGAGCGAGAGGCCGAAGCAGACCAGCACGCTCTGCTCCAGGATGCCAGGCTCGTAACGCCACGCCAGCACCGCGAGGCAGAGCGCGTAGCCGATGGGGAGAATCTCAGACAGGAGCGACTGCAGAATTTGCGGACGCACCGGCGGCGCCGGGATCCGCGGCCGCACGCTGGGCAGCAGACGCGGGACGCGCTGGCGGTAGTCGAGATAGGCAGCGCCCAGTTGGTTGGCGAGGAAGGCTTCTTCGCCAAGGATGAGGCGGAAGTAGAAAATTACGGTCAGCACGATGAAGACCAGCGCGCCAGAGGGCGGCATGAGAATCGCCACGCTGAGCGCGAAGAGAACGGACCCGATGTACAGCGGGTTGCGCACATGCCGATAGGGACCCGCGGCCATCACCTGCCCGCCCTGTCCCGCATGCATGGAGCCGGACTGCACGATGGACGAGCCGAGATACGCTGTGCCCCACACGCGCACCGCCGCGCCTGCAAATGCACAAACAATCGCCAGCCAGGTAACGATCAGGGACGCTTGCTCCAGCGGCAACCAGTTCAGGCGGGTGAGGTTAGCGGACAGCGCGATCCATGCCGTGCTGCCGGACGTGCCGAAGCGGGCACGCGTGGCTAACCAGGGCGCGGTAAATCCCAGACAATAGAGGGCGGCGAGGATCCATACACGGAAGCGAAATTCGAAATTGGAGGCTTGCATAGGGGCAGCGAAAGGCTGTCAGCGGCAAAACTTTCAGCAAGATACTGTCAGCGAAACTCTGTCAGCAGAATACCGCCAGTGCGGGGGCTTTTGCTGACCGCTTCATCGCTGACCGTCTCATCGCTGACCGCTTTACCGCTGACCGTATCACCGCTGGGATAGAGCATCTTTCAGGCGGCCGCCGTTTGCGGATAGTCTTGCTTCGGCTTGGCTGCGGCACAGCCCCAGGCGGTGCATCACGATCGCAGTTTTGACGGAGCCAGCCTGCGTCAGCAATTGCGCGGCGGCGGCGGCATCAATGCCGGAGATGGTAGCGATGATGCGCGCTGCGCGATCCGCCAGCTTGCTGTTGGTGGGCTGCACGTTGACCATGAGATTGCCGTAAACGTAGCCGAGGCGCACCATCACACCGGTGGAGAGCATGTTGAGGATAAGCTTGGTCGCGGTGCCCGCCTTCATGCGCGTCGATCCGGTAATGACCTCCGGGCCGGTGTTCGGCGTGATGGCAATTTCCGCAGCCATTTCGATGGGCGAGCCGGGTACGCAGGTCAGCGCTATGGTGAGCGCGCCGAGGCGGCGCCCATGCTCAATCCCTCCCAGAACGTAAGGCGTGCGTCCGCTGGCGGCAATGCCCACCAGCGCGTCCTTCGCGCGAAAGCCGTGCTCTTCGAGGTCAAGGACGGCCTGCGCCGGCTGGTCCTCAGCGCGCTCGACCGAGCGCCGCACGGCAATTTCCCCTCCCGCGATCAGCCCCTGCACCAGATCCGGCGGCGTGTTGTAGGTGGGCGGGCACTCGGAGGCGTCCAGCACGCCGAGGCGCCCCGAAGTTCCTGCGCCGAGATAGAAAAGGCGTCCGCCCTTCTCCATGCGGGCCGCAATGGCGTCGATGGCGGCAGCGACGTGCGGCAATTCGCGATGGACGGCGGCAACCGCTTCTCCATCCGCCGCGTGGATGACCTCCAGCATCTGCTCGGTGGAGAGCTCGTCGAGCCGCTCCGAGGCGGGGTTCTGCAGTTCCGTGGGAATATGCGCGAGATCAGACATCCAGGATTGATGGTATCGCGTGCCGAACTACATTGCGGCGACAGCTCGCAAGGCGATACCTCTCTGGCGGGGATGGACCGCTTCAAGGGACGAGAATCAGCTGAGAGTCCCGCCCTTAGTTGTACGTATATGTGGACTCCAATCGCATACGTACGTTGACAGGCTGCCCTCCCACAAGAAATGGCTCGTAGCGCTGTTTCCTGAGGGACTCGACCGCGGCCTGTCGTAACGCGTCAGGGCCGCTGACGGCGTGCACATCGCCAGGAACCCCGTTCCTCCCGATAGTGGCTTCGACGACGACATTGCCCTGAATGTGCCATTCGCGCGCTTCGGCAGGGTAGCCGCCCAGATCGCCGGCAATCATCTCGCCGGCAACGAGTCCCTCAGTAAGAGCGGTCTCGCGAAGTTGGGGTAGCGGATTGGCCTGCGGCGGCGGTACGAAGTCGGCGTCCCTGACGTCTTGCAGTGGCTCGATAACATCAAGATTGACGTCGGCTTCCTGGGCTGGCGTCAATGACCTCGTTGTGCGCGAGAGGGTATCGTCATGCGAGCTAAAAGTCTGCAGCTGGGTATGGAGGATTCGAATCGATCGAGGCACGTAGCGATCCTGAAATCGAACCAGGGAGTTAAACAGAATGACTTCTGCTGGCGTCGACTCGAGGCGCAGCGCCGGATGGTCAGAGTCGAAGCAGTACCGGCCTATCGTGGGGTGGAACTGTCCATCCTTGCCTCGGGTTACATGAGGGGTGCCGTCCGGCAGGAGAAACGCCTGGAGAATGCATACCAAGTCAGGGCCCTTGTCAGTTTCCCGGGACTCCTGGAGGCGCATGTGGGCAAGTGCTGTCGCCGTTGCTTCTGGAACGGGTTGCGTCAGGAGGCGCTGGAAAAGGAATGCCGCTCCATCGGCGCCATATGGAAGAGCGGCGAAATCAGTGAATGAGATGGCATCCGGCGTAGCGGACAGGTCCTCGCTGTCCAGGGAATTCTGCCCCGCGGTGACGACGAAAGCGCCGTGATTGGTGCCGTAGATCGTCTCCCTGTCGCTCCCGGAGACCGCAACAATTTTGTACTGCTGATCGGCCGCCCACCATTCCTCCCAGGCGCCCTGCGTTTTCGCGTGCTTCTTCTCGTCCAGTACTTGCCAGGTGGCGCGGATGTGCCACGGCTTGAGCGTGGGCGCGTGGAGGCCGTTGGCGTCGGCGGCCATTTGAAGAAGGGCGGTGGGATCGGTGGGTAGCGACGCAGCCTCGGTCGCGGGTGCAGTAGCTGCGGGAATCGGTGCAGCGGGCGTTTGCGCCAGCGTTGCCGCGGCAATGAGGACAGGCAGAAGGAGCGTGACGCAGTGAGTGGGTTTCATGGCCGTTGTGAAAGTGGAATCACTGTACAGCCGGCGCACGCTGCGCTCAAGGTGATTCTTCAGCGCTTCGTCCAGGCCGGACTGCGGGCGGCTCGCCGATATGCAGCTTTTCCACCACCGCCTGCGCGGCGACCGTGGTGCGCACATCGCATTCCCAGACCACGACGACCCGCCAGCCCAGCTTGCGCAGAGCGGCGCGGTTTTTGCGGTCGCGCTGGACGTTGCCGCCCCGCTTCGCGGCCCAGAACTCCGCACGCGTAGCCGGAACCACCGATCCGTATTTGCAACTATGACAGTGCCAGAAGCAACCGTGAACGAAGATGGCGGTGCGGAATTTGGGGAGAACGATGTCGGGCTTGCCGGGCAGGTCTTTGCGATGGAGGCGGAAGCGGAATCCCAGAGCGTGCAGCGCGGAGCGGACGCGGACTTCCGGCTTCGTGTGAGCCGAGCGGATGGCCGCCATGTTGCGGCTGCGCTGCTCGCGGGTGTGGACATCCATAAGGGCAGCCAGGGAGCGGTTAGCTAAAAAGCGGTCAGCGATAGAACGGTCAGCGATGAAGCTGTCAGCGGTAAGACTGTCAGCCAGAAGCTGCGAGAGCCTGCAATGCGCAATCCATTTTAATGGGCGGCTGCTGGGGCCGGTACGGCTGGCAGGGGGATGCTCTTGCCGCGTGCGGTCTTTGCCGCTGGCCGTTCTTTTGCCGGCCCGATCCATGGCTGCATCGCGCGCGCGACCGCTGCCACCACCGGCACCGCCACGCTGTTGCCGAATTGCTTGTAGGCCTGGGTGTCGCTGACCGGGATGCGAAACGTATCCGGGAATCCCATGAGGCGCGCGCATTCGCGGGGCGTGAGCCGGCGCGGCGTGGCGCCCGGACCGCGGCTGATGAGAATTTCCGAACCATCTTTGTAATACCGGGCAGAGAGTGTGCGCGCCACGCCATCGCTGTCCACCAGCCCGAAGCCAAAGCCGTTGCCGGCGGCGCGATGCTTCGCCGCATAGTCCTGCAGATACTGCCAGAGGTGCGCGGTGAGCACGTACTTCGGATTCACGCTGGCCCGCGGAGCAATCGTAAAGGGAAATTCCGGCAACTCGCTGCCGTCCTCCGGATGAAGAACGGCGCGCAACCGCGGCCGCGTGATCGGCAACTCCAGTTGATCGAGCGAAAATCCACAAGGCTCGCGAAAGCCCGCAATCAAAATGCGCTCGCGATGCTGCGGGACGAAATGCGCAGCGTCAACGACGCGCCACGAAATTTGGTAGCCGAGTTCCTCTTCGAGCGTTTGCCGGATGACCTGAAAAGTGCGGCCGCGATCGTGGTTCACCAGGTTTTTTACGTTTTCCAGCAGGAAGGCGCGCGGGCGTTTGGCGGCCAGGATGCGCGCGACGTCAAAAAACAGCGTGCCCTGCGTAGCACAGGCGAAACCATGCGGACGCCCGAGCGCATTTTTCTTGCTGACGCCGGCGATGGAAAACGGCTGACAGGGAAAACCGGCAACGAGGACGTCATGATCCGGAATTTCTTCGGCATCCAGCTCGCGAATATCGCCGGCGATCGCCTCGCCGCCGCCGAAATTCGCGGCATAGGTCTTCTGCGCGTAGGGATTCCATTCGCTGGTGAAGACGCAGCGGCCTCCGGCGGATTCGAACCCCTGGCGCATGCCGCCAATGCCGGCGAACAGGTCGATAAACGTGAAGGGGGCGAAGGTGAAAGAGGCCGCGCTCACTTGGCTATTGTGCGCTTTTCTTCGCCGGTTTCCTGGTGGATTTCGCGGCCTTCTTCGCAGCCGTCTTTTTTGCAGGGGTTTTCACCGCCACTTTCTTCGCGGCTCGTTTCGCCGGAGCCTTTTTGCGCGCGGCGATGGTTTTCTCGGTCAGCGCGGCGGTGAGTTCGGCAATGTCGATCGGCTTGGCGGATTTGCGCAGGCGCTCGAGATCATAGAAGGTGCGGCGGTCGCGGAGAAAGATGTGGACCACGAAATCGACGTAGTCCAGCAGCACCCACTCGCCCACCCGCCGGCCTTCGACGGAGTTCGGCAGCGTCCCGAAGTCGCGCTTGAGGCGGAATTCCACTTCGTCGGCGATGGCCTGCGACTGCCGGTCGTTGGTGGAACTGGTGATGACGAAAAAGTCGGTGAAGGCGGAATCGGCGGAATCCAGCTGCAGCAGCCGCGTGTCTTCGCCCTTCTTATCTTCGCAAGCCGCGACGGCGGCCAGAACCATCTTGCGCGTTTCCGTAAATGTCATGCGTCCGGTGGGGGCTCCCTCCAGTGATCGTACGGCAATTGGCGGGGAAATGGGCAGCGGAAAACGGGGTGGTTATGCAGGAACGGCATCCGGGGCGTCAGGAGCCTGCCGATACAGGCCGTGCTCGCGGATGTAGGCGGCGACGCGCGGATTGAGCACAGCAGACTCGTCGGCTCCGCTTTGCAGGGCGGCGCGAATATCGCTGGCGGATACGTTCTCGGCGAGATCGGGCAGCAGGTGCACGCGCGTGACAAGGCGACCGCCGGCGAAGAGGCAGAGAAGGCGATCTGCGGGCATGGGCGGGTCGCAGGGTCCGGCAGAGACGCCTTCCGGCAGAGCGGATTCAATCTCGTCCAGCAAAAAGCCAGGGCGGGCTGCGACGACGAGGCTGCACAGGCGGAGCAGATCGACGCTGCGGTGCCAGCGGCCGATGGAGAGGAACGAATCCGCGCCCATGAGGCAGAAAACGCGATCAGCCCAGCCGCGGCTTGCGCGCAGCGCGGTGATGGTGTCGATGGTGTAGTTGGGGGAGCCGTCGGCGTGCGGTGCGTCGAGGGTGGAGACTTCCATTTGTAACTCATTGGCGATGGCCAGTTCGGTCATAGCCACGCGATCGGCAAAGTCGGCCTGGGGCCGATCGCGCTTGAGCGGCTGCACGCCAACCGGCGCAAACAGGACGCGGCCCAGCCCAATGCGCTGCATGGCCAGGCGCGCCAGCGCGATATGGCCGCGATGCGGCGGGTCGAAGCTGCCGCCATAGAAGCCAATCTTCATTGGTTCTGAGGATAACGGGTTCGGGCATACAAGTGCTGGTTTTCCGGTATGTTGGCCCCGGAATTTCCGGTACGTTGGGGGTAGGAGATTGCGGCTTTGCAGCGTCAGGCATTCATCGGACTGGGTGCGAACTTGCCGTCGCCGGCGGGCGCGCCCGAGGCTACGCTGCGCGCCGCCATGGCCGATTTGGCGGGGGCCGGACGGGTGCTCAGGCAGTCGTCGCTCTATCGCACCGAACCCGTGGGCTATGCAGCGCAGCCCGCCTTTGTGAACGCTGCGGCAGAAATCGAAACCGAACTGGAGCCCGAAGATCTGCTTGAATTCCTGCTGGGCACAGAGCGGCGGTTCGGCCGCGAACGCAGTCGCGACGTTCCAAAAGGGCCGCGGACGCTGGATCTGGACTTGCTGCTGGTGGATGGCCTGGTAATGAATACGCCGCAGCTCACGCTGCCGCATCCGGCGCTGGCTGAGCGGCGGTTTGTGCTGGCGCCCCTGGCAGAGATCGCGCCTGGCTTGTGGCATCCTTTGCTGCACAAAACCATGGCGCAATTGCTGGCCGCGCTGCCGGATGAGGGGACCAATGGGCCAGGCGCGGTCAAGAAACTCGGTTCAAAGCGCATTCCGGAGCAACCTCTGCCGTGAAAAGACCGTCGATGGGGCAGACACTTTGAGAATCTGGCACGTCATCCTGCTCGCCACCGCTGTCGCCTGCCCGGCGCAGACGCCGCAGCCTGCGCGTGGGTCGGTCGTGAATTCTCATGGGGAGCCGATCGCGTCGGCGTCCATTACCGATATGGCGGGCAATCCGCTGGCGGTTACCGGGGCCGATGGCGGATTCACGCTGAGCGCGCCTCCGCGCCAGATTGAAGTGACGGCGGCGCATTATGTCACTGTCGTTGTAACGATCGTCCCGGGCGCGCCGCTGCACGTTGTTCTGCACCAGCCCATGGAGACGGTGGTGGTGACCGCTTACCGTTCCCCGGTGGGCGCCGCGGATAGTCCGGCGAGCACGCGCGTGCTGAATCAGCGGCAACTACAGCAGGCGGTGCCTCCGGAACTGGATGGCAAGTTGCGCGAGGTGCCCGGCTTCCAGCTTTTCCGGCGATCCAGCTCGCTGGTCGCGAATCCGACGACCGAAGGCATTTCGCTGCGCGGTCTGGGTTCGACCGCAGCCAGCCGGTCGCTGGTGGTGCTGGATGATGTGCCGTTGAACGATCCCTACGGCGGATGGATCCACTGGGAGGAATTGCCGGAGCTCGCGATTCATTCGGTGGAAGTGGTGCGCGGTGGCGCGTCAGATCTCTACGGATCGAGCGCAATTGGCGGCGTGATCAGCATCATTCCCGTGCGTCCGCAGGGTGACGGTCTGCAGGTGGAGACCAGCGGCGGATCGGAGAGCACGCTGGACGACGGCGCGCTGGGAACTCTGCAATCTGGCAAATGGTCGGGACTGGCCAGCAGTGGCGTGCTGGCCACGGATGGCTACACGCTGGTGGCTCCGGCGCTGCGTGGGCCTATCGATCAGCCATCCAATGTGCACGCGCAAAATGGCCTGGTGGAGATTGATCGCGCGCTGCCGGCAAATGGCAACGAAGCGGGCCGGATTTTTGTGCACAGCAACGTGCTCAATGAGCTGCGCCACAACGGCACGCCCGACCAATACAACGCGACCCGGCTCTGGCGCGGCGCGGGCGGCGCGGACTGGGACGGCTTTGCGCTGCGGCTGTGGGGCAGCAACGAGCATTATCGCCAGACCTTTTCGAGCATCGCCGCCAATCGTGCTTCAGAAAAATTGACGCGCTTTGCGTTCGATCCCGCGGATGAACTGGGCGCGGCGCTGCGCTGGCATCGGCCGATGGGCGCGCATGCGCTGGTGCTGGCCGGCGCGGATACGCACGATGTCCGCGCGGAAGACAGCGAGTTGCTGTTTTCCGGCGCTGGCGGATTTGTGAACACGTCTGCCGAGCAGCGGCAGACCGGCGTGTGGGGCGAGGCGCTGCTGACGCCGGCCCAGTGGACCATCAGCGGCTCCGCGCGCGTCGATCATTTTTCGAATTTCAATACGAGGCAGTTCAGCGCGCCCACAGCGCCTTCGACGCTGCCCGCCTTCAGCGAAACAGTGTTCGATCCGCGGCTGGGGCTGGTGCGGCGCATCACGCCGTCGTTTTCCTGGAATGCATCGGGATTCCGCGCCTACCGCGCCCCCACGGAAAATGAGTTGTACCGCACCGGGCAGGTGGGACAGCAGACGACGAAGCCGAATCCGAATCTGCGCTCGGAGCGCGCGACGGGATGGGAAACCGGCTTTCAGACCGACATCCAGCGCTTCGGCTCCAGCCTGCGCGCCAGTTATTTCTGGACGCAGGTGAACCGGCCCATCACCGCGCTGACACTGAGCGTGACGCCCACTTCGGAATTGCTGCAGCGCGAGAATCTGGGCCAGATCGAGAGCCGCGGCATCTCGCTCGACTACGCACTGCGGCCTGCGTCGTGGATTGCCGTGGATGGCGGCTACCAATTTGCCATGGCCACGGTGACAAAATTTGCGCCGCAACCGGATCTGGTCGGGAAATGGATTCCCCAGGTTCCGCAAAATATGGCGACGGCTCAGGTGCGGTTCACACGGGCGCGCTGGGGCGTGCTGAGCCTGCAGGGCATCGAAAGCGGACGCCAGTTTGACGACGACGCGAATGTCTATCTGCTGCATGGGTATTTCCGTCTCGACGCGTACGGCGAACACAACTTCGGACGCCATGTGGTTGCGTTTGCTTCGGGCGAAAATCTTTTCAACCGCGCGATCGAGGTCGGCAAGACGCCGACGCCGACGCTGGGAACGCCGCAGGTCGCGCGGGCCGGGTTGCGGATCAACTTTGGGGATTAGCTGCTACCGGAACATGTTCCAACAAGCTGCGAAACAGGCCCGGTATCTGCGCATTCCACTGGTTCCAGTCATGGCCGCCAGGCGCGGTGTGAAACTCATAGCGGAATCCACGCTTCGCTAACCCTGCAACAAATTTGCGATTCGCGTCCAACAGCGCTTCCTGTTCTCCGGCGCCTAAGTAGAGATACGGCGTTTGCGCGGGATCAGCGGCTTGCTCGAGCAAATAGGGATCGCCGGAGCGCTCGGTCGCGCTGCCGATCGCGCCGAAGATGGATCGGAAGCGCTCCCACTGCGGGATCCGGTGCATCGAAAACGGACGCGTGGGAACATCCAGCGCCGCGCTGATCGCCCCAGCAAAAGCAAACAGTTCAGGATGCGTGAGTGCGAGCTTCACGGCTCCGTAGCCACCCATCGAAACGCCAACCACAGCGCGCCCGGAACGATCGGCGATGGCTGGGAATCGTCGCTGCACGTCGGGAATCAGATCGCGAATCAGAAAATCCTCATAGCGATCCTTCGGCTTTGTCGCGGAGTTCACCCAGTAGGACGACGCGCCCTCGGGCATGACGAGGATCAGTCCCGCCGCTGCATATTGCGCCACATCCGAATCGTTCGACCAGTCGCGAAAGCCTCCCCCGCCCCCGTGGAGAAGGTAGACCACCGCCAGCTTCGTGTTCTGCGCGATGCCTTTGGGCAGAATCACCCGGTAAACCACGTCGCGATCGAGAGCCGGACTGTGCATCGTGACGTCCACCATCGTGACTTTGGAATTCAGGCGCGGATGATCGGGCAGCTCAGGCGCGGATCGGTGGCATCCCGCCATGACAAGAGCGCACGACAGAATTAAAGCGAGCGGTGCGCGGTTCACCGTGGATCGGAAGCCAGGCATGGATGCGGGAAATCATACGCCGGGAAAGCCGCCCTGGGACGTGGCTTCTGAGGAACGTACTTAGGCTGCGGCCTTCGTCTCGGCGTCCGACAGCCTGCGCCGCAGCAACTCCATTAGAGCGCGTTCCTCCCGCTGCACGGCGGCGACTTCATCGTCATCCTCGGTCCGGCGATGCGCGGCGCGCGTAATCGTTCCCGCCAGATAGCACTCCAGCACGGCGGGATGCACATAGCATTTGCGGCAAACGGCCGGCGTATTGCCGAGCCGCGCGGCTACCGACTTAATCGCCTCAACGACATTTTTCTTCGCCTCAGTTTCTGACGCGAAGACTTCGAACTCGCGCAGCATCATGCAGGCCAGCACGGTTCCCGCCCAGGTGCGAAAATCTTTGGCGGTGAAATCCTGGCGGCTCACTTCGCGCAGATACTCGTTCACGTCGGCGGAATCAATGGTGTGCGGCTGGTCCTCGTCATCGATGTACTGGAACAGTTCGTAGCCCGGAATATCCTGGCAGCGCCGCACGATGCGCGCCAGGCGGCGATCCGTGAATTCAATGGTGTGGCGCACGCCGCTCTTGCCCGCGAAGCGAAACGTGACTCGCGAGCCGGTCACCTGCACATGGCGGCCGCGCATGGTGGTCAATCCGTAGGAGCCGTTCTCCTTCGCGTATTCCTCATTGCCCACGCGGATAAGCGTCAGTTCCATCAGGCGCACGATGGCGCCAAGAATTTTGTTGCGGGGGAGGCCGGAGAGCGCGAGGTCCTGCTCCACGCGCTCGCGAATGGCGGGCAGCGCCGCACCAAAGAGCAGCATGCGCTCGTACTTCGTCTCATCGCGCACGGCACGCCAGCGAGGATGGTAGCGGCTTTGCTTGCGGCCTTTGGCGTCGCGCCCGGTGGCCTGCAGATGCCCGTTAGGGCTCGGGCAAATCCACACGTCGCGCCATGCGGGCGGGATGACCAGTGAGCGGATGCGCCTCAGCGTTTCCTTGTCGCGCAGCGGCTTGCCGTCAACGTCCAGGTAGCGAAAGCCTTTGCCGGAGCGGCGCCGGGCAATCCCTGGCTTGCTGTCGGAAACGTAGCGCAGGCCTGCTTCTTTCGCGGTTTGTGCGGGATCGGTAACGATTTTGGGGAGTCGCATCGGGGCCCGGCGCTGTTCTGCCAGAAACTAGGATGCGGCTCAGCCGCTGATTATTGCAGGCTGTCGCGTTCTGGCAGCTGTTTTTCTCTGCTCGCAAATTCGAGCGCCCAGGCAATCAGCACAATCTGCATCGGGAGGCGTGCGACGAGCAACCAGTGGGGCACTTCGGGAAATCGCTCGCTGTGCCGCAGCATAAAGATATGCACGTCGAAGTAGCCGACCAGCATCAGCGCGATCCCAATAGCCGCAGCGCGGCGTATTTTCGGATGCAGCAGGCCGACCCCGCCCAGGATCTCGGCCATCCCGGTGAACAGCACCCACCCATCCGGGTGCGAGTAGTGGTCGGGCATGATATGGCGGTAGAAGCTCTCATGCCAAAAGTGATTCACGCCCGCGGCCATGTAGAACAGCGACTGGGCGACGAGGCTGACGCGGGAGGCTCGCATGTTGATGGGATGCCTCTCAGCAGCCATCCGAAAGCAGTGCAGCCACCCCGGCCCCGATGACCGACAACGACGAGTCTTCCGGCAGGAACTCCACCTGGTAGCTCTGGAACGGGCTCATCTTGATCATCTCGTAGAGGTATTGCTTGAGCAGCGCGATGTCGAGCCGCTGGATATCGCGGCCGGTGTAGTAAAAGCGCCCTGGGCCTTCAAGATGAATCTGCGATGCGGTAGCGGCGGCCAGCGCGCGATGCGCCAGCTCCACAAATTCACGGCAGCGGCGGTCGCCCTTCTTCGCATTGGCAAAAATCTCATCCGGCTCCATGTCGAGAAAGCGCAGCCGCATGGCGCGATGGCCGAGGATGCCTTCCAAATGGCCGAGGCCGCCGCATCCGCAATATTTTTCTTTGGGGTCGAGCGTCACCACCATGTGGCCGCCTTCCCAGGGGCCTTCCGTGTACGGATAGCGCCCGAAACCGATGCCGTTGCCGATGGTCCACACGCGTACTGTGTGTTCGAGCTGGCCCCGCGTTGCGGCCACGCCCGCAGCCACCGCGTCCGCATCGTTAAAGACGCGCACCTTGGGTTCGAGCCCGCGTTTCGCCAGGCCGGCCTTGACGTTGTCGCAGACGCGCGCGCCCTTCAGCTGCGGCAGGTTGGGCGAATCGAGCAGCACGCCCTGGTGCACGTAACCGGGCATGGCCACGCCGACGGCTTCGACGCCTGATCCGGCAGGAGCCATCGTGGCAATCGCGTCGCAAAGAATATCGCAGAGGCTTTCGGCGGGGATTTCGATGAGGCCGTTGGTATCGTCCAGATTTTTCAGGGAACTCCTGCAGCGCTCCCTGCAACTGGTGCCTGTCAATCCGTCCCGCGACGACTTTCGTCGTCATCACTACGCCTACCGTGTTTGCCATGGATACCCTCCGCCGCACCCTATCCCCTCGAAGCGAGCCAGCCGGTTGATGCCATTGAACGCGGCGGCCTTGTAGCACTCGGCCAGGGTTGGATAGTTGAAGACCGTATCGATGAAGTAGTCGACTTTGCCGTTGAGTGCCATGACGGCCTGGCCGATGTGCACGAGCTCCGCCGCGCCTTCGCCGATGATGTGCACGCCGAGCACCTGGCGCGTCTCGCGATGAAAGATCAGCTTCAGGCGTCCGGTGGTATCGCCGCGAATCTGCCCGCGCGCGATTTCGCGATAATACGCCACGCCGACTTCGTACGGCACATCCTCTTCGGTGAGCTGCTCTTCCGTCTTGCCGATGAACGAGATTTCGGGAATGGTGTAAATGCCGTAGGGATAGAAGCTGGGATTGGACTGGACCGTTTCGTTGCCGAACGCGCGCTCCGCGGCGATGCGGCCCTGCTCCATAGAAACCGAAGCCAGCGCAGGGAAACCGATGACGTCGCCGACCGCGAAAATGTGCGGCACTTTGGTGCGGAAATCCTTGTCGACAGGGATACGCCCGCGCTTGTCGGCTTCGATGCCGGCCGCGGCGAGATTCAGCTCGTCGATGTTGCCCTGGCGGCCGACCGCGTAGAGCAGCGCGTCGCCGGAGATGCGCTTCTTGCTTTCGAGATTCGCCACCACGGCGCCGTCGGGCAGCTCTTCCACGCTGGCCACTTCTTCGCTCAGGCGCATGGTCACGCGGCTGTCGCGCAGGTGGTAACTGAGCGCCTCGATGATTTCCTGATCGGCGAATTCCAGCAGACGCGGCCGCTTTTCCACCAGCGTGACGCGCACGCCCAGCGCCGCGAACATGCAGGTGTATTCCACGCCGATGACGCCGCCGCCCACCACGATCAGACTCTTGGGCAGATCCGGCAAATCGAGCACCTGGTCGCTGTTGATGATGGTGCGGCCGTTGATCGGAACCGTTGGCGACGAGGCCGGCCGCGTGCCGACGGCGATCACGATGTTGTCGGCCTCATACGTATTCGTCCCGCGCACGCCTTCCACGTGGACGTGGTGATCGTCGTCGAAGCGCGCGACGCCGTTGATCACTTCCACGCCGTTGCGCGAAAGCTGCGCGTCGGTCACATCGATTTCCGTCTTGATGACGTGCTGCACGCGGAAAGCAAGATCGGCCATCGTGATCTTTTCCTTCACGCGGTAATTCATGCCGTAGATGGAGCGGTAGTTGTAGCCGGAGAGGTGCAGCACGGCTTCGCGCATGGTCTTGCTGGGGATGGTCCCGGTGTTGATGCACACGCCCCCGACCACGTTGCGCATCTCCACCAGCGCGACGTGCTTGCCCTTCTTGATCGCGGAAACGGCAGCGCGCTGACCGGAAGGGCCCGAACCAATGACCAGGAGATCGTATTTCGCCATGCGTTGGAATCTTCCCGATTCGCGGAGCTCTCCGGAAGCGGGCCCGTGCTCATCTTAACCTCCGGCGCGTATCCTGCGGGAGCCGGGTATGTGAATTCACTTTTACACTGGGGTTAGATGCTGCTCTATGCCATCACGAATCGGAAGCTGCTGCCGGGCGACGACGCGGCGCAGCGCCAGCGCCTTGTGGAGCTCGCTGCGGAGTGGGCGCGAGGCGGCGTGGACACCATTCAGATTCGCGAGAAAGATCTGTCGCTCACCGATCTGCAGCCGCTGGCGGCGCGATTGGTGGAGGCCGTGCGCAGCGCTGGCGGCCGCACGCGCGTGCTGGTGAATGGACCGGCCCAGGTGGCGCTGGACGCTGGGGCGGATGGCATCCACGTGCCGGCAGCGCCGGCCAGCCAGCAGGCGGTGAACGATGCTTTGAGCGGGACCGTTGCTACCGCAGTGCGCGCGGCACAACAGGTTTACGCGCGAGCCGGACGCGAGGCCGTAGTGAGCGCGGCCTGCCATTCGCCGGAAGAGATTCGCCAGGCCGGTCTGGCCAACCTGCTTTTATTTTCCCCGGTATTTGAAAAGGTGTCTGAGTCGCGCACGACGCGCGGTGTGGGCCTGACCGCACTGCGCGCTGCCGTGGATCTGGCGAACCCGACACCCGTCTTCGCGCTGGGCGGGGTGACGGAGAAGAATGCGTCGGCCTGCGTGCAGGCGGGAACTGCGGGCGTTGCGGCCATTCGGCTGTTTTTGGGCGACGCGTGGCAGGCGCTGGTCAAGGCGTAATCGAAGCCAGGCTCGCATCCGTGCGACCATCGGATGGATGACACATCCAATGACGGCATGGTTTCCGCACGCAATGAGCCCGTCCCCTTCGCGGTGACCGCTCCCTCCATTGCAGAAAAGCGCCGCAAGGTGGGGCGCGGGCTTGGCTATGCCGCCTGCGCGCTGGCCGGCGTCTTCTGGAGCATGGGCTTTTTCTTCGGAAAGATTGCCTTCACGCGGCTCAGCGTGGACCACTTCGTCCTCTACCGCTTCCTGTTTGCCTGCGCGGGTCTGGTCTTCATCGTGGAGCGGCCGCGCTTCTCCCGCCGCGACTGGATCACCCTGCTCATCGGTTCGTTCCTCGGCATCCCCCTGCAGTTCCTCGTGCAGTTTTACGGCCTGGCCATGACCACGGTGAGCCACGCAGCGCTCATGGTGGGAGCGATGCCCGTAATCCTCGCCGTCGGCGCGACCATGTTTTCCGGCGAGCATCTCGACCTCAAAGGATGGCTGGCGATCGCCGCATCGACCGCGGGCGTGGTGCTGATCATTCTCAGCAGCCAGCATCATGTGGTCGGCGGCGGCAGCCTGGTCGGCGATCTGCTGGTGCTCTCGGCCATGTTCATCGCGCTGGGCTGGATCCTGACCAACCAGCGCCTGATGGTGCGCCACTCGCCCATGACCGTGACCGTGTGGGGCCTGCTCACCGGCACCGCGATGCTGATCGTCTGGGTGCTGCTGCGCGATGGGCTGCCGCCGGTGCGCGGCGTGGGCTGGCACATCTGGCTCGCGGTGGCGGGCAGCGGCCTGCTCTGCACCGCGGCCACCACGCTCTTGTGGAACTGGGGCATCCATCACGTCCCCGCATCGCGCGCCGGGGTTTTTCTGAATATTGAACCGGCGGTGGGCGCGATTCTCGGCGTGGAACTGCTCGGGGATCGGCTCGGGTCCTGGAACGTGGGTCGGTGGTGCGCTGATTATTGCGGCTGCGATTGTGCTGACGGCGAGTGGGCGCGGGGAGCAGGAAGCGCCGGTGGCGTAGCGCTTCCCTCTCCGTACAATGAGAGCTTCCCTCTCCTTTGAACCAACGGAGGTTCGCCATGCCGCGCCGTTCCTCGTTCCTGCTGATCCTGCTCTGCGCGACTCTGGCCCCGGCGCAACTGAAGCCGATTGCGCTGAAGGGAACGGTGGTGACACCGGATCAAATTATCCCGAACGGCGAAGTCGTCGTGCAGAACGGCATCATTCTTGAGGTCGGCGCACAAATCACCATCCCGCCGGATGCCATCGTCGTCGACACCGGCGGCGTCATCGCGCCAGGGTTCATCGATCTGCACAATCACCTCACCTGGAATGTGCTGCCGCGGTGGCAGCCGAAGGAGCGGTTCGGGATTCGCTACGACTGGCAGCAATTGCCGGACTATACGAGGCTGCTCGCCGCCCCGCACAAAGCGCTGCTCGACCTGGGCGTGGAATGCGATGCGGAACGCTATGCCGAGGTCAAGGCAATCCTGGAAGGCGAAACCAGCGTGACAGGCGGCAGCAGCGACTACTGGTGCGATCGCGGCCTGGCGCGGAATCTCGACATGGATCCCGATGTGGGCTTGCACCACCGCGAACGCGTCATCTACAGCGTCTTTCCTTTGCGTATGACTCCGGCAGATATCGATCAGGCAAAGATCGTCCTGCATCGCGGCGGATCCCTGCTGATCCACGTATCGGAAGGAGCATCGGGCAATGCCCAGGCTGCCCAGGAATTCGCGGAGGTAAAGAAACTCGGCTTCCTGGTTTCGGGAACGTCCCTGATTCATGGGGTCGCGCTCGGCCCTGCTGACTTTGCGGAGATGCACGCGGCAGGAGTGGGGCTGATCTGGTCGCCACGAAGCAACATCGATCTGTATGGCGGGACCGCTGACATTGGAGCGGCCCTTCGGAACCACGTCGCCATCGCGCTGGCTCCGGACTGGAGCCCGACGGGCAGCGACGGCATGCTGGATGAGCTGCATTATGCGGCCAGATGGAACGAGTCGCAGCGCGAACGGCTGCTGGATGATCACGCGCTGTTCGACATGGCGACGGTCAGTGCGGCCCGCCTTGTTCACATGGACGGTTATCTTGGCAAAATCGCGCCGGGTTATTTGGCGGACCTGATCGTGGTGCAGCCGCGCGACACTCCCCACGGGAAGGATGCATGGTGGACGCTCGACCACGCCTCGCCCCAACAACTCGAACTGGTCCTGATTGGCGGCCTGCCCACCTATGGATCGACAACCATCATGGACCTCCTCGACCCAACCTTGACGCCAGAAGATCTGGATTTTTGTGGAGGCAATTCGCGCATGAGCTTCGCGAGCGAGCCCCGCATCAAAGGCTGGCACCAGTTCAAGATGACGGAATTTACGCTCAAGTTCGCGCTGGAGCATTCTGGCGTGGAACTGGCGCCATTGCCGGGCTGCGCGGGAGGCATTCCAAGTTTGCCCCCGCTGCTACACTAAAGTCACCGTGGTTGAGCTGGTTCCATCCATTCTTTCGGCGGATTTCGCCATCCTCGCCGAGCAGGTCGCGGCCGCGGAGCGCGGCGGCGGGACGGTGATCCACGTGGACGTGATGGATGGGCATTTTGTCCCCAACATCACGCTGGGACCGCCCATCGTGGCCTCGCTGCGCAAGCACACAAAGTTGCCGCTCGACTGCCACCTGATGATCGAGAATCCCGACGAATTTATCCCGGCATTCGCCGACGCTGGAGCGAACTGGGTGAGCGTCCATTACGAGGCTTGCCGCCATTTGCACCGCACTCTCCAGCTCATCGCTCAGCATGGCATGGAGCCCGCCGTGGTCATCAATCCGGCCACCGTGGTCGACCTGTTGATCCCGGTGCTGGGCATGGTCCACCACGTCCTGGTCATGAGCGTGAATCCGGGGTTCGGAGGGCAGCGGTTTATCCCCTATTCGCTCAACAAGATACGACGCTTGAAAGAACTTCGACAGGAACTGGGCTTCGCGTTTAGGATTGAGGTGGATGGCGGCGTGGCTCACGACACGGTCGCCAGCATCGTCGAAGCGGGAGCCGAGCTGCTGGTGGCCGGCAATGCCGTTTTCGGCGAGGGCCATGCGGAACGCGACGCGCGCTCGTTGCTCGAGGCGGCGCAGCGGGCCGCAGCGGTCGCCGTCTAACGGGACCAGAGGGGCAATTCCGGCCAGGGGTCATTGCAGACCGCACCGCGCCGGAAGCAAGGAATCGGGGAGTGTCTGCGTTGATTGAGGTGCTATGAATCGGTTGTTTGTGCGTACTTCGGCGTTTTGTCTGGTTGCGGCGCTGGCCTGCTCGCCCGCCGCCTTTGGGATTATCAAAAAGAAGAAGAAAAAGCACGTGGATCTGAGCGCGAATCCGCTCGGCAACGTTGCCTCGCAACAGCCCGACAAGCTCCTGTACGACAAGGCCATGCTCGCGATGAAGAAGGGCAAGTTCGATGTAGCCCGCCTCGACCTGCAGACGCTGCTCAACACCTATTCCGATTCCGAATACGCCATGCGCGCCAAGCTGGCCGTGGGCGATACCTGGTTCAAAGAGGGCGGCACCGCCGCCCTGGCGCAGGCTGAGTCGGAATACAAGGATTTCATCACCTTCTTCCCCAACGCGCCCGAAGCCGCCGAAGCCCAGATGAAGGTGGGCAACATTTATTTCGAGCAGATGGAGAAGCCGGACCGCGATCCGCAGAACGCCGTGAACGCCGACCGCGAATACCGCACCATGCTCGAGCAGTTCCCGGATTCTCCGCTCATTCCGCAGGCCAAGCAGAAACTGCGCGAAGTGCAGGAAGTTCTGGCCCAGCGGCAATATGAAATCGGCGAATATTATGCGAGCCGGCAAAACTGGGGCGGCGCCATCGCCCGCCTGCAGACCGTGGCCGATACCTATCCGCTCTTCAGCCACAGCGATCAGACCCTGATCACCATTGGCGACGCGTATGCCACCGAGGCGCAATTGCTGGGGCACGCGAAGAATCTTCCGCCCAAAGCGAAAGCAGAACTGGCGAAGTATTACGACGACCGCGCCATTGAGGCGTGGGACCAGGTCGTGACCCGGTATCCCCTGGCGCCCCATGTGGAAGACGCCAAGGATCGTTTGATTGCCATGGGATCCCCGGTGCCGGATCCGTCGCCCCAGGCCCTCGCCGAGAGCCAGGCGGAAGAAGACAGCCGCGTAAACGTGAAACTGGGCGCGCGGACCTTACAGTTGATCGGACGCGGTCCGAGCACGGTGAAAGCCGCGCGCGTTGGCGAGCCTACTGAGAATGTTCCGCCGCCCGTGCTCGCCCCCGATGTGGTGAAGCAAACCCAGGCCGTGATGGCCGCCGCCCTCACCAATAAGCCGCTGCCCCTGGGCGTAACCGCGAATCGGCCGGCTGCCTTCAGCGCGGCGATTCAGAACGGCACCGCACCGCCAACCACCGATCAGCCTGCGCAGAAGCTCCAGTTTGGCGATGTGGGCACGGGTGGTGGATCGGGGAATGGAGTGTCGGTGGAAGTGGTCAACCCGGACTCCAGCGGAACCTCCGCCGCTCCCGCTACCAGCGCGCCTGCTGCTTCTGACAGCACGCCGGCCGCCGAGCCAGCGAATCCCGAAGCCAAACCCATCGTCGCACCCGTTGGCACAGGCGCACCCAAGCCGCTGCCCGGCGTCGATAAGCCAGCCGAAGCGCCACAGCAGATCAACGATGCCCAGGTATCCACTGGCGCTACCTCCAGCGGTAAGCCGGTAGCCAGCAAAAAGAAGAAGGCGCCCTACGACAAGAAGGACGAGTCGTCGAGCAAGCACAAGAAGAAGTCCGGCCTGGACAAGCTGAATCCGTTCTAGCAGCGGATTTGAATCGCAAGGAGAGGCCGCCTGCGGGCGGCCTTTCTGTTGGCAGTGAATCCACGAGGCGCATCGATCCAATCCGGCCTGCATCGATCCGTTCCGGCCTGCATCGAAAACCCAAAACGTTATATGGTGAAAAGTTACATGTCCCAGCCAGAACCAATTCAGGAGAACGCCGTGTTGACCGACGAGCCGGGACCGCGCCGCGAACTGTCCAAGGCCTACGACCCCGCGTCCATTGAGGAACGCTGGGCACACTATTGGGTCAGCGAGCGGCTGTTCGACGTGAAGACGCCGGAGCCCGGATCTGATGCGCACCCGTTCACCGTGCTGCTGCCCCCGCCCAACGTCACCGGCAATCTGCACATGGGCCACATGTTCGAGCACACCGAGACGGACATTCTCGTCCGTTGGCGGCGCATGTTGGGCCACCTCACCCTCTGGGTCCCAGGAACGGATCACGCGGGCATCGCGACGCAAATGCTGGTGGAACGCCAACTGGCCGGCGAAGGCACGACGCGGCAAGCGCTGGGGCGCGAGGCATTTGTCGAGCGCGTGTGGCAATGGCGCGCGCATTACGGCGGCGCGATTCTGTCGTCCATGAAGCGCATCGGCGACACCGTCGACTGGTCGCGCGAGTACTTCACCATGGACGACAACCTGTCGCACGCGGTGCGCGAAGCCTTCGTGCGCCTGCACGAGCAGGGCCTCATTTACCGCGGCGCCTACATCGTGAACTGGTGCCCGCGCTGCCAGACGGCCATCAGCGATCTCGAGGTGGCGCACGAGGAGCAGCAGGGCAAGCTGTGGGAGATCCGCTATCCCGTGGTCGGCGCGCCCGGCGAATTCCTCACCGTCGCCACCACGCGGCCGGAGACGATGCTGGGCGATGTCGCCGTGGCCGTCAATCCGCTCGACGAGCACTACACGCACCTGCATGGGAAAATGCTGACCCTGCCTCTGGTGGGCCGCAAAATTCCGGTGATTGTCGACGACTGGGTGAAGTCCGACTTCGGCACCGGCGCCGTCAAGGTGACGCCCGCGCACGACCCCAACGACTTTGCCATCGGCCAGCGGCACAATTTGCAGTCCATCTCTGTAATGGACGAGACCGCGCACATGAATGCGGAAGCCGGTTCGTACGCGGGCCTCGACCGCTATGCCGCGCGTAAAAAGGTTCTTGAAGACCTGGAAGCGCTGGGGCTGCTGGGCACGGCGCGCGATCACGTGAATGCCATCGGCAAATGCGCGCGTTGCCAGACCGTCGTCGAGCCGCGCCTTTCCACCCAGTGGTTCGTGGCCGTCAACAAGCCGGCGCGCGAAGGCGGCCCCACCATCGCGAGCCTCGCCATTGCTGCCGTTCAACCTGATGCAACAGGTCACAAACCACTGCGCTTTACGCCCGAAAACAACGAAAAGATTTACCTGGAGTGGATGACCAACATCTACGACTGGTGCATTTCGCGCCAGCTGTGGTGGGGCCATCGCATTCCCGCATGGCATTGCGCGTCGTGCAAACAAATTACCGTCGCGCGCGTCGATCCAACCGCCTGCGCCCATTGCGGCAGGGCGGAAATCACCCAGGAAACCGACGTGCTGGATACCTGGTTTTCGTCCGGCCTGCTGCCCGTCACCGTCTTCGGCTGGCCGACGCCCGACGGCATGCCCACGCCCGACCTGACCGCGTTTTATCCGACTTCCCTGCTGGTCACCGGATTCGACATCCTCTTCTTCTGGGTGGCGCGCATGATCATGCTGGGCTGCTGGTTCATGCAGGACATTCCCCTGCCCGATGGATCGCCGCGGCCGCTCGCCGAGACAGTGCCGTTTCGCGAGGTCTACATCCACGCCCTGGTGCGCGATGCCGACCGCCAGAAAATGTCGAAGACCAAAGGTAACGTCATCGATCCCGTAACGATTGTCGAAAAATACGGCACCGATGCCGTGCGCTTCACGCTGGCGTCCATGGCCTCGCCTGGCACCGACATCGCTTTCAACGAAGCGCGCACCGAGGGCTATCGCGCCTTCGCCAACAAAATTTGGAACGCTGCGCGATTCATCTTTATGAACGTGGAACGCGCGCGGGAAGCCGGCATTACCGTGGACCCGGGCATGCTCGGCCACATGCCGTCAGTGCCGCCGTACGCGCCGATTGAAGCGCGCTGGATCGCGGCCCGCACGCACTCCGTGGCGAACGAAGTGAACACCGCGCTCGGCGAATACCGCTTTCACGAGGCCGCCAATACCGTTTATCAATTCTTCTGGGGCGACTTTTGCGACTGGTATCTGGAGATCGTCAAGCTGCGCCTGGACTTCAGCGAGACCGCGGACAAAGCCTATACGCGGGAAGCGCTCACCACGCTGCTGCAAACCTTCGAAACCGCGTTGCGCCTGCTGTCGCCCTTCATGCCGTTCATCACGGAAGAACTGTGGCATGCGCTCTTCGAAGACAAGCCGCCGGCGAATTCGATCGCGCTGAGCCGGTATCCGCAAGGGGTGGCGCAGACCGGGAACACCGTGGAGGCCGACTTCGCTTTGCTGCAGGAGCTGATCGTCGCAGTGCGT
Organism: uncultured Acidobacteriaceae bacterium; assembly: GCA_963817165.1. Taxonomy (GTDB): domain Bacteria; phylum Acidobacteriota; class Terriglobia; order Terriglobales; family Acidobacteriaceae; genus Palsa-343. The sequence continues at coordinate 58,617 of CAWFNL010000029.1, read as the reverse complement.
GGCCTTCGCAAGGATTTGGCCGTCGAAGAAAAACTCTCCGTGCCGATCCGCATTCACGCGCTCAAAAGCGGCCTTCCCTTCGCCGCGAATCTCGAAATCATTCAGCGCCTCGGGCGTGTGACGGAAGTCGCCAGCGTCGAAGCACTACCCGAAGGGGCAGCCGTGCGCTCCACGCCGCAGTTTGACGTCCAGGTGATCTACGAGAAGAAAGTGGATACCATTGCTGAGCGCGAGCGTCTCAATAAAGAGCTGGCTCGCTACGAGAAAGAGCAGATCAACGCCACGCGGCAGTTGGGCAACGAGGAATTTCTGGCCAAAGCGCCGGCCGCGGTGATCGAAGGCATCCGCAAACGCGCAGCCGAGCTGGTGGTGCTGATCGAAAAGACGCGCAAAGCGCTGGAGGAACTGGGATAGACCGTTATGGAATGGAAAAACCGCCGCATCGAAGCCATTCTTGAGCACGCGCTCGTCGAGGACAAAGCCACCAGCGACGTGACCACGGCGCTGACCGTCGATCCCCAGCTGCGCGCCACCGCGACCGTGGTCGCCAAAGAGGAATGTGTCCTCGCCGGAGTCGGCTGCATCCCCCGCTTTCTCGATATTTTTGCGCGCCTCGATACTCGTAACAGTGGCCGTTACGAAGTCGTGAGCCATCCTGAGATCTTCGACGGCGTGCGCGTCCGCAAAGGCCAGGCCGTCGCGGTAGTTCGTCACAATGCTCGTGTCATATTGGCCTGCGAGCGCGTGATTCTGAATTTAATGCAGCGCATGAGCGGCATTGCCACCGTCACGCGCCGCTACGTCGACGCCGTGGAGGAAACCGGCGCGCGCATTCTCGACACCCGCAAAACCGTTCCCGGCCTGCGCGTGCTCGATAAGTACGCAGTGCGTTGCGGCGGCGGCGAGAACCATCGCCTCGACCTTTCCGACGGCATTTTGATCAAGAACAATCACATCTCGCTGGGCGGCGGCATTGAGAAGGTATTGACCCACGCAAAAGAAAAACGCAAGCCAGGCCAGACCATCGATATTGAAGTTCGCAATTACGACGAGCTGAACCTCGCGCTCGATTTCGGCGCGGAATCGCTGCTGCTCGACAACATGACGCCCAACGAAGTGAAGAAATGCGTCGCCATCGTGCAGGATCGCGGCCTCGACATTCCCATTGAAGCTTCCGGCGGCATCACGCTCGAAAATGTTCGCAAGTACGCGCTGGCCGGACCCGACTACATTTCCGTAGGCGCACTCACCCACTCCGCCGTCGCCGTCGACCTCTCTATGCGGATCACCGCGGAGTTGTACTGACTCGTGCCGCACGACTTATCCGATCGGTTTGACTTGCCGGCGCTGGATGCGGCTCTCGAGGGTTCGCGATTCGCAGACAAGCTGCATTTCTTCCCGGAGATTCCCTCGACGAACACTCACGCCATGCAGCAGGCGGAGGCCGGCGCGCCCGACGGCAGCGTCTACTTTGCCGATGCGCAAACCGCCGGCCGCGGACGCGCCGCACACGCCTGGTCTTCACCGCCCGGTTCCGGTCTCTATGTCAGCATCCTGCTCCGCCCCCGCATCGCCCCCGCGGATATCCTGTGGCTCTCGCTGGCCGCAGGCCTCGCGGTCCGCACCGCGATCCGCGAGGTCACTACGCTCGAAGCCGACCTGCGCTGGCCCAACGATCTGCTCTTCGGCCGGAAAAAATTCTGCGGCATCCTGACCGAACTCAACGCCGAAGTCACCCGCGTCCGCCACGTCGTCGTCGGCATCGGCATCAACGTGCATCAGCCGGATTTTCCGGGGGAACTACGCCCCATCGCAACCTCTTTGTTCATCGAGACTGGCCACTCGTGGCCGCGCCAGCAACTACTCTTAGCTTTGCTACAATCGCTGGATTGCGAGGTCGCCGCGCTGGCCAGTTGCACAGATCCACACCAGGTCGCACGCAATCTGCTCGATCGCCTGGCAGCCAGTTCTTCGTGGATTCGCGGCAAACGCGTGCGCGTGGAGGAGGGCGATGGCTTCACCGGAACCACCGAGGGCCTCGATCCGCGCGGCTTCCTGCTGGTCCGCACCGCTGACGGTCTGCGCACGGTTTATTCCGGCGGCGTGCGTGAAAGCTGAAGGGACAGAAAAACCATGCTCCTGGTCCTGAACGTCAACAACACCAACACCGTCATCGCCGTGTATTCGCTCGCGCCCGACGGCACCACCGGCGACCTGCGCGCCACGTGGCGTATCAGCACGCGGCAGGGCCAGACCGCCGATGAATATGGCATCCTCATTCGCAGCCTGCTCTCCAGCGAAGGCGTCGACAGCGCCTCCATTCGCGGCATCATCATCGCTTCCGTAGTCCCGCCGGTCGACTGGATCCTGCGCCAGTTCTGCGAGCGCTACTTCAACCAGAAGCCGCTGTTCATCGAACCGGGCGTGAAAACCGGGCTTCCCATTCTCACCGACAATCCCGGCGAAGTGGGCGCGGACCGCGTGGCCAACTGCGTCGGCGCGTTCAGCAAATACGGCGGCCCCACCATCGTCGTCGATTTCGGCACCGCAACCAATTTCGATGTGGTCTCGCAAAAGGGCGAATTCCTGGGCGGCGCCATCGCCCCCGGTCTCAACATCTCCGCGGAAGCTCTCTTCGCCCGCGCCGCGCGCCTGCCTCGCGTGGAGATTCGGCGTCCCGCGAAAATCATCGGCACCAACACCGTCGACAATCTGCAAATCGGCCTCTTCTGGGGACACATCGGCCTGGTCGATTCCATTCTTGAGCGCATGATCGCGGAGCTGGGCATCGAAACGAAATGCGTGGCCACCGGCGGCCTCGCGCACCTCATCGCCCGCGAGTCGAAATACATCTCCGAAGTGAACGACATGCTCACGCTCGAGGGACTGCGGCTCATCTACGACCGCAATCGCGGCGCACGCCACCAGCCGCCGGCGCGCACTCCGGGCGACTGACGCTCGTGGAAAACTATTTCAATTACTTCACCGAAATCGAAACGCGCTTCCAGGAACGGCGCGGCTCCATTCTTCTGCTGTCCACGCTTGACTGGGCGCTCATCGAGACGTGGCGGGAAGCCGACATTCCGCTGGAGGCCGTGCTGCGCGGCATCGATCAGGCTTTTGATCGCTACGATGCGCGCAAATCGCAGTCGCGCGGTCGCCGCGTGAACGGCCTCGCGTGGTGCGCGCAGGAAGTGATGACCGCTGCGGAAGATATCCGCGAAGCCAGCGTGGGCGCGGCCAAACCGCATTCCGATGCGGCCAGCGCCGGGCTGGGTCAGCAACGTATCGCCGCGCATCTCGAAGAAGCAGCGACGAAATTGAAATCGGCCCGCCTCACGGGACTCGCCGCGCAGACTGCATCGGAAATTGCCGAACGCCTCACCGCTCTGGCGCAAGCCGCGCGCGAACATGCGCCGAATCTTGAAGAACTCGAACGCACGCTGACGATTCTCGAAGAGAAGCTGCTCAACGCTGTCATCGCCACCACCCCTGAAGACGAAATGACATCGCTGCGGGAGCAAAGCGCGCAGGCCATCGCGCCCTACCGCCGCCGCATGCAGGCGCTCCAGATTCGCCAGATCGAGCAGCAATTTTTGCACAAGCAATTGCTGGAGAAACACGACCTGCCGCGGCTGAGCCTCTTCTACATGCGCCAGGATGAGGGCCCGGCATGAGGCTGCGCATCGAGAAGCCGATCTACGGAGGCGCGGGCCTCGCTCGTTCCGAAGGCAAAGCGATCTTCGTGCCCTTCACGCTGCCGGGCGAAGAAGTGGACGCCCATATTGTCGAGGACAAAGGCGGGTACGCGACCGCCGACCTGGACGCTGTGATCGAGCTGGGCGTAGAGCGCGTGTCGCCGCCCTGCCCGTACTTTGGTGCGTGTGGCGGCTGTCATTATCAGCACGCGTCGTATGCCGCACAAGTGAAGATGAAGATCGCCATCCTGCGCGAAACGCTGGAGCGAGCGACGATTCGCGAGATCCCGGACATTGATGCGCTGACCGCCGAGCCATTTGCGTATCGCAATCGCGTGCGGCTCCATGTGCAGGCAAATCCGCTTAGTCTCTGTTACAAAAAGCGCAATTCGCATGCGAACCTTCCCGTGGACACCTGTCCCATCGCCGCTCCCGCGCTCCAACGCGTGATCGGCCTTCTGAATCAGCAAGGCCAGAAACTCGAACTGGCCGGGAACGCCAGCGAAGTGGAAATTTTCACTAACTCCGTCGAGTCGGCGCTGTTGATCAGTTTTTTTACGCAGCGTCCAGCTGCCGAGGCGCAACGTTGGCTGACGAAAACGTGGCCGCACCTCAAAGAATTTCTCCCGCCGCTGGCCGGCGCTGCAATCTTCTCATCGGAAAAGGGCCGCCAGCCGAGCAAATTCATCGCTCAGACGGGCGAGCCGTCACTCCTCTACGCCAGTGGAGAGACGCATTACCAAGTTAGTCTCGGGTCTTTTTTCCAGGTCAATCGCTTTCTGATCGAACCGCTCGTCCGGCGTGTCATCGAAGGTGAGAACGGCCACGCTGTCTGGGACCTCTACGCCGGCGTCGGCCTGTTTTCCGTCCCGCTCGCCGCGCAATTCACCGCGGTCACTGCGGTTGAGTCCGCCGCCGGCTCAGTGCGCGATCTGCGCGCCAATCTGCGCGGCCCCGAACATCGCGTTGTCGCTGCGGAGACCGCATCGTTTCTCCGCCGCGCCGTGGACCAGCATCTCCAGGCCCCCGACCTCGTCGTCGTCGACCCCCCGCGCGCCGGGCTTGGGCGCGACGTTACGACCATGTTGGGAAAACTCCGCCCCCCGCGCATTACTTACGTTTCCTGCGATCCTGCAACGCTCAGCCGCGACGTCGCAGCGTTGTTAGAATCCGGCTATCGCCTCAGAAAAATGCAGCTGGTCGATCTGTTTCCGCAGACCTTTCACCTGGAAAGCATCACGCATCTGGCTCTGGCCTGATTCACTCCGGACCGCCTTGTGCATCTGAGGCGCGGCTTTCATGCCCGCCATCGCCAGTTCGCCGCAGCAGAGTTGCCCGGCAGAGTCGCGGACCGTCCCAGAACCCCCTCCAACATCGCCGATTCTGGCAGCCCCAGCGCTGTTGGCCGCTGTTTGCTTTGCGTGCGGCATCACGGTCGCGCAGGCATTCTGGACGCAGCCTGGCCCGCTGCTGATCGCTTTGCTCTTAAGCTTTCCGGTCACCGCAGTTGCCGCGCTGCGCGCTCCGCGCATCGCCTTCATTGGCGCAGCGATTGTTTTTGCACTGCTGGGACTTTTCTCCTCAGAAGTTCAACCGCGCCCGCCCATCACCACGCCGCTCACCCGCATCGCCGAGCAAACGCCGACTCCTACGCCCTCCACGCGCCGCCTCGGCATCGCCACCGCGCATTTTATCGAGGGCATCATCGTCCGTACCACCGCGGTGCGCTCCATTGATTCCCTCGCACCCTACTCGGACACCGTCCGCCGCGAACAGAGCCAGCAGATCGATGTCCGCGTAGCCGCCGTCGATGGCGTGCCGTTGCCTTCACCCGAAGGTCTGCGCGTCACGCTTTACGCTCCGGCCAACGCCGCGTGGCCGGTCGTACGATGCGGCAACTCGCTGCGCGGCGACGTTGAAATGCACACCGAGGAACGCTTCCTCGATCCTGGCGTGTGGAACGCGACGGCGTGGCTCCATCAGCAGGGCGTCGTGGCATTAGGCAGCGGTCACCTCGAGGATGTAACCGTCACTGCGACGAATGCGCGCCCCGGGTTCACTTGCCGTCTGCATGCCGTGCAGCAGCAGGCCAGCGAGCGTCTCGTCGCCTTTGCCGATGCACCCGCGCCATCCTGGATGCCATCCGCGCTCCGCCTCTCGCATGACGATGCCGCCATGCTCACGGCGATGCTAACCGGGGATCGCACGCTGCTCGCCCATCGGTTGCGCGTTGGCTTTGAGCGCACCGGCTCATTTCATCTGCTCGTCGTTTCCGGCATGCATCTGGCGATCTTCTCCGGCATCGTGTTCTGGATCGCACAACGGCTGCGGCTGGCGCGCCCGTGGGCATCGCTCGCCACCGTCGGCCTGTCGCTCGCCTATGCCTTGCTGACAGGATTTGGCCAGCCCGTGCAGCGCGCGTTCTGGATGGTGACGCTCTATCTCCTCGGCCGCATGCTTTGGCGCGAGCGGCGTCCCCTCAACGCGATCGGTTTCGCCGCGCTGGTCATGCTGATAGCGAATCCCGCCGCTCTGCTTGACGCCGGATTCCAGATGACGCTGCTGTCCGTACTGGCCGTTGCGGGGCTCGCCGTTCCTTTCGCGGAGAGGACCTTTGGTCCCTACCTGAGCGCGGCCGGAAACCTGTGGCTAATGCCGCTCGATCCGTCGCTCCCCCCCGCGCCACACAGTTTCGAGTGACGCTGCGAATGCTGGCAGACGCCCTGGAGCCGAGTCTCGGCACCTTCTTCGCTCGCAAACTCTTTCCGCGCGTCGTCCGCAGCGCCCTGCTGATCCTGCAACTCGTCACCACCTCGCTCGCGATCGAGTTGCTCATGGCGCTGCCGATGGCAATGTATTTCCATCGCATTACGGCTGTCGCACTGCCCGTCAACATTCTCATCGTTCCGCTGCTCGGCGTTCTGTTGCCATTGGCGCTCATAACGCTGCTGCTGGTGCTCACGATTCCGAAACTCGCCGCTTTACCCGCCGTGGGCGTGGCGTTGCTGCTGCACGCCGCCAGCGGAATGGTCGACATCTTCGGAGCGCTGCGACTCGGCGATGTACGCATCCCTGCACCCCGCGCTCTGGCCATCGCTGCAATTGTTCTTCTCACCGCCGCGGCGCTGGTGCTCATCCGCAGAACGCGTTTCGGCATCCTGATGGCGACAGCGGCGTTGGGGATCGCCGGCATCATCACGGTTTTCCCACGGCCTGTTGAGCACAGGACAGGGTCACTGGAAGTCTCCACCATCGATGTGGGGCAAGGCGATTCGCTGCTGGTGATCACGCCCGACGGCAAGACGCTGCTCATCGATGCAGGCGGCGTCGTCGGTCCTGCTGGGTTGAGCGGTGGAACCCCGGAACAGAACGCTTCAAATTTCGACGTCGGCGAGGACGTCGTCTCGCCGGTGTTGTGGTCGCGCGGCATCCGCCAACTCGATGCGGTGGCGATCACGCACGCCCACGCCGACCACATCGGCGGCATGCCCGCGGTGCTTGCGAATTTCCGCCCGCGCGAATTGTGGATCGGCATCAATCCTCACTCCGCGCTTTACGACGCGGTGCTCGCCGAGGCGAAGGCCACGCAAACCCGTCTCGTCCGTCGCACTGCCGGCGATCTCTTCACGTTTGATGGCGTGAGCGTACGCATTCTCGCGCCGGAGCCTGGGTATCAGCCCGCGGCCACGCCCGGCAATAACGATTCGCTGGTGCTGCAAATGCGCTGGGGCCAGACCTCGGCGCTGCTCGAGGGCGATGCGGAATCTCCCAGCGAAGCGCGCATGCTGGCGCGCGGCGGCCTGCATTCCGATCTGCTGAAAGTGGGGCACCACGGCAGCCGCACCTCCACCACGCCTGATTTTCTCGCTGCTGTTTCACCCGGATACGCAGCAATTTCCGTAGGCCGTAGAAATTTCTACGGGCATCCACGGCAGGAAGTGCTGGAGCAGTTGCAGGCTGCGCATGTGCTGACGTGGCGCACCGACCGGCTCGGGCTTTCGACGTTTTATCTGGACGGTAAGCGTGTGCAAGCCGCGGTGTGGGCCGACCAATAGCCGCCAGTTATCGCCGCTTCAGCAGAGACTCCAGCGCATCGCAAGCAGTGACTGCGCCATCCTCTGCAGCCACCTTCGTGGCGGCTGCGGCGGCCTTCGTCGCGTAAGCGCTATCCCCAAGCAACTGCCAGATCAGCCGCGCCGCCGGCTTCGCTTTGTACGTGGAGCGCCGCAGCACTTCGGCCACGCCCAGGCGCTGCACGCGGCGCGCATTGTCGGGCTGATCGTGGCTGTAGGGCATCACCAGCATGGGCCGGCCCGCGCGCAATGCCTGCGCCGTGGTGCCAATGCCTCCCTGATGCACGATGACTGAGGCGCGCGGAAAAATTTTCGAATACGGCGCGTAACGCGCGACGCAAATCGTCTCCGGCAACTTCCGCTTCGGCTGATTGCGATCGTCGGAGCCAATCAGCAACACGGCGCGCTGCCCCAGGCTCTCCGCAGCCTGCGCGCTCTGCTCGTAAAAATCGCCGGCGTTCATCACCGCGGCCGAGCCCAGCGTAAACACCAGCGGCGGCGGCCCGGCGGCGAGAAACGCGGACAACTCCGGAGATAATTCTCCTTCCGAGCCGGTGCCATCATAAAACGCGAATCCAGCGGTCTTCGTTGCCGGCGGCCAATCGGGCTGCGGCGCGCCCATCACCGAAGAAAACAGCGCCAGCACGAGTTGGTCGGAGTGTTTGGCATCGAAGATCGGATCGCGCCCGCGCGGCAGCCCCAGTTCCTTGCGCAGCGCATACACAGGCTCCGGCCACTTGCGAGTTACGAAGCGAGCAAAGCGTGCCACCACATGCCCCAACGGCGGAAACGCGGCCTGCGCGCGCGCCAGCATCGGATATGGCGGCAGAACCGGCGGATCGTAGGCCGAGAAAAAAGAAAACGGCGCCAGCACGTAGCTGGCCCACGGAATCCCAGTCTTCTCCGCGACAATCGGTCCGGCATACGCCAGCTCCCCGGTCACCAGCAGATCTGCGCCGCCCTCCGCAGACACCGCGGCCATCAGATCGTTGTAGCTGTCGCGCAGCGCAGGAAACAGGAACTGGCGCAGGCCTGTCTCCGTGCCGTGGCGGATGTCGTAAATCATCGCGATCAGCCGCTTGTCGTTCTGGTCCTGCTCCGGCCGAACCGGCGCGAAGCCAATGCCCAGCGGCTCAACCTTAGGGCGAAACATTTCCGGAATGGCGAGGACCGGCTGATGCCCGCGCCGCTTCAACTCCAGACACAATGCGACCAATGGATTGACGTCGCCAAAGGTTCCGAAGGTGGAGAAGACGATGCGCATGGGGCGATCAGTATTTCGATTCGAAAACGTGGAAGCGCCGCTCCAGTTCCCACTCCTGAGCGGCCTTCTCGCTTGCGCTCACCAGGGTGGCGCAGTCTCCCATAGGCCGTTCCGCACCCAGTTGCCCGCGGCATGCGGCGACCGGGGTTTCGAGTTTCTCCGGCGTCACGCGCTCCCACAGGCTCGCCCCCGGCAGAAAGCTGTGCTCGATGGAAGTGCGCACCATCAGCTTGAAATCCTGATAGCTCAGCGGATATGTATCCGCCGCGCGTACATATTCATGGGTCAGATCGATGCGGGAAACTCCTTCGTCGTCGGTCGACAGCGCCACCGGCACGCCCATCTTGCGATACAGCATGAACGGGTGATCCTCCCCCTTCACGTTCAGAATCACGTCGTTGCTGGTGAAGTTGATCTCCACCATCACGTGCCGGTCGGCCATCTCTTTCATCAGCTGCCACGGGCGATCTTCATCCATCACGTCGACGCCGTGGCCGATGCGCTCCGCGTGACCCTGCTCAACCGCCTCGCGAATGTGAAACGTGAGCCCCTTCGGCGGAACCATCCCGGGGGCCAATTCGCCGGCGTGCAGCGTAATGTGCACCCGGGGATAAACGCTGTGCAGATAATCCAGCATGTGCATTTGCAGCGTGTAGTCGTGCATCGAGAGATACCCGTCCTCCGGCATGACGAAATTCAGGCCCACCACGCTGGGATCGGACGACGCCACTTCAAAGGCCAGCAGCGTCTGCGCGAAGACTTGTTGCGGCGGAAATCCGCGCAGCACCTGGTAGAGGAAGCGCACCGTCACCTTGCACGCCGGCGCGGCATTGGGCTGCCCGCATTGCTCCAGTTCGCTGCGCTGGTGCAGCGCTTCAGCGAATTCACCGCGATCCTTTGAGAGGTTCGCCTGAAATCCGCCGTCCGCCATCAGTTTCTGCCGAATGTCCGCCAGGTCGTCGCTCCAGCCAATTCTGTATCCGGCGGCCGCAGCAGCCTTGAAATCCGGCGTCTGCATTAGCTCCAGATATTGCTCGTTCTGCGCCGCCGCGCGCGCAGCCACCTCGTCAATCCACTCGCCCGCAAAGCGCTTGTCGTCACCGAAACGGCTGAAGGTATCAAAAAAATGATCGTGCCCGGAGTCTCCCGTCACCGGCACAAACGTCCGCATCGAGAACGCGTCGATCAGCGCATCGTACAGATGTTGATCCGAAGGGACCGCGCTGGCGGGAGTTTCGCCCGCGGGGCAATTGGGCGCGTGGCTGGCAGAATCCATGCTCAGCTTCGCGGCATTCACGCAGATGCCGTCCTCGCCCGCCTCGCGGATAAACGTCTCGGCATACACGGCGCCGCTCAGATGCATGTGCAGATCGGCGCCCTTCGGCATGTCGACCAGAAACGCATGCAGCGCCAACGGACCCTCTTTGCGCGCCGCCTCAAAAGCGCGTGCCGTGCGGGCTTCTGCGCCATCTGCACCTTGCCCGGCCCGTTCGGTTTGCGCGGCCAGGAATACGGATCCGCACAACGCAATTCCAGCAACCAGCACAGCGGAAGCGACGCGGGGGGAACGATTGATCATCGGCGACAGATCCCTCGGAAGACGTTGAATTCGTGGCACAAGTGTACCTTGTGTTTCTGTCTGCGAACGTGAATGCGCGCCCCGGGGTCGCGAAGGCCTGCTTTGTTATACTGGCTTTGGTAGTTGGTCGACCGCGGGACGTCATGCTTCCGCAGTTTCCGTCCACGCCCCTCAGCGCTGGATTCCCTCCGCTGGCCAGGTAGCTCAGTGGTAGAGCGCGGCCCTGAAAAGGCCGGCGTCGGCGGTTCGATCCCGTCCCTGGCCACCATTCAAAATCAATGGCTCGTTAAATCGGCACGCCGCCTGCTTGGTTGCGTCGGATTCCGTACTCAGGCTCCTCACGAACATGGGACTGTACCAGAGGACGTTGTTTCGATACCGCGGGCCGCGGCAGTTTATTGCACGTCCCATGCTGAAGATGGCGTTCCCACTCCTCATCGCGACCAGCAGCTATCTGATTATGGCCAACGCGGATGGCGTGATGCTGGGCTGGCTGCGGTCCCCGCGCGAAGTGGGACTCTACAGCGTGGCAGCAAGAATCGCAGTGCTCGAGAGTCTTTTCCTGATGGTATCCAACTCCGCGATCGGTCCGAAACTGGCTTCCCTGTACGCACAAGGAAAGATTAAAGAGATGGAAAAGATGGTGAAGCGGGTGACGGGAGGCCTGATCCTGATTGCAGTCGCCAGTCTGGCCCTGTTCATTCTGCTGGGTCATCCGCTGCTGTCCCTGTGGGGCCGGGACTTCGAGGGGGCGTATTTAGTACTTGTGGTTCTGGGCATCGGGCAGTTCTTCAATATCTCGACCGGATGCTGCGGAATGATGCTGACCATGTGCGGATACGAAAAGGCGGTAGGATATTTCTCATCGACCTTCCTTTGCCTGAACCTGGCGCTCAATTATTTCCTCATTCTCAAGTGGGGAGCTGCCGGAGCGGCCTGTGCAACCGCGATCACGGTGGCGGGTGAAAACATCAGCAAGATGATCCTGGCCTGGAAGAAGGTCGGGGTACTGACACTGCCGTTTTAGAATCTAAAATCCACAAATGGAGAGTGTTGACCGTGGATAAGCGCCCCAATTTTTTCATGATCGGCGCACCGAAGTGCGGGACGACGGCCATGAGCGAATACCTGCGTACTCACCCCAACATCTTCATGTCCGATCCGAAGGAGCCGGCATTCTTTTCCGAAGATGTCGGCCCGACCTACTGCCCGTCAATGGACGCGTATCTGGACCTGTTCGCGAACGCGCGCCCTGAGCACGCAGTGATCGCGGAGGCTTCGACCTTCTATATCCATTCGGACCATGCGGTGCAGAAGATCGGAGAATTCCGGCCGGATGCGCGGCTGCTGGTGATGCTGCGGAAGCCGACGGATCTGGTGTATTCCTTCCATGGAGAAGTGGTGAACCAGGGCCATGAGAATGTATTTGATTTCGAAAAAGCGTGGGAATTGCAGCCGGAACGGGTGGCAGGCAGAGATATCCCGGCGGGGACGAATCCTCGAGAACTGCACTACAAGTGGATCGGCAGTCTGGGTTCGCAGGTGGAACGAGTGCTCGAAGTTTTTCCGAAAGAGCAGGTACACTTCATCCTCTTCAATGCCTTCACCCGGGATCCGCGATCTGAATATGTGCGCCTCCTGGAATTTCTAAAGATTCCGGACGACGGGAGAATTGAGTTTCCCAGGGTGAACGAAGGGGTGCAATTCAAATCGAAGCTGTTGGCGAGACTTCCGCGCTATCTGCGAGCGAAGACCAGGGGACCGTGGATGGCGGCGAAAAAGGCGCTGGGGCTTTCCCAACTGGGAATCGTCAGCGCGTTCGACCGCTTCAATAGAGAAGTCCGGCCCAAGTCGCCGCTGCGCCCCGAGTTTCGCCAGCATCTGGACGAGGTATTCCGGGATGAGGTGGTGAAGCTGGAGGCGCTGATCGGGAGAGACCTGTCGGCATGGCGCAGCTAGCCTTTGGCTCTAGTAGCCGATGAAGAACTAACGCCCCGGCCGCACCAGCCCCGAAGGCGGTCGGTCCTGCTTCGCCGCTCCCCACTCCTTGTTCGGCTGGCTGCCGATCCAGAAATGCAGGTCGCCGCCGGCCACAATTTCCGCGTGCGTCAGCCAGCAGCGGCTCAGTTCCCGGCCATTCAGCTCAACCTTCTGAACAAAGACGTTCTCCGGAGAATTATTTTCCGCGACGATCGTGAACGTCTTTCCGCTTTCCGGATTGTGGATGCGCGCGCGCTGCACGGTTGGGCTGCCGATGACATAGACGCCGGTCACCGCATTGACGGGATAAAATCCCAGCGCCGCGAACACCGCCCAGCTCGATAGCTGACCGCAGTCGTCGTTGCCGGGAATGCCGGTCGGCGTGTTGTTGTAGAGGCGCAGGATCCGCCGCACCCACTGCTGTGTTTTCCACGGCGCTCCGGCGAAGGAATACAGATACGGAATGTGGTTGCTCGGCTCGTTGCCCTGCGCATCCTGGCCGATCATCCCGGTGATGTCCGGCGGCGAATTCAGCACATCTGACGGAGCCGAAAACAGCGCGTCGATCTTCGCGATAAACGGGTCGTCGCCACCGTACAGGTCGATCAGCCCCTGCACATCCTGCATCACGTTGAAGGTCGCCTGCCAGCCGTCGGACTCGGTGTAGTCCTCCCAGTATTCGTAGTCGGGCCGGAACGGCTCGCGCCAGCGGCCCTCTTCCGTCTTGCCGCGCATAAAGCCCGTGCCCGCGTCGAAAAGGTTCCGGTAGTTTTGGCCCAGTTTGTAAAACATCGCAGCGTCATCGGACTTCCCCAGCATCTCCGCCATCGCGCCCACACACCAGTAGTCGTAGGCGAAGTCGAGCGTGCGGGAGACCGACTGCTTTTGATCGCCGGTCGGCACGTACCCATAATGGCGGAACGCTTCCTGCAGCTGCTTGTTGTCGTTGGCCGTCGCGCCCACCAGCGCCGTGTCGCGCATCGCCGCATACGCCGCGGCTCCATCAAAGTCGCGCAGCCCGCGCGCCCAGGCCGAGGCGATCATGCCCACCACATGAAAGCCGGTCATGCACCATGTCTCGTTGCCCCACAGCGGCCACACCGGCAGCGAGTTCTGCCCGAGCTGGTCGTAATCGGCGAGCAGCGTGCGAACAATATCCCCGGTGCGATGCGGCTGCATCATCATCAGCAACGGAAACTGCCCGCGATAAATATCCCAAATAGAAATGGTGGTGTATTTCGTAAAGCCGGGGTTGGCGTGATTGCGGCGGTCCTGCCCGCGATACGTGCCGTCGACATCGTTGTAGGTGGCCGGCGCGACCAGCGCATGGTAGGCGCCGGAATAAAAAACCTGGCTGCTGGCGGGGTCAGCAATCTCCGCGTCAAAGACGGCGAGGGCATCGCTCCAGCTTTGCCGCGTGGCTCGTGCAACGGCATCGAAATTCCAGTTGGGAATCTCCTTCTCAAGATTCTTGCGCGCGCCGTCGATACCGGTCGGGGAAATCCCGATGCGGAGCATGAGCGGTTCCGCCCCGGAGCCATCGGTAAAAATCGCCTGCACATCTTTACCGGAAAATTGCGAGCCGGGCTGCGTATCCTGCAGCTTGCCATCCACCTTCACCTGCATCGAAGAAGCGGCCCGCGAAAATTCGATCGCGAAATAAAGCTGCTTGTCGGCCGCCCAGCCATGCGTGTAGCGATAGCCAGTCACGCGAGAAGCGCTCTCGACGTTCAGCTGCGCTTCGTAGACCGTGCTGCCGAGGCCGTGAATCAGGTCCAGCATCACGCCGCGCTTCGCCGTCCCAGCCGGCCAACCATAGCGATGCATTCCGCAGCGCGTGGTCGCGGTCAGTTCGGCGTGCACATCCGGCGTGTCCAGATGCGCCGCGTAGTAACCTGGCCGCGCAACTTCGCGATCGTGGGTAAAGAACGAGAAGTAGCCCCTCTGGTCCTCGTCGAGCACCCATCCGGAATCAGTGCCGAGCGCTTCAATCTGCGCCTCTGCCTGCCCGCCCGGCGTTCCGCGGTTCCAGCTCCAGTTGCGTCCTTCCACCATCGGCATCAGCAGCACGTCGCCAAGGTCGTTGCCGCCGGTGCCCTGCAGATGCGTATGCGTAAACCCCACGATGGCGTTATCGGCGTAGCGATAGCCGGAGCAGTGATCCCACTCGTAGGAATCGCTTTTCCCGTTCCACAGCGCCTCAGGCGCGCCGCTCGTGTCCGGGCTCACCTGCACCATGCCGAGGGGCGCAACCGCGCCAGGAAACATGTGCCCATGCCATCCAGTCCCAACCATCGGCTTCGCCTGGCCCGTAGGATCGGCCGCCGAGGTGTGCGCCGTCTGGTCGGCCAGCGCCGTTGCCCCGCGAAGAATTCCGCCCGTCACCAGCGATCCAGCAGCCGTCGCCGCACTGCCCTTGAGAAAATCTCGCCGCCGCAACTTGCCGTCGATCCGTATCATGCCCGCCAACTCCTCAAAAACCTTGAGTGTAACTCTCTATCGTATTGTCAACCGTCAGGGCGTGCGCGCGCCCCTCGTGATTGAACCGCAGCAAAAAAGCTGCTGCATGGCTTACACTTTTCCCTGAATCCGGCATTTCGTTTTTGCTATTGAGGAGTATCGAACGTCGATGAGTTTAGGCTGGTTCCATCGCTCCTGTCTGTTTTCCGCCGCCCTGGCGATCATCCTGTGCGCGAGCGCGCGGGCGCAGGATGCCCGCTGCACGCCGAGTTTTCCGCTCCAGACCGGCCAGGCGCAGGGATGGCTGGGCGCCGACGCAGCCTATTCGATTCCGCTCAAGGACGGGCGCGACCTTTGGATTTTCGGTGACACGCTCTATGGTTCGCACCGCGTAGTGGAGGGGAACGTCCCAAAGATGGTGCGCAACAGCGTCGGGATTTCGACCTGCAAGGGCGGACACTGGGATCTCCGCTACGCAATTCGACGCGATGCCCAGGGCAAGCCCGCCGACTTTTTCCACGCGCAGCACCCCAACACCTGGTACTGGGCGCTCGATGGCTTTCGGGTGGGCAATGAAGTTTGGGTAGCGCTGCTCTGCGTGCGCGCCACGGATGCGAAATCGGCGATGGGCTTTGCCACCTGCGGATCGGACCTGGCGCGAATTGAATCTCCAGGTCCTGATCCGCAGAAGTGGAAGATCACTTACTTTCCGCTCGTCGCTGACGGCGCGCATGCCTATCCTTCAGCCACCACGGTGGTGGACGGCAACTACGCCGACCTCTTCGCTCTGGACGAACAAGGATCCAAGCCTCTGATCGCAGCGCGGGTTCCGGTGACTGGCCTGAACGATCCCCGGCGAAATCTCGAATACCTCGCGCACGACGGCCAGTGGCTGAAGGGATTCGATCCCGCCAACGCACAGGCCGTGATGACGCCGGGGGCATCCGAGTTGTCGATTCGCTACCACCCAGAGCTGGGGAAATGGCTGGCTGTTATGTTCGACCCCACCGCATTCTCGCCGAAGATTGAGCTGCGCAGCGCTCCAGCCGCGACCGGTCCGTGGAGCGGCGGCCAGGTGATCTACAGCGTGCTGGAGATGCAGCCGGGCACTCCGGGGTACGACAAAGACACGTTTTGTTACGCCGGCAAAGAGCATCCGGAATTCGAGCACGGCGATTTGGTTTTTACTTACGTGTGCAATACATTCTCCGTGCCGAAGCTGGCTGCCAACACGAACATCTATTTCCCGCGTGTCGTGCGCATGCCGATGCCAGCGTTGCCGCAGGCTCCCGCCCAATGAGCCGCTTTCGCAACGCTGCCCTCTCCGAGCCGCTGAGCAACGGCGTGCGCCTGTTGACGATGTATTCGCCGGCGCTGCAAGGGCGTGCGGATGTATCCGTCTTTCTACCACAGGGTCACGAAAACGATCCGCTACCGTTGCTCATCCTTCTGCACGGCGTGTACGGCAGCCATTGGAACTGGTCGGTGTCTGGCAAAATTCCTGAGACCGCGGGCGCAATGCTCGCCGCAGGCACGATCCGCCCCTTCGCCATCGCCATGCCGTCGGACGGACTCTGGGGAGACGGAACCGGCTATGTCCCGCATCGTGACTTCGATGCCGAAGCCTGGATCGTGGACAATCTTCCCGCGTGCCTGACTGAGCTGCTTCCAAATGTGCAGACGGAGCGCTTCTATCTTGGCGGGCTATCGATGGGAGGATTCGGTGCGCTGCGCCTCGGCATGAAGTATCCGGACCGCGTGAAAGCCATTGCTGCTCATTCGGCAGTCACGACGCTTGAAGACCTCGCAGGATTTGTGGTCGAACCCCTCGAGGCCTACCGGTTTTCCGGTCGCGAAAACACGGAAATCCTGCACTGGGCGAAAACAAATCGTGCGCAGTTGCCGCCCATCCGTTTCGATTGCGGCCGCGACGACTCGCTGCTCGAGGCAAATCGCGAACTGCATTCAAACCTGCTCGAGCTCAAAATTCCGCACGTCTACGAAGAACACGACGGCGGCCACACATGGGAGTATTGGCAAACCCACGTGCGCAGCACGCTGGCGTTCGCTTCCGCCATCGAAGCCGGGATCAGCTAATGCGCTTCGCACCCTGCGCCGAGATCGAATACTCGCCGCCCTGGTAGTGCAAACCCTGCAGTGTCGCACTCGCATCAAACGCATCCAGCTTCGACGCAACCTTGACTCCATCGTGCAGCGACGGATCAACGCCGAAGATGGACTCGACGACCAAATCGATAAAGGCCCCGCCGGAGACGCAGCACCAGTCCTCGATGTACGGCGCGTCCTCCGATGCCTTGTACGCGCCGCCCTGCAGCGGCGGCACCACCTGCTCCACGAAATGCGCCTGCCCGATCGGCCCCTGATTCCCCGCCTTCGCCACTTCCGTGAGCCACACGGCCACGCGCGCGGGGTCATCCGCTTTAAATAATCCCTTCGCGGATTCCGGCGGCCACGCGGCGTAGGCGCCGAGACAGCTGTGATCGGGGCGCACATTCCATGTCGCGTCAGGATCGCCACTGGCCAGAGCGCGCATCCATTTCATCGACGCAAGCTGCGTCCAGAAAAAGTTGGCCATCTCGCGCTTCTGCGCCGCGGAGAGATCGTCGCTCATGTTATCCAGCACCGCGATGAAATCGTAACAGTGACGGACCTCATTAAAGGATCCATCCGGCTGGCCGCAGCGCCACCAGCCCTTTCCCTGCACGTAGAGCACCTCGTTGATGCGCCGCGCGAGCGCCGTTGCATCCGCCCGTAGTGAAGCGGCCTGCTGCCCGCGGCCGCGCTTGTCGAGCAGCTCGGCGACAAACCTCATGCTGGAAACGTTCCCAGCATTCATCCCGGCGACTTCGTGAATGTACGTGCTGACCACCTCAAGCAGGTTCTGAATGCCACCGTAATCGGCGAGGCCGTTCTTGGCCGCCAGCTTTTTCCAATACGTAGCGTGATCGACGAGGCAGTCGAGAACCGTTTTGCCGCCAACTGTTTTGTCGAGCCACGCGAAGTCGCCCGTCACGCGCAAATAATCCTGCGCGCAACGCACAATCGCCATGTCGTTCACCGCGTACCACGGGCCAACCGCTTCGCCGCTGAGGTAATCCGTAGCCAGATGCTGATGCATGTCCTGCTGGAACCAGACTTCGACCAGATTGCGCAACGGCAGCGGGTCCAGTAGCGCGAGGCTCAGGCTGGTCAGCGCGGTGTCCCACGGAAAGCTCAGCGTCGGCAGCACGTGTCCGCTCAGAGTCAGAAAAGTCGGGCCATAGACGGAATCCGGCGAGCGCCGCCGCGCAGTGAGCAGATTCTTCAGCCCATTGTTATAGAGGTTCCATAAAGTTTCGCTCTTGGTTTCAAGTCGCGGCAAGTGGCCGGAGAAGTCGCTGTTACCCGCCGTGAACGCAGAGTGCAGCAATTGCTCGAGTCGGCGCTCGCTCTGCATTTCCAAATCGGCGAAGTTTGTCTGCAGCCGATCGTGCATCGCTGCAGCGTCTCCAGCATTGGCCGCAATCGCCGCGACAAAGTGGAACTCGCGCGTTTCTCCAGCAGCGAGTGTCAGCCGATATTCCAGCACGTTCCCCGCGACCAGAGTGTCCGCCGGTGGGTGAATGCCCTGCGCACAAGCGGCCGCCGAATGTTGCGCGGCAAAAGTGATCCGGCCCTGTGACGCATCCCACGTCTGCTGGTTGTCGCCTTCGCCGGGCAGATTCACGAACCACGCCCCCGTCTTCTTCGTCACCGCCGCACGCATGTCGAAGCTGACAGTAAAGCTGCCGCGCTGGCCAGAGACATTGCGAATCTCGATTTTCTGCAACACCGCCCGCTGCTCCGGCGGCAGGAACATTGTCGTGCGCACGCGCAATCCGTCGACCGTCTGCTCGCGCTGCACGCAATGCGGGAACCACTGATATGTAACAGCCTCGCTGGCATCGCCGGAGATAGCCACCAGGCGGTCGTTCACCATCAGCTCACAGGTGTTCAGCAGGCCCGGGCTCCACGGAATATCGGGCATGCCGCAGCACGCATACGGCGGAAATCCGATCGCCGTGATCCCCGAAACGGACTTCACCGTCTGCGCGTAGCCCCAGTCGTTCATGGAAATGGGCAGGTTGAACAACTCCATAAATGTATGCGGCATGCGAATGCTGGCGAGATCAGTTAGCGACGGAAGGGCGGGCAATTTGCGCGGCATCGCGGGCAGCGCATTCGCCTGGACGGCGACGGCGGCAGCGCCGGCGGAAACCTTCAGGAAGCTGCGACGATTCATGGGCGGGATCCTCGGGATGAGAAAAATCGGTGCGGGTTCGCACCAGGATCATAGCGCACTGAGGACTGTTTTCGCTGGATAAGGTCACTGCGAACGTTCGTTTGATCACAGATCGCTCATCGAGAGAGCAAAAATGCGCGAACTCAGTCCTTCCCGATGAAGGACGCTCAGATGGATGATGAGCTCAGACGCGAATGACTTCGATGCCCAGTTTCACAAACGGCGCAATCATTTCGTCCGTCGCCCCGGTATCGGTAATCAGCGTCTGGATGGTCGCGGTCTCGCAGATTCTCCAGTTGGCCACCACGCCGAATTTAGTGGAATCGACGACCGCGATGTGGCGGCGCGCGTGGCGCACCATCGTCCCATTGAGCTCGGCCTCGTCAGAGCTGAAGCAACTCAGCCCCCAGGCAGCATCAATGCCGTCCGCCCCAATGAACATAGTGTGGATCAGCATGTTGTCGAGGCTGCGAATGGCGGTAGGCCCTACCAGCGAAAACCATTCCCCATGCAGATGTCCGCCGGTGACGAAGACGCTCACGTCTTTGCGCTTCGAAAGTTCCATCGCGATATTTGCGGTGTTGGTCACCACGGTAATTTTGCTGTTCAGCGGAATGCCGCGAATGATTTCGGCCGTCGTGGTGCCAGGAGTAATGGCAATCGTCTCGCCGGGAGTGATCAGCGCAGCAGCCGCGCGACCGATCCTTCTCTTCTCGTTGGCCTGGCGCTCCACCTGCGCCTGGAATGAGCGATCTTTCTTGAAAGGCTCGTAGAACAGCGGCTCAATGGAAACAGCACCGCCATGCGTGCGGCGCAGCAGGCCCTGTTGTTCCAGCAAATCCAAATCGCGGCGAATCGTCACCACGGAAACGCCGAGGAGCGCGCTCAGCTCGTCGACGGCAACCGTGCTGCTCTCCTGCAGTCCCGTCAGAATGGCGTGGAAGCGCTGCTGCTGCCCATTCTGTGCCGCCTCCGGCACTGCCTCAGCGGGTTTGGCAATTTTCTTTCGCTTGCTGCGCTTCACCACGGATCAGGCCTCCCATTCGCGCTGGATCTGTTCCAGCGTCTTGCCGCGCGTCTCTGGAACCAGCTTCCATATAAACACGAAGCTGACGACGCAGAGAATCGCGTAGATCCCAAAAGTTCCGGACACCCCAAGCGCGTGGACCAGGGAGAGAAACGTGAACGTGATGATGAGAGTGCTGGTCCACAAAGTCGACGTCGCGACGGAGGCAGCCCGCCCCCGAATTTTGTTGGGAAAAATCTCTGCGATCACCACCCAGGGCACCGGGCCCATGGCGAAGGCGAAGAATCCGGTATAGCCAATCACGCACGCAAGGATCGCCAGCGGCGGGATGCCCGGGATGCGATTCACGATGACAAAAATAGCCAGCGAAACGGCCATCCCCGCGCTCGCCGTCAGCAGCATAGAGCGGCGTCCCCAGCGATCGAGACAGCGCAGCGCGATCAGCGTGGAGATCAGATTCGTACAGCCGATGATCACGTTGGCCATCAGCGCCGCGCCGGCGCTTTCGCCGTGGAAATGCTCGCTGATGAGAATCGATCCGTAATAGAGCACCGTGTTGATGCCGGTGATCTGGCACAGAATCGCCAGGCCGAGCGCGACGACGAGCGGCCGCCGCATGGCGGGCGCGAACACTTCCCTCCACGTTCCCTCTTCGGTGTTCGCCGCTTCCTCCACCAGCCGGACTTGAATCTCCGCCTCTTCGGGGCCGTAGATACGAGCCAGAACCGCGCGCCCTTTTTCGCGCTGGCCATTGCCGATCAGCCACCGCGGGCTTTCCGGAATAAATAGAAGACCGATGAAAAATGCGAGTGAGGGAATCGCCGCAACGCCCAGCATCCATCGCCAGCTGCTGTCGCCCAGTCCGGCCAGCGCCCAACTCACCACATAGGCGGCGAGGATCCCAACGACAATCGCCAGTTGATTCATCGAGACGAGCCGTCCGCGGGTGCGCGCCGGAGCCACTTCCGCGATGTAGACCGGCGTCAGCACCGAAGCCAGGCCGATGGCCAGCCCACCCAGCAGGCGTCCGATAGAAAAGACGAAAACGGAATTGGCCAGCGCCGCACCGATCGTCGAGGTGCCAAACAAGATGGCCGCCAACAGCAACGATTTCCGCCGCCCGATGCGATCGCCGATCAGGCTCGCTCCCGCCGCGCCCAGCAGGCAGCCCAGCAAGAGCGCGCTGGCGGCGACTTCGGTTTGCAGATTCGACAGCGAAAACTGACGCCGCAGAAACAGCAGCACGCCATTGATCACGGCGGTGTCGAATCCGAACAGAAATCCGGAGATGGCGGCGACGACGGCCAGAAAAAGAACATACAAGGGAGACCGGGCGCTCGGCCCACTCTGCCCTTGATCGGTTACCGGGGACATCTGCATGCTGAAGCCTTTGTGC
Source organism: uncultured Acidobacteriaceae bacterium (assembly GCA_963817165.1). Lineage (GTDB taxonomy): Bacteria > Acidobacteriota > Terriglobia > Terriglobales > Acidobacteriaceae > Palsa-343. Next base: position 36,858 of record CAWFNL010000029.1, on the reverse strand, counting down.
GAAATGTGAACGGAACGTTTATATACGAAAGTCGTGGGTTGCGAAACAGTGAAAATAATTCAGGATACGCGGAAGACCGGGATTGACCGGACGATTTGGAAAGCTCCACTGCGCCCGGGCAGAGCTTGCCGTTGAAAGATTGAACATCACTTTACATGTCTATTGTGCGCCAAACGAACAGCTGCAACATTCGTTATCGTTGAAAACGAACATGCAGTCTGCTAGTATTCCGTCCTGTTATGGAACCAACGATGAAGAATCCAACAAACGGGACGCCGAGCGCCCAATCCGAGACTGCCCCCAAAGCCGCTCCCGTCATTCTTGATTGGCAGACCGGCGGCATGAGCGGCGCTCCCGTGCAGGAGAGCGCGAAGAAGCTGGGGGATCTCAAGGGAACCTTCTCCGACGCGGCCGCGTTCGCGCTGCTCAATCCGGAAACGGAAGTCTACCGCGTGCGCTGGTGGGCGCCGGTAGCGCCTGGCAGCGAGGGCGGTTTGTTCTGGGGCGTCACCATTCTGCAGCCTGGCAAAGTCGGCGAGGAATACTTTATGACGCATGGGCATTTCCACGCCAACCGCACCCGCGCGGAGTACTACACGCCGGTCCGCGGCCACGGCCTGTTGATCCGCATGGACGAACAGCGCCGCACCTGGGCCGAAGCAATGGCCCCCGGCACGCTGCACTCCATCAACGGCCACCACGCGCATCGGGTCGTGAACGTCGGCGACGAGCCGCTGATCTTCTGGGCCTGCTGGGGCAGCGATGCCGGCTACGACTACGCCACCATCCGCGAACGCGGCTTCGGTGCGCGCGCGCTGGAACAAGACGGCCGGCCGGTGCTGGTTCCGAATGAGTGATGGCTTTGGCGATGAAGGAAAATCCCGTATCGCGTTTTGAACCCGGACTCGCTGTAACGCTGCGCCCCGACGAGCTGGCGTTCGATTACGGCGCGGACGTCATCGGCCCTGCCGTCGAGATGCGGCGCCTCGACGACATTCGCCCCAGCCTGCGCGATCCCAACTGCAGCGGTCCTGATCCTGTTTACGGCATCGCGATGGATGTTTACCAGCGCGCCGATGCGGCCGATTTGCAGCGAAGATATCTTCTTTACGGAGTCGTGGCCTACGCCAGCGGGCAACTGGGTGAAGAGCCGGTGCGCAGCCAGGGACACATCCACGCGCCTGCGCCGCACAGCGGATGGTCCACCCCGGAGCTGTTTGAGATTTGGGAAGGCCGCGCCATCATTTACGCGCAGGAGTTCGCCGAAGACACGCCAGGCCGATGCATCGCCGTCGAAGCCGGTCCAGGCGACCAGGTCGTGGTGCCTCCGTCGTGGGCGCACTGCGTGATTAACGCCGATCCCGCCACGCGCTTGGTCTTCGGCGCGCTTTGCGAGCGGCAGTATGGATTCCTCTACGACGGCGTCCGCGCCCATGGTGGCCTCGCGTGGTTTCCTGTGGTGCGCAACGGACACATCGAGTGGCAGGCGAACCCGCGCTACCGGAAATCCTCGCTCGATGTGCGCGGTCCGAGAAGCTATCCGGAACTGGGGCTGGATCGATCGAGTGCCCATCTACCGGCAATATCAGCAAAATCCTGAAGCGGTGCAGTGGGTCTCCGAGCCGGCGCAGTTGGCCTCGCTCTGGAACACCTTCGAGCCCTGAAAGGCGAGATGAAACCGATCAATCGTCGCACCTTCCTCGCTGGCGGAGCAGCCGCCGGCGTCCTCAGCGGAGTGGATGTTTCCGCTGCTCTGCGCAGCAGCGCCACGCCTCCCGCAAACCAGTCCGGGAGCACCCGCAGCGAGATCAACCAGGCGGGAAGCACCGCCGTCGATTTTCGATTTGCCCCCGCCGACTTTCAATCGACGATCTGCTTCCCCGACGATCCGGATAAGACCGTCATCGGCAAGCGCGGCGATCTGCGCTACGACTTCCCGGCCGATGCCTTCGCCAGCATCGATCAGTTCGGGACGATCCTCGAATTCACCGTCGCCGGCATGGGCAAGGACACGTTTCTGGAGCAGACGATGGAGGCTCCCAGCATTCCCATCGTCCACACACGCCTGGAGCGAGGCGCAGTAGCAATCGAACTGATCGCATTTGCCACACGCCGCGAGGGCGAAGGCCGCGTCGACAACGTGCTGATGGAGATTCGTCCAAAATCGGTCGAAGTCATCGCTTCGCCGCTGGTGCGCGTTCGTTCGTGCCGCAAATACAAGCAGGGTTCGAACGCCGGCAAGGTCGCAACCATCGTTCGGGAAGATGAAGAAACACCGTGGCTGCTCTGCATCCCGCAAAATGCATTTCCCGGCACCAGCGATGAAATGCCTCGCGTCGTGGAAGGCGGCTACGAGTTGTATCTGGAGCACGGCAACGCGACGCCGCAACAGCCGCTGCGTTATCTCTTCCGCATCGCGCAGGCCGGCAGCACGGGCACACCGGCGACCAACATTGCGCCCGAACAGCTTCTCGACGAAGTGCGCGCGTGGTGGCGCAACTGGCATGCCTTTGGCGGAGCCGTGGATTGGGCGCTGCCCGGTGTGAACGGCGATTTCCTGGTTGCCTGCGCCAGAAACATTCAACAAGCCCGCGAAGTGAAAGACGGCAATCTGGTTTTCGAAGTCGGCCCCACCGTCTATCGCGGCATGTGGATCGTCGACGGAAATTTCCTGCTCGAAGCCGCGCGCTACCTCGGCTATGACGAGGCCGCGGACAAGGGACTGCTTTCAGAATGGAAGCACCAGACAGCCAACGGGCAAATCGTCGCCTCCGCCGGCAAGGAGCACTGGAAAGACACCGCCATCGCCATGTTCACCGTGGTGCGCGCCTGTGAGCTGAAACAGGACTGGAGCCTGCTGCAACAACTGGCTCCGAACATCGGACACGCCATCGATTTCCTCATCTCCCTCCGCGACGAAGCCCGCAAGGGCGATTCGCAGAATGGCAAGTATGGCCTGCTGGCGCCCGGATTTCCCGATGGCGGCATGGGCGGCGTTCACGACGAGTTCACCAACACGGCGTGGGCGCTCGCCGGCTTGCGCGCCGTCGCCCGCGCCAATCAAAACCTCAACATCCCCGATCTGCAACGCGCAATGCCGTTTTACCAGGAACTTCTTGCCGCATTCCAACAGGCCGCGCGCGCCGAGATGGTCACCGATCCGCGCGGCTTCAGCTATCTGCCCATGATCATGCGCGAAGATCCCGTGATGCGCGACAACGCGTGGGAACGGCCGCGCCCGCAAACCTGCCAGTGGGCGCTGTCGCAAACCATCTTCCCGGGCGAGGTCTTCAGCAAGGACGATCCCATCGTGCGCGGACACATCGCGCTCATGCAGGCCTGCACCCAGGAAGATGTTCCCGCCGAAACTGGATGGATTCATCACGAGGGCCTGTGGAACTACAACGCTCCCTTTGTGGCCGAGATCTATCTCTGGGCGGGATTGCGCGATTGGGCGCACCGCACCTTCACCGGTTATCTGAACCATGCGTCTCCGCTGCACGCGTGGCGCGAAGAGCAGCCGCTGCAGCATGCCCTGATCGGCGCGGCGTGGGGCGACATGCCGCACAACTGGGCCAGCGCGGAGTGCATTCGCTATCTGCGCCACATGCTCGTGCTCGAAGACAACCGCAAGCTGCGACTGCTGGAAGGACTGATGCCGCCGGATCTGCAAGGCCGTCGACCGTTCTCACTAACGGAAACGCCCACGCGCTTTGGTCGCATTTCGCTGACGCTGGAGCCATCGGGCACGCGTGGATGGAAAGCCCACTTCGTGCGCAAAGGAAACAACGCACCGGAATCCGTAGAAGTGCGCACCGAGTTGGTCCCGGGACTAGCATTGACCGGCGTGCAGGGCGCATCCGTGCGCAAAGCAGCATCCGGAATTTCTTCCATCGATCCTGCGGCTACAGAATGGACCGCAACCTGGGGAGTGTGATGATGAGCGCCTTGCGGTGGTTCGTAATTTTCAACGCGGCCTTCCTTCTGGGCTCGATGGCGTCCTGTGGCAGCAATGGCAACCCAGGAACGCACACGCCGCCACCAGCGCCCACGACGTCCACCTGGTTCCCCTCCCAGCAGGGATGGCTCGGCGCGGACGGCGCGTATTCCGTTTCCCTCGGCAACGGCGAAAGTATCTGGTTCTTTGCGGACACTTTCATCGGCGCCTCAACGGCCACCAGCCGCACGCAATCCACCGGCTTCATCCACAACACGGTTGGAATCTCGAATTGCTCCGGACAGAACTGCACGTTCCACTATTTCTGGAATGGCATGAACACATCGTCGCCCGGCCCCATCTTCTCAGCGCCCGGTTCGGATTGGTTCTGGCCGATGGATAGTTTCATCTCCAACGGCACGCTCTATATCGCGCTGATGCAAATGCACGCCACCAGTGCAGGCGGCGCATTCGGATTCGCCTACAGCGGATCGCAACTCGCCAGCATCAGCAACTACACCGCGCCTCCCTCGCAATGGAGCATCAAGTATCAGCAGCTCAACACTGGCGGAAGCGCCGTGCCCGGCGTCTCGATCGTCGCGAATCAGGGCCCCGGCGGCAACCCGAATCCCGCTGATCCCAACGGCGCGAGTTATGCCTACTTCTTCACTGGAGTCGGCAGCACCCCGTATCTCGCCCTGCTCCGCATTCCGCTCGCGGATATGAACAGCCTGGCGCGCCCCGGCAACACCGACTGGCAATACCTCAACACCAGCGGCACGTGGGAGGCCTGGCAGACCACGGCCACCACCCTGCCCAGCGACAATGCAGCCGTCGTCAACCCCGGCGCAACGGAGATGACGGTGCGCTGGCACAGCTCCACCAATCAGTGGATCGCGGTGTATCCAGGCAGCCTCACCAAACAGGCGTACTACAGTCTCTCTGGGTTCCTCACCAGCGGATGGGGCGCGTCCGAAACGCTCTACAGCTATCCCGAGATGGAGCCGTCCAACCCGAACTACACCTCCAACGTTTTTTGCTATGCGGCCAAAGAGCACGTGGAATATGAGACCGCGGGACAGCTTGTCTTCACCTACGCGTGCAATTCAACGGTAGAGAGCGACATCACCGCCAATATGAATCTCTATCACCCCATCGTGGTGACGCGGCCGCTGCCAACTCAGTAAATCTGTCGGGAATCCGCACGCTGCAGGGCGCTCCTTGCGTCCCTGCACGCGTGCCGGCTGATTGAATTCCCCCAAAACGAAAGTCCGTGACGCGCTGCCCACCACCGTCTGCGCCTGCGAGCAAATTTAGATACCTGTCCTCTGAGCGCCTCCCCCAACCCGCTTCTTCCCTTCGCTAAGTCGCTGTAAAAATTAGTCTTACCAAACAACCCACAACACCCATCGCAGATCCGATCGTTGCGCAATCGCAGTCCGCAACCCCCTCCCCTAACCCGGAAAAAGAAATGCTGAATTTCCCTATTGACAGTAAAGTGAAAGCAAACATAGTCTTTATTGCGGCAAAACAGAACATACTTTGTGCGTTCTGAACTCAAGAAGCAACACTTGGGAGTTTCCCACCTGGAGGCGGCAATGCGTCGTATGCAATCGGAAATCAACGGAGCGTGGAACTTAGCCCGCGGCATAAGGATCGCGGGATTACGCTCTGTGGCAATGTTCGTCTGTGCTTTCCTCACGTTCACCGTGATGGCCAGGGCGCAGAGCGTCAGCACATTCGATACCGGCACCATCACTGGCACCATCACCGATCCGGCAGGCGCGGTCATTCCCCATGCCACCGTGGTCGTCACGAATACCGGAACCGGCAGCATAACCAACGCAGAAACCAACGGCGAGGGCATTTTCTCCGCGCCTGGCCTGCCCTTTGGCACCTATGTGGTCATGGTTTCGGCCAGCCAGTTTTCCAAATCGACCACCAAACCGTTCGCGCTCAACGTGGGCGCCACCGTGCGCGTCGATCTCAAGCTGTCCGTGGCCGCGGCAACCGAAAACGTTGAGGTAACGGGAACCAACGCGACCGTGAATACCAGCAGCGCCACCGCCGGCACCGTGCTGAGCGAAGAGCAGATTCGCAATCTCCCGACCAACGGCCGCGATGTCATGGACTTCCTCGAAATCGCTCCCGGCTCCGTCAACTCCATCGGCTACTTCCAGGGCAGCGTCAACGGTCAGGAAAATTTCATGACCGGCCTCAACGTCACGCTCGACGGTCAGAATTCAACGCGCCCCGACGTCAACGGTTTCGACGAGACCGAAGGCAATGAGGCCTCGCGCCTCACCCGCGCCAGCATCGACAGCATCCAGGAGATCGATTTCGCCAACAGCGGATACAGCGCCGAAGTCGGCCATTCGCTGGGTCCGCAAATGAACATCATCACCAAAGGCGGCACCAACAAGTTCCACGGCGAGGCATTCGATTTCCTGCGCAACAACGCGCTGGATGCCCAGGACTATTTCACGAACTCCCTCACCAGCCCCAACGTTCCGCTCCGCATGAACCAGTTCGGCGCGAACCTTGGCGGCCCACTGCTCCGCAACAAGCTGTTCTTCTTCGCCAATTACGAAGGTATTCGCGAGCGCTACACGGACATCAACAACGAGTACGAAATTCCCAGCGCCTATGTGCGTTCTCAATTCAACGCCGCCATGCAGCCGGTGCTGGCACAGATGGCGCCTTTGCCCGCCAACTGCACCGCGATTCCCGCCCCCACGTCCTGCGCTGTTGCGGGAACCGAGGATAGTGCCGGCGCCGCGGCTGGCGCCGACCTGGTATTCGATCCCGCTGCCCTGGAAACCACGCTCCGTGAAGACAGTGGCGCGATCCGTGTCGACTGGAATGCCGGCGTCAACGATCGCGCGTTTGTTCGCTACAACGACGACAACGGCCTCACCGTCCAGCAAATCGGCCTCAATGAAGGCCAAACCACGCCGCTGCTCAACGTCAATCACTCGCTCATGGTGGATGAGACCCACACCTTCAGTTCCACGCTGCTCAACGAGGCGAGCATCGCGGTCCACACCTTCTATTCCGATACGAATTCCGATACGCCCAAACCGCTCACCGGTTTTGGTGGATTCTTCACCAACCTCGGCGCGCTGCCCGGCCCGAATACCTTCAACCAGGTCAATCCGCAAACCATCTTTGAAATCCAGGACAACGCCACCAAAACCGTCAGAAGCCATTCCCTCCGCTTCGGGACGCAGATCCACTTCAACCGCATCGACGAGTGGCTCCGCCCGCAGCAAACCTTCTCCTTCGGGAGCTTCTCTGATTTGGAGAACGATCGGCCCTTCACCCTCCAGGCCATCGGCTTTCCCAACTTTGTGGGCATTCGCAATTCCAACTGGGACCTGTATCTCCAGGATGACTGGCGCGTGAACCGCAACCTCACCCTGAACCTCGGTCTGCGCGCGGGCTTCAACACAGTGTGGAGCTTCAGGAATAACCTGGCGCCCAACTTTGACTTCGCCACGCAGTCTTTCACGCCAACCACCCAGCCCATCTACAACGGGCCGACCAGCGATATCGCGCCCCGTTTCGGACTGAGCTACGATCCGTTCGGCAAAGGGAAAACGGTCGTCCACGCCTACTACGGGCTGTTCTACAACCCCATGCACTTCGGCGTGAACATGCTAAGCAACAACCCCACCTATCAGAGCTATTCGGTCAACGTCTTCCAGGCGCCGCTTGCCTATCCTGAGGCGAACCCGGCTCTGCCCGCGGGCACGCAAAACGTCTACATCTTCCCAAAGAATCCGCATGACCCGTATTCGGCCGAACTGGCTGGTGGGCATCCAGCAGGAAGTCATGCCGAACACAGTTCTCACGGTCAACTACACCGGCAACGAGAACCATCGTCAGGATGCGGGCGTCGACTTCGCCGGCATCAATCTGAATCCGGCGAACTACTTCACCCAGGCTCATCCGTTAAGCACTTTTGCCAACGAGACGCTGGAAGCGGACGAGCTGCAGTCCAGCTACAACGCCCTCCAGGTGCAGCTCCGCCACAACGTCGGCAAGGTCGATCTGGAAGCGAACTACACCTGGGCGCACGAATTCGATGACGAGGTCAACTTCCTCAATAACTTCTCCAATCCGCTGAACCCGCGGGATGACCTGGGCCAGGGCGACATCGACGTCCGCAACAGCCTCACCGGCAGCGTGGTCTACAACCTCACGGAGTTGAACGGACACAGCATGCTGATGCGCACCGTTCTCGGCGGCTGGCAGGCCTCCACCATCGTGCAGGCGCGCTCCGGCGATTCGGTGAACCCCACCATCTCCGGCGGCGGCATCTTCGGACTCTCCACGCGGCCCGACTTCACCGGCGCCCCGATTAAGCAGTCGAACTTCTCCTGGCCTTACCACACCTATAACGTGGCGGCCTACGAGGTTCCGGCAGGCTTTAACGGCGTTCCGGGCGATCCATCCACGCTGGGCAACGTTGGCCGCAATAGCCTGCGCGGCCCCGACTTCTACCAGTGGGATTTCTCCGGCATGAAGAATTTCCCGCTCTTCGAGCAGACCAAGCTGCAGTTCCGCGCCGACATGTTCAACATCCTCAACCACCCGAACTTCGGCAACCCACAAGCTGGAATCTGCACGTCGTTCTCAGCATCCGGCTGCAGTCCCAATCTGTACTTCGGCCAGGTCAGCGGCACAATCGCCGACCAGGACGCCAGCCAGGTGGGCACCGGCACCGCTCGCCAAATCCAACTGGCTTTGAAGGTGATCTTCTAAGCCGCAGCAGTTCCCGCCCAACGAAAAGGGTGATTGATCTCGCGATCAATCACCCTTTTTCTTTTCATACTCAAAATTGCAGTGAGTTAGAACGCCGCCGTTAAACCCGCACCTGCGCGCAAATCGTCCCGTACTCACCCCCGCCCGTAGCACTGACGGGCCGCACCGTGTACCGTCCCACCGCCGCCGGAACAATAAACGTCTCCGCGTAGTTCACGATGAACGGCTCAAACGCCCCGCTGGGGCTCTCCACCACCGCCTGCCCGCCCTCAATCAGATTCAACACGTGCACCGTCCCCGCCGTGTCGTGCGGCACTGTGCCCGTGAACCAGTGGCGCCGCGTCTCAATGAACTCCAGTGCATGAAGCCCGGTGCGCTCTTCGCGCCAGCCATCGCCTGTGGCGACCGGCTCCACGTGATTGATAAGCGAACGGCGGACCCACTCCGTCGTGCGATCCCACTGAATATTCGCCGCGCCGTGGCTCAGGTGAATCGGCCGCGGACTTCCGTCCAGACCCAGCCGGCCCCAGTCCCACAACTTGAACGTGAAAATGTACGGTGTGGCGCTGATCTCCAGCACCATGCTGTCTTTCCCCGAGCAATGAACGGTTCCCGCCGGAATCAAAAAGTGGTCGTGCTTCCGCGCCGGAAAGCGATTGACGAATTCCTCAGCAGGAAAATCAAAATCCCCATCCTGCGCCCGCTCCAGATCGCGCAGCATGGCTTCGCGGTCGATCCCTTCCTTCAGCCCCAGATACACGCACGCGCCCTCTTCCGCGTCCAGCATGTAGTAGCTCTCGTCCTGCGTGTAGTCCATGCCGAAATGCTTGCGGATATACGCAGTCAGCGGATGCACCTGCAGCGACAAATTCCCGCCGCCCACAGTATCGAGGAAATCAAAGCGAATGGGGAACTCCGCGCCGAAGCGCGCAACGATTCCCTCGCCCAGCAGCTCTATCGGATGCGCCAACACCAGATCGAGCGACGGCACTTCTACGCGCACATCGCCGAAGCCAAGCAGCAGGCTGTTTTCTTCCGGCACGCAATCAAAGCACCACGCATGATTCGGCGCGCCGTCCGGCGGCAGGCCACACACCCGCTCCATCCAGTGGCCGCCCCACGGTCCAGGATCAAAAAATGGCACCACGCGGAATGGACGTTGCGCCACGGCCGCCAGGCTCCTCCGGAAAACATCGCCGCTGATGGCTTTAGGCTCGCCGGGCTTGTTCGTATCGAGCAGCAAGTCAATCTCGTCGAACAGGCTCACCTTCAGGCGATCCGCCGCGCGCCAGTCCACAAAAAATGCGCGCTTGTATTTGAGCGACGCTCGCTCTTCAAAATTATCTGCACCCAGATTCGCAATCTCGTTGCGCCGCTGCCGCATTTGAATTTCCCAGCGCGCCAAATCCGCATAGACCAGCAGCGATGGCTGCGGACACACCAGCGACGCTCCAGGCCCGATCACCACAATCGGCTCCTGCGGATCAGCGCACCGTGCGCGCGCTTCTTTGAGTTTCGAAGCCTCGAAGAAATCTTCGATCGAGATCGAATTCATCATGCCGAAAACAGGATCGTCGCCCAGCAGCGGCAACAGCATCCGGTCAATCGCCGCAGCGCTTTGAAATAAATCCGGCGTGCAAAAAAAAGTCGCCCGGCCCAACGCAGAGGCAAGTTCGAAATGAATCTCCTGCAGCGATGTGCCCGGATAGCACTCGACGGCAATCACCGACCGCACGCCCACGCGCGACTGAATCGCGGCGGCAATCTCGGGCCATCCCACGAGGCATTCCTCGCGCACGCCGGATGGGATGGTGGGGAACCTATCGTACAAGGGGAATCTCCTGTTCAAAAAGCGGAACAACTCCCAGCAGCGCCGCATCGTTGCCCAACTGCGCAGCGCGTACCTGAACCGTGCCCCAGGGCGTCCACGCATTCGTCCGGACGTACTCCTGGAGGAAAGGAAGAATGGCGTCGGCGCTCCGCATCACGCCCCCGCCGTAGACCAGTACATCGGGATCGAAGGCGTGAATCGCAGCGACCGCCGCCGCTCCCCACACGCGCAGGCAATGGTCGAGAATTTCGCGAGCAACCGCGTCGCCTTGCGCCGCGCACGCGAACAGATTTTCAAAATCAAGTGTTCGAGCCGCAAAAGCGCTGCCCGCAAACCCAGGCCACGCGGCCGCGACGAGAGGCAGCGACCATCCCGATGCTTCCGATTCGGCGCAGCCTAAACCTCCGCACGTGCAGCGCCGGCCATTGAGCGTGACCGGCGTGTGGCCGCCCAGCACCCCAGCCTGCTCATGCTTGCCGCGCAGCAGCTGGCCGCCGATCATCGCCACGCCCCCAATTCCGGTGCCCAGCGTGAACATCACCACATCCGTTTCTCCCTGAGCCGCGCCGGCATAACACTCGCCCAGCAGCGCCAGGCGCGCATCGTTGTCGAGGCGCAGCGGCAGGCCGAACTCGTGCATCGCCCACGCAGCCATGTCGATCGAGGGAGCATCGGTGTACTTGCCATTGGTAGACGCGATCCGCGTATTCCGCGAATCGACGAGCCCGCAAAATCCAAATCCAATGGCGGTGGAAGGATGCGCGGCGTGCAGCTCTTTGAGCGGGATCTTGATCGCAGCCAGCGCGTCGCCCAACGACGCTGAAGCGGGCAAACTCACCGTTGCACGCGCAAGAATCTGCTTCCCCTCGACCACCGCGCAGGTGGCATGCGTCCCCCCAAGATCGACGGCCAGAATGCTCATCGCTGGAAACCTTTGCTGCACGAAATCAGGTCGCCTTCGCAGGCCCTTCCAGGGTACACGCCGCTGCGTGCCGGAGCTGAAATTAAGAGACCGGGGGGAAACCCGCGACGAGTCGTTTGCCTGCGTTTTCATCGCAATCAGAGCCATTTATCGGATAAAAGCATACCAGATTATTTTCGTTTTGCCCATAAAAGAACATTCCAGCAGGCGTAATTGCGAACGCACGTAATCCACGGCCACCCCTTGCCGAGTCTGGCACGCGAGTCATGCGCCCCAGTATCACCCCTGAAATGTTCGATTTGCGGTCACACGAACACATCATTGCCAGGATTGGCGTCGATGGATCGCGAACTTCCGGCATTGCGTTTCGTCCGCAAGCCGGCCCCGCAGCAATCCGCATCGATTGGAATCCTTAGACGTAATCCCGCGCCGATCCAATCTGTTACCGCACGGGAATGCCGGCAATCAACCCGCCGTCGATCACAAAATCCGAGCCGGTACAGAATCCGGATTTGTCCGAGGCGAGGAACGCAGCCAGATCCGCCACCTCTTCCGGCGTTCCAATGCGGCCCATGGGATGCGCGGCGCCGAAGCGCGTAAACACAGTATCCGTGGGCAGCTCCGGAGCAAAGTGCGCTGCGGAGGTCGCCAGCATCGGCGTGCGAATCGACCCAGGGCTGATGGAGTTGACGCGAATGCCGTCAGCCGCATGATCGAGAGCCATCGCCCGCGTCAGGCTGTGAATCGCGCCCTTCGACGCGGCATAAGCAACCACGCCAGGCTGGCACGCGTAACCCTGCACCGAAGCCAGATTCACGATGCTGCCACCGCCGCCTTTCTTCATCACCGGAACCACCGCGCGCGCCAGTAAATACACGCCGCCCACATTGATGGCCATGCAGCGGTTCCAGGTTTCCGGCTCCGTCTCCACCACGTTGCCGAACGGATGAATCGCCGCAGCGTTGACCAGGATTTGAATTCCGCCCAACCGCTCCACGGCCTTCTGCACGGCGCGCTCCACCGACGCCGGATCGGCAACATCGCATGTTTCCACATCGATCGCGAGCTTCAGACGCGAAGCCTCCGCGAGCAGCTCGCTGTTCGCCTTCGTATCGATCCCAAAGGCCACCACCCGCGCACCGCCGCTCGCCAGGCGCAGCGCAATGGCGCGCCCAATTCCCGTAGTTCCCGTCACGACTGCCGTTTTGTTGGTGAAGTCGCTCATGACTTTTGCAATTCCTCCGTAATGTTGGCGGGCCGCAGCTCCGGCACTGCGTACTGCAGCCCGCGCATCGCTCCACGCAATTCCGCCAGGCCTTTCAGCCGCCCCACAAACGAGTAGCTGGCATTGCCGGGCTTGCCGATGTCGTCGCCGAGTTGATGTCCATGATCCGGACGCATCGGAATCTCCGCGTCGCGCCGGTTTTCTCCTCCGCGCCGCCGTTCTTCTTCCAGAATCGCGCGGATCACGCCCACCATATCCGAGCTACCGGAAAGGTGTTCCGCCTCATGAAACGATCCGCCCAACGACTCATTGCCTTCGCGCCGCACCTGGCGCAGATGAACGAAATGAATGCGCGGCGCGAATTCTCGAACCATGGCCACAAGGTCGTTGTCCGCGCGCGAGCCCAGCGACCCAACGCAAAACGTCAGTCCATTGGCGGGAGAATCACAGCCGGCCAAAATCTTGCGCAGATCATCCGCAGTCGAAACAATCCGCGGCAATCCGTAAAGCGACCACGGCGGATCATCGGGATGAATCGCCAGTTGCAACCCAAGCTCTTCAGCGACCGGCACCACGTCGCGCAAAAATTCAATCAAAGCCCCGCGCAAATCATCAGCCGTGATGCCGTCATACTGCGCAATCGCTTTGCGCATCGACTCACGATCGTACGACGACTCCGACGCGGAAAGCCCCGCAATCAGCGTCCGCTCCAGGCGATCGATTTCCTCAGCACCCATCTGCTCAAAGCGCGCGCACGCCGCGCCGATCTGCTCCGGCGAATAATCCTTCTCCGCATCGCGCCGCTGCAGCACAAACAATTCATAGGCCGCGAAATCGACCGCATCGAAACGCACCGCATAGCCCGTGGAAGGCAGCTGCCACGCGATGTCGGTTCTCACCCAATCGACCACCGGCATGAAGTTGTAGCAGATAGTTTTCACGCCCGCCTGCGCGATCGCGGCCATCGAATCGATCCATGCACCAATAGCCTCGCGATACCGTCCCGAGCGCAGCTTGATGGAGTTGTGCATCGGAATGCTTTCCACAACCGACCAGCCGAGACCCCCGGCGAGAATCAAATCGCGGCGTCGCAGCACCTCTTCCAACGGCCACGCTTCGCCGCGATACAGATGATGCAGCGCTGTCACAATGCCGGTCGCGCCCGCCTGCTTCGCATAGAGCAGCGGGACAGGATCTTCCGGCCCAAACCAACGCCACGTCTCTTTCAAAGTCCGGTTTCCTTCATAGACCCTTCGCCTGAACGTTGGATCGAAACTTCAGCTGGCCCTGAAGGCCGCAGCGGAATCGATACAACGGTCCGCCACTGTAGACGGTGGATGGATCGTAACCCAGCGGCGCGATTTGCAGCGCGTTCGGTAGCGCAGCCGTGGTCACGTAGATTTCATCCAGTTCCGGTCCGCCAAACGCCAGTGACGAAGTCTGGCTCGAGGGAAACTCCACGCGCCGCTCGCGATGGCCCTCAGGATCGTAGCGCGTGACGCAACCGCCGAACCACTGCGCGCACCACACAAATCCTTCCGCATCCACGGCAAGACCATCCGGCAATCCGTCCGCACGATCAAGACGCGCGAACACGCGCCGATTGCTGAGCGCGCCATCGCGGCGACGCCACTCATAACGGTAAATGCAGCGACCAGCACTATCAGCGAAATACAAAAACTCTTCGCCCGGCGAAAACGCGAGTCCGTTCGAAAACAAAATGCCCTCATCCGCGACGTGCACCGATCCGTCCGTATCAACACGAAACAAAAAGCTCTGCGCAGAGTCGCCATTCTCGTCCAGATGAAACGATCCGGAATACACGCGGCCTTCGGGATCGGCGCTGCAGTCGTTCATCACGCATTCCTGGCCATCCGCTTGGCTCGCGAGCAGCGTGGCCGCTTCGCCTGGGCGCCAGATCCAGATGCCTTTGCTGTTCGTCACAACGAAGCTGCCATCGTGCTGCTGGGCAAATCCTCCGACTTGGAAATTGTCGCTGATCAGTTCGTGGCGGCCCTGCTCCCGCAAATAACGGTAGAATCGGCGCCCCGTGATGTCCGTCCAGTAAAGAGCGCGTTCCCGCTCGTCCCACAAAGGGCCTTCGCCACACAGGTTGCCGTCGTCGGCAATGATTTCCAGGTCGGTTTGTATCGTCATGAGTCAGTCGGCCACCGTCGCAACGGCGACGCTCCGGTATACGGCTCGCGCGACGGCCCTGTCAAGACAGCGTGATCGATTTAGGGGCACAGTCAGCATCCGCTCATTCTATTCACTCATAAAAACACGCGGATCGCGAGTGCCTCATGGGCGAACGAATATTTTTAGCCCAGATTTCCTGCTTCTGAGGGCGCTATCCATTACACTCAAACGCGGCGAGAGACGAGCATGAGTGACCAGCATGATTAGCGCCCCGCTCGAGTGCCGGCGTTCCGTGTGGAGAGGCCGCCAAGCCTGCGTGCTCGGCAACGGGCTGGTGCACCTCACGCACCTCACCGGTGGCGGCCAGATTCCCGAATTCAATTTCAGCGGCGATCCCAGCAGCAACCCGTTCTGGATTCCCAAGTGGCGATCGCGCGAGCCGATGCGCTTCCGGCCGGCGCTCGATGTACCGCGCTTCGGACCGCGGCCCACCGGCCTGCTGCTCAGCGCGATCGTCGGACACAGTCTCTGCCTCGGCGTCTTCGGCAGGCCCTCGGACGAAGAAGTGCGAGCCGGCGCCGTCCTGCATGGCGAAGCCGGCGTGCGCCCGTGGAAACCGGAGCTGACGACAAGTGCCGAAAGCGCAGAGCTGCGCTTTGAGGTGCGTCTGCCTCGCAGCGGTCTCGTCTTCACGCGAACGCTCCGTCTCGCGCGCGACGAATCCGTGGTGTGCGTGCGCGAGACGGTCACCAACCTGTTGCGCACCGATCAGTTCATCCAGTGGCAGCAGCATGCCACGCTGGGTCCTCCGTTTCTGAACCCCAACGAATCCTCGATCACGATGCCAGGATTGAAGGGCGTGACCGATCCCAATGGATACGAAGGACGCGAACTGCTGGCCAGCAATGCGACGTTCGACTGGCCTGACGCGCCGGCTGCGCGCGGAGGACAAGTTGATCTGCGCCAGCCCTTTTCCGCGCCCGCAACCGGCTTTGTCGCAGGCGTGCAGATCGATCCACAACGTGAAACTGCCTTTGTCTGCGCGGTAAACCGCCAGCAGCGTGTGGCCTTTGGCTATGTCTTCGCGCGCAGGGATTTTCCATGGGTAGCCATCTGGGAAGAAGATCTCGCCCGCCACGATCCACCATGGAATGGCCAGGAACAGGCCCGCGCCCTGGAATTTGGCGTTTCGCCGTTGCCCGAAGGCCGCGCGCAAACGATGCAGCGCGGCAACCTTTTCGGCACCCCAACCCTGCTGCGCCTTCCTGCAAACGGTGCAATCTCCGCCAGCTACGCCATGTTTCTTGCGCGCATCCCGCTCGCATCCCAGCCGGTGGGCGATGTCGTGTGCGCAGAAAGCTCAATTCAGCTCTTAGCCACAACCGGCGAGCCAATAGCCTCGGTCCCCGCGCAGAATATCCGGGAATTTTTCGATAAGCATGAGGGCGCCCAATCCCTGCATCCAACTCGGTGAGAGTGCAAGGAGACCCCATGGCTGCCAATCCAAAACCGTCCCCAATTCAGAACGACGCAGAGAACACCCCATCCGCCGGCGCCGATTCGTGCAATTCCCCGATTGATCCCAATGCTCCCGCCGGCAGCAAAAATTCGCTGGGCTCGAAGAGCGACTGCAACGGGCGTCCCTCTTCGGATGGAAGCGTCGTCGAAGCCATGGACGAGGCAGGACCGCTGAAGAATTCGCCCAACGACGTTGAAGGACGCGGTTAAGCCAGACTGCCTCCACGCGCAGCACCGCCAAATAAAAACGGGCGCCCGATCAGAATCGAGCGCCCGTTCGTTGTCTAGTTTCGAATTACTGCCGAGTCGGCACTGGCCCGGGCGCCGTCACGGCTGCCGAAGTCCGGACTGGCCCCGTTCCAGGACCTGTCCCCGGACCCGGAGTCCGGCCTGGTCTGCGCACGTCCGGAGACGTCCCAACGTGGTGCGCGGCAGCCAGCTGTTCGGCCATATGGATGTGCACCATGGTCACCTTCGCTCCCGCCGCCGCCGTTCGCTTCAAACCCTCATCGTGAGTCGTCGCAACTTCGCTTTGGAAGAGCCGCAGCGCATGCGATTGCTCGTCCAGTTGCCCGCTAATGTAATCCTTGTCGAAAGCGTCGCCCGTCAGCTCCTGCAGTTTGGCTGAGGTTTTTTGCTGATGGAGTGTCATGGCGTTGGGCTCCACGGTAATCGTCATGGCATGCGCAAGCGGTAGCATTTGCTGGCTCAGCTGCGTGTGGTCGCCAATCATCCGCTGCGCAAATCGCTTCACGTCCGGACTGGACGATTTCTGCTGAGCCAGATTTCCTGCCTGGATCTCGGCGTTGCTGGTTTCCAGAATCGCGGCAACAAAGTACTTGTCGGTCTTGCTCGCATCGCTTTGTGCCAGCGCCGCCACCGCGCCGCATAGCGCAATCCCGGAGAGAATAACGGCCCGTTCGATTCCAGCGAATTTCATGACACACCTCGGCTCGGAAAAACCGCGCGCCTGCGCCCTCGGCAGGATGTTCGCGACTCTACCAGGTAAGTGGACTGAATTCTATGACAAATTAGCCTTCCCAGGCACGTGAAATTCCGCAGCCGGGCCGACTGCCCTCGCAAGGGCTCAGAACCTGGCTTGAAGTCGTCAGGGCCCAAGCATCCGTCAGGAGGAAACGGAGGCCCAGGCCGCAAAAACCCTGTCTAGAAGAGGCCGATCAGGAAGCGCCCGACGAGGATCAGGCCGAACCATAGAATGCCGCCGCCCAGGATGCCGTAGATGGCCCCGCGTGCCGGCGCCATCAGGTCGTCGTCTTGCCTCGGTGCGGGCCTGAACCGAAACGTTCTGGCATCATGCCACCGGCCAGCTTCATCGAATCCCATGCCTGTCGTGATTGCGTCGATGGGGGTCACCATTTTCCAGCTCCTGTCCCATTGGCTTACTGATTGGAACGAGTTCATGGTCGCAAAGCCCCTGTTTGTCTGGATGTGACGCAAATCACCCAGGTTGCGTGCGGCGTTCCATGGCGCGCGAAGCGTACCCGGAACGTCATCAGCACAAACAGCATGTGCGCCCCGAGAGGCGCACATGGAATGACCATTCACTGGAAGGAAAGATCAGGCCCGCAGGCGGCTGCGCAGCTCTTCCGGGATGCGATCCTGCAGCACCCGCGCCTGTTCAATGGCCACGCCGGTGAGGTAGACCGGAGCGGGGGTGGCAATGGCCACCAGTATCCACGCAATCAGCGAGGCCAGCAGGCCCAAAATCGCCGCGGCCTGCAGCGTCAGCACCAGCTGGGTGTGCTCCAGATGCAGCACCGCCACCGCCGCCGTGCGCAAGGGCTCAATATGATGGATGACCGCCAGTGCCAGCAAAAATGCCAGAATCGACAGGGTGCTAACGCCGATCAGAGTTACGTCGATGGCGCGATGCAACCGCTGCCGCGCACGGCAGTGAGAGCAACTCGCCAAATGCTGTTCGTAATCGGTCCGCATTTCAGGAGATATCCCCGAAATGTCATATCGCCAGCTTGAAAGTATGTCCCCGACGACTGAATCGGTACATTTACTCATCGGTCAGGTCCCCACTTTCCGCGCGCTTGCTGCGCCTCCCGGCCAAAGCGAACTGGCACGGAGATTGCGATGCAAAGGGCGGCTTTTATCATTATAGGCACGTTTCATCCCAGGACGATAGGTTCCATCGGGCGATTCTGCTCTGCCAGTACGAGCTTGTTCGCCAGCAAGTTCATTTTGTCGCGCAGCGCCTGCTCCGCAGCATATCTGGCCAACTCGGGAAGGTTATTGCTTTCAGACAGATGGGCCAGCACCACGTAGGCTGCCTGGCCGTCGTAACCCCGCGCCAGAAATTCTGAGGCCGCGTCGTTCGACAGATGCCCCACGCGCGACATCACTCTCTGTTTGACGGACCAGGGGTACGGGCCGTCACGCAGCATTTCGAGGTCGTGATTGGATTCGAGCATGAGCACATCGCACCGCTGCAAGTGTGTATGTACATTGGATGGGATATAGCCCAGATCGGTCGCAATCCCCACGCGCACCGATTCGGCTTCGAAGACAAACCCAACAGGATCAATCGCATCGTGCGGGATGGTAAATGGCATCACGGCAATGTCCCCGATGCGAAACGAGCTGCCCGACTGGAAATATTCGACCGCCGGCAGCGCGGTGGGATCCTTTTCCGGCTCGCTCAGCGACTCTTCTGCCGCCGCTGCCTCTTCGGCATCCGGTTCCGGCGTCGGCTGGTTCGCAGCCTGCCGCCGTTGCTCCAGCCACTCCGCGTAGGTGATGCGCTTGCGCGGTGTCAGCCAGCGCACCCACGCGCGATGGGTCGGCTCCGTGAGATACACCGGGATACCCAGCTTGCGCGCCGTCACCGCCAGCCCCTGCACATGGTCCTGGTGCTCGTGCGTAATCAGAATGGCATCGAGCGAGGCCGGATCTTCGCCAGCGGCTTTCATGCGCTTGATCAGCTCGCGGCAGGAGAGCCCCACATCGACCAGAATCCGCGTGGTGGAACTGGCGACAATGGTGCTGTTGCCTTTTGATCCGCTGGCCAGCACCGTCATCCGCACCATAATGCTGAGGATACGACGGATCGGTGTGGAAGCGCGGGACGCCGGGGTACGCCAGTAACTCAGAAGTAACCCGCCAACAACATCTATCCCCTACCCCCGACCCCGCCGTACTTATAAAACCCGCGCCCACTCTTCTTCCCGAGCCATCCCGCATCCACCATGCGGATGAGCAACGGGCACGGCCGGTACTTCGGATCGCCCAGGCCGTCGTGCAGCACACGCATGATGTCGAGGCACACGTCGAGCCCGATAAAATCCGCCAGCGTCAGCGGCCCCATGGGGTGCGCCATCCCCAGCTTGAACACCTCATCCACCGCCTCCGGCGTCGCCACGCCTTCCATCACCGCGAACATCGCCTCGTTCAGCAGCGGCATCAGCACCCGGTTCGACACGAACCCCGGCGCATCATTCACTTCCACCGGCGTTTTGCCCAGCTTCTCCGCCAGCGCCTTCACCGTATCGTAGGTGCCCTGCGCCGTCGCCAGACCGCGAATCACTTCCACCAGCTTCATCACCGGCACGGGGTTAAAGAAGTGCATTCCGATCACCCGGTCCGCACGGCCCGTCTGCGCAGCCAGTTTCGTAATCGAGATCGATGAGGTGTTCGTGGCCAGAATCGCTCCCGGCCGCGCAATGCGGTCCAGATCGCGGAAGATTTCGCTCTTAATTTCAAAGCGCTCCGTCGCCGCCTCAATGATGAAGTCGCAAGCCGCCAGCGATCCGCGATCCAGCGTGCCTTCAACGCGCGCCAACGCCGCATCGGCCTCCGCCTGCGTAATCTTCGCCTTCTCCGCCTCGCGCCCAAGATTTTTGCGGATCGTCTCCAGCCCGCGATCCAAAAATCGTTGCTCCACTTCACACAAACGGACCGCAAATCCGCTCCGCGCGAAGACGTGCGCAATGCCGTTGCCCATGGTGCCCGCGCCGACCACGCCGACGGTTTGAATCTCTGTCATACGCTCACTCCCCACCTGCAGCTCTGCCCGCCGCAAGCCCTGAACATCATATCGATGTTTTCGCCAGGCCCGCGCACGCGCCCCTGCTAGAATCCCCTGGCATGAGCACAATCCAGACGGAATTGGCTGTCGACGTCGCTCGCAGTCCCGTAGCCCCGCCAAAACGGGACCGGTGGATCGACCTTTTCTTCGTGCTCGGCATCGCGCTCTGGGAGCCGATTTTCTCGTCGGCGATTCATGGGCGCCCCTCGCCCGGAACCGGCCCGGCCGATTCGAATGTTGTTGTGCACGGCCTGCTCTATGAAGCGGCGGGCCTTGCGGCGCTGGCCTACGTTCTCTGGAAGCGCAAAGCGGGAGCCGCCGCACTCACCCGAGACGCACACGGCAGCGATATTCCCATCGGCGCCGCGCTCTGCATCCTCACCCTCATGGTTTCGGGCGTGGCCGCCGTCATGCTGCATTACGTCTGGATTCTGGCCACCGGCCATGCTCCCGCCCAGCCCAACATCCCGGCGCTCATCGGCATGCAGCCCACCGCAGCCTGGCTAATCTACCTGCTGGTCAATCCCTGGTTTGAAGAGCTAATCGTGCGCGGATTCCTGATGACCGAGGTCACCGCGCTCGCCGGCGTCCGCACCGCGATCATTGCCAGTACCCTGGTCCAGGTTTCCTATCACCTCTACCAGGGCTGGTTCAACGCCGCCGGACTGGCCGTAGTTTTTCTGGGATTATCGTTGTATTACGCCAGCACCCGCCGTCTCTTTCCCGTCGTCGTAGCGCACACCCTGATGGATCTGATGTCGTTCGCCTGGTTTATCCACCACCACTAAGCAGGCATTTTCCCAGCTCGCAGCGCGCCGCCTTTCTACGCGCTACCCGCTACACGCTGCCTTCCTACCCCCTGCACCCTGTTCTACGGGCACCCGAACCAGCACGCACGTCACATTATCGCGGCCCCCGGCTGCGTTCGCCGCTTCAACGAGGCGCTGGGCGGCGGCCTGCAGATCGTTTCCCACGCCTAACACGCGCGCGATCTCATCCTCGTCCACTTCCCGTGTAAGACCGTCGCTGCACAGCAGAAATACATCGCCGGGCTCGGTCTTCAGTTCCAGCACTTCTTCGGTAATCGTCTGCTGGGTACCAATGGCACGCGTAATCACGCTGCGAAAGGGCGAGCGCTCCGCCTCTTCGCGGGTCATGGTGCCCAGCCGCATCTGTTCATCCACCAGCGAGTGGTCATGGGTTTGGCGCTCCAGCTTTTCGCCGCGCCACAGATAGCACCGGCTGTCCCCGGCATGCGCGATCAGCGCCAGCCCCGGACCGCAACAGCAGCGCCACCAGAGTCGTTCCCATGCCGTGAGTTCAGGATCGCGATCCGCCCGCTCCAGCACCGTCCGGTTGGCGTCGGCAATCGCCTGATGCAGCGTTTCTCGGCCGTCCGCGGCTGCCGCGTCGGTGCACATGCGCTCCAGCACCGCCTGCACCGTGATGCGGCTCGCCACTTCGCCACCGCCGCACCCCCATGCCATCGCACACGATAAAGAAGCCGTGGTCGGCCCTGTACCCAAACGCATCCTCATTGGAGCCGCGAACGCGGCCGAGGCTGGTTTGCGCTGCTGCCTCGGGCAGCCATGGTTTCGGGTCGGTCATGGGTCCGGGTATAAAGTCAAAATCACGATACACGACCGCGGCCCACTTGTATCGGTCGTCACCTGAACGCCCCACCCCTTCTTCTACAATCGGCTTCAGAACTGATACCCAATGACCCGCAAGCCCCTGATCGCAGCCAACTGGAAAATGTACAGACCCCCGCGCAGGCGCAGGAGTTTGTGAAGAACTTCCTTCCCCTCGTCGCCAGACATGACCGCGACGAAATCGTCCTGTGCCCCTCCTTTACTTCGCTCTCCATCGTCATCGCCGCAGTCACCGGCTCCGGCGTCGCCGTCGGCGCCCAGAACATGCACTTTGCCGAAGAGGGCGCCTTCACCGGCGAAACCTCCCCGCTCATGCTCAACGCCATCGCGGCTACCCACGTCATCATCGGCCACTCCGAACGCCGCCAGTACTTCAACGAAACCGACGAGACCGTCAACAAAAGCTCCACACCGCCCTGAAACACGAGCTGACGCCCATCGTCTGCGTCGGCGAAGTGCTCGCCGAGCGCGAAGGCGGCACACCGAAGAAGTGCTGCTGCGCCAGATCCGCGGCGTGC
This sequence comes from uncultured Acidobacteriaceae bacterium, assembly GCA_963817165.1. Taxonomy (GTDB): domain Bacteria; phylum Acidobacteriota; class Terriglobia; order Terriglobales; family Acidobacteriaceae; genus Palsa-343. The sequence goes on along the minus strand of CAWFNL010000029.1, from coordinate 14,295 downwards.
TCGCCGGCATCACGGCGGACCAGGCCGCGCCCATCGTCATCGCCTACGAGCCCGTCTGGGCCATCGGCACCGGCAAAACCGCCACGCCCGAAATCGCCGCCGACGCCCACCGCATCATCCGCAGCGAAGTCGCCAAGCTCGTCGGCGCGGACGTCGCCGACGACCTGCGCATCCTCTACGGCGGCAGCGTCAAGCCCGACAACGCCACCGCCTCATGAACGAAGCCGAGATCGACGGCGCGCTCGTCGGCGGCGCCAGCCTCGACCCGCAATCCTTCGCGAAAATCGTCAATTACTGACGTTCTACTGCGGCGCCAGCAAACACCGCGCCCGCGGACGGTCAACGCTCGATCCAGGGTCACCGGCGTCGTCTCCGGCCGGTCAGGGAAGCTGCCAACAGATTCGGCCGCATCCAACGAAGAGCTTATGATCGAACCCGCCCTCATCCGGAGAATCTCGACCACGTCCACGACGTCGCCGTCGTCGGCCTCACCAACCGCGAGGCCGCGCCAGCTTTGGCGTCTCTCGCTTCATGCAGAGCCAGGGTTACCGCGTCATCCGGTGAATACCCTGATTGAAAGGCGCGCTCGGCGACCGCTACCGGGATACCGGGTGCCACCTCGCTGCCCTCGACGGCAAAATCGACTGGTCAACGTCTGTCGCGCCCGGATATACTCCAGCGAATTGTGAAAGTCGTGATGCGGCTCAAAATCCCCTACCTCTGGCTCCAGGAAGGCGTCGTCCACGACGAAGCCGCAGGATGGGCCGAAGCCGCCGGCATCAAAGTCGTCATGGATCGCTGCATTCTGAAAGACCGCATGGCCGCCGGCTGGCGCAATCGCGGCTGAGCCCCATGTCAGACCGTTTGCGCAATCTCTGGACGCTCGGCGGTCTCTCGCTGCCCGAGTTGCTGCGCCGCACCGCGCGCGAATCGTGGGATGACGACGTCTTCGGCCAGGGTGGCCGCATGGCTTTCTACCATTTCCTCGCCATTTTTCCATCCCTCCTGTTGTTTGTCGCGGTCAGCACGCGCGTTCCTCAATTGGGCCAGCACATGCAGCACGCGCTGAGCGATCTCTCCGCCAGCACGCCCGGTCAGGTGTCCGGATCCAGGAGATGACGAGCGAGTTGCATCAGCGCAGCCGCTTTGGCCTGGGACTCATCTCGTCGCCGCCGCCGCGATTTGGGCTGCGCTTAACGGTACATGGGCCATGATCTACGGGCTCAACATCGCCTACGAAGTGCAGGAGCATCGCAACTGGCGCCAGATGACCGCCACCATTGTCGGCATGACCCTCTCCCTCGCTGTTGCCGGCACCGTCGCCGTGTTTCTCATCTTCTGCAGTGCGTACCTTCAGGTGCATTTTCACCAGGGCGCATTCGCCCTCCATGGATTGGAATGGCTGGTGGTCGCCGCCACACTCACCTTTTCCTTCGCGCTGCTCTACCGGTTCGCACCCTGCCTCACCGATTACGCGTGGCGCTGGAGCACCCCCCCCGGCGCGCTGGCCGCACTCATTCTCTGGATCGCCTCGACCGTCGGCGCCCGCCTCTATTTCAATCACGTCAACAACTACGCCACCAGCTACGGACACCTCAACGGCGTGGTGATGCTGCTGCTTTGGCTCTACGTCACCAACGGAGCCATCCTGATTGGCGGCGAAATGAATTCGGAGATTGAGAAAGCAGCGGCGGAACGGGTGACTAAACCTTCAGCCCCCGCGGCTGCACATTCTCGCGAATAAACCGCACCACCGCATCCAGCGAAGTCCCCGGCCCGAAGATCGCCGAGACACCGCTCTCTTTGAGCGCCGGAATGTCCTGCTCCGGAATCGTGCCACCCAGCACCACCAAAATATCGCTGGCATTCCGCTCGCGCAGCAGCGCGGTAATTCGCGGAACAATGGCGTTGTGCGCGCCGGAGAGGATGCTGAGCCCGACGCAGTCCACGTCTTCCTGGATGGCCGCGTTGACGATCATCTCCGGCGTCTGGCGCAGGCCGGTGTAGATGACCTCCATGCCCGCATCGCGCAGCGCGCGCGCAATCACCTTGGCGCCGCGATCGTGGCCGTCGAGGCCAGGCTTCGCAACCAGCACACGAATTGGCGTCGTCCGCTCAGTCATAAGAACGCTGAAGAATAGCACAGCGCGCCGTGGCCGCAGTGCGCCACTACCTCCGCCGGCCGTGCGCCGAGCCGCGCCGTCGACGCAAACCCCAGCTTGCGCAGCAGCCGATCCATCGTCAGCCCCTGCACCACGATCGAGAAGATCACCACGATGTACGTAATCGCCAGCACGCGGTCGTGGCCCGACTCCCCGGCCAGCGCCAACGCCAGCGCGACCGCCAGGCCGCCGCGCAACCCGCCCCACGTCAGAATCGTAATCGCCCCCCGCGCCGGCTTGTGGAACATCCGCACCAGCAGCAGCGACGCATTCACGCTCAGCCACCGCGCCGCCAGCACCACGGGAATGGCCAACAGTCCCGCGTAAACGTAATGCCGGTCCCATGGCATCACCAGCAGTTCCAGTCCCAGCAGCAGGAACAGAATGACGTTGAGCATGTCGTCGATCAATTCCCAGAAGCGATCCACGCGCTCGCGCGTCACCTGCGACATGGCCAGTTCGCGCGCGCGGCCGCCGGCAATCAGCCCCGCCGCCACCACTTCCAGAGGCGCAGAAAGCCGCAGCCAGTCCGCCAGCGCGTAGCCACCCATCGCCAGCGCCAGCGTGAGCAACTCCTCCACGCGATAGCTGTCCACCATCCGCATCAGCTTGAACGTCAGCCAACCGAGAACCAAACCCAGCGCGATGCCGCCGCCCGCCTTCACCAGCAGCATCCACGTGAACCCCGCCACCGTAGGCCGCATCCCGTGGCTGAACGATTCATACAGCGTGAGAAACAGCACCGCGCCCACGCCATCGTTAAAAAGCGATTCGCCCGTCAGCTGCGCTTCCAGGCTCGCCGGCGCACCCACGCGGCGCAGCATTCCAGCACCGCAATCGGTACGTCGGCGAGATGAGCGCGCCGAACAGCAGGCACGGCACAAAGCCCAACTCCAGGCCAGTGACCGAAAGAATCACCTTGAGGAGCGACGCCACGAACACCGTCGACAACAGCGTCCCAAAGATCGACAGCGACGCCACCACGGATTTCTGCTTCGACAGATCTTTCAGATTGAGCTGCAGCGCTCCCGCGAAGAGCAGGAACGCCAGCATCCCATGCAGCACCAGCGCGGAAAAATCGATGTGCCCGACAATCGCCACCGCGCGCGCATGCAGGCTCGGAATCGCATGCCCGCTGATCACCAGCAGCGTCGAGGTCGCCAGCGACAGCAGCATCACGCCAATGGTCGTGGGCAGGCGCAGCACTTTGTAGCTGATGAGGCTGAAAGCCGCAGCCAGCGTAACCAGCGCGCTGAGTAATGCGAAGACGTACATGCAGAAAGTTTCTCGACGTTTGTTCGAAGATTCCGATCAGCTCACGATTGTCAGAATCGTAGCAGGCTGAGTGGCAGGTTACGCGTCCGGCTCGTCTTCATCCGCGTCCGCCGACTCCATCGCCGCCAGCGCGCTTTCCTCCACATCCCATTTTTTCAGGATGCGCACAATCGCCCCATCGAAAACCCCGCGCGCATCAGCATCCGCGCCACCCGCGCCGCCTGTTTCTGGTCCTCCGGCTTGCGGATGCGCTTTCGCTCCAGATGCCGCCGCGCCAGTTCTTCTTCCCCCACGCCCTCATACGCCGCATCGAGAGTCGTCTTGATCGTCTCCTTCGCCACGCCCTTGCGCATCAGGTCCTGCTCCACGCGCCGCTTGCCCAGGCTCGCGTTTTCCTGCCGCAACCGGGCGTAGGTCTGCGCGTACGCTGGATCGTCGAGATATTTGTATTCGTGCAGCCGCGCAATCACCGCATCCAGCCGCGCCTCGCGTACCTCGCCGGATTCATCCGGCTCCAGGCGTCGCCGCAGCAGCCGCTTCACCTCAGACACCGTGCGCATCTGCTGCCCCAGCAGCTTCACCGCGTAGTGATAGAGGCCATCCTCGTTCAGGGGAGTAGGTTTCTTGCGGCTACGCATGAGGTCAGCTTAGCGGAAAGCAACGGCAGCGCCGCACTTCTTCAGCCCCGCCGACGGTACCGAATCTCAAACTCATACCCAGGATTCGCCGGAAACAGCTCCGCAATATGCCGCAGCCGCTCCGCCAGCGCGGGCGGCGCCAGCAGCGGATACTCCCGCTCGCGCAAATCTGCATGATCGAAATCAACGGTCAGCGACAGCATGTAAATCGCCAGCGCATCGGCAAACGCCGCCTCAAAGTACGCCGTCTTCGCCTTCTCATCCACCGAGTTGCCGTGGCTGCGGTCCAGCGCCCGCCGCCGATGCTCCCACGCATCGTGGCTGGTTTCGCCGCGAACATCCGCCGTGGCCTGCGACCACAGCAGATCGGAAAAGCTCTGCGGCACGCCGATCGCATCGACGAAATGGTGCCCCACATTGATCAGGAACTCAAACGCCAGCGCGAAGCGGTCCTGCATGAGCCGCGTCGAAATAAAAATGCACTCCGACCCGCCAAACTTCACGTTCCTGTGGCAAATCGCGCGGTCGCTCAGGTCGACAGAGAAATCCGGCGCCACCACCGTGTCGTCATTCTCGCCAATCGCCAGCGGCACAAAGTAATAGGCGCGTTGCCGCAATGCGACGGCGATCACCGCAGGCACGGCCTGGATAATATGCTCCAGCTCGCCGCTCTCCAGGTGAACTTCCCCAAACGTCGCGAAGCACAAGCCATTCTCGGCCTGCCGGACAGCGGCATCCTGCGCCACTTTCGCGGCGGAAAACAACGGAATCTGTGTGGCACCAGCCATAAGTCTGTATTCTACGGCGTTTCCCGGGAAGTATACTTTTTTCACGTCCGCGCGCATTCCCGGCATGCCCGAACCGTCGCGGATCAAGGAGTTTCCCTCGATGACTGCCGTTGCACAGCCGGCCCGGCTTTTGGGCATTCCCCTGGGTGATTTCGGCTTCTTTTCCTCCATCCTGCTCTCGCTCGCCTCGGGATTCCTCGCTTTCTTCGCCAGCTGTTTTCTGGCCATCATTTCGCTGCTCTTTTGGAATACCCTCGGCCACCACACCGTCAATTACGCTGACTGCTACCTCTACGTCGCGTTCCCCATCGGCGTCGCCGTCCTGTTTCTTGCATTCATCTTCTTCACCGGCACATGGCTGCGACGCAAGTTCTCAGGGTCCCGCTGATGGCGGTGGTCCCCATCGCCGGCATTTCTCCCACAACAGAACAGGCGCGCGCCTTCTGCGCTCAGCTCGAAGCCGGCGACATTCTCTTTTTCCCGCAAACCCCCGTCCCGCTCACTGCAGACGACACCAGCTTCCTCCTCGGCCAGCAGCAAACCGACAGCTCGCTGCACAAAAACATCGCCTATAAACCGAACATCGACAAGCTCAGCGGCTTCGACGCGAAGACCGCCAGCCCCGCCGCCGTCGAACGCCTCCACGCCATCATGCGGCGCTACTCGCAGTCGGTCGTCGCGTTTCTCACCGGCTTTCTCGCGCCCTACCAGGCCAACTGGCATCTGGATTACGCCAGCTTTCGCCCTCAGGAAGAGCAGGGCCGCGACCTGCCCCTGCGCCGCCGCAACGATCTCCTCCACACCGACGCTTTCCCGACGCGTCCCACGCACGGCGCGCGCATTCTGCGTTTCTTCAACAACATTCACCCCGCCCGCACGCGCGACTGGGTGGTCAGCGATCCTTTTGCCGCCACGGTTCGCCAATTCGCGCCGCAGCAGATCGCGCCCCATGCGGACACGGCTTTCTCGCGCCTGGGTAAAGGTGCCGCGCGCGCCATCGGCCTCGGCGCAGCCATTCCCTCCATCAAGCGCTCGCCCTACGACGACTTCATGATGCGCTTCCACAATTTCCTCAAGGAAAATCCGCGCTGGCAGGCGGAATGTCCGAAGTATCCCTACCAGTTCCCCGCCGGATCAAGCTGGATGGTCTACACCGACACCGTGCCCCACGCGGTTCTCGCCGGTCAATACGCGCTGGAACAGACTTTCCTCGTGCGCCCCGAAGCCATGGTCCAGCCTGAAGTCTCACCGCTAAGAGTTCTGGAAGCAATCGCCCACGCGCCGCTGGTCTAACCTGCCCACGATGCCCGACACGCTCCCCGACACGCCGAAAGAAAAGAGGACTTTCCGCGTTTCGTTGCCGCTGGTCATTATGTTTGTATTCGGGGCCGCGGTGCGCCTCAGCCCCCTGGCAATGAAGATCGTCCGCTCGCTCTTCGTTCTCACCTCCGGCATGATTGCCTCCATCGTCCTTCTCTGCATTTTCTCCATCTACTGGAGCATCGCCGCAAAGGACAGCAAACCAGCCGCCTCGTCGGAGTCAAAAGCCTCACGCAGCCTGCACGTCTTCCTCATCAACGCCGGCGTGTTGCTGCTGATCCTCGCTGTTCCCGGGCGCACGCATCGCTTCCTGCCCGTTTCGCAGCCCGCCTCGCGGATCATCGTCGGCCTCGGCCTCGCCATCCAGAGCGCCGGCCTGCTGCTCGCCATTTGGTCGCGCCGCACCCTCGGCAGCAATTGGAGCGGCGAAGTCCGCATTGCCACCGGCCATCAACTCGTCCGCACCGGGCCCTATCGTCGCATCCGCCATCCCATCTACACCGCGCTGCTGGCCATGTATGGCGGAACCATGCTGGTCTCCGGCGAGTGGCACGCGCTGATGGCGATGGTCCTGATTACCCTCGCCTATCTGCGCAAACTACGCATGGAGGAGACCGCGCTGGCCGCGGCCTTCGGCGACGAATTTACCGCATGGCGCCGCACATACCTGGGTCGCTCCTTCCCCCGATCTATTGATTCGCACGCCGCCGCCGACGTCTAACACTTCCACCCGTGCCCTGTGCCCGTGCCCTGAAATCTGTATCCTTTTCCCCTCCTATGGCTGTATCCTGAGTACACGGGAATCCCAGTTCCCGCTACTGCCATGGCCCAGAATCGAATCTGCCCGCTCGCGCGCGCGCTGCGCCTCGCCGCCCTCACCCTGCTCGCCACGCTGCTGACTGCACCGGCCGCCGTCAGCCAGGCGCGTCACATCTTCGACGAAGGTGCAGACGCCCACGCCCAGGTGCGTGCCGCCCTTGCCCAGGCCGCCCGCGAACACAAGCGCGTCATCCTCGACTTCGGCGGCAACTGGTGCGGCGACTGTCAGGTGCTCGACATCTACCTCCACCGCGAGCCCAACGCCGCCCTGCTGGCCGCAAACTTCGTCCTCGTCGATATCGACATTGGCCGCTTGGACAAGAACGTCGACGTCGCGGAAAGTACGACGTTCCCCTCAAGAAAGGCGTGCCCGCGCTCGCCGTCCTCGACGCCCACGGCCACCTGCTCTACAGCCAGACCAACGGAGAATTCGAATCCATGCGCCGCATGGACCCCCATTCCGTGACCGAGTTCCTCGACCACTGGAAAGCCGCGCGGGACTAGAAGCGTGCTGTAAAGCGCGTCGCTCTGGATCGGCGCAAAGAGCCGACCCGGCAAAAGTCCCGGCCTTCAGGCCTCGGACTTCCCACCCTGCAATCACAAGCTTCAGCCCCGGGCCCCGGCTACCAGCTACCCGCCACCAGATACCTGCTGTTTTTTGTCAACCCCCGCACCAACTCACCAAAGTAACCCCCGCTCATTCCAAAACACTTACCCGCCAAAACACCCCAACATATTTGGCGCAATTGAATTCTCCACTTGGTATTCTGAATATATAGAGTGAATTTCGCGAAAAGGACCGCCTAACCAGCGGTCCTTTTCCTTTTCAGGAGCCAAAACCCATGGTCAACGACTGCGCCTACATCTACGAAGAAACCGGACGCCGCTGCCGCCGCATCCCCCGCCGCGGCGAGTCCCTCTGCCTCGCCCACACATCACTCCGCCCCCAGCCTGGCGACGAGGACGCCGCCTTCAACCGCCTCATGAGCGCCTGGGCCGAACGCCTCCACAACATCCCGCTGGACCACTTGCTGGAAGCGCTGCAGACCTCTCTTGAAGGCATCCACGAGATCATCCAGAGCAAATCCTCGCGCCGCCACCGCATGGCTTTCGGCCGCGCCGTCATCGCCGTCGGCATCGCCAACGAACGCCTCGTCGATGCCCTAGCCGCCCCGCGCGCAGGCGCCGAGAATTCCTCAGGACAGAGCTAACCATTTTCAAAGCAAAATGGATACCAGCAACCACTTCCGAATCAATTGGATACGCAACGCGCGAAAACTGCTGATCTCATCGAATCAAATGGATACGCAGGCAAGAATATCCTTGACTCATCAACGCATCCGGTCTATGGTTTCCTCATGCACGACGATCCACTCACCCTTCAGCAAGCCATCCTGTTCTTCTCGAACCCCGACAACTGCGTACGCTTCCTTGTGGCGCGTCGCTGGCCCGATGGCGTGGTTTGTCCCACCTGTGGGCGCAAGGATGTGTCCTGCGTCCCGGCGCGGCGCGTGTGGCAGTGCAGGACGCGGCATCCGAAAGCGCAGTTCTCCATCAAAGTCGGCACGATCTTCGAGGACTCAGCCATCGGACTCGACAAGTGGCTCACGGCGATGTGGATGGTATCGAACTGCAAGAACGGGATCTCCAGTTGGGAGATTCACCGTTCCCTGGGCGTAACGCAGAAATCGGCGTGGTTCATGCTCCATCGCATCCGGCTGGCCCTGGGCGAGAAACCGGAAACGAAGATGGGCGGCAACGGGCCAACGGAAGTAGACGAAACTTTCATCGCACCCAAGCCAGCGGCGATGCACAAGGACCGCCGCGCTCGCCAGGAATCCGCATACGGCCGCAAGCCGAAAGCTGTGGTCATGGGGATGCTGGATCGGGAATCGCGCCAGGTACGCGCTCGCGTGGTTCCGAACGTGAAACGCGAGACTTTGCAGGATGAGATTCTGAGCCAGATCGAAAAGGGTTCCACGGTCTACACCGACGGCTATCCGTCGTACGACACGCTCACCGCGCAGGACTACATCCACGCCACGGTGAACCACGTCAACGAATACGTGCGCGGCCAGGTTCATACGCAGGGCATCGAAAACTTCTGGTCGCTCCTGAAACGCGGCTTGAAGGGAACGTACATCGCCGTCGAACCCTTCCACCTGGACCGCTACATCGGGGAGCAAGTCTTCCGGTACAACAATCGCGCCACACGCGGAAACCCCATCAACGATGCAGACCGTTTCGCGCTGGCCGTGTCGCAAATCGTCGGCAAGCGTTTGACGTATGCGGAGTTGACCGGGAAGACTGGCCGGGATGCGGCGAAGGCGGCAGAGGCTGCGGAGCCGTTTTAGGCGCGTAGCTTTTGTGCGGCTCGCTTCCCGCTCGGAATCGACAGCGGAATCATTTTCAAAATGGCTCTTGCGGGGATCGTCAAATCGCCGCAGCATTGCTCTGGACTTTCGCCCAGGTGCCCGGCCAGAGTCACGGATGCAGCATCCCTCGCCACGATCCAGCCAACGGACCTGCACCGGGTGACGGTGCTTTCCAGGTCCTCAAGGCGCACCCATCCCTCCCCCCTGCGGGAGTCCAGCCATTCGATCAGTACCAGCTTGCGATCAGCGGCCACGTTTGCGAGCGCGCAACGCTGAAGCGGCAACGCTCCGCGCTGTCTTGCTGCGGCTGCGCATTTGCTTTGACGCCAGGCGCGCAACCCGTTTCGATGTGCGTTCACATGCCATATACAGCCTCCGCCGCGCACATGATAACCCTCTGACACTCCGCGACGGGGCATTTGTGGAAGAGAATTAGCGGCTGGCAATGAGTGCAATAACCAGGACCGCGCCATCAACCACGAGGCACGTTATCAGCGTGGCCCGGAGTTTCCCGCGAAACATCGCCAGGGATGTGCCCATGGTCAACACCGTTCCGTATGCCGCCAGTTGCCCGACGCTGCCGCTCTGCGCGGCATTAAGCCTAAGAAGATCGGGGATTAACACCGTGAGCGCAGCGGCGGCCAGGACAATCCCAATCTGCGCGAATATCAAAAGCCAGCGCACAGGACGCTTGCGCTTCGCCTCTGCCTGGACCTGCTTCTGTTCGGCCTGCTCACGTTTCAGCGTTTCGATCTGCGCCGCTACCTGCTCATCCGTCAGTCCGCGTCTGCTGAGTTCTACACGGAGCAGTTCTCGCGCCTCATCCGTCAGAGAACCCGTATCCGCGCAGAGCGCGATTAGCTCATCTTCGGACGCATTGCGATAGGTTTCCGCGACACTGGACATTGGCATCGTTCGCCTTCAGGACTGCGCTGGCCGCTTCTTGCGCTTCGGGCCGGGGCGAATCGGCTTCGCTTCGGACTGGCGTTTGTATTCGGCTTGCCGCCGCAGAAATTCCGCGCGCGGGACCGCCAGCACCCTGTCTACCAGGCTTGTGAAGCGGTCCAATTCCTCTGACGTTTTCTGCGCCATGCGGGTATGATAGCGCACGCAACGGGAAAGCGAGGCGAGGGGATGGAAAAGGATGTGCGGGAGCCGGAGGCGATTATTCGGGCGCTGTTGGATGCGCTTCGGGATTTGATAGTGCAGAATGCGGCCCAGGCAACGGCACTGCATCTGTTGTGCGATGACGACGAGGCGCGGATATTGGTGGAGCACACGAAGGCTGAACTGGTAGACCGCGTTGGCGGTAAGTTCGAACGACTTCGCGGCATGTTTCTTTCACAGCATCCACAAAGTCCTTCACCGCCTCCTGGAGATCGGAATTGGCTGGATGCCGTGCGAGAGCTGGTTGAGAGTGCGAAGGATGTTGATCTTTCGGAAGAGTAGTTGCATCCCGACACATTTGCGCCCCCTCAATACTGCCGCCACACCCAGCGGCCCAGCACCACGCCGTACCGCATCAAATCCCATAGGCCGAGCAGTAGAAACAATGCCATCGCAATCGCGCCCAGCCTTACCCATAAAACCACGCCGCGTTCGCGTGCCACCATGTAGACCGCCCAGGCGGTCACTCCGAAACCGACGATGCCCCACGCGAGTATTACGCTCACGCGGTTCAGTCTATCGCGTGGTAGCGGAAGAGGTTTTGGCCCTCTGATGAGTTAGATATGTTGGTGCCACCGTATCTATAAGAAACCAAGGGGCGATGGATGTTGAGTTGTTGATTCAATGGACGGCCGCACGGGCTTCAATGGGGTGGGGCGATCGGAAGCTCAAAGAACGGACCTACGCAGTTTGAAAAAGCGCATGGGGCCCTGGGGCCCGGACGATGACAGCCCAACAAAAAAGGACTCGCGTTGGCGAGCCCTCCTGGTTCAGGTTGCTGATTTAGTTTGGGCGGGTTGGAGCGGGTGGGCAAGAGGAATCCGCGCTGTTGAGAAACTTAGGTCACGGGATGGGAAGGACAACTCAGGGAGCAGAGGACCATTGAGTTGCCTCATTGCCGTTCTCTCACTCGTGATCGCCACAGCTATAGGAGTGCGAAACCTACCGGTGGACCGCCGCGCGTTACCGGCGCGATCGGATGGCTTTCTTCGCGGGCTTCCTGGGCAGCTTCTTCGCAGCTTTCTTTGGGACAGCCTTCTTGGCCGGAGACTTCTTTGGTGGAGGCTTCTTTACAGCCTTCTTCGTGGGCGTTGTTCCAGCGGCATTCTTCACCGCCTTCTTCACTGCCGTCACGGCGGGTGAATTCGTCAAAGCCTCTGCCGCCGAACCGATTGCTGATTTCACCGAACCTGCGACATCTTCCGCCATCGCCAGGCCGTACCCAACCTTCTCCGCAGCTATTTCCACAAATGTCTTGTTCGCCAATTCTGGTCCCTCCTGTTATTCCGCAGTCACGAATTGCAGATGGATATGCGGAAGTTTGGCGTGGTATGGTCCGCCGCTTCCTGCCGCTGCGGGGACTACAGGAAATGAGGACAGGCGGCGGTCCATGGAAATCGACACAATCGGCATTGATCTGGAGAAGACGGTCTATCACCTTGTTGGCCTGAGCGCAGCTGGCGAAGTCGTGGTTCTCAGGAAGGTCTCGCGCACGCAGTTGCCGCGTTTCACGGCGAACCTTGGCGTTAATACCGGCACCACGGGCGCTTCGAGCCCCGGACCCGAATCTTCCCGGTCGCCGACCATCCACCAACTTCGGTTTGATGAATAGAATTCCCCTCAATGAATTCCTTCGCGATCACTGAGAATCACGCCGGTTGGGTTGCGGCTGCCCTCAGTAAGAATTTCGCGCCAGTACGATTTTTAAGCGATACGCTATGAGTGACCGCGGCAGGAGTGGGAATGGCGTAAGGAGCTGCTGATGTCCGCAGAACGGGTGATTCTGGGATTCGCGCTGGCCTTGTTGTTGTCGTTGCTGGCGGGCTGGCTCCTGTTTCGACGAACGCGCGTGGACTGGTTCGGCAGCCATCTCCGCGATTTGCCTGTTCGCCGCCTCAGATATCTCCTGGCTTCCCGCTTCCTTCGCATGGCCTCAGTTGGCTTCCTGGTGGATGTAGCCCTCGGCGGACGGATGTCGCGGCCTCTCGTTTTGCTTTTTGCTTTGTTGTTTGGCCTCTGCGGCCCAGTGGTTCTGTTGCTGCGCCACCGTCCACCCTTCCAGCGATTGCTGCTTGTGATGCCGATCGTTTTCCTTCTTTATGGGATCGCAATCCTTCACCGGCACGACGCAGAGCTGGCAGCTTCGACGGCGGCCGCTGCCTTTCGCTTCGACGCTATCTTTATCTTTATTGCCGCATTGGCCAGCGCATTCGTAACGACGAAGCACATCAATTCAGAAGGCGCCCGCCAATATCGCGCCGAGACTGAGCTGGAAGCTGCGCGAGCAGTACAGCAAGTGCTGATCCCGGATGAGATTCCGAATTGTGCCTGGATTCAGGATTGAGAGCGTGTATCAACCTGCCGGCCAGGTGGGTGGAGACTTCTTCCAGATTCTGCCCACGGAGCGCGGCGGTGTTCTAGTAGTGATCGGGGATGTGAGTGGCAAGGGCATGCCTGCCGCTATGACGGTGTCGGTCCTTGTGGGCACACTACGCACCTTGGCGAATTACACGGCGAGCCCGGGCGAGATACTGGCAGCCGTCAATCGGAGTCTGCTCTCGCGCAGCAGGGATGGATTCACGACCTGCCTGGTTCTGCGTGCCGATCCGGACGGTAGCGTTGCCCTGGCCAATGCAGGGCATTTGCCGCCGTATTGCGACGGCGAAGAACTGGTCATCGAAAGCGGATTACCTCTTGGGCTCCTGGCTCAATCGACCTACCCGGAGGTCCAATTCGAATTGCGGCCCGGCGCTGAGCTCACATTGCTCACCGACGGCGTGGTTGAGGCGCGCTCTGCATCCGGAGATCTGTTCGGTTTCGCACGCACGCAAGCATGGAGTTGCAGAGCGCGCGGAGCAAATCGTGGAAGCAGCGCGTGCTTTTGGGCAGGAAGATGACATCACGGTTGTTACCGTTGCTCTCGCCGAAGGGACCGCGGTAGCGACCTTGTCGGGCGACCTTACGGGTGAGAAACCCGAAGCTCCCGGGTGAGTAGCCGGCAAGCCGGAAATAACGTTCGATACGCGAGGATGAGGGCGACTTTTGTGGAGACGAACTCCGGGAGCCCTACGCAGAATTATCGGAGATGGCGCCGGCCCAGCTCACCCAGTCAAGCCAAACCCGGGCTTGCATGGGCCAACCGCGGAGATCGATACCGCTCTAATCCTGCTCGCCGAGCGTTTGAGCATAGGTTTTGCCATAGGGATAGAAGAGCTCTTGCGGCCTTCTTTCCATGCAGCCTTCATCTCCGGCGTTGTCGATACCCAATCGGGCCGGCACTTTTGGGAGACGGCGCGGAGATCGTGACGGAGGTCCTCCGGCGTCGGGCGACCGAAGAACCAATAGCCGTTGTAGATCTTGTAGACGACGAGGCCCGGTTCCAGAACGATGACATGGGGAATCATCGGATTGTGGTCTGGATCGGTATATTCGGCGATGTCAGAGTCTCTTTGAACGGTTCGTCCGCATCCGAAAGGAACGGCCAGTGAGCACCAACGCCGGAACGGTACTCATTCGTGAGAGTGATGTTGTCGGTGCTGATGGTGACAAGGCGGCAATAACCCACTTCGATTTCACGATGCAGCTGGACCAGGAGTTCTGCCTGGCGGCGGTCCCTGGGGCAATACCCACCGCGGCTGAGGATGAGAACCATGGGATGCGGACCCTGCAGTTCCGAGAGCTTGCGGCGTTTGGCAGTATGGTCAGTGAGTTCATAGTCGGGGAAAAGAGAACCGGGCACGATATCGGATCG
>CAWFNL010000028.1:0-22122 GCA_963817165.1 uncultured Acidobacteriaceae bacterium | reverse complement strand
AAGGGGCAGGTCGCCTGCCAGGTGCCTGCGCTGTTCGCGACGGCAACCGCGGAGCAAAGCGTAGAAGTGGAACCGCCGGTGATCCCACCGGTAAACGTAATCGTGCCGGTGACACTGTTGACGTCCGACGCGACGGTGAGAGTTGCGGTTGCCGTGATGGTGGCGCCGGTGGTGGCTGGGGACGGGGCGAAGGTGAGGGTGACAGAAGTGGGTGCGGGCGCGGTAAAGACGCCCTGCGCCACGTTGCTGGCATACTGTGTGCCGCTGACGTTGGCCACTTCGATGGCGTTGATGGTTGTGAAGGCACCCTGCGTGAGGTTCACGACACAGGAAGCGTTGCATGCGGTGGACCCGAGGCCGGGCGGCGTTCCGTCCAGCGTGTAAAAGACCACGTCAGGTGAATTTGTAGCGGAGATGGTGACAGATTGGCCGTTCTGCGCGGGAGTGAAGGTGGGCGGGGAGGTGTTCGTCCAGGGAGCCGCGTTGATGAGCCAAAGGACCCCATTCACCTGGTCGAGCAAATAGCCGGAATGGTTGGTGGGGTTGACGAACAGAGGGCCGCCGCCACCGTTGGGAATGGCCAGAGTGGCGGCGATGGTCTGCGTGGTGGCGTCCCACAGTTCAACGAAGCCGCCGTTGCTGTCGGACCCGGAGATCCACGCCTGATAGCTGGAAGTGTCCGGCGCGATGGAGTAAACGTGCGGTGAAGTGGGCGCAGCGCCGCTGCCAAAGACCGGAATGGAGACGGAAGTCAGCGTGTTGTTGCCCAGAGCCACGCTGTCCATGCCCGTAACCATCTCGGCGTGAGAGGATGCGTCGAGGATGCTGCCGTCGAAATCCGTGAGGTAAAATACGCGGTTGGGAATGTCGAGAGAAGTGGTGAGGGGCGGCCAGCTGAGCGGAACCGGCGCCTCAATGAATTCGGGCGTGAACTGGAAGATGTCGTAGGCGTCGTACGTCTGACTAAACTCCGTATCGATGGAAGCCGCGCCGGAGGCTATCAAGTCGCCGGTGAGCGGATCGACGGCGAGCGAGTTGGCGATAAACGCCGGCTGCAAAACATCCTCGTTGATGGGAAAGACTGCGTTGGTGGCCGTGAGCACGCCAGTGGTGGGGTCCGGCGTCATGGTGATCAGGGCTTCTTCTGTTCCCGTGCCGGCGCCCGTGTCCGACGCGGCGTAGACGACATGCGAAGCGGGATCGACGGTGAGGGACGCTACGAAAGACGCGGGGAAACCGGCATTGCCAATGATGGTGGGCGATGTGCCGCCGCGTACGGCAGTGACGGAAGTAGCGTTGGGTCCGGCAACATAAATTTCATTCAGACCGGTATCGATCGCCAGCAGGGTGGCGCCCGCGTTGTCGAGAGCCACGCTGCCGACCACAGTGTGCGATGTGGCGTTGCCGTAGGAGCCGTCGATCACATACAGTTTGCCGTCGGCTGCGTTATTGACGTAGATCAAATTCCGCGTGGGATCGGCAATGAGTGTGAGGCTCGAACCCGTGTCGGCGGCGCCGCCCTGACCAACCGTAATAGCAGCGACGATGCGCTCGGAACTGGGACTAATAACGCTGGCTCCGCTGCTGATCACGTTCACCGTGTTGGCGCCGGAGACGTAGTAGAAGTCGCTGAGCGAGCCCGAGGGATTCAGTGTGGCCTGGAGCGAGCCAGCGGAACCGGCGGAACTTTGAGGAACGCTGATTCTGGCGAGGGGAAGCGATTGCGGACCCGCAGTGAGGGGATGGATGCGCCGAATGCGCCGATTGCCCGCGTCGGCGAGATAGAGATTGCCAGAGGAATCGAAGACCATCTCATCAACGCTGTTGACTTCAGCACTTGTGCCCACGCCACCGTCGCCGTAGTAGCCAGGCGTTCCGTTGCCGGCGACCACGGTCTTCGTTCCGTCGGAGGAAACCAACTCGACGTAAGAGGTGTACTGGTCGTTCCCCGCCGCCTCGGAAATGTAGATATCGCCGCTGGCGTCGAAGGCAAGCGCGTCAGCATTGAAGAACGAATTGCCGCTGTTCACGCCCGCGGTTCCTGCTGTGACGTCCTGGATGCTGGTCACGGTCAGCAGCGGAGTGCCCAGCCATCCTTCGCCCACCGCGCCGGCGAGAATCGCGTACAGATCTCCGTTGGCAGGGTTGACTGCGATGGAAGGATACGCCTGATCGTAGGTTTGATTTCCCAGCGTGCTCGTGGTCCAGCCGCCGCCGAAAACAGGAGCGAATTTGTCGATGACGCCGGAGAACCCACCATCCTGAATGTAGTAGTAGGAACTGACATAGACGTTCCCCGCAGCGTCGCAGGCCACGGCAGTGGGATGCAGCGGGCCGCCGCCGCCGCCGGGAGAGCCGGGCAGCGGCAGAACGGAGAGATCGCCGCTGGCGTCGACTTCATCGAGCGTGCCACCCGTGTCCGTGGAGAGGTCGAGCAGGAACGGATCAAGGCCATTCGAAGCAACAAAGAGATTTCCGCCACAGAGCGCGATGGAGGTTGGATACGCGAGGGGCGTGGTGGTGGCGACGGTGGTGGCGGCGCCGGACGTGCATGTGTAAGCGCTGGCTGCCAGAATGCCTGCGTAGACGCTGGTGGATCCGTTCTGCGTCTTCCACACCACGCAGTTGTAGGCGTCGGCGGTGTAGATGGCAGGAGCGCTGGTGGAGCTGTCAACGGCGACGCCGGAGGGAAGAATCAGAGAGGCATTGCTGATAGAACTGCCGCTCAACGAGGGGCCGACTACGGTGGTGATGACGCCGGACTGCGCGTGCGCTGTGCAGACGAAGACGAATACAGCAGTCACGATCAGACCCCACCGGAGCAAGCCGGGCACGCGCCGGAGGGTGACTGCGTGTGTGTCGCGAATTGTCTGTGTCCGTCTGCGCATCTCGCTTCCTCCTGGCCGGTTGGGGTGGCTCGGCGTTACTGGAAGCTGAGGGTGACGGAAACGTTAACGGACTGCCCTGCGGTGACACCGATACCGGGCGTCGTGCTGCCGGTCGCAGCGGGTATCGTATAGGCCGTCAGATAATACGGGAGCGAAACAGCAATGGCCGAGCTGCCTGGAGTCGCGGGAGGCGCACACGCTCCGCTCGCAAACTCATCGAATCGGCAAAGGTTCAGTATGGTTTCCACCCCCGTGATTTGCGACGATGTATCTGCGGTAAACGCGCCGGTAAGGGTCAGGCTAAATTTAACGGGTAAGTCGACGGGCGAAGCCTGAGAGGCGTTGTAGCCTGAGCTCGACACGGAAAGTCCGCCCACGCAAGTCTTGCCGTTGTATCCCGCGCTCGGAAGGTTGGCAGCGATCCACAGGCAGTTGCTGTAAAACGCGCTCGAAGTCGGACTCAGCAGGCAATCGTCTCCTCCACAGGGCCCGGGCACGCTGTTGTTGACCTCACCAATCGTCACGTCGTTGTACGACACAACCGGGGCAGACGAGCTCCCAGAGAGACTGACCTCCATCAGATCGCTGTTCAGGTTTCCGCTGTGAATCTGGATTGCGGGTCCCAAACTGACCGCTATGCCTGACATCAAATTGATCAGATCTGGCGGACCAAATTGTTTCCCGGGCGGTATCAGCGAGTTCTCAAACTCCACATGTTTCGCCAGCGATCCGTCTTTGTTATGCACGTCGATCTTCCAGTAGCCGTGCACGGTGATGCCCTCATGGGCTCCCTTGGGAGAAGGGGACGAAGCTGTCTGGACGGAGCCCGCCGAAGCCGCCTTCGCGGAAGCTGCCGGGATTGGCGCGGCTCTGGCCGAATACCAGGGGTACAGCCAGAAATAAACCTGCCGTGGCCAGAAGCGCTTGCCGGCCGCTACGGGGAAACTGCACAAAACGGGAGACCGATGAGGAGTCCAGGGAAAAGCGCATGGGAAATTCTCCTGAGGTGGCCGAACGGGCACGACCTTCGGCCCCAACTCACGGAGAAAGTTACGGACGCGTTCCAGCCAGGTCAATGGACAGAGCCTGATTTCTGTCTGAACTCAATCTGAACTGACAGATCGCTGATTTTGCGCGGTTTATGAATAACTAGAGGGCGTAACCGATTGGGAACTGTGCTATCGTTAATCCACTTTCGGGTCCAAATTCTGATTTCCGGCCCAAAACTTCGCAACGGGCCGGTGCGTTATGGCGACCTCGTCGATCCTCTCCGGCTACCGATTTGGTCCATTCGCACTCGACCTGCGCTCCGGTGAATTGACGAAGAATGGCCGGCGTATCCGGCTCCAGGAGCAACCGCGTAATATCCTCATCGCGCTGGCCGAACATCCGGGCGAAGTCATCACGCGCGCGGAGTTGCGGGAGCGGCTGTGGCCGGACGACACATTCGTCAGCTTTGAAGATGGCCTGAACACCGCGGTGCGCAAGTTGCGTGAAGCGCTGGACGACGACCCGCAAAATCCTGGGTACATTGAGACCGTCCGCGGCCGGGGGTATCGGCTGCTGGTCGCCGTTGAGCCGGTCGCCGCGGAGCCGGGAGCCCATCCTGCCCCAGGCGAGAGCCGGCCGAATGACGCGCCGCATCTGGCCGGCGCGCCCGCTTTCGGAAGCGAGGCGCTCAATGCGCCGGTGCCAACGACTGTTCCGTCACCATCAACCGCTGGTCGTCGCGCTTTGCCGGTTTGGACTTTTGTCCTCGGTTGTATCGTGGCCGGCGGCGCGATTGGGCTGTGGTATTGGCTGGCTCATGGACCCCCGGTGCTGTCGTTCGGCACCCGCGACCCAGTGCTGGTTGCGGACTTTGACAACCAGACAGGCGATCCGCGTTTTGACCGGGCGCTGGAGACTGCGCTGACGGTGAGTTTGCAGCAATCCAGGGTCCTGAACCTCTACTCGCGCCTGCAGACACAGTCGGCGCTGCGCCTGATGAGCCGCAAAGAGAGCGATCCCATCACCGCCGCCGTGGGGCGCGAGATTTGTCAGCGCGAGAATCTGCACGCGATGGTCCTGCCGGGTATTACCCGCGCAGGCCATGAATATCGGCTGACCGCGCAACTCATCGATCCGGCGACCGGGATCGCGGTGCGCTCATACTCGGAATCGGCCAGCGACGAAAACCACATTCTGGTCGCGCTCGATTCCATCTCCACCGACATACGACGAGATCTGGGCGAATCGCATTATGAAATCCACCAGGCGCATCGTTCCCTGCCCGAGGTGACGACCTCTTCGCTGGACGCGCTGGAAGACTACGCAGAAGGGGCGGACCTGTTTGGGCGCGGGCGCTCCGACGACGCCATGCGCCTCTACAAACGCGCGATCGCCGCCGACCCCGGCTTCGCTATGGCACACGCGGCGCTGGGCTACGAGTACTACAGCTTCTTTGTGAACCGGCCGGACCTGGGGGAGCAGGAATTTCAGACCGCGCTGGCGCTGGCCCCACGCACCACGGAACGCGAGCACGCCTGGATTGAAGTGCGTTATGCAGAAAGCCAGGGAAGATTCAAAGACGCGCTGGCGCTCTACCGTCTGTATTTGCAAAGCTACCCGGGCGACTGGTTCGCGCGGTACGGCTATGCGCGGATGCTGCGCATGCACGGTCATGTTCCGGAAGCCGAGGGGATCTACCAACAACTGCTCAAGTTACAGCCGGATGCGGCATCCACCTGGATTGAACTGGCAACGTGCTATCAGGAGCTGAGCCGGTGGCCAGCAGCAATCGAGGCCTACCAAAAGGCCTTTGCTCTCGATCCCTCGCGGATGCTGGTGGCCAATATCAATCACGAATACGGATTTGCGCTGGTGCTGGGCGGCCAGGACGCGAAAGCACAGCAGGTCTTCTCCGCGCTGCTCGCGGATCCCGTCAGCTATCCCGCCGGGGAGCGATCGCTGGCGTATCTGGATATGTACCGCGGCCGATACGCGAGTGCCCGCAAGCGCATGACGCTCGCGCTGGCGGCAACGCATGAGGCTTTCGCAGCAGCGCGTATCCGCTATGCGCTGGCCGACATCGACGAGGCGCAGGGCAACCGCCGCGACGAAACGGATCAACTTGACCGCATCCTGGCGGGATTCGACGCGTTAGGACAGAAGGTTGTGTACGGTTCAATGCTGGGCCAGGCGTATGCGCGTGCGGGCGATCCCCGGAAGGCGAAGAAAATCCTGGAGAAAATTGCGCCGGGGATGAACGACCGCATCGAGGATCAGGCCGCGTTCGTGGCGCTGTTGAAGGCGGAAGTGGCGGAGGCTTCGGGCGACGCCCAGGGAGCTGTCCAATTTATGAAGTCGCCTGCCGACGCAGATTTGGATTCTGCGGCGACATTTACGCGCGAGGCGCTTGCGCATCTCTACCAGTCGCTGGGCAACCGGGACGAGGCTATCGCCTGGTATGAACAGTTTGTGAAGGCCGGCGCACCGGGATGGGAACCGCAGCGCTACTTGCCGGAAGCTTACCTGACGATGGCCAGGGACTATCAACAAAAGGGAGACCGTGTGAACGCCCTGCGCTGCGTTAGTGCATTGCTGGATCAATGGAAGGGCGCCGATGCGAACCTGCCCCTGCTCGTAAGCGCTCGCCGTCTCCGCGATGAGTTGACCGCCAAGCCCTGAGCGGCGCTCGTCGGCTCGTAACCGCCAGGGACGTTCCGATTGAAATAGCGGACCAATCGATCCGAGGATGCCGCGAGAATCTGGCGCTTCAAGTCAGCGCCCCACTAATTCCAGATCCGCGGCGCCCATCGAATCGTGCTTGCTTCATCGATCACGAATGACTCGGTCAGGTAGTGAACTGGCTGTTCGCGAAGCACCTGTTTCCATTTGCGGGTGGTTCTGCGTGCCATAGTGCCGGGTTTGAGTCGATTCGGATTCTCTTCGCTCTTCCCATCGAGTGATCGCGTCACGAAGAGCTGCTGAAAGTCTTCAGCGAGTGCCTGGAGGCGAACCGTGCCCGATGCATCTGCCCGTTCGGACATCAGCATCAGCAGGATCATCTTGTACGACATCGTCATCGGCTGCTTTTCAATTTCGTACTGAAGTTCGTAGGTGAGGGAGCGAGAACTCCCGGTGTCGTGACGACTGCTTGAGCACCGGGACAAACCGCCACTTGCCGGCCACCTTGGTATACTTTTCTAGGTTCGCCCGGGTGTGATTCGTACTATCCATGTTGACGATTCCGTCACAAGTTTTCTGTAGTGAGCGTAGGCCTAATGGATGGTCGTGTCTCCATGCAGAAAATCCGAAAAATGAATAGTTAAGTTGGATCGTAAACGGGAAAATGTGCTGCAAGTGCTTGATTCTAAAGCGCGGGAGTAGTTCAGTGGTAGAACGTCAGCTTCCCAAGCTGAATGTCGCCGGTTCGATCCCGGTCTCCCGCTCCAGTCTTCGCCCTTCCCGCTAAATCACCCGCAACAGCAGCAGCACCACCAGAATCGCCAGAATCAGCCCAATCCCGCCACTCGGGT
The DNA here is from genome assembly GCA_963817165.1 of uncultured Acidobacteriaceae bacterium. Classification (GTDB taxonomy): domain Bacteria; phylum Acidobacteriota; class Terriglobia; order Terriglobales; family Acidobacteriaceae; genus Palsa-343. The sequence goes on along the minus strand of CAWFNL010000028.1, from coordinate 14,714 downwards.
AATAGCCCCAGCCTCGGCTGTACGGCCACGCCGGAACTGCGCCAAGCATCATCAACAGCAAAATCACCACCAGAATTGTGATCATGGTCCAGGACTCCTTGCGCGGGAGTCTGTTTGACCTCCCTGGCACTCTTTCTGGATGCGCGCCGCGTGCAGCGAAGATGTCCCGCTGCCACCCTCATTTCGCGCTGTACCATCCGTTTCACCGTGCAGAAATTTGCGCAAGCCGCCGCGCTCGCTCAAACACCTCCAGCATCATCGCAGCCGTTAGCTTGCCGGTGTTCGTGTTCTGCAGCGACGGATGATAGCTCGCCATCAGCCTGCGCGGGTTCCCATTTGCGTCCGGAATCGCGTACTCCACGCCGTGCCCAAACGCCAGCTCCCCGCGCCGCGCAATCTGTCCAGTCCGGATCAAATGCGCCACCACCCCATCGAACGCAATCTTTCCCAGGCACACGATCACGCGCAACTCCGTCAGCGCCGCAATCTCTTCGTCCAGAAACGGAGCGCACGCCGCCAGTTCTTCCGGCAGCGGCTTGTTCCCGGGCGGCGCGCAGCGCACGACGGCCGTAATCCACGCGTCGCGCAACGTCATGTCATCCGCACGATCCGTTGCATTCGGTTGCGAAGCAAACCCCGCACGATACAGCAGCGGATACAAAAAGTTCCCTGAGCCATCCCCGGTAAACGGCCTTCCCGTTCGATTCGATCCGTGCGCGCCTGGCGCCAGCCCCACAAACAGCACCCGCGCCTGCGGATCGCCAAACGACGGCACCGGCTTGCCCCAATATTCCGCATCCATATAGGCGCGGCGCTTCTTCTCCGCGACTCCGGTACAGTACTGGCGCAAACGCTCGCAGCGCTCGCACGCCACAATGCGTTCGCTCAGCGCCACAAGGCGTTCGTTCCCGACAGCCAGCGCGTTCTGCGTCTTCCCAGGCACTCCCTGATTGTAGAAGCGGCAAATTCCACCCATCTGGGATTAGAATGGGTGCGCTTTGGAAATCGTTTACCGCAATTCCTCTATGGAGACGAACCTATGTATCGACCGAATCAAAAGTGGGCCGCTGCCGCTGCGCTGGCCGGACTGGCGCTAATGGCTGGCTGCAATAAACAACCCGCACCCGCGCCGGTGCCTGCCCAATCCGCGCAATCCGCGCAGTCCGCTACGCCCGAAATTGGCGGCGCGCCCGTCGTCAAGGTCTCCCGCACCGCCACCAGCAACGGCCAGCAGCCAGAATTCCTCTCCATGACCGTGCTTCCCGGCCGCGGCATGCAGGTCTTTCAAATCACCGCCGACGTTCCCGGCAAAGGCGAAATTCCTGTCCTCTTCGCGCCTACGCTCGAAGACGCCGCCGCCAAAATGACCGGCACCGGCGACGACGCCTACGGCAACGCCAGCTGGACCTTCGGCGGCGCCTTCCTCGTCCCCTATCCCAACCGCATCATCGGCAAACTCAGCGACGACGGCAAACTCGTCACCACCGAATGGCACGGCAAAACCATCAACCTCCCCGCCAACTGGCACGATTCCGCCGATCCCACCAAAGACAAGAACGCCATGCACGGCCTCATCGAGATGGCGAAAGCCGAGGACGTCCAGACGCAGCCCGTCGCCGACGGCCAATCCATTACCGGCGTCATCCATGCCGGCAACTTCGGCGGCCACTGGCTCTCCCAGACCGACCTCAACTTCACGCTCACCCTCACCGGCAAAGCTGTTGACGCCGTGATCGTGGCCAAAAACGTCGGCACCGAAGACGAGCCCATCTCCATCGGCTGGCATCCGTACTTCAACATTCCCAGCGGCGACCATCAGCAGGCGCTGCTCCATGTCCCCGGCGACGAAGTCGCGCAGGTCAACAACTACACCGCGGTCTTTCCCACCGGCAAGCTGCTTCCCGTCAAAGGCACGAAGTACGACTTCCGTGCGCCCGAAGGCAAGCCGCTCGACAACACCTTCCTCGACGACAACTGGTCGACGCTCCATCGCACCGACGGCGCCGTCGACGTCAACCTCACCGATCCCGCCAGCAACTACGGTGTGCGCATTCTCGGACTCAGCCCGGAAATCAAAACCATCCAGGTCTACTCGCCGCCCACCAAAACCTTCGCAGCCATCGAGCAGCAATTCAACTTTGCTGATCCCTTCGGCAAAGAATGGCACGGCAAAGACACCGGCATGGTCACCCTCAAACCCGGCAAGAGCGTCGAGTGGCACGTCCGCCTCGAGCTGTTCCAGCCCAACAAAAAATAAACCAGAAGTCAGTAATCAGGAGCCAGGACACAGCGACCCGTCATCGGCGATCAGCTGGATCGTTGCTCTGCCGCACGCGATCCTGCTAAAGCCGAATCGCAAGGCGTTTGCTTTTGTTGGTGCGCCGACCACAAGCAACTCAGCTTCCGAGGGAGAAATCGATGTAGTCGCATACTCTGCGTGCTGCCGAGGTCGCCGTTTGTCCAGCTGCATGCCCGGCATTGAAAACCGACTACGGCTTGATGTTCGGCTCGGTTGCCGGAAGGACAATCTCCACATCGTCGCGCGTTTCGTCGACGCCCAGTTTGATCACCAGCGCCGCATCGCGCAACGCGGTATTTCCAAAATAGTAGAGGTCCGCAGGCAGATTGTCCGCGCAGCCCGCACCACCGCAGGCGCCGACCTTGAGTTCCGGCGCCCCCGGTTGCCGCGCGCCAACAACATAGCTGCCCGGCTTCCACTGGCTGAAATCGAAGCCACCCTCGTCGTTGGTCGTTTGAGAATTGACGGTGGAGCCGTCGGATTCAATCAAGAGGACGCCGGCCTTGACGGCAGGCTTGCCATCGGGCCAGCGCACATGGCCGGAGACGCGCGCCTCCGATGAGTTATGTAGGATCACTGTCCGGCATTCCCGCTCTTTGATATCCGCAAACATACCTGCCGGATGAAAACTCCCAATCCTATCTACGTTAATTTCGTATTTGCCCACGGGGAGTTTGAATTCGTAGGAGCCGTCGTTGCCTGTGACGGTGTTGAAGGTGGCTTGATCGGACTGCCGCACAACGGTGATGCGAGCGCCCGAAACTGCATTGGCGCCGTCATTCATATTTCCATCGCCATCATCAGGTACGGAGGTGAAAAGCTCGCGCGAGACTGTGCCGCGCAGAAGCCCCGTACCGACCATTCCCTTTAGCCGGCGCAACGTCTCCAGTTGTGGACCTGATTCGCTGACGGGTGCGCTTTCCTGCATGTTGTAATCCAGAACGATCTTTCCATCGATGTTGCGCAAATAAAAGAGCCATTGCTGGCCGGGTTCAAGATGCTCGAAGCAGGACCCCTGCGAGGTCAGAGAAGTAATCGAGCGGCCCGGATCGCCAAGAAAAACCTCGTTAGGCGCGATCTCTACGTACTTCTCTTTCTCAGGAGTGGAACTCACCGCGCTGATGGTTCCTACAAAGACGTATGAATTGTTCAGTTGGTCGAGACCGCAATCGAACTGGTCCGCGGGGCCATCATACGAAATCAGGCATTCGAAAGGATGATCGTCGGCGGCATTGGATGCTGCATTGAATGGAGTTTGCTGTGCAGCGCAAAGCGTGCCCCACGCAAGTAAAGGAAGCAACAGAGCTGCGAGACGGGAGTCGTGCATCTTCGGCCTCTTGGACCAGCTAAACGATTCTATCGCGTAAACAAGGGTCGCTCTGCAACAGCACTCGAAGGCAATTAGACGCAACAACGTTGCGGAAGTATCACCGGCAACCCGCAACTTTCGCCGGGACCCCGCCTCCCCTTATGCTGAAAATTCCCGTTGCCGACTGCGCGCTAAGAAAATTTGAGATGAGGCGGCATAACGTTGCAGCGGCCGCGGAATTGATTGTATTCAGCAATCCGCTATGCTCACCGACTCACAGCGAACGCCGTCTCTTGCATACACGTAGTTACGCATGCAGACACCGTCGACCCATCAGAAAAATTCCACGCGTGGACATGCAGTGTCCACGACCGGACACTCGTGCGCCCCCATGGCTCGCATCTTTCCATCAACCCGCAACATTCCCTTGAAGATGTTCCACAAGCCGGCCCATTAAACTCTGGAGGTGCGCGTGCTTCTCTCCTCTCGCTGGTTGTTTGCCGGGCAGGAGCCGGCCCGATGAAGCAGTTCGCCTCGTTCCGGCTCGACATAGTGAATGAATGCCTCTGGCGCGGCGACACCTCCATCGCCTTGCCGCCCAAGCCATTCGCCGTGCTTCGCTATCTCGTCGAGAATCCCGGCCGCCTCATCACCCACGACGAGCTCCTCGACGCTCTCTGGCCCAACACCTTTGTCCAGCCTCAAATTCTCCGCACCTACATACTCGATCTGCGCAAAGTTCTTGGCGACGATTCCACCCAGCCCCGTTTCATCCAGACGCTTCCCAAGCGCGGCTACTGCTTCATCGCCCCGGTCGCTGATGCGCTTCCCAGCACGCGCCCCCCAACGCCCGCTCCCGAGCCGCCGCCAACTCTGCTCATCGGTCGCGACGAAGAGCTCCACCATCTCCGCACAGAACTGCAATCGCTCGCCGCCGGCAATCGTCGCGTCCTGCTCATCACTGGAGAAGCAGGCATCGGCAAAACCGCGCTCGTCGACGAATTCTGCCGCAACCTCGTCTCGCATGAAACATTCATCGTCGCCCGCGGCCAGTGCGTCGAAGGCTTCGCCGCCAAAGAAGAGTATTACCCCGTCACCGAAGCCCTCAGCCAGCTTTGCGCCTCTTCCGATGGCGAACTCGCCTGCCGCATCCTCGCCCGCCGCGCGCCCGCCTGGCTCGCGTCGCTCGGTCGCGACGGCGATCCCTCTTCTGACCTCGTGCCAACCCCTGACCTCGTACCCGCTCCACAGCGCATGCCCGGCGATCTCTGCGCCGCGCTCGAAGAGTTAGCCCAGGCCAAACCGCTCATCTTCATCCTCGAAGACCTGCACTGGGCCGATCAATCCACGCTGGATCTCATCTCTGCGCTCGCCCGCCGCCGCGCTGCCGCTCCGCTGCTGCTGCTCTTCACCTGCGGCTCCCTCGAGGGCATGGCCGAACCGCCCCTCAAAGGCCTCTGCCAGGATCTGCTCATGCGCCGCCTCTCGACGGAGATGCCGCTTCCGCTCCTCAACAAGGCAGCCGTCAAAGAATTGCTGAGCCGCAAGCTGCAACAATCCGATCTGCCGTCCGGTCTCGCCGCCTTCGTGCATCAGCACTCTGAAGGCAATCCGCTCTTCGCCATCGCGACTCTCGAGCACCTCATCGCCCAGCGCTTCCTGGTGCGCGAAAACGCGACGGCCTGGAGAGCTGCCGGTCCCTTCGCCGACGTCGAAGCCGGCGTCCCCGACGGCCTCGCGCAAATGATCGAGTTTGAAATCGAGCGCCTCACGCCGCAGGAGCAGCGCATGCTGGAAGCAGGCAGCCTCATGGGTGTCGCCTTTCCCGCATGGGCCGTCGCCGCCGCTCTCGAACAGGAAACACCGGCCACTGAAGAAGCCTTCGAAGCTCTCTCCCGCCGCCTCTATTTCGTCCGCCGCGCCGGCGAGGACGAACTCCCCGACGGATCGCGCTCCGATTTCTACGTCTTCGTCCACGGACTCTATCGCCACGTCCTCTATCAGCGCCAGACTCCGTCGCGCCGCGGACCTCGGCACATCCGCATCGCGCGCCGCCTCGGCGAATTGTTCGCGGGACGCGAAGCTACCGTCGCGCGCGAAATGGCTCTCCACTGCGAAGCCGGCAGCGACTGGCTCAGCGCCGCCGCTGCTCTGCGCCGCGCCGCGCAGCACGCGCTCCTGCGCCACGCTCACGCCGAATCCATCGAATTGCTGCAGCACGCCCTGCGCCTCGCCGATAACCTGAGCCCGCTGCAACGTGACCGCCTCGCTGCCGAAATCCATCACGAGCTCGCGCAGATCTCCGATCTTGCCTCCGGCGCCGCCCGTTCGCGCGCCAGCTAACAGGACGTCTCGGCAGGTCGCTGGTGAAAGTCCTCCCGAACGGAAAGGTTCTTGCGAATCCACTCCAATGAGAGCAAGATAGTCACCCGACCGTCTTCCAATTAAAAAAGGTGATGCAGAAAGGCAATGCCGATGAGCACACTCACTTATCAGGTGCCTGGCCTTACCCTCTCTCCCAGTCCGGCTTTCTCATCGCAGGTGCAAAGCCTGCAGCGCGATCTGCGCAGCCTCGGCTACGCCACCGGTCCTTTCGACGGAATCTTTGGACCAGGAACTCAGCGATCCATCCAGGCGCTGCAATTCGATCTCATCAATAACGCTGGCTCCAGCTCGTCGGGCGATGGCAACGCACCCGTTGCGGTTCAAAGCTACAACAACGGGAACGTAACTTCGATCACCGGGATCCTGGATCAGGGATTGGCAGCCTGCATCGCGGCCATGCTTGCCGATCCTGCGTTTCCCAAACTTCCGTTTTCATCCAATCCCCTCGTGGATAACCAATCTGCGATCATCGCCATTCAGGGACTCGCTCCGCTCCCTGTCCCCGTTCCTTTCCTCCTGGCAATCCTCCAGCAGGAAAGCAATTGCCGGCACTTTCAGGTGCCTCCGGCCGCTGGCGGCGACAGCTTCGTAACCGTCGGTCTCGATCGGAATAACCCTGCCAGTTCCGCCGCCATCACTTCGCGCGGATACGGCATCGGCCAATTCACGCTCTTCCATCACCCTCCCACAGCCGCGGAAATGGCTGGCGTGATTACGAATCCGGTGCAGAATGTGGGCCAGGCCGTGTCCGCTTTAGCCGACAAGTTCAACCACTTCCTAAACGGTGCCACGCCGGCGGTCGTCGCCGATGATCGCATTGCGGAGTATGGAACCGGCGCGTTGCGCCCGTGTCAGTTTCCCGCGAGCGATTCCCGGTACATGGCTGCTTGCGCCAGTTGCCTCACTGCCGCCACGCTGACGAACATCACCGCCGGCGTCACGCCCCTCTTTGCGGGCAGCCCGGATTCCTACGCCGCCACGCAATACCACCCAGGCAGCTATCAGAATGTCCCGGTCCGCGCCAATATTCACTGCGACTGGCCCTATGCCGTCCGGCGTTACAACGGCTCCGGCGTCAATTCCTACGACTATCAGGCGGAAGTGCTCCTGCGCATCGTTTGATACACCCCGAAAACCTTGACGTTTTCTGGACGGAACCTTAACGACTTTCCTCTCCGCGCTCCACTACGGTGTTCTTCATACGGAGGACACCATGCTTTCCCCAATCCGCAATCTCGTTCACGCGTCGGTCTTCGCGGCAGCCGCAGCTTTCGCTGCCACCACCGCGTCCGCGGCCACTCAGCTCAACGTCCCCTTCAGCTTCACCGTCGCCGGCAAAACCTGTCCGGCCGGAACCTATACCGTCGAGCGCGGCGCTTTCGCTGACGCCGTCATCCTCTCCAGCAACGACGTTGCTCGTTCCTTCGTCTGGGTCACCTCTCCCGGCAATCCGCGGCCGGACGATCAGCGCGTCGTTCTAACCTTCGACAGGAATGGCGACACCCACGCTCTCCAGTCCGTCCAGTTCGGCAGCAAAATCACCTCCCGCCTCGACAATCCCGGCAAGAAACACGAATATCTGCCAACCACCATCATCTCCGGCGAGTAACCGGATCACCCAGGCAGTTCGAACAGACGCTCACCCAGAAAAGAGCCCCATCGCCTTTGCGATGGGGCTCTTTCCTTAGTGAGCCTTTTCCTTTGCCGCTTTCACAGGATTTTGTCGCGGGATCGGCGCCGTGGAGCCGTTTGATTCTTTTGCAGCACGAGTTTTGTGATTGCCCTTGGCAGATGAAATATCGTGCAGAACCACGTTCAGCAGCGATGGATGAACCCGAATGCGCCCGTTGTATTCGATGAATCCCAGCTTGCGGAACCGGTTCATAAAGAAGCTGACCCGCGACCGCGTCGTCCCAATCATTTCCGCCAGCGTTTCCTGCGAGATTTTCGGGATCAGCGTTTCCGGTTCGCGCTGCTTGCCAAACTCAGCCATCAGCAGCAAGATCCTCGCCAGCCGCCGCTCGCTGGAGTTGAACAGCTGATCGATCAGATCGGCCTGCGTGCGCATGCTCCGCGCCAGCAAAAACTTCAGAAACAAATCAGAGAAAATATGCTCGTCGTGAATGACGCGGATCATCTCGTCCCGATCAATCTTCAGAGCCGAACATTGTGTGATCGCCGTAGCCGATGACATGCGCAGTCCGCCCACGCTGGCCAGCGATTCTTCGCCCAGAAATTCCCCGGCATTGAGCAGCGTGATCGTCGCTTCTTTGCCCGCCTGCGACACCACGGTGATGCGCGCACTGCCTTTTTGCAGATAGAAAACGGAGTCCGCCGTATCCCCCTGCACGAAGAACGACTCTTTCCGCTTCACGTCGACGATCTTTCGTCCCAGCCCGGCGCTGGCCAGGAAGTCCGCCGCATCGAATTGTGTGCCGTCTAACTTCATCATGGAACTCTCCCTGCGCGTGCGCCATACCAGGCTGCTTCGCGTCTATTGCAACCCCAGGTGCCTCTCCACGGAAAGAGCAAAATCTGCGCTGCTTTGCTCGCTTTGGACAGCCTGATTGTATGTCGGTTGTTCTTTCTCGCGCTCCGGATTCCGCAGCGTTCTCGCATTCGGGCTGGCCGGCAAAAAGACGGAAAACACCGTCCCGCTATACGGTCCCTGCGCCCGCGACTTCACCTGAATCGTACCCTGATGTTTGCGGACAATCTCCGAACTCACCCACAGCCCAAGCCCAGTTCCGGTCTCTGGCTTCGTCGTCACAAACGGCTCAAACAGCGTCTTCCGCACCTCTGCCTCGATGCCCGTACCGGAATCCGCAATCGTCAGCCGAATCCCCGGCCGCTTGCCGTTCGCAAACTGCCGCGCATCCGCCACGCGAATCCTCAGCGTTCCGCCAATCCCAATCGCATCCGCCGCGTTCGCAATCAGATTCAGAATCAGCTGCCGCAACTCGCCCTCCACGGCAACAATCGGCAGGCAGTCGCTGAATTCTCTCTCCACTAAAATCGACGCCGACGTCAGCCGCGCCTGATACAAAACCAGCGCCGAGTTCACAATCTGCGTCACCTGCACCGCGCGCGGCTTCGTGGATTCCCGGTAAAACCGCAGCGTCTGCGTCACAATCTCTGAAACCCGCGCCAGCTCCCGCGCCGCAATTTCAGAATACTTATGCGACTCCTCCAGCGACCCCGAGCCGCCAATCAGATAAAGCAAATTCGTTACCGACGCCAGCGGATTATTGATCTCATGCGAAATGCTCGCCGCCAGCCGTCCCGTCACCGCCAGCTTTTCTGATTTCCGCAGCGCGTCCTGCGTCTTGCGCAGTTCCTCCAGATAATCGCGCATCTGGCCTTGCCGTTGCCGCGCCCGCAATGCGGCCAGCACCGCGGTCAGGAACGTCTGTGGCCGTACCGGCCGTTCCAGCAACACCAGGTTTCCCAGCGCCTGCATCTTCACGAGCCTTTGCTGGTTCTCGCGATCCACCGCGCCATGCACCGTGAGAACGATCACCGGCAGATCCGACCACGATGGCTGCTCCGCAATCTCCGCTGCCCATGCCGCAATTTCCTCCGGGTTCAGCGCCTCTTCCGCCAGAATCACAGCCCCTGCGCCGGCCAGCATTTCCATGCGCGCGGCCACCGAACTGGCCAACAGCACGCTCTGAATCCCATTCTCGTTCAGAAGATTCGAGATCAGCGTTCCGTCCTGGCCCACGGGTGACACGACTAGAACGCGCTTCATCATGGCGTGACACGCGGCAGGTCAAACGGGCTCCGCTCCTGCAGGCTTTCCTGCCGGCCGCGCCACGTGGGTGCGCCCGTCAGCACGCCGTCGAAATCCGTCAGCACGCTGCCCACTGAGATCTTGCCGTCCTTCATCAACAGTTCGCGAATCGTCCGCTCGTGTTCGCCGCTCCGCTTCTTGATCACCGAAAGCGCCTGCCGCACTTCGCCCGCCGCCTCAAAGTAGCGGAACAGCAGCACCGTGTCCGCCAGATAGCTCACGTCGATCGGCGCGTTCATGTTGCTGCCCACAAAGCCCATCTGCGCCACCGTCATCAGCGTGGCCACGCCCTTTTGTCCCAGATAGGCCAGCAGCTCATGCAGCTGCAGCGCCAGAAAATGTTCGCCCGGCATCGCGTTCATAAAGCCGTTCAGGCTGTCGATCACCAGCAGCTTGATCTTTTGAACCTCCACCAGCCGCCGAATCTCGTGCGAGAATTGCCCCGGCGACATTTCCGCGGCGTCCACCTGGCGCAGGATCAGATCGCCGGAGTTGACATGCTTTTGAATGTCCATGCCCAGCCCCTTGCCGCGAATGATCAGCGTGGCCAGCGTTTCGTCAAACGAGAACAGCGCCGCGCTGCCCCCGCGTTCCACCGCCGAGACCGCATAGCGAATGGCGATGGTGGATTTGCCGCATCCTGCTGGCCCCAGCAGCAGCGTGCTCGTTCCGCTCTCAATGCCGCCGCCCAGCAGCGTGTCCAGCGCGGGAATCCCGCTCTGCATTTGCGCCGGCTCCAGCGTCAGCGCATGTTCTGAAGCGATCAGCCGCGGATAAACCTCCACGCCGCCCCGCTTGATGCAGTAGTCGTGAAATCCTTCGCGAAAGCGTGACCCGCGCAGCTTCTTCACTTCCAGCCGCCGCCGCTTAATGCCGTATTCCCGCTCCGCGCTCTCCAGCAGAATCACGCCGTGCGCGATGCTCTGCACCTGCTGATCGTGGTTTTCCGCCGTCCGGTCGTCCAGCAGCAGCACCGTGCATTTCCGTCCGGAGAAATACTGCTTCAGCCCCAGAATCTGCCGGCGGTAGCGCAGCGAATCCCGCGCCAGCAGCCGCAGCTCCGAAAGCGAATCGAAAACCACCCGCTCCGGATGCAGCCGGTCCACTTCCGCCAGCACCGCCTTCGTCGTATCCGCCATCTCCACTTCCGACATATTGAAGACGGTGTTTTGCGAATCCGGCAGCAACTGGTTTTCATCCCCAACCAGCTCAAACAGCTCCACGCCGTCCAGCGACCACCCGTGCGATTCGGCAATCTCCAGCAACTCATGCTTCGATTCGGACAGCGTGACGTAAAGGCCCCTCTGCCCGCGCCGCGCGCCCTCCATCAAAAACTGCATCGCGATGGTGGTCTTGCCCGTGCCCGGATCGCCCTCGATCAGATACACATGATTGCGCGCCAGGCCTCCGCCCAAAATGTCGTCGAGCCCGGTAATGCCCGTGGCAAAGCGTTCCACCGGATGCGCGGACGCAGTGGAGCCGTTGACGGAACCCGGCTTCGCAGCCTGCGTTTTGAAGCTTGAATCCACCGTGACTCCCCTGTGCGGCTTCTGCTGGCGCGCTTCTGGGGGAAGCAGAGGGGTGAGCAGAGCCGGAGTATCAAGTCTAAGCGCCAAGTTACGCCAAAACTGGTCACAATTGCTCACATGGCGGCATTCACGCAGCGGTTCGACGCCGTCGAAGCCGGCCAGGAAAGCGGCCCTCAAGGCAGTCTGGTGCGCGGCAGTCCCCCGTGGGGGGTATAGGGGTAAATTGGCTAAGTGTTTGATTCCATTCAATTCATCCCCCCCGAGGCGGCGAGCTAAGCATCTGATTCCAAAGTGCTTGTCGGCAAGCACTTTGTTTTCAAATGCATGCGGCGGCAAGAATATCCTTGACTCATCAACGCATCCGGTCTATGGTTTCCTCATGCACGACGATCCACTCACCCTTCAGCAAGCCATCCTGTTCTTCTCGGACCCCGACAACTGCGTACGCTTCCTTGTGGCGCGTCGCTGGCCCGATGGAGTGGTTTGTCCCACCTGTGGACGCAGAGACGTGTCCTGCGTCCCGGCGCGGCGCGTGTGGCAGTGCAGGACGCGGCATCCGAAAGCGCAGTTCTCCATCAAGGTGGGGACGATCTTCGAGGACTCAGCTATCGGACTCGACAAATGGCTGACCGCGATGTGGATGGCGTCAAACTGCAAAAACGGCGTGTCCTCCTTGGGAGATTCACCGCTCCCTGGGCGTCACGCAAAAATCGGCGTGGTTCATGCTCCACCGCATCCGCCTGGCTCTGGGCGAGCGGCCGGAAACGAAGATGGGCGGTAACGGGCCAACGGAAGTGGACGAAACTTTCATCGCACCCAAGCCGACGGCCATGCACAAGGACCGCCGCGCCAAACAGGAATCCGCGTATGGACGCAAACCCAAAGCCGTCGTCATGGGGATGCTGGATCGGGAATCGCGCCAGGTACGCGCTCGTGTGGTGCCGAACGTGAAGCGCGAGACTTTGCAGGAAGAGATTCTGAGCCAGATCGAAAAAGGTTCCACGGTCTACACCGACGGCTATCCGTCGTACGACACGCTCACCGCGCAAGACTACATCCACGCCACGGTAAACCACGTCAACGAGTATGTGCGCGGCCAGGTCCACACGCAAGGGATTGAGAATTTCTGGAGTCTTCTGAAACGCGGCCTCAAGGGAACGTACATCGCCGTCGAACCCTTCCACCTGGACCGCTACATCGGAGAGCAAGTCTTCCGGTACAACAATCGCGCCACACGCGGAAACCCCATCAACGATGCAGACCGTTTCGCGCTGGCCGTGTCACAAATCGTCGGCAAGCGTTTGACGTATGCGGAGTTGACCGGGAAGACTGGCCGGGATGCGGCGAAGGCGGCAGAGCTACTGAGCCGTTTTAAGTCAGATCGCGGCAAGTCCAGCGCTTTTAAGCTGCCGTTCAATGCGTGGCCAGTTTCTCTCGCCACATCCTCGCGCTCTCTCAAAAGTCTCGCACAGATCGCCCGCCGTCGAAGTGTTCCCGCTTCAGCGTTGCGCACTACAGTCCATTTAGCGGCGGCTTACTTCCGCAGCGCGTAACCCTGCGGCCATGGCCTCTCCCGGTATAGGTCTACATCGTTCTGGACGGCGAGGGACTTCGCGATCTTCCCGCCGAATCACGAGCGATCTCGCGGGCATGCCATCAACGCCCACGATTCGTAGCGTGCGCCCAGTCGCTTTGAATCGCTACTTGCGCATCCGCAGCCCGCGCACGCGCCCCGCAAGATCCATCCATCTTCGCCTTGAGCGTGCCGATCTGTGACAGCCGAACCCCCACGCCCTGCGTTACAGGACGACGCGGGAGTTTCCCTGCGCTAATGGCAGCCACTGTAGCGGCTGGAGATGAGCGAAGATAACCAGGATCGCGCCGTCTTCACTCGGGCACGGATCACGGACTGGCGTTTGACCTCCGCCGCAGAAACTCCGCAGGGATACCGCCAGCACCCAATACACCGCGCCTAACCTGCCGACCGGTCTGAGAATTCTGCCCTAGAAGATCGGCGAGAGATACCGCCAGCGCGGAGATGGCCAGGAAAATCGCGGATGTGGGCGTTATCAGAAGCTAACGCACGAGCCGCGTGCGCTTCGCCTCCAGTCCGCGACCTGCTGTTGCTCGGCCGATCACGGTTCAGCGTTGATCTGCGCCGCTACCTGCCTCATCGGCAAGCCGCGTCGGATAGTTCTACACGGAGCAGTGTCCCGCGACTCTCCGTCAGAGAACCGCACACGCAGCAGAGAGCGTATTCGCTCATCATCGGACGTATTGCGATAGGTTTCCGCACGCTGGACGAGATTTCGGTATCGTGCGCCGTTCATGACGCGCTCGCCGCTTCTTGCGTTCGGGCCAGAGGCGAGACGGGTTTCGCTTTGGACTGGCGTTTGTCTTCGGCTTGCGTGCGCGCAGGAATTCCGCGTGGGGGACGGGCGGCGCCCTGTCTACCAGGCTTGTGACCCGATCGAGAATCCTCTGACATCGTCTGTGGCGAACGGGTAACTGATACGCGCCATGCCCTACTCGCACGCGGTCATCCTCGCGGTTCTGTCTTTCGGGGCGGCTGCGCCTTGGGGGCTATTTGGAAACTGGGGACGTCGGCAAGTCTAACGAGGAAGAGCGGCGCGATCTGGAGCACAGGCGCAGAGAGATGGATGAGCGCGATGTATCGCGCTAAGGCTTCGGCGCAATCAGCCATTTCGAGTCGATTGGCGTCAGAGCTGCGATGTGGATGTGTCCGCCGATTGTGTTTATTCCTGTGGTCGGCTCATCGGCGCAAAGCTGGATGTATCGCTCGACCAATGAAAGCCCCTGTGCCGTTGTTTGGCATGGCTGCATTTTCTTGGCCTTAACCATCGACTCAAACACCTTTTCACCGCTCCGACAGCCACTTACATGAAGTATGGGTGCTGGGGGGTCGTGCGCCTCGTTACGACACGGCAAGTCGAGTACGCCTTTATTCACCGGGAATGCCATCTGCACGCACTGGGGTTTGCCGTCTACATAGCCGACCATCGCCATGCGTGCGAGTTCCTTGCAGTCTGGCGATAATGCGAGCGGTCGCTTCTTTGTGCAGAGTACGAGCGTTGCGTATAGGGCCTCTGCGATGTGCTTCGCATAATCGAAGAGGTCGGAGAATTCTTGATCTTCGACATTTCCGGCAACCTGAAGGGTATTCAGCCGAAAATCGAAATCCCCTTTGTGGGTAGTCAATATCGGGAATCCAGACCATCCAAATAGCGCCCTGATATTCGCTGACTGGCAGCCGAAAATCTTCTGCACGTCGTCCCGCGTCACTTCGCCGCTGGGATCAAGACTTCGCCCGTCGGCCCCAAACACAAACCCCTCATCCGTGTAGACCAGCAATACGTCGAGTCGAACAGACGACAAAAA
>CAWFNL010000027.1:0-224202 GCA_963817165.1 uncultured Acidobacteriaceae bacterium | reverse complement strand
CGGGCCGCCGAGAAATCCGCCGAAGTCGTTCATGATGAGCTTGGGCTTGCTGGTGGCGAAGGGATTGCCTGCGTCGAGCGCGGCGTTTTCGTGATTCTCAAACACGCCGCCGTGAAAGGTGTTGGTGCCGCTCATAGAAGTGGTGGTGACGTCGGCGACGCCGCTGAATTCGGCATTGTTGTTGGTTTCGCTCACGCGAATTTCAGAGATGGAGTTGAAGGAGGGGAACAGCTCGTTGATGGGACCGCTGTTTTCCACGTTGACGCTGCTGATACCGTCGATGGTGAAGGACAGGAGAGCGGGGGTGGTGCCTTCGACGGCGAGGTCGCCGCTGTCGTCGGTCTGCACGCCGGGTTCAGTGGTGAGCGTGGAGATGGGGCTGGTGGATCCGCTGGAGCGCGAGTAGATGGCGACGGGGAGATTGTTGAGCTCGGCGCCGGTTTTTGTCACGGAGAGGCTGGAGACGTCTGTGGTGATGACGCCGGCGGACGTGGCCTGCACGACGACAGTTTCCGCGGCCGAGCCTGCCTTCAGCGATGCGTCGACGCGCTTGGTTTCGCGGGCCTGCAGATTAAGGCTGGAGAACGTGGCTTTTTCAAAACCGTTGCCGGCAATGGTGACGACGTAGTTGCCGGCGTCCACGTTGACGAAGCTGTAGCCGCCGGCCGCATCGCTTGCTGTGGTGCGTACAGCGGCAGTGCCAGCGTTGGTCAGCGTGACGGACGCGCCCGAGACGACGGCACCGGTGGAATCCGTGACGGTGCCGAGGATGGAGCCAAAGGTGGATTGCGCGTGAGCGGATGCGAAGCCGGCAAGAAGAAAAACGGTGAGGAGCTGGAGCGCTCGCGCGCTTCTGCTCCAGAACGACCGGGAACGCAGGAAAGCTGCGTTGGCGGCATCGGGCATCTTCGGGTACCTCTTGGAAATAGGGGTCTCGATGCTGCGTTTCTGCTGCAAACCTGAAGCTGTGGCGAGGCATGAGCGCGGATGCCGGGCTGGTTTCCAGGGGAAGCCTGAATGGAATGATTCATCGTACATTCACAGTCCGGCCCGAGAGAAAAGAATTTGTGGGAGAAGAACGGGTGGGAGATGGGAGCTAGTGGCTCGGAGCCGGGGCGCAGGAGCACCCTGCGGCTTTCATTTAGCGGCGGCTGTGCCTGGACTTGAAGAGGTGTCCGTTGTGGGTGGGGTGAGTTTCGCGGAAGAGGTGGGTGAGGGTCCAGAGCAGGAATCCGATGCCGAAGGTGACAACGAGGGCGAGGGCATCAAGGGCTAGTTGGTCGGGGTGCAGGTCCATTGCAAATCCTCTAGAGTTCATTGGACGGGAGGGGGTGCAAGGGTCGCGCAAGGGAGAAGTAAGGAGTTTGTAAACGAGGGAGTAGGGAGTAGGGGATAGGGTGTAGCAGTGCAGGGTGCAGGAGCGCTTCGCGCCGGCCCCGAGCTAATCCGCGACCATTAATTCGCCGGGCAGGATAGGCCGAGTGCGGGGGAGGGTGCCGTTGGCGGCTAACGAGGCCATGACGATGAGGACGGCGGTGTAGATTGCCAGCTTCACGATGTCGGAAGTGTGGTTTTTTGGCAGGGCTTTCCAGAGGATGAGGAGCGATGGTTTGGGCGGTGGTGATGGACCAGACGGCTCCGTAGAAGTAGCGGCGCTCGCATGCCTTCGCCCTGGGTGGAGCGGCGGACGCGGGGCAGCAGACCGAAGAGGCCGAGGAGGAGGACGACGACGAGCACGGGGGTGTAGCCGTGCTGGTAGATCTGCATCATTCGCCACTGGCCGGACCAGACAGCCCAGGCGAGACCGGCGAGGTTGAGCGCGGCAAAGTTGAGCAGGGCGTTCCAGGCGAAGGTGTAGCAGATGCGGCGGTAGAGGGGGTTGGGGCGATCCTCCGTGAAGCGGAGGATGTAGGGCGCGGGCTCTGCGCCGGGGAGCTGGCCGCAGAGGAGGGCGATGCCGGTGCCGGCCAGCACGACTGCGAGCCAGATCCAGTTGCGCGGACTGCCGCCATGGGCGAAAAGGTCGAAGGTGAGGGGCCCAGGTGCGAGAAAGAATACCCAAATCCAGATGGGCCAGTGGGCGGCGCGGTAGCGCGGAGTGTTGCGGGTGCGCATCTTGCGCTGGTGGGCGTATTCAACTCGCATGATTGTGAATTCTTCTTCGCGATTATAGGTGGGTTGCACCCGCGACTTCGCGAGCGACGGGCGCGAAGCGAACTTCAAGTCCGTCGTTGACGAGTTGCACGTGAACGTCTTCGAGGGAAGGGACGATCCAGTCAGCGTCGGCGAGGCTGGCCAGGGTGTGCGAGAAGAGGGTGGCGAGGACCTGGCAGCCAGCGGCGTGGCCGGCGGTGGCGCCAGAAGCGGAATCTTCGATGACGAGGCAGTCGGCGGGCGTGAGGCCGAGGAGTTTTGCCCCTTCTAAATAGGGCTCGGGGTGGGGCTTGCCGTTGGTGACCATGTCAGCGGAGATGATGCGGGCGGGAACGGGAATGCCGCCGTGCGCCATGCGGCTGCGCGCGAGGCGCTCGGTGGCAGAGGTGACGACTGTCCAGTATTTTTCCGGGAGAGCATCGACGATGGGGCGGACGCCGGAGAGCATGGTGAGGCCGACATTGTCGGTGATCTCCATTTCTTCCAGCCAGTCCAGCTCGGCCTGGTCGTCGAGGTCGGGACGGAGCAGCCGAACGGTTTCGATGGCGCGGCGGCCGTGTGCGGTGCGGATGGCGAGTGCGGGATCGATGCCACGCGCGACGGCCCATTTTTCCCAACTGCGCTCGACGGAGCCGATGGAGCTGATGAGGACGCCGTCCATATCAAAGAGAATGCCGCGCGGATGCAAAACGATGGGGGAATCGGCCAGGGGAATCGCCATGTTTTTAGAGTAAAGGATTCTGTTGGCGAAAATAGCTGGGCGAGATTGCAGATGGGTTAGGGTATTGTTTTTGAAAGAGATGACAGGACTGGGAAAATTAAGGCGCGGGTTGGGATGCGTGTGTTGGGTGGCGTTGGTGCTGGCTTGCGGATGCTCGCGCGCGCCGCGGGTGGCGCTGGTTGCGAAGGAGGGCGATCCGAACGCGATTCCCCCAGGTGCGGCGGGGGCACTGATTTTTCAGGGAAAGGTGATCTTCGACCACACGCCGCAATATGCGCGTTCCTATGTGGGGAACGAGCTGGCGTGCAGCGATTGCCATTTGAAGAGCGGGACGCAGGCGTATGCGGCGCCAATGTACGGTGTGGCGCGGGATTATCCGTCATTCAGCGGGCGCGCGGGGCATGTGATTACGCTCGAGGTGCGGCTACAGGAATGCTTTGTGCGCAGCGAGAACGGGCTGCCTCCGCCTGCGGACAGCGATGTGGCGAGGGCGCTGGTGGCGTACATCAACTGGCTCTCGCGCGATGAGTTCAAGGCGCAGGCGACGAATGGGCGCGGGTATGGGGCGATTGCGGACGTGAAGGGGGATGCGGTTCGCGGGAAGAACCTCTACGCGAAGAAGTGCGCGGGGTGCCATGGGGTGAATGGCGTGACGAATCCGCCGATGCTGGCGCCGTTGTGGGGTCCAGGGTCGTGGAATGACGGCGCGGGGATTGACCATGCTGCGGAGCTGGCCGCGTTTCTGCTGCGCAACATGCCGGCGGACAAGCCGGGAACGCTGACGGCGCAGGAGGCGATGGATGTGGCGACGTTTGTAGATGCGCGGCCGCGGGCGAAGTTTGATCGGAAGTTTGCGAAATACTAGGGGATAGCGTGTAGGGGGAGGGTGTAGAAGGACACCCTGTTGCTCGTAGCAAAGGCGCCGATTGTTTGACAGTCGGAAGTTGCAGGCTCTAGGCTGAAGGGGATGGTTAGCTTCACTCAAACCCGCATGTGTCTATGCTGCTGTTGCTGTCGTACGATGCGGGTGTGTGCCTGAGGAAGCTGAAGACCCCAGGAACGGCGCACCCCACCCGCTGTTAAAAGCCGGGTGGTTTTCTTTTGTCCCCAGGACAGAAATCTCAAAGAGGAAGGTTGAATCATGAGTCTCCGCATCAACGATATTGCGCCTGATTTCACGGCGGAAACGACGCAGGGCACGATTCATTTTCACGAGTGGATTGGCGATGGATGGGCAGTGCTGTTCTCGCACCCGAAGGACTTTACGCCGGTGTGCACGACAGAACTGGGAGCGGTGGCCGGCCTCGAGAAGGAATTTGCGAAGCGCGGGGCGAAGGTGATCGGGCTGAGCGTAGATCCGGTGACGAGCCACCACAAATGGGAGCCGGACATTCAGGAAGTGACCGGGCACAAGGTGAATTACCCGATGATTGGCGATCCGGAACTGAAGATCGCGAAGCTCTACGACATGCTGCCGGGCGATGCGGGCGAAACGTCGGAAGGCCGGACGCCGGCGCACAACGCGACCGTTCGTACGGTGTTCGTGATCGGGCCGGACAAGCGGATTAAGCTGCAACTGTCGTATCCAATGACGACGGGACGGAATTTCGACGAAGTGCTGCGCGTGCTGGACTCGATGCAGTTGACGGCGAAGCACAAGGTAGCGACGCCGGCGAACTGGAAGCAGGGCGACGACGTGATCATCACGGGCGCCGTGTCGAACGAAGAGGCAGACAAGATTTTCCCGGGCTACAAGACGGTGAAGCCGTATCTGCGGACGACGACGCAGCCGAAGTAGATTCGACGAGGACGATCTCCGCTGCGCGATCCGTGTGGCGGAGATGAGGGCACCGGTGGCGAAGTGGCTAACGCGCTGGTCTGCAAAACCAGTATTCGCCGGTTCAATTCCGGCCCGGTGCTCCAAAATCTCACCACGGCGCTTCGCGCTGGTTCTCCTTCCTTCATTCTTTTCTGCGATGGTTTACATTGCGCGTAAGAGCGTGGTGAGAACGGTGACGGCTTGGTCCAAATCAGCGAGCGGGACACATTCGCGGCTGCTGTGGGCGGTGCGCATGTCGCCGGGTCCGAAGACGATGATTTCATCGGCGAGGGGCGCGAAGATGCTGGCTTCTGAGCCAAAGGGGATGGACGTGGCTGCTTTTCCCGTGAGCGATTCCATGGTGCGGACCAGCGGGGCGTCCGCTGCGGTTTCAAAACCGGGCTGTTGGCGGAGCGGGCGGACCTCTGCGTGAAACCCTGGATGGACGGCCGTGAGGTGAGTAACTAATTCCGTTACAGATACGAGAGTCGCATTGGCGGATTGATTGGGAATAGGACGCCATTCAAGCTGGAGGGTGCAGGAGCCGGGGACGATGTTCTTGGCAGTGCCGCCGTGGATGGTGCCGATGTTGAGCGTCGTATAGTTGGGGTGGAAGAACGGATTTTGTTCGTGCGCGAGGCTCGCGGATAGCTCCTCAAGAGCAGCAATGAGGCGGGCGGCGTGGAAGATGGCGGAGACGCCCTGCGCGGGGTGAGCGCTGTGGGCTTCTTGCCCGGTGACGGTGATTTCTGCGAGGCAATAGCCTTTGCCGGCGCGCGCGGGCTGCAGCATGGTGGGTTCGCCAATGATCATGCGGCGGGGGTGCAACAGATGATCCGCGACCAGGTGTGATGCGCCGACGCAGCCGATTTCTTCGTCGGCGGTGAGAACGATGCGGAGGCCGGGCGAGAAGGTTTCGCTGGCCGTGACCGCGGTGAGCACACATGCCAAAAAGCCCTTTACATCGCAGGAGCCGCAGCCGTGGAGGTTTCCTTCGTTGACGATGGGGTTGAGAGCGTCGGCCCAATCGTGCGCATAAGGAACGGTGTCGGTATGGCACATGAAGACGAGGTCGGCTTCGCGATCGGCGACGGATTGGCCGGGCGGCGCGGCGATGAGGTTGACCTTCTCGACGTTGGCGGGGTCGCGCCAGGGCAGGCCGCGCGTGGACCATCCGGCGGCGTGAAGCGCCTCCGCGGCATATTCAACGAGAGGGCGATTGGAGACGGCGGAGTTGGAGGGGATGCGGATGAGATTCGAAAGGTGCTCGACGACGGATGTCATTCGGTCTTGCTCCGCGTGCTCCAGACGCTCGCATGGACTTCGTTGTAGCGCGTGACGATTTCTTGGTGATGCGGGTGATGGCCGTCGCGGAGGATGAGGGTGCCGTTGACGGCGACATCGCGGATGGCGGTGCGATTGAGGCCGAAGACGATGAGGGGCAGAAGATTCTCGGAGGAGTGCCCGGCGATGGAGAGGTCGCGGCGGTCGATGGTAAAGAAATCAGCGCAGGCGTTGGGCGCGAGGTCGCCGGTGGGCACGGCGAGCGCGCGCGCTCCGTTCACAGTGGCGGCATCGAAGAGGCGCGTGGCGAGCGACTGCTTGCCGATTTGATCGAGAATGGCGCGCTGCTGATGGGCAAGGCGGAGATGGTAGTCGAGTTCGCGCGCGTCTTCGAGGGGATCGATCTGGGCCTGGCTGTCAGAGCCGAGGGCGACGCGGACGCCGGTTTTCATCACGCGGTCGGCGGCGAAGAATGCCGTCACCGAGATTCCGTTCGGTGGTGGGGCAGGCGCAGATGGTGGCGCTTTCCGCCGCGAGCATGCCGATTTCATCAACGGTGGTGTGGGTAGCGTGGATCGCGGTCCAGTCGGGGCCGAGCAATCCGGCGTCGCACAGCAGAGCGACGGGAGTGTTGCCATATTCGCGGAGACAGGCTTCGTTTTCGGCGACCTGTTCCGACATGTGCATGTGCAGCGGGAGGCGCTGGCTGCGGGCCCACGCGGCGATGGTGCGGAGGTCGTCGAGGGGCACGGCGCGGAGGCTGTGCGGCGCGACGCCGAGGGTGACGGTGGGCGAGCCTGCCGGGATTTCTTTGGCGAGGGCTTCGATGTTGGCGAGGAAGGCGGCGCTGGTTTCGTAGAAACGCGTTTGACCGGGGTCGGGCGGGAGTTGATAACCGGCGCGCAGGTAGGCGGTGCGCAGCAGAACGATGCGAATGCCGATGGATTGCGCAGCGGCGATGACTTGCTTGCTGAGGATGTTGGGGTCGTCGTAGGGCTGGCCGGTGGGTGTGGTGTGCAGGTAGTGGAACTCGCCGACGGTGGTGGTGCCGGCGAGGGCCATCTCAAGGAAGGCCATGCGGGCGACGTCGTATACCTGTTGCGGCGTGAGGTGGGCGGCGGCGTGATACATGGTGCCGCGCCACGACCAGAAATCTTTGCCGCTGGTGACGCGGGATTCGGATTTGCCACGGATGAGCCGCTGGAAGGAGTGGGAGTGGGCGTTGACGAAACCGGGGAGCAGAGCCCTGCCGGGGAGCGAGATGATGGTGTCGGCGGTTGCGTCGGGTTTGGTGATGGAGTGGACGCGGCCATTGTCGGCTATGAGGAGCGCGGCATCGGTGAGGAAGCGGCCGTTGGCGTAGAGGAGGTCGGGTCGGTAGAGGGTGGTCACGCGGCGACTTTCTCCCCCTTGATCCAGATTTCCCCAACGGGATTAGCGCCCAGTGTAAAGACGAGGTCGCGCCAGTCGCTGCTTTCGAGGACGAGAAAGTCGGCGGATTGGCCGGGCTCGATGCGGCCGGCGTTCGTGAGGCCAAGCGCGGCGGCGGCGTTGACGGTTCCGGCGATGAGCGCTTCCTGAGCGGTGAGACCGTTGAGGCGGATGGCGAGAGCCAGCGCCATTTGCGCGGAGAAGAGCGGGCTGGAGCCGGGGTTGAGATCGGTGCCGACGGCGACGGCCGCTCCGGCGTCGATGAGGGCGCGGCCGGGAGCGGCGGGCAGGCCGAGATGCAACGTGACGCCGGGGAGAATGGTGGCGATTGTCGGGCTCGAGGCGATGGCGGCGAACTGCTCGGACGCGCAGGCTTCGAGATGATCGATGCTGAGCGCGTTGAGGCGGAGGCCCAGCTCGAGTCCGCCGACGCGATGGAATTGTTCAGTGTGGAGCTTGATGCCGAGGCCATGATGGCGGGCGGCGGTGAGGATTTGCTCGGCTTCGGCGGCGGACCAGGCTTCCTTTTCGACGAAGACGTCGACGGCTTGGGCTAATTTTTCGCGGGCGACCTGCGGAATGAGACCCTCGCAAACTTCTGAGACAAATTCTTCACGCTCGTTCGCATCTTTCGGCGGAATGTGAATGAGGAGCGTGGGGATGATGCGCGCGGGCGTGTTGCCTGCGAGGGCGCGGATGGCGCGCAGCATCGCGAGTTCGGCTGCGGGGGCGAATCCGTAGCCTGATTTGACTTCAATGACGGTGGCGCCGGAGCGGAGGAGCGCGTCGATGCGCGGCCTTGCGAGGGCGGTTAATTCGGATTCAGATTGGGACGCGGTGGCGCGGATGGTACTCCAGATACCGCCGCCGGCGGTGAGGATTTGCTCGTACGTCAGGCCTGAAGTGCGCGCTTCAAAGTCAGCGAGGCGGTTGCCGGCCCACACGGCGTGGGTGTGGGGATCGATGAGGCCGGGAACGACGGCGCGGTGTTGAAGGTCGACGGTGGATGCGGCTTGGCCTGCCCATGAAGAGGCAGGTCCGACCCAGGCGATGAGGCCATCGGCGATGGCGATGGCGGCGTGCTCGGTGACGCGGAGGGCACGCATCTGTGCGCCGTGTTTGGGGCCGGGGCCTTGAGCTGTGGCTAGCTGTGCGATACCGGTGATGAGGATGTCGACTTTCATTTTGGCTCGGGTGGGAGGCTCGGTAAATCGAGACCGCGTTCGCGAGCTACGGAGATGGCCTTGTCGTAGCCGGCGTCTGCGTGGCGAATGACGCCCATGGCGGGATCGTTGCGGAGGCAGAGGCGTAGACGCGCTTCCGCTTCGTCGCTGCCGTCGGCGACGGCGACGAGTCCGGCGTGCTGGCTGTAACCCATGCCGACGCCGCCGCCATGGTGGAAGCTCATCCAGCCGGCGCCGCTGGCAATGCCCGTCGCAAAGTTGAGCAGGGGCCAGTCGGAGACCGCGTCGGATCCGTCGAGCATGGCTTCGGTTTCGCGGTAGGGGCTGGCGACGGATCCCGCGTCGAGATGATCGCGGCCAATCACGATGGGGGCGGAGAGGCGTCCGTCGCGCACCATTTGATTGAAGAGAAGGCCGGCGCGGTCGCGCTGTCCGTAGCCAAGCCAGCAGATGCGCGCGGGCAGTCCCTGAAAGGCGATTTGGTCGGCGGCGAAGGTGAGCCACTGATGGAGTCGCTGATCTTCTGGAAATAATTTAAGGAGCGCCTGGTCGGTAGCGGCGATGTCGGCGGGATCGCCGGAGAGCGCCACCCAGCGGAAGGGTCCGCGGCCTTCGCAAAAAGAGTCGCGAATGAAGGCGGGGACGAAGCCGGGATAGGAGAATGCGTCGGTAACGCCGGCGAGTTGCGCCTGAGTGCGGAGGTTGTTGCCGTAGTCGAACGCGACGGCCCCGCGCTGTTGCATGGTGAGGATGGCGCGGACGTGTTCCGCGATGGCGGTGCGAACGCGGCTGTTGTAAGCTTCGGGATTTTTGGCGCGGAGGATGTTCAGGTCTTCGTCGGGCCGCGCGATGGGCAGATAGCCCCAGGAAGGATCGTGGGCGCTGGTTTGGTCGGTGACGAGTTCAGGAGTGAATCCTAATTCGACCATGCGGGGCAGGATTTCCGCAGCATTGCCCATGAGTCCGATGGAGACGGCCTGTTTGGCGGCTTTCGCGGCCTGGGCCAGGGAGATGGCTTCGTCGAGGGAGGCTGTGGCTTTGTCGAGGTAGCGCGTTTCGAGGCGGCGCTGGATGCGGTGCGCATCGACCTCCACGCAGATGCTGACGCCTCCGGCGAGTTTGACGGCGAGAGGCTGCGCGCCACCCATGCCGCCGAGTCCGGCGGTGACGGTGATTGTGCCGGCGAGGGTGTTGTTAAAGTGGCGCTCGGCGGCTCCGCGAAAGGTCTCGTACGTGCCCTGCAGAATGCCCTGGGTGCCGATGTAGATCCAGGAGCCGGCGGTCATTTGGCCGTACATCATGAGGCCGGCCTGATCGAGGCGGTCGAATTCCTGCCAGTTGGCCCAGTGGGGGACGAGGTTGGAGTTGGCGATGAGGACGCGGGGTGCGAGCGGCTGGGTTTCGAGCACGGCGACGGGTTTGCCGGATTGAATGAGGAGGGTCTGATTATTTTCGAGGCGGTCGAGGGTTGAGAGTATGCGGTGATAGGCGGGCCAGTTGCGGGCGGCTTTGCCGCGGCCTCCGTAGACGATGAGTTCGGCGGGCTTCTCGGCGACTTCCGCGTCGAGATTGTTCATGAGCATGCGCTTGGCGGCTTCCTGGATCCAGCCGCGAGCGGTTCGGGTGTTGCCGCGCGGCGCGCGAATGTTGGGTTCGGTCATTGGAGAGATTCCTGCAAGCTGGCGCAAATGGCGCGGAAAATGGCTTCGCAGAAATGATTGCACAGTACGGGGCAGGGTGCAGGGCAGAGGCCTGGGAGTCAGTCGTCAGGGATCAGTGACACGGTGATCGCTATCTAGAAGAAAGCTGTGGATGATGGATTGGTTTGGTGGTAGGCTTCCGGGTTGCCATGAGAGCGATTGCGAAATTCGGGTTGATGTTGCTGGCGGTGCCGCTGGTGGTGGGCTGCGGGAGCAGTGGCGGAACGAAGTCGACGGGGCCGCAGTTTGCGTTCACGCTGGGAAGCGGGGCGGTGACGACGTTTCCGGGGCAACCTGCGTCTTCGGTGGCGATGACGGTCACGCGCACCGGATCGACGGCGGCGCTGACAGCGAGTGTGGGCGCATTGCCGGCGGGGGTGACGGCGCAGGTGCAGTCGCCGGGCAGCGGGAATTCCGGATCGATCACGCTGACCAACGCCAGTGGGACGCCAGGGAATTATCCGCTGATAGTTTCGCTGACGGACGGGACGTATACGGTGACGCAGCCGCTGATGCTGACGGCAGGGGTCACGGCGACGGTTGCGTTGGGAAATGGCGCGACGTTCATGGAGCCGATGTCGACCTCGTTCCAGGTGGCGGAGTGGAATGCGGGATTCTTCCAGAATTATTCGACGGCGCAGCCGGATCTGAACACGCTGAACCCGCACCATACGCGGATGCAGGTGATGTCGGAGGCGATTCCGCAGACGGCGGCGAACACGTGGGATTTTTCCATGCTGGATGCGACGGTGCAGCCGATTTTGCAGTCGTCGGATCACAATCCGGAATTCCAAGTGGCGTACGCGCCGGGATTTATGTACGTGAACGGGTCGACCACGTTCACCGATCCAACGTTTCAGCAGTTTGCCGGATACGCGGCGAATTTGGTGCGCTATTACAACAAGGGTGGATTCACGGCCGGGGGGACGCAGTACGTGTCGCCGTCGAGCGATCCGATTGGTTACTGGGGCATCTACAACGAGCCGAATGGGAATGGAATTACGGCGAGCGAATACGTGCAGATGTACAACACGCTGGTGCCGGCGATGCTGGCCGTGGATCCGACCATCAAGATTGTGGCGCTGGAACTGAGCGATTACGGGAACCAGGAGCAACTGTACGTTCCCACGTTTGTGCAGGGCGTAACGGCGCATGTGGATGTGCTGGCCACGCATTTTTATTCAAGCTGCAATCAAAGCGACACGGACACGCAGGTGATGGGCACGGTGCCGGGATTTGCGAGTGGCGTCGAGTACATCTATTCGCAACTGAAGACGAATCCGGCGACGGCGTCGGTGCCGGTGTGGATTCTCGAAAACAACGTGAACGCAGATTATGAAGCCTCAAACGGGATGAGCACGTGCAATCCGGGGCAGGTGTTTGTGGATGACCACCGGGGATCGAGCGCGTTCTTTGCGGCGTGGCGGCCGTATGTGTTCTCGCAGGTGGGCAAGGCGGGAGCGCAGGCGCTGTATCACTGGTCGTACCAGGGCGACCAGCAGTATGGGGAATACAACAACACGGCAAGTACAGGCGTGCTGCAGCTGAGCTACTGGGTGGATTACTGGCTGAACAAATATTTTGGGCAGACGAAATGGCAGTTGCTGAACGCCACCACCGATGACGGTGCGGAGATTGAGGTGTTGGCGGTGCAGCGATCCGGCGGACCGACGCTGGTGATGGTGACGGACCACGCGGTGGCGAACGCGTCAGACAACAACGGCGCGGGGGCTCCGCGAACGGTGCTGGTGGACGTGAGCGCGCTGGGGACCTTCACGACCGGGAAGGAATTGGTGCTGGACGCGAACACCAGTTCGACGGCGGGTCCGACGGAACAGCCCATCACGCCGGCCGCGCAGATGCAGGTGACGCTGGGCGGGTACGGAACGACGATTCTGACGCTGCAATGAAGCTGGTAGCTGGTGGCTGGTGGCCGGTAGCGTATGGGTTTGCCAGCTAAGGTCTGGCCGGTGAAAATCCTTTGACACAGCTCACGATGCACTCTGTTAGCCTTGCTGGACGCGGCCTGAGGCCGCTTGGCGAGGAGATTGCTATGCGTTTGCGCGGATGGCTGTGTATGGGTTTGTGTTGTACGCTGGCGGGGCCGGCGATGGTGCTGGGGCAGGATCCAGCACCGGCGAAGAAGGCGTTTACGCCTGCGCCGATTGCCCCTGCAGATTCCATGAATGCTCTATTGAGCTTGCTGGAGAGCGAAGTGGTGGGCGCGGCGGAGGCGATGCCGGCGGAGAAGTACGACTTTGCGCCATCTACGACGATCGGGCTGTATACCGGCGTGCGGAGTTTCGGCGCGCAGGTAAAGCATCTGGCGGAGTCGAATTACGAGTTCTTTGACGGATGGGGCATTCCGGGTGCGGCGGATTCGAAAACCATCGAAGCGCTGAAGTCGAAGGACGACATTGTGAAGGCGCTAAAGGATTCGTATGTGTACGCGCATGCCGCGGTGAGCACGATTACGAATGACAATGCGTTCATGTCGGTGCCGGGTCCGGCCAAGTGGAAGCTGACGCGGGCGTCGATGGCGACGTTTGCGCTGGCGCACTCCATGGATCACTACGGGCAGATGGTGGAGTATCTGCGGATGAACGGCATCGTGCCTCCGGCCAGCCGGCAACAGGGAAGCATGTAGCTGGTGGCGAAGAGCTTTGCCGACGCTGATTGTTCTCGTCTCTGAGACAATGATGCCGGGATGGCTCTTGGACGGAATGTAGAGGTTGATGAGGGGCGCAGGCATCCGGTGCTGCGCGTGCTGCTGATCCTGCTGGTGCTGACCATTGTGGCGCTGGCGGGGACGGTGGTAACGGGCGGCATTTGGCTGAAGCACCGGATGCGTTCCTCGCTGCCGCAGATCGATGGTCGCGTGGTAGCGACGGGGCTGAGCGCACCGGTGATGGTCGAGCGCGATCAGCATGGCGTGCCGCATATTTCCGCAACCAATATGGACGATCTGCTGTTTGCGCAGGGGTATGTAACCGCGCAGGACCGCCTGTGGGAACTGGACATGGCGCGGCGGATGGCGGCCGGTGAGGCGGCGGAGATCCTGGGTCCGAAGCTGGTGGACCACGACCGCGAGCAGCGCGTGCTGGCGATGCGCGCGACGGCGGAGCGGCTAACGTCCGCGATGGACGAGGAGAGCCGGCGGTATTTTGAAGATTACGCGCGCGGCGTGAACGCGTACATCAATTCGCATCAGGATCGTTTGCCCGCGGAGTTCCGCCTGCTGATGTACGAGCCGAAGCCGTGGCAGCCGGTCGACTCCATGCTCGTGGTGATGAGCATGGTGCAGATGCTCGACACGCAGTGGCCGGACAAGCTGACGCGGGAGCGGGTTACGGCACGGCTGGGGCCAACGCTGGCCGCGGATTTGTATCCGACAGGATCGTGGCGCGATCATCCGCCCATCACAACGGAGCCGCCGATCACCGCGCCGCAACAGAATATTCCCGATGTGCCACTCGATGAATCGCAGACGGGCAAGCTGGACGGCGATCTGCTGGGGCTGCGTGCGCTCATGGGTGCGCCGGCGTGTTTGGGGTGCAATCCAGGATCGAATAATTGGGTGGTGTCGGGTTCGCGGACGGCGAGCGGCAAGGCGATGCTGTCGAACGACATGCACCTGGAGCATCAGATCCCGAATATTTGGTATGAAGCCGATCTGAGGGCGCCGGGATTTCACGCGGCCGGGGTGACGGTGCCGGGGATTCCGCTGATCACGGCGGGGCATAACGAGCATGTGGCGTGGGGATTCACGGCGCTTTACGGGGACGTACAGGATATTTACGTCGAGAAGGTAAATGCGCAGGATCAGTATCTGGGTGTGGATGGCGCGTGGCATCCAGTGGAGCACGATCCGGAGACGATCCACGTGCGCTTTGGGCGCGACGTGACGGTGGATGTGCAGCGGACGGACCACGGCATGGTGATTTCGCCGCTGATTCCTGGCGAGAAGCGGACGCTGGCACTGGACTGGGATGTGTACGACACGAAGTCGATCGGATTTCCCTTGCTGGGAATGAACCGGGCGCAGAACTGGACGGAATTTCGTGCGGCGCTGAGGCAGTGGTTCGCGCCGACGCAGAACGTGGTGTACGCGGACGATCAGGGGCACATCGGGTATCAGGCGGTGGGGTTGATTCCGAACCGGCCGGGCGGCCTGGTGGGCGTGCCCATCGACGACACGCAGCACGAGTGGAAGGGATTTCTGACGCTCGATCAGCTGCCGTCGTCGTTCGATCCTCCGGATGGCATTTTGGCGACGGCGAACTCGCGGGTGACGCCGGACAACGATCCGAACCCGTTGACGCTGGAGTGGGCCGGTCCGTACCGGAACGAGCGGATTTGGAAATGGCTGGCGCCGAAGGACAAGCTGACGCAGCAGGACATGCTGACGCTGCAGACGGATGTGTACTCCGAGGTGGATCAGGAGATGGCGCAGCGGCTGGCGTATGGGATCGACCACGCGAGCCGGACGGATGCGCAGCTGCGCCAGGCGGCAGATTTGCTGCGGACATGGAATGGCGAGATGAGCGTCAATTCAGCACCCGCGGCCATTGTGACGGCGGCGAAGGCGGTGTTTTGGCCGATGATTCTGCAGCCGAAGCTGGGCGACGAGTGGCGCCTGTATAGCTGGGCGGAACGGACGTACGCAGGCGAGCAGATCCTGATGAAGGAGCCGGCGGCGTGGCTGCCGAAGCAGTACGCGAGCTGGGACGATTTCCTGGCGGACCTTGTCCGGCAGGGTCTGGCGCAAGCGCATGCGCCGGGGGATTTGGCGACGTGGCGCTATGGCGTGGCGCACCCGGTGGAGGTGGAGCATCCGCTGTATGGGCTGCTGCCGTGGTTTAAAGATTGGACGGGAGCCGGGCCGCAGCCGCAGTCGGGTGATGGGACGACAGTGAAGCAGGTAGGGCGAAGTTTTGGGCCGTCGCAACGATTCACGATTGACTGGAGCGCGGTCGATGGCGCGACGGAGAACATTGTGATGGGCGAATCCGGCGATCCGCTGAGCCCGTACTACCGCGACCAGTGGCCGTACTGGTACGGCGGCAAGACGTTCGCGCTGCCGTTCAGCGAGGCAGCGGTGACGGCGGCCACGGCGCATACGCTGCGTCTGGAGCCGTGAAGGTATCGTTCCGGTTTCCGGCCAGCGTGGCGAGCGATGCGACGCGCGCGATCCGGCGACGTTCGCTGATGCTAGCGGTGGTGGGGATTGCGGTGCTGCCGCTGGCGTGGCGAGGAACGTCGTGCGGGCAGGACTTTGATTTTCATCTGCAGAACTGGCTGGAGACGGCGCGGAGCTGGCACCAGGGCATGCTGAATCCGCACTGGGCGGCCTCGGCGAATTATTTGGCGGGGGAGCCGCGATTTGTTTTTTATCCGCCACTGAGCCGTTTTCTGGGCGCGGCGCTGGGGCTGGTGCTGCCGTGGGCGTGGACGCCGCTGGTGTTTACCCTGGTCGCGCTGTTGGGCGCTGCGTTCAGCATGCGCGCCATGGCGCGGGAGTGGGCGGGCGACGACAACGCGGCGGTGGCGGCGTGCTTGTACGTCCTGAATCCCTACACGATGTTTGTGATTTATGAGCGCGGCGCGATGGCCGAGCTGCTGGCGGCGGCGTGGGTTCCGCTGCTGGTGCTATACGGGCTGCGGCAGGCGAAGTCATGGCTCCCGCTTGCGCTGACCGTGGCCGCGGTGTGGCTGACGAATGCGCCGGCAGCGGTGATGGGCTGCTACGCGCTGGCGGTGCTGGTCGCGGTGGCGGCGTTGCGAGAACATTCGTGGAAGTTGGTGGCGCGCGCGGCGTGCGCGGTGCCGCTGGGGATGGGGCTGGCAGGGTATTGGCTGGTGCCGGCGATTTACGAACAGCGCTGGGTGCAGATTGACCGCGCCATCGGCCCGCTGATGCGGGTGCAGGACAGCTTCTTGTTTGGGTATGCGCCGCTGGTGGGATCGGGGGACGAGCTGTTCGATGTGAACTATCACAACCAGGT
Source organism: uncultured Acidobacteriaceae bacterium (assembly GCA_963817165.1). GTDB lineage: Bacteria > Acidobacteriota > Terriglobia > Terriglobales > Acidobacteriaceae > Palsa-343. Next base: position 207,904 of record CAWFNL010000027.1, on the reverse strand, counting down.
GCTGCGGCTGGCTTCGTGGGTCGTGGTGGCGCTGATGGCGGCGACCATGATTTGTGCCTGGGCGGCGTGGCGGCGGAAGACCGCGGTGTGGCTGCCGCTGGTGGTCGCGGGGGCGGCGGTGTTTGCGCTGCAATTTCGCTGGAGTGAAGCGGTTTGGCGGCTTGCGCCGAAGCTGGAGTTTCTGCAGTTTCCGTGGCGATGGATGCTGGTGGTGGGAATGATTTTCGCGGCGCTGGCGGGTTTGGCGTTGCCAAAAGAATTTCCAACGCGGAGGGTGATCGCGGTGCGAGCCCTCTTGCTGCTGGCGTTGGCGGGCGGCATGGCGGCGCTGGCGTCCAGGATGTACTGGCAGGCCTGCGACGACGAAGACAACGTGCAGGCGCAGCAGACGAGGTTCCAGCAAACGGGGTTTCCAGGGACGGATGAGTACACGCCGGTGGGGGTGACCAGTGATCTGCCGGAGGATGGTCCGGAGGTGCGGGTGGAGAGCGCGGCTTCTGCAGGGGGCGCGCTGCCGGCGCAGGTGAAGATTCAGCGGTGGCAGACGGAGCGGATGGATTTTGAGGTAACGAGCCCGGAGCCGGGCTATGCGATTCTGCGGCTCATGGATTACCCGGCGTGGGGAGTGACGCGGAACGGCACGAAGGGGGTGAGCACGCCTCGCAGCGATGGGTGGATGGCGATTCCGATTGAGGCGGGCTCGAACGAGATCGAGGTGCAGTGGCGGACGACCTGGGATGCGTGGGCCGGATTGGGGATTTCCTTTTTGGCGATGATGATTACACTTGCTTTTGGCTGGGGCGACCGGCGGAAGGGATGAGGGAAAGACAATGATCCGGACGAGCACGAGTGACCGGAGATCATGGAGAGGGCCGGCGATTATTTTGCTGGCTGCCCTCATTGCGATCGGGCCGATGCTGGTGCGCGGCGCGCCGCGGGGCAGCGATTTCGATTTCCACTTCACTTCGTGGCTCGATGCGGAGCGGAACATCGTGATGGGGGTTCTCCACCCGCACTGGGCGGATAGTCCCAACCTGGGTGCGGGAGAACCGCGATTTGTCTTTTATCCGCCGCTCACCTGGGCAGTGGGAGCGGTGCTGGGGCTGGTGCTGCCATGGCAAGTAGTTCCCGTCCTGCTGTCTTTCCTGATGCTGGCAGGGACGGGTCTGGCGAACCGGGCACTGGCGCGCGAGGTGATGGACGAGGGTCCGGCGACGCTGGCCGGGTGCATTGCAATCTTTTTCGGCTACGCGCTTTTCTGCGTTTATCGAAGGAGCGCATACGGCGAAATGACCGGCGGAATTTGGATCCCGCTCATCCTGCTGTTGATGTTGCGGCGGCGGAATCCTGCAGCCGGATGGCTCCGCGATTCCTTTGATGGATCGGCGGCTCTGCTGGCTTTAGTGGTGGCGGGAACGGCGCTGAGCAACGGGCCAACGCTGATCATGGCGCTGTATTTTCTGGCGGCCGTGGCGGTGGTGCTGGCCGTGGTGGAGCGGACGGTGGCGCCGATTTTGCGGGCGGGCAAGGCGACGGTTTTGGGACTCGGCGTGGCGGCGATCTATCTGATTCCTGCGGTTTGTGAACGGGGATCGATGAATCTGCACTACGCGATCACGGCCGAGCAGTATGTGGTCGAAAACAGCTGGTTCTTTGCCCACCATTCGGACATCAAGCTCTACGGGCATGACGTGATGTTGCGGCAGATTTCGTGGATTGGCACAGCGATGCTGCTGGCCACCCTGCTGGCGGCACTGATTGCGTGGAAGCGCGATCGGTTGCCGGCGGAGAAGAGCTGGCGCGTTTTGCTGTGGATGATTCCTGTGACGGTACTGCTGCTGCAGTTGCCGGTGACGGAGCCGGTCTGGGCACATGTGCCAGCGCTGCGCATTTTGCAATTTCCGTGGCGCTGGTTTCTGGTGCTGGAAAGTCCGATGGCGATCCTGGTGGCGTTGGCGGTATGGAGCAGGGATGCGCGCTGGCGGAAGGTTCTGTTCGTCGGCTTCGCGGCTGTTTTTGTCGCCATTAGCGTGGGGGTCGTCCTTTCCGGCTACCGGGTAGCGCAGATCGCCGAACTCAACATAATGTCCTCATTTCTTGACGGCGAGGGGACCAAGGGAATGTTTGAATACGCGCCGCCGGCAGCCAGCTATCTGATGGTGGAACGGAATTTGGTGAGCGCGTGCCTGCTGAAGGACGATACGGCGGCGGTGAGTGCACAACTGCCTCCTCCGGCGTGGCTCGGAAACACCTTGGAGTGCCGGGGAAAGTTCGCGGCGGTGTCGTTACTGCCGGAGCATAAAGAGTGGCGGGGCGTGGCGGACGGGACCGGCACGCTGGTGCTGCGGTTGCGGAGTTTTCCGGCGTGGGTGGTGACGGTGAATGGGCATCCCGTGGAAGCGGAGGCGGATCATCGCTACGGATTGCTCGCGGTGCCGGTGCCCCAGGGCAACGTGGATGTGCGCGTCGACTGGAAGACGACGGAAGACGTGGAGGTGGGGCGGTGGGTCAGCCTGTTGTCGCTGATCCTGGTCACGGTATTGGCCGCGATGGAGCGGCGGCTGCGTCGGAGCGTGGTTGGACCCGTTCAGGCGGGAACTGGTGAGGCAGCCCCGGTCAATTAGAATGGCAGCAATGCAAGCGACAGAAACGACACAAGCTAACGAAATGCAAATCGATGTAAAGGCCGTGATCCATGAGGGCGCCGAGATGACGGACGTGGCGCTGGAACGGCTGCTGCCGCCGGTGACGCAGGTTCCGGCGTCGATTCACGGGGCGATGAGGCACAGCGTGTTTGCGGGCGGCAAGCGGCTGCGGCCGGTGCTGGTCAGGGAAGCGGCGCGAGCGATGAAGACTGCGCACGGACAGGCGGGCATTCCCGAGGGCATTGAAGATTTGGGTGCGGCGATTGAAATGCTGCATACCTATTCGTTGATCCACGACGATTTGCCGGCGCTGGACAACGACGATTTGCGTCGGGGGAAGCCGACCTGCCACGTGACGTTCGGCGAGGCGATTGCGATTTTGGCCGGCGATGCCCTGCAGACGCTGGCTTACCAAACGCTGGCCGGTTTGCACTGCGCGCCGGAGCGGGCGTTGCAGATGGTGGGCCTGATCGCGGAGGCGACAGGCACGGTGGAGGGCATGATCGGCGGGCAGGTGCTCGATCTGGAAGGGGAACACACCAAGCCCACGGCGGAGAGTGTTTTGGCGATCCACCGCGCGAAGACGGGAGCGCTGATCCGGGTGAGCATCGTGGCGGGCGGCATCTACGCCGGGGCGAATGCTGAAGACGTGCGGCGGCTGACGGAATTTGGGACCAAAGCAGGACTGGCGTTTCAGATTGTCGACGACGTGCTGGATATGACGCAGGACTCCGCGCATCTAGGCAAGACGGCGGGCAAGGATGTGGCCAGCGACAAGGCGACATGGCCGGCAGTGTTTGGGATAGAAGCGTCGCGGCGCGATGCGGACCGGCTAATTGCGGAAGCGTTTGCGGTGCTGGCGCCGTACGGCGAGGCGGCCAACAGCCTGAAGGCTGTGGCGCAGTTCCTGGTGGAGAGAACGAACTAAGGGCAGCGTGCGGGGATAATGGGTAAGGGATAAGAAAGCGGCGGCCACGAGCCGGCGACCACGAGCCTAAAACTTGTGACCTGTAACCTTCAACCTGCTCTTCTAAATCCCCATGCCGTAGTCGGCGCTGAGTTCTTCGCCTGCGTGGGAGAAGAAGTCGGACGGGGTGCGGTGTTTGAACTTGTAGCGGACGCGGATTTCGTGGCCGATGTAGAGTCCAAGCGCAGTAATCCCAAGGGCAACCGACGTCCAGCCGACGGCGCGCAAAGCGCGGGAAGAGGACGAAGCGGGTTCAGAGAATTCAAATTCAGTCACGTCAGCCTTCCTCTTCCTGCAGAAACAATTCACGCCCATACTCCATCGAGCCCTGGGTCCATAATACCCCGGAAACCAGGAAAAACGGATGAACGCGCCGGGAGCCAGGTTACGCCGAATCGTTCAGTTCCTGCGTTGGTATAGATCGGCAAAAACACGACCGTCTATACCTCATTCGAGGGATTCGATGCGCCGCAGCAGCTGAACTTTGCGTTCGGGCGGCAAAAAACTTGCTTCGATAGAGTTGGCAGCCAGTTCGCGCAGGTGCTCAGGAGTAAAGCCGAAGCTTTCGTGGGCCAGGCGGTACTCGCCCTGCAGGTCGCTGCCGAAGAGAGCCGGATCGTCGGAGTTGAGGGTGATCATGAGGCCGGCATCGAAGTAGCGGCGGACGGGGTGGTCTTCGATGCGGGCACAGCAACTGGTCCGCAGGTTAGACGTGATGCAGATTTCGAGCGGGACCTGGCGCTGGGCAAGGAGTTCCATCAATTCAGGGTCGTGAATAGCCGATAAGGCGTGGCCGATGCGTTCGGCGCCGATGTTCAGCGCGCCCCAAATGCCTTCCGGGCCTACGGTTTCTCCGGCGTGGGCGGTGAGGCGGAGGCCGGCGTCGCGGGCTTCCGCATAGAGATCGCGAAAGGGTTCGGACGCCGGTGCGGCGCTCGTCGCCACCGATGCCGATGCCGATGATGGAAGGGAACTGCGGGCGCAGCTCGGCAGCTTTGCGGAAGACGCGCGAGGCTTCTTCCGGGCCGAAGTGGCGGACGGCGTCGAAGATCCAGTAGAGGGTGATGCCGAGTTCGGCTTCGGCACGGAGGCGCGCACGCTCCATGCCGGCAAAGAGCGGCTCAAACTCGCAGTGGCGCCAGTAATAAACCACGCCGACAGAGACGTAAACCTCAGCGTGGACGACGCCCTGGCGGGCCAGTCGTTCGAGCATCCGCCAAGTCGCCAGCTCATAATCTTCGGCGGTCTGCAAGTGTTCGGTGATGGCCTTGAACGCCATCAGGAAGCCGGTGAAATCCGTGTATTGGAACAGCGCGCGTGCCTGGTCGAGGCCGAGGGGCACGGCATCGTGGCGGAGGCTCAACTCCACCAGCGTTTCCGGCGTCACGGTGCCTTCGAGATGGAGATGCAACTCGGCTTTGGGCAGGCGGCGAATGTAGGACGAAAGATCCATAAGGGCAACTGTTCAGGGTAACTGAAACGCGAGGTACGCAGGTTCCGTGGCGATCATGGTTCCTGTCGTGGCCAGGTTTTTGCGGTGACGCCAATTGTGCATTTGGCGTTGACAGCGAGCCAGTACAATCCTGGAATGGCTATGGAGGGAACTGCCGAGTTTCGCCGCGCGCTGCTTGCCTGGTTCGACACGTGCGCGCGCGATTTGCCGTGGCGGCATACTCGCGATCCGTATGCGATTTGGGTATCGGAGACGATGCTGCAGCAGACACGCGTGGCAGTGGTGGTCGACTACTACACGCGCTTTCTGACGCGGTTTCCGGATCTGGGATCACTGGCTGCGGCGAGCGAAGAAGAAGTGCTGGCGCAATGGAGCGGGCTGGGCTATTACCGGCGGGCGCGGGCGCTGCATGAATCGGCGCGCGCGGTGGTGGCGGAGTATGGCGGCGCGATTCCGAAAACGGCGATTGGCCTGGCCCGGCTGCCGGGCGTAGGCGTCTACACGGCGGCCGCAGTAGCCAGTATTGCGTTTGGCGAGCCGGTAGCGGCGGTGGATGGCAACGTTGAGCGCGTGCTGATGCGCTACCTGGGGATGGAGCCAATTGCGGGGTCGGCGCGCAGTGGACAGTTGCGACGCGATGCCGGGGATTTGGTGGATCCGGAGCGGCCTGGTGATTTTAACGAGGCGATGATGGAGCTGGGCGCGACGATATGTTTACCGCGCGCGCCGCAGTGCCTGATATGTCCGGTGCGAGCAGGCTGTGCGACGCAGGGCGAGCATGCAACGCCGCAGGCGAAGAAGATGCTGAGCCAGAAGACGGCGCTGGCGCTGGCGCAGCGGCGGCAGTGGCCGAAGTCTGAAGTGCTGCTGGAGCGGCGTCCCGCGGATGCGTCGCAGATGCCGGGCATGTGGGAGTTGCCGCAAATGAAAGACGGCAAGGCGATGGAGGATGCGCTGCTGCTGACGCTGCGGCACTCCATCACGAACACGAATTATTACGTGACGGTATATGGGGTGAGCGCGAATGAGCAAAAGCTTCTGGCGAAAGGCTCGGGCGAGCGCGCGTGGGTTCCGGCGCGTGATCTGCTGGGACGGCCGCTGACCGGGCTGACGCTGAAAGTGCTGAAGCGGCTGAAGGTGATGCCGGGATACAGCGGATCGGGTCCGGCGGTGCAGATTGGCGAGCTGGTGCCGGATGCGACGAAGGAATTCGATGCGGCGCTGTTCGGCGCGGAGTAACCCGCGAGTCTGAAATTCGCGCGATGTAGCTGCGCCAGGGTAGTCTCTTCAGTTCGGGTCTGATGGCCCTGAGGAGACGAGAATGCCGGATACGAATACCGCTGCAGAGATCCCGCTGCCGCTGACATCGCTGAATGAAGAAGAGACGATGCTGCGTGACACGGTGCGGCAGTTTGCGCAGCAGGAGATTGCTCCGCGCGTGCGGGCGATGGATGAGGCGCAGAAGCTCGATCCGGAGATTCTTCGACAACTGTTCGAGCTGGGGCTGATGGCCATTGAAGCGCCGATGGAGCTCGGCGGCGGCGGCGCATCGTTCTTTAGCGCCGTGCTGGCGGTCGAAGAAATCGCGCGTGTGGATCCTGCAGTGGCCGTGATTGTCGACGTGCAGAACACGCTGGCGGTGAACGCGCTGGTACGCTGGGCGACCCCGGAACAGCAGCGGCTGTGGCTCCCGCGCATGGCGCAGCAGACGGTATGCGCCTATGCGCTGAGCGAGGCCGGATCGGGGTCGGATGCGTTTTCGCTGACAACGCAGGCGCGCAAAGACGGCGACAGCTACGTGCTGAGCGGGCGCAAATTGTGGATCAGCAATGCGCTGGAGGCGGATCTGTTTCTGGTCTTCGCGACCGTCGATCCGGCGGCCGGATATCGCGGGATTACCGCGTTTCTGGTGGAGCGCGGGACGGACGGATTCACGGTCGGGCACAAGGAAGACAAGATGGGGATTCGCGCATCGTCAACGTGCGAGCTGCTGTTTGACGATTGCCGCGTGCCCGCGTCGAACGTGGTGGGCGAAATGGGAAAGGGCTACAAGATTGCGATTGAGACGTTGAACGAGGGGCGCATTGGGATTGCCGCGCAGATGCTGGGGCTGGCCGAGGGCGCGTTTGGATTCGGGGTGAAGTACGCAAAGGAGCGGAAGCAATTCGGTAAAGCGATTGCGGAATTTCAGGCGGTGCAGTTTGGGTTGGCGGAGATGGCCACGCAGATTGAAGCGGCGCGGATGCTGGTCTACAACGCAGCGCGGATGAAAGGCGCGGGCGTTCCGTTTGTGAAGGAGGCGGCGATGGCGAAGCTGTTCGCGTCGCGCGTGGCGGAGGAAGTGGCCAGCAAGGCCGTGGAGATTTACGGTGGGTACGGGTTTGTGAAGGATTATCCGGTGGAGAAGTTTTACCGGGACGCAAAGATTGGTTCGATCTACGAAGGCACGTCGAACATGCAGTTGGGGACCATTGGGAAGATGATACTGAGCTGAAAAGCGGTCAGCTAAGAGGCGGTCAGCTAAAGTCCGGTCAGCTAGAAAGCGGTCAACGAAAGAGCGGGAAGCATGGTTATGACAGTTGAGGAGTTTCGGGCATCGTTGGCGGCGGAAGCCCCTCCAGACAATTTAGGTGCGCCGCTCTCTGCGCTTTGGTGGGATGTCAAGGGCGACTGGACCCACGCGCACGGGTTGGTCGATGAGTTAGAGACGAAGGATGGGATGGCGGTGCATGCGTATCTGCATCGCAAAGAGGGTGCCGCGTCGAATGCGGAATATTGGTACGAGCGGGCGGGACGTAGGTATCGCCATGCCTCTTTCGACGAGGAGTGGGAGGCGCTGGTTGAGGCCATGCTGGCGCTCGGCTAAGGGCCCCCTCCCCTCAAAAAACCGTATGTGTGGAAACTAAAGGAGTTAGCCTCTTGCTCTTGTTGTAAGTGTCACAAAACAGGATACTTCGGCCATAGACTGACCATATGTATCAGAAAAGAAGTGGCTTACAAGACATTGTTCAGTCCTGACCTTCCGGGCAGCGCTAATGGCGCTGACCCGACTCCACAATTCACAACCTTTGCAATGGCAGGGCCACCGTTTCAGCAGGCCCTTTTTGTCATGGTCTGTGTTCCGCAGGGTTCTCAAAGAGCGAATGCCGGAAGGGCCTGAGCCGGGGCTAGAAGGGAAAAGCCCCGTTCCGAGGGAACAGAGCTTTCCAGTCTTAAGGCTACAGTGCGCGCCAAAGCGGAATCAAGGAGATTCGGTAAGTGAAACGGTACGGAGGTAAGCGGCTGGGAGGTGCGGACGGTTATTGATTGCTTTGGCGACGGCGGCCGATCCCAGCCGCTAGACAGTGTAGCGTTCGGCAGCGATCATTTCCTCCGCGATGGTGCGGCCGATGGCGACCGTGTTGATGGGATCGTGCTTGGCGAGGCGGCGGAAGATGGCCATCTGCGTCTTGAGCATGTCGCCTTCCGCGATGGCGCCGAGGATGCGCTCGGCGGAATTCTGAATAATGCGGAACGACCGCGCGGCGGTGAGCTGCGCCAGGCCGATGGCGAGTTTACTCCGGCCGGAGAATTTTTCTGCGCGCAGAATGGCTGACTCCATCACCAGAATTTCAATGAGGATGTCGGCGAGGGCACCCATAATTTCCTGCTGGTCGGGCAGATTGGTTGGGTATTTCTGGCTGGCTGCGCCAGAGCAGAAGAGGCCGAGCTTTTTCGCGCTGGCCAGCAAGGCGTGGGCTGCGGCGAGCGGGGAGGACGATTCATCGCTGCCGGAGCGGAGGGTGGAGCCGGACATGACCTCGTCCATCACCCTGGCGATGGCGGGCAGCAGGGCGAGGCGTCCCTGCATAGCGCGCTTGAGCATGAATCCGGTGATGATGAGGCGGTTGATTTCGTTGGTGCCTTCGAAGATGCGATTGATGCGGGCGTCGCGGTAGCCGCGCTCGGCGGGATACTCTTCGACGTAACCATAGCCGCCGTGAATTTGCACGCAGTCGTCGACGGCGCGCTCCAGCATCTCGGAACACCACACTTTCACGATGGAGCACTCGACGGCGTAGTCCTCAATACGCCTCTGCGTTTCGGCTGCTGGGGCGTCGGCAGGGAGCGCAGCGAGAGCCGCATCAATGGCCCCGACCACGCGATAGACCAGGGCTTCTCCGGCGAAGATGCCGGCTGCAGCCTGGGCGATCTTTTCCTGCATCAGTCCGAAAGACAGGATCGATTTGCCGAAAGCGATGCGCTGCTTGCCGTAGCGGATGGCGTTGCGCAGCGAGTGGCGCGCGCCGCCCAGTGTGGCCGCGCCTAATTTGTAACGGCCAACGTTGAGGATGTTGAAGGCGATGTGATGGCCCTTGCCGGCTTCTCCGAGCAGATTCTCAACGGGGACAGCGCAGTCGGAGAGAACCAACGGGCAGGTGGACGAGCCGCGGATGCCGAGTTTGTGCTCTTCCGCGCCGATGGTGAGGCCTGGGGTATCGCGCTCGACGAGGAAGGCGGAGAATTTGTCGCCATCGATCTTGACAAAGATGATGAAGAGGTCGGCGAATCCGGCGTTCGAGATCCACATTTTTTCGCCGTTGAGGATGTAGTGCTGGCCGTCGGGCGAAAGCTTGGCCTGGGCGCGGATGTTCATGGCGTCGGAGCCGGACGAGGATTCAGAGAGCGCGTAGGCGGCGATCCATTCGCCGGACGCGAGCCTGGGCAGGTACTTTTCTTTCTGCGCGTGCGTGCCGTACCAGATGACAGGCAGCGTGCCGATGCCGGTGTGCGCGCTGAAGCTGACGGAGAAGCTGGCGGAGACGGCGACGCGATCGGAGACGAGCGCGGCGGTGACTTTGTCGAGGGCGAGGCCGCCGTAGGCCTCCGGAACATCGACGGCGAGGAGGCCGAGCTGGCCGGCTTCGCGCATGAGCTCGCGGGTGGCTGCAAAATTCTTCGCTTCAATTTCGTTGGCGCGGGGCAGGATGGATTTCTCGGCGAATTCGGCGGTGGTGCGGGCGATTTCCTGCTGCTCTTCAGTGAAGTCTTCGGGCGTGAAGATGTCTTCAGGGGCGGCGTTGGCAATAAGGAAGCTGCCGCCGGGAATGATTTTAGGAAGCGATGCAGTGGCCATGGTGAGAGGACCTCGACAGGAAATCGTACGCCGATTGGACGCGAAACTGGTGAATCAGGTGGTTTTGAGGCCAGCGGCTTTTGCGAGTTTGGCCTGACGCTGGTCAAAGGTCCAGAAACGGGTGGCTTTGAGCTCGAGGGCGCAGGCTACGTGAAGAGTGTCGAGAGTCCGCGTGCCGAGAACGGGCACATACCGGCGCGCCAATCCCGCGCCTGTTTCGAGGGCGGCCTGGGGGAAATCTACTAATTCCCAGAGGCCCGCTGAGCAGTCATCGGCGAGTAGTGTGTGAACCAAGTCGGCCTTGGCCGCGGAAATTTGGCGATGAAAGACGTTTTGTGCCAGAGCGTGGGCGAACTCGAGTTTATGAAACGGTGTGAACCAAACTCCTGGGTTCGCCGCCAGGTGGCGAAGCGCTTGCGGTGTATGCGCACCGCGCAGGTAAAGCGAGACGAAGAAGCTGGTATCAGCGTAGATATTCAATAGCGTCCGTGGCGATTCTTGATGAATTCATCAACAGAATTCAGCACGCGATCCCCAAAAATGGACTTCAGGCGGGCTTCGAAGTCGGGCCAGACCTTTTCCTTTGGCGCAGGCTTGTCGATCGGGATAATGCGAGCCAGGGGAGTGTTTCTCTCCACGAGTTCGATTGTTTCCCCCGCCTTCAGCAGAGACTTGAGCTGGCGGGTATCGCGGAGCTGGCGCATGTTCATCCTGGGCATAGATCTAATGTGACACATCATGTGTCACATTGCAATCCGGCAGACTCATGCGAGGTTTTCGAAGATCCCGGCGGCGCCCATGCCTCCTCCGACGCACATGGTGACAAGGCCGTAGCGGGCTTTACGGCGCCTTAATTCCCCGAGGAGGGTGGCGGTGAGTTTGGCGCCGGTGCAGCCGAGGGGATGGCCGAGAGCGATGGCTCCGCCGTTGGAGTTGACGCGGGCGGGGTCGAGGCCGAGTTGGCGGATGACAGCGAGGGATTGCGCGGCGAAGGCTTCGTTGAGCTCGATGACGTCGATTTGATCGAGCGTGAGCCCTGCGAGTTTGAGGGCTTTGGGGACGGCGTAAACGGGGCCGATGCCCATTTCTTCGGGATCGCAGCCGGCATAGGCGAAGGCGACAAAGCGGGCGAGTGGCTGGATGCCGAGTTGCTGGGCGCGTTCGGCGGACATGACGAGGGCGGCGGCGGCTCCGTCGGACATTTGCGAGGAATTGCCTGCGGTGACGGTTCCTTTGGCGTGGAACGCAGGCTGGAGTTTGGCTAATGCTTCGTAGGTGGTGTCGGCGCGAGGGCCTTCGTCGGCGGTGAATTCAGTGGTGGACACGACGGGCTTGGTTTTTCCGCTGACGGTAGAGAACGTAACCGGGACGGGCACAATTTCATCGCGGAAGTTTCCGGCGGCTGCGGCGGAGACGGCTTTGCGATGGCTATCGAGCGAGAACTGGTCGGCATCTTCGCGTGAAATGTTGTAATGCTGCGCGACGCGCTCAGCGGTGAGGCCCATGGAAAGGTAGCTGCCGGGATGATTATCGACGAGCCACGGATTGACGGCGATTTTGTTGCCGCCCATGGGAACAAAGGACATAGATTCAGCGCCACCAGCGAGGATGGCATCGGCGCCGCCGCAGCGAATGCGCTCAGCGGCGAGGGCGATGGCCTGGAGGCCGGAGGCGCAGTAGCGGTTGATGGTCATGGCAGACGATTCGACGGGCAGGCCGGCGCGCAGAGCGATGACGCGAGCCACGTTCATACCCTGTTCGGCTTCGGGCATGGCGCAGCCGATGATGACGTCGTCGATCGCGTGGGGATCGAGTTGCGGCACGCGATCGAGCGCGCCGCGAACGGCGATGGCGCCCAGATCGTCGGGGCGCGTGAAGCGCAGAGTTCCGCGAGGAGCTTTGCCGACGGCGGTGCGGACGGAGCTAACGATAACGGCTTCGTTCATGGGACCTTTTCCTAGTTGCGGAGGGGCTTGCCGGTTTTGAGGGTGTGGGCGATGCGCTCCTGCGATTTGCGTTCGCCGCAGAGGGCGAGAAAGCGCTCGCGTTCGAGATCAAGCAGGTATTGTTCGCTGATCGGCGTGCCGGGCGTGACGTTGCCGCCGCAGAGGATGGCCGCAAGGTGATTGGCGACGACGACGTCGTGGTCGGTGGCGTATTCGCCCTGGCGCAGCATGTAGACGCCGAGCTTGAGGGCAGCGAGGACGGGTTCGCCTGGAGCCGGAATATCGGTGAGCGGTAGCGGAGCGCTGTAGCCGGCCTCGGCGAGAGCGAGGGCCTCGGATTTTGCGTCGTAAAGGAGGCGGTCACGGTTGAGGGTGATGCTGTCGGAGGCGCGCAGCAGGTCGAGACTTTGCGCCTCAAACGCGGAAGTGGAAACTTTGGCGAGGGCAATGTTTTCGAAGATGGTGCGCAGGGTGTGGTGCAACTCGACGGAGTCGCTGCGCGAGGCGGTGGGCGCTGCCGCGGTTGCCATTTCAATGGCGCGGAGGGTCATTTCTTTGCAGCCACCGCCAGCCGGGATGAGGCCGACGCCGGTTTCCACCAGGCCCATGTAGAGCTCGAGGTGCGGGCGGCGTTTTGTGCCGTGCAGCGAGACTTCGCAGCCGCCTCCGAGAGTGAGGCCGAAGGGCGCGACGACTACGGGATGCGGGCAGAATTTGATGGCCTGCGTCATGTCCTGGAAGGCGCGGATGTACATCTCGATCTCGTCCCACTCTTCGTCCTGCGCGGCGAGCAGCAGTTGCACGAGGTTGGCGCCGGCGGAGAAGTTGGCGGCGTCGTTGGTGATCACGAAGCCGCGGAAATCGCGGACGGATGTGCTGTTGGGGCGCAGCGTCTGTTTAACGAAGCTGACGATGTCGCCGCCGAGCGCGTTCATTTTGGTATGGAACTCGATGCAGCCGATGCCGTCGCCGATGTCGATGAGCGAGGCGCCTGGATTTTCTGCGACGATGCCATGCGAACGCTTGGCACGCGTGAGCGTGATGACGGCGGATGGCGATTCGACGGGGACGTAGGCGCTGGCGCTGGGGTCGAAATATTCTGCACCGTTGTTGCGGTACCAGCTTTCGCCGCCCGCGGAGAGGAGTTTTTCAACGCTCGGAGGAATCGGCTTGCCCGCGGCGCGCATTTTGGCGACGGTGTCGGGAACGCCGGCAGCGTCCCACATTTGGAAGGGGCCAAGTTCCCAGTTGAAGCCTGTGCGCATGGCGCGATCAATGTCGGCCACGCTCGCGCTGATCTCGCCGATGCGGTTGGCAGCGTAGAGCCAGAGATCGGGAAGGACTTGCCAGTAGAACGCAGCGGCTTTGTCCTTTTCGGGATTGCCGCCGAGCAGCGCGCGGATGCGTTCGGGGAGAGATTCAACGGGCTTGGCGGCATCGAGCGCGGGAAGTTTGGCTTTTTGCGCAGGGCGATAGTCGAGGGTTGTGAGGTCGAGGACCTGGCGGTCGTCAGAACCTTTTTGTTTCTTATAGAAGCCCTGTCCGGTTTTGTCGCCGAACCATTTACGTTCGAGCATTTGCGCGAGGAACGGCGGAAGCTGGACGTCGGAGCGCTCGTCCTGAACATTTTGCGAGAAATTGCGAACAACGCTGCCGAGAACGTCGAGGCCGATCATATCGGCGAGGCGAAAGGTTCCGGTTTTGGGCCAGCCCATCGGCTTGCCGGTGAGGAGATCGATTTCTTCGATGCTGAGGCCCTGGCTCTGCATCACGGCGAGCGTATTGAGCAGCGAGAAGGCTCCGATGCGATTCGCGATGAAGTTGGGACGGTCGTTGGCGGGGACGACGCTCTTGCCCAACTGGATTTCTGCAAAGTTCGAAACGGACGCGATGGCTGCTGGGTCGGTGTCGGGCGTGGCGATGATTTCCAGCAACTGCATGTAGCGCGGCGGATTGAAGAAATGCGTGCCGAACCAGCGGCGGCGAAGGTCTGCGGGCAGCGATTCCGCGATGGCGGCGACGGGCAGACCGCTGGTGTTGGTAGTGAGGAGCGCGTTCGGTCGCAGGTTGGGGACGACGCGTTCGAGCAGGGCGCGCTTGATTTCGAGATTCTCGGCGACGGCTTCAATGACCCAGTCGCTGTCTTTTAGCCTGGCGAGGTCGTCGTCAAAATTGCCGATCTGGATGCGATTGATGAACTCTGGCGAGGCGAGCGCGGCGGGTTTGGATTTTTTCAGGCCTTCCAGAGCTTGGGTGGTAAGAGCATTGGGATCGCCGGATTGGGCCATGTCAAGGAGCAACACGGGAAAGCCGGCGTTGGCGATGTGGGCTGCGATGCGTGAGCCCATGGTGCCTGCGCCGAGGACGGCGACGCGATGGATGGGATAAGCCGTGGTGACTGGGCTCGATACGGATTCGGTTACCGCTTGCATGAGGGACTTCTCTCCGAGGGAATTCTGAGCCAACCGAATACCCTATCCGATTGGCGACGGTTCTGGCCACCTGTGCAATGGGCATTGCCAGTTTTCACGTTAGCCTGCGAGTATGACTGCTATGTTGCGTGATGTGAGGATTGCCCGGGATCGATTTGGAGTCTGGTTGGCCGGTGGTTTGATGCTTTTTGCCGCGGCGACGGCGCGAGCGCAGCAGGCTGAGGCGACGGCGCGCTATTCAGCGAATGCGCCGGGCAAAACGCTGTGCACGCTGAAGATTCACGTGACCGGCTTCCGCAGTAACAATGGAAAAGCCGGCGGAAACGTGTTTGCGACGGCGGATGGATGGCCTGAGGACAACAGCAAGGCTATTGTTCACGGCGGATTCTCTATCAGCGACAAGCAGGCGATGGAGGTTTTTCAGGTTCCGGCTGGGCGGTATGCGATTGCGGTGATCCACGATGAGAACGGCAACCACAAGCTTGACCGGAATTTTCTCGGCATTCCGAAGGAAGGATTCGGGTTCGCGAACAATCCGAGGGTGACGCTGTCGGCGCCATCGTTCAAAGAAGCATCGGTCGATGTAGGATGTCCGTCGACGCAGGTCGAGATCAAGCTGATCTACAAGCTCGGTCAATAAATCGAAGCGTGGTGCGTGGTTAAGCGGCGGTTGTATCGGACGCAGCGGGTGGTGGCTCGGTCGCCTTCGCGGAGGGGTTCACCAGGTCGCGCAGCTCTTTGCTCGGCTTGAAGTAGGGAACCTTCTTCGCCGGAACTTCGACGCGGGTGCCGGTTTTGGGATTGCGGCCGATGCGGGGCTTGCGCTGACGGATGCGGAAGCTGCCGAAGCCGCGAATCTCGATCTTGTCGCCGGAGCGCAGGGCTCCGATGACGGAGTCGAAGATGGTCTCCACGATCACTTCGCTGTCGCGCCGGGTCAGGTCGCCCAATTTCGTTACTTCTTCCACCAGGTCGGCTTTAGTCATGGCAGGCGTCGCTCCTCAGATAAGTCTTGCCCTGTTCAACATAGTAGATGCAATCCGTTCGGCTTGCAAAGTCAAGGAGTTGCACGATTCTCTTGTGACCAGGAAGCAACCAAAAGGTCACTGCCAGAGAAAGTAGAAGCCGCGGTGCTGTTCGATGATCTTGCCCGGGTTGGGAAAGAGGTTGTCGGCGTTGGAGGTGAGCGCGTCCCACAAGGTGCGGTGGTAAATGATGGGCTTGACGACGCTCGGTTCGCCGGAGATGCCGACGGATTTGGCGGTTTCGAGCAGTGCTGTACGGAAGCCGCCGGCTTCGTCGATTAGGTGCAGAGGCAGAGCTTGTTCGCCGGTCCAAACCTGGCCAGTAGCGAGAGTTTTGATCTGGTCAGGCGCAATGTGGCGGCCTGCAGCGACGTCGGCGACGAACTGGCCGTACATGTTGTCGACCAGCGACTGGAAGTAGACGCGCTCTTCGGGCGTCATTTCGTGGCTGGGATCGCCCGCGTCTTTGAGCGCGCCAGCATGGATGACTTCGGGCTTAAGTTTGGCCCATTTGAGCAGGTCGCCGTAGTTGGTCCACTCCATGATGACGCCGATGGAGCCGACGACGCTGGCCTGGTTCGCATAGATTTTGTTCGTCGCAGAGGCGATGTAATAGGCTCCGCTGGCTCCGACGCTTTCGATAGAGGCGACGATGGGCTTCTTGTGCTGGTCGCGGATGTGCAGCACCTCGTGATAGATCTCCTGCGAAGGCGCAGCGGCGCCGCCAGGCGAATCGATGTGGAGAATGATGGCTTTGACGGAGTCGTCCTCGTCATATTTTCGGAGTTGATCGACGACGGTGTCGGCGGAAAGGATTTCGCCATCGATGTCGACGACGGCGATGTTGTTGTCGCTGAGGCCGGAGAAACCGTCAGTGGAGCCGTTGAAGCTGTGGGCGATGACGACCATGAGGACGACGACCGCGCCGCTGAGGCCGAGGAAGAGGCCGACCCCGAGTAGCCAGGGCCAGACGCGTCGGCGGCGGGGTGGGGCCGGGGCGTAAGTGGCATAAGCAGGGTAGGCGGGCGGTGCGGATTCGGAGTGCGGAGGCGGTTCGGGCGGTTGCGAGCCGGTGACGATGGGGTCGTCCATAGCGGCGAGTTTAGCACCGCGGGCCGGGTTGGGGGATTTTTAGGGGGTGGGGGGTATCGGGAAGAATCGCGTAAGTATTTGATTCTATTCGGATCACCCCCCAGTCATGGACGTTATGTGTTTGATTCGGCAATGTTTGCTGGTAAGCACTTTGTTTTCTATGGTTTGCTGGAATAAATTGGTTTATCTTGCTATGTATTTGATTCTATTGCTCTTGCTGCGAAGTATTTCATTCTTAAGGGCTTAGCGACGGGGACGTCCCGGGCTACGTAAGAACTGGATTGCGCCGCAACGGGAGAGGTCCCCACCGGATTCAGCGACGCTTTTTGTTTTTATCCCCTATTTATAGAATACCAAGTTCGACATTCAATTGCGCCAATTTTGTTGGGGAGTCTTGGCGGGGAAGTGTTTTGGAATC
Organism: uncultured Acidobacteriaceae bacterium; assembly: GCA_963817165.1. Taxonomy (GTDB): domain Bacteria; phylum Acidobacteriota; class Terriglobia; order Terriglobales; family Acidobacteriaceae; genus Palsa-343. Next base: position 190,810 of record CAWFNL010000027.1, on the reverse strand, counting down.
AGCCGTTATTACTTTGGTTTTTCGGGTTGCCTCTTGACAGTTTTTGGGGAACCAAACGAAAGGCAATCGCAGATTCTTCCCTGCGTTCAGGATGACAGCATAAGGGGGACGGCGGCCGCTCTGGAGCCGGCCCACTTCTGCCAAGACCGGGCAGAAATGGGGCACCCGTCGACGTGGGCTATTGGATGATGTTGAGCGGATGGGCTTCGGTGTTGAAGACGGTTTTGCTGAGGTCGACGCGGTCGGGGTCGCCGAGGAGCAGGTAGAGGTACTTCAACGTTTCGGCGAAGAAGTAGCTTTCCATGTCGTCGCGCTGCGTCTTTGTTTCGACGCTGGAGAGGGCGGCGAAGGCGGAGGGGGTGCGGCATTCCCTGACGATGGATTCGAAATAGGTCATGCCCATCTGGCGATATTTTGGGTCGCGGGTGAAGTAGTAGAGGTAGTACGCGGACTCGATGTTTTCCGGTCGCAGTTCGTAGCCGGGACTGAGGTCCTTCATGGTGGTGTAGTCGATGAGCTCAGGCTCGATGCCGGGACCGGTCCACATTTTGTAGTTGGAATCCTGGAGGCGGCGGGCGCGGTCGAGGTCGCCGGAGAGGGCGAGCGACCCGGCGAAGAAGGCGGCGAGCGCGCCGTACTCGGTGCCGGAGCGGACGCCGGTGGTCATGTTGGCCTCGCCATACCAGAAGCCGGTGGGCCGTTGATCGGCGACGTATTGGTTGAGGGCGGTCACGCTGACCTCCCACATGCGGTGGCAATCCTCATCGCCGAAAAGCTTCCAGGCTTTCAGCAGATATTCGTAATACGAGTCGGAGCCGCCGTTGACGTTGGCGGTGAAGCCGGTCCACGCTCCGGTGCGGACGTTGATCTCGTCGCCGTAGAGACCAATGGCAGAGCGGCGGTTGTAGAGGGCGACCATGGCGGCTTTCGCCTTGGCGTAGTAAACGGGATTGTGCGTGAGACGGCTGAGCGTGCCGAATTCGAGGAGCAGGGTGCCGACTTCGGCAGGGTTGGTGTTTTCGCCGCGGGTGGCGCCGGTTTTGAGATTGACTTCGACCCACGGCATGCCGGTGGGGGAATTGAAGACGGGGAGCAAGCGGTTGCCGAGATCCTGCGCGAGGGCGAGCAGGCGCGGATCGTGGGTGAGCTGGTAGCTGCTCTGGAGCGCGCCGAGGAGGCGGATGGTGATTTCGAAATTTTTGACGTAGATGTCTTTGTTGAAGGAGAGCTGGGTGTCGATGAGGTGGCGGTCTTCGTCGGCTTCTTTGGTGAGGCCCATGAGGATCATGGTGTCGAGGGCGTCGACGGGGGTCATGAGGAGCGATGTGCCGTACCAGTCGAAGGGCTTGTTCGAGAGGGGGCGGAGCTCGTCGTGTCCCCAGGCATATTGGCGGTAGCCGTTCCAGGCGTGGAGGAACTGGTCGCGGACCTGCTGGGCCATGACGGCCTGGGAGGGGACGGCGGGCTGCGCCGTTTGCGGTGCGGCGATGGCCGGGACGACGAGGAGGAGGAGCGCGAAGGAGAGATACTTCATGGCGGTCTGCAGAGATGGTAATGGAGTTGGGGCGAGGATGTGTCTGCCTTTCAGGACGCAATGCAATTCGCACTTTACGGAAGTGGCTATGCGCAGGATGATGAATGTGCAATTGCAGAGGGTTGAGCGATGACTCTGTTTCGGGTGGGCTTTCTTCTCGCAATGATAGCGACGCCGTGCCTGGCGCAGACGGGCTCCGTCACGTTTTATTCCGAAGAGATGACGGCCAAGGATACTTTGAAAGCGACGGTGATGCCGGCTGGGATCATGCCGTTCTTTGGCTGGATCTACGATGGGCCGCAGCGCCTGGCGCGCGAGGATGCCGGACGTTTCGTCACCTTTCGCCTGCCGGTCGGATTGCATACATTTTCAGCAACCACGAGCCGCAAGCACCCCGGCAAGGCGACAATTGCACTGAACCTGCAGACGGGAGAGCATGCCTGCTTGCGGCTCAGGATGAGCTATGTGAACCCAGCCCCGGTGGTTCTTCCGGTGGCATGGGTCACCAGCAAAATTGAAGAAGTCCCATGCGACCAGGCGACGAAGGAGGCGGCGAAAACGAAGCCTCTGGAGAGCAAGCGCGTGGATGCTCCGGTGCGGGCTGAGGTGGACGCTTCGCCAGCGTTTCCGGGTGGAAGCTAAGAAGCGCTGGATTTCAGCATCTGCTCGGCGTGCCGCAAGCTCGTGTCCGTAACCGTCGCCCCTGAAATCATGCGGGCGATTTCTTCGGCGCGCTCTTTTGGTGTGAGCAGGCGGATGGACGTCTGCGTGCGCCGTTGCTTTTCCTGCTTCTCGATGAGGAAGTGCTGATCGGCGAAGGCGGCGATTTGCGGCAGGTGGGTGACGCAGAGGACCTGCTGGACTTTTGCAAGCGATTTGAGTTTGTGGCCGACGGCTTCCGCAGCGCGGCCTCCGATGCCGATATCGATTTCGTCGAAGACGAGGGTGCGGGGGACCTGCGTTTTGCGGGCGCGCGATTTGTTAGCGCCTTCTTCGACGCTGACTTTGAGCGCGAGCAGAACGCGGGACATTTCTCCACCGGAAGCGATTTCGTCGAGGGGCTTGAGGGGTTCGCCGGCGTTAGTGGCGATGCGGCATTCGACCGCGTCCCAGCCATGCGCGGTCCAGGCGGTGGCGTCCTCATGCGGCGTGACGGCAATGGAAAATTTCGCCTTCATGGCGAGGTCGTTCATCTGGGATTCGGCGAGCTTCTCGAGTTTTTTAGCGGAGGCGGCGCGCTCGGCGGTGAGAGCGCGGGCGGCGGTTTGATAGGCGGTTGCGGCTTTGGCGAGGTCGGCGCGCAGCGTTTTGATAATTTCGTCGCGATTCTCGATTTCAGCGAGCTTTTGCGCGGCCTCTTCACCGAACGCGATGACCTCAGCGAGCGTTGCGCCGTATTTGCGCTTGAGGCGATCGAGGAGGGCGAGGCGATCTTCAATTTCCTCGAGGCGCTCCGGCGACGCGTTGATGCTCTCAGCGTAGTCGCGGACCGTGGCGCTGATGTCCTCAATGGTGGCGCGGGCGGAGGCGAGCTGCTGGACGGCGTCGAGGAACTGGGCGTCGAAGCGGGCCAGCTCTTCCACATGCTTTTGCGCGGCCTGGAGCGTGGTTTCGGCGGAGGTGTCGTCTTCGTAGAGGACGTTGGTGACGGCGGTGGCTGCGGCGTGCAGCTTTTCGGCGTTGGCGAGAACGCGCTTTTCCGTGGCGAGCGCTTCGTCTTCGCCAGGCTGCGGCGCGGCGGACTGGATTTCTTTGGCCTGGAAAGACCAGAGGTCGGCGAGGCGGAGGCGATCCTGCTCGTCGCGTTCGAGGTCAGTGAGGCGGGCCTGGATGTCGCGCCAGCGGACGTAGGCTTCCTCGGTCGCTTCGTGGGCGAGGCCGGCGAAGCGGTCGAGAAGGGCACGTTGCTGCGCGGGGTCGAAGCCGGAGAGCGTTTCCGATTGGGCGTGGATGAGGGCGAGCTCGGGCGCGAGGGCGCGGAGTACGGCGACGGTGGCTGGCTGATTGTTGACGTAAACGCGGCCCTTGCCGTTGTCGAGGATTTCGCGGCGCAGGATGATTTCCGCGCCTTCGGCGTCGATACCGTTGGCTTCGAGAATCAGCTCGGCGCCGGCGGTGCTTTCAAAGACGCAGGAGAGGACGGCCTTGTCCGCGCCGTGGCGGATGAGGTCGGTAGAGGCCTTCTGGCCCATGAGCAGGGCGAGGGCATCGACGAGGATGGATTTGCCTGCGCCGGTTTCGCCGGTAAGCAGATTGAGGCCAGGGCCGAAGCCGGCGATGGCGTGGTCGATGACAGCGTAGTTTTCGGCTCGGAGTTCGAGCAGCATGAGAGGCTCTGACGGGCAGCATATCAGGAGCGGCGGCCCACGCGGGAACGTTCATCGTGCCACAATATTGTTAGCCGTCATGGAAAACGAAATCCCCGCAGTTGAGCCTCAGGCAGAACCCACCCCCAACGCAGAAGCAACCGAGTCGTTCGGCGCGCTGCTGTCCCAGTTCGAACAGAGCCACAAGGCCGAAGCCGGCGCGAAGCAGCTGGAAGGCGTCGTGGTGTCTCTCGACGCCGAGTCGGTGTTTTTGGATATCGGCTACAAGGTCGAGGGTGTGCTGCCGCGCGCGGCATTTAAAGAAAACGCGGAAGGCGTAAAGCCGGGCGACAAATTTCCTGTTTCCGTGAAGGGGCGGAATGAGGAGCGGTATTACATTCTGTCGCTGACGCGGGTGAGCCAGCCGAAGGATTGGGCGTCGCTGGAGACGGCGTTCGCGGAGAAGTCCGCGATTGTGGGCACGGTGACGGCGGTGGTGAAGGGCGGGCTGAGCGTGGATGTGGGCGTGCGCGCCTTTATGCCGGCCTCGCGCTCGGGCGTCCGCGATGCGGCGGAGATGGAAAAGCTGGTGGGGACGGATATTACCTGCCGGATTATCAAGCTCGATGTGGCCGATGAGGATGTGGTGGTGGACCGGCGCGCGATTGTGGAAGAGCAAGCGCTGGTGCAGCAGGCGAGCCAGTATGCCGCCATGAAAGAAGGCGACGTGGTGACGGGGACGGTGCGCAGCCTCACGACCTTTGGTGCGTTCGTCGATATTGGCGGTGTAGACGGGCTGTTGCACATCAGCGATCTGGCGTGGACGCGCGTAGGCGCTCCGGAAGATGTGCTGACCGTAGGGCAGGAGCTGCAGGTAAAGATTCTGAAGATCGATCCGGAGAGCCGCCGGATTTCTCTCGGCCTGAAACAGCTACAGCCCGAGCCGTGGGATCAGGTCGGTGGCAAATACGTCGCCGGCGAGCGCGTGACCGGCACGGTGACCCGGCTGATGGATTTCGGCGCGTTCGTCGAACTGGAGCCGGGGATTGAAGGGCTGATTCACGTGTCGGAAATGTCGTGGGTGAAGAAGGTGCGCAAGCCCAGCGACATTTTGAAAGAAGGCGACACGGTCGAAGTGGTGATTCTGTCGGTGAGCCAGGCGGAGAAGCGGATGTCGCTGGGGCTGAAGCAGACGCTGGGCGATCCGTGGGCGGATGTGGCGCAGAAGTTTCCGGTGGGCGCGGCGATTGAAGGTCCGGTGACGCGGATGATGAAGTTTGGCGCGTTCGTGCAGATTGCGGAGGGCGTGGAAGGGTTGGTGCACATCAGCGAAATCACGGCCGAACGGCACTTGCATCATCCGCAGGATGTGCTGAAGACGGGGCAGGTGGTGCGCGCGCAGGTGCTGGCCATCGACAAGGAAAAGCGGCAGATCAAGCTGAGCATGAAGCAGCTGGTGCCGACCAGCCTGAACGAATATCTGGCTGAACATACCCAGGGCGATGTGGTGTCCGGCCGCGTGATCGAACTGGGAGCGGGGAGCGCGGTGGTGGAGCTGGGCGAAGGGATTCGCGCGCAGTGCAAGGTGCCGGAAGCGGCGGCCGCGGAGGCGAGCGGCGGGGGGAAAGCCGATTTGTCGTCGCTGACGTCGATGCTGCAGGCGCGGTGGAAGGGCGCGACGACAGCGGCTCCGCAGGCGGAGCGGTTGCGCGTGGGCCAGATTCGCAGTTTCAAAATCGCGAAGCTGGATCGCGACGGCGAAAGCCTTTCGCTGGAGCTGGCATAAGTCGCTGGAACCGTACGCCGCTCAGGGTGCGACGATTGCATCGTCGCACCGCTTCTGCCGGACGCTTGTCACCGATTGACCAGTACGAGCGTCAAGAAAAATGGGGCGATCATCAAAATCGCGGCAATCTTTCTCTGGCAACGAGTACCTTGAAGCCGAAAGGGAGGGAGTTCCATGAAAACTCTCGGCTGGCTCATCGTCGTGGGACTAGTGGCATTGGGCTTACTGCAATTGGTGCGGCCCGATCTCCCGGCCCCTGCCGCTACTGCTGAAATTCAGGTGCCCCCGCAGGTGAGACACGTCCTCGAAAAGGATTGTTACAGCTGCCATTCCGATCGAGCCGCGTCTGGCCTGGTTTGACCAGATCGTGCCCGCGTATTGGCTGGTGCGCCACGATGTCCTCACCGCGCGCGAGCATCTGAACTTCTCCACCCTGGGCGCAAAACCTGCCGCTGCCCAGAAAGCAACACTCTACGAAGCAGTCGCCATGATGCAGCTCGGCGCGATGCCGCTGCCGCGGTTCGTCGCGCTGCACCCCGGCGCGAAAGTGACGCCGGAGGATCTGGCCACGCTGAAGGCATATCTCGCACCCTGGACGCCCGTTCCGAAACGACCGGGCAACCGAGGCAAAATCGGAGTCTTCGCCCTCTGCCGTTCCCGGTGGACAGACGGAACCCGTGTCTCTCACATCGGTGCAGCAGGAATACGACGGATTTCAATTCGATCCCGATTTCGAGAGCTGGAAGCCGATCAGTTTCACTGATCGTGGTGACAACAACACATTCCGTTTCATTCTCGGGAATGACATTGCCGTGAACGCAGTGCAATCCGGGAATATTTCGCCATGGCCGGACGGTGCGCGCTTCGCCAAGATTGCCTGGCAGCAGCAGCCTGGTCCAGATGGCCTGATCCATCCAGGCAAATTCGTACAGGTCGAGCTGATGCTGAAGGACGCCAACCGCTACAAAAGTACAGATGGCTGGGGATGGGGACGCTGGCGCGGTCTGGACCTTAAGCCCTACGGCATAGATGCGCGATTCGTGACCGAGTGCACGAGTTGTCATATGCCGGTGCGCGGTAACGATGATGTTTACACCCTCCCGATCACCGCAGCCCATTTAAATCGCGAAGACGCGATCGTAAACAACGCCGCTGCATCTCTGCCGGCGAGCCTGCCCTACCAGCCGCTTGGGTGGGGCGTAATTACGATGTATGTGGATCCGGCTAATCGCACGATAACGACGCTCTATGGCAACGACATCGCCCTAAAGAATTTGAACCTGCGAGGCGATGCCGCATGACGACTCCCTCCTATGCGCAGGAGCGCGGTCCTGGCTCTGGTCACCTGGAATCAACGAGACGATCCGCACTGGTTTGGCGCCCGGATTCCGGATGTACCGCAATCAATTGAGTTCGTGCAGATTGGCCCGAAGGCGGCAGCGAAAGTTACCGCCGTTTCGCAGGGGCAGAACTCGCGCCAACCGGGTTCGAAACCGCAACCGAGGCGGCGAGGGTGAAATTCATCTTAGGGCTTGCTCCTGCGAGCCTGCCTTAAGGGTGCTACGGTCGTGCCGGGTCCCCCGTATCGAGGCTGAACGGCTGGTCGTAGGGCTCAACCGGGAATCCCCTGGCCTTCCATGCCTCCAGTCCGCCCTTGAGGAATTTGATCCGCGCAAATCCCAGGGAGCGCGCTTTGTGCAAAATAAAGCGGCTGGTTTCATCGCTTGGGCACGTGCAATAGACGACCACATCTCGATCGTTCGGAAGAAGGCGTGGATTCTGCTGCACCTCTCGCGGAGCAATCCTCTTCGCGCCCGGGATAATGACCGAATGGGCTAACAAATCCAAAGGCAGCCGGACGTCCACAACAAGGACATCGGGGTCGGAAGTCCGCAATTGATGCAAGGCCTCGGCCGTGATGGAGTGCCGCTCCATCTCACGACGATCTCTCGCGCGTTTGACCAGCGCGGCTGCCAATAATGCAGCGGCGGAACCAACTGCGATCGCCACAACCATGGTCAACTTCTCCTCGGCATAACTTCGAACGCATGAACGGTTCTCTTACGAAGCAGAGCGGCGGGAGCTGCTCACCGGATCGTCCCAGGTGTCGTCTTTTGCGGGAAAACGGCCGGCCGCATGGCTTCAATAATCGAGAGATGGCTCTCCGCGGATAGCGGATTCACAAATTTTTCCTGGAAGAGAGTAAGATCCCGCAACGGACGTCCCGTCGGCGACGGCGTAACTTTCACGAAACCATGAAGCTGTCCGGTACCCGCAAACATCCAATGCTGCAAAGGAGAAGCGATGACAGCCACAGCTGACCTTGTTGCACGCCAGAAAGCCCCCCTGCATACCCCTTCTGACATTGAACCGAAAGCGGTCAAGGATCTTACCGGCGCCCTGAACGCACTGCTCGCCGACGTGTTTGCGCTTTATCTCAAGACCAAAAACTTCCACTGGCACATGAGCGGTCCCCACTTTCGCGACTACCATCTGCTGCTGGACGAGCACGGAGACCAGCTCTTCGCGATGACCGACGATATTGCCGAGCGCGTCCGCAAAATCGGGGGGACGACGATCCGTTCCATCGGGCAAATTGCCCGGCTGCAGCGTATCGCGGATAACGATGCGGACTATGTGACCGCCGAGGACATGCTGAGCGAGCTGCGCGAAGACGAGAGAGCGCTCACCCGGAGTATGCGCGCGGTCCACACCCTGTGTGACGACGCGGAAGACGTGGCAACCGCCAGCCTGCTGGAAAACTGGATCGATCAAACCGAACGCCGTATCTGGTTTCTGTTTGAAGCCACCCGCAAATAGCAGCAACGCCCGCCATGGGTGGTCGTGGCAGGTCATGGCGGGCGTCAACTTTCGCACTCTTGCGCAACCCCCGGAGCACAGTACAATTTAGAGGTTCGCGCGTTCCGTTCGTGGGCGCGCAAGCGGCGCGATGTGCGAGAGTGGCGGAATTGGCAGACGCACCAGACTTAGGATCTGGCGGGTAAAACCGTGGGGGTTCGAGTCCCCCCTTTCGCACCAATAATGGCATCAGAGGTCCTTCGCTGCGCTCAGGATTTCGCCTGCGGGCTCCCCCACCCCATCACGCAAGGGCGGCGCGTTGGGGACCCCGGGCTCGTGCGCCCGCAAAACGGCTCAAGTTCGAGTCCCCCCTTTCGCACCAATCATGGATGGCGCTTTCCGAAATAACCCGCCTGTTGGCTAAGAGTGCTGCCGATTCGGTATTGCTGAACGGCTAACGAGGTCCTGCGTTGCGGCTTGGCGTATTAGCTGGTTAAGGCGTCGCCGGCGCACCCGGGATGGCCGCACTGGCACGCGATCTCCGTGCTGCCTTTAACAGATTCGCAATGGGGACTGCAAAAGCTCTCGCCTTTTGCGGGGACACAACTGCATGCGGGATTGCTGCATTTTTTCTGGTCGCTCACAATTCCTCCGTCGAGTGAGATGGAAGTACAAACATGGGATGCAGCGCGCGCCGGACGGGGAAGGAACAATTTGGCAAGGGACCGAATGGGCTCATTCGGTCCCCACACGGACCGATGAGGATCAACATGACGCTTCCGGGTTATTTGCCCATGCCAGGCGCTGTGACATGCTGAACCTGCAGAGCGTTCCCACGCAATGCGCGGTGTCACCAGGAAAACCCACGTTCGTGGAGGACAAAACAATGAAGCAGCTCTTGCATCGCCTTTGGTCGGATGACTCCGGTCAGGACCTGATTGAGTACGCCTTGATCGCCACGTTGTTGGTTCTGGTCATCATTACCGGGATGAACGGTCTGGCCGGCAGCATTAAATCGGACTACTCGCGCATCGGCACTTCCATGTAATCGGAGTGGCGTGCGGAGTTTCCGCACGCCTCCCTGGAAGGGGCGATGCGGTAGTCTTGTGGTGACTATGAACCCATCGCATCCACAACCGAAGATTCAAATGAGCCACGCCCCGGACTATCGCGACGTGTACGCGAACAGCGTGCAGGTGCGCGTGAGCGTTTGGGACTTTATGCTGGTGTTCGGACAAATGCACCAGGAGACGCCGGAGCAGGTGACCGTACAGAATTCGACGGGGATCTATCTGAGCCCGCAGCAGGCGAAGGCGCTGTTCAATTTGCTGGGGCAGAATCTGGCGCAGTACGAGCAGACGTTCGGAACCCTGGCGCTGGAGCCGCTGCCGCCGATGCATCCCAAAGGGCCGGTTCATTAGGGCGTAATGACGTTTTGGCGAGCACGCGAGATTCCGCTGTGGGCTGTAGGGGCGGCGGCGTTTCTGGCAGTGCTGGCGGCGCATGCTCCGCTGCTGCGGCTGCCCTACTACTGGGACGAGGCCGGGTATTACATTCCTGCCGCGTATGATTTTTTCCGCACTGGATCGCTGATTCCGTATTCGACGCTGTCGAATGCGCACCCTCCGCTGCCGTCGCTGTTTTTGGCGCTGGCGTGGAAGATTTTTCATTTCTCACCTTTGGTGACGCGCACGGCGATGTGCGTGGTGGCCGCGGCCGCGCTGACGGCGGTGTGGCGGCTGGCGTTGATCACGACCGGGAAACCGACGGTGGCGGCGGCGACGGTGCTGCTGACGGCGTTGTATCCGGTTTGGTTTGCGCAGAGCTCGCTGGCGCATGCGGACTTGTTTGCCGCGGCGGCGACGTTGTGGGCGCTGGGATATTTTGTGGAGGACAAGATTTGGCTGGCGGCGCTCTGCTTCGGGCTGGCTGCGTTGTCGAAGGAGACGGCCATTGCGACGCCGGTGGCGCTGGCGGTGTGGGCCAGCTGGCGGCGAGGGCCTCGATCCGGACGTTTGCGCACGGTGTTGGCGATGCTCGCGCCTGGGGCGCCACTGGCTGCGTGGTTTGCGTATCACTGGCGAAGGACTGGGTTTCCTTTGGGGAATCCTGGGTATCTGAGGTACAACGCGACGGCGACGATGACGCCGGAGCGGGTGCTGCTGGCGCTCGGCTATCGGGTGATGCATGTGGCGCTGCACATGAACATGTTTGTGCCGGTGGCGCTGATGGTGGCTTGTTGGTTGCTGCCGCCGGTGGCGGAGGATACGGGATCGCTGCGGGAACGGATTTCCCGAACCCACCAGGCGGTTTTCTACGTCACGATTGTCGTGAACCTGGTGCTGTTTTCGGTGCTGGGCGGGGCGCTGTTGACGCGGTATTTACTGCCGCTGTATCCGCTGGTGGTGCTGCTGGCGGTGAACACGTTTCGGCGGCGGCTGCGGGAGTGGACGGCGCTGGTGGCGCTGTGTGCTGCGGGGTTTGTGGTGGGATTGTTTGTGAATCCGCCGTACCGGTTCGCGCCGGAAGACAATTTGGAATACGTGACGGTGATTCACCTGCATCAGGCAGCGATTGCGCAGGTGGTGGCGCGTGATCCTAACGCGACGGTGCTGACCGCGTGGCCGGTGAGCGATGAGCTGCGCAAGCCGGAGCTGGGTTATGTGCGGCAGCCGGTCTCGGTGGTGGAGATCGATAACTTCTCGGCGGAAGCGGTGAGCAAGGCGCGGATGATGCCGCATGACTATTCGGCTGCGGTGATCTTTTCAACGAAGTACGATCCGGCGCGGCTGCCGTTCCTGCTGGGGCGGCGCGGCGAAGCGTGGGATGAGCGGTATTTCGATTTTCATCGCGATCTGGCGCCGGGGATGATTGCGCGGTTGTTGGGCGGCGCGATTGTGTGGGGCGAGGCGCGCAAGGGGCAGTGGGCAGCGGTGTTGAGTTTTGAACGGGAGCCGGGGGCGCGGGAGGCGCGAGTGAGCAAGTGACGGCGAGGACCAAGGCGGACGGGCCTCGCGCGTCTCCCACATCTGCCAAAACCGGGCAGATCGAGGGGCACCCGGATGTCCCGTATACTTGAAGGTAATGGCGGCACAAAAGACCTTCTATCTCGAGACGTTCGGCTGCCAGATGAACGTGCATGACTCGGAAAAGGTCATTGGCACGCTGGAGCAGCAGGGGTACGCGCGGGTTGAGCTGGAAGCGGATGCCGACCTGATCCTGTACAACACGTGCTCGATTCGCGATAAAGCCGAGCAGAAGGTCTTCAACCGGCTGAACGACTACAAAATCCTTCACAAACAGGGCAAGCGCTTTGGGGTGCTGGGATGCGTGGCGCAGCAGGAAGGCGAGAAGATCTTCGAGCGGGCGCCGTATGTGTCACTGGTGGCGGGGTCGGCTTCGTACCGCAAGCTGCCGGAGATGCTGGTGCAGATTGAGCAGGGCGCGACGCGGGTGACGGGGCTGGACGACCGGCAGACGGAAGAGACCTTCGAGACGGAGTTTACGGCGCGGTCGAATCCGCATCGCGGGTACATCACGATCATTGAAGGGTGCGACAAGTTCTGCGCGTACTGCGTGGTTCCGTATACGCGGGGCAAGGAGCGGAGCCGGCGTTCGGAGTCAGTCCTTGCGGAGGCGCGGAAGATGGCGGACTCCGGGTTTACGGAGATTCAGCTGCTGGGGCAGAACGTGAATTCCTACCGCGATCCGGACGCGCAGCGGAGTTTTGCGGAGTTGCTGGCGGCGGTGGGTGAGGTTGGTGGAATTCGGCGGGTGCGGTTCACGACTTCGCATCCACGGGATTTTACGCGGGACATTGTGGAGGCGATCGACGCCGTGCCGACGCTGTGCGACCACGTGCATCTGCCGGTGCAGAGCGGATCGTCAAAGGTTTTGCGCATCATGGCGCGAGAATATACGCGCGATCAGTATCTGGAACGCATCGCATGGATCAAGGGAGCGAAACGTCCGATCAGCATGACGACGGACATTATTGCGGGATTTCCGGGAGAGACGGCGGCGGACTTCGAGGAGACGATGGATTTGCTCGCGGAGGTCCAGTACGACGGGGTGTTTGCGTTTAAGTATTCGCCGCGGCCGAACACGCCCTCACTGGCGATGCCGGATTCGGTGCCGGACGAGGAGAAGTCGGTACGGTTGCAGATTCTGCTGGAGCGGCAGCGGGAGATCCAGCGGATAAATTACGAGAAGCATGTGGGGCAGGTGTTGGAAACGATGGTGGAAGGGCTGAACACGGCGCGCGGGCAGGTGGTGGGGCGTACTTCGCAGAATAAAACGCTGAATTTCACGACAAGCCAGCCCATTGCTCCGGCGCCGGGTGTATATCTTCCAGTGCAGGTGACAAAAGCCTTCCCGAACAGTCTGGTGGGGGAAGCGGTAACGCAGTGAGGACGCGATGGATGTAGAAATGAAAATTCGCGGACTGATGGTGGATCCGTCCACCAATACCCCGGTGGTGATCCTGAAGGACCCGAAGACGGAGACGGTGCTGCCGATCTGGGTGGGGATGTACGAGGCCAACGCGATCCAGATGGAAGTGGAGAAAGCGTCGGCGCTGCGTCCTCTGACGCACGATCTGCTGAAGAATATGGTGCAGGGGCTGAACGCGCAGGTGCAGCGGGTGGTGGTTTCGGAGCTGCGCGGCGACACGTTCTACGCGGTGATCTGGATGGAGCAGAACGGGGAGATTGTGGCGATCGATGCGCGGCCATCGGATGCACTGGCGCTGGCGCTGCGCGCGGACTGCCCGATCTTTGTGGCCGAAGAGGTGCTGCAGGCGGCGAAAGTGGTGCCGAGCGCGCCGGAAGTCCAGCCGAGTGAGCAGGATATGCGGCGCTGGCTGGAAGGCCTGGGCGACGAGGACATGGGCAAATACAAGATGTGATCCGGGTAAAGATATCTGGTTCGCTGTCGTTGTCCTGGTGACTGAGGTGGTTACTAAAGACCACACTACTTTCGTTATCTTGCCGGTAATCTGCCGGCCCGCTACAAATAGGCAGTTACAACGCAAATCTGGGGAACGGGGCTGAAGGGAAAGCGGGCGACTGCGTTCCGCAGCCCCATTTTTTTGTTGTCGATGGCCGCCACATTCCTGATGGGCGGTTATAACCTTCCGGGGCGAGCGTGCATCGTACCAACGGGAAGGCTTGCTGCAGCAATCACGAAAATTGAGGGGAACGGCTGGGCTGCCGGCGACAATTCTGGCCGGCCTGAGTCCGATGCAGCAGGAGCCATTCCGCGTTTTCATTGGCTAAGAAATGCGACACCTGAGAGGAATTCACGGAGCTGCGTTAGCATAGCCGTGGGCACCTGAGAACAGAATTTTGAACGGGAGAATGAAAGAAAATGAAAAAGTTTTTGATCGCAATTTGTGTTTCCGCTCTCGCGGTTCCGATGTTTGCCCAGGATCAATCCAAGCTGGACGGTCGGCTTGATGCTGCCCGCAATGTGTTGAACGAAATTATGGCCACGCCGGACAAGCAGATTCCCGACTCGATTCTGAAGGATGCAACCTGCGTGGGAGTAGTGCCCGGCATGCTGAAAGGCGCTTTCATCTTTGGCGCTGAGTACGGCCAGGGTGTGGTGACGTGCCGTACCGGCCATGGCTGGAGCGCGCCGGTGTTCATCCGCATGGCGGGTGGCTCGTGGGGCTTCCAGATCGGCGGCCAGGGAACGGATCTGGTTCTGGTAGCTGTCAACCAGAGAGGCTTCCAGGATCTGCTGCACAGCAAGTTCAAGATAGGCGCGGGGGCGTCGGCGGCTGCGGGACCGGTGGGGCGTGACGCGCAGGCGTCGACCAACTGGAAGATGCAGTCTGAGCTGTTGACCTGGTCGCGGGCGAAGGGGCTGTTCGCCGGTGTCGATCTGAGCGGTGTATCGGTGACACAGAACAAGGACGATACCGACGCCTTCTACGGCGGTGACCATACGTTCTCGTCTATCCTGCACGGCGCGGTTCCGGTTCCAGAGGCAGCGAAGCCGTTTGTTCGGACGGTTGCCAAGTATTTCCACGAATCACAGTAACGATTGCCGAAGTATGAAAACCGCGGGGGCTGCTGGCCTCCGCGGTTTTCTTTTTTGGGCGAGAACCAGCCGGCCTTTACGAATCTGAACTTTCTGGCTTTGAAGCGCATGGCAACTCTCTTTCACGCGAATCCCGCAATGCCGCCGGCCGATCGGAGGGGACTGGGGGCGCTGGAGTGGCTGAACTTTTTCCTTGCGGATGTGCAGACGGGACTGGGCCCGTTTCTGGCGGCCTATTTGGCGGCGAGCGGATGGAATCCTGAGCATGTGGGCCTGGCGCTGACGCTGGGAGGAGTGATTACGGTCGTCCTGCAAACGCCGGCAGGAGCGATCGTGGATGGAACGCGTCGCAAGCGGATGGTGATCGGGCTGGGGACGGGGGCGTTGGTAGCTGGAGCGGTTATTTTCTTTTCCAGCACCCGGGTGGTGTGGGTGTGCGTTGCGCAGTCGCTGGTGGGGGCGGCCGGGCCGTTTCTGGGCCCGACGGTGGCGGCCATCACGCTGGGCATGGTGGGGGCGCAGGGATTCAGCCGTCAGTTTGGGAGAAATCAGTCGTTTAACGCGGCGGGGAATGTGATCACTGCGCTGCTGGTGGCGATGGTGGGTCATCGGTTGGGGATTCGCTGGATTTTTGCAGTGCCGATTGCGCTGGCGGCGCCGACGTTTCTGGCGCTGGCAGCGATTCCTGCGAAGCGGATTGACTACGCGCGGTCGCGCGGCGCAGAAGCGGATTCAGGGCAAGGGGAAGGGAAGCGGGCGGTTCGTGTTTCGGCGGCCTCCGCGGTTTTTGCGGATCGCGTATTGCTGGCATTCTTCGTCTGCGCCTGCTTGTTTCACCTGGCGAATGCGGCGATGCTGCCGCAATTGGGGGAATTGCTGTCGCGGCAAGAGGTGCGCAATGCTGCCGCGTTCATGTCGGCTTGCATCATTGTGACGCAGCTGGTGATTACGTGCACGGCTCCGCTGATCGCAAAGCTCGCCGCGCGGATTGGGCGGAGACCGCTGCTGCTGGTGGGGTTTGCGGTGCTGCCGGTGCGGGGCGTGCTGTACACGATGGCGCATGGCGTGGCGCCGCTGATTGCGATTCAAATTTTTGACGGCATTGCGAACGCGATCTTTGGGGTGGTGTCGATTCTGGTGATTGCCGATCGCACGGAAGGAACCGGGCGCTTCAACCTGATGCAGGGAGCGCTGGCCACAATGGTGGGCATCGGCGCTGCGCTCAGCACGACGGTGGGAGGAGCGCTGATCCAGCACGCAAGCTATCGCGTCTCTTTCCTGGGATTGGCGGGGATTGCCGCGCTGGCGGTTGTTCTGTTGTGGTTTGCGGTTCCGGAGACGCTGCATGGCTCCGATCGCATGGTGGCGGAGCAGCGCGCGGCTTGAAACGGGTCGTCGTCCTGGAGGCTGGTTTCAGCGTCTATACGACCGGCACGGCGATCAGGTCCATATACACTGACGCTTCCCGACGGATTGATGCGAAAAGCATTTGAATTTGCGTTTGCCTGGACGCTGCTCACGGTATACGGGGCACTGCCGCGCCGGATTGCGCGCGCTGCGGGCGCTGGGCTGGGGGCGCTTGCCTGGCAGGTGCTGCCGCGTCTGCGCCGGACGGGATTGCGCAATTTAGAGCTGGCCTATCCGGAACTGCCAGCCGGGGAGCGCGCGCGCATGCTGCGCAACCTGTACCGGTCGCTGGGATGGGAACTGGCGGAGTTTTGCCAGATGCCGCGGTACACGCGGGAGAATACCCGCAATTTGGCGCGGTACGAGGGGCTGGAGCAC
The DNA here is from genome assembly GCA_963817165.1 of uncultured Acidobacteriaceae bacterium. Lineage (GTDB taxonomy): Bacteria > Acidobacteriota > Terriglobia > Terriglobales > Acidobacteriaceae > Palsa-343. The sequence continues at coordinate 174,555 of CAWFNL010000027.1, read as the reverse complement.
TATCTGGCGGCGCGGGACCGGGGCAGGGGCGTGCTGATTGTGACGGCGCACCTGGGGGCGTGGGAGCTTTCGAGCTTTTGGCATTCGCTGATGGGCTATCCGATGACGATGGTGATCCGGCGGCTGGACAATCCGCGGGTGGATCAGCTGGTGAACGGGATTCGCTGTTTGCATGGCAACAAGGTGGTGCACAAGGACGATTTTGCGCGGGGATTGTTGTCGGCGATGCGGCGCGGGGAGACGGTGGGGATTCTGATGGACACGAACATGACGCCGCCGCAGGGGGTGTTTGTGCCGTATTTTGGGGTTCCGGCGTGCACGGCATCCGGGCTGGCGCGGGTGGCGCAGCGGACGGGGGCGGCCGTGTTGCCGGGTTTCATGGTGTGGGAGCCGAGTGAAGAGAAATATGTGCTGCACTTCGGCGCGGAGTTTGGGCTGGTGAAGACCGGCGACGATGAGGTCGATGTTCTCGAAAATACGGCGCGGTTTACGGCGGCGATCGAGGAGATGGTGCGGCGGTATCCCGACCAGTGGCTGTGGGTGCACCGGCGGTGGAAGACGCGGCCGGAGGGGCAGGCGCCGATTTACTGAGGGGGGGCCAGGCTGTATCGACATATAGGGACGGCCGGCGTTGGGAGCGAACAGAAGCCTCCGCTACGGGCTACCAAGAGCGTTTTTCGCTCTCAACCCTGAGGGACGGGGTTCTTTTTGCTCATTTCTATATCGCTCGTCGCTAAGATATGCCGGATATCTGCCACTCCTCGCTCTGCGAACTGAACAAAAATCCCCTCCGTCGCCAACCACCCCTCTATGTCGATACAGCGGCTGGTTGTTTTGCGGGTGAAGCGATTGCGGTCTTCTGGGCGGGAGATTCGACGGAGCTTGACTCGACAGTACCGGGCGCGGTGGGATCCAGCGGCGGAGCCGTCATGTGTTCGTCGACGCCATCTTTGGTGGTCCAGCCGGGCAGGGACTGGCTGCCGTAGATGATGCGGACGCCGCTGCGGAAGGTAAGGTAGCTCCAGAGCCACTGGGAGAGGACGGCGAGGCGATTGCGGAAGCCGATGAGGAAGTAGATGTGAACGACCAGCCAGGTGACCCAGGCGAGGAAGCCGCTCCAGCGTGCTTTGAAGGGCCACTCGACTTTGGCGACGGCAGCCTGGCGGCCGATGGTGGCCATGTCGCCCTTGTCGAAATAGCGGAAGGGCTTGCGCGGGTGGTGGTTGAGGTCGGCTTCGATCATATTGGCGACGTGATCGCCCATCTGCATGGCGGGCTGAGCGACGCCGGGGACCTGATGGCCGTCCTGCTCGAAATGGGCGAGGTCGCCACAGATGAAGATTTCCGGATGGCCTTCTGGGTTAAGGGTGCTGTTGACGAGGACGCAGCCCTTCTTGTCGGTGGGGACGCCGAGGAGTTTGCCGAGGGGGGAGGCCTGGACTCCGGCGGCCCACAGAGTGACGGCCGCCTGGATACGCTGATCGCCGGCGATGACGAAGCCGGGCTCAACTCCGGTGACATGCGTGCCGGTATAGACTTCGACGCCGAGCGCGGTGAGTTGTTCCTGGGCGCTGCGGGATAACTCCGGGGGATAAGCGCCGAGAACATGCGGACTGCCTTCGATGAGGAGGACGCGGGCGCGGGCAGGATCGATGTGGCGAAAATCTTTTTTGAGATAGTGGCGGGTGATATCGGAGATAGCGCCGGCGAGTTCGACGCCGGTGGGACCGCCGCCGATGACGACAAAATTGAGGGGAGGATGGACGCCGGTTTCGAGCGCTTCACGCTCGGCGAGCTCAAAGACGAGGAGCACACGGCGGCGAATTTCGATGGCATCCTCGATGGTCTTGAGGCCGGGCGCGAACGGGGCCCACTCGTCGTGTCCGAAGTAGGAGTGGGTGGCGCCGGTGGCGAGCATGAGGTAGTCGTACGAAATTTCAGCGCCGCTGCGGAAATGGACGCGGCGGTGTTCCGCGTCGACGGAGATGGCTTCGTCCATCAGGACTTCGGTGTTGGAGTTGTTGCGCAGAATGCCGCGAATGGGTTCCGCGATGTCGGCGGGGGAAAGGACGGCGAGGCCCACCTGATACAGCAGAGGCTGGAAAGTGAAGTGATTGCGGCGATCGACCACGGTGACGTCGACGGGGAGCTTGCCCAATGCCTGTGCCGCGTGGATGCCGGCGAAGCCTCCGCCGATGATGAGCACACGCGGCCGGCGGTGTATCGCGTTTGAGGTCATGCGGCTTTCTCCTCCACTCCCGCTTCAGGTCCTGATTAGGAGATGCGCCACGGGGGCGATTGGATACGGCGATTACTGCTGCGGATTCGTAAGTAACCGGGGGAGATGTTTGGCGGGGATACAAGGTGGATCAACGGTAGAATACCCACACCTTGCGGTAGTTATGAAAACCACGGCCATCAACCCAAAGCCCGGAGAACTGCTGATCTTTCACAACGTGGCGCGGGCGCTGACGTCGGAGCTGGATCTGGATTCGATTCTGCGTGCCATTATGCGCCAGATGGAGCAATTCTTTCGGCCGGAGCAGTGGTCGCTGCTGATTGTGGACGAAGCGCGACGGGATCTTTTCTACGCGGTGGTGGTGGGATCCGCCGAATCCGATCTGCGCGACGTGCGCGTGAAGATGGGCGACGGGCTGGCGGGCTGGGTGGCGGAAAACGGGGAGACGCTGATTATTCCGGAATCGGCGGAGGATCCGCGGCTGGCAGCATCGGCGGAGCGGCGTTTTCGCATCCGGTCAGCGATCTGTATGCCGCTGCGCTCGCGGCAGAAGACGCTGGGGGTGATTCAGCTCTTTAACTGCAAGGTGGAGACGCTGGCCGACGATACGATCTCGTTTCTGCATTTGCTGTGCGACTACGCGGCGATTGCGATTGAGAATGCGCGTGCGGTGGAGCGGATTCAGGAGCTGACGATCACGGATGACTGCACGGGCCTGTACAACCAGCGGCAACTTTACCGGATGCTGAAGGCGGAGTGCGGGGACCGGCGGAAGCCGGAATTCCGGTTCAGCCTGGTGTTCATCGACCTGGATCACTTTAAGCGGATCAACGACGAGCATGGGCACCTGATTGGGAGCAAGCTGCTGGCGGAGTTTGGGCAGGCGGTGCGCATGCAGTTGCGCGAAGTGGATGCCGTTTTCCGCTACGGAGGGGACGAGTTTATTGTGCTGCTGCACGGAGCGGACAAGGCGGAGGCGGAGCAGGTGGCGCGCAAACTGCATGGGACGCTGCGGAACCGGATCTTCCGGGTGGGCGACCGGCTCGACCTGTCCATTCGGGCGAGCTACGGAGTAGCGACATGGCCGACGGACGCGGCGGATGTGCATGAGCTGATTCGGGCGGCGGATACGGCGATGTATCGCGTGAAGGGTACGACGCGGGACGATGTGGCAACGGCGGAGGCGCTGGCGACTCCGGCGTGATGCGTGGACGATCGCATGGCGCGGTCACCCAGAGTGGACTTGGACGACCAGCGACCAGTGTCGAGCGCTGCGGAAGGGTCGCGATCTGGAGGCAGCCAGCCTCGGGGCAATCCTTGCCCGGTTTGCTGCGTCTGACAGAATGAGGGTCTTCCATCGATTTTTTGTGGTTCCTCGGGCTACGCCGCCGTTCCGCTGCAAAAAACGATGATCCTGCTGCCGATGCGTGCACTCCACGTGTTTCTTTTTGACGCGCCGCGCCATCACGGGCTAACATCCGGTACGAATATGCGCCGCCGCCCCGCCACAGCTCTGCACACCATAAGTCCTGCACTCGCTGTGTTATTGCTGCTCGCGCTGTGTCAGGTCGCCTGGGCCCTTCCGCGCCACGAAAATCACGAAATCCACAAAGAAATCGAAGCACTCGAGCAGCAGTGGCGGCAGGCCATCATCAACAACAACGTGGGCCAGATGGATCACCTGCTCGCCGACGATTACATCGGCATCACCTCCAACGGGACGGTCGAGACCAAGACGCAGGCCCTCGACCAGCGCCGCGCCGGGACCATCCGCATCACCAAGCTCGACATCACCGATACCCACGTGCGCGTCTATGGGGACACCGCTGTCGTCACGTCCGTGGCCGATCTGGAGGGCACCAACGGCACCAGCGACATTAGCGGCCAATATCGGTACACGCGCGTCTACAACCACCGCCTCGGCCAGTGGAAGATTGTCAGCTTCGAGGCCAGCCGCATGCACGATGTGGATGCCCGCGCCGGCAAGAAGTAGTCTCTGTTCACGGTGAAATCTTCTTCTATTCCGCGCAACTTCCCGTTCGCAACTCCGTCTCAATCCGTCAGCCGCGTATTGTGCGCAGGTGGGGCGCAGGAGTTACCGATGGCACGTCTTGACGCTGCGTCTGTGCTTCCGTCAACCCGCATCAGTGGCAATCGCAGTTACGTTCCTGTAATCTGATAATGCCCAGTCAGGGTCGTTTGGAGGTGTGTTTCTTTGGCAGAGGTTCGCGTGCAGGAAGGCGAGCCGCTTGAAAACGCATTGCGCAGGTTTAAGCGCAAGGTTCAGCAGGAAGACATCATCAAGGAAGTCAAACGTCATTCCTTCTACCTGAAACCGGGCGAAAAGCGCCGAGTGAAGGAAGCGCTGGCGCGTAAGCGGAATCGTAAAAAGGCTCGTAAAGAGCAGGACTAACGTTCAGAAGTCAGTGGTTGTTTTGGAGTAGTCTGCTGTAACCACCGGGCCGGTCTGTTCCAATCCCCAGATGCGGAACAGACCTGGACCCCCACAAGCGCATCGCTTGCCTGTTGGGGTGTTCCGTCCTCGATATCAGTGCGCCGTGTTCGCGCGCCGATCCGTCGCAGGCCGAAAACCACTCGCATCCTGCGTTGGTTCGGGTTCCAGCCCGTATCCCCAAATTTGCATCCCGTTCTGGCGGAACGGAGCTTCCGGCTTTGCGCCGGTGGTGTTTTTTTTGCCGCTTCTCATTTGCGGCAGTGCACGACTCATTGAAGCTGCATCCATACCAGGATGCGCTCAGGACTTCCGGCCGATCATGCTCGCCGGCGATCCTGATCGGGAAGCCTCCGGGCTTCTTTGCAAGCCGCGCAAGGGCCCCTGTCCACATTCGGAAATACCACGTCCGGTTCACGCCGGCGTGTCGCAGTAAGCCGGCATTTCCTCATCGAGTAGGAAAGCCGTGGCGGGATTCACGCGTTCTGCGCGTGATGTTTTCGGTGCTTCGGGCGCAAAGGCGAGGAAAGCGGATGGAGTTCGTCGACAAAATTCTCAAGTGCGTAGACTGCGGAAACGACTTCGTTTTCACGGCCGGTGAGCAACTCTTCTTTTTTGACAAGCAGTTCAAGAACGACCCCAAACGGTGCAAGGGATGCAAGGCGAAACGGGCTTCCGGCTCAGGCTCCGCGCGCCCAGAAACCCGCACCGTGTGCTCGGAGTGCGGAACGGAAACCACCGTCCCCTTCAAGCCGACGCAGGGCCGTCCTGTGCTCTGCCGGAGTTGCTTCCAGCAAAAGCGCGTAGCCGTGCAGGTTCAGGCCAGCTAACTCGGCCACCTTACCGGCCCGGGCCACGCGTGCGTCGAAGTTCCTCAGGGTCTCAGGCTTGACCGGTTGCACTCCGGTAATTGCGCCAGCGGAATGACTGTGTCGTACTTTGCCGCGTCGCCCGTCGCAAGGTCATTCGTTCCATCGAATTGCCCGTTCGCGATTTTGGCCTGCCGCTCTGTTTACAAAAAGCAATGCGCCTCCTTTGACGCGAAAGCCCGTCAGAACCGCGACGGTCATGCCGGACTTCGCCGCAAAGCAGAGTCAATTTTCGGTTGGAAACTATCTCTAAAGTTACCCCCAACCGCGGCAAGATTCCATTTGGGTAACTAAATATTACCTTGGTGCTGGTACCCGGAGGTTATCAGGCGCATTAGAGATTTCTAAGCCCACAATCGGGCGATGGCGGAGAGATTGCACTTTGTCATCCCGTTCACCGAGGGCTGCATGAATGCGCTGAGGCTTGTCACTTATCTTTTGCTTGGCTTGACGCTCGAAACTGTCGATGCCCAGACCGTAATTGTCTCGGCGGAAAAATCCGCGATTGCATCATCGACCGCGGAGAACGCGCAGATCTACGTTGACGCATTGGTGCATCGAGCCAGGGCTGCGAACAGGATGCAACCGCTCACACTGGCCGATTACACTACCGGCGATCGGGTCATCGCTCAGGTTGCCGTGCGCGACACCGTGATGAATGCCAGTAAACCAATCGAAAATTCCTGGCAGAAGACCGGCATTGATCAGCGGAATACCAGCGACACGCCGGATGAGAGAAAGGGAGCCAAAGCAACTCCTCCGTCCGGCGCACCGATCGACACTTCAGTAACCAACACGCCTCGTTCGTCTCCGCCTCCGGTCGCCTCTGCGGAGAAACTCCCTGTGGTTCATACCTGGGTTCGAGTGAACGCGAGTACGGATCCATATCCCGCCGAGCACCCATCCCCTCATCCCTTTCACGCCATCGCGGAAGATATCCTCCCCTCCGCCGGCACGTACGGCGATTTCTCCCGCTATTTGCAGGTTTTTCCAGGCGTCCTTGGCAACGGGGATTACAGTGACGACCTCATCGTGCGCGGCGGCAACCCTATCGAAAACCTTTACCGCCTGGACGGCTTTGAGATCCCCAACATCAATCAGATATCGATTATGGGAACCAGCGGAGGAATCTCCACCATGATCGACACGGCAGCCATCCAGGACCTCGACCTCTACACCGGCGGCTACGATGCAAGCTTCAATGAGCGTCTGTCGTCCGTGGTCGATATTCGCACTCGTTCGCCTGTCGACCGCGAGCGGCACGGAGAGACAGAGGTTGGCTACATCGGGGCTGGCGGCTTGCTTCTCGCGCCATTCGGTCACAATGGGTCAATTCTCGGGTCGGCTCACCAGAGCTTTATGAACCTCATCTCCAGCAATATCGGACTGGGGGGGACTCCTGTCTACAACAACATGCTTTGGGCTGCGAACCTTCCCACCAGCCCCACTGATGAATTCGATTTTTTGAGCCTGAGTGGGTTTGACACGATCACCATGGACCCGGGCGGACCGCAGGGCCTCAACTGCATCGGCACAAACGAGATCCACATGCAGTACACCGGCTGGAGAACCACAAATGGCCTTCGCTGGCGTCACAGCTACTCCCCCACGAGCTTTGGAATGCTGACTGTCAGCGATTCTGAGGATCAGGAAAATATCAATCAGGACGACATGTTCTGGGAAGTTCCGAGTGGCACCGGGGCAAAGGCTAAGGAAACCCCGCCCATTCCCGTCTATTCGCAGATCAGTCGCGACGGACGCAGCGTGGCAAAACTTGATTTTGTTGAGGACGCGGGCGGTGTATGGTCCCTGATCGCCGGGACATCGGCCGATCTCATTCACGTGAGTTACCGAATCAGTCAGCCAGTGGGAGAGCAATCGCCCCTGAGCCTCAATCCGGCGGCGACGGATGCCACGTCGTTTTACCCGGATTTTCTCAGCGGGGAAACTGGCTCCTACGCCGAGCTGACTTTTAAGCCGGTCGCACGCTGGAATGTGGGTGGCGGTGGGCGCCTCCAGACCTTCGCCCTGGGTGGACACTGGACCGCGACCCCGCGGTTCAACACAGCGTTCCGCCTTTCAGAGCATACCGGGCTGCATGCGGCCTTTGGCGAATACGCACAGATGCCGCCGACCGCAGACATCACATCCTGGCCCGAGAACCACGATCTGCTTCCCATTCGCGCACGCCACATTGTGGCCGGCGCCGACCTCTTCACCGGCTCCAGCCTGCACATCGGGCTCGAGGCTTACCAGAAGAACTATCGCGACTATCCTGCATCGACCCAGTTCCCGACCCTGTCCCTCGCCAACATGGTGGACGATCTGGGGCAGCAGATTCTCTGGCTGCCTCTGGCGAGTCGCGGAACCGGCCTGGCACGAGGCATCGAACTTTCGACAAATGAGCACATCGGCACGCGTCTCACGGCGCTGGTCAACCTTGCCTATTCCCGCGCCAGCTACACGGGCTCCGATGGCGTCCTGCGCCCCGGTAATTACGATTATCCCTTCGTCGCCAACACTGCGGGCACTTACCGCACGCCCAAACGCTACGAATTTAGCTGGCGATACACCTTCACCAGTGGTAAACCCTATACGCCCTACCTGCTGCAGCAGAGCATGGAGCAGAATCGCCCGATCTTCGATGTATCGAAAATCAATAGTCTGCGAGGGCCGATATACTCCCGGCTCGATCTGGAGGCGGATCGCACGTTTTTCATTGGGCGTCACCGCCTGGTCGCTTACGCAGGATTAGACAACGCCACCAACCACCAGAACTTTCTCGGCTACTATTGGATGCCGAGGGTTGATGCCTACTGGAAGTGTAAGAACAATGTGCAGAATTGCGTCGCTGCCGTTGACAGCCTTTCGATCTATCCGGATGGAGGCCTGCGTTACAGGTTCTGATCCGTGGTGGCCGCTGGGCGGCGATGATCCCACGCCACCCACGCGAAGGAGGGAGTCGATCAGCTTCTGACCCCCTGCTACCACTACCGGGTGTCCGCCGCCAGCTTCCGTCGGTTTCTTCGCGGCCGATTCCGCGGCGGCCAGGGTTCCCAGCTTCTTCTTCTGTTCGGCGCTCTTCTTATCCTCGTGGGAGATCAGCAGCACCTCAATCTGCCGCAACAGATCCTGGGTGTTCATTGGCTTGACGAGCATTTTGTCCGTTGCTCCGCTCACCCAATCCTCGTCCGCCGGAGGATAAGCGGTCAGCATGGCCACGGCTGGCCGGTTTGGGGCCTTTTTCGCCGCGGCCGCTACTTCATGCCCTGCCGTTTCGCTCTCCATGCGCAGGTCGGTGATCACCATGTGGTATTCGTTCGACTTCAGCCGCTGCTTCGCTTCCCGCGCAGAGGCCGCCGTTTCCACTTCGAATCCGCTGATTTCGAGAACCGCTTTCAAAGTGAGCAGGATTGCCACGTCGTCGTCGACCAACAGAATGCGCCGTTTCATAAGGGGTCCTCTTTTCGGGGGATCGTACATTATCGACGGCTGCTTTGGGCAGGGTCCGGCTAGCGGACCTTCCCTTCATCCGTTGTTACACTAATCAACGTGGCAGAATATCACGTAGAAAACTTCGGATGCCGGGCCAGCCGCTCGGACGGGGAGGCCATAGCCGCCAACCTGCGCCAACGGGGTCTGGAATCTGCCGCACAATCATCCCAGGCCGATGTCGTGATTGTAAATACGTGCAGCGTGACCGCCGAAGCCGACCGCCAGGCCCGCGCCTACATGCGCCGCGTCCGCCGCGAAAACCCAGCCGCCCGCATCCTCGTCACCGGCTGCTACGCCCAGCGCGCCCCGCAGGAACTCGCCGCGCTGCCTGAAGTCGACGCCGTCGTCGGCAACAGCCACAAATCCATGGTTGCGGACCTGGCGGCCGATTTGGCTTCCCGGAACGAAAATGCAATAGCCCCAGCGTTCGTCTCGCTGAGCCGATTAGCGCCCGCCATCTTCCATGACGACGCCTTCGCCCACTCCGAGCTGGCCACGCTCCCCTTTGCGCCCGATGCCCGCCAAACCCGTCCCAACCTCAAGGTGCAGGACGGCTGCGGCAACCGCTGCTCTTTCTGCATTATTCCCACCACCCGCGGCCACAGCCGCTCCACGCCGCTCGCCACCTGCCTCGACAACGTCCGCCGGTTCGTCGATTTCGGCGGCCAGGAACTGGTGCTTTCCGGCATCAATCTCGGCCGCTGGGGCCGCGATCTTCAACCCACGCAGCGTTTTGAGGACCTGGTCGCCGCCATCCTCGTCCGCACTGAGCTTCCGCGTCTCCGCCTCAGTTCCATCGAACCCATGGATTGGTCTTCCGAGCTGCTGGCCCTCTATCGCGAATTCGCCAACGGCGAGCATCCGCGGCTCGCGCGCCACACGCATCTGCCGCTGCAGTCAGGATCGGACGCGATCCTGCGCCGCATGTACCGCCGTTACCGTCCGTGGCACTATGCCGAGCGCCTCGCCCAGATTCGCGCGCTGCTTCCCCAGGCGGCCATCGGCGCGGACGTCATGATCGGCTTTCCCGGGGAATCCGACGGCCTCTTCGACGAGAGTTACCGCTTTATCGCCGCTCAGCCTTTCACGTATCTGCACCTCTTCCCGTTTTCCGCGCGCCCTGGCACGCCGGCGTGGGAGCTGCACCGCCAGAATCCGGTCTCCGCGGGCGCCGTCCGCGAACGCATGGAAGCGCTGCGCACGCTGATGGCGGACAAGTTCCACGCATTCCGCACCGGCTTCATCGGATCCGCGCTCTCCGTCGTCACCATCGAGCCGGGTCCAGGCGCAACCACCCAGGCCGTCACGGACAACTTCCTCAAGCTCTCGCTCGACGCGGCCATTCCCGCCAACCAGATGGTCACCGCGCAAATCACGGGCCTTACCACTGAGGGCCTAAGCGGCAGCGTATTTGCGGGCTCACAACCCGCTCAATCCATCGAGCTAGCGGCAGCATCCTGATCCAGCCTTCCTATCCCTTACCCCTTATTCGTCATCGCTGGCTCCTTATCCCTCACTCCATGCATCTAACTTAACCAAGCTATTGATATACTGAATTGCCGCGCGGTCTGACCCGCGCTCCAGGAGAAGAACCCATCGATAAGCGTTCCGCGAAGCAGTTTGTCCGAATCAATGAGCGTATCCGCGCTCGCGAGATTCGGGTCATCGACGAAAAAGGCGAGCAGCTCGGTATCCTTCCACCCTTCGAAGCGCTGAAGATCGCCCGCGAACGTGGCCTCGACCTGGTGGAAGTCTCGCCGACCGCCGTTCCGCCCGTCTGCCGCATTCAGGACTACGGCAAGTTCCTCTACGAAAAGGAAAAGAGCGATCGCGCTGCCCGCAAGCGGCAGAAGGTCATCGTCGTGAAGGAAGTAAAATTTTCCGTCACGATTGACGATCACGACTTCGTGACGCGCCGCAACCAGGCCGTTCGATTCCTGCAGGACGGGGACAAGGTGAAAGCCTCGCTTCGCTTCAAGGGCCGGCAGATGGCGCACCGCGAGCTCGGCTACGCCATCATCAATCGCCTCATTCGCGAAATTGGCGACAACGGCATCGTGGAATTCATGCCGCGCATGGAAGGCAACACGCTGCACGCCATCATCGCGCCGGGCAAGAAGGAAGTTCCCAAAAAGCCCGCTGCTCCGCGTCCGCCGGCTCCGCCGCAAGCGCCGCCTCAGGCTCAACCCCCGCAGTAACGCAGGCGCTCGCAACCGAATCTTTTAGCCAAGGAGAAGAGGCCCCCGCAAGCGGGGGCCTCTTCTCTTTGCCAGGATTCAGAATTGATACGAAATCGTGCCGTAGACCGACAGCGGAGCCCCAGGATACGCGTTGATATATCCGTTGGGAACCGTCTGCCCGGCAGGGATGAGGGACGCAAAGTAACCGCCACTCGAAATGTACTCCCACTCGTTGTACTTCGAATTTGCGATATTCATCATGTCCAGCCTCAGATTGAACGACTGCTTTTCGAAGCTGATGGGAGCGTTGAAGGAGAGGTTGGCCGTCGTGTAAGAAGGCATGGTTTGCGAGGCGGGCGCGCCGGTATTGTTCGACCACAAATGCTGCGAGCCGCTGCTCATCAGCATAAAGCGCGGCTCGAGGAACACCCGGCCGTGCCGCTGAATCCCGTAATAGATTCCGGTATTCAGCGTGATATTCGGAATATACGACACGGGCAGGTTGGCGTAAGAAGAGCAGGAGAGTTGCTGCGCCGCGCATTCGGCGAGACTCGGCCCTCCCAAAATGTACGTCGTGTAATTCGCGGATTCCCCGGAGAAGTTGAAGTAGAAGTGAATGTTGCTGCGGGGGTCGGCGTCGAAGAAGAAATCCACTCCGTGATAGATGGAGTTGCCGCCGCCTGAAATCTCGAGGCCGGTCGCCGTCTCGAAGTCGATTTCCTGCTTGCTGTAATTCAGATGGAAGTAGTCGACCCCGGCGATGTAATTCCTGAGAAACGGTGCATTGACGGAATGAAGCTTGACGCCGACCTGGCTGTAGGCGCCTTTCGCGAGCGTGTAGTAAGCAGGGTCGACGCTCTGGAACATGCCTCCGCCTCCACCCAGCGACGGGCTGCGGTAGGTCGTGTCATACCCGCCATACAGCGTTAGCCACGGACGTGCCAGCACCTCGCCGTCCACAGAAGGTTCAACGGCTGAGCGGCTCTCATGCGCTGCGCACAGCGATCCCTGATCCTTTGTCGTGCTGCCGTCGGGAGCCACCGTGGGCGCGCCGAATACGTTGTTATAAGGATCGGACCCAGCGGGGTACAGCGCGCAGTGAGTGGAGTAGATCACACCCGGAGCAATCCGGAAGTCGCGCTGCGCCTGATCGCTGTAGCTGGTGCCGAAACCAACCACGCGAACGCCAGGAATGAGATGGATCTGGGGAATAGGGTGGATATCGTCCTGCGCGTAAAACGCTACATCGTCCTGCTGGAAGTAGCCCGAGCGGAATTTCGATCCCGCGCCGACAATCTGCTGCGCGCCGCTGCCTCCGTACTCTGGGTTGTAGAAAAGATTGTGCGGGTTATAGGACTCATGCAGCAGGTAGCCGCCGAAGTTGATGGTGTTGTACGGCAGCACCTGGGACATCCCGATTTCGTCGCCGAAGATGTCGCTGTGCGGATTGTTCCACTCGTCCACCTGCGCGCCCTGGCTGAGGGCATCGTCATTGCGCCGATGAAACCGGCGAATGTGGTTGTACCAGGTGCTGTTCTCCAGGGTGCTGGTATGGCTCAGGAACAGTCTTTCGCGCCCATAACCGAGGAACATCTCGTTGGTGTCGTATTTGTTGTAATCGGCATAGGGCAGCACGCTGTAATAGCCGCTGGTCGCCTCGCTGAAATGCGTGCCGGTGCCGGGCTCAATGAGGCCAACATCGGTGGTCGGAATCACGGTCGGCCGGTAACCGCCGCCCTTCGCGTACGTCAGCCCGAAAGCAAAACTTCCCGCCTGCGTCGTCTTAATGGTCTTCGCCAGCACCGAACCATTCCTGGTCTGATTGCCGAAGCCGTCCGGACCCTGACGGTAGTCGTTGCCGCGTCCGAGCCCGCCTCCCAGCACCGTCCCCCAATTGTGAAACGATCCTGTGTTGGCGACGAATGCGAAGTTCTGCTGGCCGTACGGGCCGTCCGTCACCGCGGCGCTGGCGTGGGTTTCTACGGTCGGCTGGATCGGCGTGAACTCCACCTGCCCACCCACGTTGGTATACCAGCGGTCCATCGGCTGGCCTGGTCCGTAAGTCACCGCTAAATTCTGCATCACCAGGTTCTGCGGCATGGTCGCTGTTTGCCACAAGCCGGTGGCCGGATCGACAACCGGAATGCCGTCATACGTGATGCCCAGCGAACCTGGCTCGGTGAAGCTCGTCGCTTCCCCCGCCCAGCCCTGCTGCAGTCCGTTCAGAATTACGGTGTACTTCGTCGCGCCGGTTTCTCCGTAGCCGACCACGTTCGCTCCGGGCGTCGACTGAATCATCTGCGCTCCGCCGGCCAGCGGACCGCCCGCGTCCAGCTGCTTCCGGTCGAGCACCCGCAACGTTTCGGGGGTCATCATCACGTCGTCGCGGCTGGGCATGGGGGTGGCCTCGGGGTTCACCGTTCCGCGCACCACCACGCTCTCTGACAACGCCGCCACATGCATGGTGGCCTGAATGGATGTGGAGCGTTCTGCGGGCGCAATTCGCTGCGTGAAGGATTCGAATCCCGATTTCTCCACCGTGACCAGCTGGGGTCCGGCGGGTACGCCATCGAAGACAAACTCACCATCCGCGCCGGTCGTCGTGTGCATCACGGTATTGGTCGCCACAGCCGCGAGGGAAACAGCCGCGTTGGCAATGGCGGCTCCGGAAGTGTCGATTACCTTGCCCTTGATCGTCGCAGAGTCCTGCGCGCTGCAGAGTTGTCCGGCAAACAACAAACAGCCCATTGCCAGAACACTTGCCAAAGAAATAAATCGCTTCATGCTGATGTCTCCATGTGTGAGTCAATCGTCATTTCCGGGCGCGACAATGCAGCTGCGCTCAGCGAGCGGCAGTTTCACCGTGGCGTGGACGGGGGAATTGGACGGGTCAGATCAGAGAGACACCGGGGGAGGAGGACGGAAGGAAAAATAATCGCAGCAGAATTCGACGCGGCAGCCAGCCCAGCCTGGGCATGCGGGTGGTGTCGCCACTCTCCTCATCCGCAGTCGAGAGAAGTTGGCAACCGCGAGCATCCATGCCAGCCACACCAGCACCGGAGTTGCACTGCGCTGCGCCGTTATGCTCGCCGCTGCAGTGACGGGCCGCTCCCTTTCCGAGAGCAGCTTCGCCACCTGAACCCGCGAACTGCCATGTCCCGGGTAGAGCGATACCTTGTATTCGAGACCCCACAGAAACACGGCTGCCGCCAGCAAAATGAAGCTTGTCGCCATCGCGACAAGTGTCAGATGTCTCTTTTGTGTGCGGCTCATAGAACGTCTGGGGTGGGACTCTTCGGGCCGGAGCGCGATCGGAACAGGGTGATAACCCTTCGATTATGCCCATACCGCGATGGGCTCCAGGATGAAAATCCTGTTAACGAATTACCAACCCGTAATTCATCGCATATTAATCCGGGGGCGCTCGCGCAGCACCATTCCGCAGCACCTTTTGATGCTCAGCGATACCGCGCACCTCAGTCTCCAAACCGCTCCGCTGCCCGCGCCCTTGCCTTGGCCGCTTCCTCTTCGCGATTCTTTGCCGGAGCCTGCGTCTCGAGCCGGCTCAACAGCCGCGCAGAAACGCCGGCAACTTCGTCGACGGCCGCCAGAAACGCCGCTTCATTCGCCTGCGATGGCTTCGTGAAGCCGCTGATCTTCCGCACGAACTGCAGCGAAGCCGCGCGAATCTCCTCATCCGTTACCGGAGGATCGAAGTTAAACAGCGTTTTGATATTTCTGCACATCGCTCCATCCTCTGCATCGCTTCAGCATCGTGAACATCTTCGGTGTATCCATCGTATTGCTATTCATACTTCACGGGCGATGGGCCAGCGCGCTGCCATCGCCTGTCCGCGGCCGGAACCTCGTCTTCGCAGCGGGGCTATCATCCTTTGCATAGGAAAGCTCATATGAATGCTTCTATGGCACCGGCTCTTCAGGTCGATGCACTCGCGAAGAACTACGGTGACACACCGGCTCTCGCCGGAGTCTCCCTTGAAATTCCCGCCGGCGCCTGCTTCGGACTGCTCGGCCCCAACGGTGCGGGCAAATCGACGCTCATCCGCAGCATCGTCGGCCGCGTTCGCCCCGACGCCGGCAGCGTCCGCATCTTCGGCCATCCTGTCGGCTCCGCCGCGGCGCGCGCTGATATGGGCTGGGTCCCGCAGGAACTCGCGCTCTACCCGCTGCTCACCTGCCGCGAAAATCTCCAGGCCTTTGGCCGCTATCAGGGACTGCGCGGTAAGCTGCTCGACGAGGCTATCGCGTGGTGCCTCGACTGGGCTGCGCTCGCCGACCGCGCACACGCTCCTGTCAAAACCCTCTCCGGCGGCATGAAGCGCCGCCTCAACATGGCCGCCGGCCTCATCCATCGCCCGCGCCTCGTCCTGCTCGACGAGCCCACCGTCGGCGTCGATCCGCAATCCCGCAACCGCATCTTCGAAATGGTCGAAGCTCTGCGCGACCAGGGCGCCACCATCATCTACACCACGCACTACATGGAAGAAGCCGAGCGCCTCTGCGACACCATCGCCATCATCGACCACGGCCGCATCATCGCACTCGGCTCCAAAGAGCAGCTCGTCGCGCAGTCCTTCGGCATCGCGCAGCTCCGTCATCATGCACTATCGCGCCCACCCACGCCGATCTCTCCGCCTGGGCTGCGGCTCACGGCGGCACCTGCGCAGGACCTCGCCATTCACTGCTCCATCGAAAAGCCCACCGAAATCGCCGCCCTCCTCGAAGCCGCTGCCCGTGACCATCTCGAAGTCAGCGACGTCACCCTCCAGCGTCCCAATCTCGAATCCGTCTTCCTGCACCTCACCGGCAAGGAGCTTCGCGCATGATTCCCACACATCCTCTCACCAGCTTCCGCTCGCTCCGCCGCGACCGCGGCGCCTTTCTCATGTCCTTCGTTCTTCCCATCGGATTCTTCACCATCTTCGGATTCGTCTTCGGCAGCATGCGCACTTCGGACACGCCGCGCGTCACCGTTCTCGCTCGTCGATCAGGATCACTCCTCCGGCCTCGCGCGCGCTCGTCGCCGGTCTGCTCCGCGAGCCGGCCCTGAACGCACAGACTCATCCGAAAGCCAGCAAAGAGAATCCATCGCCGCCGGATTACACTGTCAGCCACGCGCCACGGACGCCGTCCGCAACGGCGACGCGCCCGCCGCGCTCGTCATTCCCTCCGGCTTCGGCGCCAACCCCATCTCCTTCGGACCCGGCAGTAAGCGCACCACCTTCCAAATCCTCCACGACAGCTCCGATCCCGTCGCCGCGCAGGTCGTCGCCGGCATGCTGCAGAAAACCGTCATGATGTCGCTGCCCGCGACCATGGCCAGTGCCGGCTCGCAGTATTTCGATCCAGCGCAATCGGCGGCCTCACCCCGCAACAGCGTGCGCAAATGGACGCCGGCCTCGATCGGCTGCGCGATCTCCAGGAGATCAGCAAGACTCGACCCCGCGCAACGCTCTTCCGCGCAGCGTCGAACTTCAGCGGCTTCGTCTCCGTCGATGTCCACGATGTCGTCGGCGAGAAGAAACGCAGCCCCATGATCTCCTATTACGCCGCCGGCGTCGGCGTCATGTTCCTGCTCTTCACCGCCAGCGCGCGCCGGCGGGCAGCCTGCTCGACGAGTCCGAATCCGGCGCCCTCGACCGCGTCCTCTCCGCGCGCGTCACCATGACAACGCTCCTCGCCGGCAAGCTCATCTACTGCACGCTGCTCGCCGTCGCCCAGCTCACGCTCATGTTCCTCTGGGCCGCGCTCGTCTTCCATCTCGACCTCTTCACCCACATTCCCGGCTTCCTCGTCATGACGGTGTGCACGGCCTTTGCCGTGGCCGTCGTTCGGCATGCTGCTCGCCAGCCTCGCCCGCACCCGCGCCCAGCTCGGAGCCTTCTCCACGCTCATCATCCTCACCATGTCCGCGCTCGGCGGCAGCATGTTCCCCAAATTCCTCATGTCGAACGCGATGATGCAAGGTGGGCTACTTCACCTTCAATTCCTGGGCCATCGACGGCTACACCAAAGTCTTCTGGCGCGACGAGCCCATCCGCAACCTGGCGCCCGAGGTTGCGGTCCTCCTCACTTCGGGTATCGTCCTCTTCGTGCTGGCCCGCTGGTTTGCCCGCCGGTGGGAATTCGCCTAATCGGCCCTTAATGCACACCCAACGTGTCGCCGTTTCCCCACACTCCCGACCCCTTTTCCACCCCCGCCAACCTGCGATACTAAAGTCTCCGATGACTGAAGTCTGTCCCAGGTGCGATGGCATGGGTGTGCGGCCCATCATCCGGCCCAACGGCACCCGCGCCGTCGAAACCTGCGAGTGCCAGGTCGAGCAGCGCGTCACCCGCCTGCTGAAGCGCGCCGCCATTCCCGCTCGCTACGAACACTGCTCGCTCGATAGCTACGAGGCCACCTTTCCGGGCGCCGACCGCTCCCTCTCCGCGGCCCATCTCATGGCGCGCCGCTTCGTCGACGGCTACCCGGCCACGACGGCGGGTCGCGGCCTGCTGCTCACCGGCTCCATCGGCGTCGGTAAGACGCATCTGGCCGTCGGCATCCTGAATGCGCTCATCGTCGAAAAGGGCGTTCACGGCCTCTTCTGCGATTACCGCGAACTCCTCAAGCAAATCCAGCACTCCTATAATCCGCAGGTCGCCACGACGGAGATGGAAATCCTCCAGCCCGTCTTCGACGCGGAAGTCCTCGTTCTCGACGAGCTGGGCGCTGCCAAGCCGACTGACTGGGTCTGGGATACCGTCGCTCTGGTCCTGAATACCCGCTACAACGACAAGCGGACCACCCTTATCACCACCAACTACGCCGACCAGCCTCCTGGCGGCACGGGCAGCAGCAATGGCGCCAGCCGCGCGACACGTGAGGAAACCCTCGGCGATCGCATTGGCGAACGCATGCGCTCGCGCCTGGCGGAAATGTGCGTGATGATCGAGATGCGCGGCGAAGATTTCCGCCGCACCGTTGGCCGCGCCCGCTTCGGCTAGCGCCTTTCAGGCTGCCCGGGATTCTTCGCCTCGCGAAGGATGATACCGGGCCGCGTGTAAGAATGCAGGAACACCATGGCACAACCAGTGATCGAGGTGCGCGGCATCCGCAAACGCTACGGCGCGACCGTGGCGGTGGCGGATGTTTCGTTTGATGTTTACGAGGGGGAGATTTTTGGGTTGATTGGGCCGAACGGCGCCGGCAAGACGACCACGATGGAATGCGTGGAGGGCGTGCGGCGGCCGGATGAGGGAACGATTTCGATTCTGGGGCTCGATCCGCGGAAGGATGTTTACGCGCTGCAGAACCGGATCGGCGTGCAATTGCAACAGGCACAGTTACAGAAGAGGATCAAGGTGTGGGAGGCGGTGGATCTGTGGGCGTCGCTCTACACAAGGAAGGTGGATGCGAACCGGCTGCTGGAGCAGTTGGGGCTGGAGAGCAAGCGGAATGCGTGGTTCATGACGTTGTCGGGCGGGCAGAAGCAGCGGTTGTTTATTGCGCTGGCGCTGATCAACGACCCGGAAGTGGTGTTTCTGGATGAGCTGACGACGGGGCTGGATCCGCAGGCGCGGCGCGCGATTTGGGATTTGGTACGGGGCATTCGCGAGCGCGGCAAGACGGTGTTGATGACGACGCACCTGATGGAAGAAGCGGAGAGGCTGTGCGACCGGGTGGCGATTCTGGAGCACGGAACGATCATCGATATGGGGACGCCGGAGAAACTGGTGGGGCGGCATTGTCCGGTGCGGACGGTGGTGCTGGCAACGGAGAATTTGGAAGCTGAGGAGCGGCTACGGGCGTTGCCGTGCGTAGAGGCGGTGACGCGGCAAGAGACACGGTTCACGATCACGGGGCATGGCGAGGATTTTGTGACGCAAGTGATCCAGTGTTTGTCGGAGAGCCGGATCCGGGTGACGGAATTTCGCACGGTGCTGCCGACGCTGGAAGATGTGTTTCTGAAGCTGACGGGACATTCGATTCGGGACTAAAGGAAGGGAGGCGGCGATGTTGCGGGGACTGGGTAAGCTGACGTGGCTGGAGATGAAGATCTTTCTGCGCGAGCCGCTGGGGGCGTTCGGGTCGATTGTGTTTCCGGTGCTGGTGTTTCTGGTGGCGGGGAAGTGGTGGGGCACGGGGCGGACGCCGATGGCGGCGGCGAACAGTGACGTGCTGCGGGTGGAGGTGCCGGTGTTCGCGTCAGTCCTGATTGCGATCACGGGCGTGCTGTCGCTGGTGACGATTATTTCGATTTACCGGGAGGGCGGGATTTTGCGGCGGCTGCGGGCGACGCCGCTGCGTCCGCACACGATTTTGACGGCGCATGTGCTGGTGAAACTGGCGCTGACGCTGGTGACGGGAGCGCTGCTGGTGCTGGCGGGGAAACGGTATTACCCGGTGGACGTGCATGTGCCGATTTTTAGTTTTGCGCTGGCGATGCTGATCAGCACGTGGAGCATTTTGTCGATTGGATTTTTGATTGCGAGCATTGTCCCGACGGCGCGGTTCGCGCAACCGATTGGGGCGGTGATTGTTTATCCGATGCTGGGGTTGTGCGGGTTGTTTGTGCCGCTGGCGGTGATGCCGCCGGGGATGCGCGATGTGGCGCGAGTGATTCCGCTGACGTATGCGGTGTCGCTGCTGCAGGGGATTTGGCGGGGCGACGCGTGGAGCGCGCACTGGGGGGATGTGGGGGCGCTGGTGCTGGTGTTTGGGATTTGCACGGGGCTGGCGACGAAGGTGTTTCGCTGGGAATAGGGACGAGAGCAGGGATAAGGGGTTAGGGGTAAGGGATAAGAGGACAGAGGCGGACGCGCTTCGCGCGTCTCCCACATCTCGCAAAAGCGGCGAGATACGGGGCACCCATGTTGGTGATAACGCTACGCCCGTCAGGATGACAGGGATTTGAGGGCGGAGAGTTGCTCTTTTAAGTCCTGGATTTCCTGGCGGAGGGTGGCTACTTCGGTTTCGAGGGATTCGAGGCGGAATTGCGTGTTGGGTGATGCGCTGATGGTTTCTTCGCGGGTGGGGATGGGGACTGCTTCGACATCGCCGGAGAGCAGGTGGGTGTAGCGGGTTTCTTTGGTGCCGGGTTGGCGGGGCAGCGCGGTGGCTAACGATGGCTCGCGCTGCATGAGGCGCTGGAGGGCAGAGAGGACGTCATCCAGCTCTGGAAAGCGGTGGATGCGTTCGGTGCGGATGCGGAGCTCGCCGGGAGTTTGCGGGCCGCGGAGCAGGAGCACGCAGAGGACGGCGGTTTCGCCCCGAGTGAAGTTAAAAACTTCCTGGAGACGATGCTCGTATTTCGTGACGCGGCTTTCGGTTCCGCGCACGGGGCCGGCAAGTTGCTGGTCTTCGAGACGGTGGAGGGCCTGGCGGACCTCGATTTCGTCGAGATGCATTTCAGGGTCGCGATTGTTTTTCTGGTTGCAGGCGTTGACGAGGGCGTTGAGGGAGAGCGGGTAGTACTCAGGGGTGGTGGCTTCTTTTTCGACGAGGGCGCCGAGGACGCGGGCTTCAGTGGGATTGAGAAAGATGGACATCAGCAGCGCACGATCTTTGGGGAGTGGATGGATTTGGTGGCGTTGCGGGTGCAGGCGGACTGAATTTCAGTGGTGGGGATGCGGACGATATAGGAGCCGCCGGCGTTGAGGGCAGAGACTTTAGCGGCGTCGATGTCGAATCCGGTGACGGAGAAGCCCTGTTCGCTGAAGAGGAGGGCGAGGGGGAGGCCGACGTAGCCCATGCCGACGATGCCGATGGTGGCGGTGCGGGCGGCGATGCGGGACTGGAGATCGGCAGTGAGGGCGGCGGTAGTGGTCATTTTAATGAGGGGGCCATGCTTGGAGGGCGCAAGACTCGAGGGGTTCCGGAGATGCCCCGTCCTCATTCTAACGATTGGGGAGCGGGTGCGCGTGGCGGATTAAAAGAGGTTGGGGCCACTTTCGTCACGAACGGCGTCGAGGAAGTCCTGGAGGAGGCGGATGCGGGGTTGGGCAAGGCGGCGGGTGGAGTCCAGGCGAATTTGCGGGGGAAGGTCGTGGAGGGCGCGCTGGAGGGCAGCGACGGCGTCGGTGAAGCGGGGGAAGCGGGTATCGCGGCCGACTTTGCTGACGGTGCGGAGGATGCCGATGGCACCGAGCTGTTCGAGGATATCGGCGTCGCGGAGGATGGTGGCTTCGAGGGTGGTGGGGTCGTCTTTGGGCTGGTGTTGACGGATGGCGTCGAGGACGGCGGGGATTTTCTCCTCGGGAAAGCCAGCCTGGCGCAAGATGGCAGGACTGTGGGAACAGGCGTAGGCGACATGATCCCAGTTCCGGAGCGATGCAAGGTCTTCCGGGCGATTACCGAGGAAGACACCAAGGTCATGGAGCCAGGCGGCTGCGGTGACGACGTCGGGGTCGTAGTCGAGGCCGGCGCCGACGGCGGATGTAAGCGCTGACAAGCGGGGCTGGTGTCCGAATTTGTCGATGGGGAGGGCCTGTTCCGAAATGACACAGCGCAGGGACTGGAGGTAATCAGGCGGCATAAGACTTTTGTATCGTAGCGCATCGGGGAGGAGGAGGCTGGTGTCATGGAATTCGCACAGGGTGAAAAGGGACGTGGGCCGGGGCGCCGCTTTTAATTGACACTGTGACTGTGACGAACTAGCATGGGTGGCTGTCTTCAGGAGCGCCTTGCGATTTGGGGACAGAAGCGGCAGAGCGTGCCTGGAGAGCTGAAGAAATGCGGCAAGGGAATGAGAACATGGCGGGAGGGAGGGCGAGAGGGGTTAACCAGAAAATTAATCGTGGAGGATTGGGGCAGAGTGATGTATGGTGCTTAGTAACGCATGAAGTTGGCACTCTTCTCCATTTTTATTGCGCAGTTGGCTAGAGGCAAGGGTTGAATGCGCCGTAAGAGGAACAAGGAATCCCCCGTTGGGTTCCGGCTGGCAGTAAACACCCCGCATCGCATCTGAGAAGCAAAACCCAGGATAGGGAAGGGGCATCCGCCAGGGATGTCGCAGAAGAATTTTTCAACCTGACACCGCGAGAGCGACCAGGAACGAGAATGGCAACTTCGGAATATCTACGCAACCGGAATACCGAGAACAGAGGACAGGAAGGGGTAGCCCGTCTGCACGCAGGGGCACGGCGGGGCTCGTTTGGGCCGGCGGCGGCGGCGGCGGCGGTGTTGGTGATCAACGACCTGCTGATGATTTTGCTGGCACTTGGGATGTCGTTGTTTTTGCGGGCGGTGGTGATCACGAAGCTGATGCCCTCACTGGGGATGCGGGGACATGCCCCGGTAAGTGGGCTGGAGATGGCCTATTTTGGGTGGTTTGCGCTGGCGTTTGTGCTGATTGCGCGCCGCTATGGGCTGTATACGCCGCAGTCGGTGGGAACGATGGGACATGAAGTGCGGCTGGTGGTGCAGGGCTGTTTGAATGGCGGACTCCTGCTGTGCGGCGCTTTGTATCTGTTTCGGGCGGTTGAGATTTCGCGAATTCTGGTGATGCTGCTGGTTGTGACCTCGTCGGTGACGCTGAGCGTGCGGCGGGTGATGTGGCGGACTTCGCGATACCGGCGGTATGCGCAGGGCATCGAATTGCGGAACGTGGTGATTCTGGGAACGAATCAGCTGAGCTATGCGTTGAGCCGGCACATCCAGCAGAACACGCGTCTGGGCTATCGGTTTGTGGGGTACATCGGGACGCCGGGGTCACCGGTAAGCGAAGAGATTGCGCCGGAGCAGGTGCTGGGCGGGGTGGAAAAGATTCGGCAACTGACGCGTCTGCATTTCGTAGACGAGCTGGTGATTGGGGAATTTCATCCGATCGAACAAGCGATTCGGCTGGTGGAAGATGCGCGGGAACTGAGCATCGATCTGCGGGCGATTGCCGGATATTATGGGGAGCTTGCGTCGCACGCGCCGGTGGAATACATGGGAATCTTCCCGATGGCGACGCTGCACCGGAGCGAGCCGCGGGTGGTGGGCCTGTTCTGCAAGCGGCTGGTGGATATTATGCTGTCGCTGGGAGCCTTGCTGGCAGTTGCACCGCTGATGGCAGCGATCGCGCTGGCAATCAAGCTGGACAGCGAAGGGCCGGTCTTTTACATTTCGGAACGGATTGGGAAGCGCGGCCGGGTGTTTCGCTGCTTTAAGTACCGGACGATGGTGAAGAACGCCGAGGCGATGAAGAAAGAGCTGGCGGCGCAGAACGAGCGGGACGGCATTCTGTTCAAGATGTCGAACGATCCGCGGATCACGAGGCTGGGGCGGTTCCTGCGCAAATACAGTCTGGATGAACTGCCGCAATTTCTGAACGTGCTGCGCGGGGAGATGAGCATTGTGGGTCCGCGGCCGCCGATTGCGGTGGAAGTGGAGAAGTACGAGCTGGAACATTTCCGGCGGCTGGAAGTGATGCCGGGACTGACGGGGCTGTGGCAGGTGCAGGCGCGGCACGATCCCTCGTTTGCGAAATACATTGAGCTGGACACGGCGTATGTGGAGAACTGGAGCCTGTGGCTGGACATGAAGATCCTGCTGCGGACTGCGGATGTGGTGCTGCGCGGGACGGGGACTTAGAGCAGCTCTCGGTTTTCAGTTCTCAGGCAGCGAAAGGTTGATTGGCGGAGATTCTCATTGGTGCCAGCGGACGGCGGCATGGGTATCCGAAAAAAGCAACCGCAGGTCCTTCGTCGCGATGCTCCTCAGGATGACAGCCGAAGCGGCGGTGGGCTTGCCATTCCGCTCTATCTGAAGCAGACTTAATCCCAACATAAAAATACTTTTCTGGAAGCGGCGCTGTAGGGCCGTTTCTGCGACGCTTCGCATTTACTTGCTTTGGAGGTTTACGTTGAGCCAGTTCCAGCGCAGAGGGTGCGTCCTGATGTTGGGGGCGCTGATGCTTTTCGGCACGATGCAGGCGGCGAATGGGCAGGAGCGCCGGCGGCCGGACGAGACAAACGCAACGGATGCGGGCAAGCCGGACGGAAACAAGCCGGACGCCAAGCCGGAAGCGGTGCCACCGGAAAAGAGCTCGGTGACGCATCACGATCTGGATCTGGACGGGAAGATGCTGCATTACACGGCGACGGCGGGGACCTTGCTGATTCGCGACGGGGAAGACGATCATCCCTACGGCAGCATTTTTTATGTGGCCTATACGCTGGATGGGGCGGATGCGAATACGCGGCCGCTGACGTTTTTGTATAACGGCGGACCGGGATCGGCAACCATCTGGTTGCATATGGGATCGGTGGGGCCGGTGCGGGTGGTGACGGACAGTCCGAAGGCGACGGGTCCGGCGCCGTATCAGATTGTGCCGAACCAATACAGTTTGCTGGACAAGAGCGATCTGGTGTTTATCGACGCGCCGCTGACGGGATTTTCGCGCGCGGTGGGCAAGGGGACGGCGAAGGATTTTACGGGCGTGGACCAGGACCTGCACGCGTTCGACAAATTTATTTTGCGGTACGTGACGGTGAACCAGCGGTGGAATTCGCCCAAGTATTTGTTTGGCGAATCGTATGGGACGACGCGGTCGGCGGGATTGTCGGCGATGCTGCAGAACGATGGGATTTCGCTGAACGGGATCGTGCTGCTGTCGTCGATTTTGAATTACAACGTATCGGCGCCGGGGCTGGATGTGGAGTACGTGGGGAATCTGCCGTCGTATGCGGCGATTGCGTGGTATTACAACAAAATCCAGAACAAGCCTGCGGATTTGAAGGCTTATTTGAAGGAAGTGCGGGCCTTTGCGCGCGGCGATTACGCGGAAGCACTGTCGGAGGGGGACGGGATTGCGCCGGAGCATCTGGATGCGATTGCGGCGAAGGTGGCGCAGTACACGGGGCTGAGCGTGCAGTACGTGAAGGAATCGAATTTGCGGATCAACGCGACGCGTTTCCGGAAAGAATTGCTGCGCGACGAGGGCGACATTCTGGGGAGGTATGACGCGCGGTTCGAAGGAACGGATACGGACAACGCAGGCGAATTTCCGGGGTACGATCCTTCGGACACGGGAATCACGGGGGCATTTGTGGCGGCTTTCCATGATTACCTGCAGCGTGAGCTGAAGTACGACACGACGGAGGAGTATCGTCCGTCGGCGAACAGCATTGGGGAGTGGGACTGGCATCATCGGGCAGCGGGCGGGCGCGGATTTGGCGGACAGCAGACCTCGCCGTACGTGGCTGGGGACCTGGCGGACGCCATGCGGAAGAATCCGAAGCTGAAGGTTTTTTCGGCGAACGGGTTGTTCGATCTGGCGACACCGTTCTTTTTGACGGAGCAGGATCTGAACCACATGATGCTGTCGCCGGAGCTGAGGAAGAATGTGGAGTTCGGGTACTATCCGTCGGGGCACATGGTGTATCTGAACGTGGATGCGCTGAAGGAACTGAAGCACGACGTGGCTGGGTTCTATACGGAGACGGGGCACTGAGAGACGCCTGAAAGGCGGCTCTCAGCTGGTAGCTGATGGCGGGTAGCTGGTAGCCGGAAGGTGCAGCCCGGAGCTTACGGCAACACGGAACCGGAGACACGAAGCCTGGAACTGGTAGCGAGGTGGAATTGATGGCGGATGGGTCTTCCATCTCGTTGCCTGGGCAGGCGGATGCGCCGGAGTGCTGGCCGGAGTTGCCGCTGGATGCGTGGCGGGATACCTGCGCGACGCTGCACATGTGGACGCAGATTGTGGGCAAGGTGCGGATGGCGCTGACGCCGCTGGTGAATCACTGGTGGAATGTTCCGCTGTACGTGACGGCGCGGGGGCTGACGACCTCGCGGATTCCGTATCGCGGGCGCGCGTTCGAGCTGACCTTCGATTTTGTGGCGCACCAGTTGGTGCTGGAGACCAGCGAGGGTTCGGTCACGTCTTTGAAACTGGAGCCGCGGACGGTTGCCGACTTTTACAAAGAATGCATGGCGCTGCTGCGGGCTGCGGATATTGATGTGCGGATTTGGAAGATGCCGGTGGAGGTGCCGGATCCGATTGCGTTCGATGAGGACACGGTGCATGCGGCGTACGACGCGGCGCGGGTAGAGACGTTCTGGCGGATTTTGCTGTCGGTGGACGCGGTGTTTCACCAGTTTCGCGCAGGGTATGTGGGGAAAGTGAGCCCGGTGCATTTTTTCTGGGGCAGCTTTGATTTGGCGGTGACGCGGTTTTCGGGACGGCGCGCGCCGGAGCGCCCGGGAGCGGACGCGATTACGCGCGAGGCGTATTCGCATGAGGTGAGCAGCGTGGGATTTTGGCCGGGGAGCGGGACGATGGCGGGGCCGGCGTTCTATTCGTACACGTCGCCGGAGCCGAAAGGGTTTCGCGAGGCGGCGGTGCGGCCGACGGGGGCTGGGTACGATGCGGGGCTGGGGGAGTTTATTTTGAATTACGATGTTGCGCGGAAGAGTGCGAGGCCGAGCGCAGCGGTGTTGGCGTTTTGCGAGAGCACGTATGCGGCGGGAGCGGGATTGGGCGGTTGGGACCGGGCGAGTTTGGAGCGAGAAAGTCTGGAGCGGTAAGGAGAAGAATTATGGCGGCACTTTGTTCGCATGTGAATTCGATCAAGCTGACGAGCACGACGACGCATGTCTGCGAGGACTGCGTGAAGGTGGGGGACCGGTGGGTGCATTTGCGGCTGTGCCTGGAGTGCGGGCATGTGGGGTGTTGCGACTCGTCGAAGAACAAGCACGCAACGAAGCATTTCCACGGAACGAAGCATCCGCTGATGCGGTCGATTGAGCCGGGTGAGGCCTGGGTGTGGTGCTATGTGGACAACGGCGTGGTGGGGGAGATTGAGCGAAGCGGATTTGTGGCTTATAGCGGGTGAGGACGGGGTGCAGGGTGCGCGCGATTCGTCGCGATGCTCCTCGAGATTTCAGCGTGAGGACAAAAGGAAGAGTCGGGATTCGGTTGGCGGAGCTTCTCATTTGCGCGGGCAGACGGCGGCACGGGTATTTGAACAAAGCAACCGCAGGTCCTTCGTCGCGATGCTCCTCAGGATGACAGTTGTTATCTTCCAGTGGATTGGCGAGGGTGCGAACGAAGGGCAACCGCAAGGTGCCTTCGGCATTGCTCAGGCCAGGCTCTTCGCTTCGCCCAGGATGGCAGTTGATATTTTCCTATTGCCATTCGTCGGCGCTGGGGCCGTAGAGGGCGGGGACTTTGGCTTCGTTGAGGCGCATGTAGACGGTGAGCTGGCCGCGGTGGTGGGCGAGATGGCTGAGCGTGCCGTTGGCGATCTGCAGGTAGCGCGGACCGGAGACGAGGATTTGGCCGCCCATTTTTAAAGACCAGGTAGTCATGAGGTGCTCCTCGGTGGTGTTGGCGAGGGCGGCGCGGGATTTTTCGAGGCCCTGGTCAAGGAGACGGAGTAGCTCGGCGCGGGATTCGACGGAGCGGGTGCGCATGGCCTGGTCGGGGCCGTCGATGTCGGTGACATCCTGGGTGATGATCATGGCGACCCAGCCAGGCATGGTGGCGACGAGCGAGGCGAGGTAGCCGAATTCCATGGAGCGTGGGTGAGGCTTGAAGGAATTTTGACCTTCGGGCATGCGCTCGAGGGTTTTGCGGGAGGCGGCGGCTTCGAGTTCCAGTTGTTCGAGGAACAATTTTCTTAGATCCATGGGAGTCTCCTTGGGGGCGCGCTTCGCACGCCTATGGGGAGTTTGCGATTAGATATATGACAAGGCGTGTCATGATTTGGAAATAATCCTTTAAGCGCAGGGGTAAGAGATAAGGGATAAGAAAACTGTTTTCCGTGCCCGCATCTTTCTCGGCCGCTTTGCGACCGATTCCCCTCGCTGTTTGGGCTTCTTGTTTGGGACAGCGTGGTTAGCTTCGGGGGGTCCCTCCATTGCGCGCCGGTTTGATTTGGTGTTCGCTGGATGGTTTTATGGCGGCGCTTCAGTCGGGATGACAATTTGCGCTTCAGTTGGGATGACATTTGTGGGAAGTGAGGTTCGATGAAGGCGGAGAGATTGCTTTCGGCGTTGTTGTTGTTGCAGGCGCATGGGCGGTTGGCGGAGCGGGAGATTGCGGAGCGGCTGGAGGTGTCGCAGCGGACGGCGCACCGGGATATGGAAGCGCTGTGTGCAGCGGGGATTCCGCTGGTGGCGCATCGGGGCGTGCGGGGCGGTTGGGAGTTGGAGAAGGGATGGCGGACGCGGGTGCCTGGGCTGGACGATGCGGAACTTTGGGGATTGTTGATGGCGCAGCCGGCGAGCGCGGGCGGAAAGATGTCGGCGGCGGCGGGAAGGGCGTTCGATAAATTGATGGCGTCGATGCCGGCGGCGCAGAAGGGGCAGGCGGAGGCGATTCGCGCGCGGCTGCATGTGGATGCGACGGGATGGCGGCCGGGGAGTGAGGACTGGTCAGCGCTACCGGTGGTGCAGGACGCGGTGGCGCGGGACTGCAAGCTGACGTTTCAGTACCGGCGCGCGGATGGGCAGGCCAGCGTGCGAACGGTGGACCCGCTGGGGATGGTGGCGAAACAGGCGGCATGGTATCTGGTGGCGCGGAGCGCGGAGGGATTGCGGACGTATCGCGTGTCGCGGATGCGGGAGGTGGTGGCGCTGGCGGTGCGGTTTGAGCGGCCCCGGAATTTTAGTTTGGAGAAATATTGGCGGGAGAGCACGGCGACGCTGCGGGAAAAGAAATCGCGGTATACGGCGATGTTTGCGCTGGGGGATGAAGGCGTCGCAGAGATGGCTCCATGGGTGACGATGCGCGCTGTGGATTGGAAGGGGCGGCTGGGGCGGGGTTGGAAGGCTTATGAGGTGGAGTTTGATTCGGCGTATGCGGCGAAGTTTGTGGCGATGGGGATGGGCGGGAGGGTAAGGGTGCTGGGGCCGGATTCGCTGCGGGCGGATGTGGAGCGGGAGATAAGAGCGCAGAGCACAGGGCACAGAGCTCAGTAAGGGGTGCGCGTTTTACCCATCAGCGAATACGAGGCAGATATGGGCACCCGGCTTCTCATTTGTGCCGGCATACGGCGGCATGGGTATTTGAACAGAGCAACCGCGGATCCTTCGTCGGGATGCTCCTCAGGATGACAAATCACTATTTAAGGACGACAGTTCTTACGCGGTCTGCGTGGTGGCTTCGGTTTGCAGGTTGCGGGCTTCGATTTCGAAATCGCGAATTTTGAATTTTTGAATTTTGCCGCTTAGCGTTGCTGGGAATTCATCGACGAAGCGGATGTATTCGGGGACTTTGAAGTAGGCGATTTGATCGTTGCAGAAGGCGCGGATCTCTTCTTCGGTGGGGTTGGCGCCGGGGCGGAGACGAATCCAGGCGCAGACGACTTCGCCGAGGCGGGCGTTGGGGATGCCGACGACCTGGGCTTCGGCGACGCCGGGGTGGGTGTAGAGGAACTCTTCGATTTCGCGGGGATAAATGTTTTCGCCGCCGCGGATGATGATGTCGCGGGAGCGGCCGGTGAGGTGGATGCAGCCGTCCTCGTGCATGATGCCGAGGTCGCCGGTGTGCAGCCATCCGGAGGGATCGATGGCGGCGGTGGTGGCGGCGGGTTCGGCGTCGTAGCCTTTCATGACAACGTAGCCGCGGGCGCAGACTTCGCCCTGTTCGCCGATGGGGAGGGTTTCGCCCGAGGCGGTGGAGA
Organism: uncultured Acidobacteriaceae bacterium; assembly: GCA_963817165.1. Taxonomy (GTDB): domain Bacteria; phylum Acidobacteriota; class Terriglobia; order Terriglobales; family Acidobacteriaceae; genus Palsa-343. The sequence goes on along the minus strand of CAWFNL010000027.1, from coordinate 144,699 downwards.
CGATCTTGATTTCGGTTTGCGGCATGGCGCGGCCGACGGTATTGACGCGGATGTCGATGGGGTCGGATGCGTCCGACATGGTGATGACGGGAGAGGATTCGGTTTGGCCGTAGGCGATGACGAGCTCGCGGATGTGCATTTCCGTGAGGACGCGTTTCATGAGCTCGATGGGACAGGGGGCTCCGGACATCATGCCTGTGCGGAGGGTGGTGAGGTCGAAGGAGGGGAAATCGGGGAGGGCCAGCTCGGCGACGAACATGGCGGGTACGCCGTAGACGGAGGTGCAGCGTTCGGTGTGGATGGCCTGGAGAGTGGCGCGGGCGTCGAAGGTCCAGTTCGGAAAGACGAGGGCGGCGCCGGTGTTGAGGGCGGTCATGGTTCCAATGACGCAGCCGTAGCAGTGGAAGAGCGGGACGGGAACGCAGATGCGGTCCTGCTCGGTGTAGTGAAAGCCATGGGCGAGGAACTGGCCGTTATTGACGATGTTGTGATGCGTCAGCATGACGCCCTTGGGCAGGCCTGTGGTGCCGGAGGTGTACTGGATGTTGGCGACGTCTTCGGATGAGACGTGGTCGGGGAGCTGGCCAGGGGCGTCGAGAAAGACGGGCCACTGGGGTGAGTCAAAGAAGATGACGTGGCGAAGTTCGAGGGAAAGGCCGCGGCGGGCGCGTTCGAGGATGGAGACGTAGTCGGCGCGGCGGTCGCGGGTCCAGAGGAAAAGGGCCTTCATGCGGGAGCGGGTGAGGGTGTACTGGAGCTCGTGGGAGCGGTAGGCGGGATTGACGTTGACAAGGGCGACGCCGGCGCGGGCGCAGCCCATGTGCAGCATGACCCATTCAACGCAGTTGGTGGACCAGAGGCCGACGCGGTCGCCTTTGCGAATGCCGAGGGCCCAGAGGCCGCGCGCGACGCGGTCTGCCTGTTCGCTGAGCTGGGACCAGGTGAGGCGGCGGGGCTGATGGCAGGAGACGACGGCGTCGCGGTCCGGGAAGCGGGAGGCGGTGCGGTGAAGGAGGTCGCCGATGGCGAGGTTGAGGAGAGGACGATCGGGGCCGCGGGTTTGGCTGAGGGTGAGTTGAGGGAGGGTGGTTTCGGCAACAGGCATCGTTTCGCTCGGCGATGGTGGGAGTGTATCGACGAGCGAGCGGGAAGGATGTGATGGGGGCCACAGAGGAGTCAGTTGTCAGCTATCAGCAGTCAGTAAAGGCGGACGCGCTTCACGCGTTTCACCCATCTGCCAACACTGGGAAGATATGGGGCAGGCGGCTGGCGGCGGACATTGGTATCTGAACAAAGCAAACGCAGGTCCTTCGTCGCGATGCTCCTCAGGATGACAGTTGTTATTTTGTGAGGGATTGGTGAGTGGGCGCGCGGAGAGCAACCGCAGGGTCCTTCGCTGCGCTCAGGATGACAAATTGGTGGGGCGGGGGCGCATGGCGTCTAACACTAAGAGGATGCCGCCGATGACGATGCAGGAGTCGGCGATGTTGAAGTCGGGCCAGTGGTAGTGGACGATGTGGACTTCGAGGAAGTCGGTGACCATGCCGAAGCGGAGGCGGTCCCAGACATTGCCGATGGTACCGCCGAGGATGAGGGCGAGGGCGAGGGCAGTGACGGAGAACTGGCGGCCGATGCGGAGCAGGATGAAGAGGACGGCGAATCCGGCGACGATCGAGAATCCGGCGAGCAGGTCGTGCGTGAGGGCCGGGTGGGTGGAATCGGTGAAGAGCGAGAAGGCTGCGCCGGGGTTGCGGACGTGGGACAGGCGGAAGATGTGATCCCAGACGGGGATGGTGGTGTCTTCGGGAATGTGGCGGACGACCCAGGCCTTGGAGAGGCGGTCGGCGAGGACGACGAGAGCGGTGATGGTGAGGAGGATGGGTCGGCGGTCGGTTGTCATCGAGTTATCAGTGGTCAGTTATCAGTGGTCAGTTATCAGTGGTCAGGGACCAATAGTCAGGGAGTCAGGAGTCAGGAAAGGTGGGGTCCGCTTCGCGGACCCTCCCACATCTGCCAAACCCGGGCAGATATGGGGCACCCAGTCTAGGTCGGCTCGGCGTTGTAGCCCATTTGTTCTAAGGCGTTGGCGCAGCGGCCGCAAACGTTGTCCCAGGGGCCAAATTTGCGGACGTGTTGGGGGCTGGAGTCGGGGTAGTAGTTCCAGCAGCGGTTGCATTTTTGGCCTTCGGCGAGAGCGATGTGAGCGCTGAGCGCGTCGTCCTCCGCAGGCGTAACGCGAAATACGCCGCCGCTTCCCTTCTCAATATGAGACGACTCGATGCTCACCTTCGATACGTTGAGCAGCTCTTTCAAACTGCTCACATACTTTGCGAGGATCGATTTTGCCTGCGCAGGCGCAACGATCTCGACGTGAGCTTCGAGAGATTTACCGATCTTCCCTTCTTTGCGAACTGATTCAAGAGATCCGAGCACGATATTCCTGATGGCCAGGAGATTTTTGAAATCGTCCACGAGCTTTGGATCGGCTGCGCCGAGTTCGTCGGCTTTGGGGAAGAGGGCCAGGTGCACGCTGGGTTCGCGTGTCTGTACCTTTGGGAGGTATTGCCAGACTTCGTCGGCGGTGAAGGTGAGGATGGGGGCGACTAAGCGGACGAGGGCTTCGGCGATGCTGGCGAGGACGGTTTGCGCGGAACGGCGTTCTACGCTTTTTGGGGCAAAGGTGTAGAGGCGGTCTTTGAGGACGTCGAGGTAGAAGGCGCTGAGTTCGACGATGCAGAATTCGTTGATGGCGTGGTAGACGCGGTGGAACTGGAAGTCGCCGTACCAGCCGCCTTTGCCGTCGGTGCCACACACTTTTTCGACGAGCTCGCGGCAGCGGGCCAGCATGTAGCGATCGAGGGGCAGCAGTTCGGCGTCGGGGACGGCGTCGTGGGCGGGATCGAATCCAGACAGATTTCCCAGGAGAAAGCGGAAAGTGTTGCGGAGCTTGCGGTAGTTGTCCGCGAGGCGCTGCATGATGTGTTCGCTGGAGACGACGTCTTCGCGGAAGTCGACGGAGGCGACCCAGAGGCGAACGATTTCTGCGCCGAGGCGGTCGGCGATGTCGACGGGATCGACGCCATTGCCGAGGGATTTGGACATGGCGCGGCCTTGCTCGTCCAATGTCCAACCGGCGGTGCCGACCATGGTGAAGGGCGTGGCGTGGTGGTCGCCGACGCCGACGGAAGTGAGCAGCGAGGTGTGGAACCAGCCGCGGTACTGGTCGCCGCCTTCGAAGTAAAGTTGGGCGGGCGGGGCGAGATCGGGCTCGGCTTCGAGAACGGCGTGCCAACTTGCTCCGGAGTCGAACCAGACATCGAGGATGTCGGTCTCTTTGCGGAAGGCTGTTTGGCCGCAATGGGCGCAGGCGGTTCCCGCGGGAAGAAGCGAGGCAACGGTGTCGGTGTGCCAGGCTTCAGCGCCTTCTTTCTCAAATAATTCGAGAATGCGGCGGTTGAGCGCGGGGTCGCGGACAGGCTGCTGGCAGCCCTCGCACATGAAGACAGCGATGGGGACGCCCCAGATACGCTGGCGCGAGATGCACCAGTCGGGGCGGGTGGCGATCATGTTGGAGATGCGTTCTTCGCCCCAGGCGGGATCCCATTTGACGGAGTTCTTGATTTCGTCGAGGGCGCGCTGGCGGAATTTGATTTTCGATCCGTCGTTGAGCGTCATCTCGTGATCGATATTGATGAACCACTGTTCGGTGGCGCGGAAGATGACGGGCTTGTGGCAGCGCCAGCAGTGGGGATAGCTGTGGAAGATGTCGGAGCGGCCCATGAGCGCGCCGCGGGAGGCGACGAGCTCGATGATGGCGGGGTTGGCCTGGAAGACGGTTTTGCCGTCGTACTCGGGCAGGCCGTCGCGGAGGCGGCCAGCGTTGTCCACATGGGTGGTGGGGTCGAGGCCGTAGCGGACGCCAGTTTCGAAGTCGTCGGCTCCGTGGGCGGGCGCGGTGTGGACGGCTCCGGTGCCGGTGTCGGCGGTGACGTAGTCGGCGAGGACGCCGAGGATGGAGCGGTCGAGGAACGGGTGCTGGAAGGTGACGCGGTCGAGTTGCGCACCTTTGAAGGTGGCGATGGGGGGGGCGGATTCGAGATTGCAGGCTTCGCGGACGGATTGCGCCAAAGACGCGGCGACGATATAGACGTTGCCATCTTCAGCCTGGAGGGCGACGTAGTCGAAGTCGGGATGGAACGCGACGGCGAGGGACGCGGGGAGGGTCCAGGGGGTGGTGGTCCAGATGATGGTGGATACGTTTTTGCCGGCGAGCGCGGGATGGATCGCCGCGGGGTCGCTGGTGAGCGCGTAGCGGACGTAGATGCTGGGGCTGGAGTGCTGGTCGTACTCGATTTCGGCATCGGCGAGAGCGGTGCGGTCGTGGATGCACCAGTAGACGGGCTTGAGTCCGCGATAGACGAAGCCGTTCTCGAAGAAGCGGTAAAAGACGTCGAGGATGCGGGCCTCGTAGGCGCGCGACATGGTGGAGTAGGGATCGCTCCAGCGGCCGAAGACGCCAAGGCGAACGAACTGCGAGGTCTGCAGGTCGACGTATTTCTGGGCGTACTCGCGGCAGTGGCGGAGGAATTCGGCGGCGGGGAGATCGAGTTTTTTGCGTCCGAGCTGCTCGTCTACTTTGATTTCGATGGGAAGGCCGTGGCAGTCGAAGCCGGGGACGTAGGGCGAGTCGAATCCGGCCATGGTTTTCGACTTAACGATGAAATCCTTGAGACCTTTATTGAGGGCGTGGCCGAGATGGATGGGGCCGTTGGCGTAGGGTGGGCCATCGTGGAGGACCCAGCGGGGCGCGCCTTTGCGGGCCTGGCGGATCTGGTCGTAGAGGTCAGCGGCTTCCCAGGCTTTGAGGCGAGCCGGCTCATTCTGCGGCAGATTGGCCTTCATGGGGAAGTCGGTTTGGGGCAGGGAGAGGGTGTCTTTGAGGGGTGGGTAGCCGCCCGTGGCAGAGGGGCTGGGCGGCGCACCGGATGGTGGAGCAGAGGACATCGTTTCTCCGTCGTGCAGGGCTTTGTGGATAAAACTTCATTGTATCCGCTGGAGGTCGTGACTTCCTGGGGCGGTGGACGTCTATTCCTGTTAAGGCAAGTTGCGTATATTCAGTTGGGCAGGACATCAGGGATTTTGCAGCGGGTTTTGTGGGATAGCGCAATTTGGCAGCGAGCCGGGTGGGGATTCGCCGAAATTCCAAGAAACGCGGACACACTTTGGGCATCTCACAAAACCACGTTGTCGCGGCAGGGGCAGACAGGCAGGGCGGCTGTCGTTGATAATCAGGAGAAGCCGGAATTGATGCCGGCGAGTCACTATGGGGAATTCGGTTTTGGCGGATTTAGGAACAGGACCAGAAAAATCCCGGACGCCCGAAGAACAGGGTGAGGCAGCGCAGAGCGCCGGAGCGTCGTCGAACGGCACTGGGAGCAGTGTTCCGCCTCCCCCGCCTGCAGCCCCAATGCGGCTGAGCGCGGTGCCGGTATTGCATTTTGGCGGACTCGACAGCGTGATCGAGGAGCCGATCTGGAAGACGCTGTGGGCGAGCGTGCAGGACACGCTGTTTCCGAAGAAACTGCCGCCGCTGCAACTGACATCGACGCCGATCGCGGTTGTGGATCGGATGAAGGTGAAGCGGAGCCCGACGTCGAGCGCCGTGTCTGCATTGCTGCATGCCGTGATTGTGGGACTGCTGGTGCTGTTTGCGCTGCAGCAGTGGCACACGCGGATGTTGCAGAAGAAGATGCAGGCGGTTGCGGTGGAAACGCCCCCCTTCATTCCGGAAATGAAGATGAAGGACGCGATGGGCGGTGGTGGAGGGGGCGGGAACCACGAAACCGTGGAGGCCTCCAAGGGGCATCTTCCAAAGATCACGAAGCAGCCGCTGGCGCCCCCGCAAATTCTGAAGATCGATAAGCCGAAGCTGCCGGTGGAACCGAGCATCATGATGCCGCAGCCGATCAAGCTGCCGGATGCGACGAACATGCCGAATATCGGGGTGCCGCAATCGAATCAGGTGGCGCTGGCGTCGCAGGGCGGCGGGTCGGGTTCAGGATTTGGGACGGGGTCGGGCGGCGGCATTGGCTCGGGGCGCGGCAATGGCGTGGGGCCGGGCGAAGGCGGCGGATACGGTGGCGGCCTAATGAAGCTGGGCGGCGGCGTTTCCGCGCCGGTGCTGATCTACGATCCCGATCCGGAATTTTCGGACGAAGCGCGGCGCGCGAAGTATCAGGGCGTGTGCGTGGTGGGGTTGGTGGTCGATTCGCAGGGAAATCCGCAACAGGTGCATGTGGTGCGGCCGCTGGGCATGGGTCTGGACGAGAAGGCGATTGAAGCGGTGCGGCAGTACAAGTTCAAGCCAGCCATGTATAAGGGCAAGCCGGTGCCGGTGGAGATCAATATTGAGGTGAACTTCAGGATTTATTAGGAGAGGGCAGAGCTGGAAGCCCGGAGTAAATATGGGACCCTCGCGATGGACGCGAGGGTCTTTTTGCGTTTGGGAAGCGAGATTTTCTAAAAGATCGGATGGAGGACGATACGGCCGTACGCGATGAAGGCCATCAGGAGGCCAAGCACGGCGCTCAGGATGGTGGGCGCCACCTCGCGGTATTTCAGGTGCACGCCGATGAAGATGAGGCTCTCGACGGCGAGGATGGTGGCGGCGAGGATGGTGAGCCGCGGCTGCCAGTGGAACGCGTCGGGGACGATGAGACCGACGGAGCACAGGAGTTCGAGGATGCCGAGGGTCGTCCAGGCCTTGCGCGGCAGGGCGCCAAAGGATGGGACGTCGTGGCTGACCTTGTCGAACATGAAGACCTTCATGACAGCCGACGATCCGTAGAGGAGCGCGGCGAGGATTTGCAGGGCCCATAACAGCAGGTTCATGGTGTGCCTCTTTCCGGTATTCGGATTGGCGCGGGGGCAGTTGCTCCGCGCGCGATCCGGTTTCCGAGCCCCGACGCTGTGACGATCGATGGGCACAATGATACTGCCGCATGGTGTTGCGCAGCGATGACAGGTTTTTGGAGATAACACGGCGGGTGTAAAGTCCATGGAAGACGCGCACGAATTTGGAGGTATGGCCATGGCGGAAGCTACTGATCTTGGGTTGATGAAAATGCCGCTCAACCATGGGAGTGGGTCGATGCCCGCGCTGGGTTTTGGCACGTTGATTCCCGATCTCGCAGTGACGGTTACGGCGACGAGAGATGCGCTGGAAGCGGGGTTTCGGCACTTCGACTGCGCAGAACGCTACCGCAACGAGCGCGAGGTGGGTGCGGCCTTGCAGGCGGGGATGGCTGCGGGGAGCATTTCGCGCGAAGACATTTTTGTGACGACGAAGTTGTGGAACTCAAACCATCGGCCGGAGCGGGTGAGGCCGGCGTTCGATGCGAGCCTCGAGAGGCTGAAGCTCGAGACTCTGGACCTATATCTCATTCACACGCCGTTTGCGTTTCAACCGGGAGACAATCAGGATCCGCGCGATGCGAGCGGAAATGTGCTCTACGACGATGGAGTGACGTTGCTCGATACGTGGCGAGCGATGGAGGGGCTGGTGGATGAAGGCCGGTGCGGAGCCATTGGATTGTCGGACGTGGGATTAAAAGAGCTGGCGCCGATCTATGAAGCCGCGCGCATCAAGCCAGCGGTGGTGCAGGTGGAGTCGCATCCGTATTTGCCGGAGATGGAGTTGCTGGAATTCTGCAGAGAGAGAGGGATTGTGTTGCTGGCCTTTGCGCCGCTGGGTCACGGAATGCGTCCGGGGCCGCTGGAGGATGCAGTGATTACGGGGATCGCGGCGCGCGTGGGGAAGACGCCGGCGCAGGTGCTGCTGGCGTGGGCAGTGCAGCGGGGCACGGCGGTGCTGACGACGGCGAAAACGGCTGCCCGGGCGCGAGAGAATTTTGATATCGCCGCGCTGCCCCAGGATGCGCTGGACGCGATCAGTGGGATTACGACACGGCAGAGGCTGAACTCTGTGGTGACAACGGGAGTTCCTGGATTCATTCCCCAGCGTGGATAGGCGGGGAAGACAAGGCTGGTCGTTGTAATCTACATCCTTCGAACATGTGAGGTTCCCTGGTGAGACGTTTGCATCTGCGCAATTCAGTTTGGTGCGTTTTGATTTTTCTGGCTTGCGGTTTGGCGGTCAGCTTTGCGGGGGCGCAGGCGAGTGATCTTCTGCGTGCTGCGAAAGGTGGCGATTTGGCTCGGGTGCAGGCACTGCTGGCCGCGGGCGTTCCTGTTGATGCCAAGGACGGGAACGGCGACACGGCGCTGGTGTTGGCATCGGCGAATGGCCACCTGGCCGTTGTGAATCTGCTGCTCGCGAAGGGGGCAGTGGTGAATCCGAAAGGGATTGGCGATGACACCGCTTTGATGGCGGCATCGGACGCGGGTCACCTGGACGTGGTGCAGGTTTTGTTGGCCAAAGGGGCGGACATGAATGCACAGTCGATGGACGGGACGACTCCGCTGATTGCAGCGATTGAGAAGAAGCATAGCGACGTGGCGGAGGCGCTGATCGATCACGGGGCGGACGTGAATCTGAAGGGGTCACTGGGCGAGACGGCGTTGATGGCGGCTTCAGTGACGGGAGACCTGGCGATTGTGCAAGCGCTGCTGGGGAAACGAGCGGCGGTGAACGAGAAGATGACCAACGGGATGAGCGCGCTGGATATGGCGCAGGCGGGCCAGCACACGGAGGTGGCTGCGGCGCTGGTGAAGGCGGGGGCGACGCCGTAGAGTCTGCGGCCGACGCGCTGTTGAGGCTTCTGCAAGATGTATTGGTAATGGTTCATTCGGGGCATGGGGTAACCACGGGGGGAATTGCTATATTGCAGTCGGAACCAGCTATGGCCGACTCTCTCACTGATGTTCTGGACACGATGATCGATGAGTCGCGCTCGAATATTCGGCGGCTGAAGAGTCTTGCGGATCAGCGGTTTTCCCCGAAAGCATTGAATCCTTCCGTTATTCATGTGATTCACGCGGAGACGCTGCGGCTCGACATGCTTCGGCTTGTTTACGAAGAGCTGGGGGAAGTGGCAGATCTTGATTTGGATTCTGTCTCGCGGTGAGCGGGTGGGTTGTTCAAGACAGAAGGATGAAGGACTTCATTTCTGACCGCTTGACCTACCCGCTGCACGCAGATCAGAAAAGCGCGATTCGGTTTGCGGGGCTTCCGCGTGTTGCCAACGGGCGGCGGCGTGGGTATCTGAACAAAGCAACCGCAGGTCCTTCGTCGCCTCGCTCCTCAGGATGACAGTTGTTATTTTTTGATGGATATGTGGATATGTGGGGCGCGGTGAGTGCAACTGCAGGTCCTTTGTCGCGCTGCTCCTCAGGATGACAGTAGTGGGAGCGCTGCGACGATGGCGTCGTGGAACGCTGGTCGGATTTGGCGGATGGCGTCGTTGGCACGGTCGGGCCAGGTACGGTTGGTGAGGAGCACGACGGCGAGAGCCTGGTCGGGATCGATCCAGAGCGAAGTACCGGCATAGCCGAGGTGGCCGATGGAGCGAGGGCCGAAGTGTTGGCCCGAGGAACTGGGTGGGGTGGGGATGTCCCAGCCGAGCGCTCGGGATTTGTTATCGGGCGTCGTTTGAGGCTTGAGAAATTCGGCCAGCGTTGCGGGGCTGGTGAGCTTTGATTCCGCATCAAGAAAAATCTGTGCGAAACGGAGCAGGTCAGGGACGTTGGAGAAGAGTCCAGCGTGGCCGGCTACGCCCGAGAGGACCGACGCGTTTTCGTCCTGGACCTCACCCTGAATGACGCGCTGGCGGAAAGTGGTGTCGCGCTCGGTGGGCGGGATGGTGTCGCGGAAAAAGTGAAGCGGGCGGAAGCGGGTGGATTTTAGGCCGAGGGGAATGAAGATTTCGCGTGCGCAGAAGCGGTCGAGGGGCTCGCCAGCGAGGACTTCGATGGCTTTGCCGAGGAGGATGAAGCCGGGGTCGGAGTATTCGGTGCGCTGGCCGGGGTTCGCTTCGAGCGGGAGCTGTAGCGTGGCGCGGAGGAGCGCGTCGGGCGTGGTGCAGTTGCGGAAGAGCTGGACGTAGCCGGGGAGGCCGGAGCTGTGGGCGAGGAGCATGCGGAGGGTGACGCGCTCTTTGCCGCTGCCTGGCTCCATGCCGACGACGAAGCCGGGGAGGATGTCGCCGAGGCGGGTGTCGAGGTCGAAGCGGCCGCGGCTGTGCAGGAGCATGGCGGCAGTGGTGGTGGCGACGACTTTGGTGAGGCTGGCGAGATCGTAGACGGTGGTGGGCTCGACGGCGGGTGAGGATTCCTCGTAGGTGAAGCGGCCGACGGCTTCGTTCGCGACGATTTGGCCGCGATGCAGGACGCCGAAGGCGGCGCCGGGGAAGGCGCGCGCCTGAACGGCCTGCTGGAGTAGGTCGCGGGCTGGGGAAAATTGGGGGTTGGTGGCCGGGGCGGCGATCGCAATCTCCTCCGTGGGCATGAAAACAGGGTAGCGCGGATTGGGGGTGGTGGGATGTGCTGGGGGTCACGGGCGAAGCTAAAAAGCTCTTTAGCTAAAGAGCGTTTGGCGGTGGGACGGTTCGCTAAGAAGCGGTTAGCTAAAGAGCGGTTAGATAAGAGCTGGTAGCTCGTAGCTGGTAGCCGGAAGCCTGGTTGCGAGAACCGGGAGCCGGTGGCTGATAATTGGTAGCTTGCTATGGGTCTTTCGGGGAGCAGGGTGCGTCTTGGTGGTGGAGGTGGGTCCGATGCGGCGTCTGGGGATGATTCGTGGCGTGGGCTGTGCGGCGCTTTTGGTTTGCGGTGCGGGAGTTGGCGTGGCGCAGAATACGGCGGCGCCGGATGCTCAGACGGCTTCGGACCAGGTTCCGATTTTTCGAACTAACTCCAATTTAGTGCTGCTGGATGTGGTGGTGCGGGATCATGGCAAGCCGGTGCAGGGGCTGACGCAGTCGGAGTTTCATCTCTTCGAGGACGGCAAGCCGCAGCAGGTGACAATTTTTGAGGAGCACAAGGCGACGGATGCGCTGGAGGTGGCGAAAGCGCCGGTGCTGCCGCCGCATTTCTACAGCAACGATCCGCGCTATGTGCTGACGAGCGCGGCGAACGTGGTGCTGCTGGATGCGCTGAATACGCCGTTTACGGATCAGGTTTACGTGCGGCGACGGATGCTTGCGTATCTAAAGACGATTCCGCCGGGAACGCGGGTAGCGGTGTTCACGCTGGCGTCAAGGCTGCGGATGGTGGAGGGGTTCAACGCGGAGCCGGGGTCGCTGGAGAAGGCGCTGCAGGAGAGCAAGGCGAATCCCGAGGTGTCGCCGGTGATGGATCCGGCGGCGGACCAGGCGATGACGGATCTCACGAATATGCAGATGTCGGGGGACGCGTCATCGACAGCGGTGGCGGCGATGCAGCAATTTCAGCAGGATCAGCAGCAGTTTCAATATGAGATGCGGATCCGGATGACGATTGAGGCAATGGATCAACTGGGGCGGTATTTGAGCACGATTCCGGGAAGAAAGAATCTGATTTGGTTTTCTGGAGCGTTTCCAGCGATTGTGATGGGCGGCGGACAGCTTGGCCAGGTGACGATGGACCTGGATTTCACCGAGCAGGTGAAAAAGATGAATGCGCTGCTGGCGCTGGCGCGGGTGGCGGTGTATCCGGTGGATGCGCGGGGGTTGCAGGGATCGAGCATGGACATGGCGGAGGCGAACCCGACGAATCCACAACTGTTTAACAGCATTCGGACGGGGCCGGGCGGCGCGGGAGTAGGCGGGCAATCCACCTTGTCGCAGAGCGTGGATGCGAGCAATGCGCAATTTCTAGTGATGAACCAGCAGGAACACTGGGTGATGCAGATGATTGCCAACGGGACCGGCGGGGTGGCGTACTTCAACACAAATGGGGTGGGAGAAGCGCTGGGCGAGGCGATCGCGAACGGGTCGAACTACTACACGCTGGGGTACACGCCGCAGAACCGGAACTATGACGGGAGCTATCGGGCGGTCGAGGTGAGGCTGGAGGATACACATGACGATCTGGAATACCGGCGCGGATATTACGCGTTGAACGATGTGAAGCATCCGCTGATGCAGGGGAAGGTGAATCCGCTGATTGCGGCGATGCAGAGAGGCGCTCCCGAATTGTCACAGGTGCGGTTTGACGTGAGGGTGGTTCCGGCGGACGACGCGGCGGTGAAGGGACAAGCTCCTGCGGCCGGGCCGGCGGGAGCGATGGCGGCGAGGCTGAACCATCCGCGGAGATACATGGTGGATTACTGGATACGTCCAAAGGATCTGGCAGCGGCGCAGTTGCCTGATGGGCGGAGCGCGGTCAAGGTGGAGCTGACGCAGGTGGACTTCAACCGTGAGGGGATCCGGCAGAACTATACAGATGCGGGGATGGAAGTGGATTTGTCGCCCGAGCATGCGGCGAGCGCGGCGCAGGACGGCATCCGGCTGCACCAGGAGATTGATTTGCCGGAGGGACAGAACTGGTTGCGGATCGGGGTGGCGGATATGACGAGTGGGCAGATTGGGACGGTGGAGGTGCCCCTGGTGGTGCAGCCGGTCGCTGGTGGCCGGTAGCCGGAAGGCGAAAAGGCGGTCAGCGAAGAAACGGTCAGCTAGAGGCCAGAGCCCGGAGCTGGGCGTATTATGGTCGGCACCCAGTTAAATTCAGCTTTGGAGCGCGTTTTGATGCGGCTGTTTTCTGTTTTGCTGGTTTGTTGTTTGGCATTGGTGGTGGGGCCGGCTGAGGGCCCCCTGGCGCAGGGCGGTGGGCAGGATCAGCAGGCGGTCCCCACGTTTCACACCAATGCAAATCTGGTGCTGGTGGATGTGGTGGTGCGGCAGAAGGGCGCGCCGGTCCACGACCTGAAGGCGTCGGATTTTCACCTGACCGAAGACGGAAAACTGCAGAAGATCACGGTGTTCGAAGAGCACCGGGCGACGGATGTGATGGAAGCGAGCAAGGCGCCGCAGCTGCCGCCGCATGTTTACAGCGATACGCCGCGGTATGCGGTGACGTCGGCGGCGAATGTGCTGCTTCTGGATGCGCTGAACACCCCGGTACCGGATCAGGTGTACGTGCGGAAGCGGATGCTGAAGTATCTGGGAACGATTCCGCCGGGGACGCGGATTGCGGTGTTCACGCTGGGGTCGAAGCTGCATATTATTTCGGGATTTACAACGGATGCGGGGGAGATTGCGAAGGCGCTGTCGGGGCGAGGAGGGCCGGAGAAGAGCCCGGTGATGGATCCGGATTTCGACGATTTGCTGGATTTGCAGGTGACGCTGGGGCAGGGGGCGGGAATGTCGGGGGTTTCCGTTGCGGCCATGCAGCAGTTCGTCTCGGACACAAAGAGCTTCGAAGTGGGGTTGCGGGAAGAGATGACGGTGGATGCGCTGGATCAGGTGGCGCGGTACCTGAGCACGATTCCCGGACGCAAGAATCTGATTTGGTTTTCAGGGTCGTTTCCTTTGCGATTTTTGCAGGGTGGAGCGGATCCGAACATGGACCCGACTGCCGATTACAGCGGCCAGGTGAAGAAGGCGGCGGAACTGCTGGCGCTGGCGCGCGTGGCGGTGTATCCGGTGGACTCGCGCGGACTGCTGAATGTGCCGTCCAGCGACGCCCAGGGCGGTGGCGAGATGACGGCGGCGATGGGCACCCCTCCGACAGCGAATACGCAGGGGCACGGGACAGCAGCCCCAGGCGCTGCAGGCAATTCGGGAATGGCGTCTTTCAGCATGGACGATCAGCAGCATACCGCAGTTGGGGCAGGGAAAGATCAGACGTTTCTGAGCGATCAGGCGTGGGACCACTTCAACATGGATCAGATTGCGAAGGAGACGGGCGGGAAAGCTTTCTACAACCGGAATGGGCTGGGGGAAGTGGTGGGCGAGGCGGTTGCGAACGGGTCGAATTATTACACGCTGGGTTACGATCCCGGCAATCAGAATTACAACGGAGCGGTGCGGAAGATTGATGTGCGGGTGGAGGGCGGCAGATACGACCTCGAATTCCGGCACTCGTATTTCGCGGACAATCCGACGGTGGCGGCGAAGTGGATTGCGGGGAAGACGAGTCCGCTGATCGACGCGATGCAGCATGGGACGCTGCCGCTATCCCAGGTGCTGTTTGACGTGCGGGTGCTGCCGGTGAGCGATCCGGAGGTGAAGGCCGAGCCGGTAACGGCGGGACCGGCGGGCGGCATGGCAAAGAACATGAAGCGCGCGCAGCGATACATGGTGGATTACTGGGTGGATCCGCGGAGTCTGGAACACGCTGCGCTGCCCAATGGGAAGCAGCAGACGCAGTTGGAAGTAACAGAAGTGGCGTACGACGACGAAGGCATCCGGCTGAACTATGCGGACCGGGGATTCAGCTTGAAGTTGACGGCGCAGCAGTCGGCGCAAGATTTGCGGGCGGGGTTGGCGCTGCACGAGCAGATCGATTTGCCGCCGGGGAAGGTTTGGCTACGGCTGGGGGTGCACGATTTGGTGAGCGGGCGGATTGGGACGGTGGAAGTGCTGGTGGATGTTCCCAAATAGCTGGTGGCTGGTGGCTGGTAGCTTGACCTGGAAGCTCGAAGCTGGGCGCCGTTTTTCGTAAAAAGTGGTTAGGGACAGGGATTTGGGTTCGGGCTTATGATGGGGCACGCGAATTTGGCGTTCTCCCCAGGAGTTCACCCATGGCCCCGCTTCGCATCGTTCCCCTTATCTTCGGCGCAATGCTTGTTTTAACGACTGCATGGGCAGCGCAGCAACAGACCCCAGCGCCCGCATCGCAAACCAGTCAGGCACAAGGCAATCAAACGCAGGGGAATCAGGCACCGGCGGTGCAGGAGGCGGGCGAGATTCAGCGGCAGCCCGTTCCGGACCAGGACCAGTCGGTGAAGACAATCCCGTTGTTCCGGACGAATGCGAACCTGGTGCTGGTGGATGTGGTGGTACGGAACAGGCAGCAGGCGGTGATGGGGCTGAAGCAGGAAGATTTCGAGGTTCGCGAGGACGGGAAACCGCAGCGGATCACGATCTTCGAAGAGCACCGGGCGACGGATGCGCTGGATGTGGCGAAGGCGCCGCCGCTGCCGCCGCACGTGTACAGCGATGCTCCGGAGTATGCGGTGACCAGCGCTGCGAACGTATTGCTGCTGGATGGATTGAACACGCCCTTGGCGGATCAGGTGTACGTGCGGCGGCGGATGCTGGCGTATCTGAAGACGGTGCCGCCGGGGACGCGGATTGCGGTGTTCACGCTGGGATCGAAGCTGCACATTATTACGGGATTCACAACGAATGCGGCGGAGATTGCGAAGGCGATGGAGCCGAAGCGCGGCAATGCGCAGGCCAGCCCGGTACTGGATGCCACGTTGGATGACACGTTTAATTTGCAGGACAATCTGGCGGAGTCGCTGGGTTTGTCGAGTCTGGCGGTGTCGGGGATCCAGCAGTTTATTTCCGACACAGAGAATTTTGAAGTGGGGCTGCGGGAGGAAATGACGATTGACGCGCTGGACGAGATAGCGCGGTATCTGAGCACGATTCCGGGGCGGAAGAATCTGATTTGGTTTTCGGCGTCGTTTCCGCTGCGATTTTTACAGGGCGGCACGAATCCAAACATGGATCCGATGGCGAATTACGACGGGCAAGTGAAGAAGGCGGCAGAACTGCTGGCGCTGTCGCGGGTGGCGGTGTATCCGGTGGATTCGCGGGGATTGTTGGATGTGCCGAGCGCGGATGCGAGCACCGTGGCGGGGATTCCGAACCAGATGCAGACAGCACCGGCGGGCGGCCAGGGGAACGTGGGGATTGGCGGGGGTGGCAACACGGGCATTGGGTCGTTCAGCATGGATCAGTCGAACACGGTGAACGCGCAGCCGGGCGTGGGCGGTGAAGTGGGGCAGAAGGATCAGACGTTTCTGAGCGACGTGAGCTTCGACCATTTCAACATGGAGCAGATTGCGAAGGAAACGGGCGGGCAGGCGTATTACAACCGGAATGGCCTGGGCCAGGTGCTGGAGCAGGCGATTGCGGACGGGTCGAGTTACTACACGATTGGGTATGCTCCGCTGGACCACAATTACAACGGGGCGCTGCGCAACATCGATGTGCGCGTGTCGAGCGGACGGTACGACCTGGAGTATCGGCATGCGTATTTTGCGGACGATCCGGCAAAGGCGGTGCAATGGATGCCGGGGCGGCAGAACGCTCTGATCGACGCGATGCAACACGGAACTCCGCCGCTGTCGCAGGTAATCTTCGCGGTGCGGGTGGTGCCACAGGGTGATGCATCGGTGAAAGACGTGGCAGCGGAGCCGGGACCGGCAGGGGCGATGAGTGCGCATCTGAAGAAGCCGCAGCGGTACATGGTGGATTACTGGATCGACCCGCGAACGATGGAGCACAAGACGCTGCCGGATGGAAGAATTGAGACGCAGGTGGAGCTGACCGAGGTGGCGTACAACGACGAAGGGATTCGCGTGAATTATGCGGATCGCGCGCTGGGGGTAACGCAGAGTTTGGAGCAAACGGAGGCAGCGCACGGGCGTTTATCGATGCACGAACAGATCGATTTGCCGGCGGGGCCGGTGTATCTGAGGATTGGGGTGCACGATTTGCTGAGCGGGCGGATTGGGACGGTGGAAGTGCCGGTGAAGACGAATTGAAGGGCCGCTGGTAGCTGGTGGCTGGTAGCAAGCCCGAAGCCCAAAGCTTTGAGCCCGGAGCGTGGAGCCCGATATCCGGGCTTCCGATGACGGTCCGTTTGTGACTCTGGCGCATCTATACTGGGAATCCTGATTCTGGCTGTTTGAGCGGCCCACCCATGCCTATTGCTCTCGACTTTTTTGTGAAGTACGCCTACTGGGTGGTTTTCCTGTGGGTGCTGACGGAGCAGCTGGGCATTCCTGTGCCGAGCACGCCGCTGCTGCTGACCGCAGGTACGCTGACCGGGACCCATGAGCTGCATTTGCCGTTCGTGATTCTGTCGGCGCTGGCCGGGAGCCTGATCGCGGATTCCATCTGGTACGTGTTTGGCAAGCGCTATGGCGGGGCGGTGGTGCGGCTGGTCTGCAAGCTGAGCTTTGAGAGCACGGCCTGCGTGCGCAAGACGGAGCTGTACTTTACGAAGCGCGGGCCGGCGTCGCTGCTGCTGGCGAAATTTATTCCGGGGCTGGGCAGCGTGGCGGCGCCGATCGCCGGGCAGATTGGGATGGGCTACGGGAAGTTCCTGCTGTTCGACGCGGGCGGGATTTTGCTGTGGAGCGCGTCGGTGACGCTGGGCGGGACGGTTTTTCGGGGACTGGCTGAACCGGAATCCGCATGCGCTTTCGCTGGGGGGACATTTCTTCGGGCTGATTTTCGTGGTGCTGTTTCTGGGATTTCTGGGGTACCGGATGCTGCAGCGGCGGGCTTTTCTGCGATCGGTGCGGATGGCGCGGATTGAGGCTCCGGAACTGAAGCAGATGATGGACGACGGGCAGAAGGTGTTCATCGTGGATTTGCGGCACCCCCTGGATTATTTGCCGGATCCACGGACGCTGCCGGGGGCGCTGAGCCTGACGCCGGACAGGCTGCAGGAGCACGTGGAGCGGATTCCGCGGGATCAGGAGGTAGTGCTGTTCTGCACCTGTCCCAGCGAAGCGACGGCGGCACGGACGGCGCTGACGCTGCGGAAGATGGGGATCCACCGGGTGCGGCCGCTGCGGGGCGGTTACGACGAATGGAAGCGGCTGGGGTATCCGCTGGTGGATATTCCGGCGCCTGCGGCGGCGTAAGAGCAGGGTATAGGGGATAGGGTGTAGGGGGTAGAAGAGCTGGTCCGCTGCGCGGACCTTCCCACATCCCGAAACCCAGGGATGTGGGGCACCCGACTGGGTTGCAGGTAACAGGTTACAGAGTGCGCAGGGCTGCGCAGGCTCTCTCTAAGTCTTCGTCGCGTTTGGCGAAGCAGAAGCGGAGGAGGTTCTCTCCGCGACCCTCAGCAAAAAAGGCGGTACCGGCGACGGCGGCTACTCCGGTTTGGCGGAGGAGGGTGCGAGCTTTTTCGCGTGCGTTGGCTCCGGGGATGACGGTGGAGTCCGCCAGGACGTAGTAGGCGCCGGGTGGGATCGACGGCGTGAGGCCTGCTGCGGTGAGGGCGGAGCAGAGCATGTCGCGCTTGATCTGATATTCGCTGGCGAGGGATTGGTAAAACGAGTCGGGCAGCTGCGAGCAGTCCGGCGGCGCAGGCGTGCTGGAAGGGCGACGGCGCGCAGACATAGATGAGGTCGTGGAAATAGCCGATGGCGCCCATCCAGCGGCGGACGGCGGCGAGGTAGCCGACGCGCCAGCCGGTGATGCTGAAAGTTTTCGACAAGCCGGAGATGGTGATGGTGCGCTCGGCCATGCCGGGGAGCGTGGCGGGGCGAGATGTGTTGGGTGCCGTCGTACAGGAAGTACTCGTAGATTTCGTCGGTGATGACGAAGAGATCGTGCTGGATGGCGAGATCGGCGATGACTTCAAGCTCGGCGCGGGTGAAGACTTTGCCGCAGGGATTGGATGGGGAGTTGATGACGATGCCGCGGGTACGCGGGGTGATGGCGGCGCGGAGGTCGTCGAAGTCGATGGTCCATGCAGGAGCAGCCATAGGCACGGCGACGGCGTTGACGCGCAGGGAGCGGAGCGTGTTGAGGTGGTATCCGTAGAACGGCTCGAAGAGGATGACCTCGTCGCCGGGATTGAAGAGGGCCATCGAGGCGGCATAGAAGGCTCCGGTGGCACCGGAGGAGACGAGGATTTCGGAATCGGGGTCGGCGGTGAGGTGGTTGTAGCTGGCAAGTTTGGCGGCAGATGGCGGTGCGCAGCGGGGCGATGCCGTCGAGGCGGGTGTAGATGTTGTAGCCCTCCTCGATGGCGGAGAGGGCGCGGGCCATGACGGGCGAGGGAACGCCGGTGTCGCAAACGCCCTGGGCGAGATTGACGCCGTTGACGCGGTCGCATTCGACAGACATGGCGCGGATTTCCGACTGCACCATGCCCGGAGAGATCTCGCTGAGGTGGAGGCTGGAGGCGGCGGTGCGCATGGGTCACGTTTACCACAGGGGAGGGTGTGGGTGAAAGCCGGTAGCTGGTAGCCGGTGGCCAGAGGCCCGAAACCCGACACCGCGTTAGGATGGTGGCGCGGGTTGGAGGTGGGGATGCGGGTTGCGTTTTGGGGAGCCGTCCTTCTTGTGGGTGCGGCGAGTTGCGCCGTGGGGCAGTCGTCAGCGACTGCGAGTCCGGTGGGCGGGAAGCTGGTGTGGAGCGACGAGTTCGATCACCGAGGAATGCCGAATCCGGCGAACTGGGTGTTTGAGTCGGGCAAAGGGAAATGGGGGAATCACGAGCCGGAGACGTATTGCGCGTGGGGATCGCAGGAGGGGCCGTGCGATCCATCGAAGCCGAATGCGTTTGTAGGCGGCGATGGGTATCTGCATATCGTGGCGCGCAAGGTGGGCGATGGGGTGTACACGTCGGCGCGGATGAAGACGGAGGGATTGCAGAGTTTTCAATATGGGCGGATCGAGGCGCGGATCAAGATTCCGCATGGTCAGGGGATGTGGCCGGCGTTCTGGATGCTGGGCGATGACATTACCGCGAAGCGGTGGCCGGCATGCGGTGAGATCGACATCATGGAGAACATTGGGAAGAAGCCGGACACGATTCAGGGATCGATCCACGGGACGGGGTTTATTGGGTCACCGATCACCGCACCGTATATGTTGCCGGATCACGCGGCGTTTGCGGACGGGTTTCACACGTACGGTATTTTGTGGTCGCCGGGGAAGATGCAGTTCTACGTGGATGATCCGACGCATCCTTACGAGACGCGGACGCGAGCGGATTTGCCGCCAGGAGCGGTGTGGCCGTTCGATGATGGGAAATACTTCATCATTTTGAATTTGGCGGTGGGTGGGGACTGGCCGGGGAATCCGGACGCGACGACGGAGTTTCCGCAGGAGATGCTGGTGGATTGGGTGCGGGTGTATCGGTGAGACGAGGGTGTAGGGAGTAGGGTGTAGGGGGTAGAAAAGCAGTCTGTAGCGTATAGCGTTTAGCGTGTAGAGGGCGTCGCGGAGGAAGAGGCAGTGATCTTGAAATTAAGAGCCGGGTGCGGGTGGTTGTTCATTCTTTGTGGAGTGGTTGGTTCCGCTGGGGCGCAGAGTTTGGTGACGGCGAAGGATGTGGAGGCGCGGCTGGCGGGACCGTTTGTGCTGGTGCGGGGGATGTATGGAGGGGAGCGGCTGGATTTTGATGCGCAGGGGAATTTGGTTGGGTCTGCGCAACGGACAGCGCTGACGTTGAGTGCTATTACGGACCTCAAAATTCGCATGACGGATGCGGAATTGGAGGTCGCTGGAAAACGGGCGGGGCTGGAATTCGATGCGGCCACACCGGATGCGCCGGTGATGGAGCGGTCGGAAGGCGTTGGGAAGCACGACAAACTGGTGGTGCGGATTGCTCGTGATCCGCGGCGTCCAGAAGAACTGAGCGCGGCACTGAACAAAGTGTTTGCCGTGGGTTTCGATGATGCGTTGGTGGATTCTGCGCCGGATTACTGGCAGCCATGGCTGCGCCACGATCTGCACCCTGGAGATGCAATCAGCGCTCCGCCCTTCGCAGCGGGAGTGGCGAAGTTTCCGATGCGAGGGGTGACGCCGCCGCGGCTGACTTTCGATCCCGATCCAGAATTCAGCGATTCAGCGCGGAGGCGCAAATTCAAAGGGACTTTTGTGGCCGGGCTGATCGTAGACGAGAACGGCAATCCGCAGCATGTATATGTTGTGCGGCCGCTGGGAATGGGCCTGGATGAGCTGCCGCGGTGAAACGGTACAGGTTCATGCCGGCGATGCGGGACGGGGCGCCGGTTGCGGTGCTGATTCATATTGAGGTGAATTTTAGGATTTATTGAGCGTGGCGGGAGTGCAGCTTGCGCTCAAATCAGGCTTTCGGCTTCGCATAGCTCAGAAAAGCGGGGGTTCGGTTTGCTGGGCTTCCTGGTGCTGCCATCGGGCGGCGGCGTGCGTATCCTAACAAGACAACCGCAGATCCTTCGTCGCGGTGCTCCTCAGGATGACAGTTGTTTTTGTGTGGGCAGTTGTGAGGCTGCACCGTGCAGTGTTGTTGCTAGACGTCCATGGTGGTGTCTTCGATGGCGCGGCGGACGTTGCCTTCGGCTCTTGCTAAGCGGCGGACGGCTTCGGGCTTGTCGACGTTGGCTTTGAGCATGACTAACGCGACGGGGACGCTGCGGCCGGCGGACTTGATGACGTCGACAGCTTTCTCGCGGGTGACCTCGCAGGCGCGCATGAGGATGCCGATGCCGCGTTCGATCAACTTGGAGTTGTGCATGTGCACGTTGACCATGAGGTTTTCGTACACGTAGCCAAGGCGGGTCATGGCGCCGGTGGTGACCATGTTGGTGATCATCTTCTGGGCGGTGGCCGCCTTCATGCGGGTGGAGCCGGAGATGACTTCGGGGCCGACTTCGGCGACCATCGCGATTTCGACGGCGAGGGCGAGCGGGGAGCCGGGATTGCAGGTGATGCAGGCGGTCTTGGCGCCGAGGGTCCGTGCGTAGGTGAGCGCAGAAACGACGTAGGGCGTGCGTCCGCTGGCGGAGAGGCCGATGATGACGTCTTTGCGGCTGGGACGGCGGCGGGCGATGTCGCGCTTGCCGAGCTCTTCGGAATCCTCGTTGACTTCAACGGGCGAGGCGAGAGCTTTGGGACCGCCAGCCATGATGTATTGCACGGTCTGAGGGCTGGTGGAGAAGTAGGCCGGAATTTCGCAGGCATCGAGGGCGGCGAGGCGTCCGCTGGAGCCGGCGCCGACGTAGATGAGACGGCCGCCTTCGCGGAGGGAGTGGGCGACCATGTCGATGACCTGAGCGATTTCGGGAATCGCCTTGCGGACCGCGGCAGCGACTTTTTGATCTTCAGAATTGATGATGCGGGCGACTTCAAGAGCGGAGCGAGTATCGAGGCCGCGTGTGGCTTCGTTCGCTTTCTCGGTCATGAGATCGTGAATATTGCCTGGCGAGCCATTCGTCGATCCGTTCGTCGCACCAGCGGGGATTTCGGCGTGTGGTTGTAAGGTTGTGCCCATTTTTTTTGACTTTTGACCCTAAGGACCCTCAATAAGTCTAACGCGATATGCCGTGCAGGCGTGCGAATATTCTTTGAGTTTAAGCGAATTTCGGACGGGCGCATCCAGAACTTCAATGGACGCGGGCCGGATGAAAACGTTACCAGTTATGGGGAGCGACGGCGCCTTTGCCGGGTTCGATTCCGCGAATCTGTCCGTCGCGCATGTGGATGATGCGGTCGGCGATGGCAGCGGCTTCGGGGTTGTGGGTGATCATGAGGACGGTCTGTTTGAATTCGCGATTGGAGCGGCGCAGCATCTCGAGGACGGCGTCGGAATTTTCAGTATCGAGGTTGCCGGTGGGCTCGTCGGCGAGGACGATGGAGGGCTGGGTGATGAGGGCGCGGGCGATGGCGATGCGTTGCTGTTCGCCGCCGCTGAGTTCCGAGGGGCGATGGTCGAGACGTCCGGCGATGTGGAGCAATTCGGTGAGGCGAGCGAAGAATTGCTGATCGAGAGGCTCAGGGCGGTCGGCGATCTCGTAGGCGATTTCGATATTGGAGCGCGCGGAAAGCGTGGGCAGGAGATTGAATTTTTGAAAGATGAAGCCGATGCGGGCGCGGCGCATTTTGGTGCGTTCGGCGTCGGTGAGGGCGGAGAAGTCGGTGCCGCCGATGAGGACGCGACCGGAGCTGGCGTGAGTGAGGCCGCCGAGCAGGTAGAAGAGGGTGGATTTGCCGCTGCCGGAGGGTCCGACGATAGCGACGAACTCGCCGGCTTCGACCTCGAAGGTGGCATTGCGGAGGGCGGGGACTTCGAGTTTGCCAGTGCGATAGGTTTTGCCGAGGTTCTCGGCGGTGATGATGGAGGGCACGGGTTGATTGTAAAGCAGCGAAGCTGGTAGCTGGTGGCTGGTAGCCGGTTGCCGAGGGCCGGTGGCTGGGAGCGCAGTGATTCGGGTTCGGTTGGCGCGTTCTTCCTTGTGTCAACTAACGGGGGAGTGGGTACCCGAACAAAGCAGCCGCAGATCCTCCGTCGCTGCGCTCCTCAGGATGACAGCTTAAAAACAAAGCGACCGTAAGGTCCTTCGCCCCCTTCGCTTCGCTCAGGGTTCTCAGGATGACAGTTTACGAGGCTACTGATTGGGTGGCGGTCTCGAAGCCTGCGGCCTCGGAGGCGCCGAAGTTGGGAGTGGCGAAGATGGGGCGGAGGATTTTGCGGGGGCCGCGCTTGCGGGCGATCATGACGCGGATGCGCTCCAGCATTTCGACAGGAGTGGATGCGCCTTTGGGCAGGAAGGCATCGGCGCGGTTGGCGCGCTCAAAGGTTTTGACGGTGCCGCTGATGAGGATGGTGGGGACTTCCGGAGAAATCTCCTTCATCTGGCGGACCATTTCGTTGCCGTCCATGGTGGGCATGAGGAGGTCGCTGAGGACAAGGTCGATGCCGCCCTGGCGGAAGCGCTCGAGGGCTGCTTCGGCAGAGTGGGCAGTGAGGACGCGGTAGCCGCGGGTTTCGAGAAGGAATTTTCTTACGGAAAGGACTTGTTCGTTATCGTCCACGCAAAGGATGGTTTTCTTCGGTCTCATGGTTCTCCCAACGGCGGCAGGCAAGCAACAGGGGCACACGTCAGGCGTATGCACCCGGCAGCGGGTTCAGGTCGCCCGCATCCCGAGCCATGGGAGGAAAGCGCTGTGCGCGGATCAAGGTACACGCGCAAACGGGCTTCCCGGCCAAGGCGCGGGATGCGGGGGAACGGGCACGAGACCGACCGGAAAATGGGCTCCGGCCCGCGCGAATTCCGGAATAGATCCCGGAAAAATAGCGGGCGACGGAGACGCGCCCGGCAGGGGTGCGTGACCGCTCCAATTTAGATTTCAGTAAAAGGCGAAAGTGTTTCCGCGCCTCGAGTTTCACCGAAGAGCCAAGGGGGCCGGGAGGTGGCGCGAGGCCCATTTTTCAAGGGGTGGCTCGCGTTAGAGTCTCGAGGATTCCGCCTGGCGTATGAAACGCTTAGTTTGGAAACGCAACTCAGAGTACGAAGAGCTTCGGGGTCTGTAAATGGGGAACGATAGGCGAAACTGCAGGGTGACTTTTGGTACCTCTTGCACCGCTGATTGTCATTGCCCGATGAATACAGGGTGACAGGGATGTGAGGGCTGTTGAAAGGGTGTGGATAGCCGGGGGAAAAGGGGAAAATTTGCAGCGAATTTGGGGCGGTTGAAAAACGGAGATTGGTGGATGCGGGGAAGTGGCGAATTCGGATTGCGGCGTGAGGTTCTTTGGGCTGGTGATCCGGCATAGGGGAGTCTGGCTGCCCGGGTTGGGCCTCATTGAAGTTTCTCCTTGCTGCCCGCCGCTGGGGAGAGGGGTAGCCGAACAAGGCAACCGCAGGTCCTTCGTCGCTGCGCTCCTTAGGATGACAGCGCTTTTTAACGACGGCGGGAGTTAGCGGTGGAAGACCTGGAGCATCATTTCGGTCTGGACCTGGTTGAGCTGATTGATGGTGGCCTCGAGGGTGGGACGGTCGTCGAGAGAGGCTCCGGTGAGAAGCTCGCGGAGGCGGAAGCCGGTGTGGCGGATGAGGATTTCCGCATTCTTGAGCTTCTTCGCGTCGTGGAGCAGGTTCATTTGAATTTTGCCGGCATAGCTTTGCGCGGATTTGAGGGATTGCGAGGCGAGGTTGTCCTGACCGGCCTGGAACTGAGCGGTGGCAAGCTCAGTCATGGAATGGACGAGCTGGGCATAGAGCCAGGGTTGTTCGTTGGGGCTGGCGGCAGCAACTTTGGCCTGGAGGTCGGCGATTTCGCGAGCGTCGGGGACGCGGTCATCCATGCCGTGAGCCCAGGCAAGAGAAGCCGGAAGAAGGACAGCGGCGAGGACCGCGACAATCCGCATAGCGCACCTCCGGGAAGTGCGATGAGCCACAATAGCGCAAGTCCAGGCAAACGCGCCACAGGAATCAGCAAGATTTTCTGCGGCCGGAACCCGAAACGGGATGGGCGACGGCTGAGAGTCGAGTGGTGGAATTCGGCGACTTACGGTTGGGGAGCACCGATTATTTGCCGAGAGCGATGAGGCGGTGCTGAGCCTGCCACTCCTGGTCTGGGAATTTTCCCTGGGCGGCGGCGAGGAAGCGATGGTAGTAATCCGCCGCTGAATCACTTTGATGGAGATTATCGAAAGCGGTTGCACGGAGGAAAAGAGAACCTGGATTCTCCGGCGCAAATTTTGATCGCATGGAAAGCGCCTGCAATTCGTCGGCGTATTGATGAAGCTCGGAGTCAGCGAAGGCGATGCCGGACCAGGCGTCGACATCGTCGGGCTTGGCGGCTGCGGCTTTGCGGAAGGAAGCAAGCGCGTCGGCGTAGTGCTGCTGGCGGATGAGGACCTGGCCTCGGGCATCGAGGAGTGAGACGTCGTTGGGCTGGGCGGCGAGGAGCTGCTGGAAGAGCGCGTCGGCTTTTTCGAGATTGCCGGCCTGGAATTCCGCGTCGGCGAGCATGCCGGTGACGGAATCGCTGTGGGGCTGGAGCTGGTGAATTTTTTCGAGGAGGGCGAGGGCGTCGGCCTGCTTGCCCTGGGCCGAGAGGATGGCGGCGAGCTGGGCGTTGAGGGCGGGATCGTCGGGATCGCGGCGGAGGGCGGCCTGGACGAGGGGCTGTGCGTCGGCGTATTTCTTCTCGGACATGTAGAGGTGGGCGAGTCCAGCGGACGCTTCAGAGGAGTTGGGGTTGGCGTCGAGGACGCGGCGGTAGGCCTGTTCGGCGAGGTCGTCGTTGCCGGCGGCGGTGGCGATTTCGGCGGCGAGGAGGGTATCGTCGGGGGTCTCGGGCGTGAGCTGGAGGGCGTTGACGAGAGCGTCGCGCGCGCCGGTGGGATCGGAGGAGCGAATGAGGCGGGCGAGGGCGCGATCGGCCTGGGCTTTGGCGACAGGGTTGGGCGGGTTGGGGTCGAGCTGGGCGGCGGCGTAGAGCTGTTCGCGGGCTCCCGGATCATTTTTAGCAGCGAGGATGAGGCCGAGGGCGAGGCGGGACTCAAACTGTTTGGGATCGGCGGCGATGGCTTTGCGGTACCAGGATTCGGCGTCGGCGGTTTGCTTCTGGGCCTGGGCGACGTAGCCGCGGTCAAAGAGAGCGCGGGCGTTGTCGGGATGGGCGGAGAGGTAGACGTCGAGCTGGTTGGCGGCGTCGGGGTAATGCTGGTCGGCGATGGCGGATTCGGCGTCGCTGAGGGGGTTGGCTTGTTGCGGGCGAGGCTGGTCTGGGTTGGAGGTGCCGGGGGGGAGGGAGGTCTGGGTGTGCGCCGAAAGGCAGAGCACAGAACCCAGAGCGCAGAGCACGAAAAGGCGGCGTACAGGGTGTAGGGTGCAGGGTAAAGGGGACCTTAAGCCAGTGGCTGGTGGCTGGTGGCGGGTCGCAGATTGCTCTGACTTCACGAGGCTACTTCGCTTTCCGTGGGTGATTCGTGGAGGGAGGCGGAGGGTAAGACGCGGGATAGCCAGTGGCCGGTGTGGGATTGGGGGTTGGCGGCGATTTCTTCGGGGGTGCCGATGGCGACGATCTGGCCGCCGCCGATGCCGCCTTCGGGGCCCATGTCGATGACCCAGTCGGCGGACTTGATGACGTCGAGGTTGTGCTCGATGACGAGGAGCGAGCCGCCGCCGTCGATGAGTTTGCGGAAGGCGGCGAGGAGCTTGGCGACGTCGTCGAAGTGGAGGCCGGTGGTGGGCTCGTCGAGGATGTAGAGGGTGCGGCTGCGGGCTTTTGCTGCGGCGTCATTGGCGGTGCGCGTGGCTGATCGGAGCGGGCGGTGGCGAGGTGGGAGGCGAGTTTGACGCGCTGGGCTTCGCCGCCGGAGAGCGTGGTGGCGGACTGGCCGAGACGGACGTAGCCGAGGCCGACCTCGTCGAGGACGTAGAGCTTGTCGACGATCTTGGGGTGGCCGGCGAAGTAGCTGCAGCGCTTCCTTGACGGTCATGTTGAGGACGTCGTGGATGTTCTTGCCTTTGTACTTGATGTCGAGGATGGTGGATTTGTAACGGGTTCCGTTGCATTCTTCGCAGGGGAGCTCGATGTCGGCGAGGAACTGCATTTCG
The DNA here is from genome assembly GCA_963817165.1 of uncultured Acidobacteriaceae bacterium. Classification (GTDB taxonomy): domain Bacteria; phylum Acidobacteriota; class Terriglobia; order Terriglobales; family Acidobacteriaceae; genus Palsa-343. The sequence goes on along the minus strand of CAWFNL010000027.1, from coordinate 117,503 downwards.
ACGGTGACGGTGCCGTCGCCTTCGCAGACGTCGCAGCGGCCGCCGGGGACGTTGAAGGAGAAGTGGCCGGCGGCGAAGCCGCGGCGCTTGGCGTCGGGCTGCGCGGCGAAGAGCGCGCGGATGTCGTCGAAGGCCTTGATGTAGGTGACGGGGTTGGAGCGCGGGGTGCGGCCGATGGGGGACTGGTCGACGAGGACGACGTCGTTGAGGTGCTGGGTGCCGGTGAGTTCGCGGTAGAGGTGGGTGGGGTCGGGCTCGCTGTTCGGCTCGCGGCCGAGGCGACTGCATGAGGGCGCGGTAGAGGACCTGGTGGACGAGCGTGGATTTGCCGGAGCCGGTGACGCCGGTGACGCAGCAGAGGAGGTTGAGGGGGATGTCGACGTCGACGCCGCGGAGGTTGTGGATGCGGGCGCCGGTGAGCTTGAGGTGCTTCGCGGCCGGGCTCGCGGCGGTGTTTGGGGACGGGGATGGTGAGGCGGCCGGAGAGATATTTGCCGGTGATGGAGTTGGGGTTGGCGGTGACTTCGGCGACGGTGCCGGCGGCGAGGAGCTGGCCGCCGAGTTCGCCGGCGCCGGGGCCGAGGTCGAGGAGGTGGTCGGCGGAGCGGATGACGTCGGGGTCGTGCTCGACGACGAGGATGGTGTTGCCGAGGTCGCGGAGGTCCTTCATGATGCGGATGAGCTTGGCGGTGTCGCGGGTGTGGAGGCCGATGGATGGGTTCGTCGAGGACGTAGAGAGCGCCGACGAGGCGCGAGCCGAGAGATGTGGCGAGCTGGATGCGCTGGGATTCGCCGCCGGAGAGGGTGGAGCTGAGGCGGTCGAGGGTGAGGTAGTCGAGGCCGACCTGGTGGAGGAAGTGGATGCGCTGGCGGACCTCTTCGAGGATCTTGCCGGCGATTTCCGTTTGTGCATGGGGAGAGTTGCAGATTGTCGAAGAAGTCTTGGGCGGCGGTGATGGTGAGGGCGCTGAGTCTCGCAGATGTTTTGGTCGTTGATCGATAGGACGGCGCGGGCTTCGGCGCGGAGGCGCTGGCCGCGGCAGTCGGGGCAGAGGGCGTAGCCGCGGTACTTGGAGAGGAAGACGCGGACGTGGAGCTTGTACTTCTTGCGCTCGAGCGCGGCGAAGAAGCCGCGGATGCCGGGGAAGGTGCCGCGGCCGTCTTCGATGAAGCGCTGCTGGTCGGGCGGTGAGGTCGTACCAGGGGACGTCGGTGGGGATGTCGGCGGCTTTGGCGGCGCGGATCATCTCGCCGTGGTGGGGGCGGTATTTGGTGGTGGTCCAGGGGGCGATGGCGCCTTCGTCGAGGGTCTTCGAGCGGTCGGGGATGATGAGGTTGGGGTCGAAGTCGATGGTGTTGCCGAAGCCCTGGCAGCGGGGGCAGGCGCCGTAGGGATTGTTGAAGGAGAAGAGGCGCGGCTCGGGCTCGCGGTAGGCGCGGTGGCAGGTGGTGCACTCGAAGGCGGCGGAGAAGCGGAGGTGCTGCGGGCTGCTTCGCGTCTTCGCGGGGGACGGTGTGGAACTGGACTTCGCCGGATTCGCGGTAGCCGGTTTCGATGGCGTCGACGATGCGGGTGCGGATGTCGGGGGAGATGGCGAGGCGGTCGATGAGGACGAAGATGGGTTGGGCGAAGTCGAGTTCGAGGAGGGACTCGGGGGTGGAGAACTCGACGATGTTGCCGGTTTGGTAGAGGCGGTTGTAGCCGCGGCGGCGGAGTTCGGTGAGGCGGTCTTTGAGGGCGTCGGTGAGGTCGAAGGCGAGCGGAGGGCGCGGTTCTTCGGCGGATTTTTTGGTGCGGCTTCTTTGCGGGCTTGGGTGGCTCGGCGACTCCTTCGAGCGGCTGGGGCGGGCTGCATGGGCTCGAGTTTTACTTCGGCGCGGGCGATGGGGAAGAGGGCGTAGGTGCGGGTGCCTTCGGGCAGGGCGAGGAGGGCGGTGACGATTTCGTCGACGGTGTCGCGTTTGACGATGCCGCCGCAGTGCGAGGCAGGTGACGGTGCCGCAGCGGGCGTAGAGCAGGCGGAGGTAGTCGTAGATTTCGGTGGCGGTGGCGACGGTGGAGCGGGGGTTGCGGGTCTGGTTCTTCTGCTTGATGGCGATGGCGGGGGCGAGGCCGTCCATGTGGTCGACGTCGGGCTTTTCGATGCGCTCGAGGAACTGGCGGGCGTAGGCGGAGAGCGATTCGACGTAGCGGCGCTGGCCTTCGGCGTAGACGGTGTCGAAGGCGAGCGAGGATTTGCCGGAGCCGGAGACGCCGCTGACGACGGTGAGGCGTTGTGGGGGATGTCGACGTCGATGTTCTTGAGGTTGTGGGTGCGCGCGCCGCGGATGATGATTTCGTCGCTCAATGGTGTGCTTCCAGGGCCGTTGGGGAAAGTGTCCCAGTTTGATTATAGAAGGGGTGCCGGGGACGCAGGCTTGTGTTAAGAATGGAGGCTTATGCACAGGTTAGACGCGTGGATTTTCGTGGTGATTGTGTTGGGGACGGGGGGGATGCTGACGTTCCTGCACTTCACGGGGGCGGGCCGGCTGGTGCACGAACGCATTCCGGACCGGCCGCGGCGGCGGATGTTTTTGGCGTCGGTGAGTTTTTTCGTGACGTTTTTGTTTGTGCGCCTGCTGGTGGCGGCGATTACGCACCATATTGGACCGTTCGGGTGGGTGATGATGGGCGGGCGGCACATCCATCATTTGGTGTGGGGGATTTTGCTGCTACTGGTGACGGGGTATTTTCTGCTGGCGGAGTTTGGGACGTGCGGGACGCCGTCGTCGATTTTTGTGAGCCGGCTGCTGTCGATTCTTTTTGGGATGGGGGCGGCGCTGACGCTGGATGAATTTGCGCTGTGGCTGAATCTGGACGCGAATGCTTATTGGACGCGGCAAGGGCGGGCGAGCGTGGACGCGGTGATTTTGTTTGGGGCGCTGCTGGCGGTGGGGACGTGGGGCGCACCTTTGTTTACGAAGCGGAGAGAAGAGGCGGAGGGGAAGTAGGGGCTCTGCGCAACTCTGAAAGGCGGCCCTGGGATTGCTGGTCTTCCCGTGCCGCCAGCGGGCGGCGGCATGGGTATTTGAACAAAACAAGCGCGGATCCTTCGTCGCTGCGCTCCTCAGGATGACAGCTTAAAGAAAATGCCGTACCGCGGGGGGATTGCCCGGCGGCACGGCTTTTTTTGACTGCGGTTGAGGTTAGCGTTCCTTTGGTGAGAAGCCCATCTGGAAGGTGACCATGACGGAGCGGCCGGGGAGCAGTTCGAGGGTATCGAGCGAGCTTGGGGTGTAGAGGTCCGTGTTGGCGTTGACGCCGTTGGCGGCGCCGATGTCGACGGTGTTGAGGTTGTTGAAGAGGTTGTTGAAGCTGAGCTTGATCTTCGAGTTATCGAATCGCGAGCCGTTGCGGATGGTGTAGTTGGCGAAGAGATTACTGACCCAGAAAGGTTCGAGAGGAACATTCTGGTGGGTGGAACCGTCGTCTTCCCAGCGGGTGCCGACGCGCTTATTGAAGAAGCCGACATCCCAGCTTTTGGTCTGGTACTCGGGACCGATGCTTTCGGTGTCGTGGGGCGTGAGGGCGACCCAGGCCGCAACGGATGCGGGTACGGCCGGGGTGGTGGTGGTGGCGGCCTGCGCGGCGCCGGCTTCGTATTTGGCCGAGCCGAGGGTGCCGTTGAGGAAGAGGCTGAAACCGGACCCGAAAGCGATGTTGCCCTCGCCTTCCAGACCGTTAGTGTCGGAGGGCGGGGTGGCGTAGTAGTAGGTGAAGCCGGCATCCGCGCCGGAGCTGGGCGTGAAGCTGGAGTATTGGTTGATGAAGTGGATGTGGAAGGCGTCGGCGTCCATGCTGACGCGATTGAGCTTGAGCACAGTGCCGCCCTGATACGTGGAAGCGATGGTGGGCGGGGGAGCGGTTTGGACCTCGGCGCCGGCTACGTCGAAGACGGAGCTGAAGGGGATGATGCTGCCGCGGCCGTACTGGGCGTAAGCGGACCAGTCGTTGCGGATACGATAGTTGGCTTCAACGGAGGGTAGCACGCTGTTGTACGCCTTTTCGTGGATAACGCTTCTGGGACATTCCGCCGTGGTGTCACTGGTCGGGCAACCGAGGGGGCCGATTTCTTTGTTGGAGGCCCACTGGTGCACCGTCATGTTGTAGTAGGCGTCTTTGACGCCGGCAGTGATGGTCCAGCGGGGGATGGCGACGAGCTGGTATTCAGCAAAGGGCTGATAGTCGCGGGTGATGAAGCCCTCGTGGAATTTGAGTTTGCCGATGAGATCCGAGTCGACCCAGTCGGTGGGGTTGGTGTCGTTTTGGTAGCGGTTGGTGGAAGTGTACTCATACCAGCCGCCGGTGCGAAAGACGCCGTAGCGTGAAGCGGAGCTGAGGTGAGCAATGACGCCGCCTTTGACGTACTGATTCATTTTGTCAATGGCACTGGTGGCGGTGACCGGGTTGGACGTCAGCATGCCGCCGTCGTCGCCGGCTTCGCTGTATTGGCTGTTGTTGTAATGCTGATGGTTGGAATAGGAGTAGGTGTAGGGCTTGGCTTCGAGGTGCCAGCCCTTGCCCCAGTAGCGGTTGACGGTGACGACTTCAAAGTTCGTGGGAATGTGGTTTGTATAGAACTTGTAATAGAGGCCGTTGATGGTGCCGTCGGCGTTGTAATAGTTGTTCTGCATGTAGAAGTTGGGGCCAAACTGCGCAATCTGGTAGCGGTAGGCATCGTTGTTCGGAGTATTGGCGTCGACGATGACGACGGTGCTGGTGAGGGCCAGGTCGGTCTTTTCGGAGAACTTATAGGTGAATTTGACCGTTCCGGCGGTGCGGACCTGGTAGTTAAAGGTCTGGTAGCCGTCGGAGCTCATGTGATGGCCTTCAAACCAGAAGTTGGCTTTGGGATTCTTGCCGCCGAAGAGGCCGGAGTCAAACTCGCCGAGAATCTGATTGGTGTTGAAGGAACCATAGGAGTCGGAGAGGCGCATGGACTGGGTGGAAGGCAGGCGCGGCGAGAAGTAATGGATGGAGCCGCCGTAGTTGGCGGGTCCCATGTCGGAAGCGGTGCCGGGGCTGCGGTCGAAGTCGACGTAGCCGATGGCGGGAGCGGGGACGTAAGCCCAGGAGTGGTGGCTGGGATCGTTGGAGTCGTTGAACGGAACGCCGTCCCAGGTCATGGTGTAGTCGTCGTCGCGGAAGCCGCGGTAGTAGATGGCGGCCTGGCCGAGGCCGACGCCGTTGGGGCTCCAGCTGACGGTGCCGGGGGCAGCCTGGATGAGATCGGCAAAGTCGGTGACGGGAGAGGTGTATTCGTCAACGTAGGTGCTCGTGATTTCGGTGCGGGCGGAGCCAGCGTCGAGAACGGATTTGACAGGAGAGAGCTGGGAGGCGAGCGAGGTATCGGCTTCGGCTTCCACGGTGACTTCCTGGCCGACGGAGGCGATGCGCAGGGTGAAGGGGAGATCGACGGAGGCTCCAGCGGCGACCTTCACGGTTTCCTGCGTTTGCGTGGCAAATCCGGAGGCCGAAACCTGGACGCTGTAGTTGCCTGGGGTCAGGCCGTCGACGGTGAATTTGCCGTCAGCACCAGTTACGGCGGTGTGCCTGACTAGTCCGCCGCTGGTGACAGCGACGGCAGCACCCTGGACGGATTTGCCGGACTGATCCACAACGGTTCCCTGGACGGTTCCGGTACCGGAGGATTGTTGCGCCAGGGCGACGCGGGCAGATGCAAACGCGAAGATCGCGAGGAAAGCTAGAGTGAGCGCACGCCTGCTCACGCTGAAGGATCTGTTCATTTCAGTGTTGCCTCCAAAAGAATTTGCCAATGCAATGGGGAATGAAGAGTCGGTTGATGGTGTAGTGCTTTCTTGAAAATATGAACTGCGGGTAAAGAGGGCGTTACGCGGATGTTGCTGGAGTGTGAAATGCGGGTGTGGATCATGCGGGGTTGATTATGATGGCGTCATTTGGCGCGAGGCGGGTGGGATTGCTCAAGAAGCACGGGGAAAAGAAGTTGAGTGCCGGAGATGGGGGATGTTCTCTGATTGGATACCTGGGGGGAATCGGGGCAAATCCACAGGGGTGGTCACGCTATAGTCAAGAGGGCGATTCTCACGACCTTGCTCAGGCGTGGCTAAAACCAGCGTAAAAAGCGGAAGCGCGGCGCTTCTGGACGAGCCGCGGGCGGGATTCTACCGTCCGGCGGGGGATCCGGAGACGGACGCGCGGTTGCCGCGGGCCGAACGCACGGCCTCCGATGGGGAGGACGATGCGGGCGAGCCGTTTCTGCGGGCACGCCGGAGGGTTCCGGTGCGGCGCGGAGTGCTGCCTGCGTGGTCACGGACACGTTGGGGACGGATTGCGCTGATTGCAGGCGGGCTGGGCGTGGTGGGAATGGGCGTGGGGATGTTGATGGCCACGCGGAACTTCCTCGATCACGATCCGCGGTTCCGGATTGATTCCTCTGCTTCGATACAGACTGTTGGTAATAGCCAGCTGACACGCGACGATTTGCTGTCAGTGTTTGGATCGGACATTGGGCGGAATTTGTTTTATGTGCCACTGAGCCAGCGGCGTGCGGAGTTGGAGCGGTTCAACTGGGTGGAGCACGCGACGGTGATGCGGGTGTTGCCGAATCAACTGCGCGTGGCGGTGACGGAACGGACGCCGATCGCCTTTGTTGAGGTGAACGGCAGGATTGAGCTGGCCGATGCGGCGGGCGTGATTCTGAACATGAGCCCGCAGGAAATTGCCGAGAAACATTATTCGTTTCCGGTGGTGAGCGGGATTAATCCGGAGGATCCGCTGAGCGTGCGCGGGGCGCGGATGGCGCTGTATCAGCGGTTTTTGCGGGAGCTGGACGGCGGCGGCGAGAAAGTTTCGGCACAACTGAGCGAAGTGGATTTGTCGGATCCGGAAGATGTGCGGGCGACGGTCACGGCGAACGGATCAGATTTGCATCTGCAGTTCGGGCAGGACGATTTTCTGGCGCGCTGGAAGAATTATGAGGCGCATGTGGGGCAGTGGCGGGCGCAATATCCGAAGCTGGCAGCGGTGGATTTGCGGTACGAGCACGAAGTGGTGCTGAAGATGACGCCGGATGCGGCGGCGGACGGTCCTGCCGAATCGAAGGCGGCCGCTCCTAAGCCTGCTGCCACGGCGAAGAAGAAGGCGAATGTCGCGAAAGTAAAGCGGGTGGTGAAAGCGCATGCGACCCATGCTCAGGTTGCGGTGAAGTCCGCGGGGCGGGGTGCGCGATGAGCCAGCAGGCGGAAAACATTGTCGCGGTGCTGGATGTGGGTAGCGCGAAGGTGCGCGTGCTGATTGCGGAGATTCATGAAGGCGCACTGCGGTACCGGGGACATGGCGTGGCTCCGGCGGCGGGGATGCGGAAGGGATTGATTTCCGAACTGCGCCCGGCGACGGAGGCGATTAACGCAGCGGCGGTGATGGCCGAAGACGTGGCCAACACGACGATTGAGCGGTGCGTGGTGGCGGTGGGTGGACCTCACATTCGCGGAGTGAACAGCCGGGGCGGCATCAGCCTGGGAACGCGGCTTCGGGAGATTTCAAAAGAAGATGTACGGGCGGCGGTGGACCGGGCGCGATCGATCTCGCTGCCGTCGGACCGCGAGGTGCTGCACCTGCTGCCGCAGCAATTCATTCTGGACGAGCAGCCGGGGATTAACGATCCGGTGGGGATGGTGGGGAACCGGCTGGAAGTGAATCTGCATATCGCGACGAGTTCGGCGAGCGCATGCCAGAGCCTGGTGACGTGCGCGAACAAGGCCGGCCTGGAAGTGACGGAGACGGTGTTCGAAGCGATCGCGGCGGCGGAGGCAACGTTGTCGGCCGATGAGCGCGAGCTGGGCGTTTGCCTGCTGGATATTGGGGCGTCGACGTCGGAACTGGTGGTGTTCTTCGAAGGGTCGGTGGCGCACACGTCGGTGGTGCCGATTGGCGGCGATCATTTCACAAACGATCTGGCGGTGGGGCTGCGAGCGACTGCGCCGGAAGCGGAATGGCTGAAGGCGAATTACGGACACGCGGTGGTGACGGCGGTTCCGCAGCTGAGCGAAGTTGAGGTGACGGGCTTGCCGGGGCATGAGGCGCGGTTTGTGCGGCAGCGGCTGATCAGCGAGATTCTGGAGCCGCGGGCGCGGGAGTTGTTTCAGATGCTGCGCGACAATTTGCGTCAGGGCGGCGTGCTGGAAGCGCTGGGCGCAGGATGCGTGCTGACGGGCGGAGGAGCGCGGCTGCCAGGATTGCTGGATACGGCGGAGAGTTTGCTGCGGGTTCCGGCGCGGATCGCGTCGCCGGTGCCGCTGTCGCACATGCCTGGAGATTTGGCTGCGCCGGAGTATGCGGTGCTGATTGGGTCGCTGTTGTATTCGCAGAGAACGAGCGTGACGCGGGCGCAGGAGAATGCGGGATTGCGGGCGAAGCTGCGCGCGATATTTGCGGGGAGCATTTGAGAGCAGTGAACAGGGTGAAGGGTGCAGGGTACAGGAAAAGCTGGTGGCTGGTAGCACGAAGGATGATTTGGGTTGAACAGGATACAGAAATCAAATGCAGTGGAGATGAAGGAGCTTAAGCCGATGAGTCAGCCGGAAGAAATTCGCATTCAGTATCAGGAAGAAATCCCCCGCGGCGCGAAGATCAAAGTCATCGGCGTGGGTGGTGGCGGCGGCAACGCAGTAAACCGCATGATTGCGGCGCACATGGAGGGCGTGGAGTTCATCACGGCCAACACGGACAAGCAGGCGCTGGAGCTGTCGCAGGCGCCGATCAAGCTGCAGCTGGGCGTGAAGCTGACCAGCGGACTGGGTGCAGGCGCGAATCCGGACATCGGGCGGCGGGCGGCGCTGGAGGACTCGGAAAAGATTATCGAAGCGCTGGAAGGCGCGGACATGGTGTTTGTGACGGCGGGGCTGGGCGGCGGAACGGGCACGGGCGCGGCGCCGGTGATCGCCTCGCTGGCGAGCGAGATGGGCGCGCTGACGGTGGCGGTGGTGACGCGGCCGTTCGCGTTCGAAGGCAAGCGGCGCATGATGCAGGCCGAGCGCGGCATGCAGGAACTGCTGGACAGCGTGGACACGATGATCGTGATCCCGAACGAGAAGCTGCTGGCGGTGGCGAAGGATGCGGGATTCTTCGAGTCGTTCCGGATTGCCGACGACGTGCTGCGGCAGGGCGTGCAGGGAATTTCCGACATCATTACGATTCCGGGCATCATCAACCGCGACTTTGCCGATGTGAAGACGACGATGGCGGGCATGGGCTATGCGGTGATGGGCACGGCAGTGCGGAGCGGGCGCGAATCGCGCGATTGAAGCGGCGCAGGCGGCGATGGCGTCGCCGCTGCTGGAAGCGGGCGCGATTGACGGAGCGCGCGGCATCCTGATCAACATCACGGGATCGAGCACGCTGAAGCTGAACGAAGTGAACGAGGCATCGACGCTGATTCAGAGCGCGGCGCACGAGGACGCGAACATCATCTTCGGCGCGGTGCTGGACGAGGCGATGGGCGACGAAGTGAAGATCACGGTCATTGCGACGGGGTTCAAGCAGGGCTCGGCGGAGCGGCGGGATCACATGCTTGAGGCGGCGTTGCGGGCAGTTGGGGCTGGACCGAAGATTGGGACGCGTCCGGCGACTCCGCGATTTGCGAGCGAGGAGGACGAGGAGACAGAGATGGCTCCCGCTCCCGCGGCTCGGACGGCGGCACAGGCTCCAGTGTTTGTGCCGGTGACGGCGCGGGAAGTGATTTCGGCATTTGCACCAACCCAGGAGCGAGTGCGGGAGCCGGAGCCTTTGCGGGGCGAGCCGCATCATTTCGCGATAGAGATGGCTGAGGAGCCGGCAGAAGCGCCCGCCGGATCGGTCGCGGTGGCCGAGGCGCCGGTGCAGCAGGAGGCGTTTGCGCCGCCGGCGGCCTTGTTTGAGCCGGAGCCGAGCGAGGATCTGGATGTTCCGGCATTTATGCGCAAGGGTGGTTTGTGACACAAATTAGTCATCACGTCTGTGTGAAAATGTACTGGACGGGGAATCGTTTCCGGTTATAGTGAACCCAGCAATCCCGTCCACCATCCAAGCATTTGCATTCAGGGCGACCCTTTTTGGGGTTGCGGGTTAGCAGTGTAAGCAGAGGCCGCACGGGTAGGGATGGCTGGTTCAGAACGGTTGGGCCGAGCCGGAATGGGAACGTTGGTACCGGGCCAGGCGAAGACAAAGGTAGCACCAGGCGGTTTTCTGCGGGACGATGACGTGCAGGGTGTCTGGACTTTCGAGAGAGAGATTAATTGATGAATCGAGTTGTTTTATCTCTTTTCGTAGCCGCGCTGGGCGTGACGACGCTGGCGCATGCGGCAGAAACGACCACGACGACCCACCATGTTGTCCACCACACGCGGGCGCGGGTGCATGACACGGCGGCGACGCATCGGCATATCGCGTCTTTGCAGCACAGCGAGCGAGTACCTGCTGGGCACAGGGCGACAGCGCATGTAGTGCCGGCCACGCTGACGCGGGGAGCACATTTGCGGCGGGCGAGCCTGCGCAGGACGAGCCTGCGGCATCGTTATTACGAGCGGTTTACCGCGAGCTCGTTTGCGGACACCGATCTGACCCAGGGCGATATTACGGCTGGCGAAGATCCGGTGGTGCGGCAGGCGGCGATCAACGCGCTGGGAACGATGAACGGCACGGTGGTGGCGATTGATCCATCAAACGGCCGGATCCTGGCGATGGTGAATCAGAAGCTGGCGTTGTCGAGCGGGGCAGAGCCGTGTTCGACGATTAAGCTCTCGGTGGCGCTGGCGGCGCTGGAAGAGGGAATCGTCACCAAGGACACGCCGGTGAATTTGGGTGGGAGCTACCACCTGAACATGACGGAGGCGCTGGCCCACTCCAACAATCTTTACTTTGAGACGCTGGGACGGCGGCTGGGCTTTGAGCGGGTGCGGCATTACGCGACGGAGTTTGGGCTGGGCGAACTGGCGGGATATGACATTCCGGGCGAGAAGCCGGGATTGTATCCGGACGAGCCGCTGCCGGAGAATTTGGGCGGAGTAGGGCGGATGTGCTCGTTTGGCGAGGGCATCTCGATGACGCCGCTGCAACTGGGCGCGCTGGTGGCTGCGATTGCCAACGGCGGAACGCTCTACTATTTGCAGCATCCGACGACGCCGGAAGAAGCGCTGAATATGCAGCCGAAGATCAAGCGGACTTTGGATATCGGCCCGATTCTGCCGGAAATTCAGGACGGGATGCATGCTGCGGTGCAGTATGGGACGGCGCGGTCGCTGCGGGCCAATTTCAATGAGTTTCCGGTGCTGGGCAAGACGGGCACATGCTCGGATGATGGGACGCGGTTTGGGTGGTTTGCATCGTACGCCGACACGCAGTACGGGCGGATTGTGGCGGTCTTCTTCCTGGAAGGCGGGCGGCCGACGTTTGGACCTAAGGCGGCTGAGCTGACGGGGATCTTCTATCGCAATCTCTGGGACAGCAGCTACTTCGCGGCGAAGCAGCCGATGGAGACGGCGTCTCCGGCGGTGACGGAAGTGGGCGCGCCGCAGTAAAACCAGGTTACAGGTTACAGGTTACAGAAAAGCCCTCCGGTTATCCCGGGGGGCTGACATTTTGCGTTCAGGATGCAGACAAGCAGACGGAAGCGTGTAGATCTCTGGCGCGCGCTATGTGATATCCAGATGGCTTAGTGAGTGTGCCCCGGGGAGAAGTGCAACCGAAAGGTCCTTCACTTCGTTCAGGATGACAAGTTTGCGTTAGGCAGCGGTGCGATCCGGGGACGGGTCTGGCACCGCTTTAACTTTTTGGCGGTTACGTCGCGGGGATCCCTCCTGGACGTGGCAGCGGAAGAGCGAATCGCGGCGTTTGGCAAGCTCGGCATTGAGTTCTGCGCCGATGAGGATGGCGAGAGCCGTGAGGTAGATCCAGAACATAAGGCCAATGACTGCGCCCATGCCTCCGTAGAGGCGGGAGTAGTGGGCGAAGCGGTTGAGGTAGAAGGAGAGCCCGGCCGAACCCGCGAACCAAAGCGCGATGGCGAAGAGCGCGCCGGGCAGAGTGGAGCGGAAGCGCTGGCGCATGTTGGGGCCGAGGAAGTAAACGATCTCAAGCGCCAGGACAAAGCCGACAAAGACAGTGGCGATGCGGATGGTGGGCCAGACTCGCTCAAAGCCTGCAGGAATGGCGAAGGTCTCGGTGAGCAGATGGCCAAAGTGAGGTCCGGCGATGAGGGCGAGCAGGGAGAGAGAAAGGAGGCCGCCACTGGTGAAGGTGAGGATGAGGGCCTGGAGGCGGTCGCGGAGCCAGGTGCGCTGGATTTTGACGTCGTAGGCGATGTTGAGGGCGGAGATGAGCGAGGTGAAGCCACCGGTGGCTGACCAGATGTAGCCGATGAGAGCAAAGGAGAAGATGCCTCCGTGCGGGCTGAGGAGGGAGCCAGCCATGTGCTCGACCATGGTGAGGGATGCGGGTGGGACGAGGATCGCGAGGACGGCGAGCAACTGCGGGAGAAGGCTGGGAATGGGGAGCAGGGTAATGAGGGCTACGACCATCATGATGAGGGGCAGCATGGACATCATGAACCAAAAGGCCACGCCAGCGGCGACGTCGAAGGCATTGGTGCGGAGGAGCTCGCGAAAGACGATGACGGAGAGGATGCGGGTTTCCTTCCAGCGGCGGCGGAGGCGCTGATGCCAGCGTGCGAAGGATTTTTTGCGGCTGAGGCGGGCTGCCGAGCGCGGAGCGATGGCGGGGCTTGATGCGGCAGACGGGGATGGCTGGGTGTCCGCGGGTGAAGGAAAGGAAGACATGGGGCCTCAGGAATCGATCCGTACCCTGAGTGCGATGTGCAAATAGGTGGAGTGGATGTGCGCGATTTGATTCCTGACGCGGAAGCTCTCTTGCCGCGCGAGAGGTTTTCTGCGATACATGGATGGATTTCCAGGAGTGGTTATGAAAGCTCGAATTGCCGTTCGTGCCGTTCTGGCCTTGATTTGCGTCGTGCTGTGCGGGGCCAGTGTTTACGGACAGCGTGAGGTTTCGATTCCCTTGCCGGGCGGCGAGACAGTGCGCGGGATAGTTTACGAGCCGCAGGGGGCTGGGCGGCATCCGGCTCTGGTGGTGATCCACGAATGGTGGGGGCTGAACGACTGGATCAAAGAGCAGTCGCAGCAATTTGCCGCGCAGGGGTATGTGGCGCTGGCGGTGGACCTGTACCGAGGCAAAGTGGCGACGGATGCGGAGACGGCGCATGAGCTGATGCGGGGATTGCCGCAGGATCGCGGGGTGCGGGATCTGACTTCGGCGGTGACCTGGCTGGATGAGCAGCCGAATGTGGATGCGCATCGGGTGGGAGCGATTGGCTGGTGCATGGGCGGGGGATTCGCGGCGCAATTGGCGGTGAACGAGCCGAAGCTGAAGGCGGTGGTGATCAATTACGGTTCGTTGCCGACGGACAGAGCGGCGCTCGAGGGGATTCACGCGGCTGTGCTGGGGAATTTCGGCGGGCTGGACCAGGGGATTACACCGGACGACGTGCACGCCTTTGCCACGGCGATGCAGGCGCTGGGAAAGCCGGTGGACGCGAAGATTTACCCGGATGCGGGGCACGCGTTTGAGAATCCGAACAATAAGGGAGGCTACAAGGCTGCGGATGCGCAGGACGCGCAGCGGCGGTCGCGGGAGTTCCTTGCTGAGCAGTTGAAGCTGGGTAAAAAATAGGCGGAGTGGCGGGGAGCGAACGGGTACAACGGGGCGGCTGTCGGCTTTACCCTGGCAATCTGGTTGCCAGGGGGTAGATTGTGGGATGTGCTGGATTGGCGGGGACCGGGGAAGACTGGCGGAAGAGGCCTTACTGGTTACTGGCGTTCACGGCACGGTGGACGGAGGTGGGTAAGTGTCTTTAGTTTCTACGTTGGTTACCAACTTCCCTAAAATAGTTATTGCGCAGCGACTCCGGAACGTGTTAACTATGCAGCCAATACTTCAAAAAATCCTGCCTTGAAGTGCACAGGAAGAAAGTGCGTATAAAAAATTAAAGCTATGAAAATTGGAATTACGATTCGGGGTTACCGGTTGCAGAAGGGATTGTCCCAGGGGGATATAGAGAAGCGTACGGGGTTGCTGCGTTGCTACTTGTCACGAGTAGAAAACGGGCACACGGTGCCGTCGCTGGACACCCTGGCAAAAATTGCGGGGGCGCTGGAATTGCCGCTGGCGCAGTTGTTTGCGGAGGACACGCTGGGACGGCAGTTGCAGTCGCAGAAGCTGTCGGACGATGAGCTGCGGTTCCTGACACAGATTCGGCGGTACTCGACGAATCTGAACGACAGCGACCGGAAGCTGCTGCTGGCAATGGTGAAGAAGTTCGCGACAACGGCGGTGCGGTAGGACAGGGTCCAGCCTACAGGGTGCAGGGTAGAGGCGGTAGCCGCTGGGGTACACGCCGGCGCGCGAGCCTGTTATCCGACGGATGGGCTGTAGACGGCGTGGAGCCACCACGCTACGAGCAGTAACAGGAAGGCCATAGCGCCGACGGCGACGGCGCGTCTGCGAACAAAAGTGGTGCGGGGCGCTCCGATGCGGGGCACGAGGGGAACTCCCAGGGCGATGCCGCTGAGGAAGCCGCCGAGGTGCGCCATGTTGTCGATCTGGATGGAGGTTCGCGCGAACCAGGTGCCGGCGCCGATGGCGAAATTGATGAGGGCGAAGTACCAGACGCTGCGGCGGAGCTTCTTGAGTTCGAAGGCGGGGATAGGGAGCAGGGGAGAGCGCAGGAGCATGAGCAGGACGCCCGCGAGGCCAAAGACGGCACCGGAAGCACCGGCGCTGAGGATTCCGCCGGGCTGATTGATGCCCTGGGGATGAATGGCAATGCTGAGCAAATTGCCGGCAACACCGGTGAGCATGTAGGCGGCGACAATGCCGAATTCGCCGAGGAGCGGCTCTCCGAGGAGGCCGAGATTCCAGAGGCACCACATGTTGCCGGCAATGTGGATCCAGCCAAAATGGACAAAGATGGACGTGACGAGACGCCACCATTGGCCATCGAAGATGAGTCCGCCATTGCAAAGGAGCTGGAAGGAAGCACGGTCCTCAAAGGTGGGGCCAGCGATGGAGTGGCTCTGGTAGAGGGTGAAGAGGAAAACGGCGCAGTTAATGCCGACGAGCCAGTAGGTGGCGGGAGCGGAGGCCCAGTGGCGGCGGGGCGGGCGCGGGGGCGGTTGGGGAGGGGGATACCATCCGCGGGGCTGTTGGGGATCTGAGGTGGGGATAGGGCCGGGCGGCAGAATTTCCGGTTGCGAGGCGAAACGCCCATCCGCGCCGGTGTGAGAGTCCATAGGAATACCCTATCGTCCCTGATGCGCGGTGACAAACGGGATCGTTGGTTAAGCGGGGACGCGAGGGGAGAGCTGGCTCGCGCCTGCTGATTCGCTGCGCCGGGGACAGGGGTAACGTGGGGACCTAATCCAGGCGACGAGTGCGAACGGCATCATGATGAGGAGCGAGACGAGGATGCTGGCGTGGATGACGCTGGGGGTGGACCAGTGGCGGCCTGCGGCGTCCGTGATGGTGGCGGGGATGAATGCGGGTACAGCGGAGGGAACGGCGAGGAGGAGATTGCCGGCGGCGGTGACGGCGTACATGAGGATGGCGAGGCGATTCCATCCGGAGGGCGCGGCTGGTGTTGAAGTGGGGCGGCGATGGAGCCAGAGTGCGAAGGCCTGGTAGCCGATCCAGTTGGTAAGGAGCCAGCCCGCGAAGTTGGTGAGGGGAACGCCGAACCACGCGCCGCCCTGGAACCAGATCCAGGCGCGATCGATGTTGACCCAGACGGGGTCCATAGCGAAATCCCAGGCGGACATGACAACGCTGGCGAGGATGGGGACGAGCCAGAGAGCGGTGCGGGAGCGGGGCGTGGGGCGCACGATGAGCGAGGCAATCATCCAGGCGCAATAGCCGACGCCGAGGTAGGCGAGCGCGAGCAGGATGGGGAGTTGGAGGATTTTTGGACCCATGACGGCAGTGAAGGTGTAGTGGCCGTAGGGGAATCCGGTGCGGAGGCCGAGGCTTTCAAAGAAGATGGCGGAGGCGAGGCAGAAGAAGCTGAAGGCGAGGATGCCGCGGGTTCCGAAGAGGCGGCGGCCGTGGAGCAGTGCGAAGGCGGCGGGCGGGAGAACGTGCAGAACGACGATGAGGAGGGTCGGGACGCGGGTGGGGAAGATTTGCAGGACGCGGGCGACGGCGTAGGTGAGAAGAAGCGCGACGAGGAAATTTCTGGTGGTGCGGTCGTGCATGGGGGGATTGTAGCGTTCAGAGGGGACGGGCGCACTGCGTTGGAGGCGAGGTTGTTTACAATTTTCATGAGAGACGCGAGATGAAGCGGCCGCACGCTGGGCCATTTGGGGAGATGCGAAGTGAGTGGTGAGAAGAAGACTGCCCGCGCGCTGCTGAGCGTGACGGATAAGACCGGCCTGGTGGAATTTGCGCAGAAGCTGGCGGGGTATGGGGTGGAGCTGGTGTCGACGGGCGGCACGGCGAAAGCGCTGCGGGATGCGGGGCTGACGGTGCGCGATGTGGCGGATCTGACGGGGTTCCCGGAGATGTTTGAGGGGCGGGTGAAGACGCTGCACCCGAAGGTGCATGGAGGGATTCTGCACCGGCGGGCGGATGCGGAGCACCGGGCAGCGGCGGCGGCGTATGGGATTGAGCCGATCGACATGGTGGTGGTGAATCTTTACGCGTTTGAGAAGACGGCGGCGCGGCCGGGTGTGGCGTTTGCGGAGATCGTGGAGAACATCGACATCGGCGGCCCGTCGATGGTGCGTTCGGCGGCGAAGAATTTTGAAGATGTGGCGATTGTGACTTCGCCGCGCGAGTATGCGGCGCTGAGCGAGGAACTGGAGAAGGCTGGCGGTGCGCTGAGTTTGGAAACGCGGTGGCGGCTGGCGCAGCAGGCGTTTGCGGCGACGGCGGCTTATGACACAGCGATTGCCAATACCCTGGAGCGGGCGGTGCTGGGAGCGGATGCGCATGCGGCGGCGACATTTGCGGATGAGTTTCCGCAGGCGTTGCGGATTGCTTATCCGCTGGCGCAGGGGCTGCGGTATGGAGAGAATCCGCATCAGCGGGCGGCGCTCTATAGCGATGGATCGGGAACGGGGATTGCGGGCGCGGAGCAGGTACAGGGCAAGGAGCTGAGCTACAACAATCTGGTGGATCTGGATGCGTGCTGGGAACTGGCGCAGGAGTTCGGTGAGCCGATGGTGGCGATTATCAAGCACACGAATCCGTGTGGAGCGGCGACGGGAGTGGATGTGCTGGAGGCGTATCGCAAGGCGCTGGTCGCTGATCCGGTTTCGGCGTTTGGCGGAGTGATTGGGGTGAATCGCGAAGTGGATGGGGATGCGGCGGAGGAGATGGCAGCGCTGTTTCTGGAGGCGATTGCCGCGCCTGGATTTACTGCCGAGGCGCGGAAACGATTTGCGGCAAAGAAGAATTTGCGGCTGGTGGTAGTGAAGGCGGCGGATACGAAGCGGGTGGTGAAGCAGGTTTCTGGGGGGATGCTGTTGCAGGATGCGGATCGGGGACGGGTGACGCGGGCGGAGTTGAAGGCGGTGACGCAGCGCAAGCCGACGGATGAGGAATTGGCGTCGCTCGAATTTGCGTGGAAGGTTTGCAAGCATGTGAAGTCGAATGCCATTGTGTATGCGCGGAATGGGCAGACCGTGGGCGTAGGCGCGGGGCAGATGAGCCGCGTGGATGCAGCACGATTTGGAGCGATGAAGGCGGTGCTGCCGCTGGCGGGAAGCGTGGCGGCGTCGGATGCGTTCTTTCCGTTTCCGGATGGACTGGAGGCGGTGGCGCAGGCGGGAGCGACTGCGGTGATCCAGCCTGGTGGGTCCGTGCGGGATGTTGAGGTGATTGCGGCGGCGGACCGGCTGGGCGTGGCGATGGTGTTTACGGGGATGCGGCACTTCCGGCATTAAATTTTGCGAGGGATGTCCAGCGGCGGCGGGGCTGGGCGTCATGGAAGTGGCGGGATGAATATTCCGCACACAATCCATGAAGGAGAAAATGCGATGCAATATTTGTTGCTGATTTACGGAGAAGAAGGCGGCTGGAACCGGATGACGCGGGAGCAGCAGCAGCAGGGAATGGCTGCATACATGGCGTACACGCAGGCGCTGACAGCGGCGGGCGTGCTGAAAGGATCGAACCGGCTGCGGGACACGACGACAGCTACGACAGTGAAGGCCGTCGATGGGAAAACGCAGGTGCTGGATGGTCCTTATGCGGACACGAAAGAGCAACTGGGCGGCTACTACATGATTGATGTGCCGGATCTGGATGCGGCGCTGCAGTGGGCGGGGCGGTGTCCGGCGGTGGGACACGGTGCCGTGGAAGTGCGCGCGATCTGGTCGATGTAGAGCGATGGCGACGGTGGAGGAAGGCGATGCGTTTGCGCAGGGCGGAATCGCTGCGCAAAGCACGGCAGACGCGGTGGCGCGCCGGAGTTATGGCAAGCTAATCGCCTTTCTCGCGGCGCGGACGCACGATGTTGCGGCGGCGGAGGATGCGCTGTCGGAGGCATTTGCAGCGGCGCTGGAGGATTGGCCGAAGAGCGGGTGTCCGGCGAATCCGGAGGCGTGGCTGCTGACGGTGGCGCGCAGGAAATCCATTGACAGGTTGCGACGCGATGCGCGGATCGACGGGGATGTCGATCCGGCGGGGCTGTGCGCCGATTGGGAATCGGAAGAGGAGATTCCTGACCGGCGGCTGGCGCTGCTGTTTGCCTGCGCGCATCCGGCGCTGGAAGCGGCGATGCATGCGCCGCTGATGCTGCAGGTGATTTTGGGTTTGGATGCACAGGCGATTGCGTCGGCGTTCCTGGTGTCTCCAGCAGCGATGGGGAAGCGGCTGGTGCGGGCGAAGGAGAAGATTCGGCATGCGGGGATTCCGTTTCGCGTGCCGGAGCGGGCAGAATTGCCGGAACGGCTGAACGCGGCGCTGGAGGCGATTTATGCTGCGTTCGCGGAGGGGTGGAGCGATCCGGCGGGAACGGATGCGGCGCGGCGGGAGCTGACGGGCGAGGCGCTGTTTTTGGCGGCGCTGGTGGTGGAGTTGTTGCCGGAGGAGCCGGAGGCGCTGGGCTTGGCGGCGCTGATGCTGCATTTGCAAGCGCGGCGGCGGGCTCGGCGCAGCGAAACAGGAGAGTATGTGCCGTTGGCCCAGCAGGATTGCACGCTGTGGGACGCGGGGATGGTTGAGCGGGCTGAGGATCTGTTGCGGCAGGCAAGTGCGATCGGACGGTTGGGGCGATTCCAGTTGGAGGCGGCGATTCAGTCGGCGCATGTGGAGCGATGCCGGTCGGGGCGTGCGAATTGGGAGGCGGTGCTGCGGCTGTATGAGGCGCTGTATGCGCTGACGGGATCGCCGGTGGTGGCGGTGAATCGCGCGCTGGCGGTTGCGGAGATTGAGGGGGCGGAGGCGGCGCTGCTGGCGATGCCGCGTGTGGAGGACGATGCGCGGCTGGCGGGGTACCAGCCGTATTGGGCGGCGCGCGCGGAGTTGCTGGCTCGGGCCGGAGCGAAGGATGAGGCACGGCAGGCGCTGGAGATTGCGATTGGGCAGGCTAGCGATCCGGCGGTGCGGCGATTTCTGGAGGGGCGGCGGGCGGGGATTTGAGAGGCGACCGGACGGGCGGGAGTTAGGGCCAGCGGATTTGGTCGGTGGGATCGTCGACCAGGGTTACTTCATATTTTTCGAGCATGGGCATGAGCTGATGTTCGAGCTCGGACTTCCAGAGTTCGCCCTGGTAGAATTTTTCTTTCATGGGATCGCGGTCCTGGAGGGTGGGGAAGGCGCGCATGAAGAAGAAGGTGTCGGGATCTTCGATGGAGAGGAAGGGGCCGAGGATCTTCATGCCGATCGCAGCGTGGGCAGGGATGGATTTCGCGCGGAAGATTTCGAGGAAGCGGGGACGGGTGCCGGGTTTGAGGTGATACGTCCGCATTTCGATAATCATGATTTGATTTTCGGGCTGGAGCGGGCGGGGCGGCCATAGCCACTTCGATGATGGAGAGCGATGCCGGCGAAGATGTTCTTTCGCCGGTACCGGTTATTCAGCGTTGGCGCGCTCCAGCTCACGGATGTAGTCGATGACGGATTCGCTCCAGCCATCGATATGGGTCCACGGGCCATAGCCGACACCGTGGCGATAGCTGGCCACGTTGACCACGTAGCCGCGGCCGCGAGGAGCAGGGACGCGGTCGTGCGACTGCTCATCGGTGATGACGATGATGCGGTCGTACGGCTCATCGATCCGCTGCAACGCGTCGCCGAGCATGGTTGCGCCGTGCGGCTGGCTCTGGTCGAGCGCGTCGCGCAGCGCGAAACCGCGACGCGCAGGCACACGCTTGAGCAGGCTCGAGAAGGTGTAGAGACTCACCGACTCCGCGATTTCCCGCAACAGCACAGCCAGACCGTAGGCCGCGTCGGTGCGGAGCATCTCCGACCGCGTGGAGAGCGGGGCAACCATGCTGCCGGAAACGTCGACCAGCAACACGGTGTGACCCGCAAGCTTCGCGCGGCCCTCGACCGAGCGGAACATCGCCTGCTCGAGCGCCTCTTCCCACTGCGGAGCGTGACGCGCAGCAGCGAGAAAGCGGAAGGGCAGAACGCGATCCGTCTTCATGGCGAACAACGCTTCCTGCACGAGGTGCTCGCTGACCGCCGCATCCTTCATGTTGCGAAGGTTGCGGAGCAGGGCGAGCGCGCCGAGACGGCGTTCCGCGAGCAGCCGCTCCCAGTGGCCGCGCTTGTCGCCTCCGGCGGAGAGCGCCACCTCCCAGGTATCCGGGGTGATGAGCGATCCGTTGATGAGGCGCTTCCACAGGCCAGCCTGATCGGCGTCCTGCGGCTTGGCGTGGCAGAGGAAGAGCACGTCGCGCAGGCGAACCACGCCGGCACGGTCGTACTTGGCGAGCGCGTACTCGTCGAACTTCGGGAACGCGGCGGCGAGCCCCTTCTTCACCTGGCCGGAGAGCGGCGTGCGTCCGCCCGCCCAGTACATGGCGACGAACTCAGAAAGTTCGTCGGCACGCTGGATTACGCGGGCGAGCGTCTCCGCCACCAGGCCGCGATGCGACGCGTGACGCGCCATTTCGCGGACCAGCAACAGCGGGGCGTGGCGCAGCTTCATCGCTTCGCGCGCTTCGACGGCGAGGGCGGCGACCTTTTCGGGCGCGACCCTGGGAACGAGCTCGCTGATGCGGCCGGCGATCTCGACGCCGTCCTCATAGAACTGGCTCTCCCAAAGCAGGCAGGCGAGGACGCTGCGGCGCAGGGCGAGCTCAGGGCTGACGACGCGCGCGGGCGCTCCCTCGTGGGTGAGGGGACGGGCGAGGTGACTGAGCTTCAGGATGTTCAAACGAGCCATGGTGAGCTGCTTTCTTAAAGCTGTGCGCCGGGGAATGAGCGACTACGGATGAGCTACACGGATTTGCATCCGAGGCAGGAATCGAACCTGCAACCTCCGTCTTGCGACGGCGCTCAACCATTGAAGTATCCGTAATCTGCGCCACCGGCGGTTAAGGTTAGTCGTTGATTGCTTCGCGATCGGCTTCGGCGCCCTTAGCAGGCGGCGAGCCGAATCCAACCTTTTTCGCGAAGGTGATGGGCGCGGTGACTTCGATGGCGAGCTTCTCCATCTGGTCCCAGTCGGGACGGTTCTTGTCGTTGTAGCGGCTGCACTCGCGGACGATGAAGGGCACCGGGAAGTCGGGATAGGTGGACGTGCAAACGACCAGCAATTCCGATTCGCGATAGCCATGCATGATATGCGCATGACTGCAGGCGCGGCACAAGGGCGCGGAACCGACCGGAGTGCCCCCCTTGACTTGTATCTTGCCCATGGCAAGCCTTTCTAACCGGCGATGCCGGAAGTTATTGGCCGGGGAATGAGTCGATAACAGCGTTCGATGTTCGGGTGCTCTATCCAACTGAGCTACATGGGATGAATTCCATGGCAGGACTCGAACCTGCGACCGACCGATTAAGGCGAAGTATCTGTTATCTGCGCCACCGGCCCAAATGTATGGACACACGTCGAGTGAGCGCGCCGGGGAATGAGCGAATAGAGTTCAGAGCCATGCTGTTTCCGGTACCCTGCGGTGCGGGGCTACGCCCCCGTCCCGGAAACTCTCTGCTCTGGCAGAGATTCCGCTCTGCCGGTCGCTTTTCGAGGAAGTAACTCTATTCTTTCGCCACCGGTGCTCAAGCTTTGCTGAGGGAACGAGCGAATGCAGCTCTCCCCGCAGGGAGATTCGTGTGTCGAGCGAAGTAACTGCCTTCTTCACCACTCAGCAAGGACTGGATGTGTGTACTTTGCGCAGGAGTTGCAGCCGGAGGAGGCTATTGGAAATTAAGAAAATCCGCCCGGCGGCCATCGGAGACTCGTGTCTCCGGCAACCTGCGCATCGAGTTATGCGTTCTATTTTCCATCGGGCGTTCTCCTGTGCAGAAAATACTGTGCCATGGTTAGTGACAAATTGCAAGGGAGTTATCGAAAATAATGTGTATTTCCGGAATGGAATTGTGTGGTTATGGGGTGAAAGAAGTTTCTCAAGCGCTAAAGCCCTTCAGCCGGCACAGGAGTTTAATGTGAAGGTGATTCCTCATACGTTCACGATCGATGCGGACGGGGTGCTGCAGGACGAGCATATTGGCGATGCCAGCCTGACCGGCAAGCTGAAGAAGCTGTGCGCGCAGGCGCGGCAAATGCAGGAAGCTCCGAAGACGGCTGCGGCGGTGGCCGGGAATTAATCTTCAAAAACAAGATGGCTGCGAGCGGTTCCGGTTACCTCAGTTCGGGACGGCGGGTGGTTTTGCGCCTTTATACTCAAAGGTAGGGCTGGTGCGCTGGAGATTTGCGCGCGCGACGGTGCTTTGAGAGGGACGCCTGGGGATGTTTGCGGCGCTGCGATTTGCGTGGAATGCGACGAGCGGGCACCGGCTGAGGCCGTGGCGCAGCGAATATTTGAAATGGCGGATTGAGACGTACTCCGGCATGAAGGCGGAAGAGCTGCGCATGCGGGATATTGTGGGATTTGTGTGGGAGCAGAAATGGAATCTGCTGCGCTTTTTGCACTGGACCGACAAGATGGAGTCGTGGAAGAAGGCCGGCGGCGGCCGCGGCTGAGGAGGCTGACATGGGATGGAAGAGCGGAACGCGGCGAGATTTTGTGAAGAGTGCTGCGGCGGTTGCGGCGGCTGGTGGATTGGCGGCGGCGTTCGGATCGTCGAGGCGGCTGGAGGCCTGGGGTCAGGCGCCGGCTGAGGATGTGACGGGTGCGAATTCGCTGCGGGCGCATGCGGCGGCGCGGGCGATGCTGGTTGGGTGCGCGGTGGTTCCGGAGATGCTGGAGCGGAACGTGGTGTACGCGAACCTGGTGGCGGAGCAGTGCAATATTTTGGTTCCTGAAAATGCGATGAAGTGGCAGGCGCTGCGGCCCGCGCCGGACAGATTTGATTTTCGCGGGGCGGATACGATTCTGGCATTTGCGCAGGCGCATGAACAGAAGGTGCGCGGGCACAATTTGTGCTGGCATGAGGCGATTCCATCGTGGTTTGCGGGTACGGCGACGAAGGACAATGCGGCGCAGTTGCTGACGCAGCACATTCAAACGGTGGCGGGGCGGTATGCGGGGAAGCTGCAGGCGTGGGATGTAGTGAACGAGGCCATCGATCCGAAGAATGGGCGGCCGGATGGGCTGCGCAAGTCGCCGTGGCTGGAGTTGATTGGGCCGGGGTATCTGGACCTGGCGTTCAGGACGGCGCGGCAGGCGGATGGGACGGCGCTGCTGACCTACAACGACTACGGGATTGAACTGGACTCGGCGGATCAGACGGCGAAGCGCGAAGCGGTAATGGCGCTGGTGAAGGGGATGAAGAAGCGCGGCGTGCCGATTGATGCGGTGGGGGTGCAGAGCCATCTGGACGCGACGAGCGAGATGCCGGGTGCGGGGCTGAAGAAGTTTGTGGGCGAACTGCACAAGATGGGGCTGCAGGTATTCGTGACGGAGATGGATGTGAACGACCGCAAGCTGGCGGGGACGGTGGCGGAGCGCGATGCGGCGGTGGCGCGGGTGTACCGTGATTACCTGACGATGATGCTGGCGGAGCCGAATGTGAATGTGGCGCTGACGTGGGGGATCACGGACCGGTCCACGTGGCTGAACGGGCCGAAGTATGCACGGGCGGATGGGCAGCCGGAGCGGCCGCTGCCGTTCGACGCGGATTATCATCCGGCGCCGGCGTTTTTTGCGGAGCGGGATGCGATTGACAGCCGGAAGGCGCGCGCCTAGCTCATCGAGCGAAGGCGGCTGCGGAAACCCCGGCGGTGCGGGAAACGTCTGACAGACAAGACAAAGCGCGAGGCAGCGAAATACAGCGCCTGGCAGCGAAATACAACGCTGGACAGCGAACCGGCGGGGAGATGGACTGACACGATGCGGATGCTGATGTTGGGATGTGTGCTGATGGTGACGGCGTCGTGCGTGGGGCAGCAGCCATTGCCTTCAGCACCCGCGCCTAACCAGCAGCAGACGCAAACGACTCCGCAGCCACAGACTCAGAAACGAGCAGCAGGCGAATCCGTTTCCGGAGAGCGAGAGCGAGGCGGCGCAGCGTCAGGCGCAGCAGCAGGCGCAGCCCAGCTCGAGCCCGGCGGCGGCTCCGAATCAACCAGCGGCGGGACGTCCGGCGGGAATTCCTCCCGGAGCGCAGTATTTTCCTGCTGATCCGAATCTGGAACTTCCGACGTTTCGCGTGAGCACCAGCGTGGTGGTGGTGCCGACGCTGGTGGAGCAGAAGAATGGCGACGTGATTTACGGGCTGAAGCCATCGGATTTTGCGGTGTACGACAACGGGGTGCAGCAGAAGATTCACGTGGACGATGACCTGGATTCGCAGCCAGTGTCGCTGGTGGTGTGCGTGGAGCGCGGGCGGGATGCGCCGATGGAGTTCGACAAGATCGCGAGATTGGGGCCGCTGCTGACGTCGTTTATTGGCGATGGGCATGGGGACGTGGCGCTGGTGGCGTTCGATTCGCAGCCGGTGTGGGTGGAGCCGTTTACGTCGGACACGGATTCGATTACCGCGCTCGCTGCAAAAGCTGCCGGCGCGGGGATGGAGGTGCGAGCATTCTGGACGCGGTGGGGTATAGCGTGAATTTGCTGGAGCAGCAGCCGGCGGATCACCGCAGAGTGTTGCTGCTGATCAGCGAATCGCGCGATCACGGGAGCCATCGGTTTAATGTTCCGGAGCTGGTGGAGCGGATTGGGACGAGCAACACGCTGGTGCTGAGTCTGGTGTTTTCGCCGTCGAAGGCGGAGCTGATTGACTGGGGACGCGGGCGGACGCGGGGCGGGACGGAGCTGAATATGCTGGCGCCGCTGCTGATGACGGTGAATGCGATGCGGCGGAATACGCCGAAGACGCTGGCGTCGCTGAGCGGGGGCGAGTATGCGCCGTTCACGCGCGAGAAGGGCTTTGAAGAACCGCGTGGTAGAAGAAGCGAGTCACGCGCGGAACCGGTATATTCTCAGCTTTCATCCGACGGATCCGACGCCGGGACTACATGCCGTTCAGGTGATCCTGACGCAGAACTATGGCGCGCGGATTGTGGCGCGGAACAGCTACTGGGCGATTCGGCGGGACGACACGACGCAGCCGTAAGTGAAGCGACGGGTTATGCGCGTGCATCCAACACCGAGATTTCAACCGGCAATTTCAATCGAGAAATGCAGGAGAGGTTATGGGTGAGCATGTGCAGTTGCGGGCGTCAGACGGCTTCGAACTGGATGCGTACGTGGCACGTCCGGAGGGCGAGCCGATTGCGGGCCTGGTGGTGGTGCAGGAAGCCTTCGGCGTGAACAGCGCATATTCGCTCGGTGGCGGATGGGTACGCGAAGGATGGATTTCTGGCGGTGGCGCCGGCGCTCTTCGACCGCATCGAGCGGGGCGTGGAGTTGAGCTATACGGGCGAGGATATGCAAAAGGGGATTGGGCTGATCCGGCAGGGCGAATGCGGACGATCGGGTGAAGGACGTAGCGGCGGCGCTGGAATACGCGCGGCAAGAGACGGGCAAGAAGGCCGGCGTGATTGGCTATTGCCTGGGCGGCATCGATGGCGTGGCTGGCGGCGACGCGGCTGGATCCGGATGTGGCGGTGGGCTACTACGGCGGGCAGATTCCCGCGTATGCGGCGGAAACGCCGAAGGCGCCGGTGATGCTGCATTTTGGCGCGGAGGATACACATATTCCGAAGGCGGAGATCGACAGCAAGGTGGCTGCGGCGCATCCGGAGGTGCAGATTTATTGGTACGCGGGCGCGGGGCACGGATTTAGCTGCAACGATCGCGCTAGCTATCACGCGGAGGCGGCGAAGCTGGCGCGGGAGCGGTCGCTGGAATTTCTGAAGAAGCATCTGGTGGCTCAGCTAAGAAGCGGTTAGCTAAAGTCCGGTCAGCTAAAGACCGGTCAGCGGTGAGACGGTCAGCGCGTTGCTGACGAGAGTGATTTTTTAATTGCGCATGGCTTCCGATTCGATCCAGGACAAATCGATACAGAACGCGCCTGAGCCTGTGAGTGCCGGTGGGTATTCGCATGCGTGGCGGGCGCTGCGGCACCGAAATTTCCGGCTGTTTTTTGGCGGGCAGACGATCTCGCTGGTCGGCACGTGGATGACGCGGATTGCGACCTCGTGGCTGGTGTACCGGCTGACGGGGTCGGCACTGCTGCTGGGCACAGTGAGTTTTGCGGGGCAGATTCCGACGTTTATCCTTGCGCCCGTGGCAGGCGTGCTGGTGGATCGCTGGAACCGGCGGAAGGTGCTGCTGTGGACGCAGACGCTGGCGATGGTGCAGTCGCTGCTGCTGGCGTGGCTGACGCTGACGCACCGCATCACGATCAAAGAGATCGTGGCGCTGAGCGTGATGCAGGGGATGGTCAACGCCTTTGACATGCCCGGGCGGCAAGCGTTTATGGGGCAGATGGTCGAGCAGCGCGAGGACCTGTCGAACGCCATTGCGATTAATTCATCGATGGTAAACAGCGCGCGGCTGATTGGCCCTTCGCTGGCGGGTTTGGTGATTGCGGCGAGCAGCGAGGGCTGGTGTTTTTTGATCGACGGCATCAGTTACATTGCAGTGATTATTTCGCTGGTGATGATGCGGGTGAGGGCGGATGCGGTGCGACGCGAAACGGCGTCGATGCTGGCGCAGATTCGCGAAGGATGGTCGTATGTATCGACGTTTGTGCCGATCCGGACGATCCTGCTGCTGTTCGCGCTGATCAGCCTGATGGGCATGCCGTACATGGTGCTGATGCCGTTGTTTGCCGGCAACGTGCTGCATGGCGGGCCGCACACGCTGGGATTCCTGATGAGCGCAGCAGGCGTGGGCGCGCTGGCTTCGGCGCTGTCGCTGGTGATGCGGCGGTCGGTGCGCGGGTTGACGCGGATGATTGCGATGGCGGCGATTATTTTTGGCGCGGGCCTGGTGAGCTTTCGGCTTCTCGCACTGGCTGTGGCTTTCGCTGGTGATTGCTGGTGTTTGTGGGCTACGGCATGATGCAGGGGATGACGGCGAGCAACACGATCATTCAGACGCTGGTGCCGGAGGAGAAACGCGGCCGGGTGATGAGCTACTACATGGCGGCATTTGTGGGCATGGGGCCGTTTGGGAGCCTGCTGGCGGGATCGCTGGCGCACTGGATGGGCGCGCCGCGGACGGTGATGGTGACGGGATCGTTCTGCATTGCGGGCGGAATTTGGTTCTGGACGCAGCTGCCGGCGATCCGCAAAGAGATGCGGCCGGTGTATGAGCGGCTGGGGATTGTGGCGCCGCTGCCGAAGGCGATGGAGGAACAGGCAGCCAACTGAGACGGGTTACAGGTCGCGGACAAGAAAAATCCCCGATCGTGTCGACGATCGGGGATTCACAGGTGGCACTGAACTTTTGCCTTAGCAAACACAGAATAGAAAATTGCCCGGAAATCTGTCGTGGAGACAAAGATGGCTTTTTAGGTCCACCTTTGGTGGATGACCAGCGGATGCCGGAAAATGTGAGCGATTAGCGCGCTCTCCGGACCGCGCGGGGAGCGTCGATGCGGGTTGGAACGACCGCCGCTTTTTGCCCGTTGGTCCGGTTTGCGGGGGCGTCAACAGGACGCGGCGCAGGGCGCGAATGAGTTCGGGCCGGTTTCTTCGAGCTCGCGCAGGTGCCAGGCGGCGAGGGAAGCGAGAAGCTTTTCGCCGTGCGGCGGTCATGCGCAGCAGAATGCGGCGATGGTCGGTGGGATCGGGACAGCGGCGGATCAGGCCCTGGTCGATGGTGCGATCGACCAGTTCGACGGCGCTGTTGTGCTTGAGCAGCATGCGGGCGGCGACGTTGGCGATGGTGGGATCGAGTTCTTCCGGCATGCCCCAGATGCACTGCAGGAGCTGGTACTGCTGAGCGCGTAGTCCGGCGGCGTCAGCGGCGATCGAGGAGAAATGCAGGAACTTTCTGAGCTGGAAGCGGAACTCCGCGAGACGACGCATCTGTGCGCGGGTGAGCGGAACCGGTTCGCTGGGAGTGGACGGTTTGTGGCTGTGGCGAGCAAGCGCAAGGACCGCTGAGTTGTCCGCAAACATCATGCGAGTATCGTATCACGATATATCGTGCTACGACACTTGCGAGGTGGTGCTCGGGAGTCGTGTCGGGCGGCGCGCCGGGATCGGCAAGGATGGCGCGGGCATCGACTTCGTCGTCGGAGCTAACCTGCATTTGCAGGGGTCCAAGGCCGGGTTCCATGATGCGGGCGTTTTCGCCGGAGAGGAAGACCTCGATGCCGGCGGATTCGAGGCGGAGTTTGGCCATTTCGGCTTCCATGGGTTCGTTAAAGCTGGCAATTGTGACCACGTCTGGCATAAATTCTCCTCATTTCGGATGCTGGGACGGTGATTCGTCCGGGTGATGCTCTGTTCTACAGCCTTGGATGTGATTCGTGCGCAGCGGTGAAAGGCTGGCGAGGGTTTTATTTTGCGGTAACGATAGAATGGATTAGTTCCCACGGAGGATTTCTGGATTGATTCCGCGCTATACACGAGCCGCGATGGGCCGCATCTGGACGGACGAAGCGAAGTACCGCGCCTGGCTGGAAGTGGAGACGACGGCCAGCGAGGTGCTGGCTGAGGATGGCGTGGTGCCGGCGGAAGCGGCGCAGGCGATTCGGGCAAAGGGCGATTTTGACGTGGAGCGGATCCGCGCGATTGAAGCGGAAGTGAAGCACGACGTGATCGCGTTCACGACGGCGGTGGCGGAAAAGGTTGGGCCGGAATCGCGCTGGCTGCATTATGGGCTGACGTCGAACGATGTGGTGGACACAGCGCAGGCGCTGCAGGTGAAGGCGGCATCGGCGCTGATTGCGCAAGATATTGAGAAGCTGCTGGGCGTTCTGAAAAAGCGCGCGCTCGAGTTCAAGAACACGCCGACGGTTGGGCGCACGCATGGGATGCATGCGGAGCCGACCACGTTTGGGCTGAAGCTGCTGAACTGGTACGCGGAAATGCAGCGCAATCAGGAGCGGTTTGCGGCGGCGGCAGAGCAGATGCGCGTGGGCAAGCTTTCCGGCGCGGTGGGCACGTTTGGGCACATTGTTCCGGAACAGGAAGAGCGGATTTGCGCGCGGCTGGGATCTGGCGGCGGCGCCGGTTTCGACGCAGGTGATTCAGCGCGATCGTCATGCGTATTACGTTGCAACCCTGGCGGTGATGACGGCGACGCTGGACAAGATTGCTACGGAAGTTCGGCACCTGCAGCGGACCGAAGTGCGCGAGGTGGAAGAATATTTCTCCGCGAAGCAGAAGGGTTCTTCGGCGATGCCGCATAAGCGGAATCCGATTACCGCTGAGCAAATTTGCGGACTGGCGCGCGTGGTGCGGGCGAATTCGCAGGCGGCGCTGGAGAATGTGGCGCTGTGGCACGAGCGCGACATTTCGCATTCGTCGGTGGAGCGCGTGATTCTGCCGGATTCGACGATTCTGACGGATTATTTGCTGGCGAAGACGGCGGATTTGGTGGAGAAGCTGGTGGTTTATCCGGCGCGCATGCAGAAGAATCTGGACTCGACCGGCGGATTGATTTTCAGCGGGCAATTG
Organism: uncultured Acidobacteriaceae bacterium; assembly: GCA_963817165.1. Taxonomy (GTDB): domain Bacteria; phylum Acidobacteriota; class Terriglobia; order Terriglobales; family Acidobacteriaceae; genus Palsa-343. The sequence continues at coordinate 87,279 of CAWFNL010000027.1, read as the reverse complement.
CTGCTGGATCTGGCGGAAGCCGGCATGCTGCGCGAGGACGCGTATCGACTGGTGCAGAAGCATGCGATGAACGCGTGGCAGAACGATCTGGTGTTTCGCGATTTGGTGAGCGCGGATGCGGAGATTGCGCAACTGCTGAGCGCGGAGAAGCTGGCGCGGACGTTTGATTTGCAGCGGCAGCTGGGGAATGTGGATGCGATTTTCGCGCGGGTTTTAGGAAGCAGAGCACAGAGCACAGAGCGCAGAGCTCAGGGACGCGCGATGAATGTAACGGTCGCTGTTACAGGTGCGAGCGGCGCGATTTTTGGGCGGGCGCTTTTGCGGGCTCTGGATGCTGACGCGCGGGTGAGCCGCATTCATTTTGTGCCTTCGGAGAATTCGCTGCGGGTGCTGGCGGAAGAGCTGGGAATTTCCGGGCGGAACGATCTGGCGGAGAAGCTGTTGGGACGGAAATCGGCAAAGATTACGCAGCATGCGGAGAGCGATGTTGGCGCGGCGATTGCGAGCGGAAGCTATCCGAGCGACGGGATGATTGTGTTGCCGTGCAGCATGGGCACGCTGGCGGGGATTGCGAACGGGATGGCCGGGAAACTTGATCGAGCGGGCCGCGGATGTTTGCCTGAAGGAGCGGCGGCCGCTGATTTTGTGCGTGCGGGAGACGCCGTTCAACAAGATTCACATTCGCAATATGGGCCTGGCGGCGGATGCGGGCGCGACAATTTTTCCGGTGATTCCGGCGTTTTATGCGGAACCGGCAGACGCTGCGGGGATGGCGAAGAATTTTGTCGACCGGGTGCTGGCGCATGTCGGGCTGCCGCAGGCGGATGCTTACGTCTGGAAGGCTGATTCGTAGGGTACCCCCCTCCCCTCTCAATTACGTAAGTGTATGATTCCGCTCGGCTTGACGGGCGGTCGATTGCGCATGTGTTTGATTTTAAAGTGCTTGTTGGCAAGCACTTTGTTTTCTTGTGCTTGCGATGGCGGTTTGGGTCGCGCAAGTGCAGGCCGGAGGCGTGGCAGCGATCTTCTCAAACTTCTCAAACAGCGAAGAGAACCCGCCTGGGCGGGGTGAATGGAAAAGCTCTGTTCCGGGTGGCCCGAAGGGCGGGGAACAGAGCTTCGCTGGAGTTTAGGGTAGGTGGTGGTTGGGGTGGATGCAAGGGAAATGGGTTGGTGTGGGATTACGAAGGTACGAATGCCAGCTGGCGGCGGGAATGGGTACCCGAATGAGACAACCGCAGGTCCTTCGTCGCTGCGCTCCTCAGGATGACAGGTTTGGTTGGGGGATAGCGTTTGCAGCGGTTCTCAGGAATTCATGCGGTCGAGGGCTCGGTTGTAATCGGCGGGCTCTATGTCGTACCAGTTGCGGCTTAGATCTTCCCAAGTGGGGTTGGATGCTTCGATGAGTACGATCTTTTTTGATCGGCGCCACCCTTTTAGTTCCTTTTCGCGCGCGATCGCCTCGTTCACGTCGTGGTGGCGCTCGATCCAGACGAGGCGGTCGCAGTTGTAGCGTGCGGTGAAGCCTTCGTGTTCTCTCCATTTGTGCTGGAACACGCGTTGGGGCAGGTCGCCGGTTACTCCGATGTAGAGGGTGTGACTGCGGCTGGCCATGATGTAGGTGCAGTAGGCGCCCTGGTGCATGGTTTCAGCGTATGGGGGCGGGAGTGGTGGGAGGGGAGGAAAAGGTATAGGCGCTGAACCTTCGTCACTTCGGCTTCGCTCAGGGTCCTCGGGATGACAGGCTGGGTGGAAGATGCTCCGTTTTTCGGGAGTCCGAATAAGACAAACGCAGGTCCTTCGTCGTGAGGTTCCTCAGCGCCGAAGGGCGGTTTTGGGCGGCCGGGGTTTCAATGTTGCGAGCAGGGGGAGGCATGGGTATCTGAACAAGACAACCGCAGATCCCTCGTCGCTGCGCTTCTTCGGGATGACAGCTGTTGGGGCTGCAGGACTGCGCTGAACCTGGCCGGTTGTAAAGAGCATCCGGAGGTCTTTCGTGCTGTTGTTCCTCAGCTCAGAAGGGCGGATTTGGGCGGCCGGGGTTTTCAGTGTTGCGAGCAGGGGGAGGCATGGGCATCTGAACAAGACAACCGCAGATCCCTCGTCGCTGCGCTTCTTCGGGATGACAGTTGTTTGGAGTGCAGGACTGCGCTGAACCTGGCCGGTTGTAAAAAGCGAGCGGCAGGCCTTCGTCGCGCGGCTCCTCAGCTCAGAAGGGCGGCTTTGGGCATGCGGGGTTTTCTGTGTTGCGAGCAGGGGAAGCATGGGTATTTGAATAAAACAACCGCAGATCCCTCGTCGCTGCGCTTCTTCGGGATGACAGTCGTGGTTGTGATGATGACAGCCGTGGTTGTTATGATGACAGCCGTGGTTGTGATGATGACAGCCGTTCGTTACGTGGTGAGGCGGACGAGTTGTTCGGCTTCGATTCTGGGGCCGAGGATGCTGACTTTGGGGACCTGGCCTTTGGCCATGGCTACTTCGTCGCATTTGTAGAGGCGGGGGCAGTTTTGGCAGTCCTTGAAGATTTTGTCGGGGAGGGCGGCGCGGTCTTCGACCTCGCGGAAGCCGTAGCGGAAGAAGAAGTCGGGGATGCGGGTGAAGAGGCAGACGCAGCCGACGCCGTGGGTTTCCGCTTCGGCGAGGAGAGCGCGGAGGAGTTCGCCGCCGACGCCGTGGCCTTTGGCTTCGGGGCGGACGACGATGGAGCGGACTTCGGCGAGGTGGGGGCCGTAGAGGTGGAGGGCGCCGCAGCCGAGGAAGATGCCGCCCTCGGATTCGGCGACGGTGAAGTCGCGGACGTTCTCGCAGATTTCGGCGAAGACGCGGCGAAGGAGGGTGCCGTCGTGGGAGAGGCTGTTAACGATCTCGTAGATGTTGGTGGCGTCCTGGAGACGCGCTTTACGCACCAGCATGCGTGGTCTCCTGGTTTCCGGATGGGCGATTGAGGCTGCCGTCGGTGTAGCGGGTGATGAGGGCTTCGACGCGCTTTTGTGCGGCGGCGACGGCGGCGGCGACGCGGGGGCGCGCGGTTCCACCGACGACGTCGTGGCAATCGAGCGTGGCCTGGAGGGTGACGGCGGGGAAGAAGTCTTCCTGAAATTCTTCGCCGAATTGGCGGAGCTCTTCGAGCGATAAGTCGCCTAACTCACATTTTTTGTCGAGGCAGTAGCGGACGGCGTTGCCGATTTTCTCGTGCGCGGTGCGGAAAGGAACGCCTTTATGGACGAGGTACGTGGCGGCGGCCATGGCGTTGAGGAATCCTGACTCGCAGGCGGCTTTCATGCGGTCGGTACGGAAGGTGAGCGCGGCGGTGAAGGGCGCGAGGACGGTCAGCATTTTGTGCATTTGCGCGGAGGCTTCGAAGACCGGCTCCTGGGTTTCCTGCATGTCTTTGTTGTAGGCGAGGGGCAGGCCTTTGAGCAGGAGGGTGACAGTTTCCGCGGCGCCGTGGATGCGGCCGACCTTGCCGCGGACGAGTTCGGTGAGGTCGGGATTTTTCTTTTGCGGCATGGCGCTGGAGCCGGTGGAGAACGCTTCGGGGAGATCGACGAATCCGAACTCAGCGGTGGCGAAGAGGGTGATTTCTTCAGCGAAGCGGCTGGCGTGGAGAGCGATCTGGGTGAGGACCTGGAGGTATTCGAGGACGAAGTCGCGATCGGAGGTCGCGTCCATGCTGTTGGCGGTGGGCGCGAGGAATTTGAGCTCGCGCGCGGCGATGGTGCGATCGAGAGGGAGCGTGGCGCCGGCGACTGCTCCGGAGCCGAGGGGGCAGTAGATTGAGGCGCCGGTACGCAGTCTTCGAGACGCGATGCGTCGCGGAGCAGCATTTCAACGTAAGCCAGCAACCAATGCGCGACGAGGACGGGCTCGGCGCGCTGGAGGTGGGTGTAGGCGGGCATGACGGCGTCGCCGGCGGATTGTGGCTTGCGCGACGAGGGCGTCGGCCCACGTGGTGAGATCCGTGAGCAGGGCACCGATGCGGAGAGCGGATGTAGAGGCGGAGGTCGGTGGCGATTTGTTCGTTGCGGCTGCGGCCGGTGTGGAGCTTGAGGCCGAGGGCGCCGATGGCTTCCGTGAGGCGCAGCTCGACGAAGTGGTGGATGTCTTCGGCCTGGGGATCGTCGTGGACTTCGTGAGGCGTCGTGCTATAGCGCTCGGCGATGTTGGCGAGCGCGAGCTGAATGGTGGTGCACTCGTCGGGGGTGAGAATGCCGGCGGCCGGAGGGCGAGGGCGTGCGCCTGGCTGGCGACCAGTTCGGACTCAAGCAACTGGTAGTCAAAGCGGATGGAGCGCTGCCAGTGGTCGAAGAAGGGGTCGGGCGCGGAGCGGAAGCGGCCTGCCCACATTTTGTTGGACTGGTCCGTCATTGCGCTTCCTCGTTCTTCGTTGGGCCGCTGTTGAGTTTTGGCATTTCGGAGCCGTTGCTCAGCGTGATGAGACCGGTGTTGGCGTAGGTCATCAACTTGGCGCGGGTGTCGGTGATGTCGAGGTTGCGCATGGTGAGCTGGCCGATGCGGTCGCGGGGGGAGAAGACGGAGTCGGTCTTCTCCATGCTGAGGCGCTCGGGGTGGAAGGTGAGGTTGGGCGACTCAGTGTTGAGGATGGAGTAGTCGTTGCCGCGGCGGAGCTCGAGCGTGACCTGGCCGGTGATGGGGCTGGCGACCCAGCGCTGCGCGGATTCGCGGAGCATGATGGCCTGGGAATCGAACCAGCGGCCCTGATAGAGGAGGCGGCCGAGCTTGCGGCCGTTGTCGCGGTATTGCTCGATGGTGTCCTCGTTATGGATGCCGGTGATGAGGCGCTCGTAGGCGATGAAGAGCAGGGCGAGGCCGGGGGCTTCGTAGATGCCGCGGGCTCTTGGCTTCGATGATGCGGTTCTCGATTTGGTCGGACATGCCGAGGCCGTGGCGGCCGCCGATGCGGTTGGCTTCGAGGAGCAAGCTCGACGGGGTCGGAGAATTCGCGGCCGTTGAGGGCGGCGGGGAAGCCTTGTTCGAAGCGGACGGTGACTTCTTCGCGTGGGACGGCGATGTCGTCGCGCCAGGAGGCGACGCCCATGATGGGATCGACGATGCGGATGCTGGTCGAGAGCTGCTCTAAATCTTTGGCTTCGTGGGTGGCGCCGAGGAGGTTCGAGTCAGTGGAGTAGGCCTTCTCGGCGGACATTTTGTAGGCGAAGCCGGAGCGCTGCATGAAGGCGGACATTTCTGCGCGGCCGCCGAGCTCGTCGATGAATTGCGGAGTCGAGCCAGGGTTTGTAGACCTGGAGGTTGGGATTGACGAGGAGGCCGTAGCGATAGAAGCGCTCGATGTCGTTGCCCTTGAAGGTGGAGCCGTCGCCCCAGATGTTGACGCCGTCCTGCTGCATGGCGGTGACGAGCATGGTGCCGGTGACGGCGCGTCCGAGGGGCGTGGTGTTGAAGTAGGTGACGCCGGCGGTGGAGATGTGGAAGGCGCCGGACTGGAGGGCGGCGATGCCTTCGCGGACGAGAGGGCCGCGGCAGTCGATGAGACGGGCGTTCTCCGCGCCGTATTCGAGGGCCTTGCGGGGGATGGCGTCGTAATCGGATTCGTCCGGCTGGCCGAGGTTGGCGGTGTAGGCGTAGGGGAGCGCGCCTTTTTGCTTCATCCAGTGGAGCGCGGCGCTGGTATCGAGGCCGCCGGAAAAAGCGATGCCGACTTTTTGGCCGATCGGAAGAGATTCGAGAATTACGGACATTTAGCGATTGCTCCGTGGGTGCAGGGCGCCTTTGCCGAGCAGCATGAGCAGCAGAGCTTTTTGGGCGTGCATGCGGTTTTCTGCCTGATCGAAGACGACGGACTGCGGGCCGTCGAGGACGGCGTCGGTGACTTCGGCGTTGCGATGCGCGGGCAGGCAGTGCATGAAGACGGCCGTTGGCGCGGCGTGGGACATGAGCGCTTCATTGACCTGGTAGGGTTTGAAAATGGGCGCGCGCTTGGTGGCTTCGTGCTCGAAGCCCATGCTGGTGCAGATGTCGGTGTAGATGGCGTCAGCATCTTTGACGGCGGCGACGGGGTCGTTGACGAGGGCGATGTTGGAGCCGGTGACGTTGGCGATGGCGCGGGCCTGGGCGACGATGTCGGCTTTGGGCGCGTAGTTTTTGGGCGCACCGATGGTGCAGTGCGCGCCGAGCAGCGCGGCGGTGAGCATGAGCGAGTGGCAGACGTTGTTGCCGTCGCCGACGTAGGTGAAATTGAAGCCGCGCAGATTGCCGAAGCGCTCCTGGAGGGTCATGAAGTCGGCGATGGCCTGGCAGGGATGCTCGAGATCGCTGAGCGCATTGACGACGGGGACGCTGGCGTACTGCGCCATTTCCGTGATGGTTTCGTGCGCGTAGGTGCGCAGGACGATGGCCGAGACCCAGCGTTCGACGTTGCGGGCGATGTCGGCCGAGGGACTCGCGCTCGCCGAGGGGCGACTGCGTTTGATCGACGAAGACGGCCGCGCCGCCGAGGGTGTTCATGGCGGTCTCAAAGGTGAGACGGGTGCGCAGCGAGGCCTTCTCGAAGAACATGACGATCTGCTTCGCGTCGAGCGCCCAGCGGTAGTCGGCGGGGTTGGTCTTGACGTCGTGCGCGAGCGCGAGCATGGCCGCGAGTTCGGTGGTGGTGAGGTCGGCGACGGAACAGAGGTCGCGTCCGGCGAGAGAGTCGTAGGGGATGACCCCGTCGAGTTCCTGAAGGGCAGCGGGCTTACTGGCCAATTTTGGTTCCTCCTGTGGCCGGAGCGGCAGCAGCGGTGGCCGTATGCTCGCTCAGAATTTGGTCGAGTGCGGCAGATTGACTCGTCGACATGTTGCCGCTCGCAAAATGAACGGCGGCAGAAAGCGCAATACGGTTTCGCTGGTGCGATTGATGAGGATATGGCGCTTCATCATTTCGGCCAGCACGGTTTTGGCAAGGTCTTCGGAGTCGAGTTCGGCGGCGACCATGAGGCCGAGGCCGCGGACATCGACGATGGCGGAGTGAGTTTTCGCGAGGCTCTGGAGCTGCTCGCGGAAATAGGTGCCGACTTCTGTTACGTGTTCGAGGAGATGTTCGCGCTCGATGGTTTCGAAGACGGCGAGGGCAACGGCGCAGGCCAGCGGACCTCCGCCGAAGGTGGTGCCGTGCATGCCGGCGTGGATCGACGCGGCGGCTTCTTCGGTGCAGAGCATGCGCGCCGAGCGGAATGCCTCCGGCGAGCGGCTTGGCGAGGGTGACGACGTCGGGCTGGATACCGTAGTGCTGGTACGCGCACCATTTGCCGGTGCGGCCCATGCCGGACTGAATTTCGTCGGCGATGAGCAGAGCGCCGGTGGAGTGGGTGAGGTCGCGCGCGGCCTGGAGAGAATTCCTGGGAGAGCGGGTTGATGCCGCCTTCGCCCTGGAGGGCTTCGACGAGGATGGCGCAGACGTCGGTGGAGAACTTGGCTTTCAGGTCGGCGACGTCGTTGAAGCGGCACGAACTCGACGCCGGGCATGACGGGCGCGAAGGGCTCGCGGTACTTTTCTTTTGCGGTAGCGGCGACAGCGCCCATGGTGCGGCCGTGGAAGCTGTGTTCGAGGGCGAGGAACTTTGTGCCGAGGTGGACGCCTTCGCTGCGTCTGAGGCCGGCGTAGGCGCGAGCGAGCTTGAGGGCGGCTTCGTTGACTTCCGCACCGCTGTTGGCGAAGAAGGCGCGATCCATGCCGGTGGCTTCGGTGAGGCGCAGCGCGAGGGCGGACTGGCCCTGGTGGTAATAGAGGTTGGAGGTGTGGATGAGCTTGCGGCTCTGTTCCGCGATGGCGTGCTCGATGGCGGGGTGGGCGTAGCCGAGGGCGTTGACGCCGATGCCGCTGAGTAGATCGAGATAGCGCGTGCCGTCGTCGGTTTCCAGGTAGCACGCCGGAGCCGGAGGTCGAAGAGTAGGGGATACCGATCGTAGGTTCCCAGCAGAAGTTTCGCTTCCGCGGCTTTGATTTCTTCGAGTTTCATTTCCATTGTCATCTCCGCTCGCGGGGGCTAAAGCCCACTTCTAAAGGACGCTGTACGGCACGACTGAAGTCGTGCCCTGACACGAAGCCGCAGGGGCTGAAGCCCGCGAGAATTCGTGCCGTAATGCAAAAGCGGCCGCAGCGGAAAATCTTCCCTCAGCGGCTGAAGCCGGATTCGTGATGCGATTCCTGCGGCACGGATGAATCCGTGCCCTTTCAAGACACGGATTACGCGATGTCTCGTGCCCTGACACGGAGCATAGGGGCTGAAGCCCGTTGATTTGAGCGTCGGTTGGCCCGACTAAAGTCGTGCCCTGATACAAAAGCGCATGAACTTCGCGGGAGCTGAAGTCCATTTCTAAATTAGGAATTTCGGCGCGACTGAAGTCGTGTCCTGATACAGGATGTGGCTTTGTCCGCACGCTGTGAGAAAAGCGGGCGCTCTCGCGCGAGCCCACATCTGCCAAAACCGGGCAGATATGGGGCACCCGGTTAAAGCCCACTTCTAAAGGACGCTGTATGGCACGACTCCCACCCCAGCGAGCAAGCTCGCCGGGGACCCCGATTAAGGAGTGCCCTGACACGAGGCCCGTTCCTGAACGCTGTTCGCTGATCGCTGTTGTTTCATGCGACCATGACCTCCGTGCCCTGGTTGACGCGCGTATTGCAGAGGTCGGGGAGGAGTTCGGCGTTGTTGGCGGGGAGGATGCGGACGCGCTTGACGCCGCTGAGCAGAGCTTCGCGGCAGGCGCTGAGTTTGGGCAGCATGCCGCCGCTGATGACGGCGTCTTTCGTGAGCGCGGCGATCTGGTCGATGGAGAGCCAGCGCATGACGCTGCCGTCGGCGCCGAGGACGCCGGGAACGTCGGTGAGGAAGACGAGGGCGTCGGCGTGGCAGGCAGCGGCGCAGGCGGCGGCCATTTCGTCGGCGTTGATGTTGTAGTACTCGCCGTCGAAGCCGAGCGCGATGGAGGAGATGACGGGGACTGCGCCCATGTTCCAGATGGCTTCGAGCCAGCGAGGATCGGCTGCGGCGATTTCGCCGACGAAGCCGAGATCGGGAGCGGTGCGCTTTTTGCGGGCGCGAAAGACGTGGCCGTCGCCGCCGGAGAGGCCGACGGCGGGCTGGCCGTGCGCGTCGAGCGAAGCGACGAGAGCTTTGTTGACGCCGCCGCCGAGGACCATGAGCGCAGTGTCGCGGGTTTCGGCGTCGGTGACGCGGAGGCCGGCGACGAATTCGCTCTGCTTGCCGAGCTGCTTGAGCGTGCGGGTGAGCTGGACGCCGCCGCCGTGGACGATGGCGACCTGGTTGCCGTCTTTCACGAGATCGGCGATGGCTTTTGCGCACTGGTGCAGGAGCTCGGGATTCTCGAGCGTGGCGCCTCCGAGTTTGACAACGTATTTCATAACAAGCCTTCCGCGGCCACTAGAGCAGGCCTTCCGATTCCGGGTATCCGCACATCAGGTTGAAATTTTGCACCGCTTGTCCGGCAGCGCCTTTGAGCAGGTTGTCGAGACAGGAGACGATGACGCAGCGCCGTCCGTCGGCCGAGAGTTGAAAGCCGATGTCGCAGTAATTGGTGTGGGCAGAGATACTGAATCTGCGGGAGCTGGCCGGCGGGGAAGACGCGGACCAGCGGGCTCTCCCGAAAAAAATCGCGATAGAAAGATTCGATGCTCGGCGGGCGTCTGCTGATTGTTAAAACCGACGTAGATGGTGGAAAGAATTCCGCGCGGGAATGGGGAGCAGATGCGGCTGTGAAAATGATTTGGTCGGACGCGAGGTTGAGCTGCTCCAGCAACTCGCCGGTGTGGCGGTGCGAGAAGACGCCGTAGGCGGAGAGATTGTCGGCGGCGTGCATGAAATGCGTTTTCGCGGTGGGCGCTTTGCCTGCGCCGGAGACGCCGGACTTGGAATCGCAGATGATGCCGCGGTTAGTGTCGAGCCAGGCCGGAGTCGACGAGCGGCTTGAGCGCGAGGATGACGGAGGTGGCGTAGCAGCCGGGGTTGGCGATGAGCGCGGCGTCGCGAATTTCGTCGCGATGCAGCTCGGGCATGCCGTAGACGGCTTTTGTTTGAATCGCGGTGGCGACGGGGGAACCTTCATCCGCAAATTGATAGACGGCGCGGTTGGCGGCGGAGTTCAGGCGCCATGCGCCGCTGAGATCGATGACGCGGATGCCGTGTTCGAGGGCGAGGGGCACGAACTCGCGGGACTGCTCGTGCGGGGTGGCGAGGAAGAGAACTTCGACGCCGCGGGATTTGAGGAGATCCCAGGAGAAGGGCTCGATTTTCAGCGCGCCGGCGCCGTTGTTGTCCATGAGCTGGGGATGGACGGCGGCGAGCGGTTCGGGGGCGCTGCTCGGCGCGGCCGAGGAAGAGCGGGCTTCTGTTGGGCGAGGCGGGGGTGATGGAGCAGGAGACGGGCGAGTTCCATGCCGGCGTAGCCGCTGACGCCCATCACGGCAGGGTGCAGGGTGCAGGGTACAGGGTGCAGCGAACTCTGCGACTGCGCGCTGGCTGGGGCTGCTGTCGAGTTGGAATGCAGTACTGACATTTTTCGCAAAACCTTTTAGACCCAATTCGCCGGGCAGCGATTCTTTTCGTGCTGCGTTTTTCTGTTCTTTTTGCCGGAGTTTTTATTTTTCGATTAGCCGATCATGCGTTCGAGTTTTTCGCGCATGGCGGAGGCTCGTCGCGGGTCGGGGCAGATGATCAATACGGTGTCATCCCCGGCTAAAGTTCCCACGACGTCGGACCACTCTTCGTGATCGATGGCGAGGGCGACGGGCTGGGCTGCGCCGTTGGTGGTCCGCAGCACGAGCTGGTTTTGAGCCTGTTTGACGCCGAGGCCGAAGCTGGAGAGGACTTCGTCGACGGCCGGCTCGTCGTCTTCTTCGACGGAATGGCCGTTGCCATTGGGGACCGCGTAGCCGTTGGGGCCTTTGTAGAGGTGCAGCTCGTGGATATCGCGCGAGAGCGTGGCCTGGGTGACGTCGAATCCGCGGCGCACGAGTTTGCGGCGGAGCTCGTCCTGGCTGGAGATGGGCTCGGCGGCCACCAGGGCGCGGATTGCGCTGTGACGTTCGTGCTTGCCGAGTACGAGTTTGCCAGGAAGCTGTTTGCTCAAACGAAAAATCGCGGCCAGCTGCCGGGCAGCTCGCCGCGCCTCACTCTGTATAAAAATACAGCAATGATGTATAAATATGCAAGTACCCGATTTGTCAAGACGTGAATCGATTTATTTCGGTCGCCGGTGACGGCGATTTCCTCGAATTTTTTACGCTTTTCGCCTGCACGGGAAAAAGAAGGCCGTTATAGTTGGATATGGGAACGAGAAAAAGTGCTGAACCGGCCGCGTTGACCGGCGGCTCCCGACCCAGGTACGGGACCCCTTCGGGGCCAAGCCTGTCGATTCGCGCTTCGACCACGAGTCGTGCGGCGTCGGCTTTGTCGCGACCCTCACGAACCAACCCTCGCCATGACATTTTGACGAAAGCGCTGACGGCGCTGGCGCGTCTGGCGCACCGCGGCGCTGTGGCTGCGGACGGCAAGTCGAGCGACGGCATTGGGATTCACACGGCGATTCCGCGCGAGCTGCTGCTGGACTCGACGGGATTGACGCTGCGAGCGGAGCAGCCGCTGGCGGTGGGGATGGTGTTCCTGCCGGCAGAGGCGAACGCTGCGGCTGCTGCGGCGAAAGCGCTGGAAGAGGCTGTTCTCGCGCAGGGATTTGCGGTGCTGGGTTGGCGCGACGTGCCGACGCGGCCGGAGATATCTGGGCGAGATTGCGTGTTCGACGCTGCCGGTGATTCGGCAGATTCTGCTGACGGACAACCCACGCGCGCGCAGCAGCCGGAGATGGACCGGCGGCTGTATCTGGCGCGGAAGCAGTTTGAGCGGCGCAGCGCGGATGGGTACGTCTGTTCGATTTCTTCTTCCTCCATCATTTACAAGGCGATGTGCGATGCGAAGCTGCTGCCGGAGTTTTATCCGGATCTGGCGGACGAGCGATTTGTGACGCCGTTTGCGCTGTTTCATCAGCGGTACGCGACGAATGTTGCGCCGTCGTGGGATCGCGCGCAGCCGTTCCGGATTTTGGGCCACAACGGGGAGATCAACACGATCTGGGGCAATCGGGCGCGGATGACGGCGCGCGCGGTGACGCTGCCGGACGAACTGCGGCCGATTTTCACGCCGAGCGGATCGGATTCGACCAGCCTGGACGAAGTGATTGAGCTGCTGGCGCGGAATGGGCGGACGGTGGCGGAGTCGGTGCGGATGGTGATGCCTCCAGCGGATGGCGGACGGCATTCGGCATTTCTGGCGTATCACGGGGACTGCATCGAGCCGTGGGATGGTCCGGCGGCGGTGGCGTTTACGGATGGGCACTTGATTGGGGCGGCGCTGGACCGGAATGGGCTGCGGCCCTGTCGTTTCTTTGTGACGGAAGACGATTTGATTGTGGCCGGATCGGAAGCGGGGCTGGTGGATCTTGATCCGGAAACGATTGTGCACAGCGGACGGCTGGGGCCGGGGCAGATGCTGCTGGCGGATCTGGAGCGGCACACGTTCTACGAGGACGACGAGCTGCAGACGCTGTTTGACGAGGCGGCTCCGGAGTATGAGGCGCTGCTGGAGAATGCAACGCTGGTGTCGGGAAATGCGGCGACGGCGCTGGATGCGGCGGAGCTGAATCGGCTGCAGCTTGGGATTTGGGTACACCAAAGAAGACGTCAACATGATCCTGAAGCCCATGGCGATGGACGGCAAAGATGCTGTCTGGTCGATGGGCGACGATACGCCGATTGCGCCGCTGGCGCGGACGCCGCGTCCGGTGTACGCGTTCTTCCGGCAGCGGTTTGCGCAGGTGACGAACCCGCCGATTGATTCGCTGCGGGAAGCTTGCGTGATTCAGCTGCATACGCGGCTGGGACCGTGGCCGCACATTCTGGGCAAGGGCGAGCGGCTGCCGGGACTGTCGCTGCAGTCGCCGCTGTTGTCGCTGGCGCAGATGGATGCGCTGCACAACCGGAGACACGAGCTGGCGAGCGAGCTGCCGCTGGCGGTGCTGGACTGTATCTTTGCGCCGGGCTGCAATCTGGTGACGGCGATTACCGACCTGTGCGAGAAGGCGATTGAGCTGGTGCGGGGCGGCGCGGCGATTCTGCTGCTGACGGATCGCGGGTGCGGCGAACATGCGCTGCCGATTCCAATGGCGCTGGCGCTGGGGGCGGTGCATCACGGGCTGATTCGCGCGGGAGAACGGATTCAGGTGGGTCTGGCGGTGGAGGCTGCGGACTGCCGCGATCTGCACCATGCGGCGGTGCTGCTGGGGATGGGAGCGGGCGCGATTTGTCCGTGGCTTGCGCTGGAGACGGCGCGGCAGATCAATCCGGAGCGCGGCGAAGAGAATTTGCTGCACGCGTTCGATCTGGGGCTGGCGAAGATTATGTCGAAGATGGGGATCTCGGTGGTGGACAGCTACCGGGGATCGCATCTGTTCGACTGTCTGGGGCTGAGCCAGGATGTGGTGCAGCGGTGTTTTGAAGGAACGCCGGCGCCGATTGGCGGGATTGGGTTCCCGGAGATTGAAAACACGCTGCGTGAGTTGTGGATGGGCGTGTATGGCGGCGGGGATGCTGGGCCGGAGGGTTCGGGGCCGGGCGATGGGCCGGGCGACGGTCCGCTGGTGACGGTGGCGGCGACGAAGGATCTTGCCGGATTACGGGTGGGTACGATTCCGGAAGGCGGACAAGGCAGAGCCGCATAGCTGGCAGCCGCAGACGGTTCGTCTGCTGCAGACGATTACGGGCGCGACGAAAGCGGCAGCAACGGGAGCGGCCGTAGCCGCGCCGGATCAGGCTGTGGCGTGGGCGGCATTCAGCGAGCCAGTCGACGGAGAAAGAGCCGGCGGTCCTGCGCGATTTGCTGGAGATGCGCGCGGCTGGGGATGCTATCCCGGCGGAGAATGTGGAGCCGGCGTCGAATTTATTTGGTCGATTTATTGCGAGTGCGATGTCGCTGGGTTCGCTGAGCCCGGAGGCGCACCAGACGATTACCGCTGCGATGAATATGCTGGGTGGACGTTCGAACACGGGCGAGGGCGGCGAAGATCCGGCGGTGTACGAGCCGGGGGTGGAGTTGCCGCTGGTGGGGCGGATGGTGCCTTCGCATCTGCTGAATAACAAGGTGAAGCAGGTGGCGTCGGCGCGGTTCGGTGTGACGGCGCAGTACCTGATGCATGCCGAAGAGCTGGAAATCAAAATTGCGCAGGGCTCGAAGCCGGGCGAGGGTGGTCAGCTGCCGGGGCACAAAGTGACGGAGCTGATTGCGCGGTTGCGGCATGCGCAGCCGGGGGTGCAGCTGATTTCGCCGCCGCCGCACCACGATATTTACTCGATTGAAGATTTGGCGCAGCTGATTCACGATTTGCGGCGGATCAATCCGAAGGCGGCGATTGGGGTGAAGCTGGTTTCGGAGTGCGGCGTGGGCACGGTGGCTGCGGGTGTGGCGAAGGCCTATGCGGATTACATCGTGATCGCCGGGCACAACGGCGGGACGGGCGCGTCGCCGCTGTCGAGCATCAAGTATGCGGGCAATCCGTGGGAGCTGGGACTGGCGGAGGCGCAGCAGGTGCTGATTCGCAACGGCCTGCGCGGACGCGTGCGTTTGCGCTGCGATGGCGGGCTGAAGACGGCGCGCGATGTGGTGATGGCGGCGATGCTGGGTGCGGATGAGTTCGCGTTTGGGACGGCGGTGCTGGTGGCGCTGGGCTGCGATATGGCGCGGCAATGCCATTTGAATACGTGTCCGACGGGGATTGCGACGCAGCGGCCGGATTTACGAGCGAAGTTTCGCGGCAAGCCGGAGCATCTGGTGCGGTTCTTTGAAGGGCTGGCGGGGGAGATTCGCGCACAGCTGGCGGAGTTGGGGCTGCCGTCGCTCGAAGCGGCGATTGGGCGGACGGATTTGCTGGAGCAGGTGCGCTTCGATGGCTGCCTGGATTTGCGGCCGATGCTGGCTGCGCCGGCGGATGGCGGGAAGGCGGGCGCGACGCATTGGCAGGGCAAACGGAATTTGCGGCCGGAGGATCACGCGCCGATTGACGATGCGTGGGTGGAACCAGCGGTCGCGGCGTACAAGGCCGGCGAGCCGTATATCAAGGACGCGCTGATTGCGAATGAGGATCGGACGTTTGGCGCACGGCTGGCTGGGGAACTGGCGATGCTGCAGTGTGCGGGCATTACGTCGGAAGCGCCGCTGACGTTTCGGCTGACCGGAGAAGCGGGGCAGTCGTTTGGAGCGTTTGCGGTGCCGCAGATGCAGCTCATCCTGAAGGGGCTGGCGAACGATTTTGTGGGCAAGAGCTTGTCGGGCGGAGAGATTATTCTGCGCGGGCAGGGTCGGGCGGCGTTGCAGCCGGAGCTGCACGTGATTTTGGGCAACGTGGCGCTGTATGGAGCGACGAGCGGTGCGTTGTTTGCGGCTGGATGCGCGGGGGAGCGATTTGCAGTGCGGAATTCAGGAGCGCTGGCGGTGGTGGAAGGCGTGGGCGACCATGGCTGCGAGTACATGACGGGCGGACTGGTGGCAGTCCTGGGCGAGACGGGCACGAACTTCGGCGCGGGGATGACCGGCGGCGAGGCCTGGGTGTTCGACGAGGATGGGAAATTTTTGAAGGAAATGCGGTACCACGATGGGTTCCTGACGCCGGAGCCGTACGAGAGGCTGGATGCGGAGGCGCGGGAGAGCATTTTGGGGCTGGTGCAACTGCATGCGGAGAAGACAGCGAGCACGCGGGCATATGCGTTTCTGGCGAAATGGGATGAGGCGGCGGTGAAGTTTGTGCGGCTGACGCCGAAGGTGCAGGCGTAGCTTCGGGTGCTACAGTCCAGATCATTTGTGAATCGGTACGGCGCGGCTGAAGCCGTGCCCCTTCAAGACACTTCAACTTTTTCGCAAACTGTGGAGTCGTGCCCTGGGAGAAAAGCGGGATGCGCTTCGCGCATCTCCCACATCTGCCAAAGCCGGGCAGATATGGGGCACCCGGCGCTGGTGCGCCAACCCGCATTCAGGATGACAGCCTGGTGGCCATGGAAAACTTTTGGGGCGGGTGCGGGTTCGGGTTCGCAGCGGGATGTAGTTGTATCCTTTAATTAACCCGCAACATCAAAAGTCTGTCTCTTATCTGTGCCGATGCTTTCTCCCAGGATTTTCATACGTTGTTGGGCAGGCAGTGCGTTGTTTGCGCTGCTGCTGGTGCAGGGTTGTGCGCGTTTTGAGCCGCATGGGCCGCGGGAATATGTGTATGTGTGGCCGAAAGAGACGTATCTGCGGGATCGCGTGGCAGTGGTGAGCAACCGCGTGGCGGAGGTTGCGAACGGACAGCGGCTGCAGGTGGTGGAGCATGGGCGGCGGTTTCTGAAGGTGAAGACGGACCACGGCGAAGTGGGGTGGATCGAGGATCACGGAGTCATCGACCAGAAGGTTTTCGACCAATTTGCCCAGCTGGAGACGGAACATGCGCACGATCCCGTGGTGTCGACCGGAATCTTGCTGGACGACTACTGGCTGCGGGATGCGCCGGGGCGGACGTCGGACCGGTTTTACCTGTTGCCGGAGAATGACAAGCTGCAGTTGCTGGAGCGGGCTTCGGTGCCGAAGCCGGTGACGCAGGCGGTCCCGGTTCCGGTGGCGCGGGTAGAAAAAGGCGGGGTGGCGCCGGCTCCGGCTCCTCCGGCACTGGAGGATTATTGGCTGGTGCGGGACAGCGGCGGGCACGTTGGGTGGGTAAGAGCGCGAACGCTCGATGAAGATGTTCCGGATGCGATTGCGGGGTTGGCCGAGGGGCAGAAGATTGTTGGCGCGTACGTGCTGCGGAAGGTCGATGATCCGGGAGCGAATGTGCCGGGCGATCAGGTGGCGGAGTATCTGGCGGTACTGGCTCCGTGGAAGGACGGGCTGCCTTACGATTTCGACCAGGTGCGGGTGTTTACGTGGAATACGCGAAAGCACCGGTATGAGACGGCTTACCGGGAGCGGGATATTGCCGGTTATTTACCAGTAACGGTGGGAACACAGGCGTTTGGGAAAGACGAGGAGCCGGTTTTCTCGTATCGGGTGGCGACGGGGACCGACGTGGCGCTGGATCCGCAGACGGGGATGGTGAAGCCGGCGGAGACGGTGACGGAGAGTTTCCGCATGGAAGGCGTGCTGGTGCACCGGATCGGGAATGCGACGCCGGGGGCGCACAGCGCGCTGGCGGGGAATGCGGGCGAGCGGCGGGAGAAAAGCCGGAAGCGGCGGCCCAGTTAGCGCGGGGAACTGCATCTCACTGAAGAGAGACTTCATCGCGGATATTTTTAGTTGGGCAGGAAGCGGGAGATCGCGTATCCGCGAGACGGAATGCCGATGAGAATTGCCAGGGCCGGGCTGGCCGTGTTGCACGAATGGTAGCTATGCCCGTATCTTGGTTTACACACCTTCGGGTGGGTGCGGCGCTTGCACTTACCACTTTGCTGCGGTTCAGATCCGCAGTTGGCAGTTTCACCGTTCGACTTGAAAGAATGCAAAGGAGATCGGCTCATGGATAACAAGCCGGCGCAGAACATTCAGGACACGTTTCTGAACACTGTTCGCAAAGATAAGACCCCCATTACGATCTATCTGGTCAGCGGCGTGAAGCTGACGGGAAAGATCCGTTCTTTCGATAAGTATTCGGTGCTGCTGGAGAACAACAGCCAGGAGCAGTTGATCTTCAAGCATGCGATCTCTACGGTGGTGAGCACGCGGAGCGTGCTGCACGGGGAGCATCGTCCGCCACATCTGGGGCCGGGCGGCCCGGTGGCAGTGACATCGCCGCAAACGACGCAGGAGGCTTCCGGCTCGTAGCGGCCGGGACGCTCCCTATCCGATGCCGTTGAACTCTGGCGCGATACCCACGGGAACGGGCGCTGCTGATCACAGTGGCGTTCGGCGCCGAGAGGAAAGCCCTGTCTGCTGTGGCAGCGCAGGCGCGCGGGGCCGCGGGCGGAACTGTCAACGGGCATGGGGATGGCGAGATTTCGCGCGACGATTCGCGGCTTGAGGAATTTCGCGAGCTGGTGATGAGCGCGGGGGCGGAGGTTGCCGGCGAGCTGGTGCAGCGGCGGCCGAAGGCCGATCCGGCGACGCTGGTGGGCAGCGGCAAGGTGGAAGAGATTGCCGGGCGCGGCGGCGTCGAGCCAGGTGGATCTGGCGATCTTCGATCACGATCTGAGCGCGACGCAGATGCGGAATCTGGAAGACGCGCTGCCGTGCCGGGTGATCGACCGGACGCAGCTCATTCTGGACATTTTTGCGCGACATGCGCGGACGCGCGAGGGCCAGCTGCAGGTGGAGCTGGCGCAGCTGGAGTACATGCTGCCGCGGCTTACGGGGCGGGGAAAGGCGATGTCGCAGCTGGGCGGCGGCATTGGCACGCGCGGACCGGGCGAAACGCAGCTGGAAACGGACCGGCGGCGGATTCAGCGGCGTGTGCTGCAACTGCGCGGCGAGCTGGAGGCGGTGCGGCGGACGCGGCGCGCAGCAGCGGCAGCGGCGGGAAGCGGTTCCGGTGCCGGCGGTGGCGCTGGTGGGGTACACGAACGCGGGGAAGAGCACGCTGTTCAACGCGATGACGCTGCGGTTTGGCGATGCGGCGCGGAAGTCGGGGAAGCGGGCTGGGGTGCTGGAGTCGGCGCGGATGTTTGCGACGCTGGATCCGAAGCTGGCGGCGATTCAACTGGCGAGCCGGCGGAAGGTGCTGTTGTCGGACACGGTAGGGTTTATCCGAGACCTGCCGCATACGCTGGTGACGTCGTTCCGGGCCACGCTGGAAGAGGTGAGGCAGGCAGAAGTGCTGCTGCATGTGCAGGATGCGGCAAGTCCGATGCGCGACGAGCACAAAGCTGAGGTGGAGAAGGTGCTGGGTGAGCTCGATGTGCTGAGCAAGCCGCGGCTGGAGATTCTGAACAAGGCCGACCTGCTGACGCCGGAGGAGATGTTTGGGGCGGCGGCGCAGGGCGGCGGGGCGATTTTGGTTTCGGCCAAGGATGGGGCGGGGATTGACGCGCTGATGGAGCGGATCGATCTGGAACTGATGAAGGATCCGGTGATCGAGGGGCATTTTCAGATTCCGCAGTCGGAGGGGACGGCGCTGGCGGCGCTGGAGGCGGGCGCGGTGATTCGGGACCGGGTGTATGAGGGAAATCTGGTGCGGATGACGATTGCGGGGCCGGCATCGCTGCTGGGACGGTATCGGCGATTCAGGAAGATGGCCGTGGTGGCTGGGAGCGACGCGGGCAGAAAAACAGCCGGGAAATAAACAAGCCGGATGAGGGAGTGGTGGGAACTCCGCTTATCCGGCTCGCCGACCCTGAACCGGGTCGAGGTGGTATTCTCAGTTTACGCCGGAAAGCCGCTGGGTCAAGGAAATACGGGCTCAGCCAGCAAGAATTCGGTGTTCCGCACGGAATCCGCTTTCAGGAGATGAAACCGGCAGTATCAGAATTATGGACGATACGCTCTGGTGCCCACTGGTAAGTGCCTTTCGTCATTTGACACTCAATTTTTACGTCTGTTAAAACCAAAGGTTCCACCGAAGCCCTTCTAATTGTTCCCGACAGCTTACGCCGGTCGATCTCATGGATGAATTACTGCGTCAACTCGAAGCATTAGCGATTGGTGCGATTCCGACGCTGATTATTTTTATTGTGCTGGTTGTGGCGTACCGCTTTATTTTGTTCGGCCCACTGATGAAGGTGCTGGGCGAGCGGCGGGAGCGGACCAGGGGCGCGATGGAGAAGTCGCGTTTGGCGATTGCGGCGGCGGATGCGCGCACTCAGGAATATGAGGCAAAACTGCGGGCTGCGCGGGGCGAGATATTCCGGCGGCGCGAGCAGAAGCTGCAGCAACGCAACGCAGAGCGGGAAAGCACGCTGGCGGCAGCGCGGTTAACGGCGCAGCAGCGGGTGCATGAGGCGCGGACGGCGCTGGAAGCGCAGGCGGGCGAAGCGAAGAAGCAGATTGAAGTCTCGGCGGGGCAGCTGGCCGCACAGGTGCTGGCGGCGATTCTTCCCAAAGCGGCTGCGGAGAATTCCCGTTGAAGAAAGCGCTGCGATTTTTGAGTTTGATGCTGGTGGCGGGTTTGCTGATGACGCCCGGCGGTCTGCGTTTACATGCGCAGGAAGCCGGACAGCCGCAGCAGGCTGGACATGTGCAGGCGCCGGTGCCCAACGAAAATCATATGGACGCTCCTGATCCGCATGCGGAGACGGAGGAGTACCGGCACTCGTCGATCGTGCAGGGAATTGCGCATTTGCTGCACATGAAGACGGAGACCTTCGCGCAGATTTCTGAGGATTTCAACTCCGGAGTTCTGATTCTGGTGCTGGTGGTAGTACTGGGGAAGATATTGCCGGGGGTTTTCCGGAAGCGCTCGGCGCAGTTGCAGAAGGAACTGACCGAGGCGCATGCGGCGACGGAAGACGCGAACCGCAGGCTGGCTGAGGTGGAAGTACGGCTTTCGCGGCTGGACACGGAGATTGAAGCGATTCGCGTGCAGGCGGAGAAGGATTCTGTCGAGGACGAGAAGCGGATTGCGGCGGCGCTGGAAGCGGAGCGCGAGCGGATTGTGGCGTCGGCGGAGCAGGAGATTGGCGCAGCGCAGGCAGCGGCACAACGCGAGCTGAAGAAATTTGCGGCGGATTTGGCGATCGACCAGGCGATGCGGAAGATGCAGCTTTCGTCGGAGACGGACCGGGCACTGGTAAAAGACTTCAGCCAGGGCCTGGGCGGAGGGAAGGCATAGATGGCACGCTTTGCATCCCGCTACGCGCAGGCTTACGCCGATGTGGTGTTTGAGACGCATTTGAACGCGAAAGAGGCGCAGAAGCAGCTGGAAGATTTTGCGGCTGCGTGGCACGAGAGCCGGCCGCTGCGGGAATTTTTCCTGGATCCTTCATTTCCGGCGGTGCAGAAGGTTGCGTTTCTGGACAAGCTGAACGCGAAGCTGGGGATGGCGCAGCCGACGCGGAATTTGATTGCGGTGCTGATCCGGAACGACCGGATTGCCGGGTTCGACGATGTGGTGGCGGAGTATCGCCGGGAAGTGAACCGGCGTTTGGGAATTTCCGAGGCGAAAGTGATCTCGGCACGGCCGTTGGACGAGCAGGAGCGGCGCGATTTGGAAAAGCAGATTGCCGGCATGACCGGAGGCACCGTGGAAGCGCAGTTTGAAGAAGACAGCGCTCTGATTGGCGGCGCTATTGTGCAGGTGGGAAGCACGGTTTACGACGGATCGGTGCGCGGACGGCTGGAGCGGTTGCGGGAAGAGCTGGTGGGAAGCTGAGAAGCGGTCAGCTCAAGGCCGGTTAGCTAAAAAGCGGTTAGCTAAAGACCGGTTAGCGAAGAGCGGTAGAGACATTAGAAGTTTAGGCGGAAGATTAGGACAAAGACAGCATGGCGCAGATTAAAGCAGACGAGATTACAGCGCTCCTGAAGGAGCAGATTGCAAACTACGACGCGAAGATGCGCGTCGACGAAGTTGGGACCGTGATTACGCTGGGCGACGGGATCGCGCGGCTGCATGGGCTCGACAAGGTGATGGCGGGCGAACTGCTGGAATTTCCGCACGGCATTGCGGGACTGGCGATGAGCCTCGAAGAGGATCAGGTGGGCTCCGTGCTGCTGGGCGACTACACCGAGGTGCGCGAAGGCGACCAGGTGAAGCGCACGGGTAAGATTCTGAGCGTGCCGGTGGGCGAGGCAATGATCGGCCGCGTGGTGAATGCGCTGGGTCAGCCGATTGACGACAAAGGTCCGATTGCGACGACGGACATGCTGCCGGTGGAGCGGCTGGCGCCGGGCGTAATCGACCGGCAGCCGGTGCGCGAGCCGATGATGACGGGACTGAAGGCCATCGACTCGATGATTCCGATTGGCCGCGGACAGCGCGAGTTGATTATCGGCGACCGGCAGACCGGCAAGACGGCGGTGGCGCTGGACACGATCATCAACAACCAGAAGAACGATTTGATTTGCATCTACTGCGCGATTGGGCAGAAGCGGTCGTCGGTAGCGCAGGTGGTGCAGACGCTCGAAGAGAACGGCGCGATGGGCCACACGATTGTGGTGGCAGCGACGGCGTCGGAGCCGGCTCCGATGCTGTATCTGGCGCCGTATGCGGCGTGCGCGATCGGCGAGTATTTCCGCGACAGGGGCAAGCATGCGCTGGTGATCTACGACGATCTTTCGAAGCACGCGATTGCGTACCGCGAAATTTCGTTGCTGCTGCGGCGTCCTCCGGGCCGCGAAGCGTATCCGGGCGACGTGTTTCTATCTCCACTCGCGTTTGCTGGAGCGCGCGTCGAAGGTGAGCGACAAGCTGGGCGGCGGATCGCTGACGGCGCTGCCGATTATTGAGACGCAGGCGGGCGACGTTTCGGCATACATTCCGACGAACGTCATTTCGATTACCGACGGACAGATCTTCCTCGAGACGGATTTGTTCAACTCGGGCGTTCGTCCGGCGGTGAACGTGGGATTGTCGGTTTCGCGCGTAGGATTCTCGGCGGCGATCAAGGCGATCAAGCAGGTGGGTTCGACGCTGAAGCTCGATCTGGCGCAGTATCGCGAGCTGGCGGCCTTTGCGCAGTTCGGCAGCGATCTGGACAAGGTGACGCAGAACCAGCTGAACCGCGGCCAGCGGCTGACCGAGTTGCTGAAGCAGCCGCAGTTCCATCCGCTGCCGGCGGAGAAGCAGGTGATGATTCTGTTTGCCGGAACGCAGGGCTACCTGGATGACGCTGAAGGTGGATCAGATTCGGGCGTTCGAGGACGGGCTCTACTCATATCTCGACTCGGCGCAGTCGCAGTTGCTGAGCGACATCGCGACGAAGAAGGCGCTGGACGACGATTTGCGGGGACGCATTCACGCGGCGCTGAAGGAATACAAGGCGAACTTTGTAGCCGAGCACGAGGAAGCAAAGCCGAAAGCAGGCGGCGGACGCAGGGAAAAACAGACACGAAGACTGACTCGAAAAAAGGGCCGGAAAAGAAGGCCCAACCCGCAGGAGCGGCGCACTAGAAGACCATGGCGAACGTTCTCGATTTACGGCGGCGCATCCGCAGCGTGAAGAACACGCGGCAGATCACGAAGGCCATGAAGATGGTCTCGGCGGCGAAACTGCGGCGGGCGCAGGATCGCGCGGTGTCGGCGCGTCCGTATGCGTCGATGCTGGCGAGCGTGCTCGAATCGCTGAAGCGGCGCGCGGAGATTTTCGATCCGGAGACCGGAGAAGTGCGGAGTCCGCTGCTGCTGACGCGGCCGGAGAAGCGCATTTTGCTGGTGGTGGTTTCGGGCGACAAGGGATTTGCGGGCGCGTTCAACACGAACATTTTCAAGGCTGCGGCGAATTTCATTCGGCAAAACAGCGACAAGGAAATCGACATTGAAACGATGGGCCGCAAGGGCCGGGATTTGTTCCGGCGGCGGTATCCGGCAGCGCAGTTTGCCGAGGCGACGGAAGAGCATACGCGGCCGGAGCGGCAGCGTGGCAGCGCGATTGAGGTGATTCGGCGATCCGGCGGCGGTGCTGGCGACGGTGAACTACGACCGCGTGCGCGAGATGACGGAAGAGATTGTGGCGAAGTACACGCATGAAGAGATCGACGCGGTGTATCTGGTCTACAACGAATTCAAGTCGGTGATCCAGCAGCGCGTGGTGGTGGAGAAGGTGCTGCCGATCGTCGAGATTGGCAAGCAGCAGATTGCCGAGGCGCACGAGCCGACGACGGAAGAGCGCGAGCGGGCGGCGGAAGCGGCGTTGTCGGCGGGCGTGAGCCTGTATCCGCAGGAAGCGGAAGCGGCGCAGAAGCAGCTGGAAGAAGAGTCGCAGCACTTCGGCACGGCGGAAGTGGATTACATCTACGAGCAGCCGCCGCAGGAGATATTTGCGGATGTGCTGCCGCGGTATGTGACGTCGCAGATGTATCACGCGACGCTGGAATCGATGGCGGCGGAGCATGCAGCGCGCATGACGGCGATGGATTCGGCAACGAACAATGCTTCGGACATGATCGATTCGCTGACACTGACCATGAACAGGGTGCGTCAGGCGGCGATCACGAAAGAAATTATCGAAATTGTGAGCGGCGCAGCCGCAATTTAAGGCGACGAAAGATTTATGGCAGAAAACATCGGCAGAGTGGTACAGATTTCCGGTCCGGCGGTCGACGTGCAGTTTGAAGAAGCGACGATGCCGCCGATTTATCAGGCGTTGCGCGTGGTGAGCGACGGGTTCACCGTTCCGACACCGATCAACGTCATCCTCGAAGTGGAGCAGCACCTGGGCGAAGGCCGCGTGCGCTGCGTGGCGATGGAAGCGACCGAAGGCATGGTGCGCGGCATGAAAGCCATCGACCAGGGCGGCCCGATTTCGGCGCCGGTGGGCCGCGCGACGCTGGGTCGGGTGCTCAACGTGATCGGCGAGCCGGTGGACGAGCTGGGTCCGGTGAACGCGACGAAGCGGATGCCGATTCATCGTCCGGCGCCGGCGTTCGACGAGCAGTCGACGCGCGAGGAGATGTTCGAGACCGGCGATCAAGGTCATCGATCTGATCCAGCCGTTCCTGAAGGGCGGCAAGACCGGCCTGTTCGGCGGCGCGGGCGTGGGCAAGACCGTCGTCATCATGGAGCTCATCAACAACGTCGCGACCAAGCACGGCGGTTTCTCCGTGTTTGCCGGCGTGGGCGAGCGGACCCGTGAAGGCAACGACCTTTGGCTGGAGATGCAGGAGTCGGGCGTCATCAATCTGAAGGATCTGCCGAAGTCGAAGGCCGCGCTGATTTACGGCCAGATGACCGAGCCGCCAGGCGCGCGTCTGCGCGTGGCGCTGACGGCGCTGACGGTGGCCGAGTACTTCCGCGACGAAGAGGGCTCGGACACGCTGCTGTTTATCGACAACATTTTCCGGTTCACGCAGGCGGGGTCGGAAGTTTCGACGCTGCTGGGCCGCATGCCTTCGGCGGTGGGTTACCAGCCGAACCTGGCGACGGAAATGGGCGAGCTGCAGGAGCGCATCACGTCGACGAAGCGCGGTTCTGTGACGTCGGTGCAGGCGGTGTATGTGCCTGCCGACGATTTGACCGATCCGGCTCCGGCGACGACGTTTGCTCACCTCGATGCGACGACTGTGCTTTCGCGGCCGCTGTCGGAGCTGGGTATTTATCCCGCCGTCGATCCGCTGGCTTCGACTTCGCGCATTCTGACGCCGCGCGTGGTTGGGCAGGAGCACTACGACGTGGCGCAGGGCGTGAAGAGGATTCTGCAGCGGTACAAGGATCTGCAGGACATCATCGCGATTCTGGGCATCGACGAACTTTCGGAAGAGGACAAGATCACGGTATCGCGGGCCCGCAAGGTGCAGAAATTCCTGTCGCAGCCGTTCGCGGTGGCCGAGCAGTTCACGGGCATTCCGGGCCGCTACTGCAAAGTTGCGGACACGGTGCGGAGCTTCAAGGAAGTGATTGAAGGCAAGCACGACGATGTGCCGGAGCAGGCGTTCTACATGCGCGGCACGATTGAAGAAGTGCTGGAAGAAGCCGAGAAGATGAAAGCGGTCAACAAGTAGCCATGGCAGACGGTCAAGCTGAAAGTGCGGTTGGTGGTCCCTGATCGCATCCTCGTGGATGCAGACGGCGGATGCGGTGGAGGTGCCCGGGAAGAACGGGTACTTCGAGGTGCTGTACGGGCATGCTCCTCTGCTCTCAGAAATTGGAGCGGGGGAAGTGCGCCTGCACGGCGGCGAAGGCGGGGAACAGCGCTACAGCGTGGCTCGTGGATTTGTGGAAGTGCTGCCGGACCGGGTGACGATTTTGGCGGAGACCGCACAGAAGCCGGAAGAGATCGACACGGGCGCGGCGCAGGAGCAGTTGCAGCGCGGCGAGCAGATGTGGAACGAGGCCGGGGAAGATGCGGAGAAGTACGAGCAGGCCAACGCAGTGATCGCTGAGGCGGAGGCGAAGCTGGAGAGCGCGGGCGGGAAAGCGTAGTTCCCGAGCGCTATTCGAGCAGGTTAGTGGCGACGTTGCTGCGCAGGTAGTTGCGGAGCATGTCGCGATTCATGTCATCGCAGGGGATGGCCATGGTGGCGTTTTTCCCTTTGAGCAGAAAAATCAATTTTCCTTCCTGACAGCGGTTGAAGCCTTTCCATGGGACGAAGGCGGTGGCGCCGGATTCCGCCTGGGTGTGGATGCCGTCGGACTCGAGAGTCGCGGTTCGATTGCGAGAGGCAGAGCGGGCTGCGAGCCGTGAGAGTTTGCGGGTGTAGCGGAACCAGCTGAAGGCGTAGAGAGCGACGACGACCGCCAGGACAATGAGGAACTGCTTCCACAGAATCGGTTGGTGATGGATTGCAGCGTTGGAGGCGACGACGATGAGTCCGACGGCGAGCAGAGTCGCATACAAGTTGACGGCGATAAAGCGGAGCCAGAAGGAGCGGGAGCGGGAGAGGCGCGCGACTTC
The DNA here is from genome assembly GCA_963817165.1 of uncultured Acidobacteriaceae bacterium. Classification (GTDB taxonomy): domain Bacteria; phylum Acidobacteriota; class Terriglobia; order Terriglobales; family Acidobacteriaceae; genus Palsa-343. The sequence continues at coordinate 60,749 of CAWFNL010000027.1, read as the reverse complement.
GCGCAGCTCGGCTGTGGTGAATGAGGCGCGGATTTCCATGTTGGGTTCCTGGGGGGCAGTTTACGGAGCGGATGTTGCGGGGTCAATTGCGTGCATTGGAAGCTCGGCACTCATCGACCGTGGGCGTCTACGATGCGATTACCCGGTAACCCTCGCGGCTTTCGCTGAACCTGGTCTGAAAATCCGTGAAGCCAGCACACCTCAGGCGTTCGATCAACTCTTCGAAGTGAAATGGATAGTAGACAATCGGGTGGGACCGGGTCGACACCTTTCCATCAGCATCAAAGACCAGGAGCACATCGATGGTGTGCGGGTCTTCGAACCGTTCCGGAAAAGTCCAAACATAGATGGGCAAACACCGCTGCCCGGCGCGCTCTCGCCACTGGTAGGGCGTGAAACGTGTTTTGTGTTTCCGGATCTGGTCCCAGTTGCGAGAGTCGAGGACGAGTTTGCCGCCGCTGCGGAGAACGGCGCGTATGCCCTGCAGTGACCGCACCATTTCTTCGCCGGTGCGGGTGTGGCCGAGGGAATTGCCGAGACAGAAAACCAGATCAAAGCGATCGGAGAAGGCTGCGGGCAGAGCCTCCCAGGCAGAGCACTGGAACGGGATGTCCACGTTGGCGTTTGTGGCGGCAAGGCTCGCTTGCTCGATCATGCCTGGGCTGCCATCCGAGCCACTGACTTGATAACCAAGTTTCGCCAGCGCTATGGGGAGGGTTCCGATTCCACAGGAGCAATCGAGGATGCGTGCTGTTGGGCCGGCTTCTTTTAGAAGGTCCTGGTGCTCGTCAACGTAATGCCTGCCTGAGAGAACAGAGTCCGAGTAGAGCCAGTGGTAGTTGGCGGCAAATTCGTCGTACTGCGACATTGCATTTGGACCGTTGGAGACATTGTAGGCGTGTTTTGCGACGCGGGTACGAGCTGTTCAGGCGAGACGCGAGTCGGATTATTTTGCCGGGGCGGTGGTTTGTTTGGCGGTTTCGGGGGGGACTTCGTCGGAAACCACTAAGAAGCTTTTCAGATGGGCTGCGCCGAAGGAGGTGAAGAAGGCGACGTCGGCGGCGTCGCGGCCGGTGGCCATGAGGACGCGTCCGATGCGGGGCGCGTTGTGGCGGGCGTCGAAGGTCCACCAGCGATTTTCGAGATAGACCTCGAACCAGGCGCTGAAGTCCATGGGGCCGGAGGGGGGAACGCCGATGTCGCCGAGATAGCCGGCGACGTAGCGGGCGGGGATGCCGAGGGCGCGGCAGAAGGTGATGGCGAGGTGCTGGAAGTCGCGGCAGACGCCCTGGCGCTCGGTGAAGACGTCGAGTGCGGTTTTGGTGGGACGCGCGAATTGATAGCCGAAGAGCACTTTGGTGTAGACCCAGGAGCAGACGGCGGCGGCGCGTTCCCAGCCGCTGGTGGTGTAGCCGAAGAGATCGAAGGCGGCGCCGGCGAGGGAATCGACTTCGCAGTAGCGGCTGGGAAGCAGGTAACGGAGGACATCGTGGGGCAGCTCGGCGATGGGGTGGGCGAGGGCGCGCGGGTTGATGGGATCGGGGAGGCCGGGATCTTCGAGCAGGATGGAGTTGGTCAGGCGGAGGGTTCCGGCGGGCGCGAGAAAACGGGTGCAGAGATTGCCGAAGGAGTCGGTGTAGTCCTCAACGGGGATGGAAGGCTCGACGTGGACCTGGTCGGGGGTGCGGAGATCGGGGACGCGCGAGGTATGGACGCGCAGCTGCGCCACGCAGGCGGCGGGTTCCGGAACGTCAAACACCATGTCATAGCCCAGACGAAGAAGCATCAACCCTCCACGGTGCTCTTAGGATGTAGCGGAATCCGCAGGTGTTGGTCGAATGGCGTTGACCGACAGCAGAAAGCTGTCACAATGGCATATCGGCACGTCCAACCGACGGGAGTTTTACCGCTCACAATGACCTACTGTCTCGGCATCATGACACAGGAAGGCCTGGTAATGGCATCGGATTCGCGCACGAACGCGGGATTCGACGATCTAAACATTGCGCGCAAGATGCACACGTTCAGCCAGGCGGGGGAGCGGGCGTTTGTGGTGCTGACGAGCGGGAGCCTGTCGCTGAGCCAGTCAGTGCTGAGTTTGGCGCGGGCGAGCTTTACGGCCGGCGAAGGCATGGCGCGGGCGCGGTCGCTGTACGAGGCGGCGCGGGAGCTGGGCGATTGCGTGCGGCAGGTGGCGGACCTGGACCGGGCGGCGCTGGAGCGCGACAACTATTCGTTCAACGTGCATTTGCTGCTGGGCGGGCAGGTGCGGGGCGAAGAGCCGGGCTTGTACATGATTTATCCGCAGGGGAATCCGATCGCCGCGACGGAAGAGTCGCCGTTTCTGCAACTGGGCGAATACAAGTACGGGCGGCCGCTACTGGATCGCGGCGTGGTGTACGACTCAGACCAGCCTGATGGTGGCGGCGAAGTACGCGCTGCTGTCGTTTGACGCGACGATGCGGTCGAACGGGGCGATTGGGCCGCCGATTGAGATGCTGCTGTACCGGCGGGATTCGTTGCTGCTGGATTGCTATCGCAAGTTCAATTATGGCGATGCGGAGCTGCAGACGATTCACGGGCGGTGGGAGCAGTCGTTGCGTCGGGCGGTGGAGGACTTGCCGGATCTGCATTTTGCTACGGTGCCGGTGGGGGATGCGGCGCAGCAGGTGCTGATTTAGGGGTTCGAAGAATTCATCCAGGATCGTCTCTATGCAAGCCGTCGCTGCGCACGCTCTGATGCTCGTTTTCGCCGCCGCAGCGGCGCGCTTTGGGTGGTTTATGGTCCGCGCTCCTGAGCGTGCCTTGCGTGCTTTCACCTTCGGGGCTGAGCCGGCTTTTGGTAAGTAATTTGGGATGGCATGGTGCAAGGCGGCTGGCTGGCTTTTCACCGTCATGGGGTGTCTGGGAATCGTGCTGTACCTGGTGCTCATCCCCATCGATCTTTGGCACTCGCATTGATGGGCGCGACGTCGGCTCCAGAGAACGGGAACCGTAGCGAACAGGATCGCCGTCAAGGCAAAGGTCGATGCGTGGCCGCCCTTCAATCGGAAAATCACAGTAGCAAGCCGGGCTTAGATAGTTTTGATTGAGTCGCGTGAATTGTAGCGCGAAGGCAAGATGGACGCCGCAACAGTGCGAGGGATGAATCCCGCACCTGCCTGGATTTTCTGCGAGCTGCGAAGGCATGCCCTGACGCAAGAAGTCAGGTGGTCCGCAGGCTGAGACAAAGGCGGGCGCTCTCGCGCGAGCCCACATCTGCCAAAAGCCGGCAGATATGGGCACCCGGCGGCAGTTCGGAACGAACGACCGTGAAGAACAACCGCAAATCCATCCTCTCTTCGTTCCTGTGGATGACAGCTAATTTAGGCAGGGCTGAGGATGGGGGTGCTTCCTGCTTGCTTTGGCTTATCTGCTGACGGAGGGGTGCAGTGGGTATCTGAACACTGCAACCGCGGATCCTTCGTCGCTGCGCTCCTCAGGATGACAGCTTAAAGGCAAAAGCAACTGCGGATCCTTTGTCGCGTCGCTTCTCAGGATGACAGCCCGGGGGGTGGGTGAGGTTGGTGGTGGTGTCACCGGCTATGCGGAAATAGCACCTCATGCGTTGCACGAATGCGCAGTGGTAGGTTCTTAGGTCGCGCGAAGCTCAATATCAGCACGAAAGCGTCTGAGGGTTATTGCGCAAACGCTTTGTTGAGGAAGTCGACTATGCGCTGGCGGCCGTCGAAGCCGTGCCAGGGTTCGGGGCTGGGGGCTCCGAAGATGCCTCCGGCTAAGGGGCCGTGGTCTTCGCGCGGATATTGGATGAGATCGACGGGGACGCCTTTTTGGCGGAGGGCGCGATACATTTCTTCGCTCTGGCCTAAGGGATCGGTGCGGTCGCTTTCGCCCTGGAGCAGCATGAAGGGCGTCTTCGCGTGGGAGGCGTTGGCGAGCGGGCTTTGACGCCAGGCGTCGGCGGCGTGCTCCCAGGGGTATCCGTTATAGAACCAGCGGTCGTACCAGGAGCCGGATTCGGTGCCGTACTCGCTTTCCTGATCGATGACGGGCGCGCCGCTGATGATGGCTTTGAAGCGATCGGTCTGGCCTTCGACGAAGCCGGCCATTTCGCCGCCGTAGCTGTAGCCCATGAGGGCGAGTTTGTTGGGATCGATGGGGAAGCGGGCGATGACGGAATCGACGCCGGCCATGATGTCGCGATAGTCGCCCCCGCCGAGGTCGTTCTTATTGGCCGCGGCGAAGGCTGCGCCGTAGCCGGTGCTGCCGCGCGGGTTGGGGCGGAGGATGGCCCAGCCGTGGCCGAGGAGAAATTCTGTGTAGGCGGCCCACGAATCTTCAAAGGCGCCGGTGGGTCCGCCGTGGACGTCGACGATGAGCGGGACTTTTTGGTTGGCGGCTTGCGGCGGGAGGTAGAGCAGGCCTTCGATGGTGAAGTTGTCGCTCTTCCAGGAGACGACCTGCGGTTCGATTTGCGTCCACGGGGCGGGCAGGAGGCTGGGCGTGTTGAGAGCTTTCGCGTTTTCGCCGAGCTTGTCTGCGTAGTAGAGCGTGGGGAGTTGATTGCCGGAGGAGCCGATCCAGACCCAGGCGGACTGGTTGTGATTGGTGTTGAGCTGATTGACGGTGGAGGTGGCGAAGGTGAGTGGCTCGCGGCGGTTGGCGGTGAAACGCATGACGGTGGTGCGGGTGCCGGTTTCGACCGGTTCAAGGACGCTGTCGCCGACGGCGAGGGGGACGTCGTGGCCCATGCTGCCTTTGAAATCCGCGCTGAGGTCGTGCGGGGTGGATTCAGGAAGGCCGAGCTGGTAGAGGTCTTCGTAGCCGGGCGGGGCGTCGATCTGGCTTTGCGCGAGGAAGTAGATGCTGGCAGCGTCGTGCGACCAGGAGGCTGCGCCGATGGTATGCGGGAGCGGCTTTGATTTGCGTGGGGTGCGCAGGATCGCTGACGGAGACGGTCCAGACGGTGGCGTCGGGCGCGACATCGCCGGCGTCGTTCATGCCTTCGGCGATGGCGAGGAGGCGATCGCTTTGCGGGGCCCAGGCAACGTGCTCGACGTCCGGCGGAACGGCGGTGGGGGTGATTTTGCCGGTGGCGGGATCGAGGAGGTAGAGGCGCGAGGCGTGGGGATCGTGATCGACCCAGACGGCGTCGGCTTTGGCGTCCTGCTCTTTTTTCTCGCCGGGCGTTTCAGGATCGTGGACGAGGATGGCGATGGTGCGGCCGTCGGGCGCGATGAAGTAGCGCTGGACGTCACACTCGATGGGCTCGGGTTTGGCGGGTGTGGCCGGCGTGCCGGATGCGGGCGGGATGGCGCCGGGCGCGGGTGGATTCGTCGACGGGCGGGAGCGAGTTTTATTCGAAGGGATGCGCTTCGCCGCCGTTCATGGGCAGTTCGATAGAGCTGCGTGTGTTCGCCGCGATGGGCGACGAAGAGGATGGCGCTGCCGTCGGGCATCCACTCAGCGCTGGATTCGCCGCGCTTTTCAGAGGCGGGCGTGAAGGTGAGCTGGCGCGCGGTGTTCTGCTGGACGTCGACGAGCCAGATGTGCGTCTTCGCGCCGTCGGCGGTGGAGTCGGTGATCTGGACGAGAACGCTGTGGCCGTCGGGGGAGAGGCGCGGCTGCGAGAGGGAGCGCACGTGACGCAGGTCTTCGTTGGAGGGGAAGTGATCGTCGGCGGCGTGGGCCAGCGAGACGGAACAGAGGCAGAGGGCCAGCAGGGTGGGAGCGCAGAATTTCCGCATGGCAGAAGGATAGCGCAGGAGAGCGCCAAAGGACCGTGTATTGGGGTCTGGTGGGTATCCGATACACTCGTTGGACCGATGAATGTGCCGACTCAGTCCGAGACGCCAGCCGGGATTTTGGGCTTCCGTGCGCGATGCGCTGCGCGGGTCGCACCAGGATTTCACCAGCGGCGATCTGAATCGATCGATTCTGCTGCTGGCGATTCCGATGGTGCTGGAGATGTGCCTGGAGTCGCTGTTTGCGGTGGTCGATACGTTTTGGGTGGGGCGGCTGGGCGCGGATGCGGTGGCGACGGTGGGGCTGACGGAGGCGATGCTGGCGCTGGCGTTTGCGATTGGGCTGGGGCTGTCGCTGTCGACGACGGCGATGGTGGCGCGGCGGATTGGCGAGAAGGATCCGGAGGATGCCGCGATTGCCGCGGTGCAGGCGGTGGTGCTGGGGCTGATCATTTCGGTGGGGCTGGGGATTCCGGCGTGGATTTTTGCGCCACGGGTTTTGACGACTGATGGGCGCGACGCCGGCGATCGTCGCGATGGGTTCGGGCTATGCGCGGATTGCGCTGGGCGGGTGCGGCGCGATCATCATGCTGTTTCTGAACAACGCGATTTTTCGCGGAGCGGGCGATGCGGCGATTGCGATGCGGCTGCTGTGGGTTTCGAACATCATCAATCTGGTGCTGGATCCGTGCCTGATTTTTGGGCTGGGGCCGTTTCCGCATCTGGGCGTGACCGGCGCGGCGCTGGCGACGTTCACGGGGCGGAGCATCGGCGTGCTGTATCAGTTTTGGCGGCTGATGCGGGGGACGGAGCGCATTCACGTGCTGGTGCGGCATCTGCGGCTGAATCTGCGGGTGTTTTGGAGGCTGCTGCGGATATCGCTGGGCGGGCATTCTGCAATTCGCGATTGCGAATGCGAGCTGGATCGGGCTGGTGCGGATTGTGGCGATCTTCGGCGCGCCGGCGGTCGCGGGCTACACGGTGGCGATGCGCATCGTGGCGTTCTTTATTCTGCCGGCGTGGGGATTGAGCAATGCGGCGGCGACGCTGGTGGGGCAGAATCTGGGAGCGGCGCGGCCGGATCGCGCAGAGCAGGCGGTTTGGCGGACGGGCGTCTACACCATGGTGTTTCTGGCGGCGCTGGGGGTGTTCTTCTTCGTGTTTGCCGACCCGGTGATTCGGATATTTGTGAGCGATCCGGTGGTGATTCGCGATTGGCGCGCGAAGGCGCTGCGCACGTTTAGCTGCGGCAACATTGCGTTTGCGTGGGTGATGGTGACGCTGCAGGCGTTCAATGGAGCGGGCGATACGCTGACGCCGACGTTCGTCTACTTCTTTGGATTTTGGGTGTTCGAGCTGCCGCTGGCGTGGTGGCTGGCGCATGGCTTCCATTTGCGGGAAGAAGGGCGCATTTTTGGCGGTCGTGATCGCGGAGAGCTCGATTGCGGTGGCCAGCCTGGTGATGTTCCGGCGGGGACGGTGGCGGACGCAGCGGGTTTGAGGGCGGACCGCTTTGCAGGACTGTTCGATTCCCAAACAAAGACATTTTGCGTGTGTTTTCGCGGTTACCGAGGAGTGTCCATGTGCCCGCCATCACATACAACGGTGCAGGCGGCGGCAGAGGATTAGTTCCCGGAAAGGAGGGTTATTATGCCGAATCGAATCCACGTCGCATTCGTGGCGGGGCTGTTGGCCACCGCTGCTTTCGGAATAGCCCAGACAACTACAGCAAGTGAAACAAGTGCCGGTTACAGCAGACATCGCCGGCATCCGGGAAACAGATGTACACCACGTATTGCGCGGTATGCCATGGAGCGGATGGCCGAGGCAATGGACCGGCCGCCGTCGCTCTGAAGGTACAGCCGACCGAATCTGGTGCAACTGGCAAAAGAGAATGGCGGGAAATTTCCTGGCACGCATATCTATGCCGTACTGCAGTTTGGAACAGAAACGAGCGCACACGGAACGAAGGACATGCCGGTATGGGGTCCTGCGCTGCGCAGTCTGGATCGGGGGCATCCAGCGTCCGACATGCAGGAGCATCAGCGGATCGCGAACCTGACGAACTACCTCAAGAGCCTGCAGCAGTAAGCAGCCCTTTTAACGAAAAACTCCCTGCCGTTCGAGACGGCAGGGAGTTTTTGCTGTTGAGACAGCGGAGCTGGAGTTACGCTTTCACCTTGACGATGATGATGACGAGGGTGAAGAGGGCGAGGGACTCCATGAAGGCCAGGCCGAGCACGAGCAGGGTGTGGATGCCGGCGCGGGCGCCCGGATTGCGGGCGAGGGCTTCGGTGGCGGAGGCGGTGGCGCGGCCCTGTCCGAGGCCGCAAAGGCCGGAGGCGATGGCCATGCCGATGCCGGCGCCGATGGGAACCCAGCTGGCGGCGGGGCTGCCGCCGGTGGACTGCGCGAACGCGGGGGTCGCCATGCAGAGGGCGGCCAGGGTCATGAAGAAGTACTGTAGCTTACGCATTGTGTGATTCTCCAGCTTCCGTAAGATATGCCGCCAGTGGGTGGTTGAGGCTCACCGTGCTGGCCCCCTCACGCTGAACGGCGGTTTCCAAGCCGGAGTGGAAGCGATGCTCCGGCGGAAAATTCTGTTAGTGGTGCTCCGGATGCGCGGTGGCTTCCGCGAGGTAAATCATGTTCAGGAGCATGAAAATGTACGCCTGAATGACGGCGACGAACAGGTGCAGGCCGAGGCCGACCATGGGAACGAGCAGAGGGAGCCCGGAAAAGAAGATGAGCGTAATGAGATCGCTCGCAAACATGTTGGCGTAAAGACGGATGGTGAGCGACATGATGCGGGCGAGATGGGAAATGATCTCAATGGGGAAGAGCAGCAGGCGAGAGCCACCAGACCGGTCCCATGAAGTGCTTCGCGTAGCCGAACCGAGCCCTGCAGCGCGAAGGCCGTTCCAGTTGTAGTAGACGAAGGCGCAAACGGCGAGGCCGAGAGGAACGACCGGATTGGCGGTAGGGGTATCGATGCCGGGAAAGAGACCGAGCAGATTGCAGAGCAGGATGAAGAGCAGCAAGCAGGTGAGGACGGGCAGGAATGGTTCATTTCCGTGACCCATGACCTGATCGGCCTGGCCGCTGACGAACTCGTGGACGAGCTCGGCGACATGCTGCGCGCTGCCGGGCTTTTCGACGCTGAGGCTGGCGCGAACGATGAGGAAGAAGAGAACGAGCCCGGCGAAGACGAGCAGCTCCAGGGTGAGCGTGTTGTTGATGGGATGCGATGGGTGGTCGGGCTGGATGTGGAGCAGCGGAGAGCAGCGCATCGACGGGCGCGGCAAACCAGTGATTCAGGAGTCGGGTAATGAATTCGAGCCAGGCCAGCATGAACTGGGATCCTAGAAAACCTGGTGTGCGGAAATGGTTAACCGCGAAGGATGCGCAGGGCTTCAAAGGAGAGGGCGACAACTGCCAGTCCAATGCCCGCAATCAGCGCGTAAACAGTACCGTTCAAACATCTTAGACTAACATAGAGAACCGCGGCGACGAGGCCGAGGCGGAGGAAAAACATCACCAAAGTGCGACCGATGGGGCGGGGCGGCAGCTGCGTAGTCCATGCGGGCGAAAACGACGATGGGAGAGGCTGCGCCATTCGCGAATGCCGGTCCAGGAAATGGCACCGCCGACGAGCGGCCAAAAGGCCGGAAGGCCAGCCCATGGTGATGGTAAAGCCGACCGCCAGGAGCAGGGTGAGAATGAGGACCAGTCCGCAGGGCGCGGCGGAGCATGGATCTCGAGGCGTCGGTCAGTCGTGGGTACGTGCGGGCGGGAGCGGTTTCGGGGGTCACTGGAGGTCCTTCTCATTCTTCTTAACGATCTGGAAGACCTCGACGAATCCGGCGACGCAGCCGAGCAGGATGCCGGGCAGGTAAGATCCAGTGCTGGTGGAGCCAGTGGTCGAGCAGGTAGCCGAGGAGCCAGCCGACGACGACGGCGGTGGGGAGAACGAAGGCGATCTGCATGAGGCGCTCGGCGCGGACCAGGCCGCCGAGTGCGCCGGCGGAGCGTTTTGGGATCGAGGTGTTTGGGTCGGGGGAATCGGCGTCATGATGGGGTTTGTATCGGGTCTGTTATACACCTCCTGCGACGAGAAGACCTACCGGTGACGATCTGTGAGCGATGCCATCGTTATACTCGAATGAGACCTAACGAATTGAGGCGACGCCGTGTTTGATTCTGAGTTTGAGCGCAATCTATATGCGCTCCGCCAGGAAAAGCTGAAGCAGATTGAAGCGCTGGGGCAGGCGCGGTATCCCAACACGTTTGCGCCGCCGGCGGATCATCCGCTGAAGACGATTCCGGAGATTCGCGCGGCTTACGACGCGACGACGGGCGAGCAACTGGAAGCGGAACGCGTCCCGGTGGCGGTGGCGGGGCGGCTGATGGCGATTCGCGCACAGGGCAAGGCCGGGTTTGCGACGCTGCAGCAGGATGGGCAGCGGCTGCAGATTTACGTCCGCAAGGATGCGGTGGGCGATCAGGCGTTCGAGTGGTACAAGCTGCTGGACATGGGCGACCACATTGGCGTGACCGGGTATCTGTTTCGGACGCGCACGAACGAGCTGACGATTCATGTGGAGACGATCACGTTTCTGGCAAAGGCGCTGATGGCGCTGCCGGAGAAGTATCACGGGCTGGCGGACGTGGAGCTGCGCTACCGGCAGCGGTACGTTGATCTGTTCATGAATTCGCTGCTGAACGAGGGCGGGCCGGACGAAATTGCGGTGCGCGATGTGTTTGTGAAGCGGGCGCAGGTGCTGCGGGCGATGCGGACGTTCTTTGATGGGCGCGGGTACATCGAGGTGGAGACGCCGATGATGCAGCCGATTGCGGGCGGGGCGGCGGCGCGGCCGTTCCGGACGCATCACAACACGCTCGATATCGATTTGTTTTTGCGGATTGCGCCGGAGCTTTATTTGAAGCGGCTGGTGGTGGGCGGATTCGATCGCGTGTACGAGATCAACCGGAATTTCCGCAATGAGGGGATCTCGACGCAGCACAATCCTGAGTTCACGATGCTGGAGTTTTACCAGGCGTATGCGAACTATCACGACCTGATGGAGTCTGACGGAGGAGCTGATCGCGTTTGTGGCCAGGGAAGTGAACGGCACGACGATTACGCACTTCAATGGGGTCGGAGATTGATTTGGGCCGGTGGCGCCGGTTCACGATGCGGGAAGCGATTATCGAATTTTGGCCAGGCGAGTTTGGCGCGAAGCCGACGATGGCGAGCTTCGCCGATGCGGCAGCGCTTTCTTTATTGCTGGATGGGGCGATCAGTGCGGCGACGAGCGGGGGATTCAAGGCGAGCGCGCCGGAGCAGGCGAGCCGCATCGATCAGATCGCGGGCGGCCTGCATATTGCGCGCCGGGATCTGGTGACCGGAGCGTTGATCGGTACGGTGATCGCACATGTTTTCGAGGTGATCGCGGAAGCGCACCTGATCCAGCCGACGATTATTTATGAATTTCCGCTGGCGGTTTCTCCTCTGTCGAAGCAGAAGCCGGATGAGCCGGACTGGGTGGAGCGGTTTGAGTTCTACATTGGCGGATTTGAGCTGGGCAACGCGTTCAGCGAACTGAACGATCCGGAGGAGCAGCGGCGGCGGTTTGAGATGCAGCTGGCGGAGCAGGCGCGCGGCGACGAGGAAGCGCACGAGATGGACGCGGACTATGTGCGGGCGCTGGCGTATGGACTGCCTCCGACGGCGGGCGAGGGCATTGGCATCGACCGGCTGACGATGATTTTGACCGGGGCGCGATCGATTCGGGATGTGATTCTGTTCCCGCTGCTGAAGCCGGAGGGCGGGGCTGCGGAGTGATGGTGGGGTTCTTTGCTCCGACTATCTTTTGAGGCGGGACCGGTTGCGGAAAATTGCTGCCACGGACTCTGGTTTCCTGTTTGTAGCTAAAACCGCGGTTCCCGCGCTCAGCGAATCGTCTGCAGATTAACCGTTCAGGCCACAATTCCCTCGCGGCGGATCGCTGCGGGTTGATGGGGAACGGTTACGAGTGGAACAAACCTGCTGCTATCAGGGAGGATTACTTCGGTTCCAGGTGAGACGACTGCATGTTTTGAGCGATGGCAAGAGGGTGAAAGTGGGATACCATTGCGGGAACAGGAAGAGGAACGATGGGCCAGTCGGGGTGGATGCGGATTGTGGGAAGTGTGACGATGGGACTGTTCACGATGGGTCTATTCGGCCTGGTCGTGATGCGGCTGCACCCGGGACCGGCAAAGGACATGATCGGCCAAATTGCGTTTAAACCGTCGATGCTGCTGGCACACCTTTTCTATGCAGGCGCCGATCCCGCGTCGCCGCCTGCCGGATGGACTCTTGCTTTCGACGGTTCGGGCGTTCTGTTCTATTCCGTCATTTGGTACGTGCTGCTGTCGGTGGCTGCAACGGCGAAGGGGAAGCACTAAAAGACAGCGTGTAGCCGGTGGCTGGTAGCTGGTAGCGACTCAGTAGCGCTGCATAGCGCGTGCCTGTTTCCAAATGAAAACTTGTTTGGCCTTCTTTCCTGCCGGCCTGCGGGCGGGAGTATTCTTGCGTCGACCTTTGTCGGGGCTGTTCTGCGACAGGTGACGGAGATGGGGCGATCAATGAGAATCCCTGGAGTGGTTGCGCTGATTGTGCTGGGCGGGATGGCAGTTGGGGCACACGCTAAAAACAAAAAGAACGAAGTACCGCCGCAGTTCTGCCAGGCGAAGAGTGTGTTTGTGCAGACGGTGAACGGCGATCCGCAGGGTCCGCAGGTGTCGCCGGCAGATCGCGCGGCAGCGAATGCGCTGATTGCCGATCTGGGCGACTGGAAGCGGTATGAGGTGGTGAAGGATCCATCGCAGGCGGATCTGATTTTTGTGGTGAAGGCGGGGCGCTCGACGGCGGAGGGCGGTAACCCGGGCGGCAATCCTGGGGGCGGAGGGGGACGGCCGAATCCGAACGCCGGGATGAGTCAGGATGGGAGCGGGATGAGTCCGACGCCGGGTGGCGGCGGACGGGCGGACAGGGCCGGGGCGGCATGAGCAACAGCGTGGGCGGCGTTCCCGATGAGATGAGCGCGGCGTCGAACGGCGATCCGAATGGGACGAACGGGTCGCATGGGCCGGCGAACGACATTCTGGCGATCTATCAGCGGCCGGACGGAGGACCGTTGACGTCTCCGCTGTGGCAGCGCTCGCAGAAGGGCGGCCTCGAGGCGCCGAAGAATGCGCTGTTCGAGCAGGTGAAGACGGCGGTGGAGGCGAGTTGCGGGAGCACGCCGGCGGCTGCTGCGCAGTAGGGCGACACCGCAGATCAAGGAAGAATTAGGGGCCGTGTTCCGACGGCCCCTTTCTTATTTCCTGCATTAACGATAAGAGCTCGCTGTCCATGAAGCGGACGATCGAGTCTGTGAGCTTCTTTTCCCTGCGACACGTCTTCAGTTCGGCGAGTTCTACCGTTAAGTAACGGCAGGCATAGCGGTGGGTCGAATCTTTGCAGATGCCCATTGGGCGAAAACAAAGGTGGTACCGCGATTCGTCTTCCACGGTAGGAAACAGCTCCGTAAGGAAGCACTGATACTGGCTCCACGCGTAGCGGTCGAGCAATTTGAAAATTGCTGCGTGATCTTCAGGGGTCATTTTGAGCTTGGGGCGTCGTTTTCGACGAAGATTTTGAGACGGGCGAGAGCCTGATCCCACTGGGCGGAGATGCGGTCGAGATAATCGCGCACCTCGTGGACAGGTGCGGGGTCGAGAGAGTAGAGGCGTTCGCGGCCGGCGGGCGTGCAGCGGACGATGCGTGCGCGCTCGAGAACGCGCAGGTGCTTGGTGATGGCCTGGCGCGTGAGATGCGAATCGTGCGCGAGCTGCGAGATGGACTGCCGCTGCTCGCGGCTGAGCCTGGCGAGCAGTGACAGGCGTGTGGGATCGCCGAGGGCGGCAAAGGTGCTGGCTGCCCTCGGTGTCCGCATCCCGATTGACGGCCGCTTGCGGCCGGACGCGGTTATGGGTGCTGCGCGACATAGTCACGGATGTTGGTCATCTGCTGCGTCCAGCCGCCGTCGTTGCGGAGGAAGGCTTCGCTGCGGCGGGCGTCGGGGATGTCGTCGAAGCCGGATTCGGAGAGACGCAGGAGCGTGCCGCCGGAAGCGGTGGGCTCGAGGCGGAATTCGACGAGGGTCGGGACTTCTTCGGAGTAATCGACGTTGGGGTCGATCGAAGTAGGGGTGCCAGGTGAAGGCGAAGTACTGCTCGGGGTCGATTTGCTGGATGACGGCGCGCCAGGTGAGGTGTTCGTAGCCGGGCCAGGTGATTTGGCCGCGGGCTTCTTCGCCGACGGCGAAGGGGGCTTCCAGGTTGACGCGGAACCATGCGCCGAACTCGCGGTGATCGGTGAGGGCGCGCCAGACGCGGGAGACGGGCGCGGCGATCTCGATTTGCTTCTCGATGCGGTCGGTTGACATTGTGCAACCTCCTGGTTGCATAGTACGGCGAGGTGGAGAGAAATGCAACCGTGGGGTTGCTGGTTGGAAGGCGGGCAAATGGCGGAGCCCGAAGCAAAGACAACCGCAGATCCTTCGACTCCGCGCCGGACGGCGCTGCGCTCAGGATGACAGCATTATTTATGCGGCGGTGAGGAGCATGGGTTCGGCTTTGGTGATGACGAGGGTGTGCTCGTAGTGGGCGGCGAGGCCGCGGTCGGCGGTGCGGACGGTCCAGCCGTCTCTGGCGAGGATGGTGCGGCCGGATTTGCTGGCGATGATGGGCTCGATGGTGATGACGAGGCCTTCGGTGAGCAGGCTAGAGGCGGAGGGATCAGGCCAGTTGGGGACGCTGGGCCGCTCGTGGATGGTGCGGCCGATGCCGTGTCCGCAGAGTTCGCGAATGACGTGGAAGCCGTCGGCTTTGACGGCGGCTTCGACGGCGCGGCCGATATCCTGCACGCGATTGCCGGCGCGCGCGACCTGCATGGCCTGGTGAAAGGCGTGCTGAGCGGAGGCGGCGAGGCGATTGCCGAGAGCGGAGGGGACGGATTGTTCGGGAGCTTCGCCGACGATGATGGTCTCCGCGGCGTCGGCCATGAAGCCGTCGAGCTGGATGGTGACGTCGAGCTTGAGGAGGTCGCCATTGCGCAGCTTGCGGGAGCCGGGGACGCCGTGGACGATTTCGTCGTTGACGCTGATGCAGCTGACGCCGGGGAATTTATAGACGAGGGAGGGTCCGGAGCGGGCGCCGTTTTTCACCATGACGTCGCCGCCGATGTGGTCGAGGTCGGCGGTGGTGAGGCCGGAGCGGGCGGCGGACTTCATGGCTTCGAGCATGAGGCGGACGACGCGTCCGGCGGCGCGCATGGCGGCGAGTTCTTCAGGGGTGGAGATGGACATGGGCCCTCTTTCAATATTGTCGCAGCAGCGCGGGATTGTGGGCGCTGGAGCTTTTTAGTGAGGCGGGAGCTATTCGCCGAGCAGGAGACGTTCGGTGGAGAGGGCGCGGCCGGTGGCGGGATCGCATTCGACGATGAGGGCGGCCATGCGGGGGTCGCCTTTGGCTGCTTCAAATTTGGCGGGCATGCCGGTGAGGAAGCGCTCGAGGACCATGTGCTTTTCGACGCCGATGATGGAGTCGTAGGGGCCGCTCATGCCGACATCCGTCTGGTAGGCGGTGCCGTTGTTGAGGACGCGATTGTCGGCGGTGGGGACGTGGGTGTGGGTGCCGATGACGGCGGTGACGCGGCCGTCGAGATACCAGCCGAGGGCGGCTTTCTCGGACGTGGCTTCGGCGTGGATGTCGACGACGATGACCTTCGCCGTGATTTGGGCGAGGAGGGCGTCGGCGACGCGGAAGGGATCTTCGTTGCTGGCCATAAAGACACGGCCCTGGAGATTGATGACGGCGTAAGTTTGGCCGGAGGCGAGGGCGCCCTGATAGAAGCCGTAGCCAGGGCTGCCGGGAGTGTAGTTGGCGGGGCGGATGACGCGGCGGGGGCGCTCGTGGCTGTCGGCGGGGACGGACTTGAGGTAGTCGATGATTTCTTTCTTGTCCCAGACATGATTGCCGGTGGTGAGGACATGGGCGCCGAGGTCGAAGAGCTCGTCGGCGATGGCGGGGGTGAGGCCGAAACCGCCAGCAGCGTTTTCGGCATTGACGATGACGAGGTCGATGGAGCGGCCGGCGACGACGTGACCGAGGTGCTCGCGGACGATGCGGCGGCCGGCGCTGCCGAAGACGTCGCCGACAAAAAGTATGCGCAAATTGATGCTCCGAAGAAAAAGTGATTATAGAGGTTGCGAAGAAAGGGGGACGGAAAGGGGGCTGAAAGGAAAGCAGGGACAGGTTCGCGCAATTGTTACAAACTCGCGGTTTTGGATTGCACGGACCTGTGGTAGCGTGGAGCATGGCCGTCAATACCCGATTCGCAACAGGCGTTCACGCACTGGCGCTGCTGGCCTCCGAACCGGATGTTTTGCAGACCTCGGATGACGTGGCAGGCAAGCTCAACACTAACCCCGTCGTGATACGCCGCGTCTTTTCGCTGCTGCACCAGGCAGGCCTGGTGGACAGCCAGAAGGGTCCGCATGGCGGTTCGAAGCTGGCGCAGCCGGCGAAACAAATTACGCTGAAAGATGTTTATGCGGCGCTGGATGGCGGAGAGCTGTTTCACACGGCGGCGTTGGGCGGAGCGGAGACCGGGAAGACGCGGTCGAAGCTGAAGGGCGTATTTGAGGGAGCGGAAGCGGCGCTGCGCGCGGAGCTGGCGAAGACTTCGCTGGCGGATTTGGTGAAGAAGAAGGGGAAGAAGAAGTAGGGGCGGCGGCGTTATGCCCCAGGGTCGCACAGGGGGCGGCCGCCCGCCGAGCGTGTTCTTCATATCGACCACCTGTTGGTGCGCATGCAGCGTCTCAATACATACGAAGCGAAGACGAACGCCATGACGAGAATCGGGTCAAATTTATCCCAGGTACTGCCACCGCCATGCAGTTGGGAATACCAGGCAAGTAAAAGAGTGAACGAGAAACCAGCATAGACCCACTCCGTCAGTCGAGGCACATTGGGAATCAGAAGGCCCACGCCGCCAAGGATGTGGGTCACGCCAATCAGGGGGAGGATATAGATCGGGTATCCGAGTTGCTGATTGGCGATCCTCCATTCCTCGGGATCGTGAATCAGATATAACCTTCCGAAGTACAACCACATGAAGGCGACAAGGCTGGTTGTTACCATTGCGGCTATTTGAGCTGTTCGACCTGCCCGCCCGGGTCTTTCCGTTGCGTGTTCAGCTTTCATATTTAAAGCGATCCTCGTGTTGCAGTTCGATCTTTCCTGAAGTTAGCGCCGCAGTTCCAAGGGAACTGCGGCTCATTCAGCTTGCCCCGGAGTTACGCCTTGACGGCGTTCTGTGCAGCCGCAAACACATCGCGTGCGGACGTCGTACCCTCTACGTGCTCCGTACCCGCGATTCCGAGGCCCATCCATCCCGCGTTAATGCCCTCATACATTTCTTCGGCAGGTCCAGTGTGGCCGTTGGGGATGCCGAACTGCTGGAACGCCTCCGCCCACCCTGCCCGCGGGATTGCAAAGGCTTTCACGTCGAGCTTCAGGACTTCGCCCAATTGTGCGGCCACCTCATCCGCGCTGACCATCGAACCCAGCTCGATGACGCGATGCCCTGACCATGCCGGCCCGGTCAGGAGCGTTGCCACCTCTGCGCCGATGTCGTCGGTCGCGACCATCATCGATTTCCGATTTGTCGGATTGTAGAAGACCGGTAGTGTTCCGCCCTGGGCGGCCTGTAAGCCAAAAAGAAAGTTTTCGAAAAAGCCGCCTGCGCGCACAAATGCGACCGGAGACTGCAGGCTACGAAGACCTTGCTCCAGGAGCGACAAGCCCGTGATGATCCCGGCCCCGCTCGTTCTATCCGCGCCCATCGATGAGAGGGCCACCACCCGCGGGGACACTACGTTGGTCAGCGCCTCGACATAGTTCGCAATCACGCCCTTTGCTTCTATGAAATCAGGGGAGGGAGCCCATACAGTCGGCAACATAACGAACGCGCCCTCAACACCTTTGAGCGCCGCCGCTATGGCTGCCGCATCGTTCCAGTTTCCCTCCACCAACTCCACGCCCTGGTCTGCCCACTTCGCCGCCTTCTCGCGATTGCGCACAAGTGCTCGCACCTGTTTGCCCTGCTTCAGCAGATGCCGCGCGGTGGCGCCGCCAACTTTTCCAGTAATGCCCATGACCAAATACATGCTCGTTTTCTCCTTGTTGGAACGAAAGTGATGCTCCGATGCGAACGCCAGAGCTTGTGAATTGCGCAGCCAGCACTCCGCTAGTACCGGTGGTCTCCACAGTTATCTGTCGCGTGAGTCATAACAGGCCTTCACACAGCCGATCGGCTCGCCTCGATGAGAGAGGTGGTTGATCTTCGCGGAGGCCTTGCTATGTGGTCGTCACTGTCACGGCCTGACGCACGTACTGGCTGCTTTCCAGTTGCTGCACCATGAAGGTTGCCAGATCGGCCCGCCCGATCTTGTGCGCCTTCTCGCCGCCCTCCGTGCTCAGCACCCTGGCGACGCCGGTCTTTTCGACGTCGGTCAACATCGGCGGCCGCACCAGCGTCCAGTCCAGGTTGCTGCCTTCGATCTCGGCCTCCATGCCCGCCTTGTCTACCAGCAGACCCCGCAGGAACGTTCTCATGAGCAGGTGCTCGTTGAAAAAGCCGGCGTTCCTGACGCTGTCGCCCGCGCCAACCACCGAAATCTTCAGCAATCGCCGCACGCCGTTGCGGCGCATCGCGTCCACAATATTGTGTGCTGCGTTCGTTTCCCTCGTCGTCACTTTCCACGGCGTCTTGCCGCCCAGCGCGTCGATCACCGCATCCTGTCCGGCGACCGCAGCGTCGACCGCGGCCGCGTCCAGCGCGTCGCCCGCAACAACTCTCACATTCGCCTTCTTGTACTGCGCGGCACCGCGCACGAAAGCTGTCACCTTATGTCCGGCCGCCAGCGCCTCATCTACCAGCGCATCTCCGCTCCTGCCCGCTGCCCCTATTACTAAAACTTTCATCGCTTCCTCCCTTTGCTTCGTATTTGGCCGCCCATCCAAATGAGCGATCTGACTATTAGAGACCGGGAATAACCATTGGTTGCAAATTAATCAGTGGTTGTAGAACCGCTGGTTATAAATCAACAGACGGTCGCACAAATCCGCAAAAGAGGCTAAGCTGTGGAAGTGACATCCCCATCACCAAGTCGACGGGTAGAGCGTAGGGAGAGGCTGCGGGGCGAAATCCTTGCGGCTGCCAGCAAAATGTTTGCCGATCGCGGTTACGAAGCTGTGACGCTTCGCGAGATCGCTCAAGAGATCGGTTATACGCACGCCGTGATCTATCAGCATTTCCCCGACAAATGGCACATTCTTGCCGAGTTAAGCCGCGAGACGATCGGGCTGATGGTACAGAACTTCGACGCGATTGCCGCTCGCCATCTTTCACCGAAAGAGCGTCTTTTTGCGACTTCACGCGGCTTGATTCGATTTTGCGTTGCCCATCCACAACAGTTCCGTAACGTCTTCTTCGGGCCTGAGAACCGCAACGGCGTCCGCGCCGGACAATACATCAACGACCTTGGCGCGCCGTTGTTCGAACGTTTCGTGCAGCTCTTTTTCGAAGTTGCCAGGGATGAAGGATTGCCCAACAGGGATGACATGGTGATAGCCCACACCTGGTGGTTTACGATCTTTGGCCTCGCTACACTTTTTGTTATCCAGGGGGTTGTGCCTGACTTGCCTGACCAGACTCTCGTGGTCGAGCAAACGATGGCCACGCTTTGGGCGGGCGTCCACGCTGTTCCGAGATTGCCGAAGAGCGCAATCACGAAGCGATCCGGCCGGTCCCATACTTCAAAGCACTAACAGCTTCTGTCTGCCTGGGAATCGTTGGAGGTTTACGCGGCTGCGAGCGGTCGCCGCGAGTCTTTGAGCCAGCGGGTGCAGAGCAGCAATGCGATGAGGATGAGGGCCAGGGTTAGGCCCATCCAGAGGCCGGAGAGGCCGCGGCGCATGGCGAAGCACAGGAACGCGCCTAACGGCAGGCCGATGATCCAGTAGCCGGCAAAGTTCATGAGCATGGGGAAGCGGGTTTCACCGAGACCGCGGAGTGCGCCGGTGGAAACGCTCTGGATTCCGTCGAAGATTTGGAAGCCGGCAACGATGGCGAGGATGTGACCGGCGAGGGCGACGACGTTGGGATCCGCGGTCCAGATATGGACGATGGGCTGCGGGAAGGTGATGAGGACGAGGGCCATGCAGGCCATGAAGGCTGCGCCAATGGCGATGGCGAGGGATCCGGCGCGGCGTGCACGGGCGGGATTGCCGGCTCCGATAGCGTGACCGACGGCGACGGCGGCGGCTGCGGAGATGCCGAGCGGGACCATGTACGTGTAGGCGGCGCAGCTGAGGACGATTTCGTGTGTGGCGAGCGGGATGGGTCCGAGGTGCGAGGCCATGACGGTGACGGCGCCGAAGGCTGCGACTTCTAAAACAACCTGGGAGGCAGCGGGCAGGCCGAGGGAGAGAAGCACGCGAATGCGTTGCCAATCTGGCGCGGGCCAGTGGGCGAAGAGGGCGTGGCCGCGTTTGGATTCGTGCGCCCACGCTGCGTAGATGAGCACGGCGGCCATGTAGACGCGGGCGGCGCAGGTGGAAAGCGCTGAGCCGCGGACGCCCATGGCGGGAAAGCCGAAGTGGCCGTAGATGAGGATCCAGTTGCCGGCGAGATTGATGAGGTTGGCGGTGATGAGGGCGAAGGCGACGGGGCGAACGCGGCCGACTCCCTGGAGGTAGCGGCGGAATCCGCCATAGACGAGGAGGGGAAGAGTTCCCCAGTTGAGGAGGGTGACGTAGGAGCGGGTGAGGGACGGCGACGGTGGGATCGACGCCGCGGCCGGTAAAGAGGCGTTCGGCGGCGAGCATGGAGAGCATGAGCAGCGGGGTGAAGGCGGCGGCGATGTAGATGGCCTGGGCGAGGGAGCGGTGGCAATCGTCAAAGCGGCGCGCGCCCCAGGATTGCGAGACGACGGTATCGAGGCCGAGCAGGAGGCCCATGCCGAAGATGGATGGCGCATAGTAGATGGCGTTGCCGAGGCCGACGGCGCCGATGGCGTCGGGCCCGAGGCGGCCGACCATGATGAGGTCGACGATGGTCATGGTCATCCAGCCGAGTTCGGAGAGGACGACGGGGATGGCGAGGGTGAGGAGGGCGCGGAGTTCTTCGCCGAGGCGCGGAGGATGATCGTGCTGCTCGAAGACCTCGATGTCGGGATCAGGTTGCGGGGCTGGGGAGGTCGGAATCGAGCTCGGGGGACATGGGAATGCATCATTGTAGACGGGGCGTTGGGGGAGGGGAGCGCGTGGTAGATTTGAGGTAGCGAGCGTTCTGCAACGGGAGCGCGGAATTCGCGATGCGGAGAGATGGCCGAGTGGCTGAAGGCGCACGCTTGGAAAGCGTGTATACCGCAAGGTATCCAGGGTTCGAATCCCTGTCTCTCCGCCATGAGTTTTGGTTAACTCCTTGAGACTCTGACAAATAAGACAAAATTAATGAGATGATTTGCAGTCCGAAATTTACCGGATTGTCCGCGAGACCCGCGCAATGGGTCGTCTGATGCCTTTGTTCGTGACAACTGTTTCGCGCCGGACAACGCACGAGAAGGATCCGTTCCTTTTCGAACGAAATACCGGGACGTCTCCACCAGACCAGGAAATTTCTGCGGATTCTTCCGCCCCCGGGCGTTCCCGCGGAGGGTTCTGACGACACAAGAATGTCCGGTGCAAACCTGTCCGGGTTAGTCTTCGTTTTCTTAGAATCGGTCGGTCATTGACCCTGTCGAGACCGAAGATGGCCAAAAACAATCGGAAGATCATCCTCAGCTGCGCTGTTACCGGATCTGTTCACACGCCCACGATGTCGGAGTATTTGCCGACGACGCCGGCGCAGATCGTTGACAGCGCTGTGGAAGCTGCCGAGGCGGGGGCGGCGATTCTCCATCTCCACGCGCGGGAGCCGGAGGATGGCAGGCCTACGGGAGATCCGGCACGCTTCCGGGAGATTTGTCCGGTGATCGCGGGGCGGACGAACGCGATCATCAATATCACGACCGGCGGCAGTTCAAATATGACGCTCGCAGAGCGGCTGGCTTATCCTCTCGAGGCCCAGCCGGAAATGTGTTCGCTCAACATGGGGTCCATGAATTTTTCCATTCATCCGGTCGCCGAGCGGATCACGAACTGGCGTTATGACTGGGAGAAACCCAAGATCGAGGGCATGAAGGACGTTGTCTTCCGAAACACATTTGCCGACATTGAATACATTCTCGGCCATCTCGCAGAAGGCGGCACTCGATTCGAACTGGAATGCTACGACGTTGGGCATTTGTACAATCTCGCGTACTTCGTGGATCGCAAGGTCATCAAGCCGCCGCTCTTTATTCAGGCCGTTTTCGGGATTCTAGGGGGACTGGGCGGCGACAC
The DNA here is from genome assembly GCA_963817165.1 of uncultured Acidobacteriaceae bacterium. Lineage (GTDB taxonomy): Bacteria > Acidobacteriota > Terriglobia > Terriglobales > Acidobacteriaceae > Palsa-343. The sequence continues at coordinate 38,466 of CAWFNL010000027.1, read as the reverse complement.
GGAAAATCTCTTCGTGATGCGATCGACGGCGGATCGCTTGTTCGGGCGCGATTCGTATCACATGTCTGTACTGGGAGCGGGGCGCCATCAGATGTCGCTGCTGACGGTGGGAGCGATCCTTGGGGCGAATGTGCGGGTGGGGCTGGAAGATAACCTCTATATCGCCCCGGGAATTAAAGCGACCAGCAATGCGGAGCAGGTGAGGAAGATCCGCCGCATCCTTGAAGAGCTGTCCTTTGAGATCACCTCGCCCGCAGAGGTGAGGGAAATATTGCAACTGAAAGGCGCGGAGAATGTCCATTTTGCCTGAGAGGGATGGGTGGAAAAACGCTATTCGGAAAGACCTTCGAGGAGAGGTGAATCAGGAATGACCTTCCAGGATCGACTTTATCCCCCGAAAGGATTGCGAGTTCTGGTGACGGCGGGCGCATCCGGTATCGGAGCGGCGATTGCGTCCGCATTCGCGGAGACGGGCGCGGAACTCCACATCTGCGATATTGACGACGGCGCCCTGGCCACGTTTCAGAAATGCTTTCCGGGGTGTCTGACCACACACGCCGATGTGGCGGAAGAAGCGCAGGTGGCAGCACTGTTTGCAGCGCAGCGCGCCAGGTTTGACGGCCTTGATGTGCTGATTAACTGCGCCGGCATCGCGGGACCGACAGCCGGAGTGGACAAGATCACGGAGCAGGAGTGGACGCGAACCATCGAAGTGAACCTGAACGGGCAGTACCGCTGTCTGCACCATGCGGTGCCGATGCTGCGCGGTTCAAAGGCCGCCAACATCATCTGCATTTCATCGGTGGCCGGTCGCGCGGGCATTCCATGGCGCACGCCGTACGTAGCGACAAAATGGGCCATCGTGGGAATCGCTAAATCGCTTGCTGTCGAATTGGGTCCGGACAACATACGGGTGAACGCAGTCTTGCCCGGCATTGTGGAAGGGCCACGGATGGATGGCGTGATTAGTGCGCGCGCGAAACTGGAGGGCGTTGAAGAGACGGCGATGCGCGCGGAATACCTGAAGAGAATTTCGTTACGCCGGATGGTGACTGCGGATGATGTAGCGCTGATGTGCCTGTTCCTGTGTTCGGCGGCCGGACGAAATATAACGGGGCAGGCGTTGGGCGTGGACGGCAATGTTGAATTTCTGTAGATGCGGAATGACGCAGGAAGTCGGAGCGGGCCGGTGAGGATGACGACGCATGCATCCGCAATGCCGCGCGGGAAGGAGGCGCGGGCCGATGAACCGCTCAAGCCGCAACCTATCCAGCCCGGAGCGCGTGCCTGGATCGCGCTGGGTATGCTGTGCCTGGTGTACGTGCTGAACTTTTTGTCGCGGCAATTACCGGGCATTCTGGCGAAGCCAATCCAGGACAGCCTGCATTTATCGGACGGTCAGCTGGGGCGGATTGGCGGCCTCTATTTCGCGCTGTTTTATTGCTGCATTTCGATTCCTGTTGGGTGGCTCGCCGACAAGACGAACCGGTCGAAAGTACTTGCGCTGGCATGTGCGATCTGGAGCGCTGCCACGATGTGCTGCGGGGGCGCGGCGAACTATCTGCAATTCGCGATCGGGTACATGACGGTCGGGTTTGGCGAAGCCGGAGGGGTGCCTCCTTCGTACTCGATCATCTCGGATTATTTTCCGCCCGGGCGTCGCGGTGGAGCGCTGGGGCTCTACAACCTGGGACCACCGATTGGCGCAGCACTGGGCATCGCCTTCGGAGCTTCGATCGCTGCTGCTTTCAGCTGGCGCTATGCTTTTGTCCTGCTCGGCGCCGTGGGACTTATTCGCAGTCATCGGGGTCCTCGTTCTGGTGCCGGAGCCGGTACGCGGCGGTCTGGATGGCGCGCAGGCTGGGACTGGAGGCAAGCCAGGATTTCGGCAGACGATGGCGATGTTCCTTTCTCGTCCTACTCTGATGGTGGCCGCGCTCGCCTGCGGCGCTACCCAATTCGTCACATACGGCCTCATCAACTTCGCCATCCTCTTTCTCATGCGTGAGAAAGGAATGACGCTGCAGACAGGTCGCCGTCTCTTACGCATTGGTGGTTGCCATCGGAATGGGCGGAAGCATGCTGGCCTCTGGACGGGCGATTGACCGGTTCACGCGGCGCTCGAAACAGGCTTATGCCCTGGTGCCCGCTGCCTCGCTGACTCTTGCCCTGCCGTTCTATCTTGCATTTGTATGGGCTCCGACCTGGCGTCTTGCGTTGATCTTCCTCACCGTTCACGATGTTTCTGAATTATTTCTATCTGACATCGGCGGTAACCCTGGTGCAGGAGGAAGTGCGGCCCGACCAGCGGGTGATGTCAGGCGCGCTGCTGTTGCTGATCATGAATCTGATCGGTCTCGGCCTGGGCCCCACCTTCGTGGGCGGCGGCCAGCGATTTTTTCCACGCAAGCCATCCCCATCAGTCGCTGCAGATCGCACTCTACCTGCTCGCGTCGTTCTACGTTGTGGCCGTGTTGCTGTTTCTGGCGTTGGCGCGCGTGCTTCGAAACGAAAGCCGTATCCGTTGGAGAAACAGTCTGATGATCTCACTTCCTCGATTGTTTGTCGTGGTCGTCGCGGGCGCCTGTACTGACTTTGCCGCCTTCGACTTTCGCTCGAGTGCGAATACAACCATACCAGTTCCATCCGATAACAAGAGCAGGTCCGGTCGTGAACGCGCCTGCCGGCGCGGTCGAGGGACAGATGGAAGGCGAGTTGCGCGTTTTCAAGGGCATCCCCTATGCGTTGCCGCCGGTGGGCTCGCGGCGCTGGAGACCGCCCAGTCCGATGCCGCGATGGACGGGCGTCAGAAAAGCGACCGAGTTCGGGCCCGCATGCTTCCAGCCTGAAGCCGCAGCTTTCGAATATCTACGCAGGCAACCCGATGCCGATGAGCGAGGACTGCCTGACGCTGAATATCTGGGCTCCTGCCGGACGCACGCAACGCGCCGGTCTTTTTCTGGATCCACGGCGGAGCGCTGACGGCGGGATCGAGCAGAGACCCGCTCTATGACGGCGCACGGCTCGCCGAGCGAGGCATCGTGGTGGTCTCCATCAACTATCGGCTGGGTGTTCTCGGCTGGCTGGCGCATCCCGAACTGAGCAAAGAGTCGCCGCTCGGAATATCCGGCAATTACGGCTTGCTCGATCAGATCGAGGGGCTGCAATGGGTGCGGCGCAACATCAGCGCGTTCGGCGGCGATCCTTCCAACGTGACCATTGCAGGCGAATCCGCAGGCGGGTTGAGCGTGATGTACCTGATGGCATCACCATCCGGCCCGCGGTCTGTTCGCCAAAGCGATTGCGGAAAGCGCATACATGATCTCGACACCGGAGCTAAAGAAAGCCAGTTATCGGCTCGCCGTCGGCTGAGGAGAGCGGTGTGAAGCTGGCTGCGGCGCTGCATGCGCCGGATATCGCAGCGATGCGCGCGATGGACGCGGAGAAGCTGACTATGGCGGCGCCGGCGGCTGGCTATGCGCCCTGGGGCACGATTGACGGACATGTGATGATGCACCAACTGGTCGAGGTATTCGACAAGGGCGAACAAGCGCCAGTTCCGCTCCTGGCTGGTTTCAACAGTGGGGAGATTCGGTCGCTGCGGGTGCTCGCCCCCAAACCCCCGGCCAGCGCTGCAGCCTACGAAACGACGATTCGCGACCAGTATCTCGATCTTGCCGATGAATTCCTGCGGCTGTACCCGAGCACCAACATGGAGCAGAGCATACTGGCGACCACGCGCGACGCTTTGTACGGGTGGACGGCGGAGCGGCTGGTGAGGAAACAAACCGCGCTGGGGCAGCATGCGTATCTCTATTTTTGGGATCATGGCTATCCCGCGGCCGATTCTGCGAATTTGCACGCATTTCACGCGAGCGAATTGCCGTTTGTGTTCGGAACGTTCGATGGCACGCCTCCGCTTTGGCCGAAGGTCCCGGACACGGCGGAGGAAAGAAAGGTGTCGGGCGCGATGATCGGCTACTGGAGTTCTTTCGCGCGGACGGGGCGTCCGCAGGCCGAGCATGAGCCGGATTGGCCGGTGTTCGGAACGGCAGGCGCCTACATGCGATTCGAGGAGAGCCCAAAGCTGTCGGATCATCTGTTGCCGGGGATGTATAAGTTCAACGAAGAGGTGGTCTGCCGGCGCCGGGCGAGCGGCGATGTCGCTTGGAACTGGAACGTGGGCCTGTGGTCGCCCAAGCTACCGCCGCAGCAGCCCCAGTGTAAGCAGTAAGACGGGCGTTCTATCAGTGAGGGCCGACCTCCGCGCTTCGTGCGTGGGCGTGGCGGACGTGTGCGCATTGATCGAGGGACATGTGGTCACTGTTCAGTGCGCGGGTGTCGGCAAATGACATAAAAATGTCTGATCAGAACCTGTCGCGTTCTGCATTTTTTTCCTTAGGATTCGCGAATCGCTTACTGCGGCGAGAATCGACGAGGCCTGATTCAAAGAGGAAAAAACAGATGCGTCACGCCCTGCAAATGCAACGCACTCGCAAACCAATTAACTCGCCCAGTCGCTGCGCGCTGCTGGCATTGGTAGTATGCGCACTCTTGGCAGCCTGCGGGTTGCTGCGCGCGCAAACGGGTGGAACCGGCGCCATCAACGGGGCCATCACCGACCCCTCGGGCGCGCTGGTAGCGGGCGCTCAGGTCAAGGTTACCGATGTTGCGACCGGTTACACGCGAACTTCGCAGTCCAACGATCGCGGACTTTATGTGGCCCCGCTGCTTCCGCCGGGGCGCTATGCGATCGAAGTGACGAAGCAGGGTTTTAAGGTGGCTTCATCGTCAGATGTCCAGGTGAACGTAGCGGAAGCGACGGTGCTGAACATCCACATGGAACCGGGTACGGTGACGCAGACGGTGAATGTCACATCGTCTGATGTGGAGTTACAGACTCAGTCCAGTGAATTGGGGCGTGTCACGGATTCCGAAATGATCGAGAGCCTGCCGCTGGTGACGAGGAACTTCACGCAGATTATCGGCCTGAATCCAGGCGTCTCGCAGGAGGTGCAAAACGCGGATGATGAGGGAAGAGGGGGCGGGAGCCAGGATGCGAATCCCGCGGGGGGCAGCATCATGGCGCAGGGAGCTACCTCCACGGACAATAACTTTCAAATGAACGGCCTCACCATCAATGACGTTCAGGGGTCATGGATTTACTCGTCGGGCATTCCTGCTCCCAATCCCGACACCATTCAGGAATTCAAAGTGCAGACGGCCTTATTCGATGCGACGACCGGACGCAATGCGGGAGCCAACGTCAATCTGATTACGAAGACGGGCACGAACGAGTTTCATGCATCGCTGTTCGAGTTTTTCCGGAATGAAGATCTCAACGCCAACGACTGGTTTGCGAAGCGTTCCGGACAGCCGCGGCCCATTCTGCGGCAGAATCAATATGGATTCACAGCCGGGGGGCCACTGGTCAAGGACAAGATTCTGGCGTTTGGTTCCTGGCAGGGGACCAAACAGTTCAATACTTCCGACCCATCGAATCATAAATTTGTGTATCTCCCGCCGCTGACCAACGACCGATCGGCAGCAGGGCTGGGAGCGGTCTTCGCCGGGGATGCCGGGTATCTTGGGCCCTTATTCGGCACAGTCGCCGCGAATGGTTCGAATATCTCTCCGCAGGCTTTGGCGTTGTTCCAGGCGAAGCTGCCCAACGGGCAATACGTGATACCGACGCCGCAGACGATCAACACCTCCCTCCCGCTGGAAGTGCAGGGCAGCTCGTATCTGAGCTCACCCGGATTTTTCAACGAGAACCAATGGATGGCGAACGGCGACTACCTGGCGTCCGAACGCAACAAGATCGCAGTGCGCTATTTTGGCGCCTCCAGCAACGTAGAGTGGACCACTCTTTACCAGACGGAAGGATTTCCGTTGTATCAGCCAGAGAGATTCGATGTGGCATCGATTTCAGATACCTATTCCGTAAGCTCCAGCATGGTGAATCAGTTGCTGCTGGGTTTCCATCGGTCGACCTCGGATCAGCACTACGGGAATGCATTCACCTTCTCGAGCCTTGGGATGAACGTACCGGCGGAAGATAATGCGTATCCCAACCTCTGGATCGTCGACGATGGCTTCCAGACGGGCACAACGTCGGCGCTGGCATTTTTGCAGGAGGAGTATCAGATCGCAGACACGTTGTCGTGGGTAAAGGGCAAGCACGAGTTCACGTATGGCGGCGGCTTGACGTTTGGCCGGGATAACATGGAGAAATTTGACTTTGAGGCCTATGTGCTTCCGCTCACGTGGGCGGATTTCCTGTTGGGACAAAGTTACCTGCCCTATGGAGTTCCCTACAGCAACATCTACGAGACCTACGAGGGCATTGGAGATTTCCAGCGCGACTGGCGTTACAAAGATGCCAATGGATTCGTTCAGGACAATTTCAAGGCAACCAAGCGTCTCACGCTGAACCTCGGATTGCGCTGGGAACACATCGGCGACCTCGGGTCAGCGAATGGCGGCGGCAACGTAGATGTGTCGAAGATCAATCCAAATCCACCGGCGACGGGGAGTCTCGACGGCTATATCGTGAACTCCAATTACAACGGTCCGGCGATCCCTACCGGAGTGATCAAAGGGAAGAACACATTCGGCTTCAATGGGGACGGCCAGAATACATGGAATCCGCGTCTGGGATTTGCGTGGCTCCTTCCCGGCTCGGATCGGTTTGTGCTCCGCGGGGGCGCCGGGGTTTATCACACGACAACCGAAGGGCAGATGAATCTGCTGCTATGCGCAGAAGCTCCCACCGGCATTTGGAGTGTGCTGACCGGGACGTATAACGCCGCGTCGACCGACGCCAATCCGTTTCCGGCTGCGCCGAGCTTCCCAGTATTTACGCCGTATTCCCCGTCGACCGAGTTCACCCTTGCGGCGCTGGCCATGAACTGGCGGCCTCCCACGATCTATCACTACAGCCTCGGCGTGGAATCAAGACTTCCAGGGGGCGCCATTTTGGACGTGGCCTATGCCGGATCGCGCGATCTGCACAGCATCCTTGGCAGGACGATTAACCAGGCGGCGTTGGCGTCACCCTCCAACCCGGTTCGCGGTCAGACGACCAACACGGTTGCGAACATTCCGCTGCGCGCACCCTATCTTGGATGGACAGCGAACACAATGTATTATTTCGGGACTGATGGCGAGGCCTGGTATAACGCCCTGCAGACATCGCTGACGCAAAAGATAGGACACAGACTCCAGTACCAGGCTGCTTATACGTGGATGCGGTTGTTGAGCCCGGTGCCCGGATTTACGACGGGGTCGAATGAATTCGGACCGACCGGGGAGCAGACCGATCTGCGCGCGCACAACCCTGGTTATGGACCGGATTACAACGTGCGGCCGCAGCGGTTTGTGTTGTCCGCGTACTATGCATTGCCTGGGCCGGCGACGCATAACCTGCTGGGCAGCGCGCTCGGCGGATGGACTCTGGCAACCGCTACTGTGGTGCAGGATGGCCAGCAGAGCAGCATTACTTTCAATAACATTTACAACGCGTACGGCATTACCTCCGATCGGGCCAGCTATGCTCCGGGTTGCAGCGCGAAGGATGTAGCGACGAAGGGGTCGCTCAGTCACCGAGTCAACAACTATATCAACACCGCGTGCTTCACGGCTCCGGCGGTGATTGGTGACGACGGCGTTGCCACGGGATTTGGGAACACTCCCAACGGCATACTGCGGGAGCCGGACGAAGCCGATGTGGATCTGGCGGTGAGCAGGAGCCAGGCGGTGAATTGGCCAAAGGAAGGGGCGAACGTACAACTGCGGGCGGATTTCTTTAACGCTCTCAACCACCCAAATTTTGCGGGTCCGGACAATGCGTACACAACGAGCCCGTCGGCCTTCGGGACCATCACTTCGATGAGCACGAATCCCAGAGTGATCCAGCTGGCCTTGAAGTTTGCGTTCTGATGGATCGATCCGCGGGAGTCAGGCGCGAAAGTTGGCGGGTGTGCTGCCGGTCCATCGGTGAAATGCGTGGCGAAAATTCGCGGATTCACTGAATCCCACGAGCTCCGATATGTCGTCGATGCTCAGTTTGGTGGAGCGGAGATATTCCTTGGCGAGATTGCAGCGGACGTCGTCGAGGATCTGTGTAAAGGAGACACCTTCGGCGTGGAGCCGGCGGTGCAGAGTGCGGACAGTGGTGGCGAGCCGGTCGGCCACCATCTCCATAGTCGGTGAATGGCCGGGCGTCGACGCGATGATTTGATAAACCTCGCCGGCGACGCCAATGGATGTCTTCACTTCGCCGAGGATGCGGTCGCAGGTATCCCACATCAGCCTGGAAGTGAGGCGGTGGGCCATGTGCGGCTTTTCCGCAAGAATGGATTTCGGATAGGAAAGTTCGCACACCGGCTGGCTGAACTTCAGTTCGCAGCCGATGTAGCGCTTGTAAAGATGCAGGTGAGCAGGGGTCGGATAAGGGAGATGGGCGCGGACGGGATGGCAGCAGCCGGGTTCGACGACGGTTCTTAAATGGGTTGTTAGCTGCGTCAAATGCTGCTCTAACAGGAAACGCATCAGGGAATCCGGGTGAACGACCAGCGGATTCTTCTCCAGCACCCAGGTCGCGCAGTCTTTTTCTTCGCGCCACGACATGGATAAAAGGGGTGTGGCCAGCTTGTGATACTTGACCGCTACCTGGAAGTATTCGCGAATGGTGGGACTGCACACCAGCGCGAACCCGTACATGCCGTACGCGGAAAGCGGAATGCGGCTGCCGACACGGAAGGGAGTCTCGGGATCCCTGGAGAGTTGGAGAGCGTTGTGGCACACCGTAATGTACTGGCGTACAGAGGTCAGCGTGCCGGGTTGAGTAAGACTTTCAGGGGAGAGGCCGGTGCCGGACAAACTCGCAGAGGGAGCAACAGCCTGCTCGCTGAGAACCTCAACCAGAGCCGCCATTTTGTACGGCGCGTACCGCTTTTCGTTCCACAGAGGAAGCTGCATAAGGGCAGAGGGCTGTCCGACTCGAACACATCCATGGCCGATTCGCACGGCGTCCAATTATTTTGACGCAGGAGGATCTGATTTGGGAAGGGCTTTTGCAGGAGGGGTGAGAAATAATTGGTATTGAGAGGTTTTCACCTGTCCCCTGAGGACCTGCCTTGAGGAGGGCGCGCTACCCGGAATGTGTGAAATCAGGCCAATGGTTTGTCCGGTTGGCACACGGCGGGCAGATTCTCCTCTGACTAAGATACGTGGGGCATATACGGAGCATACGCAACGATGACCGTTGAGAATCTGGCAGCAACGGAAGCGCCCTTCACGCTGGAAGGGAAAACTGCCATCGTGACCGGAGGCGGACGGGGCATTGGCAGGGCCGTCGTTCAGTTGCTCGCGTCGGCTGGCGCCAATGTTCTGGCATCGGACCTGGATGTTGAACCGCTCAGGGAAACCCAGGCCTCCGTGCGCGACCCCCAGCGGGTTGCGGCGATCTATGGAAACTTAATGGACGCTTCGTTTCCTCAACAAATCGTGGACGCTGCGCTCGAAAACTTCCATTCCATCGACATCATCGTGAACTGCGCGGGGTTTAGTTGGGACGGCGTGATTCAGAAGACCACCGACGAACAGTTTCTCGCCATGCTGGATATTCACGTGGTGGCGCCGTTTCGTTTGCTGCGAGCCGCGGCGAGTCATCTGCGGGAAACCGCCAAAAAGGAAGCGGCGTCGGGGCTTCGCGTGATGCGCAAGGTCGTGAACATTACCTCGATCTCCGGCACGGACGGCAATGCAGGCCAGGCGGGGTACGGCGCGGGCAAGGCGGGGGTGATTGGGCTGACGAAAACTCTGGCCAAGGAGTGGGGACGCTACAACATCAATGTGAACGCCGTTGGCTTTGGCCTGATCCAGACGCGCATGACGCAGCCACTCAAGCCAGAGGGGAAAATCAAACTGGGTGGCAAGGACATTCCGATCGGCGTGCAGCCTGCGATGCTGGAGTCGATTGCGGCCGCATGCCCGCTGGGGCGCATCGGAACCGCGGAAGAGGCTGCGGGCGCCGTGCTGTTTTTCTGCTCTCCATTATCGGACTACGTCACGGGGGAAGTTCTGATCTGCAGCGGCGGCTACCACTTCTGACGGAAGAGCGGCCGGGACGCAGGGTAGCTATGACGATATTCACGACTCTTGTTGACGGCCTCTCATTCACCGAGTGTCCACGCTGGCGTGACGGGCGCCTCTATTTCTCCGATCGCTATACGCGGCGCATCCTTGCGCTTTCCCTCGATGGCTCGGTCGAAACCTATGCCCGCACAGAGGGTCTGCCGGCGGGTATCGGCTTCCTTCCCGACGGCCGTCTGCTGATTGCTTCGATGGTCGCTCGGAAGATTCTGCGCCGCGAGCATGACGGGACTATTGTGGAGCACGCCGATGTGTCAGCTCTGGCGCCAGGCCGGTTGAACGACATGCTGGTCGATGATGAGGGCCGCGCCTGGGTGGGCAACTTTGGATTCGACTTGTTCAGCGGCGAGCCGGCGCGATCCACTGTGCTGATCCGCGTCGCACCCGACGGCACGCCCGCGATTGCGGCGCGCGATCTGGCCTTCCCGAATGGCACTGTACTGACAGCGGACCGCAAAACCCTGATCATCGCCGAGACTCTCGCAAATCGGCTGAGTGCCTTCACCGTTTCCGACGGCGGCTTGGGCGGACGCCGGATCTGGGCGGCTTTCGGCGATCCTCCTGAAACGAACGATGTGGGCAGGATTCTTGCAGGGGCCGCGGTTGCGCCGGACGGCATTTGCCTGGACGCTGAGGGAGCGGTGTGGGTTGCCGATGTTCTCAACCGGCGCGTGATCCGCGTGACCGAAGGCGGCACGATTGTCCAGGAAATGGAGACGGACGGGCTCTGCGCCTTTGCCTGCATGCTGGGTGGCGATGACGGACAGACGCTTTTCGTCTGCGCAGCGCCTACGTTTGACGAGGCGGAAGCGGCTGCCCATCACCGCTCGTCGATTCTGATGACAAGAGTGGACGTGCCCCACGCTGGTCTACCATGAGCGGAAACAATACGTGCCGGCGCCCGGTGAAATGATCGGCGTTGCGGTCACGGGACGATAGCTTCGGCGGCCTTAATGGAAGAGAGGGTGAAAGCCGCCGTTAAACATGCCCCTATTAGCGCGTGGGTTGATTGTCGGCAAACGAAGGAAACACATGATCGATCAGTTCCTGACGCAACGTCAGGCGCAGATCGGTTTTCGGTTCAGGCTCAGTATTGGACTGAGGATGCAGCTCAGTCGCTGGCGCAGGCGCACCGGTATCCGTCGTGTTAACCGCGAGAATTCCCGCCGCATGCCGCGCGGGATCGATGAAGATCTCCGACGAAAATCCGCCCTGGTCGCCGTCATGGTATACGTAACGGTGCCCGTTACGATTGAGAACGAAGAAGCCAAGGCCCATTTTCGGCGCATCCTTCGTGTACGCCGTAGCGCTTCCATCCTCCTCGGCCACCGGCAGCACGCCCGTCCATGCTTCCTCAAGAGAACTGCGCTTCAGCACGAAATCATAGACTGGGTTCGCCGGATCGCCGATCAGGAACCGCAGATACTTCACCATATCCGTAATCGGCGCTTTCAAGCCGCTGTTCGAGGTTGTGATGCCGGTATCGAAGTTGAATGGCTGCTCGGTGAGCTTGTCTCCCGCGCGCAGATAGCTCGCCGAAACATGCGACTCCAGAAAATACGGTGAACGATCGAAGTAGCTCTCTGTCATGCCCAGCGGCATCAGAATGTTTTTGTCGATATAAACTTCGAAATCATCGCCCGTCAGCCGCTCGATGATCTGGCCGAGAAAAACATAGCCCAGATTGGAATAGCTCCACCGGGTGCCAGGCTTGAACGCGACGTGCGTGTAGGGCAGCATCGCTGCCACCTGCGCCCAGTGCGTCGGCTCAAAGGGCTGCCAGTCGCAGTTGGTTGCATCATCGCAGTCCCACGGCCACGTGGGATTGCGAAAGCCCGCGCTGTGCGTCAACAGGTCGCGAATCGTGATCGACTCCACCGGCCCATATTCGTCGTGGACCAGCGCAAGCTCCGGCACATAGCGCACTGCGGGGTCATCGAGCGAAAGCTTGCCGCGATCGCGCAGTTGCAGAATGGCGATCGCCGTCATCGTCTTCGTGATCGATGCCCAGTTGTACGCGGTCGCGCCGTCGACGCGCTGCTGCGTGCCGTTCCGCATCACTCCAAAGTAAAACTTCGTGGCCGGGTCCGGCCCATGAACGATGGCCATCCCGCCGCCCACAATCCCGTGCTGTGCGAGAACCGCGTCGAAGCGCTTTTGCAACGCGGCCGCCTGTGGAAGGCTGGCCTGTGCATGGCCAGCAGCTGATGAGACGAGTATTCCAGACAGAAGCGCAAACGCGATGCGTGCCAGATGCGACATGCCGCCCATCATAAACGCAGTAAGTCCGGATGTGCCTCCGCCAGCCATGCGATCAGTTCGCCAAACAGCGTGTTAGCCCAGGCAAACCATGCCCGTGTGAATTTTTTCGCGTCATCCTTGAAGTAGCTCTCGTGAATAAACCCACTCCCCGCTGATCCAGCCTGCAGCATCTGGAGCGCCCTACGAATCTCGCCCTCCGACGTGCTGGTCAGCGCATAAATCATCTGCGACATCGGCCAGATCATCCCTGAGCCTTCGTGCGGGCCGCCAATGCCCTCACCCGCCGTCCCGCGGAAAAACCACGGATTGCGCTCGCTCCAGACAAATGCGCGCGTGCGGGCGTACAGCGCCGCATCCGGCGAGCTCTTCAGATACGGCAGCGCCAGCAAGCTCGGCACATTCGCGTCGTCCATCAGCGCCCGGCTGCCAAAGCCATCCACTTCGTACGCCCAAATCGTGCCGTCCGGCGTCGCCGCGGTGCCGTATTGTCGCAGCGCCGCTTCCACTTCATCCGCAAGCGAGACTGCATCCTGCGCCAACGAGTTGTCATTCAAAATCGCGCGCGCCATCTCGGCCAGTTGCCGCAGCGACGTCACGGCAAAAAGGTTCGACGGCACCAGAAACGGGAAAATGCACGCATCGTCCGACGGGCGAAATTCGGAGACAATCATCCCTACCGGCTTCACCGGATTGCCAAACCCATCGTCGTCCAGCGTGTCCGTGGGATTCGGCGAGGAACGCTGAAAGTGGTAGGGTCCGGGTCCGTCTTTGCGCTGCTGCACGCGCATCGTGCGCACCACCAGCCGCATCGCATCGTGCCACTGTGCGTCGAAAGGTTCCGTTCCTCCCGCTCGCTTCCAGTACCCGTGCGCCAGCCGGATCGGATAGCACAGCGAATCCAGTTCGTACTTGCGCTCGCCCACGCCCTGCTTCATGTCGGTCAGGTCATGCCGGCTCCACTCCAGCGGCGGAGCGTTAAGGTCCGCCATAAATGCATTTGCGTAGGGATCGATCAAAATATTCCGCGTCTGTCGCCGGATCACGCCCTCCAGCAGCCTCCGCAACCGATCGTCCTTCCGCGCCAGGTCGAGATACGGCCACACCTGCGCCGACGAATCCCGCTGCCACATCGCCGCAATATCACCGGTGATCACTACGGTGTCCGGCTTTCCCTCAAACGCCCCCGGCTCTACCGTCGTATCGAGGGTGTTGGGAAAACAGTTATAGAAGAGCCGCGCCAATTCCGGATCTCCAATGCGCGCGCGAATCGCTGCGATGTACTGCTCCACTGCCTCGGAACGAAAGCGCCGGTCCGCTGGTTGCGGCCGATCGCCGGCCGGATCCCACGGGAGCCCTTCAGCCGCGCGTGCCGTGCGGGGAAACAACGATGCCAGCGCGGCCGCGCCCCCACCCTGCAGCAACTTCCTCCGCGAAAATCCGCGCATGCCATATTCCATGCTCACCTCAAACTTGCGCGCCCGATACCTGAGTGCCATTCCAACTGCGCAAACAACGATTGTCGCAAATCACAGTGCCTGCATGATGGACAGGCTCAATCCTGTCTTCTTTGTGCCTGCGTTGAGCGACACCGCGTATCTGGCTGCTGCGTTCCGGTATACTACGCCCCTGTCAATCAGCATTCCTGCGAGAGGTAGTTACAGAATGGTGCGAAGTTCCTGGTCAGTCCGTCACGCGTTGATTGGTTCCGGCATGCTGGTATCCGTTCTCGGCGCGGGCGCGCAGGTCAATCCCAACCTTTATGCGGGACTGCAATGGCGCAACGTCGGGCCTTTCCATGGCGGACGCATCTCGTCCGTCAGCGGCGTCATCGGCGATCCCGGCACCTTCTACATGGGCGCTCCGCAGGGCGGCATCTGGAAGACCACCAGCGCCGGCGTCACCTGGTTCCCCATCTTCGATCAGGAGACGAGCGTGGACAGCGTCGGCGCCATCCAGGTCGCGCCTTCCAGTCCCTCCATCGTGTATGCCGGCGCCGGCGATCCCATTGGCGGCAGCCTCGGCAACGGCATGTGGAAGTCGACCGACGCCGGCAAAACCTGGCAGCACATCGGTCTCGAAGATACCGTGAAAATCGACAGTATCGTCGTCGATCCTCAAGATCCCGACCTCGTCCTTGTCTCCGCCCTCGGCGACAGCAACCATCACGGCGGCGGTGTCTATCGCTCTACCGATGGCGGCCATACCTGGACCAGCGTCCTCAAACCCGCTGACTACGACGGCACACGTGACCTGGAATACGCCTACGACGATCCGCAAATCATGCTCGCTGTCACCCAGGGCACCGGCGGCTTTGGCTTCGGCGCCCCCGGCAACGGCGCCAATCGGCCCAAACCAAAGCCGCCCACTGCTTACAAATCCACTGACGAAGGCAAGACCTGGACAGAGATCAAAATTCCGCCCTACCAGGGCCGCGTGGCTGTGGCGATTGCCATGCACACCGGCGGCAAGCGCATGTACATCGTCGGCAACAATATCGAACACGGCTCCGGCCTCTACCGCTCAGACGACGGGGGTGCCAACTGGCAGCACATGGCCGGCGACGACCTCCGCATCAGCAACGGGCAGGGCGCGTATAGTTGCGGCGTCTTCGTGGACTCGCAGAGTCCCGACACCGTGTACACCGTCAGCACCGCCATGTATCGCTCCACCGATGGCGGCGTCACCTTCGAGCCCTATAAGGGCGCGCCCGGTGGCGAGGACTATCACAAGCTCTGGATCGATCCCACCAACGGCGGCCGGATGGTGGTCGGCACCGACCAGGGAGCCAGCGTCACGCTCGACAATGGGAAAACCTGGAGCCTTTGGTATACCCAGCCCATCGCGCAGGTCTATCACGTCGCCACCGACGATCAGTATCCCTACCACATCATGGCGGCGCAGCAGGACACCGGCGCCGTTGAAATCCTCAGCCGCGGCAACTTTGGCCAGGTCAATTTCTTCGACTGGAGCCCTGTGCCATCCTCTGAATTTGGCGTGATCACGCCCGATCCCAAAAACCCTAACATCATTTACGGCGTTGGCTACGGTCCGGGCGGTGGCGGCAGCGGCCTGGTCAAAATCGATATGTCCACCGGGCAATGGCAAAATGTCGCGCCCAACTTCGGCGCTGATTCCATCAAGTACACAGCCGGACGCGACTTCGGCAAAAAGTTCGACACCGCCTTCGACCCCGGCGCGCTCTACGTCGCCTACCAGTGCCTGCTCGTTACGCGCGATGGCGCTCATTCGTGGACTGCCGCCAGCCCCGATCTGACCACCGCAAAGGGTGCGCCTCTCGTGCCCTGCGGCACGCCGCGCCCGACGCAAAAGGCGCCAGCGCCTTCCACGGGACCCACGCCCAAGCCAACCCCCACGTCCGGGGCCACGCCGAAGACCGCGACCACTCCCGCTCCCGCAGCCGTAATGCCGCCAACGCCCCCACCCTCCATCACCGACTTCTCCATCTCCACAGTCAAACCCGGCGTCATGTGGACCGTCAGTTCCAACGGCCAAATCTACAACACCACCAACCACGGCAAGCTCTGGAATAACGTCAGCAACATCGCGGACCTGCCGCCGCACACCAACTTCAACACTATCGACGCAGGCGATGACGTCAACACTGCCTACGTAGCGGGACGCATCGGCGGCGGCCGGGGCGAGAACGTTCCTCCTGAGGAAGACACGGATGTGCCGCTCGTCTGGCGCACCCAGGATGGCGGCAAAACCTGGACCAAGATCGTAACCGGCCTGCCCACTGACGAACGCACTGGAAGCTGGGTGAACAGTCTCCGAGTTGATCCGCAGCAGCCTGGCCTCCTCTTCGCCGGCACGGAAACCACCGTCTACGTCACCTTCGACAACGGCGATCACTGGCAGTCCCTCCAGCAGAATCTGCCTACCACCTCCATCCGCGATCTCGACGTCCACACTGACAATCACCAGAACGATCTGGTCGTCGGCACCTACGGCCGCGGCTTCTGGGTTCTCGACGACATCACGCCTCTGCGCCATATCGCTGCCGACGCCCACAGCATCAGCTCCGCCTCCGCCTATTTGTTTGAGCCGGAAGACGCCATTCGTTCCCGCGTCAACAGCAACTGGGATCAGCCCACCTCCATCGAAGTGCCCCACGTACCCAACCCACCCTATGGAGCAATCGTCGATTACTACCTCAGCCACGCACCCACCGGGCCCATCCAGCTCCAGATCTTCGACGCGCAAGGCAATCTGGTGCGCACCATGTCCAGCAAGTTAACGCCCCGCGTCGAAGGACAGATGTATCCCCGCTACTGGCTCGCCACTCCCGAGTCCCTCGCTCTCAGCACGCATGTCGGTCTCAATCGCGTTGACTGGGACTTGTTCCATGACGACCCGCCCGCCCTGCGCCAGGATCTCGAAGATGAAATGAACATGGTCGAAGGCGAAACCACTCCCGGCCCGCATGGACCGCAGGTCATTCCCGGCGTTTACACGCTAAAGCTCTCCGTCGATGGCCAGGTCTACACCCGCAACGTCACGGTCGTGAACGATCCGCGCGTCGGCCAGAGTCCGGAACTCATGGCCGAGCTCATCTCGCAAAATAAACTCACGATGCTCTCCGTCCAGGGGATGGAGCAGAGCTTCGCAGGTCATGCGGAAGTGGAAGCGATCAGAGACCAGCTTGCGACCCTCATGCACGGCGATCTCCCGGCCGATGTGGCCGCGCAGGCGAAAACGCTCGATGCCAGCCTGAAGAAGATTGGCGGCGCAGCCCCGAATTTCGGAGCAGGAGGAGGATTCATGCGCATTCCGGTCGCTGATCCTGACGCCCTGCAGTCCTTCCTGGAACTGAACAACGAATACAACACCATGGTCAGCATGATGCAGGTCGGCCTGGACATGGCCCCAACCCCAGCCCAAATCGCCACCGAGGACAGCGACTGCAGCCACTTGACCCGCACCGTGACGGAATGGAAGACCGCGCAGCAACAAATCACCGCCTTCAACGCGCTGCTCGTCAAAAACCAGCTGCACGAGCTCACCCTCGCACCCACCAAACTCACCAGCGCGTCGTGCAGCTTCGCTCCCGAGGCTGGCAGAAAAGGGAAAAAACAGACGGCTCTCCGCTAACTGCCAGCGGGAACCACGGATGATCCAGCGTGCGGCCTCACCAATACTGCGTCGCCACGATGCTTTCGTTTTGCTGCACATCGCGTACGGTGACGTGAAGGACGATCTGCAGATTCTTCTTTTGCCATCCCGCAGGGGCAGTGCGGGCGATCTCGTCCATTTCGTGGGGATTGGTGAGAAATTCGGCAGCGGCTTCGGTGCCAAAACTGCCGATACCCGCTGCCGTAATCAGGATGTGGCCGTCCTGCGGGTCGAAGAGCCGGGAAATGAGCGCATAGTCGTCTGTCGTTCCACTGTTGGAGTTGTTGACGACTGCCCAGCCGGGCAACTGGTGCCATGTATCTTCGATGCGGTTCCCGTGGCGAAAGACGAAGCGCAGGGAATTTGTTGTTTTGAGAGTCCAGGGATTATTGAAGGCGCCGATCAGGATGGAGGGTGAATCCTGAAGGTCACCCAGCGAGATATCTGTGCCGTATCGCAGGTCAAACGGTCTCTGCGCTCGGGTGATGAGGGAGACGAAGAGGGCGCAGGCGCGGCCGTCGGCGGTGGTATCTCCTACGGGGATGAGATCGCCAGCGGATATCTTCTGACCAGGCGGCAATTGCACAACGATCTCAGGGCCGGTGTTTTCGAGGTGATGCTGGGCGCGGTAACGGTCGAGGAATTGATCGGAGAGGCGGTAGACCGCATTTTCGCCGGCATAGATGATGACTGGTTTTCTGCTGGCAAAGACTGGAGCCCAGAATTTCTCGAAAGCTCCGGGAGCGCGAGCGGCGTGCAACCGCCAACCCCAGGTCGCCGCGAGGGTGAGTAACACGACGAATGCCGCCATGATGAGCAGCGTCCGGGTGCGGTTGCGGATGACTGGTGCCTCCAACGGGAGAGGAGTCAGGATCGCGGGGGCCTCGGCGTCAATTACCGGATGGGGTTCCGGAACGAGCACGGGCGCGGGATGCTCTAACACTTTGAAGAACGCGCGGTAGGAGCCTGACGGAATGTCGATGTGGATGGGAGCATCGGCGGCCGAGGCGCTCTGATAATACTGTGCCAGCCTTTTGCGGATATCGGCGGCGCGAATGCGGACGACAGGATCGCCGCCGGTGTCGTAATCGGAATTGCGGCCGAAGACTTCGATGCCGATGACGCGTTCGCGGAGTGACTCCTGCTCGTCGCGGAGGCTGTGCTCCACGACATAGCGCAACATATCCTGGCATTGCCTGCTGGTGCGAAAGGGGGCGCTTTGAAGAATGCTGTCTAAGGCTCTGCGAACCGCCGCCGGCTCAATTTCGGCAACGAGCGGACGTTTTCGTTCAGTGGAGGGCATCTGTCTCACCTGGCATCGTTGAAAGGCCTCTGAAATCGGCAGGCTCTACCCACGCCCACCGTCAGAGACTCCCATGATCCATGCGATTGGAGCCAACAGCACTGAAGGATCGCCCGGGGAAGACGGCCCAGTCGCAACGTAATTCCTCTACAAACCGATTTTACGCGTGGGCCCGGGAATGGATCAATTGCATGGGATGCAGGATCGGCGGAAACGAATAGGGACGGATGCGCGCCAAAGGGCGCCAGATGCTGAAGGTAAGCTACTGGAGGTTACGGATTGGAAAATAAAGGTTTTAGGCCAGGATCTGCGGTCCCTACCGTATCGAACCTTGTAATAATCTCGTGAAGGCGTTTCGCTGGGGATGCATGCCGCGTGGCGCCGAAGAGTCGAGCCGGCAAATTGCATGGATGACTGGACCTGCCCATCGCTACCGAACCGCCTGAGGAGAAAGCATGAGTGAAAGACCCGGCCGCCGGAGGTGGTGGCTGCAGGCGTTTGGATGGATTCTGATCGCGCACGCGGTTGCGGTGCAAGGGCAGCATGCGCCGCCGCATCCCAACGTTGTGCTGAGCCAATGGGCGACGGCAAATGCTGAATTGTTTCGGCTGACGAACGGCACGCTGCGGATTGAGCCCTGCGCCGGGGAGATTGTTCGCGTCACTTATGTGACCACTCCGACGATTCCCGATCTCAGCAATCCCGCGCTGCCCGATTCTGCCTGCACGGCTACGCCCCATACCGTTTACGATACCGGCGAGGCGATTGAGGTCGTCACCGGCGACCTGAGCGTGTATGTCGACAAGAACACGTCCGCCGTGCAGATTTTTCGATACGGTAGCCGCATGCTTGCGGAGACAGAGTGGCCGTATCCACGCAGGATTGCTCCCACCGTGACTGACGGACAGCAAGTGGATGCTGCTTCGGCGTGGTTCTACATTGATCCGAATGAGCGGCTCTATGGCCTTGGGGAACACGAAACCGGCCTGATGAACGAAAGAAATACCCAGCTGATGCTCTCCCAGGACAACACAAATATCTCGATTCCCTTTTTTGTCTCGTCTCGAGGCTATGGAGTGTTGTGGAACAGCGGGTCGGTGACGGACTGGAATAATCGATTTCGCCAGATTGCCGCCTTCGAGTCCAATGATGCGGATGCGGTGGACTATTACTACATCGGCGGCCCATCCATGGACCAGGTAATTGCCGGATATCGGCGGCTGAGCGGAGCGGCGCCGCTATTTCCGCGCTGGGCGTACGGATACTGGCAGTCGAAACTGGCCTATGCGAGCCGAGAACAGCTGCTTTATGTGGCCGCCCAATACCGGGCCCTGCATATCCCGCTGGATAACATCGTGATCGATGCGGGATGGGAAACGGTGTTTGGCTCGCGCACCTTCAGCGATCAATACCCTGATCCAGCGTCGATGGTGCAGAGCTTGCACGACGAGCATGTGCACGTGATGGTTTCGATCTGGCCACTCTTTCAGCCGGGCAGTGCGAACTTCGACGACATGCAGTCACACGGCTACTTCGTGACTCCCGGGCCAGACGCTACGCCCGCCTTTTTGCCGGGAGAGCGACTGTATGACGCATTCAATCCCGATGCACGCAAGCTCTACTGGAACGAGGCCAAGCGATCTCTGTATGACATCGGCGTGGACGCTTTCTGGATGGATTCGACCGAGCCGGGCGACTTTTATGGGGAGGAGCATGGGCCCATGCTGGCCGGAGCGCGCACGGCGGTAGGGGACGGGTCGAAGGTCGCGAATATGTTTCCGCTGGAGACGACGCAGGCCATCTACGACGGCCAGCGGAGCACACCGGATAGCAAGAGAGTTTTCATCCTTACGCGATCCGCCTTTACGGGGATGCAGAGAAACGCTGCGGCGGTCTGGTCCGGAGATACGGAGACCACGTTCGATGTGCTGCGACGGCAAATTCCGGCGGCGTTGAACTATTCGCTGACCGGGCTGCCGTACTGGACGAGCGATATTGGCGGGTTTGTGGGGGGAGATACCGCGAACCCGGCTTTCGACAAACTGTTTGTGCGCTGGTTCGAATTTGGCGCCTTCTGTCCCATCTTTCGCGCACACGGTGCGCGCGATAACAATGAGTTATGGTCCTACGGACCGCAGGCGCAAAAGATCCTTACGCTTTACGACCGCCTTCGCTACCGACTAATGCCGTATATCTATACCCTGGGTGCGCGCACAACGTTTGATAGCTACACGCCAATGCGGGCCCTGGTGTTTGATTTCCCTGCGGACGCCAAAGCTCTGGACATCAATAACGAATATATGTTTGGCCCTGCTCTGCTGGTGGCTCCGGTAACAACGGCGGGAGCGACGGCGCGGGATGTTTATCTACCCGCCGGAGCCGAGTGGTACGACTTCTGGACGGGTCAGCGCTATGCGGGCGGCCAGGTGGTGCACCGTGACGCGCCGCTGGAGACCCTGCCACTCTACGTTCGCGCGGGAAGCATTGTGCCTATGGGGCCGGAGGAAGACTACACCGGGGAATATCCCAAGGCCCCGATCGAACTGCGCATCTATCCCGGGCGTGACGGCGACGCGGAAATCTACTCCGACGATGGCCTGACATACGACTACGAGAAGGGACAGTTCTCATGGCTGCCCATTTCGTGGAACGATGACTCGCATATTCTAACCCTTGGAGAACGTCAGGGTGATTATCCCGGACTTTCACAAAGGCAACAATTTGTCGTGACGATCGTAGGGCCAGGCCGTGGAGTTGGTGAAGCTGCAACAGCTGGCGGCCGGCGCGTAACTTACAGCGGTGTAGTTACGCACATTCGCTTATAACCCGTCATTTGGATGGCTCGGTCACTTTTACTACCTGGTCGCCGTCGACATTCTGAAGGGTCTGCACGATTCCTGACGGCCACCAGATCTGCACCAGATTGGCACGAGTATCAGGACCGAGCCCGAAGTGGACCGGGCCATCGCTCGATGAGGCGTAGCCGACGCTGGTCGTCATGTGGTTGTACTGCGTTCCGCTCGCGGTAACTACCTTAATGCGGGCGCCGATGCCGTCGCGGTTGCTCTTCGTCCCGCGCAAGGCAATATCGAGCCAGTGGTTCGCGTTCGCGGTCCGGTTCATCCAGATCTCGGCATCGGCATCCAACGCCGTGGTCACGACGTCAACGCGTCCATCCCCGTCGAGATCGCCAAAGGCGCATCCGCGATTGCGAGCGGCGGCGGCGGCGGTCAGGCCGGCCTCGGAGGTTAGCGCAGTCCACTTGCCGGACTTTCCAGGATTCCGAAACACTGTGTTGTCCTGCTCGATATCGGAGCCGGGAACGGGCATCGATTCTACGTGACCGCGGGTAACAAACATATCTTTCCAGCCATCATTATCGAAATCGTAGAAGCCGACTCCATAGCCAGCCATGGGCATGGTGAGATTGCGCAGGCCACTGGAATCTGTGATATCGATGAAATCTCCCTTGCCGCTGTTCTGATAAAGAGGGAAGGTTTGATTACTGAGCGCGGCATAGCCGATATCCGGATAGCCGTCATTATTGATATCGCGGAAATCCAGGCCCATTCCTGAAATGAAGTCGCCATCCTGGGGAAGCGCGACGCCAGCGCTAAAGGCCACCTCTTCGAATTTGTTGCCGAGGTTGTGAAAAAGGAATTCGTAGCCGGCGTCATTGGTCACGAATAGGTCCTGTTTGCCGTCCAGATCGTAATCAGCGACGCCGACACCCATCCCTTTGCCCGGATGCTGTCGAATGCCCCATGCTTCCGATACGTCGGTGAAGGTCCCGTCGCCATTGTTGAGGTAGAGTTGATCGGAGACGGGCTGATAGTAGCGCGGATGGCAATAGTCGGCGACGCCGCTGTAGGAGCATCGGGCTTTGTCGGTGTAAGTCCACCGCATATAGTTCACAACAAACAAATCGAGGCGACCGTCGTTGTTGACGTCCAGCCAGGCGGCTGCGACAGACCACAGTGGGCCATATTGTGGATCGATGCGCTTGTCGAGGCCAGCTTTTGCCGTGACATCGGTAAAGGTGCCATCGCAGTTGTTGTGATAGAGCGTGTTGTGGTAGATGCCGGCCACAAAGATATCGGGGCAACCGTCATTGTCGTAGTCGCCGATCGCAACGCCGACGTCGTATCCGGAGCCAGCGACGCCGGCCTGGTCGGTGACATCAGTAAAGTGGCCGTTGCCGTCGTTGCGGAAGAGCCGGTCGCGATATTTGGGCGAGTCCTTTTTGAGCGTGGCAAGGTTTGCGCCGTTGGTGAAGAAGATGTCGGGGCGGTCATCGCCGTTGTAGTCGAACACGGCAACGCCGCCGGCCATGGCCTCAGGCGCGTTTTTCGCGGGGCTGGTATCGTTTTCGAGGTGAAACGGAATTCGTTCGAGCTGGAACCAGATGGGAGAAGTACGGGACTGCGAGTGGATCAGAACACAACCAGCAGAGAGTAGCAGGACGACAACGGGGCAGGCACTGAGGGTTCGAGTGAGAGAAGGCATAGGGGGAAAAAGAAGGGGCGGTTCACACCGCCCCAATCATCATAAGGGAGGCACCTTTAGAAATAGAACTTCGTGGCGAGAGTCACAATTCTCTGTCCTGTCTTGAAGGCAGGGGTGCCGGTCGTCGTGGTATTTGTATTGGTCGGCGAGAGGTACTGCACCTGCAGCGGAGCGCCGCTGGAGGTAACGCAGGCGGCACACGTGGCGTTGGAAGTACCGATGAAGCTAATCTCCTCATCGCTGGTGTTGGCGAGGCCAAATTGCCGGAGCGGGTGGTTCAGCCAATTCGTTGCGGTCAGGCGGAACTGAATATACCGGGTGTCGTTAAAGTGAAAATCCTTATAGACGCCGAGGTTGTTGTTCCAGTAATTGGGCGCTCGCATGTAGGGCATGTTGTATTGCCCCTGGGTGCCATAAGCCGGGGGCGCGAAGCAATTGGGGTTGAACCTCTGGCTCCCGTGCAGATTGGCGGCTGGATTGCAGGTAAGCGTGGGCATCAGCACGTTATAGGCGCTGGTGCCGAAGTAGGTCGATGGACTCAAGCCGATGGCTTTTAATCCATTCGGCATGGTGATGCTGTTATCCGGCAGGTTTGGATTGGCCACAGTGGGCACCGTCAACGCGGTCGGATATTGGACATTGAAGTCTCCGCCGGTGAGTAGCTGGAGGTTATAGCCGCTCTGGAACGAGGTATAGCCGGAGACTTGCCACGAATTGAGCGCGCCGCCCAGAACTCTGTTGCCGAAGTTCGATCCGTGAACGGCCTTCGGGAGGGCCCAGTTGTAGACCAGGTTCATGATGTGCGTGTGGTCATATTCGAGAGGCCCGTAGTCGTTGGTGAGATTGAATGGGTCCAGGCCTGCGCCGTTGCCGGATCCGTTGTTGGAGCCGCCATCGCGGATGCCCAGTACCTTTGAGAAGGTGTAGTTGGCCATGTAGGTGATGGCTCCGCTCTGCCTTGTAAAACTTACCTGCAACGCGTTGTAGTTAGAGTAAGGAGCGTGCGTAACGAGATAGACGTTCTGGTAGTTCGCGAGAGGACGATAGTCGTTCACGTTGTAGGTCTGCGAGTAGGTGGCGGGGTTGGCCTGGCAATAGAGGCTTTCGTCGGCCGGATTCGTGGTGGAGCAAGGCGGAGGCGCCGGAGAGACGTAGGTGTGGGTGACGGGGTCCTTGCCGAAGATGCCGCCGATGGGAATATTGTTGAGGTTAAAGAGATTGCTGTTTGTTCCATCCATGTATTCGTTGGCGCTGCGGTTGCCGACGTAAGAAATGTCGAGGACCGAATGCCAGCCAAAGCCCTGAGTAATGCTGACGCTCCAGTCGTTGGTAAAGGGTTCGCGACTATCGCCGCGCTGCATGGCATAGATGCTTGAACCGTTCTGCGCAACGCTTGAGGGAGGAGTAAGGGTGGAAACCGTAGCGATGCCGTTGAAGACGGTGGGCGACTGGTATTCAAACGAGCCGGCCGGACCGTTCCCGGCTTCCGCTGTTTCGCTGGTCACCTGATAGCGGAATACGCCGAGGCCTGCGCGAAAGACTGTCTTTCCGGTACCGAAAATATCCCACGCAATGCCTCCGCGGGGTGCGTAGTAGATCGGCCGGGTGACGAATCCGGACAGGGGAATACTTTTGTCGATCGCGTGCCATTCAAGGCCCGTGTTGTTGGGCGCGTTGGGTCCATTATCGTAGTTGGCATAATCCCACACCTCGTTTCCGGCGGAGAAGTCGTTGAATCCGTACCATTGGCCGATGTGGTCGAAGCGCAGCCCATAGTTCACGGTCAGCCGCGGATTCGCGCGCCATGAATCCTGAGCGTAGACAGACACCTGATGGTAGCCGTTATCCTGGGCCACATCCTGGTTCTGCTGCTGGTAGCTGTTCACGTAGCCCAGCATCATATCCGCCACCAGGTTCGTGGTTGAGTTTTGCCCGTAGGTTTGGAAATTATAGGTTCCGTTGTCAGGGCCATTGCTATTTTGCTGATTTGAGCTGTGATCCCAGTAGAAGCCGATTTTTACGGTATGGGGACCGAACACCTTGGTGAAATTGTCGTAGAAGGCGGGTACCTGTTTGATGCCGCCGAACGTACCAGATCCCAGGGGGCCGGTAGGGGAGGTCATCGGGTAATAGTTGATGCTGGCAAGCTGCTCGCTGCAACAGTAATCCGGCTCGAAGTTGGGAATCTGCGTCGAGGTGTGGCCGAATAATCCAGTGGCGGAGAAGTTGTTGGCGGAGCGACTTACTGCGTTCAGGTTTGCGAGCTTATAGGGATTCACAAAGTGGGACCAACTGAAGACTGTCTCGTTGGTTGTGGTGGCGTTGAATACATGTGTCAGATTGGCGTTGATGACGTAGGTCTGCGTGGCCGAGGCGCCAGGGCTCGGATAGGGCAGGGTACTGGGGATCGCCCACCAGATGGAGATGGGGGCCAGATCGTTTTCGTGCTGATAGGTATAGGAGCCGGAAAGTTTGGTGTTGTCGCTGATGGAATAGTCGAGTTTCCCGGAAGCTTCCCAGCGATTTTGGGGAGAGGTGTTGACGTAGCGATAGTTGTACCAGCCGTTATTGGCCGAGGGGGTCTCGTTCGGCGCGGGATAGAGTTTGAGGATGCCGGGCATATTGGGATCCTCGTCGGTGGTAGGGAATCCAGTGGCGGATCCGCCGGCGGGAGCGTTTTGGGTGAGCTGATCGTAGAACTTCGGCCAAGTGGTAATGGCGGTTGCGGGGACTCCGGTATTGCTGAAATCTCCGGAGAGCTGGGCTGGAGTGGGAACGTTGTAGTTGATGATGGCACCCGCCGGGTGCTGGATCATGTACTCGTAGCCGCCCCAGAAAAACAACTTATTGCGGTTCCGGTTGAACTTGAGGAAGGGAAGCAGCACCGGGCCACCGATGTTACCACCGATGTAGTTGAAGTTTTCATTGGCGTTCGTTCCGCCCTGGCTTTTTGTAAAGGCGTCGACGCTATCCAGAACTGAGTCGTGATTGTAGTAATAGGCCTCGCCGTGAAAATCCTTGCCGCCGCTTCTGCTGAAGGCCTCAAAGATGGAGGGACCTTTTGCATATTCGGCGGTGTAGTCAGCGGAGAGGAATTTAATGGTGCCGACCATGTCAGGGTTGATGTTGGCAATCTGGGTTCCGAAGTTTCCGGGATCGACGAGGTCGGCTCCGTCGAGCATGTAGGCCATGGTGCCGTTGGGCTGGGTGCCGTTGGAAGAGTAGTCGCCGACGGGACCGGAGTTGGATCCGATCTCGCTGTCCAGTTGAGCGAAACTCTTGCCGGCGCTGCTGGTGTTGGCATTGAGCGCCATGCCCGGCATGACCTGCAGCAGTTCCCCTGCGTTGCGGCCGGTGAGCGGGAAGCTGTCAATCATTTTCTCGTTCAGGGTGGTGCTGATCTCAGCAGTATCGGTGGGAACGACATCCGCGCCGCCGCCCACCACCTTTACGGTATTGCTCACGGTGCCGATGGTGAGCTTGATGTTGGGGATGTCGCGGTGATCGCCGGTGTTCATGACGATCCCGTCTTCCTGAAACGGGGTATAGTTTTTAGCCACGACCTTGAGGGAGTAAGTGGCTGGCTGGACAGCGGTGATAACGAAACGGCCAGCGCCATCTGAAACGGCCGTGCGGGTGTCGCCGCTGGCGGCATTGATGAGGGAAACCTGGGCCCCCGGAACGACACCCCCGGAAGCGTCAAATACGGTTCCAGTGAGGGTTCCGGTTAACTGCTGGGCAAAAGCCTGCGGAAGAAAGAGGACGAACGTCGCCAGCAAAAGGACGGAGAGCAGGTGAAAGGCGCCGGATTTGCCCGGGCGCACAGCGCACTGAACTGGAATCATGATTGCCTCCTGTGCAAGACGTGGAACTGTTGGCTGACGTGGGTGCAGCCTTAAGTCGTGTTTAATTCCTGGTAACGATTACAAAATTGCTGGTGCTACTTCGATTTCAAGGTTCCGTTGAAAGAATTTGGATGCTCTAACCGAGGCCTGGGAATAGCTCTCTTCGTCGAAACATTTGCAGCGGAGTGCGAGGCTGCAGGTGCAGAGCGGAGATGGACACGTTGCGAATCTGATCTCGTTGGCCTGCTTTTCGCGACGGCGGTGTTTCTATTGGGTTCATGAATTGCATTCGATGAGGGCCTGAACCTGTTGAGTCCCAATCTTCAGAGACTGAACAAGTACCTGACTCCCCGCGCTGGACACATGACAAGGTGGATTACGGTAGGCATCCCGCAGGGCCGACAGGTAGTGAGTGTTTTCAAGGATTTAGGGGTGACGTAACTTACGTCGCCGGGGAGAAGGTTAAGATGGGAAAGCATGGATTACTAAGAGGTACTGAGCGAAAAGCCTCGACTCAAACGGTTGAGCGGCGCCCCCGGACGGGTGGCGACTGCCCGGGAAAATTTTGGCGTGGGGGGAGTGCCGAGTCGCAGGCAGGGGAGCATGTGCTAATTTTGGCGGGTGGGATTGCTTGATCGCACCTGTGATTTCCTGGAAGAAATTTCGATCACGGACAGCAGACGGTGGGTTCGCGCGGGCTACGCGGCTTTCGCGGTGATCATACTGCTGCAGGCTTCCTCTTCGGTTGTGGCGCAGACGGCGGCCACGAGCTTTGCGGAAGTAACGGCGAACGCCGCAGCAGCGCGCGAGTCCGGCGATAACGCGCGCGCGATTCAGCTCTATCAGCAAGCTGTCCAGCTAAATCCGGGATGGGCTCCTGGCTGGTGGAACCTTGGAATTCTGCAGTACGGCGCGAATGCCTATGCACCGGCAGGGGATGCGCTGACACATTATTTGAACCTGACGCCGAACGCCGGACCCGCGTTTGCGCTGCGGGGGCAGTGCGAATTCGAAGAGGGGCAGTACGCGGAGTCGCTCACGGATTTGCAAAAAGCTGTTGGATTCGGCGCCGCGAACGATCCGCGCAACTCGGGAATCATTCATTTCCATGAGGCGATGGCGCTGACCCGGCTGGGCAGATTCGAGGAAGCGTTGGGACAGTACACGGTTCTGATCCAGCACGGCGTGCTCGGCGACTCCGCCATCCACGACGATGTGATCCGTGGGCTGGGCCTCGCCGGCTTGCGGATGCCGATTCTTCCTCAGGATGTCGAGCCATTGCAGAGGGATCTCATCACCGCAACAGGACAGGCTGCGGCCGATGTCATGAGCGGAGATTTTGCCGGTGGACAAAAGGCGTTCGAGGAGGTTTTCAGGCGATTTCCGACTACGCCGTACCTTCATTATCTGGATGGATATCTGTTGTTTGAGACGTACCCGGACGAGGCGATTGCGCAGTTCGAGAAGGAGTTGGAGGTTTCGCCCTCCAGTGCAGTGGTTCATGCGATGCTGGCTTGGGCGCTGGGCATGCAGGGAGAGTACGGGGCAGCGTTGACGTATGCACAGAAGGCTGTCGCGGAGGATTCTTCGCTCGCCCTGTCCCAGCTGGTGATGGGAAGAGATTTGCTGGAGACCGGCGATGTCAAGGGCTGCTTACCGCATCTGGAATCAGCATTGAGGACAGAGCCGCAGAACCTGGAAGCGCATTTGGCCTTGGGTAAGGCGTATTCCATCCTCGGCCGCAAGGACGATGCCAGACGGGAAAGGCTGATGTGCCTGGAACTCACGCAGAAACGGGCTGCGCCTGATGCGAATATGTAATGCACTGCTGGTGGTTGCCGTCTGGTGGGGAGTCGCGGTCGCGGGAGCCGCTCAATCGTCAACGTGTGGGGGATGCCATGCACGCGAGGTGGCGACGCAGCCGTTGACGCAGATGGGGCGCGCGATGCAGTTGCCGGGGGATAATCCGGAACTCGCTGCGCATCCGAAGATGGTTTTACATCGTGACCCGTACACCTACGTCGTGGAGACACACAATGGTCAGACGACGTATAGCGTGACCGACGGCACTCGGACCATTTCGATTCCCGTGCAGTGGTCGATGGGAGCAGGAGCGCAGACCTGGCTGCTGGAGCGGGATGGGCAGTTTTACGAAAGCATGGTGAGCTTTTATCCGTCCGTCGACGGACTGGATCTCACAGTGGGGGATGACCGGATTGTTCCGACAACGCTGGAGGAGGCGATTGGGCGGCCGCTGGTGACGGAGGGCGTGACTACGTGCTTTGGCTGCCATTCCAGCAACGCTGTGTTGAACCATCAGCTCAGCTTGAAAACGATGGTACCGGGCGTAACTTGCGAGCACTGCCATACCGACGCCGGCGCGCACAGCGAAGCGATGTTGGCGGGCGATACGAATGCGCCCACGCCGAAGCCGGGACGGATTTCGACCGAATATGTGTCCAACTTTTGCGGGCAGTGCCACCGCACTTTCGATCTGGTGGTGCGCGCGGGGTGGAAAGGGCCGTCGAATGTTCGCTTCCAGCCTTACCGTCTGGCATTGAGCAAGTGTTTTGACGGAGCGGATGCGCGCATTAGCTGCATCGCCTGCCACAATCCACATGAGCAGGTAGTGCGGAACGCCGCCTACTACGACAAGAAATGTCTGGCGTGTCACTCGGTGGCTGCATCCCACGCGGCGCCGCATGCAAAGGTGTGCCCGGTAGCTACTTCGAAGTGCGCGTCGTGCCACATGCCGAAAACGCCGCTGCCGGGGAGCCAGTTTGTATTTACCGACCACTACATTCGGGTGGTGAAGGCAGGCGCGCCCTATCCTTATTGAGGCGGGTGCGGTTGGCTCTCCGGCGGGCCTGCCTGTTGCTGCTGGGCTTTGATTTTGTCGACGATTTGCCGCTCTCTCATTCCATCGGCAGGACGGTGGAGACGGTAATAGACGACGGCCAATTCGACATGGGGCTGCAGCCAGTCGGGATTCGATTTTTCGAGTCGCTCGAGATCCCTTGCGGCGGCAGCGTAGTCGGAAGAGGTGCTCTCCCACATGGCCATCTCATATTGGGCTGTTGGCGAGGAGGGATTGATCTTGAGGGCGCGATCGAGGCAGGGCCTGGCCTGTGCCAGGTCGTGTCTCTTATAGAGGATGGAGCCGAGGTACAAATTGGCGTTGAAGTCGTTTGGGTTGCGTTTGAGCGCCTCGCGTAAATCCGGCTCGGCGGCGTCGGCGTCGCCGTTCATATCTTTGGACATGCCGAGCAGCGTGTAGAGGCCGGGGAGATTGGGATTCAGGCGCAGGGCGGCTTCGAGATCCGTGAGCGCACGCGGAAAGCGGTTGAGGTCAATGAGCGTGGAGCCGGCCTGCATGTAGGCTTCGGCGTTCGATGCGGATGCACCGACAGCTTCGAGACGGCTCACCCCATCGAGGCGGTGTCCTGCCTGAATCATGGCAGTGCCGAGCGTGTATTCGAAGTCGGGATTGGTGGAGTTCGCAGGCTCGCGGGGAAGCAGCATGGCCTCAGCAACGGCAGCGTGGCCCAGACGCACCTCGCAATCACCCAGAAGCGTGGCGATCTGGGTGTTGAGTTGCTGTAGTTTCGCGATGGTTTCGAATTCGCGGCCGGCCTCGGCGCAATTGCCGTTTTTGTAATACGCCAGCCCCAGATCGGTGAGCAGACCGACGTCGTGCGGTGCGGCTGCGAGGACTATGCGGTACTGCACAATGGCGGCGTCGTAATGTTCCTCGTGCGCCAGAGCGACGGCCAGGTTGGCTCGCGCTTCGAGCTTGTCCGGACGGAGCTTCAGGACCTCCTGGTAATCCCGGATGGCGGCTTGATAGTCGCCACGCTGCTGATCCTGCATGGCTCGATTGAAGATTGCTTCCGCGCCAGGCTGTTGCGCGAGGGCTACGGCCGTTGAGAGAAGGAAGATGAGGAAACCAGGGCGCATCGGAACAAGGATATCCGGGCGCAACGAGGAGGAACAAGCGGCTCCGGTACCGGCGCCGCACCTGGCCCAGGGTTTGGGGCCGTGCAGTTTTCAGGTCCGTCGGCCAGCTCATTTTTCGGAATTGGGTTCGCTCGATGGGGTGGGCGGGGACAAAGCCGCATGGGGGGGCGACGGGGCGAGCGTGACGGCTTGCCCGCAGTAGTTGCAGATTTCAATGCCGTCCTCCATCCGAGTGCCACCGCGGTGGACGACGGAAACCACTTCGCGCTCGACGGTCACTTCTATGTGGCGGACGGTTCCTGGCTCCGGAGCCGGCGGCAGATTCCGATTGTGGCGTCGCATCTTCGTGGGTAAACTCCAGAGCAAGCAGGATTGGCTGATGGGGATCACTGAACCGCAAACAGGGCAGAGAAGTCCTCAAGATCGCTCTGAATCTTTCTGAAGAAATTTGAATAGGCGCTATGTCGTTGGCCACAAAAGGCTTGTACCGGTTCGGGGAATTCGAACTGGACTGCGGAAAGAGGACCGTGACTCGGGCCGGCGAGCGCGTGGCGCTCTCGCCCAAGGCATTTGAGGTGCTTGCCTGCCTGGTGGCGAACCCGGGCCGCATTATCAGCAAAGATGAGTTGATGAAAACGGTTTGGCCCGACTCGTTTGTGGAGGAGGGAAACCTGGCGCAGCACATTAGCGGGTTGCGCAAGGCGATGGGCGACAGGGCCGACCTGATCGTGACCGTACCGGGACGGGGTTATCAGTTCGCGGCGCCGGTCGAGCAAGTGGTAGAGACCGCCCTCGCGGAGCCGGAACGGGGTGGTGAAACCGTGGTGCAGCGGGTGAGGGAACGCACCCGCATCGTGGTGACGGAAACGGCGCTGCCCGCGCTGCCAGCGCCTGCAACTCGACCTCTCGGTCTTACGCAGCGTGGATGGATGGCCGCTGTTGCGGCGGCTGCGATTGTGGTGGCGGCTGTATCAATCTACCTATGGAAGCGTTCGGTGCCTCCGCCGGAGTCGCGCAAGGTGGTGGTGGCGGATTTTGTGAACGCCACCGGTGACCCGGCCCTGGACCAGACTCTGAAGCGCGCGCTTGAGATCGATTTGGGACAGTCTCCCTACCTGGATGTGATGGGGCAAGGTGAGGCCGCGCGTACGCTGCAGTTAATGGGCAAACCCCCGGCATCTGCTCTCACGCCCGACGTGGCGAAGGAATTATGTGTGCGCACGAACCGGCAGGTGGTTCTGGCAGGGACGATTGCCAGCGTGGGCAGGGAGTATCTGCTGACCCTGCAGGCGACGGATTGCAATTCCTCCAGGCCGGTGGCCGGGGCCAAGGCTGAGGCGGGCAGCAAAGAGAAGATTCTCGCGGCTCTGGACTCGGTGGCGGGGCGGGTTCGTGCGGGCCTGGGGGAATCCAAATTGTCGCTGGAGAGCTTTCAGGTACCCATCGAACAGGCCACGACTTCCTCGCTGGAGGCGCTCAAGGCTTACTCCATGGGGTCTTACCTGAATGTGGACGACAGCCAAAAGCTGGCGTTTTTTCAAAAAGCCATACAGCTTGATCCCCAGTTCGCACTCGCCTACAGCAGAATCGCGACCGTCTACTACAACAACGGCGAGGTCAACGTGGCGACTCCGTACTTCCAAAAAGCATTTGACCTGAGCGGCCATGTCAGCGAGAAGGAGAAGATTCAGATTCAGGCGCATTACTACGCAGAGGGCAGGGCGGATCTGCAAAAGGGAATCGAGACGTATCAGCTGTGGGCATCGACGTATCCAAACGATTGGGTACCGTGGGTGGATCTGGCCAATGATTTCACCCAGCTTGGGCAGTATCCTGAAGCGATCGACGCGGCCCAGCACGCGATGCGGATTAGTCCGGACATGCCGATTAACTACAGCGTTCTCGCCCGCGCCTACGCACGCGCCAATCGTTTCGCGGAGGGCAAGGCGGTCGTTCAGCAGGCGATCCAGAAGAAAATCGATTACGACGGGATGCACGGCACGTTATTCGATATTGCGATTGCTGAAAACGATCAAGCGACCCTTGCGCAGGAAATCAAATGGGGTCAGGACCACGCCAGCGGATGGTATGGATGGTTCTTCCCGGATCGTGAGGCGGGAGCGGCGGCAGCAGCGGGCAAGATGCAGGAGGCCGACGCACTTTTTCGACAGTCGTCTGACATCGCGCAGCATGAGTATTTGCCAGATGCCGCCGACGAAGTGCTGATGGATCAGGCGACTGTGCAACTAGCGGTTGATCGGCCTGAAGCCGCGCGGGCGACGCTGGCGGCCGTTGGCCAGGCGGACAGGAATTCGACGGAATTCATGATTCTGCAGGCGCAGTGCGGCGATGCGTCGGCGGCGGAACACTATCTGACGGCGCACAGCGGGGACGCTTACTCGGGGACAGTGCAGGCGCATATCGATTTGCCGCGTTTGCGCGCGGCGCTGGCGATGCGCAAGGGTAAGCCGCTGGATGCCATTGCGGCGCTGGAGCCTGCGACGCCCTATGAACTCGCCACCTATGAGGTCCTATGGCAACGAGCCGAGGCGTTCCGTCTGGCGAAGCAGGGCGAGCAGGCGGCGAGCGAGTATCAGAAAATATTGGCGAATCCGGGCATTGATCCGGTTGACGTTCTCTATCCACTGGCCCATCTTGGCCTGGCACGCGCGCTGGCGCTCCAGAACAAGGCGGCAGAAAGCCGCGCGTCGTATGAGAAGTTCTTCGCCCTCTGGAAAGATGCGGACGCCGACTCGCCGGTGCTGCACGAGGCGCGGCTCGAATACGCCCGCTTGCAGTAATCGCGGCGGCCGTTAGTTTTCAAATTCCATTTCCGGCTGTGGCAGGACATCGGCATCACGGGCGACCCAGACGTAGAGCGTGGGCAGCAGGAAAACACTCATCACCAGATTGGTGAGGAGACCGCCGACGATGACGATGGCGAAGGGGCGCTGCGAATCGGAGCCGATGCCGTGGGAGAGGGCAGCCGGCAGCAACCCGAGAGTCGCGACCAGCATGGTCATCATGATGGGGCGCAGGCGCACGACCGAGCCTTCGACGGCAGCCTCTTCCACGGAACTGCCGCGGGCGCGCAGCTGGTTGATGTATTCCAACAGGATGATGCCGGACTGGACAGAGACGCCGAAGAGGGCGAGGAAGCCAACTTCAGAAGAAACACTAAACTCTGTGCCGGTGACCAGCAGGACCAGCAGGCCACCGATGCTGGCCATGGCCACGGTGGCGAGGATCAGAACGGTCCACTTGAACGAGCGGTACATGGTGTAAAGGATGATGAAGATGAGCAGGACGGTGATGGGGACGATGATGAGCATGCGCGCTTCCGCGCGGAGCTCGCTCTGGTACTCGCCTTCCCACCCGATGTGATAGCCGCGGGGCAGCTTGACCTGCGCATTCACTTTGTCGATAGCTTCCTTGACCGCGTCGCCGAGCGGACGGCCGCGCACGCTGTACTTGATGGCGACGTAGCGCTGATTATTTTCGCGATAGATCTCAGAGCCCTGGTCGGATTCACGGATGGTGCAGAGCTGGGCGAGGGAAACACGCTCTCCGGTCGACGACAGCAAACGAATATTCTGGATGGCTTCGCGGGTATTGCGATATCGGGGCAGATAGCGGAGGGTGAGGTTATAGCTTTCTTCACCCTTGAGCACCTGAGTGAGCGTGGTGCCGCCGACGGCGGTTTGCACCGCGTCCTGGATATCGGCAACATTGACGCCCCAGCGCGCCGCTTTCGCGCGGTCGACGACGATGTCGAGGTCCGGCTGTCCCGTCACCTGGAAAACGCCGATGTCGGTGATGCCGGGAACGGTGCTCATGACCCCCTCGATCTGGCTGGCTTTGTCTTCCAGCACCTGCAGGTCGGAGCCGTAGATTTTGGTGGCCAGTTCGCCTTTGACGCCGCTGACTGCCTCTTCCATGTTGTCTTCAATGGGCTGCGAGAAGCCCCAGATGACGCCGGGAAACTTCTTCGTCAGCTGATCGTTCATGGCGGCGATGAGGTTGTCTTTGTTCTGGTGGAAGACGGGACGCCACTGATCTTTGGGTTTGAGGCCGACGAAGTATTCGGTATCGAAGAAGCCGGTGTGATCGGTTCCGTCGTCGGGGCGGCCGGTCTGGCTGGTGCACTCGGTGGTTTCAGGAAAGGAGCAGAGCAACACGCGGGCCTGATTGGCGACGGCGACGCTTTCGTCGGGGCCGACGCTCTGATTGAGAGTGCCGCGCACCCACATTGCGCCTTCATCGAGGTGGGGCAGAAATTCGGAGCCAATGACTCCGCCGAACGCCAGGTAAACAGCGAACATGAGAGCGACGACGCCCGTGCCGATGGTGAAGCGCTGATGATGGATGGACCAGGTAACGCCGCGCCGGTACTGATTCTGGAGGAACTCCATGACCGGGTTCTTCCACTCTTTTGCGCCTTTGCTGAGCAACATGCTCGCGAGGACAGGGGCGAGGAGCATGGCGTAGAGGAGCGCGCCGAGAAGCGCAAAGGCCACCGTCCACGCCATGGGCTTGAACAAACGGCCTTCCACCGACTGCAGGGTGAAGATGGGAAGGTACGCGGTGATGATGATGGCAATGGCGTAGAAAACGGGACGCTGCACCTCGTGCGCTGCTTCAGCGATACGCACCTGGGTAGTCAAGCCGCGGTCGTCGTGGCGGTTGAGGTGGCGGACGATATTTTCGACCATCACGACGGCGCCTTCCACGACCATGCCGAAATCCAATGCGCCCAGGGAGAGCAGGTTGGCGGGAATTCCCTTGAGATCGAGACAGGTAGCGGCGAAGAGCAGGGAAAACGGAATGGTGAGGACCACGATGGTTGCGCCGCGCCAATTGCCGAGGAAGAGAAAAAGGATGATCGCGACCAGGATCATTCCTTCGGTGAGGTTGTGCAGAACGGTGTGGGTGGTGAAGTGGAGCAGCTCGCTGCGGTCGATAAAGGGAACAATTTTGACGCCGGCGGGCAGAATCTGGGAGTTAAGCTGCCTGACCTTTTCGTGAATGGCATTTAGGACGGGTTCGGCGTTGGCGCCTTTCTGCAACAGCGCGATGCCTGACACCACATCGTCGTTGTCGACGAGCTTGCCGTCTTCGCGATGGTAGGCGTCGCCGAACTGGCCGAGGCGGATCATCGGTCCCTGGGTCACTTCGGCGATATCTTTCACGCGGAGCGGGGTTCCGGACCTGGTGGTGATGACAGTGTTGGCGATGTCCTGGATATTTTTGACAAGGCCGACTTCGCGAACGTTGATTTGCTGATTGCCGGCCTGGATGAAGCTGCCGCCGGCGTTCGCGTTGTTGTTGGTGAGCTGCTGCTCCACCTGGGAAAGGCTGAGGCCGTAGGCGAGCAGTTTGTCAGGATCGAGGCGGACCTGATACTCGCGAGTGGGGCCGCCGAACGGATTGGTGTCGACCACGCCGGGGATGGATTTCAGGTTCTTCTCGATAACCCAGGTTTCGAGCGATTTGAGATTCATCGCGTCGTATTCGGGGTTGGAACTGCGCAGCGTGTAGAAGTAAATCTGCCCAACCGGGCTCCAGTCGCTGCCCATCTGAGGAGTAACGCCAGGGGGCAGGTTGACCTGGCCAAGGCGCTCCAGAACGCGCTCGCGATTCTCGAAGTCGGTGGTGTCTTCGCCGAAGATCATCTCCACGGTCGACAGTCCGAAGATGGACCACGAGCGGACGTGGGCGATGCCGGGGATGCCGTTGACGGCGGTTTCGAGCGGAATGGTTACCTGCTGCTCGACCTGCTCGGCGGAAATGCCGGGCCACTGAGCGATGACGTCGACGTAGTTGTTGGCCACGTCGGGATAGGCTTCGACGGGAAG
The DNA here is from genome assembly GCA_963817165.1 of uncultured Acidobacteriaceae bacterium. Lineage (GTDB taxonomy): Bacteria > Acidobacteriota > Terriglobia > Terriglobales > Acidobacteriaceae > Palsa-343. The sequence goes on along the minus strand of CAWFNL010000027.1, from coordinate 1,447 downwards.
ACGATGGAAAGAGATAATGCCCCAGGCGAACAGCAGAACCCCGATCGCGAGAACCAGGAACCGGCTCTGGAGAGCGAAGTCGACGATCCTGCGAATCATTGCGCCTCCAGCGTCGCTTCTAGCGCCAGAACATTGGCGACCACCTGCTGTCCAGGCGCGATGCCGGAGAGAATCACCTGGCGGTTGCCGGGCAACATGTCGCCGCCTGCTACTTCAACACGCTGGAAGTGATTGCCGCCCGCGGGTTCGAAGACCCAGTCCCGGTCGTGCAGATGAAGGATGGACGCAGCGGGTACAACGGCGTGAGTTTGTTTGGCTTCGCTTTGTAGGGTGGCCGTGACGAACATGCCGATGCGCAGCAGACCGCCGGGATTTGTGACCTGAATGCGTACCTTAGCGGTGCGCAGGGTGGGATCGAGCACCGGGCCAATATCGCTGACGCGGCCGGTGATGATTTTGTCCGGGTAGCCGGTGAGATGAATTTGCGCAGTCTGCCCCATGTGCACTTTGGGGAGATCGTTCTCATACACATCGCAGAGAATCCAAACTTCCGAGAGATCGGCGATGGTGAACGCGGTGGGCGAGCCCGCGTAGGTCACGCCGGCCGCAGCACCATTGGTCACGTTCTGCGCGATAATCACGCCGGAGACGGGTGCATAGACATTCACGATGTCCGACGGGTGATGCCGGTCGACGCCCAGCGTATTGAGTTGCTGTTCCGCGGCGGTGAGGTCGGCCTTCGCATCGTCTTCTGCATCCTGGGCCTGCTCCACCTGCGATTGGGGAATGGCGCCGTGGGCGAAAAGATCTTTGGCGCGCGCCAACGCCAGGGACGCCAGATGCTCGTCGTTCACCGTTTTCAGATAGGCATCGAAAGCATTGGTGATGTCCGGGCTCTGGACCTTGAGCAGGAGATCGCCCTTTTTCACGCGATCGTCGAGACGCGTGCGGATATCCACGATGCGGCCACTGGCGAGCGAGATGACCGGGATTTCGCGCGAGACGTCAGGGTTGACCGAACCGGTTACGTCCAGCTTGTCGGGGGCCGAGATGGAATCGGCGGCGACGATGGGGAACTGTTCGGGATGATCGACGGTGACGCGTCCCGCATTGCTCTGGTCGATGACCTGAGGGGAGGGCGGAGCGCCACTCGCCGGGTCGAATTTCTTTTCGCACGAGGTCATGACCAGGCACGCGGCCATGCAGGCGGCAATTTGCAGGAGAGCGTAACGCTTCACTGAATCACCTCGCGTCCCACGGCCAGGTTCAGTTGGCTGGATGCGGTCAGATAGGCGCCGACCACCTGCAGGTAGCCCATTTGCACATTGCGGTAATCGCTCTGCGCGTTCAGGAAATCCATGAGCGATGCTCCCCCATGCTGCCAGGCGTAGGTGACGGTTTCGCGCACCTTGAGAGCCTCGGCAAGATATTTGTCGCGATAAGGGCG
>CAWFNL010000026.1:0-354480 GCA_963817165.1 uncultured Acidobacteriaceae bacterium | reverse complement strand
CACCAGCGAAGGCCGCAGAGCCTAAAGCCGCACCCGCTAAGCCGGCAGAGCCTGCTGCTGCCGGCCCCGGCCAGGACGTCGTCATGCCGCAGATGGGCGAATCGATTTTCGAAGGCACCATTACCAAGTGGCTCAAGAATGTCGGCGACACCGTGCAGCGCGACGAGCCGCTCTTTGAAATCTCGACCGACAAAGTAGACGCGGAAATTCCGTCGCCTGCTGCCGGCGTTCTCACCGAGATCAAAATCCAGGCCGGCGAAACCGCCCAAATCAACACCGTCGTCGCCGTCATCGGCGGCGGCTCCGGAGCTGCACCCGCAGCCAGCGCCTGCTGCCGCTCCGCCAAGCTGCGCCGGCTCCGGCCGTTTCCGCGCCCGAACCGGCAGCCGAACCCGAGACCGTCTCCGCCGACGCCGAGCACGTCCGCTCCTCGCCGCTGGTCCGCAAAATCGCGCGCGAGAATAACGTGAACCTCAGCGCGGTCACGGGCACCGGCGCCGGTGGACGCGTCACCAAAGAAGACATTCTGGCCTACGTCGAAAAAGGCCCGGCTGCTGCACCGGCCAAGGCTCCTGCGCCTGCAGCCGCAGCGCCCAAGCCAGCCGCACCGGCGCCCGCACCAGCCGTTGCGCCGATTCCCGGCGAACTCGTTCCGCTCACCCGTATGCGCTCCATCATCGCGCAGCGCATGGTCGATTCGAAGCGCATCAGCCCGCACGTCCACACCGTCTTCAAGATCGACTTCACGCGCATCGTCAAGCTCCGCGAAAAGGAGAAGAGCAAGTACGAGCAGCGCAACGGCGTCAAGCTCACCTACATGCCCTTCATCTCGCGCGCCGTCATCGCCACGCTGCGCAAGATGCCCATCGTCAACGCCTCCATGGAAGGCGAATGCGATCCGCTACCACCAGAACATCAACCTCGGCATTGCGGTCTCGCTGGACTGGGGCCTCATCGTTCCGGTCATCAAGCAGGCGGAGGAGAAGAACTTCCTCGGCATCGCCCGCGCCATCGTCGATCTGGCGGAGCGCGCGCGCGGCAAGAAGCTGAAGCCCGACGAGGTCGCGTCCGGCACCTTCACCATCACCAACCCCGGCATCTTCGGCGAGCAGTTCGGCACGCCCATCATCAACCAGCCGGAGAGCGCCATCCTCGGCGTCGGCGGCCTGTTCAAGGAGCCGGCCGTGGTCACCGCGGAAGACGGCACCGACTCGGTCGCCATCCGCTACTTCCTCCACCTCACGCTCGGCTTCGATCACCGCATCATCGACGGCGCCGACGCCGGCAAGTTCATGGCTGAGGTGAAGAAGTACCTGGAGAGACTGGAACGAGGAAATCGGCTGAGGGCAGCTGAACAAGCGGTCAGCGAAAGTCCGGTTAGCGAAGAAGCGGTCAGCTGAAGTCCGGTCAGCAAAAAATCAGCGCGAAGAGTTCAGCTCTCCGCGCTGATTTTATTTGCGCAAAATTTTAGTGTCCGATGTTTCTGCCGAAGTGGTACGCGACGCCGGCGGAATAGCGATCGGTCCACGTCCCTTTGGCCAGCAACCCGTCGAAAAGCTGCCAGTAGACCAGATCGTCCTGCATCCGGATCGAGAAGTGCTTCGTCGCGTTCAGATCGAAGCCGCCGCCGAATCCGTAAAAGCCTTCCCAGTCCACCTTGCTGCCAGACGGCACGAGTTGCGCGATGATCGCAGTCGACACCGGGTCGGTGGGATGCGGCGTCACGCGCTGGCGAATGGTACCGATGGAGGGATGGGCGAAGAACGTCACCCGGTGGTAGTGGCGGATCATCAACTGCGGGCCGAGCGCGAAGGTTTCCGAGTAGGCGTGCAGCGGCACGATCGAGCTGATAATTTGCGGGGATCGCGCCTTCCAGGATAAGCCCCCCGATTTCCAGCGCCAGCTCCTGCTGCAGCGCAGGCGTCAGCACGCGCGGAGTGAGCGAGTTATTGCCGCTGGCTTCGGAGTAATCGAATCCGACCGCCATCCACGGTTTCCAGTTGAAGCCTTCCTGGGTGTGGAAGCCGCGCTGGGCGAGGTTGAGCCACGGGGTTTCGAATCCGGCGAACCCGCCGTAGACGTCGTAACGAGGAATATTCGTTTGTTGGGCACGCGCGGGCAGCGCCATGCAAAGCAGCAGAGGCCGATAAAGGCTCCGCTGAGGGTACGACCGTACAGCGACATACAGAGTCTCCGTGGAAAAAGTTGGCTTCAGGCGAGTCCAGCCAACGTCAGCGGAGCCCTTCGGGGATGGCCAAGGCCTGGGGAGTCCGACGTAGAAGACCGCAGACCCCAAACACTTGTCAAGAATGATTTGTGGCGGGTGCTGTTACGAGTCAACAGCTACAGCAGACTTTGCGCTTCGAGCACCCGCTCCACCGCTTCCTGCGCCGTGGCGCCCACCGCGGAGAGGTGTCCCATCTTGCGCGCCTTGCGCGGCTGGTGCTTTTCGTAGAGATGCACGCGCACGCCGGGAATCGCCAGGGCGCGATCGAAATGCGGCGCGATGATCGAGCCACAAATCGCCCAGCAAATTCGCAATCGCCGCCGGCTGCACCACCGACACGTCGCCCAGCGGCAAATCGCACACCGCGCGCACGCATTGCTCAAACTGGCTGGTGACGCAGGCGCGCTCGCTGGCGTGATAGCTGTTGTGCGGACGCGGCGCGAGCTCGTTCACCAGCAGCTCGCCATCTGTGGTGATAAACATTTCCACGGCCAGCAATCCCTCCAGCGTGAACGAATCGGCGATGTCGCAGGCCAGCTTTTGCGCGCGCGCTTCCAGTTCCGCGGGAAATCAGCGAAGGTATCACGCTCCACACCAGAATTTGCTGCTCATGATGATTGGTGGCGGACGGAAAACTTTTCGTCTCCCCGCGCGGCGAGCGCGCCACCATCACAGAAATCTCGCGCTCCAGGTCAATCGCCTGCTCCACCACGCAAGGCTGCTGGCCCAGCATGCGCCAGGCGTCCGCGGCGGTGATGCCGTCGCCAAAGCCGATCTTCGCCTGGCTGCGGCCGTCATAGCCGCCGGTCGCGCTCTTTACAAAGCAGCGGCCACCCAGGGAATGCACGGCCTCGGCCAAATCCTGTTCGGAACGCGCAGCATGCCACGGCCCCAGCGGAAATCCGCGCTCGCGCAGCCACTCCTTTTGCCGGATGCGATTCTGAATCACGCGCAGCAGCTCGGCACTGGGCCGCACCGGCGCATATTTCGCCGCAGCTTCGAGGCACTCGAGCGAAATCTGCTCAATCTCCAGCGTGACCACATCGCAGCCACGTGCCAAGGTCAGCAGCGGCCTTCGCATCGTCCCACGAACCTTCAAAGCACGCGTCCACCACAAACCGCGCCGGGCAGGAGGGATCGGGATCCATGACGTGGATGCGGTAGCCCAGCGAACGCGCCGCCATGGCCACCATGCGGCCCAGCTGGCCGCCGCCCAAAATGCCGATGGTCGCGCCTGGTAAGATCGCGGTCATTCCGGCAATTCCTGCGCCAGCACTTCGTTCGTCCGCGCCGCGCGCCATGCACGCAACTGCTCGCGCAAAGCCGGATCCGTGGTCGCCAGAATCTCAATGGCCAGCAGCGCCGCATTCGCCGCGCCCGGCTTGCCGATGGCCAGCGTGCCCACCGGCACGCCCTTCGGCATCTGCACGATCGACAGCAGCGAATCGAATCCCTGCAGCATGGTCGCCGGAATGGGCACGCCCAGCACCGGCACCAGCGTCTTGGCCGCCAGCATGCCCGGCAGATGCGCGGCCCCGCCCGCTCCCGCAATAATCACGCGCAGCCCGCGCGCCTCGGCCTGCGACGCAAACTCGAAGAGCAGGTCCGGCGTGCGATGCGCCGAAACCACTTTGGCCTCGTACGGCACGCCAAATTCGCGCAGGATCTCCACCGCCGCCGCGAGCGTCTCGTAGTCGCTCTTCGATCCCATCACCACAGCTACCTGGGGGCTCGTTTTCACGAAGTCGATTATAGGGCTTGCGCGGCCTTCACCGCCTCCGCCAATAATCGATCATGAACTGCACCAGCGTCAGCACCGACCCAAACGCGATCGCCACCCCCCGCACATTCTGAAACCGCTCTTCGTGTTGATTCACGCGCTGCTCGATCGCGCCCAGCCTCCCACTATTGCCGTCGCCCACCAGGACCGCCATCTGATTCTTCAGAACCGAAAGGTCGGCGAGCACCTGTGCTTCAAAATCATTCATAGAAACTCATTTCCTGAAAATAAGGGCTCGGATTTTTCACGAGCCCTGGCTCAATCGTTTGCCTGCACCCCGCTTAGAGCGGCAGATTTACAAACACCGCGCTCGAAAAGCGGGAATAGTTAGGCGGCGTCGATCCGTCGTACATCCTGATGTAGTACTGCTCCACAGCGGACTGGCGCGCGATCGAAATGTTCGGCACCAGCGTCCGGAAAACCAAATCTGCCGCCGGCCCGGGACCGAACGACCAGTCGCGCTGACGCACTTCGAATCCCCCGCCCGTGGGTGCCGTTGCGCCGGCGACAATCTGAATATTGCTGCCCGTCACTTGCGTGATCGCGAGATTATTCAGATTCGCGAGCGGCGGTGTGCTCTCCGGTTGCTGCGGCAGCCACGCATCGTCGGGTACGGACGTCGACGTCTTGATGGCCAGGTCGTCGGCCCAGTCATTGGCGAACGCAACGCGGTACTGCACCAGCGCCGGCGCGGTGCAGGCCAGATCGATCTCCACCGTGCGCACCACCAGGTTGGCGGTCAGGCCTGCCGATGCTGCGGTCACGGCCAGCACGTCACCCGGCCAAATGTCGCCCTGCTGTTCGGAATTCCACGCGGTATATTCGCCGCTCCACGCGGCGGCGCGGCTGGTCGCAATGGCCAGCATCGCGCTCGCAGCATTTTCGCAGTCCGCTGAGCTGCGCGGCACCGGGCTGGTGACGGATCCCATCCAGCACGCGGTTCCCGGCAGCGCGCCCCCCATCGTTTCGGCCGCGATGCTGGGCGGACTGGCGAGTCGCGCTACGGCGCGCCGGCTGGTCCGGTAGCAAACCGCGATCTGCTCGCCCGCCTGCGGTGTGCTCGCCGGATAAAACTTCAGCTTGCCGCTGCGTTCCACCGTGCAATCCGCGCCCTGTGCCGGCGTGCCCAGCCGGCGCACCTGCGCCGTGCCGTTCACCGGCGTGCTCGTGACCCACACCGGACCCAGCTCTTCAATACTCACACTGGCGATACTGCAATCCAGATACGGCGGAATTCAGTGGCGTATAGAGGCACCAGGGGGCGAACCGCTGCAAGGCTGCCCGCATACAGCACCACCGGCGCCCCCGCGATCCCGTTGGTAATGTCCTGCACCTCCATTTGCACGTTGGCCGCCGTGTTCACAAACGAGGAGCCGAACGCCGACGTTCCGTTATCCGTGCCCACGGCGTAGTAAGCCTGCAGCACACGCTGCGCCTCGTTGGCATAGAAACGTAACCGTAATGTGTACAAATGTCCGGCCGCCGGCGTAAAGCTGCCGCCGGCAACAACGCCGTTGATCAGCGGAGCGATGCTGGTGGCGCCATTTTCCAAAGTTACCTGGAAGCCGGCCACGCAGTCGGGCAGCAGATTCATAGCGGCCGCCGTAAATGCCATTCAGAATCCCCGACGTCTGCTGGCCAAACTGTACGCCGCTCACCTCGAGAATGAGCGTGCCGCCCATCTCAAGGTTGGAGAGCGCCGTCAGGAACGTCGACCCGTAACTGCCGTTGCCCCCGGCACAGGTGAGACCTCCGGCCGTCAGCGTTATCGCCGAGCCCGGATCGCTTACCGTCCAAAGTTGGGTATTGATCGCGGGGCCCTGAAATGATTCGGTCAGAGGCTTTTGTTTTGCGGACGACGGCATGAATGGCGTTTCCGTCAGATCGAACAATATTGTGGTGCCGTCGCCCTGGAAATATTCCGTGACGTACGCGCTGGGCTCAGCCTCGCCGCATACGGTCACGTCGTTCGCCAGCGCCTTCACCATGGAAACGTTGAGATCGCTTAGCGAAAGCGTGCCCTCCGCCTCGTTCAGCACATGCGTCACGTTGCCGACAGGAAGCAGAGTCAGCGTGCCGTTCATCAGCCGCCACGCGTTACGCGTCGCATTGGCCAGTGCGCCGGCATTTTCCGCCCAGGAGCGGCCGTTCTCCAGCTGAAAAAGAGAAACGCCAGCCGTGGCCGCGCCGGTCGCCTGCGTGATGCCGGCAATTTGTAACCGTGCCAGCATCGTATCCAGAGCCTCGGACGCGGTTGCTCCGCACGTGGCCCCGGCCTGCGGCAAGGGCTGGCGGCTCAGCAGAATATCGTCGCTGATCGCCGACACCACGGCCTGATACACCGCGCCCAGGCTCGCCTGGCCGGCCAATTCCAGCGCGGCTTCCGTCGCAATGTATCCCGTGAAGAGCAGATTGCCGCTGTCATCCGCAACGATCACGCGACCGTTGCGCGCCGGCACTGCCAGCGCCTGTCCCGGGAACACTGTAAACGAGCATGTCACCGGATCATTCAGGCGTCGCACGATGCGGAACGGGCGTCCCGCCACGATCGACCGCGAGTAGTCCACCGGCCCCTTGCCGTCGTGATTGTCAATGGTGAGCTTCAAACCTGGGCCTCCTCGGCGTTACACCAGCGTGATCGCGCTGGGCAAAAAGCTGCGGAAACAAACCACCGGCGCGCCGTCATTGGCGTCGGTCACCGGCAGCGCGCGGAACGACGCACTCAACGCGATGCGTTCCAGCGGCGCAGTCATGGCCGTTGCGCTCTCCGCCGCGCCCGCCATGGACTGCAGTCGCGGATAGTGAAAGAAAATGCGCTCGCCCTGCTGCCCCTCGATCAGAAACAGCGCGGACCACTCCTGAAAGAAGCTGCCACCCTCCCGATCGACGAAGCCGCGAATCGGCTGCACGCGCATGCCGCTCGTGGGAACTCCCGCAATCAGCGGTTGCGCCAACTGCAGGCCGCTCGCAGTGCCGGCCGCCACCGACGCAACCCGCGCCACGTTGAACGACACGCGCCGGACGTAATCCGGATCGCTGTTGACCGCTGCCGCGCTCTGCACGCAGGCTGCAAAGACGCCGCTGCCCACGTATCCCGTCTGCCCTGCGTAGTCCACGTCGACCGTCACCAGCGACTCCGCGGCAAATCCAGCAGCATCGCTCGCGGCCAGCGCCAGAAACGTCGCAGTCGATCCTGCGGCCAGATTCACCGGCGGCACGCCTTTGCTGCCCGAACCATTCGCCGCGGCGCCGGCTGCAGGCGCAATCAGATTCATGTGCTCCGACCCCGCCGCCAGCGCCATGGACAGCTTGCTCCACGCCTTGAACCGGAACGACACCGTTGCGTCCACCGTCTCGCGCACCTGAAACTGCGTGGTCGCCGGGCTGCCTGTCACCATCTCGCCGAACTTGCTCGCCGATTTGCGCGCGAAGTCATCGATCCAGCCCAAATCGATCCACGGCGCTGGCGGCGCATCCGCCACAAACTCCCCGTTCACCGAAGGATCGAAGATCGTCGGCTGCTGGTGCACCCGGTCCACCGGCGCAAAGTAAGCGCGCACGCGCCGCCCGATGGGAGGCAGCGCGCGCATGGGAGTAACTGTTGTTGTGCTCATGGCTCTGCCTGCTCCTGGAAGGCGTACACAGTGACCTTGACGGTGCGGTTCAGCCGGTCGCGGATCGCTGACCGCGGGGCCGAACTCCGGTTCAGACCAGAAGACCATCGTCTCCATCGCGGCTGCCGGCGTCTGCGCGTAGTTCATCTTTTGTGCCGCATACGGATACAAAATCTTCAGCACCTCGTAATCCATCTCCTCGAGCGCCCGTCCCCGGTCCAGGCCCGCGTTGTTCTGCGTTCCCGCCGTCGCGTACTGGATCTCGCAGGTCATCTGCGTCAGGATCGCGGGCAGCTGCACATCCGCCGCCAGTCCTGTCCAGTTCAGCGCAAAGGCATCCAGCAGCGGCTGCGGCCATGGGCGCCTCAGCATCCTGCACGAAAATTCCCGGACGGCTTACCGCGCGCAGCATCATGGTGCGCGCCGGATTCACCGTCGCCAGGCGGTTCCGCAGCGTTATGTAAAACGTGTCTTTTGCATTCTGCATAGGTCACTCACTCGGTTACAAATTCCGCGCCGTGCGTTCGCAACGGGCGGCTACACCGGCCATTCGCCGCAGGCTTCCTGCAGCAGCAGCCGGTACAAATAGGCCTCGCCCTGCGTCTCCGAAGCAGAGACCGCTTCGATCAGGTAGAGCTTGCCGGCCACCACCACGCCGCTCGCCTGCGCGAACAGCGCCTGAGCGGAGCTCAGCTGAGATCTGCGACACCTGCGCGAGAACGGCATCGGCGGAAACCAGCAGTTCGTATTTCGGCAGCTGCCCATCCTGCATCGCCACCCGCGCTTTGCGAAAGACCACCGGCGACAACGGCAGCGACAGGAATCCCGGCGCGTCCAGCCCCAGTTGTCCGGCATTGCTGCTGTCGCCCTGCAACGGCGGCATCTGCAGGCAGGCGGTCGTTCCGCCATTCGCGCGCAGCAGAGCGGTAGCCGCGCACCGCGCCATGCCACAGGAATTTTGCGTGCTCAAATCGGCCATGGCTCAGCCCATCCTCACGGCAACCCAGGGCTTCAGCATCGCCTGCACCGTCGGATCCAGCAGCGCTCCGGAGAAATACTGGAGCTGCAGCGTGTCGATCTTCGACGACTTCACGTTCAGCCCCGGCGTCGCCTGCGCATTCTTCACAATCTGCGCGCACGCGCACATCACGGCGTTCGGCAGCGTTGCCAGCCCCGCCGTGTACACCACCTCAACCTCGTTGTAAGGCAGGCCGAAAACGCTCAGCGGAAAAACCAGCTCTCCGGTCTCCGCCACAAAATCCACGGTCGTCGGATCGATCGTGGTCCACGCGCCAGGCAGCGAAAACGCCCACAGCACCGATTCCTGAAAGCGGATCGGCCAGCCTGCCCGCGCCGCGGCCTGGCATAACGCGCCTGGATCGACACGAACGGCAGCGTCGCCGGCGCAATCGGCGACCAGCGGCAAATAGCTCAACCGCGCCGTCTGCGATCCCGCCACGATGCGCAGCCGTTCCGTATACTGCGTCGGATTCAGGCTGGGGCGCCGGCAATAGCTGTCGATGAGCGACGACGCAGCGGTAATCCAGTCGCCGGTCACATCGCCGGGCAGCCCGTAGGTCTGGTATTCAGTCGGCTGCAGATAACAAGCCATAGGTTCTCCTCAATTTGGAAAAAGAAAGGCCGGCGCGGCACCAACCGCTGCGGGCGCGGGTTCTCGCTCGCAGGGGTTGGGCGCATGCCGGCCCTTCCAGTAACGGCGCGCCGTCTCCGGCGCGGCGGTTCAGCCTACCGGTCGACCAGCACCTGGGTGTGCGCGTAGTTCGCGCCCTTCACCACCGGCGCGCCGAACTTCACCACCACATGCTGCGCAGCCAGCGAGCCCGGGACGCCGAGCTGGAAGACGCGCGGGTTCGGATCGCTCAGCCAGTGGTACTCGATCAGGTCCTCGGTCACGATGTACGCCGGCAGCACCGCATTGCCGCTGCCCGGCGTGCCGGTGTAAGCCAGCGACCAGTCCGGAATCAGCGGCAGCTCGCCCGCCTGCGTGGTCAGCATCTTCACCGTGAAGCCGGCCGCGATCTCCCGCGTGCTCAGCACCACGTTGAACTCCGACTTCATCTCGCGATCGATCAGGTCCAGCAGCACCGGGTTCGCGTAGATGGCCGTCGGCCGCACCGCGTAGCTGGTGTTGGCCACCATCTGCGCAATCGTCGACTTCAGCCCGTCCGTGATGCATGCGGTCGTGCCGATGGTCGTGGTGTTGCCGCCTGCGGCGATCTGCGCAGCCGCGCCGAAGTACTGCATGGTGGTCGGCGTGCTCAGCGAAGTGTCGTTGCCGTTCCACAACGCGACATCGTGGGCCAGCATCACGCCGTCGATGGTGTCCACCAGGTCCTTGGCCTGCAGATAAGCGAACTGCTTCTGCTGCGCGCCCAGTTCCATGTCGAACAGGTTGTAGTTCAGCTGCGCCACAATGGCCTTCAGCGGAACGCTGCGCTCCACGCGCGTGGGCGTGACGACCGGCGCAACAATGTTGCGCGGATCGACGAAGCCCGCGGTCGACGGGATTCGGAATCGCCGTCTGCTCGAAGTAGCGCGACGGATGGCCGGTGGCCGGGACCTGCTTGATCCGCTGGCCGAACATGTTGCGCCGGCGAACGATGTCCACGATCTCGGTCTGGTAAAGGGGAACTTCAATCGCGCCGGGCCCGATGTAATCGGCTGCTGCGTGAATGTCCTGGAAATTCGCTGTCATAGCTTCCTTTCGTCTGAGAAAACTTGTTGCCCAAAATCAAAAAGCCGGCGCTCGGCCGGCCTCACCTGCGGACCCCTTCGGCGACTAGCCGACCACGCCCGCGCGCAGCAGCTGCGCCTTCACCGCGATGCGCTGCTCCAGGCTCAGCCCGGTCAGCGCTGCGTCCAGCGCGCCCGCTTCCACGGTCTCCAGCGTGCTGATGCCCTGCTTGGCCAGGAACTGCGCTGTGGCTGGCGGGAACGGTCTTCCGCGCCGACTTCGCCTGCGCCTCGATCCGTGTCTTCCGCGCCTGCGCTTCCATCTGCGCACGCAACTCGGCAATCTGCTGCTCGGCGGCGTCCAGCTTTTTCTGGAGTTCGCTCTCGCGGCTCGCATCGACGCGTCGCGACCATCTTCTGCACCTCGCCGGTCCGCGCGCTCTCGCGCTCTTCCAGCAGCGTCACCGTCCGCTCAAAAAGCGATGCCGCGGCCTCCATGCGTTCGGCCATCCGTTCCAGGTTCTCGCTCATCGCGTTCATATCTCGCCTGCCCGTAGCTCGCCTGTCTGGTTCTCCATGTCGCTTCCTTTCTCCTCTCGTTCATCCGGAAGGCTGCGTCCAGCCCCTTCCCGGAAATTTCTGTGCGTGCGCGCCGCGGCCGCCGGCTCCGGGGTTGCGGAGCGCGCCGCCAGGGTCCGGCACCGTGCCGCACCCAGCGCAAACGATGTGTCGCGATACGCTGCCTTGTCGCGCAGCAGAATCGCCGCGCCCGTAAACGTGGCCCGCGTCAGCGTCCACACCTCCGCGCGCATGTCTTCCACGTGCGCATCGGCCAGCTCCCAGCTCATCCCCATCGCGCCGGATGCGCATTGCTGCATCTGCCGCTCCACCTCGGGGAAGTCCTTCGAGTACAAATAGCCGGCCACCCGCAGCCGCGTTCCTTCCACGTCGGCCTGGGTGATGATCCCGCACTTGCGCCGCGCATCGTGCCCATCCCACGACGGCGCGTAGTCGACCGCCATGCCCAGCAGCGAAGGCAGCGCCGCCAGCGCCGCGGCCCGCGTCAGAATCACGCGATGTCCGCGCGCTCCCGACGGCGGCTTGGTGCTCGGCTCATCCACCAGTGTCAGCACGCCGGTAAAGGGCGCGCGATTCGGATGGCCTGCCACGTCCGGCAGCATCACTGCCATGGCTTCCAGTTTCATTCGCTCTCCCGTCTCTGCCTCGTTATCTTCGTTCATCTCGCTATCCTCGTTGTTCAGCGGGATCGTTGTCGTTCACCTCCTTCGCGGTCTCCTGCGCAGCCTGCTCCGGCAACGGCCCCAGTCCGCGCATCGCGCGCACCTCGTTCACCGTCAGCACTCCGGCCGCCAGCAGCGCCGTCTGCATCTGCACCTCCTCCATCTCATCCGTCGCGTCCAGATCGTTGAAGACGAACTCGAACTCCGGCCAGCCCAGCCGCTTCGCGAACAGATCGCGCGTCAGATGCTCGGCGATGCAGCCGCGCCAGCGGCACGATGGCGCTGTGAAATGCCTCGTCCAGCAGCGACTCCGCCGTCGAGCGATTCACATCCTGCTCCAGTCCGAGCAGCATCGGCGGCAGCGAGAATGCATTCGCCACCATGCGAATCAGAAATTCCTGCCAGCTCAGCCGCAGATCGGCATCCGTGCCCGCGGCAAAGCGCAGCACCTCCGGCTTCTGCTCCGTGCTCAACAGCGGCACGCGCCCCGTGCCCTCAATCTCGTCCTGCCACCAGCGAATCAGCCGCTCGTGCTGCACCGGCGTGGTCTCGTTCAGCCACAGCGCGTACTGCACCACCGCATTGCTCGCCAGCTTGCCCGCGAAGCGGTGCGCGCTCAGAAACGAATTCACCGTCTCGAACGCGACCTCCAGCGGTCCCAGCCCGAACGGCGTATAGCTGCGCGGATTCATCCGCACGTACATCAGCTGGTTGTCGTTCAGCGGAATCACCGCGTCCGCGCCCATCCGTCCCGTCGCCTGCGCAAAGCGCACGCGAATCCGCGCTGCCATCCCAGCTGGGATCGATGCGGATCGTCGCGCCATCCACCGGCCACAGCTCGAAGGGCTTCGCCGCATCGCCGGTCAGCTCCATCTCAATCGCCCCAAAGCCGCCCACCAGCGCGTCTTCAATCGCCTGCTCGATCAGCGTGCGAAACGAATCGGAAGCGTTCGGGTACTCCAGCGAACGCCGCAGAATCTTCGCCCGCTTCGCCGCAAACGCCACCTTCTCCGGATCGTGGTCGCGCTTCAGCCGCACCTGCCAGTCCATCGCCGCCACGCGATCCTTAATCAGGTTGATGGCCCGCCGCACCACCGGCGTCTCCGCAAACTTGCGCAGATTCGCCGGCGTCGGCTTGGGCAGCGCCCGCGACGGAAACGCATACGGCGACAGCACCGACGGCAAAGCCAGCGTCTTTCGCTCCACCGTCTCTGCCTTTCGCCCGCCGCCCAGCAGCGCCAGCGCCTGCTTCCCCAACCCCTCGATCCAATGCTCTTTTATCTTCACGTCGTCCTGGCTCCTTCCCGTTCTCTCAATCCCAAATAGAAAAGGCATGGCGAATTGCCATGCCTTCCAACTCCTGAACTACTGTGCTACTGACTACTGTCTCTAAACCCGCAACTCCCGCCGCGCCGTATCCGCCACGCGCTCCAAATCACTCACCGTCAGCACCCGAATCTGCTGCGCCTCCATCGTCTCCACGCCAAAGCGGTACTGCGCCGCGGCATCCGCATCACTCGGCACCTCGCCGTTGCTGTCGCGCAGTGGTTCCACGATGGCCGTCAGCTCCAGTTCCGCATTCTCCACGCGTGTCACCCCCGCTCGCAGCGCCGGCGCGCTGAAGGCCAGCACCTTGGCCAGCTCCACATCCCCCTCCAGCGACACCGCGTGAAACATCCGGATCACGCCATTCGGCCGATATCCGCAATCGATCTTCAGCGAATCGCCCGGCCGCGTGTACTCCGCCGCCGCAATGCGCTTCCGCATCAGCTCCCACACCCGCGCATGCTCAAACTGCGTCCGCATCTGGCGCACAATCGCCTGCCGCCCGCTCAGCGCCTGCCGCGCCTTCTCTTTGCGCGGCTCCACATACAGCCGCATCAGCTGTTCCATCTCCGCCGCCATGTTTTCCGCCAGGCAGGCCTTCGGCTGCGTCATTTGTAACTGATGCGAGAACGAATCCTCGATCGTCTTCATCAGCGGTGCCGAATCCTCCACCAGCCGCCGCTGCATCTCCGCTTCCATCGCCTCCAGCATCGCCATATCGGCGTCCGGATCCACGCAGCGCACCCGCCCCCAGTCTTTCGTGAAGCGCACCTGCCGCGCGACTCGGGCTGCGCCGCATCCCGCAGCAGCACGCCGATGTTCACGAATTCGTCCTTCACCGGATCCGGCACATACCGCACCAGGAAGAACTCAAATGGCTGCCGATCGCTCACTCGCAAACTCCATCCCTCACGACAATCCCGCGCCCGCCTTAAGGCGGGTCCTGCTCCTTCGCAATCCACCGCCTACATCACCCTTCCAGGCAGAGTATCGTCCCACTCCGCAGCTCCGGCGCGTACACCGGCTCCCGCTTTTTCTCCTGCATCCCATCCCACTTTGGAAACGGCTGCCCGCGACGATTCCCGAAACGCCAATATCAACTCCCGCACCCGCGTCCGCCGCTCCATCAGCTTCTCCACCAACTGCTCGAGCGTCGCCAGGTCGCCCCCGTACCACTCCGGTGGAATCGTCTCCGCAATCTTCCACGCCTCCTGCGCCTCAAATTCCTCGATGCGCGTCAGCCACGGCTCGAAGCTCTCCCACCCGGTCACGTCGCGATACACCACATTCCGCGCATACACGCCGCGCAGCGGTGCATCGATAAACCGCCACTCCCCCGCATTGAAGCAGAACCCCTGATCGATGAAGCGTCGCGTGGTACCGCTTCTCCCGCGTCTTGCGATGAAACAACGCCTGCCGCCCGTTCGCATTGCACGTCCACTTATCCAGCGCCAGCGCTCCGGCAAACTCCTGCAGATTTCGAACCTCCGCCAACTGGTCCTCGGGCAAATAATCCGCCACATGCCCCGGCATCAGCCCGCCCACCAGCTGCGACCCAAACTGCAAGCCCGCCACGCACCGTTCCCGCCGCGCGCCCAGATCCATCTCCAGTTCGGCGGTGCGCTCAATCAGCCACGGCGTCACCTCCACCACGTCGCACGGCGGCACCGTCAGCCCGATCCGTCTCCGCCAGCCGCGTCGCCAGCAGCTCATTGGGCAGCACCCGCAAATGCTGAGG
This sequence comes from uncultured Acidobacteriaceae bacterium, assembly GCA_963817165.1. Classification (GTDB taxonomy): domain Bacteria; phylum Acidobacteriota; class Terriglobia; order Terriglobales; family Acidobacteriaceae; genus Palsa-343. Next base: position 339,860 of record CAWFNL010000026.1, on the reverse strand, counting down.
GTTGTTCTGGAACTTCACCACCCAGGCATTCCCGTCCGCGCCCAGCATCAGATGGCTCTGCGCGCCGCCCCGCATTTTTCTGATCTGCTGCACTGCCTGAATCGCCAAGTTCTCTCCGAATCCCACATCGTAGTGCTTTTTCCCGTTCGCCGCATGCCTCCATCCCCAGCACAATCAGTGAATCCCCGCCGGCCCGCGCCTCCCGGTCATCTGTTTGTCGCGTGCCTCCAGAGCAATCGCCATGGCCAGCACCAGATCGTCGTGCTCGCCGGCCTGCGCCTCCGTGCGCCCGCTTCGCCAGGCGCACAAACGTGCGGCACTCCCGCAACAATCGCATGCTGGCGAACTTCCTCGGCTCCTGCACCAGCACCGATCCCAGCTCCGACAGCATCCTGTTGCGCGACAGCGAAGACGTCAGAAACCCCTCCTGCCCATTCTCCTGCGTAGATGTTCCTGTACTGGCAAACCGTATCCAGATGGGCCAGCACCGCGGCTCCATGATTGTTGCGTTCCACCACCACCATCGCCCCGGCGTATTCGCGTCCCAGCTTCGCCGCCTCCGCTCGCCGTTTCCAGCGGCGTCAAATGCGACCTTAATTCTGCGCACTGCATGCCGGAGTGAAAATCGATCACCTGCATCGCCGTAAAATCGCCCTCCGTTCCGCCTCCCGCCGGATCCACCGCCACCAGATACGTGCGTCCCGGCCTGCGGCGGCAGCCATACCTGCAGATCGCCGCGCATCCGCTGCTCCATCGGCTCCGGCGCCTCAGCCAGACGCCCATCGATCGCGCTGGTCTCGAAGAAGCAATCCCCGCTCGCCAGAAAGCACGCTTCCGCGTCTTCGGCATATTCCTGCTTCGCCAGCCCGCGAAAGTTCTCCTGAATCCGCCGCCGGTAGCCAATCTGTTCCCGGCTCAGCCCGTGTTCCTGCATCAGGTGCTGTTCTGCCTCCGTCAAGTCGATCCTCCGCCACCGGTTCGCCCACGTACGCCTCCTCCATCCACCACGGGAAAGAAGTGCCGCACCGTATTCGTCTTCTCCGCATCATGCCATTCCTTCCAAAAGCATCCAGCCGCGCCCATCGGCGTCGACTCCATCGCCAGCACGCCCTCCGGCGACAGCGTCGCCATCAGCCCATACAGCGTCTCCGCGGCATCGCCCGGCCAGCGCGCCAGCTCCGTGCAGTGCAGATTCGTGATGGTCAGCCCGCGCCCTGCATTCCGATCTCCCGCCGTCTCCACCAGGTACTCGCTGTCCAGCTCCGGAATCACGATCCCCCGCCTGCTCACCTTCGCCTTCTTCAGCGCTCCCTCGCGCAGTTCCTTCGGCAGCTGCCACAGAAAGCGCTGCACAATCCGGAATATCTGCTCCGCCGCCTGCCTGCGTGTGCGCCACCTGCACCGTCACCGTCCCCGGATGCGTGATCGTCTGCAGAAAAAACTGCCCTGCAATCCACGTGGTCATGCCCATCTGCCGCGCCTTCAGAACAATGTTTCTGTGCTTCCCCTGCGCCTCCTCGCGCGTACGCTCGCTGCGCGCGGTTGGCGGAGAGTGCGCGACTTCCGCCCCATCCGGTCTCTGATCCGGAGAGCTTCTTCCGTCACTGCCAGCGCCTCTCTACGCATTATCCATCTGCTTGCCCAGACAGACAAGGTTCTCCTTTCGCCTGCCCGAGTCGCCCGGCCATGACCGCGCTCACTGGTTCATGGTGTATTCCATGGTCAGCTGCGCCGAGCCCGGATTCGTGCTGCAACCCGCTCCCGCCGTCTGCACACCCATGGAGAGGTTGTGGCCCGCCGTGATCGGACACACCCGTCACCGCATTGCGATAGCTGTAGGTCCCCGCCGCCAGCGTCACCGTCTTCAGCCACGCTGCCGCCGTGCTGTCGTAAATGCCAATCACCGGCCACGTTGAGCACCCCGCTGGCGCCGTGCCCACAGCAATGTCGAGCCGCGTCATCGTGATCGCCGAAGTGGGCGACCAGATCGCTCCCATAGAGTTGTTCGTCGAAGTCCCAAACGTTCCCGCGAAGTTGCCGTACCAGGTGAACCGCCATGACTGCAGGCAGTTGGCTGTTCCGTTCGCGGTGATGCCGGTTGCGTAGGTGCCCGCAGCGCACTGCGCCGGTGTGGCTGCCAAAGCCGTCGCCGTGCTCGCGTTGCCGGAAAACGTCGCCGCTGCGCTGCCGGCTACGTACCAGTTGTAATCCGGCCCGCACACCAGGGTCTGCGTTGAAGGCGACGACAACACCAGCGTCCCCGCGGAACTTCCCTGGCTGTAGATCACCTGCCCACTCGTTGTCGCCAGCGTCACCGCGTTCGACGTCGTGTCGGATTTGACGATCGTGAACTCCAGCCCCGTCGGCATGGCCTTATCCGGCAGCGTTGTGTAGCAGCTTGGCAGCGTAATCGTCTGCGGCCCGCTCGCCGCGTTGGCAATCACGTTCTTGTTCGCTGCTGTCAATGTCAGCGTCGCCGCCGTATTGATCACGGTGCTCAGGGCAATGCCGCCATTGGTCCGGATTGTTCCCTGCGACGTGACGTTGAAAAACGGATTCACTCCGGAGAAATGCGCCTGAAATGCATCGCCCTGGTATCCCGTGTACAGCTGCGCCGCATACGCCGCGTCGGTCGCGGCCGCTGCCAGCGGTGTGGCCCACACCCGCGGCACCGCGCCGCTGGGATCGTTGATGTTCGCCCCGCCGCTCGAGAAACCCGTCGTCACCGCCGGTTCCAGCGCCTGATAGTAATTCCCGCACCCGGTCAGATGGTGCACGCTCGCGTAACTCGGCGGATTGCCCGAGGCGCCCGCGTACGTGATCCAGTTCACCCCGTTCGCCATTTCCAGGCAGTCCACGTCGGCGATCAGCAGGTTGTTGCTCACGCCGGATGCGACGTATGCCAGGTTGGCATTCGGGAAGCTGGTCACGTCCGGCCACTGAATGTGTCCGCCATGAATGGCCACTCCGTTGGCTCCCACGTAGAAGCCGGCCACGGCTGGGCTGTCCACATAGGTATCCGTCCACACGCTGCCCGCCCCTCCCGTGTCATAAATCACGTAACTCGTCGCATACGACGCGTTCGCCGCGGACCCGCTGCTCGCATTGTTCGCGCACGGCGCCGTTGTGCAGGTGTACGGATATCCGAAGCCATGAATCAGGTACCCGGTGTTGCCCGTTCCCTCGTTATAGACCGCGGCCGTCAACGCATTCCGCACCACGACGTCGTCCAGATGGCTGTCCATCGCCGTCTTTTGCAAATGGACTCCATACGCCGCGCGATTCGCCGGCGCGAACGCCGCGCTCGAATAACTCACGGTGGTATTACGCAGCAGGAAACTTGCCTGATGCCCGCTCGTCGTCGTCTCCTCGCCCAGAAGAATGCCCTCCGCTGTCGTGTCGTTCACCGACAGGTTGTCGATCAGTAATCCCCGGAACCACTGCAGTTCGAACCCATGCGTTGCATTGGCGCCCGCCAGCAGGTTCAAATCGCGGAATGTGCATCCCTGCGCCTGTGCGGCATTGCCCAGAAAGAACACATCGCCGCCCAGCGGGTTCGGTACGGTCAGCGTCGTCGCAATCTGCGGGCTGTCCGCATTCATGGTTGTGCCGCCCGATCCGATCAGGCTGACGCACGCTCCATTTGCCGGCTCGGTCAGCGTTGCTGCCACTGGAAAAGCCCCCGGCCCCAGGCGGATGGTCTGATCCTGTCCACTGGTGTTGGCCAGGTTCACCGCCGCATTCCACGCCGCATTCAGCGTCGTATACGTCACGCCGTCGACCGTCACCTCGCCATTGATGCTGGCTCCAGTAACCGCACCCTGCGATTTCATCGAGCCCGTCAGCGCCAGATCGCCGGCCGTATCGAATCCCGAAGTAACGCCGTTGCAGGTCATGGAGAACGCACTGCCGCTGCTTCCAAATCCGTAGCTGCAACCGGCATTCGCTCCGTTGTACTGGGCAGCTCCGCTGGTCAGGGTCCACGATCCGTTGCTCGGCGTGTAGTGCAGCACGTCTCCGCCATTCGCCGCGTTCGACCCCTGCAGAAAGTTGTACCCGGCAGTCCAGCTGGAACAGGGAATGCCGCCGCACTGCACCAGCAACGCCGCAGTTCCCTGGTACCCATACACGCCGTTGCCGAATGGCGGCATCGGCATGTAGACACCGGTGTTATGCGGTCCCTCTACCTGAATTCCAAACGGTGTACCCAGTTGGCCATTGCCGACTACATGGGGCTGAGCCAGCGGCCAGCCGCGATACATCACTCCCGCGGCCATGTTGTCGAAGCTGTCGCCGCACGTGTCGGAGGTTACCCACACTCCCGCGCACATCACATTGCGGAGGAAATTCGGCTCTGCCATATGGGAGGGCAGATAGCCGCCAACTTCCTGCTCGCCAAAAATATGCCGGTCAATGAAGTACAGCGGTTGCTCGATGCTGTCGCCAGGGGAGAATGCTCCCGTGGGCGGCTCTGTGTACAGCGTTCCATCCACCTGCCCAATGCCGGCGTTATAAACCTGATAAACCTTGGTCATCGGATAGATCGCGTATTGGTTCGTGGTCACCGGCGTTGCCGTTGCAGCCGTCACTCCTGTCCCGGCAGTGGCTACCGCGCAGGCGCTCAGGGCTCCCCCTGAAATTCCGCTGATATAAACGCTGGGCGGGGTCGTCCAGGTACCGGTTATATTCACCTGCGGCGGGTTGCTCGAATTGATATAGCCCATGCCGCCGCTGGCTGAACAGGCGGTGACGGCTCCCCCGCTGATCGTGAGGCTCACCGTGCCGCCCGCGCCGCCCATGGATCGATACGCTCGTCCGGTGTATGACTCCATGCCCGATCCCGGCAAATAGTCGTACCCGGAAAACAGGCTCAGTGTGTCGGTCCCGTTGCTGGTGGTGAGCGTCATAATCGGAAACACCTGGCGAATCGTCGAGGCCGGCGTCAGGCCGCCCAGCGTGTTGCCCGGTGTCACCTCATCCGCCAGCGCTTCTGCGCCATAGCCGGTGGGCGCTCCCCGCACCACCCAGGCATTTACGGAGTGCGGAAGCCTGTCCGTGGCCACCGTGATCGTGCCCGTGTTCACCCCGGTCACTTTCTCGCATTCGTAATTCATGTCGTAGATGCAGGCCACATCTCCAGCGGTGAAACCCGTCGAAGCAGCCACGCTCCATACTGTGTCGCTTTGCGGAAAGCTATTCGCGTTTTCTGGATTGTTCACAACGGATGTCAGAGTGGTTTGTGTCGTGACGCCGAAATGCGTGGACCACCCGCACAGGGAAGTCGGGCATTGAAACGCGACATTTCCTCCCACGGTCGTGATGGCGGTGAGGTAGCCTTGCGAAAATCCCTGCGTCAGATCGATGGCGGGCCGGTCTTCCCCCTGGGTCCCGTTGTACTTCTGTGCCGTGGTGGCAATCGTCAGCGAACCGTCCGCGGCTGGAGCAATCCCTGTGATCGTTGCCCCAAAAATTGTGCCCACGTCGGTATTGAACTCACGCTCCAGTTCGTTGCTCTCATCCGATCCAGTATTCGGCCCGCCCCATGTGCGAATGATGATCTGGTGCCCGACGCAATCGCCGTTTCCGTAGCAGTTCAACTCCTGATTCAGGTCACCCGTATCCTGCGTCTGCGTGTACTTCCACGACCAAATTTGAACGTTTCCGAAGTTGGTCTTCAGGGTCCCGCTGGCGTCGTTATTCGTCACCGGGTTGGTGGCGTTCAAACCGCCCTTAAATGCTGAAGCCTGAAAAACCATCGCCAGGGGCGACCACGAGCCAATCCCGGAAGGGAACCGGGTAACGTTCATGACATAAGCCGGAGCCGCAAAATCCAGCGCGTTCGATGCCGGATACGCTGGTGGATTATTGAAAAACCACTGCGGCACTCCATATCGATTGTCAAGCACCGCTGCCGATGGCTGCGCAGAAGTCGGTCCGTACAGCCGGTAATATGACCCGCTGCCCAGGTAGTCCTTCAGCCCTGCGCCCGGCCCCGTCTGCACCCCGAACGCCTGGGGCTCAGCCAGCGAATACAGCGCAGGCGCAATCACCTGGCAGGCGTAACCAAACGCCTGGCATTCTGCCAGCGACATCTTGATTCCGTCGTTTGTGTTTGTCCCTGACTGCTGATGTTCCGCGTACAGGGCGCCTTCGATTTGTTGCGCATTCAGCGGTCCCGCAACCGTGCCGCCGGAAAGAGGCAGGCTCTGCGCCGAAAGTTCATCCGCATAATGCTTCGTGGCTGCCTGCCCCGACGACATCGGATCGCCGTTCAGTGTCAGAGGCCCGGAAAGCGTTCCTCCCGCCAGCGGCAGATAATTGCTGCTCACTGCGGAAACCGCGCCTTGCACATAAGCCGGCGTCACCGATTGCACCGCCATCGTCGATGGCTCCAGTTCCGCGCGCACCGCGGCAATCGATGCTGTTGTCGCTGCGGGCACGACCCAGTACTCCCGGCTTACGGTCCCGTCATTCAGGTGGTACACCGCCGTGTAGTAGCTTCCGCCCGGCAGCGCTCCCGCGTTCGGCGTCAGGTTCACGCTCAGAAATCCATTAGCGCCAATCGTCGCGCTCAAACTGCCCGCCGTCACTGCCTCATTTCCGGGCGTTGTGAACGCCGGCCAGCTGATCAGCAGCGTTCCGCTGGCTGCGTGCCATCGGCGCGATACACCGTACCCTGTACCGTTGTCGTATTCACCTGCGCCGGGCTCTGCACTGGAAGCAGTGCGGCCGCGATCACCATCGCGGCTGTCATCGCACGCCTCACCCACGCAGGGCCGCCAGCCCGCTCGTAGCAGTCTCTCTTCTGCATATTCCCCATTCCTGAAATTCGCTGAGATTCTCTGACTCGTCTCCGGGGGCCTCACTCTGCGGATACCTGCCCGGGACAAATAAAAAGGGACACCGCAAGGTGTCCCCTTTTTCTTTTTCTCTCTATTAAGTTCAGAATATCAGTTGGAGAATTCAATTGTGCCAAATTTGTTTGCCTTTTGCGCGCTGTATCTCCTTTGTTTTGTTGCCTCGTTACTTTAGTTTTAGGCTTCCCCTCTTGACAGTTTTTCCAGATCCGAGTCCAGCAGCCCATATTCGAGAAAAAGTCGCGTCAGCCGGTCCAGTCCCTCGCCGTACATCCGCCACACCGAACGCTGGCTATCTCCGGTGATTTTTGCCGTCTCCTCGACCGTGAAATCCTCCAGCGCCACATGCGTAATCACGATCTGCGTCGGCCGGTCCAGCTGCTTCAGGCACTTCTCGATGTCGAAAATGAAGATCACCAGATCCTCGAAGCTCTTCATCCGGTAACTCGACACTCGCCCGCGCAAAACCAGATTGCCCAGCAGGCACGGCGTCCGCCCCAGCTCCATTGAGACGCTCAAATAGCGCCGCAGCAATCCGACAGAATGTTTGCGATAAAACGCGATTCCATCGATCGGCCTCGTTCGTGCTCGCGGCATCTCCGCGTCGGCAACCGCCAGCGCCGTCGTCATGACCCAGGGCATCACACGCGCCGCGCTCATGCTGCACCCCCGCTGCACGTGGCCGCTACAGAATGCTGCCCCCGGCACGCATACCGCTTCCGGCGTCCGTACCGGCGCCCCGGCCGCCCCGGCGGCAGCGCCCGCATCTGTGCGGCACAACCCGCACAATACACATCAACCGTTTCCTCGGCGCGATACCATAAACTGCCGCACCGCTCACACACCTTCAGAAAAACGCGCAAGTACATCATGGCTTCTCCAGTAAAAAGCGGCGCCCGGAGTCTTACGCTTCGGGAGCCGCGGGGGAGGGAAGGCTTCGCCGCTTTTCGAGGTGCGCGGCTTCCGCCTTATGGATTTGTTGAAGAAGAGAACGCAGGCAGATCATCAGTCGTCCTTCAATGGAAAAAGTGCCAGCGACAGTTTCCTTTTGCGCAGCCTTCTATTGGCTCGCAAATACTCTGCGCAAAGTTGTATGTCGTTCTGGCGAAAGTAGTCCGACACTAAACGTGCCGGCAACGTGGGTCAATCCCCGCGCGGTGCCTTTCCCGTCCAGTTACAAAGCTGAGTACTGAAGTGCCTTGCGTTTCTCCGTGAACTTGCAAAATCTCGATTCTTTCTGCAAACCCTGAGGTAATGGGTGTATAGCTCTGTGAAAACTTTCAACCAATGAAATTCCTCGAGTTACACGAGCGCCTGCGGCTGGAGACCTGGCGTCGCATCGACCTGGGAGCTCAAAGCAGTGCGCTGCTCGCGCGCCAGACCGGACTTACCCAGGCGCACATCTCCAACTTCCTCCACCGCCGCCGCCGCCTCAGCCTCCCCGCCCTCGATCGCATCCTCCTGGCCCAGGCCCTCAGCGTTGAGGACCTGCCGCCCGCCACTCCGACTTCCCCTCCCCCGAAGGGAATCCCCGGGAAACCATGGACATCGTCCCGATCGTTTCGCAAACCGTCGCCATGACCGCCCCCACCATCTCTGAGAAAGTCCGCTGCTGACAGCATTCACCTGCCCGCCGGCTGGCTCTGCTTCCTTTCCCGCGCGCCGCGCCGTCAGCCGCCGCAGCTGGGTCCGATTCGTCGCCGTCCGCGTCAACGCCGCGCAGGCCCTCTCCATGGATCCTGTCCTGCGCATTGGCTCCCTGGTCATCATTGACCGCCACTACAATTCGCTCGCCGTCTGGAAGCCGCCCCATCCCAACCTGTACGCCGTGCGCATCGGTCCGCAAATGGCTTTTCGCCACGTCTCGTTTGAAGCCAGCCGCCTCGTCCTTCGTCCCCGTGCGCTCGACTATCCCGTCGAGCTCATCGAACTCCGCCGAACAGGAGTCGCCCTCCGATCTCCTCATCGGTCGCGTGTGTCTCTGCGTAACGGAAGTGTGACTCGCATCGAATTGCCCGTCTGTCTCCCATGTCCGCGCTTTGATAGCATCGCGGTGAGAGGTTTTTATGGATCAGGTCCCCTCCTCAGGCAATGGCGCTCGCCGCAATGAGGACATCGCGCTCGACCTTCTGAAGTTTGTCGCCGCCAGCGCCGGCGTCGGCCGCTCCAGCGCGCCCTCCACCGGCTTCGTCGCCGCCAGTGCGCCTAAACCCGACGATCAGGTCACCCACCTGCTCGAGCTCTATTCCCGCTGCCTGCGCGTCGTCGAAGGGAAACCGGCCTAACGCTCCGGCGCAAATCCTTTGTCCAGTTCGACTCATCCCGGCGTTCTCGTCTGCGGTGCCGGCGCTATTCGGCCGCAACCATCTGCGTGTCTATCAGGCACTCGAGAACGAAGGCGCGCCCGTCCGCCTCGCCGCCATCGTCGAGACCGATCCAACTCGCGCTGCCGCCGCTGCGGCTGAATTGGCGCGTTCCCGTCTACCCTTCGCTCGCCGAATGCCTCGCCGCCCGCCAGCGCGGCGACATCGCCTTCGACGCTGCTTCCGTTTGCACGCCCACCTCTTCGCATTTCGACGCAGCGAAGCCGCTCCTCGAAGCCGGCGTCGACGTCCTCGTTGAAAAGCCCATCGCCACCAGCGTCTTCCGAAGCCACCCATCTCATCGACACTCGCTGCCGCCAAGCCACCGCATCCTCCAAACCGGCCATCTCGAGCGCTTCAATCCCGCCATCACTGCCACTGGACCGCTTCTCAATCACCCCATGTTCTTTGAGGCGCATCGCCTCAGCGTCTTCAGCCCGCGCTCGCTCGACGTCGACGTCGTCCTTGACCTCATGGTCCACGACCTCGACATCGTTCTCTCGCTGGTTGCGTTCGCCGGTGCGCTCGCTGCACGCCGTCGGCCTGCCCATCCTCTCCCGCAAGGTGGATATCGCCAACGTTCGCATTGAATTTGAGTCCGGCTGCGTTGCCAACTTCACCGCCAGTCGCGTCAGCACCGAGCGCGTCCGCAAGCTGCGCTTCTTCCAGCCTCATCAATATGTCTCGATTGACTACGCCCGCCAGGATTTGCTGGTCATCGATGTCTCGCGCGCCGCGCAGGCCGATCCTGCCGTCATCGCCGCAGCGGCTGCCGCTGCCAGTGCAGGTTCAGCCTCTGGATTTCCCGGCCTGCACATCGACAAGCCCACCGTCCAGCCCGGCGAGCCGCTCCGCCTCGAAATCGAATCCTTCCTCGATTCCGTGCGCACCCGCATCGCGCCCCGCGTTTCAGGAGAAGACGGCCGCGCCGCCCTGGCGCTTGCCCTCGACATCAACGCAGCCATCGCCGAACACACCCAGCGCGCAGGGCTGCACCGCTTCGTCTAGAGCTAAACGTCGCCGTCTGCAGTAGAAATCTCCGCGCCGCCCATTGTCGGGTCGTCCGTTGATCAATCGACGGCTGGATTTGTGTTGCAAACAAACTGGCCGGTCCCCGCCACAAATCCACCTTCGGCAGGCGTTGTGTGGTCGAACACCAGGGTGATGAACGTCTGCGACGGCATCGATTCGCTTCTCGGCGCACTCGGATTGGTCGACGCGTAGGCCACCACCGTGTAGGTCGTGCCATTCTTCGAACACGGGGCTACCGCCGTTCCTGAAAACGGCGCAGTCGAAAGCGAAAAATCCCAGGTGCTTCCACCCGGAGGATCCAGCCCCGGGCCAGTAACGAACCATGCCACTGGAATGTTGTTCACAGTCATGGGATCCGCGCTGTAATGTCCCGTGGCCGTGTAGATGGTTCCGCTCAAACTGGAAGCCGAGGTGACGCTGATCGACTCCAGCACCCGGTTCGATCCGCCCCCGCACCCGGTCGCCACCAGCAACGCGCCCAACGCCAATCCTGGAAGAAGCCCCAAGCCTCGCATAGACGGTCCTCCCCGCCGGCCATAAGACGGACCCATGTCAGGTTTCGTCTCGCCGTGGCATCATGTTGGGCCGGTTCGACGACGGCGTCAACCCGGAACCGAACCATATCTCCATGCGACGAACAGAGTCGAAGGCGCCCGCGCGACGTTGCCTTTCTCCCCCCTACACCCTATCCCCTGCACCCTCGTTGTTCCCCGCCATCTCCGCCCGCACCTTCCGCATCGTCTCCATGTAGAACGCCAGGTTGTGCAGCGAATTCAGCACCGCCGCCAGCGGTTCCTGCGCTGCCATCAAATGCCGCAAATACGCGCGGCTATACCGCCCGCACACCATGCACCCGCAGTTCGGGTCCGCCGGACCCTGATCCTCCGCATACTGCCGGTTCTTAATATTCAGCCGACCCTCCGACGTAAACAGCAGCCCATGCCGCGCCGCCCGCGTCGGCAGCACGCAGTCCATCATGTCCACGCCCATCCGCGCATACTCCGCAATCTCGTCGGGATACCCCACCCCCATCACATAGCGCGGTTTGTCTTTGGGTAAGTAGGGAAGCGTCGCCGCAATCATCTCCCGCGTCAGTTCCCGCGGCTCGCCCACGCTCAACCCGCCAATCGCATAGCCGGGAAAATCCATCTCCACCAGCCGCTCCGCGCTCTCCCGCCGCAAATCCGCGAACATCCCCCCCTGCACAATCCCAAATAAATTAGGCGTAAGCCCGCGCAGTCGGTTTTCTAATCCCTTTTCCCTTATCCCTAATCCCTGCACATCGCCTTCTACACCCTGTCCCCTATCCCCTGCCCCCTGCATGCCGCTCCATGGAGCGGTATGCTTCCGCGCCTCAAAATGACTCCGGCTCCGCTGCGCCCACCGCAGCGTCCGGTCCAGCGACGACCGCGCCCGTGCGTAATCCGCCGGATATTCCGTGCACTCGTCGAACGCCATCGCAATATCTGACCCCAGCGCGATCTGAACATCCATCGAGTGTTCCGGCGAGAAAAAATGCGACGACCCATCAATATGCGAACGGAAAGCAACCCCGTCCTCCGTCACCTTGCGCAACTCGCTCAGGCTGAACACCTGAAACCCGCCTGAATCCGTCAGGATCGCCCGCTTCCAGCTCATGAACCGGTGCAGTCCAGCCAGCCGCCGGATCGCCTCGTGTCCCGGCCGCAGGTACAGGTGGTACGTGTTTCCCAGCAGAATCCGCACGTCCAGCTGCTCCAGCAGCTGCTGAGGGACCGCCTTCACCGTCCCCTGCGTCCCCACCGGCATAAACACCGGCGTCTCGACCCCGCCATGCGGCAGCGACATCGTTGCCAGACGCCCGGCTCCGCTTGTTTTCTGAATGTGAAAGGTAAGCGACACTCCGCTGATTGTAGCCGCCGACTACTCGCCTTCGCGGTCGCGCAGCACCGCGGGGATATCGCGGCTGCCATGCAGCACGGCGAGAATTTCATCGGCCGACCAGCGACAAACAATCAAATATCGTTCTGCTGACCAAAAGGTGATCCGTCGACCCCGGTCCAGGTCGCGGCGCCTATAGCCAATTCCCGGAGAAGACCCGACCCTCAGGATTTCCTGATGAATCGAATCGACGATCCGATCTGCTCGCTCTACGCTTGCATCGGCAATGTAACACTAGATTTCATCCACATCGCGAGCTGCCGCTTCAGTAATAACAAACCTGGTCATGCGGACTTCTTACGTCTTGCCGCAGACTTCGCGCGTATCCGGGCAAACGCATCTTCCACATCCATCACCATCCCCGCATCCGCTTCCGCAATCCGCCCGTCGATCATCGCCTGAAATTCCTTCAGCGCCTCTTCCCGCTCCTCCATCCGCCGATCCCGCTTCTCCATCAGCCGCAAGGCTTCGCGGACCACCTCGCTCGCAGACGTGTACCGCCCGCTTTCCACTTTCTCCTGCACCAGCTTTTCCAACTCAGGCGTCAGCGAAACATTCATGGCTACCCCTCCACGACCCATCGACAGAATAACAAGAAATAGCAAAGATTGTTATCGGCAAGACCTCCCATCTTCCACCGCGCTCGCTGAATTGCTCATTACCTTAATACCAACGGGTCAACGAAATACCTGTTCCACACTTCCGCCGCGGGCGTACAGTAGTGCCGGGATTTCCCCAATGCAGTTTGCGAGGAGGCTGCCATGTTGAAGCCTTTTCTGATGATTCCGGTGATCTTATTCATCGCACCGGCATTCTTTCAGCAGGCCCCGTCCACTTCACCCGCCGCCGCTCCGACGGGCTACGTCGTTCCGCCCGAATACATGGGCAAAGCCAATCCGGTAAAACCCACGCCTGAAATGCAGGCTCGCGTGAAGAAGCTTTACGGCTGGGATTGCGCCATGTGCCACGGCGATAACGGCAACGGCAAAGGCGAAATGGCTGGCGATCAAAAACTCGCCATGTCTGATTTCCGCGTCTCACTTGCCAAAATGAGCGATGGCGAAATCTTCTACATCATCCAGAACGGCAAGGGCAAAATGCCGTCTGAAGGCGATCGCGCCAAGCCCGACGAGATCTGGAACATGGTCACGTACCTGCGCACTATGTCCAACACTTCGCAGCCAGCCGCGGCGCCCCAACCGGCGCAATAACAGCCTCAAGGGCGCAGATTCCGGGAGGCCGGTCCGCGCCCACCCTCCTGTCCCAGCATCCGCTCGATCCCTATCCCACTGCGACCGCGCTCACCGGCAACTCCATTTGCTCGGAAGCATGTTCATCCACCCACGGCCGGAAGCAGGCCCGGCAGCGCGCCTCGTAAACCCCCGCCGCGCCTACCACCACCAACTCCTGATTGCTCCCCAGCCGCTGCGTGTGGATCGCCGGAGCCCCGCACTGCATGCACACTGCCGACAGCTTGATCACTTCATCCGCAATCGCCAGCAGCGTCGGCACCGGCGGAAACGGATCGCCCGTAAACGTCGTGTCCAGACCCGCCAGAATCACTCGCTTGCCCAGCCGTACCAGCTCATTCGCCAGCTTCACCAGCCCATCCCCCAGAAACTGGGACTCGTCGACGCCGATCACTTCAGTCGCGTCAATCCGCGGCATCAGGATCGCCGTCATCTCCTCCACACTCGCCACCGTCATCGCGTCCAGGGTCTGCGCGCTGTGCGACGCAATCGCCGTGCGGTGGTAACGCACATCCAGGTCCGGCTTGAAGCAAGCCACGCGCAGCTTCGCAATCTGCGCCCGTTTCAAGCGCCGGATCAACTCTTCCGACTTGCCTGAAAACATCGGCCCGGTAATCACTTCGATCCGGCCCGGACGCCCGTCCGTCCGGATCTCTCCCTGCCCGTACCCAGCTGTCATCTGTGCACGCTCCTCCCCGAATTGCGGCGCTGTCTGCTTCTGAATCTCCCAGTGTAGGTCCCCGCGCCCATCCCAGGATGTGGAAACCAGGGGGCGAAATTTTCGGCCCGCGAACGGCTTACTCCATGCCCATCGTCTCTCAAATCACGGCCTTTTCCTTGACACTCCCTCCTCGGTACGCGATGCTATGAATCAGGCTTCCCAACGGAGACTGGCAGTGTGCGTACTTCGGCGGGAGGCGTTTCCAGGTATTCAGGCCCTGGGCGCGACCGTATCGTCGAAACCATGCGCTCCTGGTGGCACTTCCGTGGAAAATGACTTAGTCTTGCGCCGCTGACGGGCTGCATGTCGTCCCCGGCCAGAAGGACCGTGTGTTGATCTCCATCGCCTTGCTTGCTGCTCCCTTTGCTCTGCCTACAGGATTAGCTTCTTTTTTGCCGATCCTGCTCATGATCGTTGTCTTCTACTTCCTCCTCATCCGCCCCCAGCAGTCCCGGCAGAAGAAGTGGCAGCAGATGCTCAACGATCTCAAGGTCGGCGACCGCATCACCACCACCGGCGGCATTCGCGGCATCATCTTTGCCATCAAGGACGACGCCTACCAGCTCCGCATTCCCCCTGACAATCTCCGGATCGAAGTGGCCAAAAGCGCCATCGCCTCCGTGACCCAGCAGGACGAAATAAAGTAGATCACTCCCATGCAGAAGAATCTCAGAGCCAAAACGTTAGCCATCATCGCCATCCTGGTCGTCTTTGTTTACGGCATCTTCGGCCTTCCTCACGGTGTCAGCGGCACCGCGCTCAAGGCCGCCCTGCTCAAAAACATCAACCTGGGCCTCGACCTCAAAGGCGGCACGCACCTCGTCCTCCAGGTCATGGTCGATGAAGCCGTGGGCTCCGCCACCGACAGCGATGCCGGCGCCATCCAGACCGACCTGCAGCAGAACGGCATCCAGGGCGTCACCGTTACCAAGCCCGATCGCCAATAAGCCGGACATGATCCAGATCTCCGGCGTTCCTGCCGACAAAGTCCAGCGACGTCTCCAGCGTGCTCAATGGCCGCTATGGCGCCCGCTACGACATCACTCCCGGCGTCAACACCTGGACGCTGGTCATGAAGAACACCGTCGAGTCGGAGCTGAAGCAGACCGCTCTCGACAAGGCGATTGAGGTCATCAACAGCGCATCAACTCCCTCGGCGTCGCGGAAGCCGTCGTTGAGCCCTATCAGCTCGGCAGCTACCAGATCCTCGTCGAGCTTCCCGGCATCGACGATCCAGGCCGCGTCGAAGGCATTATCCAGTCCACCGCGCGCCTTGAGACCCACGAAGTCCTCGGCGGCCCGTGGCCCGACAAGCAAACCGCCCTGCAGGCCCTCAATGGCGTCGTCCCGCCTGACGCCGAACTGGCTCAGAGTATCCCCGGCGCCTCCAACCAGGGCAGCAACGCCGAATGGTATGAGCTGCAGAAGATTCCCATCTGGGGCGGCACCGACATTCGCGACGCGCAGCCCACCCAGAACCAGAACACCAACGAGACCGAAGTTACTTTCTACCTTACCAACGCCGCCGGCGCTAAGTTCGGCGCCTGGACAGCCGCCAACATCGGCAAGCCGATGGCGATTGTTCTCGATAACCGGGTCGAGGAAGTCGCAACCATCAAAGGGCGAGATTCACGATACCGGCGAAATCTCCGGCGGCGGCATCACCGAGCAGTATGCGAAGGATCTCTCGATGCTCCTGCGCACCGGTGCGCTGCCTGCCTCGATTCACTACCTGCAGGAGAGCACCATCGGCCCCTCCCTCGGCGCGGATTCCATCCACCAGGGCGTCGTCGCCTCCATCGCCGGCATGCTCGCCGTCATGGTCTTCATGCTCTTCTACTACCGCGGTGCGGGCATCAACGCTGACCTCGCGCTCTTCCTGAATCTCGTCATCCTGCTCGGATTCATGGGCTTCAGCGGCGCGACCCTTACCCTCCCCGGCATCGCCGGCGTCATCCTCACCATCGGTATGGGCGTCGACTCCAACGTCCTCATCTTCGAGCGCATCCGCGAAGAGCTGCGCGCCGGCAAATCGCCCGCCGCCGCCGTCGATCAGGGCTTTTCTCACGCTCTTACCACCATCATCGACACCCACGTCACCACCATCGTCTCGGCCATCATCCTCTTTCTGTTTGGCACCGGGCCGGTCAAGGGTTTTGCCGTTACCCTCAGCTTCGGTCTCTTTGCCAACTTCTTCACTTCAGTCTTTGTTTCCCGCGTCATCTTTGACGCCAACCTCAGCCGCAAAACGCACGGCGAACCCATTTCCATCTGAACAGGCGGATTTTCGTGGAACTGTTTCATGACGTAAAAATCGACTGGCTCGGGAAGAAGTGGTACTTCCTCGGCTTCTCCCTTATTTTCAGCATCTCCGGTCTGCTCTCGCTCTTCTTCTGGCACGGCCTGCCCCTCGACGTCGACTTCCGCGGCGGCACCGTCGTCCGCGTCAAGTTTGCCGAGAAGCCCGACCTCGACCGCATCCGCGCTGCCGCCAACAAGGGGGGCATCCAGGACCCGCGCATTGCCGAGTATGGCGTCGCGTCCAACGACGAAGTCCTCATCACCCTCTCGCGCAGTCAGACCAGCGAAGCCGCCCTCGACGCGGGCCGCGCCGCCATCGTCGCCACGCTCGACAAGAACTACTCCGCCGACCGGACGCGCAGAACCAGGGCAAGCTCGACCTCGACAACGCCAGCCGTGAAGCCCTCGCCTCCTGGCTCGAGCAGACTGATCCCGAGCACATGGGCGACACCACCGACGCCCAGACCCGCTACCAGCAGCAGGCCGACGCCATCACGCAGTTCCGCGACTCCGTCGACCACAGCGGCATCATCGCTTCCGTAGACGAACTCCACGGCGTCGTCGATCCCGCCGTCTTCAGCGCGCTCCAGCAGGGTGCGTACGTTTCCGGCTTCTCCGTCCGCAGTGTCGAAATCGTCGGCGCTCAGGTCGGCAAACAGCTCCAGAAACAGGCCATTCTCGCCACCCTCTACTCGCTGCTCGGCATGCTCATTTACCTGTGGTTCCGGTTTGAGCTCATCTACGGAGTGGCCGCCGTCGTTGCCTGCTTCCACGACACGCTCATCACGGTGGGTGCCTTCTCGCTCGCCAAAATGGAGATCTCCCTCACCGTCATCGCCGCCATCCTCACCCTGGTCGGCTACTCCATGAACGACACCATCGTCGTCTTCGACCGCATCCGCGAGAATCTTCGCCTCACGCCGCCGCGAGCCGCTGGCCGACCTGGTCAATCGCAGCATCAATCAGACCCTGAGCCGGACCGTCCTGACCTCCGGCCTTACTTTCCTCACCGTGCTTTCCCTGTTCCTCTTCGGCGGCGAAGTGCTGCGTCCCTTCTCGTTCGCCCTGGTCGTCGGCATCCTCATCGGCACCTACTCTTCCATCGCCATTGCCGCCCCCATGCTCGTGGCCTACCAGGACTGGCGCGCCAACACCGGCCGTGGCGCTTCGCTCCCCGCCGCAAAGAAAGCTAAGGTATGATGTTGGCGTTCGCCGGATACGCCTCAACTCTGCATCCAACTAAGGGCAAACCGGCCCTGGACCGCGGGGTTTCGTATTCTCGCCGCCCAGGAATGTGTTATAGAACGAGAACCGGCCCCGTCTGCCGGCCGGCTTCCCCGTACGCGCTGCTTCTCCACGCGACGGGGCGGAGGCAATCCAGCCCACAGTCCGCCGGATTCCCCAGGGCCCCATTCATCGAGGGAGTGACATCGCCGGGAACAATTTACGCGCCATGCGGTGTCTATAAATAGTGTCAACTATTGAAAGGTCCGAGGTAGGCCATGTTTGAAGACAGCACGTTCTCGTCGGGAGGACAAGATCAGGACGAAGAGCAAGTACTACACCATTGTCGGTTTAATCCTCAATGGGTCCGTGCTAGCCGCCCTGATCCTGTACCCGCTCATCTATCCTGAGGCGCTCCCTAAAGCAATGATGACCACCCTGCTGGTCGCTCCGCCTCCGCCTCCACCTCCACCCCCTCCGCCGCCTCCGGCCGCACCTGTTCACGTCAAAGTCGTCTCGGAGATGCTCAATAACCAACTCACCGCTCCCACCAAGATTCCCCACGACATCAAGATGGTGAAGGAAGATGCGGCGCCTCCCCCGGCCGGCTTCGGCGTTGCCGGTATGGAAGGCTCCGGCTCCGGCGGCGGCGTCATGGGCGGCATCCTCGGCGGACTGGGCACAGGCCCCGCCCCCAAGGTCCAGCAAGCCGTGGCGAAGAAGATCGCAGTTTCTGCCGGCGTCATGGCAGGCAGCCGCATCGGCGGAGAGAATCCCACCTATCCGGCCATCGCTAAAGCAGCAAGAATTCAGGGCACCGTCGTCCTGCAGGCAACGATTTCCAAGACCGGAACCATCGAAAACCTGCGGGTCGTAAGCGGTCCTCCCATGCTTCAGTCGGCCGCTCAGGAAGCCGTCCGGGGATGGCGATACAAACCGTATCTCCTGAACGGTGAGCCTGTGGAAGTCGAGACGCAGGTGAATGTAGTCTTCTCGCTCGGCAGCTGATTTCCGGCCCCTCCGCTCGTCCTCGCCGGACGCGGAGCGGCTTCGTTAGCCCTTTTTCCGGCCTCCCGTCTTTAACTTTGCGGTGGGGTATTCCGTCAGCGCTTTTTGGACCTTGAATTTGCACCAAATGCCTCAGGAGGAAAGATTCAGTGATTCTCGCTCAGATCCACCATCTCATCGCTACCCCGGCGTCTCTCGGTTTCTTCCAGGAAGCACCGACCGTCGGATTCAGCCCTATCGACCTCTGGAACAACATGGGCTGGCTCGCCCGTGGCGTCGTGTTCGTCCTGTTCATTATGTCGATCTGGTCCCTCGCCGTCGCGATTGACCGTTACCTCTATTTCAACGCGGCCAAGAAACAGTCCCGCGAATTTGCCCCCCGCGTTGCCGGCGCCCTCAAAGAGGGCAAGCTGGATGAGGCCGTTAAGGTCGCCGATCGGAACAAGAAGTCGCACCTCGCTGAAGTTGTCACTGCTGGCCTCCAGGAGTTCCGGAACTACGGCGGCGGCGCTGCCGTCAGCGTTGAGCAGATCGAGTCCTCCAAGCGCGCTCTCGAGCGGGCTGAGGCCATCGTGCACTCCAAACTGAAGCGCGGTCTTGGCTCCCTGGCCACCATCGGCTCCACCGCCCCGTTCGTCGGCCTCTTCGGTACCGTCGCCGGCATTCTGAAGGCCTTCCAGGAAATCGCTACCCAGAAGACTCCCGGCATCGGCGCTGTCGCCGGCGGTATTTCTGAAGCCCTGGTTACAACCGCCTTCGGCCTCTTTGTGGCCATCCCGGCGGTGTGGCTCTTCAACTACTTCACCAATCGCGTGGAAACCTTCGACGTCGAGATGGACAACTCCTCCAGCGAACTCATCGATTACTTCATTAAGCAGAGTAATCGCCGGTAAGCACGAGGGCCCTCATCCGCCCTGGTGGCGGCTGAGGTTAAGCGGGATCTCACGGCGTCAGCCCATCGCGCCGCGGGATGCTGAAAAGCGAGCATCTTCTGAACGGGAGCCCGGCCTCAACCCTGGCTCCCGCCTCCTGATCGCCGCCCGCCCATCAGAACAATGGATCGACGGAGCCAACGCACATGTCAATTGCAAAACGCAACGAAGGCAGCAAGGTTAACGCCAACATCAACGTCACCCCCATGGTGGACGTCATGCTGGTGCTGCTGATCATCTTCATGGTCATCACACCCATGCTCCAAAATAAGGTGAACGTCGACCTGGCCAACAGCACCACGGCAACGCCGATGGACGACGCCAACAAGGAAGACGCCGTCGTCGTCGCCATTACCCGCGACAGCCGCGTCTACCTCGGTCAGAATCAAACCACCATTTCCAGCCTTGGCTCACAGGTCTCCGATGACCTCGCCAAGCAGACCAGCAAAGTGGTCTATTTCCGCGCCGATGCCCGCGCCCATTACGGCACCGTGATGGATGCCATTGACGCCGTCCGCACCGCTGGCGTCGAGGAAGTCGGTATGCTCACGTCTCAGCAGCAGACAGCCCCGATCTCCACTAAAACCCCCGCCGCTGGCGGCGAGTAACGCAGAAAACGAGGAACGAACTATGGCAATGAGCACAGGTGGTGGCGGCGGTCTGAACGCCGAACCAAACGTAACTCCGCTCATCGACGTGCTGCTGGTGCTCCTGATCATCTTCATGGTCATTGTGCCAGTCACCCCTCGCGGGCTCGATGCGCTCGTCCCGCAGCCTCCCAAGAATCCCAATCAGCAGCAGCCCAACGATCGCACCATCGTTGTCCAGATCGAGCCGGGCGCCAACGGCATTCCCAACTACAAAATCAACGACAAAGATTTTCCAAAGAGCGGCCTCGAGTCTGAGCTCAACGCGATCTATTCCACCCGCGCCGAGAAAGTCATGTTCGTCAAAGGCGATCCCAACGTCGATTTTCAGGACGTAGCTGCGGTCATCGATATCGGCCACGCCGTTGGCGTCGACCACATCGGTCTCATCACTCCCAAGATTGAGGCGGGCCAGTAAGCAATCCCGTCTCAAGGCACTTCGGTTTTCCGGGAAAGGAGGGCAGTCTCATGACGATGCAGGGTGGTGGGTCCCGCAGCCTCAACGCAGATCCCAACGTTACGCCGCTCATCGACGTTTTGCTGGTCCTCCTGATCATCTTCATGGTGATTGTCCCGGTTACGCCCAAAGGGCTCCAGGCGCTTGTCCCGCAACCGCCGCGACCCGGCCAGCCCGCTCCCGAGTCAACCATCGTCGTGCAGATTCAGGCTGGCGCCAATGGCGCTCCCGTCTACCGCATCAATGATGAAACCATCGCCAACGCCGCTCAGTTGCAGAGCGAACTGACCCGCATCTACGCCACGCGCGCTGAAAAGGTTATGTTCGTGAAGGGCGACCCCGGCCTCAATTTCCAGTCCATCGCGGAAACCATCGATATCGGTCATGCGGTGGGCATCGACCACATTGGGATCATTACCCCACGGATCAGCCATGGCGGATAATTATCTCGCGGTTCGTAGCCCGGATTTCGGCGTTCCCACGCTGCACTCCCGTCATCTTGCCGAAAGCTGTGAACCGATTACAATCACTCTCACGAACTCTTTTTGTTCTTGTTTTTTTTAAGGCTCCTGGCGAGCTGAAGGAGAATATAGATACCATGAACCGAATCGCACGTTTACCGGTGCTGGCTGTTGCCACGATCGCCCTCGTGGCCTCCGCAACCGGATGCAAACGCCTGGAGGCCCGCGATCAGCTCAACAAGGGAGTGCAGGCCTATAAACAGGCTAAGTACGAAGAGGCTATCGACCACTTTCAGAGAGCCGTCAACCTCGATCCCACCTATCCGATGACTCGGCTTTACCTGGCCACCGCATACGCCAACGAAGTGGTTCCGCAACTCGATTCTCCCGAGAATCTCGCCACCGCCAACAAAGCCATCAGCGGCTTCATGGACGTCCTCAAAGAGCATCCCGACGACGTCACCAGCATGAAGCAGATCGCCGCCCTCAACTTCGACCTGAATAAATTTGACGAAGCCAAGGCCGTGGCAGAAGAAGGTCCTGCAGGCGAGTCCCAAAGACGCTGAAGCCGCCTACACCATCGGCGTCATCGACTGGACCCTTGCCTATAAGAACGCCGTCAAATCCCTCGGCAGCGTCAATCTGCAGGACGACGGACAGGGCAATCCCAAAATGCCCAAGAACGTTTGCAAAGAGATTCAGGCGCGAAAACACTGACCTCGTCACAGAAGGCACCCAGTATCTCCAGCAGGCCGTCGACGACCGGCCTAACTACGACGACGCCATGCAGTATCTCAACCTCATGGCCCGCCGCAAAGCCGACCTCGATTGTGGCAACGATGCCGCTCGCAAGGCCGATCTCGCTGTCGCCCAGGACTGGGTCCACAAAGCCATGGGCGCTCGCAAGGCCAACGAAGAGAAAGCCAACGAGAAGATCAACGGCGTAGTCATGCAGTAAGCCGCCTTCTTCCTTCACCGCAAAAGCCCTCGCCGATGCGAGGGCTTTCGCTTTGCGGCCGACCCCGATTCCGCGGTAGCCTTGATTCGCTACCAGCTACGAGCTACCCGCTACCAGCTTTTCTGTACCCTGTCCCCTGAACCCTGTACCCTGTTTCTCGTGCGCAAAGTCCTCATTGCCAATCGCGGAGAAATCGCCCTGCGCATCATCCGCGCCTGTCGCGAGCTAGGCCTCCCCACCGTCGCCGTCTATCTCTGACGCCGACCGCGCCGGTCTCCACGTCCTCGCCGCCGACGAAGCCTACCGCCTCGGTCCCGCGCCCGCCACCGAATCCTACCTCCGCGGCGACCTCCTCCTGGACATTGCGCGCCGCTCCGGCGCCGACGCCATCCACCCCGGCTACGGATTCCTCTCCGAAAATGCCGGCCTTCGCCGAGTCCTGCGAGCAGGCCGGCATCAAGTTCATCGGGCCGCCCGCTTCCGCCATGCGCGCCCTCGGCTCCAAAACCAAAGCCCGTCAGGCCGCCGACCGGGCAGGCATGCCCCGCACTCCCGGCTCCGTCCACGGCCTCGCTTCGCTCGACGAAGCTCTCCAGGTCGCCGCCAGCATCGGCTACCCCGTCATGCTCAAAGCCGCCGCTGGCGGAGGCGGCAAAGGCATGCGTGCCATCACCGGCCCCGCCGATCTGCCCGTCCGCCTTCACCTCCGCGCAAAGCGAAGCAGAGCGCGCCTTTGGCTCCGGCGAAGTCTATCTCGAAAAACTGATCGAGCGTCCCCGCCACATCGAAATCCAAATCCTCGCCGACGAGCACGGCCACTGCGTCTACCTCGGCGAGCGCGAATGTTCCGTCCAGCGCCGCCACCAAAAGGTCATTGAAGAAGCGCCCTCCGCCGTCGTCAGCCCCGATCTCCGCCAACGCATGGGCGAAGCCGCCGTCCGTCTCGCGCTCGCTGCCGGATACACCAACGCCGGCACCGTCGAATTCCTCGTCGATGACGAACAAAATTTCTATTTCCTCGAGATGAACACCCGTCTCCAGGTCGAACACCCCGTCACCGAACTCGTCACCGGCTACGACCTCGTCCATCTGCAAATCCGCATCGCCCAGGGCGAGCCGCTGCCCTTCACGCAACAGGATGTCCACCTGCGCGGCCACGCCATCGAGTGCCGCGTCTACGCTGAAGATCCCGACAACGGCTTCATGCCATCCCCCGGCCGCATCACCCGCCTGCTCCAGCCCGGCGGCCCCGGCATCCGCGAAGACTGCGGCATCTACGAGGGCTGGGTCGTCCCCATGGACTACGACCCCATGCTCTCGAAGCTCATCGCCTTCGCCCCCACCCGCGACCTCGCCATCGCCCGCCTCCTCCGCGCACTCGACGAATACGTCATCGGCGGCATCCGCACCAATCTCGGCCTCTTTCGCCGCATCCTCAGCGATCCCGACTTCCAGGCCGCCCGCATCGACACCGGCTACCTCGATCGCCTTCTCGCGCTGGCTGCATCCCGGCCGGAGTTCTGCAAAGCGAGAACGGGCGGAGGACCTGCTTCTGTCCCCATCGTCGCCACAGCCGCAGCCGCGCTCTTTGAAGCCACGCGCGCCCACTGCCGTCCCACCCGCCGCGCCGCCCGCCAACGCCTGGAAATCCGCCGCCCGCAGCGAAGCCTTGCGCGACCTTTCACCGGAAAGGCGCGCTCGTGAAACTCGAAATCGAAATCGACGGCCAAACCCGCAAGGCTCGACATCACCGCAGCCGCAACGCCCGGCCAGCTGGCGCATCCTGATCGACGGCGAGCCAGTCGGAAGCCGACGCCTGCCTCCTGCGCCCGGCCTGCTCTCTCTGCTCATCGAGGGGCAAGTCGCATCGCGTTGTCCTCGACGCCGACCTGGCCGGCGCATCCAGCAATGGCGACTCCGCCGATCCCGCACTCCATCTCGGCGCGCACCGCATCGACCTGGCAGGCGGAAGATCCGCGCTCCTTCCGCCGCCGCCGCCGTCACGCCGGAACCGATGGCCCCATCACCCTCAAGGCCTCCATGCCCGGCCGCGTCGTCCGCGTCCTCGTCGCCAAAGGAGACACCGTAGCCGCCCATCAGGGCGTGCTCGTCCTCGAAGCCATGAAAATGCAGAACGAGCTCAAGTCGCCCAAAGAAGGCCGCGTCATCGACCTGCGCGTAGCCCCCGGAGACACAGTATCCACCGGCGAAACGCTCGCCATCATCGAATAGAATAGTTTTTTAGCGGAAGCGACCGGCAAGCACGCAACGCACTCACCCGCTGTCTTATCCCTTATCCTGACTTTCTACCCTACACCCTATCCCTACACCCTGCCTCACTGCTGCTGCTGTTGCGATTGCTGAATCAGCAACAACGGCTCCGCCGGCGGCGGTGGTGCCTGCGCCTTCTCCACCAGCATCGACCAGTCCTCCGGAATCGGCAGCTCCCGATCCAGATCCGGCGCCGTATCCGACGCAGTCACCTGCACCGCAACAAGCAGCTCGCTCTCGGTCCGCCCGCGAAACAGTCCCCGCGTCGGCGGCACATCCGCATAGTCGCGTCCCAGCGCCGTGCGAATATGCCGGTCCCGCGCCACCAGCGCATTCGTCGGATCGAACCCCACCCACCCCAGCGCCGGCAAAAACGCCTCTACCCACGCATGCGTCGCGCTGGAGGTCGAGCGGTCGTGATCCTCGCTGCCCGTGATACAAATACCCGCTCACATAGCGGCACGGAATCCCCACATGCCGCACCAGCGCAATCATGATGTGCGCCAAATCCTGGCAAA
Organism: uncultured Acidobacteriaceae bacterium; assembly: GCA_963817165.1. Lineage (GTDB taxonomy): Bacteria > Acidobacteriota > Terriglobia > Terriglobales > Acidobacteriaceae > Palsa-343. The sequence continues at coordinate 314,940 of CAWFNL010000026.1, read as the reverse complement.
CGCCGCGTGCGCGTGCGCAGCGCCTCGTCAATCGGCGAATCCACCCGCGTCGTCTGCTTCTCATAGCTGAACGCCTTCGTACATGCCGCTGGTTAATCTCGTGCAGCAGTTGCAGCGGATCGTCCCGCCGCACCACGTCCAACTCCTTCGCCAGCTGCAGCAGCTCCGGCGTCGGCTGCGCGAACTCGCTCGGCAGCAGCATCTCCCAGTAGTCGCCCTCCGCCACCAGCGCATCCAGCTCCTGCCACGCGCCCGGCCCCAGCGCACCGGGAATCGCCGCCAGCGGCTGATGCTCCACCACCGACTCCGCCACAATCACCAGCTGCCCATGCCGCCCCGGAATATCGAAGTGATGAATGTGATTGCCCAGATGATCGCGATACGTGAACACCCGGCACCGCGGGCTCACCGACAGCGAGAACGACAGGCAGCGCTGATTGCTGTCGCTCCTCGGGTGCATCCGCACTTCCATCGTGCTCTCGCTCACCGATCTGCTGTAGACGAACTTCGTCAAATGCCGCACGAAATAGAAAAGCATCGCATCCCCTTAAACCGCCAGCGCCGTCTCCACCGAATACTGGATGTACACCGCGTAAATCAAATTGTGAATCTCCCGGCACTGCTGCAAAATCTGCCGCAAATACTTCACCGGATCCTGCGCCAGAATCTCCGCAATCTGCGCATACGCCAGCAGTCGACTTCAGCCGCCCCGCCACTCGCATCAGATCGCCACCATGCTGCGTTCGCGTCTGTGCCTGAATCGCCTCCAGCGACTGATGCAGCGCGTCCACCGCATACCGCACCGAGTGCGGAAACTCCGGATCGAGCAGCAGAAACTGCAAAATCCGCTCGTGCGTCAGCTCCGCCGTGTGCACCCGGCAAAACGCCTCGAACGCCGTGCAGATGCGCAACAGCCCAATCCATTCCAGATACTCGCCCGCATCGCTGGTGTCCTCGCCGCGAAAAACTTCGCGCTCGTACAAATCCAGCAGCGTCGTAATCGACCACGCCCGCTCCAGACACCGTCCCACCTGCAGGAACCGCCATCCCTCGCCGTGGCTCAGCGTCGTATCCGTCACGCCCTGGAACAAATGCACGCCGTCAATAATCGTCGGCAAAAACTCCGCCAGATTCCGCTCGCTCGGCTGCGCCGTCCGCAACCGGCTGATCTCGTGGAACAGCCCATTCAGCCGCTGCCACTGCTCCGTGCTGATCTCGTCGCGAATCTGCCGCGCATTCTCGCGCGCCGCAAAAATGCACGCGGTAATCGATGTGGCCCGCGTCGTGTCGAAGCACAGCGTATGCACCAGCGCCGTCACTCCCACCCACTGCGCCGGTTCGCCCGGCGTCCCGGTTCCCTCATCCATCCACGTGCTCTGCGGCGTGCCCACGGCTGCCAACACCCGCTGCCAACGCCCCTCCGCGCTCATCCGCGAGCGGTCCAGCATCAGCCCCATGTTGATGTCGATCAGCCGCGCAGTATGCTCCGCCCGCTCCAGATAGCGGCTCGTCCAGTACAAACTGTCAGCAACCCGCGAAAGCATCCTCGACTGAACTCCTCATCTCAACCCGCTACCAGCCACCAGCTACAGGCTGCCGTTAGCTTCCCAGCACCCACGTATCCTTACTGCCGCCGCCCTGCGACGAATTCACCACCAGCGATCCCTGCCGCAACGCCACCCGCGTCAGTCCGCCCGGCACAATCGTCACCTTGTCCCCAAACAAAATGTACGGACGCAAATCCACATGCCGCGGCCCAATCGAGCCATCCTCCAGCAAACAAGGCGCGCGCGAAAAACTCAGTCGTCGGCTGCGCAATATAATTTCGCGGATCCGCATCGATCCTCCGCCGAAATTCCTCCCGCTCCGCCGCCGAGCTCTGCGGACCCACCAGCATCCCGTAGCCGCCGCTCTCGCCCACCGCCTTCACCACCAGCTTGTCCAGATTGTCCTTCACGTATTCCCGCTGCTTCGCGTCCGTCAGCAGATACGTCTCCACGTTGTTCAGAATCGGATCTTCGCCCAGGTAGTACTTGATGATCGCCGGCACATACGCATAGATGGCCTTATCATCCGCCACGCCCGTTCCAAACGCATTCGCCAGCGTCACATTCCCCGCGCGATACGCATTGAACAGCCCCGCAAGCCCCCAAAATCGAATCCGACCGAAATGCCAGCGGATCGATAAAGTCGTCATCCACGCGCCGGTAGATCACGTCCACGCGCTTCAGCCCCGCCGTCGTCCGCATGTACACGACGTTGTCGTGGATCGCCAGGTCGCGCCCCTCCACCAGCTCCACGCCCATCTGCCGCGCCAGCCATGTGTGCTCGAAATAAGCGGAGTTGTAAACCCCCGGCGTCAGCACCACAATCGTCGGCTCCGGCCGCCCCTCCGGCGCCAGCGACCGCAGCGTCGCCAGCAGCGCCTGCGGATAATGATCGATCGGCCGCACCCCATAATCCCGGAACAAACTCGGCAGCGTCCGCTTCATAATCCGCCGGTTCGTCAGCATGTAGCTCACGCCCGATCGGCACCCGCAAATTGTCTTCCAGCACCACAAACTCGCCGTTGTTCAGCCGCAGCAAGTCCGATCCCGCAATCGCCACATACACGTTGCGCGGCACCCGCAGTCCCCGCATCTGCCGCCGGAACTGCGCGCAGCTGTACACCACCTCGCGCGGCACCACGCCCTGCGCCAGAATCTTCTGGTCGTTGTACACATCGTGCAGAAAAAGATTCAGCGCCGTAATCCGCTGCGTCAGCCCGCGCTCAATCCGCGCCCACTCCTCGCCGGTCACCAGCCGCGGAATCAGGTCGTACGGAAAAATCCGCTCCGTCCCCTCTTCGCGCCCATACACCGTGAAGGTGATCCCCTGCATCAGGAACGATGCGTCGGCCGACTGCTTTCTGCGCCGAATCTCCTCCGGCGGCAGCGTCGTTAATTCGGTAAACAGTGCCTCGTAGTGCGGACGAATCGCCCCGGCCCCGTCGAACATCTCGTCGAAGGCGGCGTCCATAGCGTAGTCGCGGAGCAGCGGATGCTCGTGCGCGCCCCGTACAGGCGAAGTCGTCATACCAGTCCGTTGTTCGGATGCCGGATTTTGCTTCTCGGTCGGCCGTTTCGGACAGGGAAACGCGTGCCACGCCTCAGACGAGGAAACGTACCTTCTTGTATCACGCCACAAAGGTCGGGGCCAACCCAACACCCCATCAACCCACGCCTCCCCCGTATCCTCTCCTGTGGGCGGCGGTTTTCTACACGCTAAACGCTACACGCTAAACGCTACCTCTTCACCACCACGCCGCCCTTCATCACAAACGCCACCCGCTCCACCGCCGTAATATCCTTCACCGGATCACCGGGCACCGCGATCACATCCGCATAAAATCCAGTCTTCAATTGCCCCACGCGGTCCTGCATCATCAGAATCTTCGACCCGTTCAGGTAATCCGCCTGCAGCACCGCCAACCGGCGTCATCCCGTACTGCACCATCAGCTCCAACTCCTTCGCCTGCGTCCCATGCGGAAACGGTCCCACATCCGAGCCCACCGCCATCGGCACGCCCGCCGCCACCTGCCGCTGGAACTCATGAATCTTGTAGTCCAGCATCGCCTTCTCTCGCGCCGCTGCCGCCGGATTCGGCGCATGATCGGCGAAGTACGCGAAAATCGTGAACGTCGGCACCGCCGGAATCTGCTTCTGCCTTCATCAGCCGCATCGTCGCGTCGCTCAACTGCGTCGCGTGGTCGATCGACGCCACACCCGCCTCCACCGCAAACAGTCGCCCCCGGCTCACCCTGGTCGTGAACGCCCACATTCGTCCCCAGCCGCGCCGCCTCCGTCACCGCCGCCTTCAATTCGTCCACCGTGTATTGATACGGCGTATGAAAATCCCAAAACTCCGGATCGCCCGGCTCAGCCACCCCTGCTGCTCGCAGGGCCGCTCGCCAAAACACGGAACCATCGGTCCCGTCCCGTCCTTTACCATCCTGTCCGGCCCCGTCTCATAAATCTTCACGAAACTCGACCCCTCCTTGTGCTGCTCCCGGATCGTCTCCACCAGCTGCTCCGCATCGTTCGCGTAATCCGCATTGCCCAGCACATGCTGCGCCGGGTTGTAGTGGATCGCGTCCTCGTGCCCACCCAGAATCGAAATCGCGTTCCCGCTGATCCGCAGCCGCGGCCCCGGAATCAGCCCTGCATCAATCGCGTCCCGCACCGCCGAGTCCGCCGACCCCGCGCCCTCCGTCCCCATATCCCGCTCCGCCGTGAACCCCGCCATCAAATCGTCCTTCGCCGCCAGCGTCGCCAGAATCGTCCGCTCCGGCACGCTTTCCTCCACCGTCTGCAAATCCTCCGCGCCCGGATGCAGAAACAAATGCACGTGCGCGTCAATCAGCCCCGGCATCAGCGTCGTATCACCCAGGTCGATCACTTCCGCCCCGGCCGGCCGCTTCGACCGTTGTTCCCGCCGCCACAATCCGCTCGCCCTCCACCAGCACCTCGCCCGGCGTCACAATCTTCCCCGCCGCCACATCGAACAACCGCGCCGCATGCAGCACAATCGGATACTTCGCCGCCGCGCTCGTGCCCAACCGCGACATCGTTCTGAGCGCACGCCATGCACAAATCCCACAAATACCGCCGCTACGCGAATTCGTCGCCAATCCTCATCCGTTCCTCCGCACCAATACCTGCAACGCAGCATATCGCGGAAACGATAATCCAACGTCGCCGGTACCGTCACCGCTGACCGTCCCATCGCTGACCGCTTTACCGCTAACCGTCCCACCGCTGCCCGCCTCACCGCTGCGCCGCAGTGCTATCCTTGCCCCAAATGGAAGCACCCGCCATCGCCACGCACGACCTCACCCGCCGCTTCGGCCAGTTCACCGCCGTCGACGGCGTCAGCCTCAGCGTCGCTCCCGGTCAGTTCTTCGGCTTCCTCGGACCCAACGGAGCAGGGAAGTCCACCACCATCAAAATGCTCACCGGCCTGCTCGCTCCCACCTCCGGCCAGGTCCAGCTCCTCGGCCTCGACTTCGCCACCCATCCGCTCGAACTCAAGCGTCAAATCGGCGTTGTCCCTGAAGGCCTCGCCCTCTTCGGCCGCCTCACCGCATCCGAATACCTCCGCTTCGTCGGTCGCATGTACGGTCTCGATCGCGACACCACCAACCAGCGCACCGAAGAACTGCTCGACTTCATGAACCTCGCCGACGAACCGAAAAAACTCGTCACCGACTTTTCCCACGGCATGCAGAAGAAGCTCGCGATGGCGGCGGCCGTCATCCACTCGCCCGCGCATCCTCTTTCTCGACGAGCCCTTCGAGGGCGTGGACGCCATCGCCGCCGTCGCCCTCAAAGCCATGCTCCAGCGCATGATCGAGCGCGGTGTCACCATCTTCCTCACTTCGCACGTGCTCGAAATCGTCGAGCGCCTCTGCAGCCACGTCGCCATCATCCAGCAGGGCAAGCTTGTCGCCAACGGTTCGCTCGACGAATTGCGGGCCGGCGTACGGCCTCTCCGAAACCGGGGAAAAACTCACCCTCGAAGAAATCTTTCTCCGCGTAGTCGGCGCCGTCGGCCCCGCCGCCAACCAGGAAGCGCTCCAGGAACTCTCGTGGCTCTCCTGAACTCCACTCCCAACTCACAATCCGCCCCGGTCACATGTTCCGGAGCCTTCTCCCCACTCGCGCGCCAGCAATATTCCGCAATCGTCTGGCTGCAGACCCGCATCTTCGTCAATTCCTTCCGCTACGTGCGTGCCAGCTTTGAACTCGGCGCCCACGTCGCCATGGGACTGCTCCTGTTCATCATCGCCGTCGGTCCAGCCGTCGGCTTCGGCTTCGCGGCCTGGTACGGTACACTCCACGACCGCCGCCTCGGCTTCGCCGTCATTTTTTGGGTAGTCTTCGCCGTTTGGCAGTTCTTTTCCGTGCTCGCGCCTGCCCTCGCCGGGCAAAATCCTGACCTCAGCCACCTCCTCCGCTTTCCCCTCGGCTTCGGCTCGTGGATCCTCCTCTTCCTCGTCTACGGCGTCATCGCCCCTTCTACCCTCATCGGCATTCTCTGGACCATCGGCATCGGCATCGGTGTCACCATCGCGCGCCCCGACCTCTTCTTTTGGACCGCTCCCACCCTCGCCCTCTTCGTCCTCTTCAATCTTCTTCTCTCGCGCACAATCCTTGCCTGGGTCGAGCGCTGGATGGCCCGGCGCCGCTCCCGCGAAATCCTGACCGGCATCTTCCTCTTCCTGGCCCTCGCTGCACAGGCCTTCAACCCCGCCTTTCACAACTATTCGGCCCTGCGCAATCCCCGCCAGGACGGAACCCACGCCCAGGCCCACCATCAGCCCGCGCATATTCCTGCGCGCGTCATGAGCATCCAGGCGCTCTTTCCGCCAGGCATGGCTGCGGACGCTCTCGCTCTTCCCATCCAGCGCCACCCCGGCCGCGCCCTCCCCTTCGGCGGCCTCACCCTCTACACCGCAGTCGTCGCCGGACTGCTTTTGATTCGCCTCCTCGCCGAAAGCCGTGGCGAGAACCTCAGCGAAGCGCCACGCCGTCCCTCCACAACGAAAGCGCGCGCGCCGTCCGGCCGCCGCCCTCTCTTCGACTACTCTGGCCCCATCGCCGCCGTCATCGAAAAGGATCTGCGCTACATCCTGCGCAGCGGTCCCATGCTCTACGCGCTGGCGGTTCCCGTCGTGATGGTCGTTCTCTTCAGCAGCGCATTCCACAACGGGACCATGTCCGGCATCCACTCCGAATACGCTCTGCCTCTCGGCCTCATCTGGGGCTTCCTCGGCCTCACGCGCCTCGTCAGCAACAACCTCGGCATTGAGGGCGCAGGCATCCAGTTCTACTTCCTCTCACCCACGCCCATGCGCACGGTGGTCCTTGCCAAAAACCTGATGCACCTCATGCTCTTTCTGATCGAAGCCATCCTTATATCCAGCCTCGTCCTCTATCGCTTCGGTCTGCCCACGCCCAGCGTCGCCGTCGCCACCTTCGTCTGGATCCTCTTTGCCGTGGCAGCCAACTTCGCGACCGGCAACCTCCTCTCCATCCTCATGCCCTACCGCGCCAGCATGACCCGCATGCGCAGTGAACCCGGCGCGATGGGCAACGGCCTCCTCAGCATGCTCATCCAGGCCGCCATCGTTGGTGTTGGCGCCGTGGTCTTTATTCCCTGCGCCGCCTTCGGCCATCCCTGGCTGGCGACGCCGCTATTGTTCATGCTCGCCGCCGCCGCCTTCATCGGCTATGGGCAGGTCCTCGCCAGGGTCGACGGCCTGCTCCAGTCGCACCAGGAATCGCTCATCCTGGATCTCGCCAAAGCCTCTGACAAATAATCGGCGCCCCACAAATACAAAGGCCAGGACCGAAGTCCTGGCCTCGCTTATGCTCGGGCCTGTTCTTACGCCAGCTCGTAGCCCGCGAAGAAATACCCAATCTCGAACTCCGCCGTATCCTCGCCATCCGATCCGTGGATCGCGTTCTCTTCAATCGAGCCCGCAAACTTCTTCCGGATCGTGCCCTCTTCCGCGTTCGCCGGATTCGTCGCGCCCATCAGCTTGCGCAAATCGGCAATCGCGTTGTCCTTCTCCAGCACCAGCGCCACAATCGGTCCCGACGACATGAACTCCGTCAGCGATCCGAAAAACGGCCGCGCCTTGTGCACGTAATAGAAGCCCTCAGCCTGCGTCTTCGAAATCGACAGCTTCTTGATGGCCACAATTTTGAACCCGGCCTTCTCCATCTCGGCCAGAATCGCCCCGCTAAATCCCTTACGAAATGCGTCCGGCTTAATAATGCTGAAAGTACGCTGACTCAATGGTTTCGCTCCCTTAGTAACCTGTTTCTAATATTTTAGAGCCAGACCCCAGTCTGGGCTGCGCTATCATCAAACTCAATCATGGCTGTCGCCGCAAAGAACATTGTCGAATCCTTCCGCGAAGTCGTTCAGGATCTCCTCGTCCCGGAACTGAAGGCCCTCCGCGTGTCGGTCGACTCCATGAAGGTCGAAATGCAGCTCCGCGACGAAAAAGTTCACACCGAACTGCGACTTCGCGACGAACGAATGCAGGAATCGATTCGCGGACTATCCCAGAAGCTGGACTTCGCTATCGACATCCGCGAGCGCCTCGCAGCCCTGGAAGCACGCCTCCCAAGGCAGTAGTCCAACTCAACCCTTCCCAATCACCCGCGCCACCGTCTCCCCAATCGCCGCCGGCGACTCCACCACGTGAATCCCCGCAGCCGTCAGCGCCTTCATCTTCTCCGCCGCCGTGCCCTGGCCGCCGGAAATAATCGCGCCCGCATGGCCCATGCGCCGTCCCGGAGGAGCCGTCTGTCCCGGCAATGAATCCCACCACCGGCTTCTTCACATGCGCCTTCACATACGCTGCCGCCGTCTCTTCCGCGGTTCCGCCAATCTCGCCGATCAGAATGATCGCCTCAGTCTCCGGATCCTCATTGAGCAGCTTCAGCGCATCCACATGCGTCGTCCCAATAATCGGATCGCCGCCAATCCCAATCGCCGTCGACTGCCCAATCCCGCGCTGCGTCAACTGATACACCGCCTCGTACGTCAGCGTGCCCGAGCGCGACACAATTCCGATCGATCCTTCCTTGTGAATCCGCCCCGGCATAATCCCGACCTTCGCCTTGCCCGGTGAAATCACTCCCGGGCAATTCGGCCCAATCAGCCGCGAGCTGGAGTGCTTCAGCACGCTCCACACCTTCACCATGTCGTTGATCGGAATGCCTTCCGTGATGCAGATGATCAGCGGCACGCCCGCATCATTCGCTTCCAGAATCGCATCCGCGGCAAACGGCGGCGGCACAAAAATCACCGTCACATTCGCGCCCGTCTCCTCCACGGCCTTGTGCACCGTATCGAACACCGGCCAGCCCTCATGGATCGTCCCGCCCTTGCCCGGCGTCACGCCGCCCACGACCTTCGTCCCATACTCCGCGCAGCCCTTGGCGTGGAACGTGCCTTCGCGCCCCGTAATTCCCTGCACAATCAGGCGAGTCTCTTTGTTCACCAGAACTGCCATCTACGCCACCCCTTTCGCCGCTGCAACCACTTTGTCAGCTGCATCCTTCATGGTGTCGCCGACGATAAAGTTCAGGCCCGACTCCTTCAAAATCCTGCCGGCCTTCTTCCACATTGGTTCCTTCGAGACGCAGCACAATCGGCACCTGGACTTTCGTCTTGATGGCCGCAGCCACCACGCCCTGCGCCAGCGTATCCACCCGCAAAATCCCGCCGAAGATATTGATGAACACCGCCTGCACGTTCTTATCCGACAGCAAAATCTCAAACGCATGCTCAATCTGCTGCTGGTTCGCGCCGCCGCCCACATCCAGAAAATTCGCCGGCATCCCGCCCGCGTACTGGATGATGTCCATCGTCGCCATCGCCAGGCCGGCGCCATTCACCATGCACGCAATGTTGCCGTCCAGCTTGATGTAGTTCAGCGCGTACTTCGACGCTTCCACCTCAAGCGGATCTTCCTCCGCCACATCGCGCAGCTCCTTCAGTTCCTTATGCCGGAACATTGCGTTATCGTCGAAATTGATCTTGCAGTCCAGCGCGAACAGCTTGTCGTCCTTCGTCGTAATGAACGGGTTGATCTCCAGCAGCGAAGCGTCCGTCTCGATGAACGCCTTGTACAGCCCGGTCATAAACTTCACCGCCTCGGCAATCTGCGTCGGCTTCAGCCCCAGCGCAAACGCCAGTTCCCGCGCCTGATACGGCTGGAACCCAACCGCCGGATCGATGTACGCCTTGTAGATCGCCTTCGGATCCTTCGCCGCGACCTCTTCGATCTCCATGCCGCCGGCCTGCGATGCCATAAACACCAGCTTCGCCGCCGCGCGATCCAGCACGATCCCCAGATACAGCTCGCGATCGATCGCCGCCGTCTCTTCAATCAGCAGCCGCTGCACCTTCTGCCCCTGCGGACCCGTCTGGTGCGTGATCAGCTGCATGCCCAGAATCTGCTTGGCATACTGCTCGGCTTCTTCGAAGGTCTTCGCCACCTTCACGCCGCCGCCCTTGCCGCGCCCGCCTGCGTGGATCTGCGCCTTCACCACCACGCCCTTCGCGCCCCCGCTGAACAGCCGCTTCGCCACTTCCAGCGCCTCATCCAGCGTGTTCGCCACTTCGCCGCGTGGAATCGCCACGCCATACTTCGCCAGAATGTCTTTTGCCTGATATTCGTGAATTTTCATAAGAGATTTTCAGCAGAATGCTTTCGTTTGATGGTGCCGAATCCTGAACTCTGCGGCTCATCCGCAGCGCACTTGTTCTTCAAGGCCGAATATTCAGTGTATCCAACCCTCACGAGCCCCCGCAAACGACGCCCGCGCAAACGGAACGGCTCCAATCTGCCGTAGCATGAAATCACTCCATGGCTGCGCTCGACGATCTGCTCCACCAAATCACCGAAGAACAGCGCACCCTCACCCGCGCTGAAGCCCGCGCCGCGCTCCACGCCATCCTCTCAAGCGAATCAGATCCCGCGTCCGACCAGGCGATTGCTGCCCTGCTCACCCTCATGGCCCAGCGCGGCGAATCCGTCGACGAGCTCACCGGCTTTGCCGAAGCCATGCGCTCTCTCTCCATCCCCGTTCCCCTCACCGACGAGGAACGCGCCGCTCTCGTCGACACCTGCGGCACCGGCGGCGACGGCCGCGGCACCTTCAACATCTCCACCGGCGCAGCCCTCGTCGCCGCTGCCGCCGGAGCCAAAGTCGCCAAGCACGGCAACCGCGGCGTCACCTCCAAATGCGGCTCCGCCGACGTCCTTGAGGCCCTCGGCGTTCCCGTCGCGCTCACCCCCGCGCAATCCGCCGCCTGCCTCCGCGCTACTGGATTCACCTTCCTCTTCGCGCCCGCCCTGCACCCCGCCATGAAGCGCGTCATGCCCATTCGCCGCGCCCTCGGCTTCCGCACCATCTTCAATCTCGCCGGCCCGCTCACCAATCCCGCCGGAGCGCCCGCGCAAATCATGGGCGTCTACGCGCCTGACAAACTCGACCTCGTCGCCGGAGCCATGGCCCAGCTCGGCATCCGCCACGGCCGCGTCGTCCACGCCCACAACGGCATCGACGAAATCGCCCTCTCCGCCACCGATTCCATCCTCGTCGCGCCTCCCGCACCGTCGGCCCACACCGTCATCCATCCCGAAGCCGCCGGCCTCGCGCCAGCCGACCTCAGCCAGCTCCAGGGCGCCGACACCGCCCAGGCCAACGCCGCAATCCTCGAAGCCATTCTTTCGGGCGCAGAGCAAGGCCCCCGCCGCGACGTCGTCCTCCTCAACGCCGCCGCAGCCCTCGAAGCCGCCGGCCTCGCCTCCGGCCTGAAAGAAGGCGTCACCCGCGCCGCCGCAGCGATCGACTCCGGCGCCTCCCGCCAAACACTCCAGGCCCTCCGCGCATTCGCCGCATCCCAATCCGCCTGACCGTTGCCGCCCGCCATTTACGTCCCGCGGTTCCCGCTGTACAAATATCGGGGACCTGCCAACCCATCCCGCTCCGTCGCCTGGCAGTCCCAAAGGAGAAACGTATGCGGCGATTCTCGTGGATCGCAATCGGGCCAGCGCTCAGCCTCGCTGCCGCCTCCCTGTCCCTCGCAGCGCAAAATCCCACCCAGTGGCCCGATCCCACCCAGCAGCAGAACTACACCTGGCACCTCGCCTCCAGCGCCGAATCCACCGGCGGCAATGCCGACTTCCGCACCGTCACTCCTGGCCAAACCCTTACCATCCTCGACGTCGACGGCCCCGCCATCATCTCTCATCTCTGGTTCACCATCGGCGACGGCGAGCCCTATCACCTCAAGCGCATCGTCCTCCGCATGTACTGGGACGGCGAAGAGAACCCCAGCGTCGAAACGCCCATTGGCGACTTCTTCGGGCTCGGCCTCGGCGAGTACTTCAACTGGCAATCGCAAATGCTCTCCGTCGGCGGCGCGAAGGCCCTCAATTGCTTCTTCCCCATGCCCTTCCAAAAGCACGCCCGCATCACCATCACCAACGAGGGCAAGCAGACCCTCTCGAACCTCTACTACAACATCGACTACCGCTCCTACCCGCACCCATTGCCCGCCGGCACTCTGTACTTCCACGCTGAATACCGCCAGGCCCAGCCCAATCACGGCTGGACCAACCAGTGGTACGAAAACGGCGACCCGCTCGTGAACTACAAACGCAACCTCGACGGCAAAGACAACTACGTCTTTTTTGAGGCGCAGGGCCGCGGCCAGTTCGTCGGCGTCACCATGTCCGTTTTGCAAAATCAGGATGGCTGGTGGGGCGAAGGCGACCCCATGTTCTTCATCGACGATCCCGGCAAACCAACCATCACCGGCACCGGCTCAGAAGACTACTTCCTCGGCGCCTGGGATTTCGGCGGCGCATCGTTCGCCTACCCGCTCTACGGCGCCCCCGTCGTCGGCAAAGAACTCGCCGGCCAGCGCTGGAGCGTCTACCGCTTCCATCTCGACTCCCCCATCACCTTCACCAAGTCCATGAAAGCCACCATCGAGCACGGCCACGCCAACGACCGCTCCGACAACTTCTATTCCGTCGCCTACTGGTATCAGACTGAGCCGCATCTGCCCTTCCCGCCTCTGCCCTCCATGGACGACCGCATTCCCACCCTCAAAATCACCGGGGGCCCCGGCAACGAAGGCGCAGGACAACACCCCACCGGCCTCAGCCCCAAATGATCTGATTAAGATCAATAAGGGAGAAGTGATGATGCGTTCACTCGCTGGTTGTCTGCTCGTACTGCTTGCGCTCAGTTGCCGAGCGCAGGAACCAATACAGGTAAACGTGGATTTAGGCGCGCCACAAGGGAAGTTCACCCCCATCTACAGTTGGTTCGGGTACGACGAATCGAATTTCACCACCACAAAAAATGGGCGCGCATTATTGCGCGAATTGCATGACCTCACCCCGGTCCCGGTTCACATCCGCGCCCATTTCCTTCTCACCACCGGCGATGGCAAGCCCGAAATGAAATGGAGCTCGACCAACGTTTATACCGAAGACGCCCAGGGCCACCCCGTCTATAGCTGGACCATCCTCGATCAGATTTTCGATGCCTACGCGCAGGCCGGCGTGCGGCCTATGGTGGAACTCGGCTTTATGCCGCAGGCTCTGTCCAGCCAACCCGAGCCCTACCGCATTCTGCATCGGACCAAACCGGGTGAGGTCAATGGATGGTCGTTTCCCCCCAAAGACTATGCGCGCTGGGGAGAATTGATTTATCAAGTCGCGTCGCACATGGTCCATCGCTACGGCAAAGACACCGTTGCGACCTGGTACTGGGAGGTCTGGAATGAGCCGGACATCTCCTACTGGCATGGCACCGAAGAGGAGTACAACCGCCTTTACGACTACGCCGTTGCCGGCGTGCAGCGTGCCATTCCCGGAGCCCGCGTAGGAGGGCCGGCGACCACCGGGCCGAACCCCGGAAGCCACTCGGCGCAATTCCTTCAGGCTTTTCTGACGCATTGTGCCAAAGACAAGAGCGCCGCCACCGGCCGCGCCGTTCCCCTCGACTTCATTTCCTTCCATGCCAAGGGAAATCCCACCATCGTTGACGATCACGTACAGATGGGCCTTGATAAAGAACTGCAGAATGTCGCCACGGGCTTTGGGATCGTCAAAAGCTTTCCGCAATTCGCCACAATCCCCATCATCTTGAGCGAAGCCGATCCCGAGGGCTGCGCCGCCTGCTCCTCCCGCACGAATCCCCACAATGCTTACCGTAACGGCACGCTGTATCCCTCCTACGACGCCACAGCGCTCGACTCCATCTTTCAATTGAGAGATCGTTACAACGTCAACCTGATCAGCATGCTCACCTGGGCCTTTGAGTTTGAAGATCAGCCGTACTTCGACGGTCTTCGTACCTTGTCCACCAACGGCATCGATAAGCCCATCATCAATCTCTTTCGCATGGCCGGAATGATGTCCGGCAACAGAGTACGCGTCGAGAGCACCGGCAGCGTTCCTCTGGATGACATCCTCAAATCAGGCGTCCGTCAGCAGCCCGATGTGGACGCACTCGCCACAGCCGGCAATTCTGAAGCCGCCGTGCTGCTCTGGAATTATCACGACGACGATGTCGCGGGGCCGCCCGCCATCGTCAATTTGCAAATCAAAGGTTTCCCCCGCTCACAAAAACGCGCGTTGATGCAGCATTACCGCATCGACGATTCGCATAGCAATGCATTCACAGTGTGGAAAGCGATGGGCTCACCGCAATCCCCCACACCGCAACAGTACGCGCAGCTGAAAGCCGCAGGCGGATTGCAGTTGCTCGATTCTCCGAGCTGGATCGACCTAAGCGAAGGCACGGGCACCGTCAGTTTTGACCTGCCGCGCCACGGAGTCTCTCTCGTCCGCTTCAGTTGGTGAAAAAGGAAATGGTGGAGGCGGCGGGAGTCGAACTTGAGCCGTTATGCGGGGCGTCTGAGCCCGCAGGCGAAATCCCGAGCGGATGCGAGGGACCTCGATATGAACCAATCTAGAGAAAGGTATGGTGGAGGCGGCGGGAGTCGAACCCGCGTCCGAAATTGTTGTCAGCCAGGAGACTCCATGCTCAGTCCAGTTCCAAAGTTTCGCTCCCAGCGCTCAGAACGGACAAGAAACGCCGAAAACTAGTCCGATGATCTCGCTGCTGCCACACGGACCGAGCGGCCACAGCCAGCCTGCTGTGCGACGTCCTTCCGTAGCCCACAGGCGAAGCCACGGAGAACGGCAACTTAACTAATTAAGCTGCGTATGCCAGTTGATTGTTGGCAATTATGGTTTTCCAGGCGATTACGGGTGCCCAGACCCCGGCATGCCTCCTTGCCGCAAGCAATCCCGTCGAAACCGTGACGCCCCCATCCTGCTAGGGTGTGGATCCCCTGTGACAGCCTTTATTATCGCACTTTTGGACGAATTGCCCCGGCTGCCTACGCCGGCGAGCCGCGCGCTAGCTGTTCCCGCGCACGTACTCCCGCAGCTTCTTGTTAATCTCCGCTGCCTGCGATACGCCGTTATCCAGCATGCTCCGCCACTTCTTCGCGTCGTCGTCCAGCGGCACCATGCCCAGTAAAAAACTGGTCTGCAGCACAATTTCCAGGGCGTTGCTCAAATCGTGCGAGAGTCGCCGAATTTCTTTAGCCTGTTCTTCGGGAATGGGCCGGGTCTGCGATCCTGTTGTCATCCGATAGCTTCTCTTTCCGCCAGAATACCGCGTCCGCGCCCGCAGCCGGCCTGTTTGACACGAGTGGATGCCTTTGTAACACTAGGAGTTGCTGCCCGTCCAGCGCGCCCACCCTTTGGGGACCCCGGTGCCGCGCCGGATTCACCCGTGCCGAAGTGGCGGAATTGGCAGACGCGCATGGTTCAGGTCCATGTACCCGCAAGGGTGTGGGGGTTCGAGTCCCTTCTTCGGCACCACCTTACAAAGCAATCTGCTGATGGTAAGGGTAAATAGCTAAAATTAAGAAGGTTAGCTCAGATGTCGCTCCGTGCGGGAGACGCGCTGGAAGCGCCCAGTGCGCCCTGTACAGCCCATTTATCGTCCAAAATGATCTGCACCTTACAAAGGGCAATCTCCCTGACCACTGACGGATTGGGAATGGCTGTGCCGGCCACGTTTCGGCGTCACGCGCGGGAAGCGCGTCCGAACCCGCTCCCGGCAGAAGAAGCTGGGAATTCATCATTGGAACTGACATTGTTGACAGGAGGCGGCGGGGGCTAAGGGCCGGAGAACGGAAATTCGGCCCAGAAAGGTCGATTATCGGTAGCAGGAGGCCAGAACAGGAAAGCGCAAGGTGTCGATTGACAGAAAAGAAAAAGAACAAATAGTCTTAATAGCGGCAAAAAGAACATGAATCCTTGCGACCAGAATAGTCTTCCGGACATCTTTCAATCGATTGGCGCCATGCCAAAGCTTTGCAGGAATGCGGTATGCCTGATGGCTGCCAGCTTCCTTTTCATCGTGCCTGGATGGGCGCAAGGGGCGGTGCCTGAGGCGCAGCGGCCCTGGATGAATACAGCGGAGTCGCCGCAACAGCGCGCTGCGTTGCTGGTGAAAGCGATGACGCTCGACGAGGAAATCGGCATGATGCATGGCGTCCAGCCGATTCCCGTCAAAGGCTATGTAGGCTATGTCCCCGCCATTCCTCGTCTCGGCATTCCCGCTCTTACGGAGACCGATGGGCGCGCCGGCGTTGGCAACGGAGCGACCCAGGTAACGCTGCTGCCTGCTCCGATTGCCGCGGCTTCCAGCTGGGATCCCACTCTGCTAAACGAATTTGGGAAAGTGCTCGGCAACGAAGAATGGAACAAGGGGACGAACCTTGCGCTCTCTCCCTCGATCGACGTGGTGCGCGTGCCGGAGTGGGGCCGCACCTTCGAGAGCTATGGCGAAGATCCTTACTTCAACGGGCAAATGGCGCAGGCTGAGATCAGAGGCATTCAGAGCGAAGGGCCCATCGCCAACGCCAACATGTACCTGACCATGAACCAGGAGAGCAACCGGTTCAAGGAAGACTCGATTGTGGATGAGCGTACCCTGCACGAGATTTACCTCACGCCTTTTGCGGCGGCCATTGAGCAGGGGCACGTGGGAACGGTGATGTGCGCCTACGTGAAGACCAACGGCATTTACTCGTGCGAAAGCGCCGACCTGCTGACGGAGATGCTGCGCAACGAACTGCACTTCGACGGCTTTGTGATGAGCGACTGGACTGCGACGCATTCGACCGTCGATGCCGTCGAACATGGTCTGAATCAGGAGATGCCCGGGCAGAAGTTCTTTGGTCCAGGGCTCAGGGCCGCGGTGGATGCCGGCAAAGTGAGCCGCAGCGTGATCGACGAGCGCGTTCGCGAGATTCTGACTCCCATGTTCCGGCAGGGCCTCTTCGACAAGCCGAACACGGGCAGCTGGACGGCGAATGTGCAGACTCCTGAGCACGCGTCGTTTTCGCGCTCGGCGGCCGAGCAGGGAACTGTTCTGCTGAAGAACGCGGGTGGCTTGTTGCCCCTGGACAGGAATGCATCGATTGCGGTGATTGGCGAGGCAGGCGGATCGAAACCGAAAGCGGAGGGCGCGGGCAGCTCCGGGGTGGTCGCGTCCTATATTGTTAGCCCCGTCGACGGTCTGCGCAAAGCGGCTGCTTCCGGATCTTTGATCACCTATGCGGACGGAACGGATCTGGCCGCGGCGGCGAGCGCGGCCCGCCAGGCAAAGGTGGCCATTGTCTTTGTGCACACAGATGAGACGGAAGGAAGCGACCGGCCGGACCTTGTGCTGCCCTCGAATCAGGATGAGATGATCGCGACCATCGCTGCCGCGAATGCCAGGACCATCGTGGTGCTCGACACCGGCGGCCCGGTGCTCATGCCGTGGATCGACAAGGTTGCGGGCGTGATCGAGGCGTGGTATCCGGGCCAGGAGGACGGCAATGCGATCGCAGCGATTCTCTACGGCGATGTGAATCCGTCGGGTCGATTGCCTCTGACGTTTCCGCGCAGCGCCGCCGAGACTCCAACATCCACCCAACAACGATGGCCCGGCGTGGACGGCCGCTCCGAATACAGCGAAAAGCTGGACGTGGGTTATCGCTGGTATGACGCGACTCACACGGATCCACTCTTCCCGTTTGGATTTGGTCTCTCCTACACCACGTTTCGCCTGAGCGATTTGTCGGTCACGCCGCGCCGCGACCCGGGGGGAACCTCCTGGCGGAATATTTCAGTAACGGTCTCTGTGACGAACACCGGCAAGCGCGCCGGTGCGGAGGTCGTGCAGGTCTATGTCCAGCAGCCAGTCACAAACGGAGAACCACCGCACCAGCTGAGTGCCTTTGGCAAAGTCGACCTCCAGCCCGGAGAAACGAAGCCAGTCATCCTCAGTCTCGATCAACGCGCCTTCTCGATATACGACGCCGATGCCCGGCAATGGAAGACGCCGACCGGCAAGTACACCGTTCTTGTAGGCAGTTCATCGCGCGAACTACCGCTCCGCAGTGAGATCTCGATTCACTAACAGGACTTCCGCCAGTTTCCGAGTAAGACACAGTGAGTTGCATAGCATCCTTACGAGACGCCAGGATGCGACAAATCGCGCCAATTCTGAAAACGGCCTATAGGCGCAAATAGGCACAGGCCCTCACGAACGGGCGCGATACAGGATCACAGTTCCGAGCGATGGAGACGCCCTGGCGGCGCACATCGCTGCGATCCTCATTTTGCCTATTTGCGGCAATACAATTAGCCGTTTGCAAAAATGCCCGGAGATGCGGCGCCAAGTGTGCAAACGCAGTACCCAATCCAGTCAATCCCGATGAAGACTGTGGCGCAATCGCCAACGTATATTCGGTCTCCGATACAGAATTTGCAGTTGTCCACGGTCCCCAGACCTCGACATTCTGAAGTTCAAAAGTAACTCGAAGCGACAGTCGCACCCTGTGCGGCGCGCTCCGGCTATGGAATGACGGGTACGGCAGACGGAGCGACTAATAGAAGATCTTAGGGCGGAGGCAAGTCTATGAGTTACATCAAGAAGTTGAATCCACATTTATCCGTGATCCTGGCCGCTCTTCTGGCACTGGCCTTTCTGCTGCCTGGCACTCCGGGGATGGCCCAAACGGCGACAGCCACGCTACAGGGCAGCGTTACCGACCCAACCGGTGCGGTCATCCCGCAGGCGCAGATCACCATCACGAACACAGCGACCGGTGTTGCGCGCAAGGAGATCACCGATGGCAGTGGAGTGTTCACGATCGTAGGACTTGCTCCGTCGACTTACTCGCTCCGCGTCGACCATACAGGATTCGAATCCACCACCATCAATGGCATCGTCCTTAGCGTAGGGGCACACAACCAACTGCCGATCCAACTGAAGATTGGCACTTCCACGCAGACGGTCACAGTTGTCGCTCAACAGTTGCTGACCACATCTGCGGCGGTCTCTACGGTTGTCAATCAGCAGGAAGTGGCGAATGTCCCCCTCAATGGCAGGAGTTTTGAGGATCTGGAGCTTCAGGTTCCGGGCGTCACAACGCCGAATCCGCAAGCTGGGCAGCCACAATCGAAATCATCCATCGGTGAGAATGGCCTGTCGGTCATCTCTGTCAACGGCAACTCCGACCTGTCTAATTCCTATACCGTGGACGGGGTCAGTGCCGATTTCGGGGCGGGCAATAACGGCGGCTTCAGTGGCGCCTATGGCATCGGCGGCGCAGGCGGCCTGCCGGCGGGCACCAGCCTTGGATCGACGCAGGCCCTGGTGCCTGTCGATGACCTTCAGGAATTCAGAGTTCTCACCAGCAGTTACCCGGCAGAATACGGAAGCTATGCGGGTGGGCAGTTCATCTACCTGACTCGCTCCGGCACCAACGCATTTCACGGGAGCGCATCGGACTACATCAGAAACACGGTGTTTGATGCCAACGACTATTTCGATAATTACTACGGCATCGCACGACAGGGCCTGATACAGAATGACTTTGCCGGGACGCTCGGCGGTCCGGTCTGGATCCCCCACCTCTACGACGGGCGCAATAAACTCTTCTTCTATTTTGATTACGAGGGTCTCAGGGCTCACTTCCCGACCGCTGCCTCTCTGAATTATGTCCCGGATGCAGCGATGCGCGCAGCCGTAACGGGGCCAGTCGCAGCAGCCATCAATGCATATCCCATGCCGAATGGTCCCGACGTCGGCGACGGAGAAGGCGAATACATCGCGGGTTTCGGCTCACTCAATGCGCTCAACACATATAATTTGCGCCTCGATGCTGCCCTGTCGAAACACAATTCTCTTTTTGTAAGAGCCAGCAATGCAACGTCGAGTATCGCCAATCAGCAGATGGAAGCTACCGGTTACGATAGCCAGGATACGCGCACCTATACCATTGGCCTGACGAGCGCTCTCACTCCCTCGATAACAAACGAGTTTCGTGCAAACTTCTCTGAGAGCACCGGGGACCAGATCGGGAAGATCACGCCTCCGATGAACCCATCGTATGACCTGCTTGCCGCGTCAGGCTATCCAGATACTCTCGCCAGTTATGGCGGCGGAATTGACTACTACCCGGGCATCGGCGGTTTCTGGATGTCAGTCTGGAAGGGGTTTAACGAGACGCGCCAATTTGACCTTCCGGATAACTTGACGTGGGTCCACGGCGCGCATCAATTCACGTTCGGCTTTGACTTCAGGCGTCTCACAACGACGAATAATCCTGACAGCCCGACCTTCTACTACTTGTGGGCCTCGGAGTCGAGCTTAATTGCAAATCAGCCCTACGAGATCATTAACGAAGCCGAGAACAAGACCTACCCAACGTATTCAACGTTTGCTGCGTTCGCTCAGGACCAGTGGCGTGTCTCGCCGCGGCTCAGTCTCTCGTACGGACTGCGCTGGGATGTAACGCCGCCACCAACGCAGAGACACACCGGTATGCCGGACACGCTGATCAACCAGAACAATTTATCCGAGCTTGCTCTGGGGCCTGCAGGCGCTCCGTACAAGTCCTACTACTACGACTTCGGGCCCCGCCTGGGAGCCACATATCTGGTGAGGGCGAAGCCTGGCTATGAAACTCAACTGCGTGCAGGGGCAGGGGTCGTTTACGATTCCGCAGACAATCAGGGCGATGGATTAATTGGACTGAGCTCGCCTGGATTCAGCGGAGTCAATACGTTCTGCCCGGCGTCCTATTGCAATTACGACGGCCAGTATTCCTTCCCGCTGCCGCCGCAGTATAGTTACACTCCGGTCCAGAACCCGCCGGTCCCGCCGTTTACGTCGACGTATTTTGCCGTGGCCCCCCACTTTACCAATCCGTACGATCTGCAGGTCAATGTGGCTTTACAGCAGAATGTGGGTGCAAGCAACGCCCTCGTCGTTAACTATATTGGATCGTTTTACGGAAAGGCGTTTCGATTCTTGACGAATACGTCTATCCGTACAATCCGAATTTCCAGTTTGTAGAGTTCGCTCAGAATCTGCTGCGGTCTGCGTATAACGCAGGTCAGGTGGTATTCGATCACCGCTATTCCAAAGGGCTCTACGCCTATGTGGGCTACACTTGGGCGCATGACATCGGGCAGAACCAGCTGAATGCATTTACTCCGTATCAGAAGGGGAACGCATCAGGCGATTTGAGAAATAATCTGAACGCTACTGTGACGTGGGATATCCCCTACGGTCATCCGGACAACAGTTTGATCAAGGCCATTACTGAGAAGTGGGGCACCGATGTGCGGTGGTCGGTGAGGGGCGGATTCCCCATTACATTGAACGGCCCTGAGACGGCAGATGCAGCCGATGATGGGCAGCAGGTTGAGCCAGGACTCAATTTCGTGCCGAACCAACCTCGGTATCTTTACGGAGCCTATAACGGGATGAAGATCCCGGGGGGCAAGCAACTCAATCCTGCCGCGTTCACGCCTGCGCCGGTTGGAGTGAATGGCGATGTTCCGCAGAATTACTTTCGGGGATTTGGGGAGGACCAGTGGAACGTTGCCATAAGGCGAGACTTCGGGGTGTATGAAAAGCTGCATCTTCAATTCCGCGCGGAGTCGTTTAATCTGTTCAACCACGAGACGTTCGGAGCTGTTGAAGGCTATCTGCCCGATACCACCTTTGGTCAGGCGATCAACAGCCTTGACTCGGATCTGGGTGGTGAGAGTTCTCCTCAATACCAGCCCGGCGGACCGAGGGAGTTACAGTTTGCGCTCAAGGTGCTGTTTTAGGCAGCTCGCCTGCGGGGAGATGTCGAGCGTTTGTATCCTAAGGGGAGCCGCAGTGCAGCAGTGTGGACTGCGGCTTCTTCCCGCGCCGCCCGGTGCCCGCGAACGCGCCAGGCACAGAATTCCTGTGAACTCTCAACCATGATCCAGATGCGCAAACCTACCAGGGAAGTGGAGTAAACATGAATCGTCGTGACTCGGTCAAACTACTCACTGCTGCGGCAGGCTCGGCTCTTCTATCGCCGTGGAGAGCCCTGGCTCTTCAATCCGCCTCGCCCGGCAGAGAACAGTCTGACGCCGCAACCTATCGGTCGGAGGCCGTGTTCACCTGGCTACCGGTAGGCGCCGTGAAGCCGGCCGGCTGGATCAAAGCGCAGATGCTTCGCGATCTGCATGAAGGTTTTGCGGGATGCCTGGGCAAGCTGTGCCACGAAGCATCCTCCGATATTTTTGTGACGAACCGCAACTCATTGCATTCGCAAAACAGTTCCAACAGCTTCGGTTCTGCGTGGTGGAATGGCGAAAGCGAGGGGAACTGGCGCGCCGGTTTCATCATGATGTCCTATCTCACGGGCGATCCCGACACTATGCGCGAAGCCGACGAGTATGTGCGTCACATTCTCTCCTCGCAGGACAGCGACGGCTATCTTGGAATCTTCGCAGCGGATTCACGCTGGGTGCATCCCGGCGAGTTATGGACGCAGGCCTGCCTGCTCCGCGGGCTGCTGGATTACGCCGACCTGGCCGGCAATGCCGCCGTGCAGACCGCAGTACAGCGCTGCGCGGATCTCATCGTCGCGACCTACGGCTCCGGCAACACTCCCGTCCCCTGGGGCGAAGACCACGATTTGATGATCATGGATGTGATGGAGCGCCTGTTCGAGCGCACTGGTGACCCTCGCTATCTCAACTTCTCCGTGTGGTTTTATGACGATTGGAGCCGCAATGTTACTGCGGATACCACTATCCCGTCCCTGCTGAATCGCAATGCTCCTTTCTCGCAGCACGGCGTACACGTGTATGAAACGATCCGCGTCCCGCTGTGGCTGGCCAGCGCCACCGGGCGAGGAGATTTGGGTGTGGCTTCCCGAAACGCCATGGAGAAACTGAGCCACTACATCGAGCCTGGCGGATCCGCTGTGAGCCAGGAGATGATCAGTAAACTCGCACCCGATCCGACCTTCACAGAGTATGAGTACTGCGCCAGTAAGGAAATACAGCTAACCTGTGAGTCCGCGCTGCAGAAAACCGGAGTTGCGTCTTATGGAGATATGGCGGAGAAGGTGTGGTTCAATGCCGCGCAGGGTGCGCGTACGTCGGACGGCCGAGCCATCACTTATCTAACTCCCGACAATCGCCTTCGCTGCGACGGTCTCACGCCGGACCAGCTGCGGGCTGACCCTCGCAACAAATTCTCCCCGACCCACGCCGACGCCGCCGTCTGCTGTAACCCGAACGCGACGAATGTGGCGGGTCTGTTCGTTCGCGGCATGTGGATGCGGCGCGGCACCGACACGCTGGCCGCGCTGCTGTATGGGCCGTGCCGGGTTTCCACCCACATCGCCGGGGTGCCGGTCGAGATCGAGGAACAGACCGCCTATCCCTTCGACGATGTCGTGACCATCGCCGTTCATCCGCAGCGGGACGCCGAATTCACGATTCTGCTGCGCGAACCCGAGTGGTCCCGTAGCACCGAAGTGCGTTGCGACAATGCCCGCATAGTGCGCGAGGAAGATTACTGGCGGGTAACCAAGAAGTGGGCAGCCGGAGATGTGATTCACATCCAGTTCGCTCGCGCGATTCGCCAGCTAACCGCCGTGAACGGAGAAGTAGCCCTGGAATATGGAGCCCTCATCTTCGCTCGGCCTATCCCATCTACATCCCAGGTGCTCCGGACCTACCCGCTCCCGGGTTTTACGGACACCTATGATGAGCCGACGGTCGGGAAGTACGAAGAGATGACTTTCCCAGCGGAATCCCAGTGGGAGGCATTCGCATTTCAGCCGCAAGCGGTCAAGGTGCTCAGCACGGTCGAGTATCCATTCGACGATCCTGTGGTCGTGCTGCGTGGATCCATGATGCGCACGCGCGACCGGCAACGGGTGGACGTCGAGCTGGTTCCACTCGGCAATGCCGCGATCCTGCGCAAGACGACTCACGCCCTGTCATAGTAAGGGCGTGAGTCGTCTCATTTACAGATGGAGCACGCGACGAGGAAACGCAGAGGTCTGGGGAACCTTTAAATCGTCGCGCTGACGTTCTTGTTGGTTGACCTTGTTCGGAGCGAAGTTCTGAGCGATTGAACAGGTCTTATTGTCAAACATTCTATGAAGTGACCTGCCCGATTGTCCTCATTAGGATTGACGAGTTTATGTATTGGATTTGCTGCTGGTAGGTGAGGTCGCCATTTAGCGGTTGGGGCGCTCCGTGCGGAACTCGGCGTTCCCGGCATGCAGCCCTGGCGATGTAGCTGTGACACGCACGCGGCCTGGCTGGAAGGTGGAGCGGATCGCGACACGCATGAGACCGCCTTCCGCTTGCAACTCGTGGTCCCCCGGCGCGTGCCACGTCGCTGGCTTATCGGGGACATCATAGAAGTCAGTGGAGCCGCGATAATCTCCGGGACCGATAACAGAGAAGTGAATGTTGTTGTCCGCATCTACGCAGACAAATCCGTCGTGGTCGACAATCTGCGCGGTGATCAGCGCAACGTCGGAGCCGTTGGCGCGCAACTGGAATCGGGTGCCGTCCGGTCTCGTGACTGGCGGCTCGGTGCTGAGCAGGATGCGCGCCGGCTTTCCGGAGGTGCGGCGTTCATCGGCGCAGACGGCGTTGCCTGCCTGATCCAGGCCAACGGCCTTGAGGCTCCCTGCTTGCCATGCGACCTTCTCCCAGGTGCAGCGCATCTCGGCATCTGGCGTGCGGACCCCTTTGCTGACGCCATTGACAAACAGTTCCACATGCGGGCAGTTACTCCAGGCATCGACGCTTTGCATTCCGGAAAGATTCCAGCTGCTCTGCAACGCGACCCCGGCCTTCTTCGCATAAGGCAGCCACAATGCGTTCTGGAAGATTCGATAGGGGAGTTTTGGAAACCGGTTGGCATCCATCGCGCAGGACCCAAGCGACCTCTGATTGGTCATGCCGTTCAGATAGGGCATGAACGGGCTCTCCATGGTTTCGGCTAACATCCAGAAAATCCACCCGCAGGCGCGGTCCTGGATGTTGGAGACATATTGTTTGGTGAAGAAGTCCGCTGACTCCTTCTCATGCGCGTAATCGAAGCGGGCGTTGCCGCGGTAATAGCATTCCATGTTCATGGAGGGCGAGCCCGCGACCTTTGCGTAGTGGGCGGTATAGCCGATCATGATCTTTTTGCCGGTGGGCCAGAAGTCCGAAGTGTCGCGACTCTCCACGATGCGGCCGCCATCGGGATCCAGACGATCGACCAATTCCTGCGTGGCACGCGGGGAATAGAAATCCGTGTGTTGCTTCACTAATGCAAGGCCGTTATTGGATTCCCAGACCGCGACGGATGGAGAATTCCGGAAATAGTAAATGGTGTCGCGGTCGTATTCCTTTTTGTAAGTGAGCGCCGGCTCGCCGAAGAGCGTCCACTCATTGTCTCCGCTGTCCTGGATCACGAGGACGCCATAGGCATCGCACGCCGCGACGGTGTGCGGCGTTGCCGGAATGTGGCCCACCCGCACCGTCCGTGCGCCGCACGCGGCAATCAGCGAAACGTCGTTCCATTGCAAGGCGGCAGGCACGGCCGAGCCCAATGCCGGATAGGTATTGCGCTGCCCGAATCCATTGAGCAAATGCTTGACGCCGTTGACGTACCCGTAATCGCTGTCCCATTGCAGGGTGCGGATTCCGAAGGGAGCAACAACGCGATCCACCTCAGCACCATTCATCTCCACCGTGCTGACAGCGGTATAAAGATACGGCTCGCCGGCCTCGCTGTTATTCGGATACCACAAGTGCGGTTGGCCGACTTCGCCGGATTGGTCGAAGGTGATTGTGGCTCCGGGCGCGATGGTATGGGTAGCCTTCATCTCGAGCGCGATGCGGCCCTCGGCATCCATGAGCCTGGTGCTCAGCGTTGCTTCGCAGGAAGCCGCGCTCTGATTCTCGACATTCGTTTGCGCGCGGATGTGGGCGTGATCGGCTGTAGCGGACACCGTTGCGAGATACGTTCCCCACTTTTCCATCGGCGAAAAAGCATTGAGAGGGACATGAACCGGATGCACGATATGCAGATAGACCGGAGACACAATGCCGCCGAAACCCATGCCGAGGCCGAGGAATCCGCCGAAGCCGGGCCAGGTATAAAAGCTCTTCTCCGCATTCGAAACGCGCACTGCAATGACATTGTCGGCGTCGTAGCGCAGGTCATCAGTAATAT
Source organism: uncultured Acidobacteriaceae bacterium (assembly GCA_963817165.1). Lineage (GTDB taxonomy): Bacteria > Acidobacteriota > Terriglobia > Terriglobales > Acidobacteriaceae > Palsa-343. The sequence goes on along the minus strand of CAWFNL010000026.1, from coordinate 288,747 downwards.
CGAGTGCAAACGGAATGAAGCCGCCGACGTGCGTGACCTCCTGCGGCTGCGGGACCGCCGTATTGCTTTTATAGAAACGGCCGTTCACGTAAACCGCTGCGGCGATATCCACGCCATGGAACTCCAGCAGGAATCTCTTGCCGCGATCGCGGCCGTCGACAGAGAAATGCTTCCTGTACCACACGGTTCCCAGAAACGCCTGGTTCACCGCGAGATTCTGGTAGGTATCCATGTCGTTGAAGCAGTGCGGCACGCCGACCTGGGTCCAGGAAGCGTCATCAAATTCCGGCTTCTGCACGGATGGATACGGATCGCCCTTGAGAAAGAGCCAGGGCGTATCGCCCATATCGATGGTCTTTCTCGAGGCTTCGCTCGCTGCGGCGGCGTGTTTTCCGAGTGCACCTGGCAGCAGCGGCACAGCGAGGCTGCACGCCGTGAGTGCTTTCAGGAATTCGCGACGATCTGTATGGCTCATCTTCCTGCGTCCTCTGCGGTAGTTGAATTTGACATCAAGGCAGCAACACTCCTTTGGCGTTCACGCCGCGGCGCATGTCGGCAAACGCCTCGCCCAATGCAGAAAGCGGATACGTCCGCGTCACCATCTCGTCCAGTTTGAGCCTGCGCTGGCTATACAGCGAAAGCAGGACGGGGAAATCCAGGAACGGACGGCACTGCCCGTAGAGCGGGTTGATGTAGCGCTTGTCCCACTCGAAGAGCTGCAGGTCGACGGGCACCACCTCTTCGACGCCGCTGACGGCGACCGCTGTGCCGCCGTTGCGCACCATGGCCAACGGCGATGCGCCCAGTGCCGGAACCGCCGTGCACTCGAAGGCATAATCCGCGCCTCGTCCGGTGAGCGCGCGCACCTCCTCGCGCGGCGCGCAGCAATCCTGCGTCGTCTTTTTGCGACTGGATGGTGTGCGTTGCGCCAAACTGCCGCGCCAGAGCAAGGCGGTTGGCGTTCAGATCGACGGCGATGATCATGGCGGCACAGGCGTGCACCGCGCCCTGCACCACGCTGAGCCCCACGCCTCCGCAGCCGAGGACCACCACCGACGATCCCTTTTCCACCTTGCTGCATTCACCACGGAACCGAATCCGGTCATCACGCCGCAGCCCAGGATCGCGATGCGGAAGGGAAGGGAATTTCAATATCGATTTTGACGACGGCTTGCTTCGGCACCACGGTGTGCGAGGCCATGGTGCCCAACTCGAAACGACGTGGTGATCGGCACGCCCTTTGCAGGAATCTTTCCGCGGGAACGACGGGCTTGTTTTCGCAGATGTTCTCGGCGCCGCGGCGGCACTGGAAACAATCGCCGCAGGGAATCGCCCAGTTCAGCAGGACCTGGTCGCCGAGCTGCACGTGGTCTACGCCGGGGCCGCACTCCAGCACAACGCCTGCTCCCTCGTGGCCCATGATGCAGGAGCGCCCCCACGACATCGAGTCGAAATCCGTGTGGCACACGCCGCTGGCTTTGATCTCGACCAGAACCTCGTTCTCCTGCGGGGCGTCGATCTGCACATCGTCCAGCGCAAAGTTGCCTTTGCCGTCGGTGACGATGGCCTGTGCGACGATCATGAAAAATCTCCTTGCTGCGCGTCTGAGGAGTCGCGGGTCTCGAGCGATTATCCTGCGACCTGTTTCAGATCCGCGCGTGTGTTTTCATAAGTCGTGTCGTAGGCCAGCAGCGCGGGATCCGGCTCGACGCCCCAGTGCCGGCACGCATCGCGATAAACGTCCGGCCACCAGTTGCGGTGTTCGGTGAGCCCCTGGTCACGCCAGCGGGACCAGTCCACCAGGATCCGCGACCAGGCGCGATCGCCATAGGCCAGGGCTTCCTTCTGGTTGCCGATTTCGGGCACCAGCCAGTCGCGGCCGATGCGCGCGTGCAGAGATTTCGTCAGCCCAGTCGTAGTCCTGCATCATCGAGGTGAGCGGGTTGGCCGTCGCCAGCGCTACTTGCCACTCGTACTCTTTGCCCGTCTTCTTCGGCATCAGTCCCTGTTCGATGGTGTAGAGCACGCCGTGCCGCTCCAGCGGGGTGAGCTGCGTATTCAAGCCGAGGGACCAGGTGAAGTTGAGGGGGATTTTCGTCCAGTCGATGCCCATGGAAACGAAGCCAATCTCGCCCATCATGGCGTGGCGCGCCTCGTCCCACAGCTGGCGCGTCATATCGCGGTAGTAGGCCCAGGGTTTTCCCGGCGTCTCCACGAGAATGCTCGACATCATCTCGGGAACATCGATCTCGCGGAGGCGCTTGAAATAGAGCATGATCGATTTGGGAAGCGCGGGAATCTGCGGATCGAAGAGGAACGCTTCCGCGTTCACGCCCATGTTGTAGGAATCGCGAAAACGCTCGTCGCGCTGGGGCACGCCATCGTAGGGGCAAGCCACCGCTGAGAACATGCGGCGCACATCGCCGCTGGTTTTTGGCTGCGTGCCATCGAGATCGCCGGCCTGGGCCAGCAATTCTTCGAGCAGCGCTGTCCACGGCGCGAGCGATGCGCGCGCCTGATCGTTGACCAGGCAGCTGACCGCCTGCTTCCCGTACTCGAGAACATCCTGCATTTCGAGGAGAGAAAAGCGGCAAATGCGCCAGGTGGGGTGATCGAAAAGCTTGTTCGTGTCGGCGAGGATGCGCTCCAGCTCGCGAACGATGGCGGGGAAGGCATAGGCGTACAGCCCCAGCACCAGGGCCGGCACTTCTTTCGCGCACTGAATCTCGTCGAAGAATGCATCGAGAGCCGCGTCAGGACAAACCTCGAGGCCGTAGGGCGGCTGCCGCATTTCCCTGACGCGGCTGGCCAGCGGCTCCACATGCTCCGCGCAGAGATGGGCGTGCAGACTGAAGGCCATCTTGAGCTCATAGATCGGCGTGGCCGCAATGCGGGAGACGAGGATCGTGTTCAGGCGACGCAGGGACCAGTGCAGCCGCAACTGCCGAGCCACCGATTGCGATACCGTCAGTCCCCGCGAGACGGCTTCGCTCATCGACTGCATACCTACCAGCGGCGGAAGGTTTGCGTAGCCCGTGTAGTCCGCCATGCTCATCGGCACCTGCTCGTTGCGGGGGGATTGTGGGTCCATCTGGGGGGTCTCCTTGTTGCATGCAGCCGGTTCAGGGGCTTTTGTCTCCCGAACCGGCCGTTTTGGGGAGCATATCCCGGACGCTTTCTGGAAGTCCTCTCAGGGATTAGCACCTTTCTGTACTCCATTGCTGGCTTTCTAAAAAATCTGCAGACAATTCAGCAAATGTGATTAAATTTCTCCCATGCGGGCGCGTTTTGAGAAAGTAACCTCAGGGTCGGCATCGTTGCTGGCTTTTGAACGGGTCGATGTGGAATTCCCGTTTTACTGGCACTATCACCCGGAGTTCGAACTGACTCTGATTGTCGACAGTTCCGGACAGCGACTGGTCGGCGACAGCATTGGCGACTACGGTCCAGGCGATCTGGTTCTGCTGGGGTCGAACCTGCCGCATAGCTGGCGATCCGGTCCGGTGAGAATGCCGGGCAAGGAGTGCCACCGCGCCGTGGTCATCCAGTTTCGCGAGGACTTTCTCGGACCGGACTTCTTCCGCCTTCCTGAGATGGAGCCGATCCAGCGGCTGCTCAAGCGCTGTGCCTGTGGCATGTCCTTCGGCCACACGCGGACCGGCCGCGCAGCGGCTGCCAAACTCCGCGACTACCTGTCGCTTTCGCCCGCGGCCCGCATCGTTGAATTGCTGGAAGTCCTGCTGCAGCTGGCCGCTGACGCGAGTCCCGAATTGTTGTCAACGGATCGCGTTCGGCCCATGTGCCGCATCGAGGATCAACAGCGGATCGAGGCAGTGTGCGCGCACCTGAGCGCTCACTTCGACGAAGAGATCAACTACGCAAAGCTCTCCGGCAAACTGCACATGGATCAGGCTTCGCTGTGCCGCTTCTTCAAGCGCGCAACCGGGCGCACCATGACGGCGTATGTCAACGAATTGCGCGTGGGAGCCGCTGCGCAATTGCTGACCACCACCGATCACAGCATCCTCGATATCGGATTCGAGGTCGGCTTCGGCAATTACTCGAACTTCAATCGCCAGTTCAAAAGGATCAAGGGATACGGTCCTCGTACGCTGCGTCAGCAGTTCCAGTCGCACCCTGACGTCGACGTCCCGGGGCCGCATGAGGGTCCCCCGGAAGAGCTCGACACGGAAACGTTCGACGCGCGCATTCGGGCTTAACCGTGTGATTGGCCGCGTTACCCTGCTTGCGGCAGTGACGGCAGCCAATCGAGTACAGAAATCGCTCAACTCCGATGAGGAAAGACGTGTTGCCCGCGTATTAGGCTGAGCGCCGAACCATCCTGTATCCAGGCGGTTCCCGGCCAGTCCCCAACGATTTCCTGCTCGGAGAAGTCTTTGTCCCCAGTCCAGCCGTATTCCAGAGGGCTGTCAGCCTTTTGCTTTGGGTTGATCGCCGCGCGCGCTTTGGGCGTTGCTGCGCCCGTCGTGCCTGCCAATCGAAAACATTTCTGAGGCCCATGCAGATGCAATCGACACAGCGCGTGAATCCCGCCCCGGAACCGACCCCGTTCCTCTTGGGGCAAGCCAGGGGGCCGCGCATTACGCCGGTCCTGATCGTCAGCAGCGCCGTGGCTGCGCTGGGCGGATTGCTCTTCGGCCTCGATACCGCCGTGATCTCCGGCGCGACTCACGCACTGTCCGTTCTGTTCCAACTGTCGCCGAGCATGCTGGGAATTACTGTCTCGAGCGCGCTGTGGGGCACCATTGCCGGGGCCGCACTCGCTTCGCCGCTGGGCGAAGGCCTGGGGCGGCGCGACAGTCTTCGCATCTGTGCGGTGCTCTATCTGGTTTCGGCGCTGGGCTGCGCCTACGCGTGGAGTTGGCATTCTCTGCTCGCCTTTCGCATCGTTGGCGGGCTGGGGATTGGCGCTTCCTCGGTCCTCGGCCCCATGTACATTGCGGAGATCGCTCCTGCTGCGTGGCGAGGCCGCCTGGTCTGCTGCTTTCAGATCAACATCGTGATCGGCATTCTGCTGGCGTACTTCTCGAATTACTGCATCGCTCTGCGGAATTTCGGCGCTGCTGAGTGGCGCTGGGATTTGGGAGTTCCGGGGATTCCCGCTGTGATTTTCCTCGGCGCCCTCTTTTTTATTCCGCGGAGCCCGCGCTGGCTGGTCCGGCATGATCTGTTGCCCGAAGCCCGATCGGCGCTGGCCGCGGTCGGCGACCCGGACCCGGATACAGAGGTCGCCCGCATCTGGGACTCTCTGACCGTGGAGCGCCGCTCCACGGGCGAGCGCATTCTCTCGCGACGCTATCGCAAACCACTCTTCCTCGCCATCAGCCTCGGCATGTTCTGCCAGCTTTCCGGCATCAACGCTGTTCTCTATTACCTCAACGACATTTTCCGCGCGGCGGGATTCGCGAATCTTTCCGGCGGCCTGCAGGCGGTGGCCGTAGGCGCTACGAATCTTGTATTCACGCTGCTGGCGATGTTGGTGATCGACAAGATCGGACGCCGTGCGCTTCTGCTCATCGGATCCGTCGCGATGGCCACGGCACTGGCCTGCGTTGCCGTTCTCTTCTCCACACACCACCACCAGAGCTGGCTGCTGTGGATTCTGATCGGCTACGCCGCATCCTTTTCATTCTCGGAGGGAGCGGTGATGTGGGTCTACATCGGCGAGGTCTTTCCCAACTCCGTCCGCTCGCGCGGCCTCGGCGCCGGCAGCCTGGCGCACTGGGTGACGAATGCGCTGATCTCTGCGCTCTTTCCTGTCCTGGCGGCTCGCTCCAAACCAGCTCCGTTTGAATTCTTCGCGGCCATGATGGTCGTGCAGCTGGTTGTGGTCTGGTTTGTCTTTCCCGAGACAAAGGGGATTGAATTGGAAGACATGCAGGAGCGGATCGGGCACGCCGCCTGAAAGAGCCAGAGAAATAGGGAACGCGATCGCTGCGTTGTCGCATCCGGACGTCCATATCCGCCGGCCGCAGCTTGTACTCATGCGGGCGGATCTCTGCACAGTCAAAATATGTCGGGGCCTCCTGCACGCCCTATCTCCACCCTCCGCAGCAACAGGGAGTTCTCCCCATGCCACACGTCCATCCGAACGTACGCTCCAGGTGAATTGTTACCGTGCCCCCGTTAAGGGTCATACCCACGAGCCACTCCACGATACCCACAGATCGGTGTTTTCATGGAGGGCCAATGCACTCATCAACCACGCACTCGCCACTGCCCAATGGATAGTCACTCGTGTACTGAGACGTGTCTGAGACTGTCGACAAGCGGCGGTGGACTGACCTCGGCTTCTTGATCCTTGCGCCGGTTGCGCAGGACGTGTCCACGCCATACCAAATGATGGTTGTCGCAGATTTGTCTCCAGGAGCGGCGATTCCTGCGCCGCGAAGGCTGAGGCAGATGAGCGGACAACGCCGCCCATGCCGGGCCGCGTTCTCCGCGGCCCGCTCGTCTTTGGCCGATCCGTTTTATTGCTTCAATGGTCCTCACCTTAAAACGTGAATCGCGCCCCGAACTGGAACTGGCGTGGAGAATTGACAGTGGACGTGATCTGGCCGAAAAGTGCGACGGCGGCAGGCTGGGTCTGCACCTCCGTCAGGCTCGGCACGTTCGGCATCCCGAACTGCGCCCGGTTGGTCACGTTATAGGACGAGATATCGAATCGCAGCTGCCGTGTTTCGCCAAACGCGAAAGCCTTGAACACAGTGAGATCCAGATCCTGCGCACCCATTGAGCGCACGTGATCGAGATACGCCGGCGCCGTTCCGGCTACATAAGGCGAAGCGGGTGTCGCAAAGCAAGTGGGATTGAACCATATCGCCACCGTATGCGGCGCGCCTTTCGACGGATCGCACGTAAGATCCGGCCGCTGGTTGAAATACGAAGTGGCGGCGCCCACCAGCGGAGACGCAATCGGAATCCCCGAGCTCCAGTAGAAAATGCCGTTGCCGGTCCAGCCGCCCAGCACCGCGTTCGCTACCCCACCCATGGGGACCGCCCGGTCTTTGCCGAAAGGCAGATCGTACGAGGCCGATCCCGTGAACTGATACTTCACGTCCTGCGGGCTCACGGAATGCTCGTACTGCATATTCTTCCAGTCCTGCGGCGCGCCCAGATGCGAGCCCACGAAACCCAGCGGAGGATTGCCGTCATCCGTGATGAGCTTGGCCCAGGTGAAACTGCTCAGAGTGGTGAAGTGATTCGTGAGCCGCTTCTGCAATTTTGTCTGCAGCGAATCGTATTCGGAATCGCCGCCCGGATAACCGTGAACATTGACACCGTTGCCGGCGCCATAACCGCCATTGCCGAATTGAGGAAATTCCTGCAGGGATACCCACAGCGGCACCGTAGGCGAGCCATAGTTCGCGTTGGTGGGATCGTCGATCGGCTCCCAGGTGTTCGGTACGGAGTCGTTCATCAGCGCAGCTCCATACTTCCCGATCGTCCCCAGATCGAGCTGATTCAGGTCTTCGCTGGAAAGCGGCAAAAACAATCCGCGGCTGCCCACGAAAGCCGCGCTCAGAACCACCTCATGCGGGAATTGATACTCAAAGCCGAAGTTGAAGTTGTACGTAGTAGGGGTGCGTTGGGAGTGCAGCATGGTATTCAGCGAAATACCCAGGTTATTCCCCAACCCGGTGGGTGAGCTAATCGTTTGCACCACGCCTTGCGGAAAGGGATTGCTGAGCGGGTTCAGGAGTACCGTGTTGCCCTCGTCGCCGCAAACGCCCGCGTTCGTGCAGTCGTATGCGATGGTATTGGGATCTTCATTCCAGTTGGTGGCGTTCCACGTAGTGTCAGAACTGTAGCCGTCGCTGTTGAGCGACGCGCTGCCCACCATCTGCGCGCTCGGACCGTAGTAAAACCCAGCGCCGCCATTGAGCACCAGACCCTTCGCAGGCTGCCATGCGAATCCAAGCCGCGGACCGAAATTGGTAAGGTTGGTCTCAAACGGCGAACGATGACTGCCGTTCACGTAAACCTCGGCGCCGGTGTAGCCGACCCCGTTCACCGTGTCGCTGGCCGTGGGATCGAAATATTCGAGGCGGTTGTGCCGTTCTGTACGCCCGCCGAAGATGTCCCAGCGCAGCCCCGCCGTCACGGTCAGCGTCTTCGTGGGACGCCAGGTATCTTCGACAAATGCGGCATAATACGGGCTGGCCTCAGCTGCGAACAGATCCTTGGAGAAATTCGGATAGTCATCCGACTCGTTGCCGGGCGTCGTGCCCATGCCGATGAGAAACGAGGCGAAATCGCTGCCGCCAACCGCGGTGTTCGTCGTCTGGTCCGTCGCCGTGATATCGAAGGCATACGAGCCCGAGGGCGCAACCGGCTGCCCGACGTTGAGCAACCGCTTCATATACTCAAAGCCCGTCGTTACCTCATGCTTGCCCCAGATCTTCGCAATGCTGGCGCTGGCGTCGCTGATTTCGCTCGCATAGACAAACGTGTTGTAATCCGCGGTGCCGCCTACCCCGCTTCCGTTGTCGTTGAAGTTGACGAAGGGCAGCAACTTATAGACTTCCTGCGCCGCCAGCGATGCGGGAAAACCCAGCGACGTGATGTCAGTCCCGTTCTGCTGCGGATCGCCGCCCTGATTTTCAAAGTGCCGCGTGAAGGAGTAGCGCAGCTGCAGGATCGTTGTCGGGTTGATCGTGTAATCGTCCGCCAGCAGGATGTTGCGCCCGTTGGTAATGTTTTGTGCGTAATTCAAATCCCAATCGTTGCCGAATGAATTGAAAGTCGATGTAAACAGACGGTCGAAGGAGAATCGACCGAAGATGCGCTGCGCCTCGCTTTTGGTCCAATCGATACGTGCGTCGAATTTCTGAGCCTTGGTGGGATCAAGACCGGGCAGGAAGAAGTTCGGGGTAAGATCGTCGGATTGCTGATCGCATGCGATACCGGGAATGTTGCTGATGTTGCACTTCGGCATCTCCGACAGAAACTTCTCCGCTATCGGACTCGGGTTCGTAATCTGATTGTTGTTGAACGGCTGGCGGGTTCCGGCCATCGGCCCCGTCGCGATATCCGGTTGCGTCGGATCATAGATCGTGAATGCTTGATCCGCAGAGAAATCCCCCGTCCGTTCCGCCGTGGTGGGCACCACGAAGCGATTGGAGCCGTCATATTGCTCCTGCTGCGTCGCCTCGTAATCCGTAAAGAAAAACACCTGCCGCTTGCGAAGCAGTGGGCCGCCGATCGCTCCCCCTTCCTGGTAGCGATGGAACGATGGCGAGGCGTTCGGTAATCCGTTCTGCAGGTCGTACTGCTTGTTGAAGTATTCGTTCGACGCGAGAATATCGGGACGGAAAACGCCGAAGACGTCGCCATGAAATTTCTCGCCGCCGGCTTTGGTGGCGATGCTAATCACGCCGGCGCCACCGCTTTGATAAGACGCTGGGGTGTTCTGCGTTTCCACGCGCACCTCATCCACGTCATCTTCGGGCAGATCCATCGCCGGGATAATCGCAGCCGCGTTGTTCTCGGCAATCCCAATGGGGCTGCCATCGATCATGTAATAGACCGATCCCTCAATCGCCCCATTCACCGAATACGAGGAAACATCGACACCCGGCCGCCCGCTGGAGATGTTCTCAATGTCGTAGGAGCTGGAGGAATTCGGCGTGCCATTCGCAGGAGTCACACCAGCGCTGAGCTGGATCAGGTCATAGACGTTGCGAGTCAGCAGCGGAACTCTGTCGATGGTGGCAGAATTGATCAGTTGGCCGACGGTGGAGTTGCTGGTGTCCACCAGCTCCTCGGTGCCCTTGACCGTCACCACCTGGCTGACCGACCCCACCTGCAGCGTCAGGTTCACCGTCGTCACGTTGTCCACCGTGACCGTTACGCCCTGCTGTATGACCGTCTGGAAGCCCTTCTCAACGGCGCTGATCTCATAGGCCCCCGGCGCCAGCGAGATGAACGAGTAGAGACCGGCTCCTGTCGACACTGTCGAGAACTTTTCGCCCGTCGCGACGTTCTTCGCCGTCACGCTGGCTCCAGGAATAACGGCTCCCGCGGAATCGGCAACGAGGCCACTGACGCCGCCCCGGCCGGCCTGTGCGCCAAGCAGCGGGCAAAGCGCCAAAAGCAGCGCGCTGCAGAGGAAACTCCCTACTAAAGAGGTGACCCTAAACTTTGCGGCTCTCATCTCAGGGCTCCTGGATTATATTGATTCAAACGTTTGAATCGATTTCGACCGACTATAGGACCGCATACGTGGTATGTCAAGAGATGAAATAGCGATGGATACCGCAAAACATCCGGTAAATGGACGCAACGAGGAGAGACATTGAGCCAGCGCAAGTCAGGGCACGTGACTTTGCAGGATATTGCTCATGCCAGCGGATTCTCCGTCTCCACGGTATCGATCGTCCTGAGCGAAGCGCCCCTTTCGCAGAACGTCGCCGTGACGACGCGCTCGCATATCCGCGCTATTGCCCAGCAGCTCGGCTATCATCCTGACGCTTACGCGCGCATTCTGCGCCGCCGCAGCACGCAGATGGTAGGCATCCTCGTCTTCGATCTCTCCGACCCGTTCTGCCTTCCCGTCATGCGCGGCATTCAGGAGGGCGTCCACCAGGCCGGCTACCTGCCGCTGGTGATGGACGCGCAGACCCGCCGTCAGCAGTTCGATCTCTATCTGCAGATGATCCTGGAGCGCCGCGCCGAGGGTCTGATTGTGGTGGCCAGTTGGGTCTTCGAAGAAACAAACCTGCTCGGAGACATTCGCAAGAACAATGTGCCCATCCTCATTGTGGGCCGCGACCTGACTGCGCGCGGAGTCCCGTCCATCCTGGTCGACAACGAGGCGGGCGGCGCCATGGCCATGCAGCACCTGTGGGACCTGGGTCATCGCCACATCGCCGTCATTCGTGGCCCGCAGGAGATGTACGACAGCGAACCTCGCTGGGCCGGCATCCGCAGGTTCGCCGCACAGAACGAAATGCGCATCGACGAGCGCCTCATCTTTGAACTACCCGGCCTCTCCGATGCTTGTTCGAGCTTTGAAGGAGGACTGCGCTTCTCGCGGCAGATGCTTGCTTCCGGGTGCCCATTCACGGCAGTCCTGGCATTTGACGATCTCACGGCCCTCGGCGTCGTGCGCGGACTCAGCGAAGCAGGCCTGCGCGTTCCCGAAAACTGTTCGGTGATGGGCTTCGACGACGTGCTGCCCGCCGAGGTCGCAACACCCGCCATTTCCACCATCCGCCAGCCTCTGCGAGCCATGGGACTGGAGGCTGGCGAACGCGTCATGCAGGCCATCCGCGGCCCTGCTGCGAACGGGACGAGCGCGGGGCTGCATAAGACCATGCCCGAGCTGGTGGCACGCCAGTCGACGGCTCCGCCCGCTGCCGTCAAACGAAAAACCAGCGCAACCGGGACACGCCTGCGCACTTGACAGCCCGGCGCGAGAACCATCAACATTCCCTATTCAAACGTTTGAAGACCAAACTCATCCCCATCCGGCCCTGCGCCGATTTCGAAAGGTTTTCCTGGCATGAATTTAAAATGGATGCTCTGTTCCGCCGCCTGCCTGCTGCTGTCTGGAATCGCCGCGGCCGCGACCACACCGCTGCATGACGGCTGGCGCTTCCAATCCGCCTGCAAACTGCAGGCCGATGGCGCATCCATCTCCGCCGAGGGATTCGCGACGAATGACTGGCTGCCGGTTTCCGTTCCCAGCACCGTTCTGGCCGCTCAGGTCGCGGACAAAATCTTCCCCAATCCCTACTACGGCATGAACCTCCGCAACATTCCAGGAACCAGTTATCCCATCGGTCAGGACTTTGCGAATCTCCCCATGCCCCAGGACAGCCCCTATCGCTGCGGGTGGTGGTATCGCGTCGAGCTACCGGCGGCGGTTGCTGTCCATGGGCAGCGCACCTGGCTGCACTTCGGAGGCATCAACTACCGCGCCGAAATTTGGGTCAACGGCCATCGCATCGCCGACTCATCAACCGTGGCCGGAGCCTACCGAACCTACGACTTCGATGTGACCGATGCGATCAAGCCACGCAGCGGCAACGTGCTCGCCGTCGAAACGTTTGCGCCAACCGAAAAGGATCTCGGCATCAACTGGGTCGACTGGAACCCTTGCCCTCCCGATAAAGATATGGGACTGGTCGGCGCCGTGGATCTGGTGACGACCGGAGCGGTCACCGTGCGTTCGCCTCTCGCGGTCACGCATTTCACTGACGATTCCCTCGCCACCGCCGACCTCACCGTCTACGCCGAACTGCACAACGCCGAGGACCACCCGGTAAGCGGCGTGGTCGCCGGAACCGCTGCCGGCGCGCACTTCGAGCAGCCTGTCGAACTGGCCGCGCATGAAGACCGCACCGTGATCTTCACTCCCGACAAGTTTCCAGCACTGCGCTTCCATAACCCGCAGCCGTGGTGGCCGTATCAGATGGGCGATCCGCATCTTGAACATCTCTCCGTCGCGTTCCTCCAGAGCGGCATTAAAACCGATGAGCAGAATGTTGACTTCGGTTTTCGCGAAATCACTTCCGAGCTAACTACCAACGGCAGCCGGCTCTTTCGCGTGAACGGCAAGCGCATCCTGATCCGCGGCGCCGGCTGGTCGCAGGATATGCTGCTGCGCACCGACCATGATCGCTTGCAGAACCAGATTCGCATGGTGCGCGACATGCACCTGAACACCATCCGCCTCGAGGGCAAGCTCGAGACCGACGACTTCTTCCATCTCACCGATCAGAACGGCATCCTCGTCATGCTGGGCTGGTGCTGCTGCGACCACTGGGAGCGCTGGAAGACCTGGACTCCCGAGGATCTGCAAATCGCAACGGCTTCGCTGCGTTCGCAGATGCTGCGCCTGCGCTCCCACGCCAGCCTGCTGGTGTGGCTCAACGGAAGCGACAACGCGCCGCCCGCCGATGTGGAGAAGGCTTACCTCGATGTGGAAGCGGCAACGCATTGGCCCAATCCCACGCTGTCGTCCGCGGCGTCGCAACCGATGTCGGTGAACTCGGGACTCTACCGGCGTCAAGATGACTGGCCCCTACGACTACGTGGCGCCGAGTTATTGGTATGTCGATCGCCGCTTCGGCGGAGCTTACGGTTCAACTACAGAGACCAGTCCCGGGCCGGCGATTCCCTCGCTCGCCAGCCGCGAGCGGTTCCTCACCGATCCGAACGCGTGGCCGCCCACCGCGGACTGGAAATTCCACAACGGCGGCGGGGAGTTCACCAACCTCAACGTTCTGAACGACCACCATGGCCGCCGTCTACGCCGAACCGCACTCCGCGGCCGACTACGAGCGCATGGCCGGGACCATGGAGTACGACTCCGAGCGCGCCATGTTCGAGTCCTACAGCAAAAACAAGTACGATTCGACGGGCGTGATCCAGTGGATGCTGAACAACGCATGGCCCTCCATGATCTGGCATCTGTACGACTATTACCTTGACGCCGACTCCGGATACTTTGCAGCGAAGAAGGCCTGCGAGCCGCTGCACATCCAATACTCCTACGACGATCTCTCCGTCGTCGTCGTGAACAGCACTTACCATGCGGTCGAGGGATTGCTGGCGAGCGTGGACGTGCACGGCCTCAACTGGAACGAACTCTACAGCGCCAGCGCGACCCTGCATGCAGGCGCGGATAGCTCGCAGCGTGTGCTCTCGATCCCCGAAAAAATCTACTTAGGCGCGGATCGCATCCTCTTCATCGATCTTTCACTCAAAGATTCCGCGGGCCACCTGGTCAGTCACAATTTCTACTGGGTGCCGACCACGCTCACCAGCTTTGACTGGGACGCAACCGACTACACCCACACGCCCGCCCAACGCCACGAGGATCTGACCGCGCTCACGCATCTGCCTCCTGCGAAGGTGCAGGCCACAGCGGAGATTGTGACGACCGCCAACGGCCGCGAGGTTCATCTGCATCTTGAGAACCCCAGCCAGCAACTCGCCTTTCAAATTACAGCCGCAGCTCGGACCCAGTCGGGTAGCCTCATCGCTCCCGTCTTCTGGTCGGATAACTGGATCGAGCTGACCCCCGGAGAATCCGTCACGCTTACTGCACAATTGCCGGACTATGCCCCGGAGCAGCCAACCATTCATGTTGATGGCTGGAATATCGCACCGCTGACGCTCACCCCGGGCGCTGCTCACCCCGCGAACACCAACTGACCGCGCCAGCAAGTGGCGCGGTCTTTCTAAGCCGCGCAGATCCCCGTCATCCACGCCCCGTTATGCAGCTGGACACCGGTGCTGCGTCCGGCAAACGTCAGCATATAACTCCCGTTCGGCATGTCGCTCGGCGCGCCGGACACAATCGGACGAACGTACTCATACGTCCCCGTCCCCAGCAGCGCCACTTTTACAGCGCACACGGTGCAACTCGCCGCGCGTCCCATGCCCCGCAACTGCCCCGGAACCATAACAGTCTGATGATGAGGTGTCATTCTCAGCCCCTCTTACGCGCGTAGCATACCCCGGTTTCCTTGAGAATAAAACCGCAATCATCGCTTTCTCGGGCCCAGGTGTTGATCAAAGAAGTTCACCGTCGCCGAATACGCCGCATACCAGTTGCGGTCAAGCAGGAAGCTGTGCACCTCATCCGGAAAAATCAGCTCCTGAAATTCCACCTTCTGTTCGCGCAGCGCTGCCGCCAACTGCATGGTCTGGTTGAACGGAACCTCATCGTCGTTATCTCCCTGGATCAGCAGCACCGGCGATCGCCACGTCTTTACCGAAGCCAGCGGCGACGACTGCCACGCCAGCCGCCACCGCGCGTTGATATCCGCCGCCGTATCCGAGATTTTGAAATTCCCCGGCTGATCGATATTCCAGTCGTGCACGCCCGACATATCCACCCCCGCAGCAAAAATGTCAGACGTCCGCGCCAACGCCATCGCCGTCAAAAACCCTCCCCAGCTCCCGCCCCAAATGCCGATATGCTCCGGCTGTACATCGCACCGGCTCCGCAGATACTTCCCCGCTCCCACCACATCCTGAAACTCACTCGCCCCGGTCGCGCCGTAGCCCAGCGCTTCTCGAAAATTCAGCCCATATCCAATGCCGCTCCGGTAATTGATCGCCAGCACTACATAGCCGCGGCTCGCAAAATATTCATTCAGCGCATATGCGTTGGAGTAGTACCCCATCGAGTGCCACCCCAGCAGCATCTGCCGCTGCGACCCTCCATGCACAAACACCAGCGCAGGATGCTGCACGCAGCTCCCACTCACCGCCGGCAAAAATAAATCGCCGTGGATCTGCATCCCGTCCGTCGACGAGTAAACCACCGGCTGCGGCGCAACCAGCTGGCCCGCTGGAAAATCTGCAGGAATCGCCTGCGGCGCAAGGTCGCGCAGTTGCGAACCGCTACCCACCACCGCCGGTCGCAGCGGAATCTGCGTGTCCGAGCGCAACACCGCAATCGTCTGGTGATCGCTGCCCACTACCGGATGCGTCTCGATCCCCGTTCCCTCGGTCACCGCCACCGGCGCCTCGCTCGTCGCCGAAACCTTCCAGATATGCCGCCGCTCACTGTCTCCCTGATTCGAAGAAAACACCACAAACTGGCGATCTCCGCTCATCGATGCGTTTTCTAACTCAAAATTCCCAGGTGTCAGCAGCTTTGCCGTCCCACCCTGCGAAGGCACCGCATACAAATGGTTCCACCCGTCCTTCTCCCACGGAAACAGCAGATGATCGTCCGCGGTCCAGAACAATTGGCTGCTCGCATCCAGTTCACGCAGCACGCTGCCCTGTCCCTCGTCCGCTTTCCATACCTCATGTCCCTGGCCCGTCGCCACATCCGCCACGCGGATCGACCAAGGTTGCCCCGTCCGCTGCGGCCCCGAATAGTTCTCATCCTTGAAATAGGGAACGCGCACAAACGCGATCTCCCGGCTGTCCGCCGACCATACCGGCGACAAATCGTGATCGGTCCCTGGATCCACAAACGTCAGCGCATTCTCACCCACCGCGTAAACGCCAATAAAACTGTGCCCGTCGCGATCACTCACAAACGCCAGCTTGCTGCTATCGGGCGACCACGTGAACCCCGAGCAATCTCCATAAACGTGCACGGACCCGGCTGCCTTGCCGCCAATGTCCGCAGCCTTCTCGTACCAAATCTGCCCATCGGCAAACCACGTCACCCAATTTCCATCAGGAGAAAACGTCGGCGACCGTCCTTCCGCGACCTTGCGCGGCGCGCTGCCATCCAGTCCCACCACCCAGACATCCTGCTCCGCCCCTCCCGGCAAATGCGCCGGATTCGGCGCCATACCCTCCGGGTTATCGGACGATCCCCCGCGCACGTACAGCAGTTCCTTTGCATCCGGCGACCAAACCAGGCTCCCCACCTCCTGCCCATCGTCCGCGGCGTAATTTGTGATCTGCCGCGACACATACCCATCGCCCGAGCGCATCGCAACCCATACATTGCGTCTGCCCTCCACATCCGCGACCCACGCAAAGGCATCGTTCACCGGAGCCGCCGTCAAATCCGAAGTGAAAGGCGCGCTCATCACCTGCCGCAGCGTGAACCCCGCCTTCACCGGTTGCTGACCCCACGCGCCACAGCACACAACAACGAAACCAACGCAATAAATGCGCAACCGCGAAACAAGATTCATGAAAGAGGGAGTAGCCATGCTGGTCACTCTACCATCGGTCCGGTGGACATTCCCGCACGAACGTTGGACTATGGGCAGGTGACCAGGTTCCCTATCGCTCGCCTCGCTGCCGCGCTCCTCTTCTGCCTGCCCGCCTTTGCCGCTGCGCGTCCACCGCTCATTCCCCAGCCCCGCGAATTCTCTCCGCGCGCCAATCTTTCGCTCCACGCCGGAGTTCGCATCTCCGCTTCCGCAGCCGACCCAGACGACCGCTTCACCGCTGCGGACCTCAAAGAAGATCTTCTCGCCCGTGGTGTAAAAATCCGCGAGTCTGCCTCAGCCGTTCGCATTGTTCTGTTGCGCGATGACACCGCGACCGCGCGACGCATCCTGCACATCGAAAACGCCACCATCGACGCTCCGATGCAGCCGGAAGGCTACGTCCTCGTCACCCGCGACCATGACGTCTACGTCATCGCTCACACCGCCACCGGCATCTTTTACGGCGCGCAAACCCTCAAGCAGCTCGTCACCGCCACTGGCGATGGCCTCGTCATCACCGGCGCGCTCATTCGCGACTGGCCCGCCATGCGCTACCGCGGCGTCCACGACGATCTCTCCCGCGGCCCCGTCCCCACCCTCGATTTCCAGAAGCAGCAAATTCGTAACTTTGCCGCGTACAAATTAAATATCTACTCCCCCTATTTCGAAAACACGATGCAGTATGCATCGAATCCTCTGCCAGGTCTGCCCGGCGGCTCCATCTCCGCCGCCGATGCCAAAGCGCTCGTCGAATTCGCGAAGCCCTACCACGTCACCATCGTCCCCGAGCAGGAAGCCTTCGGCCATCTCCATAAAGTCCTCATCTGGCAGCAATACGCGCAGCTCGCAGAGATCCCCAACGGCGCCGTCCTTGCCCCCGGCCAGCCCGGATCGATGAAACTCATCACCCAATGGTTCGACGAGTTAGCCGGAATCTATCCCAGCCCCTTCCTCCACATCGGAGCCGACGAAACCTTCGAGCTGGGCCAGGGCCAAACCGCCGCCGCCGTCAAAGAACGCGGCCGCGGCGCCGTCTATGTTGACTTCCTCTCCAACATTCATCAGGCCCTCGAGCCTCTCCATCGCCGCCTCCTTTTCTGGGGAGACATGGCGATGATCAGTCCCAATCTCGTCCCCCGTCTGCCCCACGACATGATCGCGGTCGCCTGGACGTACGATCCCGTCCCCAGTGGCTACGCCCGCTGGCTCGATCCCTACACCAAAGCTGGTATGGAAACCTGGGTTTCCCCCGGCGTCAGCAACTGGAATCGCGTCTGGCCCAACTACGACATCGCCCTCCGTAACATTCAGGGCTTCGTCGCCGACGGCCAGAAGGCCGGCAGCACCGGCATGCTCAACACCATCTGGGACGACGACGGCGAAGGCCTCTTCCAGCAGGATTGGTACGGCGTCCTCTTCGGCGCAGCCGCCGCGTGGCAATCAGGCCCGAGTAACATTGCGGAATTCCAGCAATCCTACGGTCCCGTCTTTCATGGCGACCCAACCGGTTTTATCGATGACGCGCAGCGCTCCCTCATCAGCGCCCAGCAGGTGCTGGCCAGCGTCGGCCTCAGCGATGCCCGCAACGCCTGGTTCTGGATGGACCCCTGGAGTCCCGAGGGTCAGCAAATCGCCGCAAAAATCCGTCCCGTCTCTGCTGAAGTCCGCCTCGATGCGGAGCGCGCCATCACCCTCATCGCCCAGGCCCGCGCCACCGGCACGCTGCGCCACCCCGAAGCTCTCGATGCCGTGGACCTCGGCGCTCGCCGCATCGACTTCATCGCTTTCAAATTTCAAACCGCCGACCAAATCGCCGCCGCCTACCGCCGCCTCTACGACGGCCAAAAAGATCCCCAAGTCTCCGATCACACTTCCCGCGACCTCTGGAACCTCGCCGGCGTCAACGGCCACTGTGAAGATCTCCGTGACGGTTACGATTACCTCCGCACCCGCTTCAGCGAAGTCTGGCTCTCTGAGAATCGCCCCTACTGGCTCAACAATGTCACCGCTCGCTACGACACCGCCGCTGCTCTGTGGGTAGAACGCGGCAATAAGTTGGCGGCAGCCCGCGAACAGTGGAGCCAGCACCATACCCTGCCCACCCCTGCGGAAATCGGCATCCCCGACGCCCCCGCAACCCATTGAAACCCAATCATCCAGGAGCCTCGCGCATGAACCGCCTGAACATCCTCCCGCTCATCGCGATCCTCTGCCTCAACGCCGCGCCGGCGCAAACGTCCCAGCCGCACACCCGCGCAGTAGAAACCGGCCCCCACGTTGTACAGACTGGTATCGACGTCCTCGAAGCCGATCATTTTCGCCAGTTCGCAGCCATCGCCCAGCGCCACAACGGCCATCTGCGCCTCGGCCTGCTCACGAATCAATGTGGCGTCGACGCCAGTGGCCGCCGCACCATTGACGTGCTCCTCCACGACGCGCCGCAAGCCGGTTCCGGACTGGCCCTCACTACCCTCTTCAGTCCCGAACACGGCATCAACGGCGTCCTCGATCAGTCCAACGTCTCCAGCACCACCGATCCAACCACCGGCCTGCCCGTCATCAGCCTCTACGGATCAACCGACGCCGCGAAGCGTCCCACACTCGACTCCCTCCGCCAGCTCGATGCCGTCGTGATCGATCTTCAGGACGTCGGCGTCCGCTTCTACACCTACGAGGCCGTAGTCCGCTATTTCCTCGAAGCCGCCGCAAAAACCGGCACCGAGATCATCGTCCTCGATCGCCCCAATCCCATCGGCGGCACGCTCGTGCAGGGTCCAGTCTCCGACCCCGGCTCTGAGAGTTATGTGAACGCCATCCCTATCCCCGTGCGCCACGGCATGACCCTCGGCGAGCTCGCCCGCTACGACAATCAGCAGCTCAATCTGCACGCGCCGCTCACCGTCATCGCCATGCAGGGATGGGCGCGCAGCGATTGGTACGACGCAACCGGCTTGATGTGGGTCAACCCGTCGCCCAACCTCCGCGACCTCAACCAGGCCACGCTCTATCCCGGAGTCGGCTTGATCGAAACCACCAACATCTCCGTAGGCCGAGGCACCGATACGCCCTTCGAGCTCATCGGAGCAACCTGGATCGACGCCCGTGCTCTCGCCCTCTATCTCAACCGCCGCAAAATCCCCGGCGTCGCTTTTGTCCCAGTGGATTTCACTCCGCAAAAGCCGTATCCCTGCGCGGGTCAACTCTGCCACGGCGTCAACATCGTGGTCACCAACCGCCATCTGCTGGACGCGCCAGAACTCGGCATCGAACTCGCCGCAGCCCTGCATAAGCTCTATCCCGATCAGTTTGCGTTACAGAAGATGAATACGCTTCTCGCCAATCGCGCCGTCCTCGATGCCATCGCCGCCGGCGCCGATCCCCGGCAAATCGCTCAGTCCTGGCGCGCCCCGTTACAAGCCTTTGAACAACAGCGTCGTTCGGCGCTGATCTATCCCGTCCGATAAAAAGTCAGCCAACCCGATTTCCCGCGACTAAAAACTACAAGCGCTGGGAGCAGCCCACGTCTGTGGTCTGCCTGCCCAGCGCTTTGAATCGTGATTCCCTGGTTCTTATGAATGTGCCGCCAGAATGAACCAGGCGCGGGAGTAGGTCGTCTCCGTGCTCATCACCGCAGCGGCCAGTTAGATGTCGCCGCCGATGGCCGAGTAGTAGCTCTTGATCGATCCACCGAGCCCGTTCAGTCCCGTAATCGCGACCAGCGCGATCAATGTTGCGATCAGGGCGTACTCAATCAGGTCCTGACCGGATTCATCTTGTAACAGGCTCCCAAAGAGCCGTTTCGTGGTTTTCATACAAATCTCCTCATTCCCGGCCGCACCGGCCACGCGAGTGCGCAGTTCTGGGGTGCCGCGCTGACATTCATGGCCTATACCTCACACTGCACCGGGTGACAGGTAACTATCAATCACCCTTCCGTGTTACTACGGCGGTGCCTCGTGCTATCTTCCGCTGCCGATGAGCTGACCGGGACAGCAGTCCGACCCAGGTCATAATCTGATTTCACTACACGGGGAGAGGCTGAGTGTACCCATTGCCCCGCGCGATTGCAACAAAGGAAGCTGCAGGCTGCTTCTGAGACAGGGCCCTCATCCAGCCCTGTCTTCAGACACTTATGCTCTCCTGGTATTCCCCAAAAACCTCGCGCAGCGTTCCGGCAATCTCTCCCACCGTCGCATAGTTCTCCGTCGCCTCCAGAATCACCGGCATCAAATTGGCCCCGCTTCGCGCCGTCTCTCGCACCCTGTCCAGCGACGCGCGCCATTTGTCCGCATCCCGCTTCGCCCGCAGCGCCCGCAACCGCTCCACCTGGCGCCGTTCCAGCGCTTCATCCATATGCTGGGTCGGAATCCCCGGCTCCACTTCCCGCGTAAACCGGTTCACGCCCACCACCGTCGCCTCGCCCGCATCAATCGCGCACTGCGTCGCATAAGCCGCGTTTTGGATCTCCTGCTGCACCCACCCCCGCTCGATCGCCGGAGTCATTCCGCCCAGCGCCTCAATCCGCGCAAAGTATCCGGCCACCTGTTCCTCAATCCCCGTCGTCAGCGCCTCAATGCAGTACGACCCCGCCACCGGATCGATCGTGTTCGCCACGCCCGATTCGCACGCAAGTATCTGCTGCGTCCGCAGCGCAATCCGCGCCGCCTCTTCTGTCGGCAGCGCCAGCGCCTCGTCATAACCGTTCGTGTGCAGCGACTGCGTCCCGCCCAGCACCGCCGCCAGCGCCTGCAGCGCCGTTCGCACAATATTGTTTTCCGGCTGCTGTGCCGTCAGCGTCGACCCCGCCGTCTGCGTATGAAACCGCAGCATCCACGACCGCGGATTCTTCGCCCCAAACCGCTCCCGCATAATCCCCGCCCAAATCCGCCGCGCCGCCCGGAACTTCGCCACTTCCTCCAGAAAATTGTTATGCGCGTTAAAGAAAAACGACAGCCGAGGCGCAAACTTGTCGACATCGAGCCCCACATCCAGCGCCGCCTGCACATACGCGATCCCGTTCGCCAGCGTGAACGCCACTTCCTGCGCCGCCGTCGATCCCGCCTCCCGCATGTGATACCCGGAAATCGAAATCGTGTTCCACTCCGGAACCTGCTCCCCCGCCCACGCAAACACGTCCGTCACGATCCGCATCGCATGCCGCACCGGGTAGATGTACGTGCCTCGCGCAATGTATTCCTTCAGAATGTCGTTCTGCACCGTGCCGGAAAGTTTTCTGACGTCCGCCCCGCTCCGCCGCGCCACCGCCACATACAGCGCCAGCAGAATGCTCGCGGTCGCGTTAATCGTCATCGAGGTTGAAATGCGGTCCAGCGGTATCCCCTCAAACAGCCGCTCCATATCCTCGATCGAATCAATCGCCACGCCCACTTTGCCTACTTCGCCCACCGCGTACGGCGAATCGGAGTCATACCCAATCTGCGTCGGCAAATCGAACGCCACCGACAATCCCGCCGTCCCCTGCGCCAGCAGGAATTTGTAACGGCGGTTGCTCTCTTCCGCATCGCCCATCCCCGCGTACTGCCGCATCGTCCACAGCCGCCCCCGGTACATCGTCGGCTGGATGCCCCGCGTAAACGGAAACTCCCCCGGAAACCCCAGATCCCGCTCCGGAGAAAATTCCGCCAGATCCTCAGCGGTGTACAACGGCTTGGATTTTGATTCGCTCGCCACTCTTGATTCGCCTGTCTCGAGAACCGGCAATTGTAGAGCACCACGCGCCGCCGTGGTTCCCTCTACCCCCGCTGCTTCCGCCGCGCACGCCAAAACGAACTCACCGCAAACCACATGAACAGCAGTCCCAGCCCCAGATAAACCTGCGCGTGCCGGTCATGCCATCGCGTCATGTGCCACATTTGCCACGTATGCATAAGAAAAAACACCGCGAAGATCCCAAAAAAAAGGCCTGTAATCTGCAGCACCAATATGCTGCCCGCACGCGCAACCGGCTTCACCATCGCCGACCCAAACCGCCCCGCGCCCCGCATCAGCCGCCGCCCGCCATCCGCGACCGCCGCACCTGCCGCCTGTCCCGTCCCCGCCATTCGCGACTGGCTCGTGGATGGACCCACGCCCGCCGCGCCCACACCGGTAGTTCCACTCGGCCCCGCCGTCTGCCCAACCTTCGCCGCCTGCTCGCGAATCTTCCCCGCCGCCAACCGCGTCGTGATCCCCAGCACCCGCCCAATCCGGTTCGGCTCCATGCCCAAAGTCTATCCGTTCCGCCTGTTCCCCCAATTAGGGGTCCGGACGATTCTTTCAAAATAGAGAAATGTCATCCTGAGCGCAGTTTGACGCGCATTTTGCGTCAAACGGAGTCGAAGGACCTGCGGTTGCACTTCGGACCTTTTGCTTTCCGTGGCTGCTTCTGCCATCCTCCGCCCTGCAGAACCGAATTGCCCCGCGACAACATCAGACGATAAGGTAGGGGAAACGGGGATTGCGCCCACGCCGCTCTCTCCCCGGGAAATCGAGGTCCGGAATTGAATCAAAAACTCCGCAAGCTGGTGCAGCAACTCGGCGAAGCCATCCATGAGAGCGTTTCGGAGTCCCCGCAGATTGCCGGCGTCGTTGCCGACATTCGCAAACAGGGCTTTGAAGTCCTCCTCATGCTCGAAGCCACCATCGGCCTCAACGAAATCGAGCAGCAGCCCGTGGGCGCTCTCGAATCCCCCAAAGCCGCCCGCGAAGGCGCATCGCCCGACGAAAAGGGCGCCTTCACCGCCCAGGACCTGCACTTCCTCAAGTCCCTCCGCATCTCAGTCAGCGGCGAGCGCCAGGGCCAGCAGGACTCCGTTTCCAGCGACAACAGCGATCAGGAAGATTCCTGACCTCATCCGTTGTTCGCAATGCAATTAGGTTCTGATAGTTCTGGCATTCGAAGCAGCAAAAAACCGGCGAAGTCTGTAAACTTGCCGGTCAGGTTCCGCGAGGGACGGTCATGCCGATGAAGGACACGTTAGGCGTACTTTTGGCGGGCGGCGCAGGCGAGCGCCTTTTTCCTCTTACCCGCGACCGGGCCAAACCGGCCGTGCCGTTTGGCGGGCAATATCGCATCATCGATATCACCCTTTCTAACTGCATCAACTCCGACCTCCGCCGGGTTTACATTCTCACCCAGTACAAGGCCCTCTCCCTCAATCGCCACATCCGCGAGGGCTGGACCAGCGTCGTCGCCCAGGAGCTCGGTGAATTCATCGAAATCCTTCCCCCCATGCAGCGCGTCAGCGCCAATTGGTACATGGGCACCGCCGACGCCGTCTACCAGAACATCTATTCCATTGGCTCCGAGCAGCCCAAACACGTCCTCATCCTCTCTGGCGACCACATCTACAAAATGAACTACGGCAAGATGCTTCGCCAGCATCAGGATTCCGGCGCTGACGTCACCCTCGCCACCCTCCCCATCGAGCCTCACGAAGTCTCCCGCTTCGGCGTCGTCGAAGTCGCTCGAAGCGGAGAGGTCACCGGCTTCCTCGAGAAGCCTAAGCAAACCGACCTCCGCTCCCCCTTTGATCCCAATATGGTCGATGCCTCCATGGGCATCTACCTCTTCAATACCGACGTCCTGCTCCCCGCCCTCATCAAGGACGCCGAGGATCCCGATTCCCAGCACGACTTCGGCCACAACATCCTCCCCGCCATCCTCGGCAAGTACAAGATGCACGCCTACAACTTCGTCGACGAGAACCGCAAAGAAGCCCTCTACTGGCGCGACGTCGGCACCCTCGAGGCCTATTACGACGCCAATATGGACGTGGCCTCCGTCTCCCCAATCTTCAACCTCTACGACAACAGCTGGCCCATCCGCACCCGCGTCCGCCAGTATCCCCCCGCCAAATTCGTCTTCGGCGAGCCCGGCCGCACCGGCATGTCCATCAACTCCATCGTCTCCCAGGGCTGCATCGTCTCCGGCGCCGTCGTCCGCAACTCCGTCCTCTCCCAGGACGTCCGCGTCAATTCCTATTCCGAAGTCGACTCCAGCATCGTCTTCACCCACGTCAATATCGGCCGCCACTGCCGCATCCGCCGCGCCATCATTGACCGCGATGTCCACCTGCCCGAAGGCACGGTCATCGGCTACGACCCCAACGACGACCGCAAAAATTACTTCGTCACTCCCAGCGGCCTGACAGTAGTCACCCGCGACTACTCCTTATACGAAAACCCAGTAGCCCCCGACTTTTTACAAGAGCGAAGAGACTAACCCGGCGGAGAAGAGACTAGCGGGCGGAATTGTCATCCCGAGCGGAGCGCCGTAGCACAAGCGCCCAGCGAACGCAGATCAAAACCGGCGCGCAGCCGAGGGCCCCCCCGAAGCTGGCCATCGCTCTCCCAGCCACAAATCTAATCAGCGAGGGGAATCGGTCGCGAACCGGCCGAGATCACTGTTAGCGCGTATCGCGTTCCGCTAACCGTCTCAGCGCTAGCCGCTTTTTAGCGAACCGCCTCTTAGCTAACCGCCTTACCGCTGCCTTCCTGTTGCTTTCCCAAAGGAATCATGCCATCCTTCCTGTGGGTAACCAAAATGGCCACCGAAAAACCAAAATCCGACGTCCAGCAGGGCACCCTCGCCCTCATGGTCCTCCGCACCCTAGATGTCCTCGGCCCTCTGCATGGCTACGGTCTCGCCCGCCGCATCGAGCAAATCAGCGGCAATCTCCTCGCCCTCAATCAGGGCACTCTCTATCCCCTTCTGCTCAAGCTCGAGCAGGAAGGCTCCATCGTCTCCGAATGGGGCGCTTCCGAAAATAATCGCCGCGCCCGCTTCTACCGCCTCACCCGCGCCGGACACAAACAGCTGCAGCAGGAAACCCGCGGCTGGAATCAAACCGCCGCCATCATCGGCCGCTTCTTCGACGCCAAAGCCGAGGACTTCTCATGAAATTCCTCCGTCGCCTCATCATCCGCCTGCGCAACTCCGCAACCCGCCAGCGCCACGACGATCGCCTCCGCGAAGAAATGGAGCAGCACTTAGCCCTCCAGACCGAAGAAAATCTCCGCGCCGGAATGAACCCCGCAGAAGCTCGCCGCCAGGCCATTCTCCACTTCGGCCCCGTCCAGGCCATCCGCGAAAACTATCAGGCCGAAGGCCGCGTTCTCCTCTTCGAAACCATCCTCCAGGACCTCCGCTTCGCCCTCCGCATGCTCGCGCGCGCGCCCGGCTTCACCGCCGTGGCCATTCTCACCCTCGCGCTCGGCATCGGCGCCAATGTCGCCATTTTCTCCGTCGTCAACGCCGTTCTGCTGCGCCCGCTGCCCTACGCGCAGCCCAACCGACTGGTCGTCGTACCGGAAAATCGCGCCAGCCTCACCGGCCAGGGCATGTCCTGGCCCACCTTCACCGAGTTGCACGACCACAACCGCGTCTTCACCACCATGGCCGGCCTCGTCAGTCACGCCCTCACCCTCACCGGACGCGGCGAACCCGCCGACATCAGCACCGTCTCCGTCACCGCCGATTTCTTTCCGCTCTTCAGCGTCCGTCCGCTCCTCGGCCGCACCCTCCTGCCCACCGACGGCCAACGCGGCGCCGGCCCCGCCGTCGTCCTCAGCGAAAATCTCTGGCGCAGCCGCTTTGGCGCCGACCCCGCGATCATCGGCAGCAATATCACCCTCGACATGCGCTCCTTCACCGTCGTCGGCATCATGCCTGCCGCGTTCCGCACCCCCTTCTTCGCCCAAACCGAACAGCTCTGGATCCCCCTCATCGACGATCCGCTCTTCAGCAACTGGATCAACCACCCTCCCCAGGCCCACTGGCTGCCGGTCATCGCCCGCCTGCGCCCCGGCGTTTCCTTCCCCCAGGCCCGCGCTGAAATGGCAACCATGAGCGCGCCCCTCGCCACGCAGTCTCCGGACGAGCAAGGCTGGCAACTCGGCATCGAGCCACTCCAAAAAGACATCACCGGCGACGTGCGCTCGCCGCTCCTCATCCTGCTCGGCGCCGTCGCCTTCGTACTCCTCATCGCCTGCGCGAATCTCGCGAATCTCCTCCTCACCCGTGCTACCGCCCGCCAAAAAGAAATCGCCGTCCGCATCGCTCTCGGCGCCAGCGCTCGCCGCATCGCCCGCCAACTCCTCACCGAAAGCCTCCTCCTCGGCCTGCTCGGCGGCACCGCCGGATTGCTCCTCGCCGCCTGGGGTGTCTCCGCGCTTTCCTCGCTCCTGCCTCCTGAACTGCAGCAGATCCACGCCATCCGCGTCGACGCCCCCGTCCTCGCCGTAGCCCTCGCACTCTCTCTCGGCGCCAGCCTGCTCTTCGGCCTCGCGCCCGTCCTCTACGCCTTCCGCGCCCATCCCCAAAACCACCTGCGCGAAAGCGCGCGCGCCGGCGAAACGCGCAGCTCCCAGCGCGCCCGCAGCCTGCTAGCCGTCACTGAAGTAGCCCTCGCCATGATCCTCCTCGCCGGCGCTGGACTGCTTCTCCGCAGCTTCTCCCGCCTCACCGCCGTCCATCCAGGATTCGAGCCGGACAACGTAGTGAAGGCCGAAATCTCCCTCCCGCAATTTCAGTACCCAAACCCTCAGCAGTGGACCGCCTTTGGCCGCGACCTCCTCGCCCGCATCCAGGCGCAACCCGGCCTGGAAAACGCCGCCATCGGCCTTCCCCTGCCCATCGCGAATAACTTTGTCAACCTGCCCTTCACCATCGCCGGCACTCCGCCTCCCCCACCCGGTAGCAGCAACACCGCCCACTACGTCACCGTCAGCCCGCGCTATTTTTCCGTCATGCAGATTCCTCTCCTCCGCGGCCGCCTCTTTTCAGAAGACGACGCACCCACCACCCAGCCCGTCACCCTCATCAGCCAGGCCATGGCCCGCCGCTACTTCCCCCATCAGGACCCCATCGGCCACCAGCTCACCTTCGGATTCCCCCCGCACGGCAACGTCTCGCGCCAGATCGTCGGCGTGGTCAGCGATGTTCGCGACGCTTCCCTCGGCAAAGATCCCGGCCCCATCATGTATGTCCCCTTCGCGCAGGCGCCGTTATGGGGTGCGGAAATCGTCGTCCGCAGCAGCGCCAGCCCCGCCGTCATCGCCGCTGCCATCCGGACTCAAACGCATCAGATCGACAAAAATCTCCCCGTCACCGGCATCGAATCGCTCCCCGAAGCCATGCAAACCTCGCTCGCCGCGCCCCGCTTCCGCACCCTGCTGCTCGGCCTCTTCAGTGCCATCGCGCTCCTGCTCGCCGCCATCGGGATCTACGGCGTCGTCTCGTTCTCCGTCGCCCGCCGCACCCGCGAAATCGGCACCCGCATCGCCCTCGGCGCAACGCCCGCCAGCATCCGCCGTCTCGTCATCGGCGAATCCGCCAGGCTCGTCTTGCTGGGCTTAGCCATCGGCATACCAGCCGCCCTCCTGCTCACCCGATCCCTCGCCACGCAACTCTTCGCCATCCGCTCCACCGACCCCATCACCTTCGCCGCAGTAGCTCTCCTGCTCCTCTTCGTTGCAATGGCCGCAGCCTGGCTGCCAGCCCACCGAGCCATGAAGGTAAACCCAATAGTCGCCCTACGCTGCGAATGAGAAACTGCTGGCACCCGACCCTCCGCACCTGAAAGCCTGTAACCTCCAACCTGTAACCTGATTCGGCCTGATTCGGCCCTGTACGCTGCACCCTGTACCCTGTACCCTGATTCCAATGGGCGCCGGCTTCGCATCCACCGACCGTTTCCTCGCTGAAGTCCGCGAGAACCGACTCCGTCCCGGCTACGTCCTCGTCGGCGACGATGTCTTCCTCTACGATCGCTGCCGCAAAGCCGTCCTCCAGGCTCTCGTCCCGCCCGACCTCCGCGACTTCTGCCTCTCCGACCTCGACCTCGCCGAAATCAACATCTTCGAAGCCCTCGACCGCGCCCAGACCCCCTCCCTCATGGCGCCCTTCCAGGTCCTCTTCATCCGCAATCTCAAAAACCTCTACACCCGCGGCGCCAAAAAAGAAGAATTCGCCGCCATCGACGCCTACTTCCGCTCGCCCAATCCCCAGGCGCTCCTCCTCTTCGTCGCCGACCACATCCGCATCCCCTCCGACCCGCGCCGCATGGACATGCAGGACAAAGAGCGCTACGAGCGCATCCGCGAAACCCTCGGCGACGCCTGCGGCCTCGTCGAGCTGGCCCGCGTCGACGAAGGCGACGCCCTCAAGTGGATCGCCGCCGAAGCCAAACGCCGCGACGTCCAGTTCGAACCGGACGCCGCCCGCGAACTCGTCGACGCCCTCGGCGCCGACATGATGCTCATCGCCTCGCGAGCTCGAAAAGCTCGTCCTCTACGCCGGAGAGAAAAAGCGCGTCACCCTCGGCGACGTCGAAACCATGGTCCTCGCCGCCAAGCAGCGCTCCCTCTACGAGCTCACCGACGCCATCTCCGCCAAAGACCGCGCCCGCGCCCTCTCGCTCCTCCACGGCCTGCTCAACGCCTCCGACGGCGGCGAAGACTCCGCCATCGGCCACCTCTACATGCTCGCCCGCACCTTCCGCCAGATGCTCGTCATCCTCGAGAAGAATGTCCGCGACTCCCGCGCCATCTGGCAGGTCCTCTGGCAGGGCTTCCGCATGCCTCCCTTCGCCGCCGAAGACCTCATCCGCCAGGCCCGCCGCTACAAATCCCGCCGCGAGCTCACCCGCGCCCTCCGCCTCATCGCCCGCGCCGACCTCGAGCTCCGCTCCCAGCCCCCCGACAAGCGCCTCGTCCTCGAGCGCTTAGTGTTGGAACTAGCCAGCGACCCCAAACCATCGCACCTCTCGCGCCATCTCCCCGCAATACGCCATGGAGTGGTAGCTAACCGCCAGCATTCGATAATGCTTGCTCCCAATCTGGGAACAAGCTATTCTGGGTAAGTGAGAGTGATCGCACGCGGCACCCTCAACTCGTTTGCGAAAAATCTTGTCCCGGCCAATATCCGAAGCGGCGTCAAAGGTCATCTGGACGCGTGGCACGCTGAAGTTGTCAAAGCCAACTGGAAGAACTCGGCCCAGATCAAGCAACAGTACCGCTCGGCGAGCATCGTTTCCTCGGAGCGTGTGGTTTTCAACATTAAAGGCAACAGTTACCGGCTGGTCGTTGAAGTCAATTATCAATTTCAGATCGTGTTCATCCTCTGGATCGGCATCCACAAGGACTACGACAAAATTGACGTTAAGAAGGTTCGTTATGACAAAGAGCGTTACACGAATTCGTCCAATCCGAACTGAAGCCGATCATGACGCGGCCGTCGCCAGGATTGCCGAACTGATGGGCTCCGCTCCAGGAACGCCCGAAGGCGACGAACTGGATGTCCTGGCCACTCTTACCGATTCGTGGGAGGCCAAATATCAACCCATGGACGCGCCGGATCCCGTCACCGCCATTCAATTTCGCATGGAGCAACAGGGCCTCACTCGCAAAGAGTTGGAACCCATCATCGGCAGCCGCGCGCGTGTGTCGGAAGTGCTCAACGGAAAACGTAAACTGACCATCGGGATGATTCGCCGTGTTCGCGACGAGTTGGGAATTTCCGCGGATTTATTGATCGACTCTCCCCCGAAAAGAAAATCCGGAAAATCCACCAGTACCGGCTTTCGCCCGGCACGCGCGACTGCAACGATGCGGACATCTGGACCGTCCTCAAAGCGCAAAGCGAATAGTCGATAATCAGCGCGCCTCCTGGATGAGCGCAGAACCCAACCACCTGTAACGTCTAACTTCCAACCTGTACCCTGAACTCATGCAACTCCAACTCCCCCCAGGCCCCTTCCGCGCCTGGCTCTTCGACTGCGACGGCACCATCGTCGACTCCATGCCCCTCCACTACATCGCCTGGAAAACTGCGCTCGCCGAGTGGAACTGCGACTACCCCGAACCCCTCTTCTACCAGTGGGGCGGCATGCCCATCCGCGAAATCATCGCCGAGCTCAACCGCCGCCACGGCCTCAGCATGCCCGTCGAACAGGTAGCCCAGCGCAAAGAAGCCCTTTACTACCAGCTCCTCCCCAAGCTCACCGCCGTCCCGGAAGTCCTCGAGCAAATCCAGGCCGCCCACGGCACCATCCCCTTCGCCGTCGTCTCCGGCAGCACCCGCGAATCCGTTGTCAAATCCCTCGAAGTCACCGGCCTCCTCGACAAATTCGACCTCCTCGTCTGCGCCGGCGACTACAAAAACGCCAAGCCCGCCCCCGACCCCTTCCTCATGGCCGCGGAGAAGCTCAACGTCCCACCGTCATCCTGTCTCGTCTTTGAAGACACAGATCTCGGCATCCAGTCCGCCACCGCCGCCGGCATGCAATCCGTCCGCATCCTCCAGCCCTGGGAGCGAACAAGCGCGAAGCCCAGCGCAAAACAATGAACCACCGGAAGCGGCCGCAACGTAGCTTTCTAGTCCCTGGTCCCTGGTCCCTAATCATCATCCCCGTCCCGCGCCGCCGGTAACCGCAGCAGCTGCGGAGGCACCGGCTTGTCCCCCATCGCGTCCTTCCACAGAATCACATTCAGCTCCCGCACCGGCGCGCGGTCCTCGTGCCGGAAATCCATCTTGCTCGACTCCTTCGCCCCCACCGCCTTCGCCGTGTTCGCCGTGTAAATCAGCCCGTTGTCCCGATTCCGATAATCCGCGCTGAACGCAGCCTGATCCCCCGCTCCCGCAAACTCCGGCGCCATCAGCGGCGCAAACGCGTCGTTGTTATTCATCGGAGGCACACCCAGCAGCGTCAGCATGGTGTGCACCGTGCTCACCGTCGTGTAGAAATTGTGATCCACCACCGGCTCTGCGTTGTGCTTCGCGTACTTGCTCACCACCAGCGAAATCGATCGATGCGCATCCACATGGTCCGCGCCATCCTGAGCGTCATCCTCCAGAATGAAAAACGCCGTCGAGTTCCAATACCCGCTGTGCGATACCGCCTCTACCGCGCGTCCCACTGCCAGATCGTTGTCCGCTACAGAAGCTCGCGGCGTCGGCGATCCCGGCCGCGTTCCCGCCGTGTGATCGTTCGGCAGCCGCAGCATCACAAACGCCGGCATCGTGTCGTGTCCCGCCTTCAGATCCGCAACCCACTTGTTGAAGACCGTCAGAAACTCATTCACCCGCAGCTGATCCGGAAAAGCCAAATTGAAATCCGGATAAAGCGGATCGAAATGTCCCACCAACTCCGGCTTCGTCGCCATGTTTTTATAAATCAGCGGAATCGGCCACGGATAAGGACTCGTTCCGCCCCCATAATTTTCCGGAATCGCATCGCCCTTGTTGATGAACGGATGAGTCGACACGCGTGGTGCCCCTCCGGCGTGCCCGCTTCGCTCGGCAACGCCGACTTCGGCACATCGCCCGACTCATCGCAGAAAATCGATGAGATGTATTCCCCAAAGTGGTAAAGCGACTTCCCATGCCGCGCCAAATCCGTCCACAGATACCCGCTGTCCGGCGCATCCACGTCGGGAATCTTCTCCAGCAGCGGATACCCGCCTTCGGTCACGCCCTCAAAGTCGTACGGCCGTTCGTGCCCTCGATAATCCTGCTGCCACGTCCGCTCCGTGTAGTCGCTCGTAATTGCCGCCGTCGACCACACGTGCCCATCGCCGGAAACTTCGCCCGAATCGTAGAAGTTATCCAGCACCCCAAACTGCCGCGCCAGCGCATGCAGATTCGGCGTGATCGATTCGCCGTACATCGTCAGCGAACTGTCGCCATCCCCTACGCCCAGATCGCCAAACACCTGATCGTAACTGCGGTTTTCCTTAATGATGTAAATCACGTGCTTGATCGGATCACCGCCGCCCTGGAATGCAATCGTCTTCTGCGCTGCGTTCATCAGATTGCTCCTGAGCGTCTCCTCAGTCAGCGCCTTCAGATTCGCGCGCGCCTGCTCCACATCAATCGTCGCCAGCGAACCATGCAGCATCGTCGCGATATACGTATGCGGCCGGTCCAGCCGCCCCACGGCATGCGGCGACGGATGCGCCGGCTGCGGTTGTGGCGCCACATTCGGCCCAGTTCCTTCGCCCTTTCCCGTCGCCACGAAAAGTTGATTGCCTTTCACCGCCACCGCTGTCGGATACCACTCCGTAGGAATAAATCCAACCGCATGCGGCCGCTCGCCGGCCTTCGTCGCCGGGTGCAGATCAAACACCGCCACCGCATCCGATCCTGAATTCACCGCATACAGCGTCGCCCCATCATCCGAAAGCGCAACCCCATCCGGCATCGCCCCAAAGAAAGTCTGCCCCGGCAGCCGCGTGTCGAACAGCCGCGCCACCCGCATCCGCTTGCCATCCACCCGCACCGCCGCCACAGCATCGCGATTCGCCAACGCCACATACAGCGTCGTCTCATCCGCATCCAGCGTCATCGCCATCGGGTGCGAACTCGGATCGACCGCCCGCACCGGTGGCAGCAGCGGCAGCCGCTGCACCACTTTCCCCGTGCGCAGATCGAGCTGCGCCACCGCCGATCCATTCCACAACGCCACCCACGCCCGTCGCCCATCGCGGCTCGCTACCACCGCAATCGGATACGTCGAAGGAATCGTCGGCCCCGCTGCCAGATCGAACCGCGTCTCCAATTTTCCGGTCGCCGCATCCAGCAGCAGCACATCATCGGAATACTCATCCGCCACCAGCAGCTTTTCCGTCGCGCCCTTCACCACAGCCAATCCCGCCGGCGCAGGAATCGCCTCGTTCACCGGCAGATCCATCGCTCCGTGATGCTGCGTCTGGCCCGCTTCCAAATCGCGCAGCGGAACCGGAATCATCCGCTCCGCCACCAACCCCTCATCCGTCAATCGGTAAACGCCCACAGCATTCCCGGTGCCGTCCGGTTTCGCAACTCTCGGCCGGCCGCCCTGCGGTGCCTTCTCTTCCGGGGCCTTGCCGTTCGGCTCACTGATCGAATCAAAGCTCAAATAAATCCGCGATCCATCCCCCGAAAACGCAATGCCGGAATAAAGCGTCTGCGGCAGCGTCATATCCGTCAGCGGAATCGGATAATCCGTCAGCTTCCCCGTCGTCGTGTCCAGAACCGCCACCGACTGCTCGTAATCCGACTCCGCCGTCCCATAGCCCGCATTCACCAGCGCCAGATACCGGTGGTCCGGTGACCACGCCGCCGTCATAGGCAAGCTATTCAATTGCCGCGGAGATCCCGGCACCGGCGTCATGATCTGCTTGCTGCTCGGCAGCGGAATGTTCTGTCCGATACACAACGAGGCGCTAAAGCATACGAATACAACTAAACGGGGATACAGTCTCATGGCAGAAATTATCTCCAGTGCCCGTGAACTGCGGGTAAACCGCAGGTCCTTGGCAGTCATCAGGTTACTGCGATCTCCCGGCTTACAAAAGTGTTACATCCTTCGGCCACCCCTCACTGATAGCGTGGGAATAGCGGCGCTTGTGAACGCGCGTCAATCCTCTCCCCCGGAAGCGATTCTGCCTATGGCCACCGATTTGTTGGAAGTCTCCCCTGTTGCACCTGCCGTTTCTGCCCGGCCCGTTCCTCCTCCCACGCCTGCCATGCCTCAGCTCGGCCGCAAAGCCCAGGGCGGCAAAATCAGCTGGATCACCGTCGTCTTCATGGGCCTCTTCCACATCGGAGCCATCGCCGCCCTCTTCATGTTTTCGTGGAAAGCTCTGGCCT
Organism: uncultured Acidobacteriaceae bacterium; assembly: GCA_963817165.1. Taxonomy (GTDB): domain Bacteria; phylum Acidobacteriota; class Terriglobia; order Terriglobales; family Acidobacteriaceae; genus Palsa-343. Next base: position 254,448 of record CAWFNL010000026.1, on the reverse strand, counting down.
GCACCATCGTCCTCTGGTATCTCGCCAACAACGTCGGCATCGGCATGTGCTACCACCGCCTGCTCACGCACCGCGGCTATCGCGTTCCCAAGTGGCTTGAATATGTCATGACCGTCTGCGCCACGCTCGCCCTTGAGGGCGGCCCCATCTTCTGGGTCTCGCTCCACCGTGTGCATCATCAGCTCTCCGATCAGGAAGGCGATCCCCACACCCCGCATGAGGGTGGATGGTGGGCTCACGTCGGCTGGATCCTCAGCGGCGATTCCCTCGGCGGCCAAACCGACGCTCTCGCCCGCTACGTTCCCGACCTCACCCGCGACCGCTTCTACGTGTGGCTCAGCAAATACCACTGGGTTCCGCTCGCCGTCGCCGGCGTCGTCTGCTACGCCATCGCCGGATGGCCTGGACTCTTCTGGGGCATCTTCCTCCGCACCACCGTCGGCCTCCACGCTACCTGGCTCGTCAATTCAGCCACGCACATGTGGGGCTCGCGCCGCTTCCAAACTCGCGACGATTCCCGCAATCTCTGGTGGGTCGCCCTGGTCTCCGGCGGCGAAGGCTGGCACAACAATCACCACGCCCATCCCGTCTCCGCGCGTCACGGCCTCAAGTGGTACGAGTTCGACATTAACTACTACAGCATCTGGCTCCTCAAAAAAGTCGGCCTCGCCCGCGAAGTCAAAATCGCGAGCTACGACCCCCAAAACCCCCGCCCCGCCGGAGTCGCATAGCAGCACAGCTCTCCGTCGGAGCAACACCAGCACCGAATGCCCCGCATCACCCAAGTGCGGGGCATTTTCTCGTGTGAACAGGTCGGGACGGTGTTCGCGCGAACATCCAGACAACAACCTCTGTCGTCATCGCGAAGAGTCCCGTCAGGAAACCTAACCCAGGCAACATCGCGGCCAATTCTCTCTTCGCCTCGATTTCAATCAACACCGCGGACACATCTTGTATCAGGGCACGGCTTCAGCCGTGCCGAAAAGCCCCCAAAAGTCGATGGGCTTTAGCCCCCGCGGCTTCATTTCAGGGCACGACTTCACAGCTTGCGGAAAAACGAATTGCTTTGAAAGGGCACAGCTTTAGCTGTGCTGCAACGGGCTGAATTTACGTTGGGCTTCAGCCCCTGCGCTTCGTGTCAGGGCATGGCTTCAGCCATGCCGAAAAAGCCTAGAAACACACGGGGCTTTAGCCCCTGTGCGGCCCCTCCGCACCCCCGCACCGCAACCCTGCGACAATAAAACCATCCGCCCATGCGCCTAACCGGACGAAGACGGAACATGTTCCTGTTCATCCTGCTCGGCGTGTGCCTCACCGGCGTCGCCGTCGCCCTCAACGTCAGCTGGATCCTCCTCAACTGGCGCCGCATCGTCCCCCTCGCCCTCGGCATCCCCTTCTTCGCCCTCCTCATCGCCGGCGTCGCGCTCAACACCATCTTCCTCGTCCGCGAAGTTCGCCGCAACGAGCGCCACGACGCCTTCCTTAGCGCCGTCACCCACGAGCTCAAGACCCCCGTCGCCTCCATCCATCTCTACCTCGAAACCCTCCAGCGCCGTCAGCTCGACGAAGCCCAGCGCAAAGACTTCTACGCCCGCATGCTGGCGGACAGCGATCGCCTCATGGCCACGGTCGAGCAGGTCCTCAAGGCCGCCGAAATCGGCCTGCGCTCTCGCTCCAACATCCGCATCCCTGTCGACATGCGCGCTCTCGCCGAAGACTGCGTCCGCCTCACCCGCACCCGCCATCACCTCGACGACAACGCCATCACCCTCAGCGTCGGGAACCCCTCCGTCCCCTCTCTCCCCATGTTCGTCCGTGGCGATCCCGACGATCTCCACACCGCCGTGCTCAACATCCTTAGCAATGCCGTCAAATACTCACCCGACGACGCCAACATCAACGTCGCTCTCGAAATCAAGCACGATGCGTGGGTCCGCATCAGCGTCACCGACCAGGGCATCGGCATCTCGCCCCCCCACCTCAAGCGCATCTTTCTTCGCTTCTATCGTGTTCCCAATCGCAACGTGCTCCGCACCAAGGGCACTGGCCTCGGTCTTTATCTCGTGCGCACCATCGCCCGCCAGCACGGCGGCGACGCTACGGCTGAAAGCGCCGGCGAGGGCCGTGGCGCCACCATCAGCCTCGAGCTCCCCCGCATTCTTACCCCCGTTCCCGACCAGGAGTGAAACATGGCCCGCGTTCTTGTCGTCGAAGATGAAGTGAACCTCGCGCAGGGACTGCTCTTCAATCTGCAGCTCGAAGGGCACGAGGTCAGCGTGGAAGGCGATGGCGATGCCGCCCTCGACACGCTGCGCGCTCGCCCCTTCGACGCCGTGGTTCTCGATGTCATGTTGCCAGGCAAAAATGGCTTTGAAGTCGCCGCTGCCCTCCGCGAACAGGGCAATTACGTTCCCGTCCTCATGCTCACCGCCCGCGGCCGCGCTGAAGATATCGTCAGTGGCTTCGAGGCGGGCGCCGACGATTACCTCACCAAGCCCTTCGACCTCAACGTCCTCCTCGCCCGCCTCAACGCGCTCCTCCGCCGCATGAGCTGGCCCCGCCAGCTCGCGCAAATCGAGCCTTCCACCGACAATCTCGACGAATTCACCTTCTCCGGCCGCCGCATCGACTTCGACGCCCTCGAGCTCCACGCCCCCGATCGCATGATTCGTTTAACGCTCATGGAGGCAGACCTGCTCCGCTACCTCGTCCGCAACCGCGAGCGCATCGTCTCGCGCAAAGAATTGCTCGAGCAGGTGTGGCACGTCCGCGAAGACACCGACACCCGCGCCATCGATAACTTCATCGTTCGCTTACGTCGTTACATCGAAGACGATCCCGCCACCCCCAAACATCTTGAAACCGTGCGCGGCATCGGCTACCGCTTTTTACCGAATCCCGAGTAAATCGTCCGATGGACATTACCTCCGTGCCGCATCGAAGACCGGCCAGCCGCATCAATTAAGAGGGAGAAAAATGCGAGAAGTAACGCTACGAATCGAAAACATGCATTGCGGCGCCTGCGTACGCCGCGTATCGCAAGCCCTGGAACGTGTCAGCGGCGTTCAGGTCGGCGAAGTCCGCGTCGGCGCTGCCCGTGTTCAGGCGCCCGAAGATCTCCCCGAAAGCACCCTGATCGGAGCAGTCGAAAAAGCTGGCTATCCCGCCCTCGTCGAAAAGTGAGTGAGCCGAAGAGTGACGGAGCCGACAAATCAGTGAGAGGCCATCTCATCAACAAGGTTTGAAGGGGCACGGCATCACTGCTTGCGGAAAAACGATTTGCTTTGAAGGGGGACGGCTTCAGCCGTGCCGGCAGTAACCTTGAATTCATTGGGCTTTAGCCCATGAGGGAAGTTTCCTTGGTAGCAGCAGCCAAACCCGAAGCAACGTCCGCCAAATCCGCAACACCCGCAGTCCGCACCATCACCCTGCCCATCTCCGGCATGACCTGCGCCGCCTGCCAGTCCCACGTCGAACACGCCCTGCGTTCCACCAACGGTGTCCGCGAAGCCTCCGTCAACCTGCTCACCAATTCCGCGCGCGTCAGCTTCGACCCCGCGCTCACCCAGCCCCAGGATCTCATCACTTCTGTCCGCGAATCCGGTTACGACGCCGCGCTTCCCGCTGAACCCGGAGCGCCGCCCACCGACACCGCATCAGACGAAGGCCCACTCCGCGCCAAAGCCCTCTTCACCCTCGCCGCCGGCCTCTTCGTCCTGCTGCTCATGAACGCGCATCAGTGGCTCGCCCCCGCTGCTCCCATCCTCTTCCAAATTCCGCCCCACACCCTCGACTACGTCATGCTCGCCGTCACTCTCGCCGGCATGTTCTGGGGCGGCGGCATCATCTACCGCGCCGCCTGGACCGCCGCCCTCCACCGCGGCACCAACATGAACACCCTCGTCGCCCTCGGCACCGGCGCTGCCTTCGCTTACTCCGTCACCGCAACCCTCGCGCCATCGCTCTTCACGCGCTACGGCCTCAAGCCCGATGTCTATTACGACGCCGTCCTCCTCATCCTCGGCTTTCTGCTCCTCGGCCGCTGGCTCGACGCCCGCGCCAAGCGCCGCACTCTCGACGCCCTCCACGAGTTCATGAAATTGCAGCCCCACTCCGCGCGCGTTCTCCGCGATGGCCTGCAAGTCGAAGTCCCCCTCGCCCAGGTCGTGCGCAACGACATCGTCATCCTGCGCCCCGGCGAGCGCGTTCCCGTCGACGGCCTCATCCTCTCGGGCGAAACCTCCATCGACGAGTCCCTCATCACCGGCGAATCTCTCCCCGTTCCCCGCAAACCCGGCGACCGCGTCATCGGCGGCTCCCTCAACTTCGACGGAGTCCTCGAATACCGCGCCACCTCCATCGGAGCCGACAGCGTCCTCGGCCAAATGATGCGCCTCGTCGAAGAAGCGCAATCCTCCCGCGCTCCCATGCAGCAGCTAGCCGACCGCGTCAGCGCCGTCTTCGTTCCCGTCGTGCTCGGCCTCGCCCTCGCCACATTCCTCATCTGGATCTTTGCTGGCGGAGGCGGTGGCCGCGCCTTCGCCGTCTCCGTCGCCGTCCTCGTCATCGCCTGCCCCTGCGCCATGGGCCTCGCCGTTCCCGCCGCCCTCACCGTCGCCATCGGACGCGGCGCTCAACTCGGCGTCCTCTTCAAAGGCGGCGAAAGCCTCGAACGCCTCGCCCGCATCGACACCCTGGTCTTCGACAAAACCGGCACTCTCACCCAGGGCAAGCCCACCGTCACTGCAATCCACGCCATCAACGCCACCGAAGACGAAATCCTCGCCCTCGCCGCCGCCCTCGAGCAGCGCTCCGAGCATCCCTTAGCCCGCGCCATCCTCGACGCAGCCTCCCAGCGCAACCTCACCCCTCCCGCCGCACAGGACGTCCGCGCTATCCCCGGCAAAGGCATCGTGGGCCAGGTGAACAGCGCGCGCATTGCCGCTGGCAACGCCTCCCTCATGCAGGAAACCGGCATAGGCATTCCCGAAACCTCTAAATGCGCCGCCGGAACCACCCTAATGTACGTTGCGCGCGGCGATTCCCTTGCGGGCATCATCGAAGCCCGCGATACCCTCCGCGCCTCCGCCCCCACCGCCATCGCCGGACTCCGCAAACTCGGCATCCGCACCGCCATGCTCACCGGCGACACCCCATCCACCGCCGAAGCCATCGCCCAATCCGCAGGCATCGATGAAGTCTGGGCCGGCCTCCTTCCCGATCAGAAACTAGCCAAAATCCGCGAACTCCAGCAACAGGGCCGCATCGTCGCCATGGCCGGAGACGGTATCAACGACGCCGCTGCCATCTCCCAGGCCGACGCTGGCCTGGCCATGGGCACCGGCGCCGACCTCGCGCGCGAAGCCGGCGACGCCATCCTCCTCCATGGCGAGCCTCGCCAAATTCTCGACGCCGTCCTACTCGCCCGCCGCGCCCTCCGCACCATGCGCCAAAATCTCGCCTGGGCCTTCGGGTATAACCTCCTCGGCATCCCCATCGCCGCCGGAATTCTCTATCCCGCCTTCGGCATCCTGCTCAGCCCCGCTATCGCCAGCGCCGCCATGGCTCTCAGCTCCGTCAGCGTCCTCGCCAACAGTCTCCGCCTCCGCGGTTTTACTCCGCGATAAACTGGGTGAGGTAGCTCATGCTGCGGATCCTCACCCGTTACATTCTGAAAGAAGTCTCGTCGCACGCCCTCATCGGCGGCGCGATCTTCACCTTCGTTCTCTTCATCCGCTACCTCCCCAGTCTGCTGGAACTCATCGTCCGCAATAGTGCTTCCCTCGGCTCCGTCCTCAAAATCGTTCTCTTCATGCTGCCGGACATGTTCACCGTCACCATCCCCATGGCGGTGCTCGTCGGCATTCTCCTTGGCCTCAGCCGTCTCGCCGCCGACAGCGAAATCACCGCCATGCGCGCCTCCGGCATCGGCGTATGGAGCTTCGTCCGCGTCGTTGGCATGGTCGCCGTCGCTGCATGGTTGGTCAGCCTGGCCAACACCATGTACTTCGCGCCCAAAGCCACGGCTGCCACCAGCCGCGAAGTCGCTTCACTCGCTGGCGCCCAGGCCTCCTACGAAGTCCAGCCCCGCGTCTTCTACGAGGACTTCAAAAACTACGTGCTCTATGTGCAGGACGTCCGCACCGGGCAGGGCGCCGCCAACTGGGGCAAAATCTTCCTCGCCGACGTCACCGATCCTGACGCGCCCAAAATCACCACCGCCGACCGCGCCACCGTCGTCAATGGACCCCATCAGACCATCACCATGCGTATGCGCGACGGCACCCAATATTCACCCGTCGCCGACCAGCCCAACGACGTTACCGTCTCCACCTTCGCCTCCGCCGATCTTCCCCTCCAGACCGGCGCTCAGGAAGATGTTCATCTCGGCAAAAGCGATACCCCCATCCTCGCCATGGATAATCGCACGCTCCTCGCGCACACCCACGGCAAAAACGGCATCCTCTACGAGATTGAATTCCAGAAGCGCCTGGCCTATCCCGCCGCCTGCCTCGTCCTCATGCTCGTCGGCGTCCCTCTTGGCATCTCTTCACGGCGCGGCGGTAAGAGCGCAGGCTTCGTCCTCACCATCGTCCTCGTCTTCGTCTACTATTTCCTTTCTTCCACCGGGACCGCGCTCGCCCGCCAGAACAAAATTCCCGCCTTCCTCGGCGTATGGGAGGCCAACATCCTCTTTGCCGTCTGCGGCCTCATCCTCCTCCGGCAAATGTCCACCGGCGGCGCCGCTCTTACCGCCCTCCACTCCATCGGCAACTGGTTCCGCCTGCGCACTGATCGATCCGCTTCCGCCACCGGCGCCATTCGCATCCCCTCGCCTCGCCGCGCCACCCGCGGCCGCTTTCCCCTCATCCTCGACGAGTACGTCCTCCGCGAATTCCTCCTCACCTTCCTCATGGTGCTCGTCACCTTCGTCATGCTCATGCTGGTCTTCACCTTCTTTGAGCTGCTCAGCGACATCATCAAAAATCGCACTCCCCTGGTCACCGTGGGCGAATACCTCTTCAACCTCACGCCCAGCATGATCTACCTCATCACCCCGCTCAGCGTCCTCATCGGCGTCCTCGTCGTCTTCGGCATCATGAGCCGCAACAGCGAGCTCACCGCCATGAAAGCCACCGGCATCAGCCTCTACCGCATCACCGTGCCGGTCCTCGTCATCGCCGCCATTCTCTCCGTCCTGCTCTTTGCCTTCGACGAGCTCTACCTGCCCCAGGCCAATCGCCGCCAGGAAGCGCTCCGCAACGTCATCAAGGGCAAGCCTGCGGAAACCGTCGAGCATCCGGGCCGTATCTGGATGTTCGGCGACCAGCGCCACGGCGACCCCAGCACGATTTTCTACTACCAATACTTCGATCCGGAGATCGATACCTTCGGCAATATCAGCGTCTTCGAGTTCGACCCCAACACCTTCATGCTCACCCGGCGCATCTCCGCCACCGCCGCGGAATGGCAGCCCAATTTGCACGCCTGGGTCTTCGAAGATGGCTGGCAGCGCACCTTCCACGGCCCCGACATCGCCAGCTATCAAACCTTCGCCGTCAACACCTTCCCTGAGGTCTACGAGCCGCCTTCTTACTTCACCCGCGACGTCCGCCCGTCTTCTGAGATGAGCTTCGGCGAACTGGCCCGCTACATCCATTCCCTGCGCCAGAGCGGATTCAACACGGTTCCGCTGCGCGTCCAGCTCAATCACAAGCTGGCGTATCCGCTCATCACCCTCGTCATGGGTGTGCTCGCTATTCCTTTCGCGCTCTCCATGGGCAAGCGCGGATCCCTCTCCGGCATCGCTATCGCTATCTGCGTTGCCATGGTCTATTACGTCGTCTCTGGATTCTTTGAAAATATGGGCAACGTCAGCTGGCTCCCTGCGGTCCTGGCCGCCTGGTCGCCTGACCTGCTCTTCGCACTGGCCGGCGCATGGCTTCTGCTGCGCACCTCAACCTGACGGGAGCAACATGTTCGCCAATCTCAAACCGTTGTTCCCGTACATGCGCCGCTACTGGCGCGGCTACCTTTGGGGAAGCCTCTGCACCGTCGCCGCCAATGCCGTATGGGTGCAGTTTCCCCGCGTCATCGGCGTCGCCTCCGACGATCTGGCCCGGGGCGTCACCTGGAACAAGATCCTCGGCTATGCCGGCATCGTCCTCGCCATTACCCTGGTCCACGGCGTTCTGCTCTTCTTCATGCGCTGGATCATCATCGGCATCTCCCGCGACATCGAGTTTGACCTTCGCAACGACCTTTTCCAGCACCTCGAAAAACAATCCGCCTCGTACTACCAGGAACACCGCACCGGCGACGTGATGGCGCGTATGACCAACGACCTCGCCGCCGTCCGCATGCTGCTCGGTCCCGCGGTCATGTACACCGCCAACACCGTTCTCTTTTCGGCGATGTCCCTTTACTATCTCCTCGGCATCAGCCCCTGGCTCACCCTCACCGCGCTGGCCCCCATGCCGCTCGCCAGCATCCTCATCCAGTTCATGGGCCGCCGCATCCACGAGCGCTTCGAGCGCATCCAGGCCATGTTCTCCGACATCTCCGCCCAGGCCCAGGAAAACTTCTCCGGCGCCCGCCTCGTTCGTGCCTTCGCCCAGGAAGAAGCCCAGATCAAGGCCTTCGAGCGCTCTAACCAGGAATACATTCGCCGCGCCCTTCGCCTCGTCCGCCTCATGGGCATGCTCTGGCCCACGCTTGAATTCATGCTCGGCGTCGGCATGGTGATCGCTCTCCTCGTCGGCGGCCATGAGGTCCTCACCCATCGCATCGCCATCAAGGGCTTCGTCACCTTCACCACCTACATGTACATGCTCATGTGGCCCATCATCGCGCTGGGCTATGTGGTCAATCTCTTCGAACGCGGCACCGCCTCCGTCATCCGCATCCACGAGCTCCTCACTGCCGAGCCCGCCATCGATGACCGCGCCGCCAGCATTCCCCCTGCCCAGGTCGACATCCAGGGCGCTATCGAATTCCACGACCTCCGCTTCGCCTACCCGGCTTCAGCCGCCCAACCCGTAGAAGTCCTGCACGGCATTTCGCTCCACATTCCCGCAGGCTCGAGCCTGGCCCTCGTCGGCCCCACCGGCTCCGGCAAATCGACCCTCGTCAGCCTCATCCCGCGCCTCTACGACGCGCCCCCCGGCTCCGTCCTCATCGACGGACGCCCCATCCGCGACTACCCCCTCGACTCCCTGCGATCCGCTGTCGGATTCGTGCCGCAGGAAACCTTCCTCTTCAGCACCTCGATCCGCGACAACATCGCCTTCGGCGTTGCCGGTGCTTCCCAGGCAGCCGTCGAACGCGCTGCCGAAGCCGCCCGCATCCGCGAAGAAGTCGAACTCTTTCCCAATGCCTTCAAAACCCTCGTCGGCGAACGCGGCCTCACCCTCTCCGGCGGCCAGAAACAACGCACCGCCCTCGCCCGCGCCGTCCTCCGCAATCCCCGCATCCTCATCCTCGACGACTCTCTCGCCAGCGTCGATACCTACACCGAAGAGCGCATTCTTGAGGAACTCCGCAGCATCATGGCCGGACGCACCACGATCCTCATCTCCCACCGCATCTCTACCGTGCGCCACGCCGATCGCATCGCCGTCCTGGTCCGCGGCCGCATCGCCGAACTGGGTACGCACGAAGAGCTGCTCGCTCGCAACGGTTATTACGCCGGCCTTTACCAGAAACAACTGCTCGAAGAAGAGCTCGCCGTCACCGGCTGACCGTTACTCGTCCCCCGACTGGCCTCATGCCGTCCAGTTCGATCCCGCCGGCTCCACCGGTCCGCGCACACTCGCGGCCATCATCACCGGCCCCGGAGCGCTCCCACTGCTCAGCATCTTCAGCACCTCAGGATCCCGCGCCGCAACGCTCCATGCCTCGCGCACATCCCGAATGCACCCGATCGCCTCTTTCAATCGCTCCGGGGATCCCAGACGCGAGCCCTCCAGACAAAGCGCAAAGATCGATGCATAGAACTCCGACAGCGCCTTTGCCGAATTGCCGCCTACATCCATCCGCAGCCGCGACTGCAAATGCATCAGGATCTGCAGCACCCTGCCCAGCGCCGTTCGCCGCTCTTCCACGTTGTGGTTCTCAATCGCCGCGATCGCCTGATACAGAAACCGCACCATGCCGTCGTAGAGCGCTACCACCAACTCCACCGGATTCATGCCCGCAATGGCCTGCTGCTGATAATTCATGCTCCTCCGCTGCTCCCGCCCCGCGCTTCAGCCGTTGGGTTGTTCGTTGTAACCGGTGATCGCGCTGTACATCTCGTTGACCTCGTCCAGCTGCGAGGGAATCTCCTCCAGCGTGTAGTTGGCCTCATTCAATTCGGTAGTCAGCTGCGTCTGCTGCGCGCTGATCGTGCTCTGTTCGTTGCTGATGTTCGTCGTTAGTTGCGACTCCTGCGCCGAATCCTGGGTCAGCGCCAGATAAATCACCCCGTCCGGATCGTTGTTTCCCAGATTGTTCAGGGTCGTCGTCATCGCCGCCCCAAAACTGTTATCGGCCTGAAAAAAATTCACAACATCCTGATAGTTGCTGTCCAGCGCGCTGTCCAGCGTGCTCGAATCCAGCGACAGCATTCCGTTATCGTTAGCCGTAATGCCCAGTTGCGACAACGACGTAATCGCTCCCGACGACTGCACGAAGGTCAGCGATTCCTGCAGCTGCTCCTGCAACAACGCCAGATCCGGGCTCCCATACAGCGGCTCCGGATTGCCTGACGCATCGTCCCCCTCCTGCGCGTTCAAATCCCCCACCACCGTGTTGTAGGCGCTTACAAACGTGCTCACCGCCGACTCCACATCGGTCGTATCCGTGGTGATTTCGACCTGTACCGACTCTGCCGGCGCTGCCTGGAGCAACTGCATCGTCACGCCCGGAATCGCCGTCGTCACCGTGTTCGAAGCACTCGTAGTGGAAACCCCATCCACGCTCAGTTCCGCATCCTGCCCCTGCTGCACCTGGCCAAACGTCATGCCCGTCACGCTGGTCGTCGTATCCGTGAGCGCGCTGCCGTCCACGGTCACCGCTCCGCCTGCCCCGCTCGTGTCGCTCATCAGCGCCAGTTGCGATCCCTTTGTCCCCGTCACCACGGTCGCCGTGACTCCGTAATCTCCTGAGTTGATATACGAGGCCAGCGACGACAGCGTGTTGTTCGCCGGAATCGTATTCCCGCTGCTGTCCGTTGCCGCCCCGTCGGAAATCGTGACCGTCTGTCCGTTGATCTCCAGCGACCCGGCCAGCGTATCTTTCGCGCCCACCGCCGTCCCGGAATACGAATAGGTCTGCGCCAGCTGGCTCACCACCAGCGTGTAGCTGCCCGCCACCGCGCCGGCCGTCGCCGACGTCAACTCCACCACCGAATTATCCGAGCTCGATCCCTCCATCTGCGAAAAGATCCCGTCGAAATTGCTCAGCGAGCTCAGCGCGCTCGAAAGCGTGCTCAAATCCGTTCCGATGCCCGTCAGCGCTGTGTCCTGCGCCTTCAACGTGGTCAGCTGGTTCTGCCACGGCGTCTCCACCGCCTGCAGATTCGCCACGATCTGGCTCACGGTCGACGACACATCGAATCCCTGCCCGCTGGTCGGATTGCCAAATGAGATCCCAACACTGCCCATAGCTTCGTGATCGCCGCTTTCCGGAGCGTCCTGCACCCCAGCCCTGCACCAGCAGTACCGTGGCCCCGCCTCTCCGCCCATCCTTAAAAACCGCTAACAAAAAGAGCGGGGAGCCTCCACCCCCAGGGCGTGGCCGTTGTGGCCCGCCCTGGAAAAGAAGCTCCCCGCCAACTGCTTCGAGGAGGGTTACTGCAGCAGCTTGGTCACCATCTGTTCCGTGCTGTTCGCCTGGGCCAGAGCGCTGATGCCGGTCTGGGTCAGGATTTCGTACTTTGACATGTTCGACGTCGCCGCAGCATAGTCCGTCGCCGTGATCGTGTTCTGTGCCGACTGCACATTGGTCTGCTCGGCGCTGGCGATGTTCGATGCCGCCGTCAGCGTGTTGATGTTCGCGCCCACCTGGCCGCGCTGGTAAGCGACGGCGTTGATGGCGTTGGTCACAGTTTGCAGAGCGGCTTCCGCGTCGCCCTGGCTGCTCAGGGTCGTGCCGGTCAGGCTGGTGCCGGCGCCCGCGCCTGCGGATGTGCCGCCGTCGTAGACCGTGCTGCCCACCGTCGCGGTTACCAGGCTGCCCGCTCCTGAACTGCTGTCGGAGCTGCCCACGTTTCCGTCCGTCAGCGTTCCCGCGGTCACAGAGTAGTTATAGCTGCCGGCTGCAGTGCCATCGCTGGTGAAGATGTTGACCGCCGACGCGCTCTGCGGTGTCTGCGTTGCGTTGCTGGCGGTGACCGACAGCACTTCGTTCGCGCTCCCGCCGCCGCTGGTGGCGATCGAAACCACGCCGGCTGCAACCGAAACCGCATACGTGGATCCAGTCGTCGCGCCCAGGTTGGCGTTCAGACTCGCGCTCAGTGACGTGGCCGCTGCGTTCGCGGTTTGCTGGTTCTCGCTCGCCAGGCCGCTGTAGCTGGCCAGGTTCACGATGTCCGTCCCCGCGGTTGTTCCACCCGTGGAGTTGATGGTGATCGATCCGCTCAGCGTATCGCCCTGCGTCAGGCTGACCTTCAACGGATCGCTCTTCGCAGCCTGCGTGAAGGCCGATGCAGCCAGCGCGCTCGATGAGCCACTGCCCGACGTGAACACTGAGATTCCGTTGTACTCCGTGGTGCTGCCGATCGTCCCGATCTGCGTCAGAATGTCGCTGTACTCCTGGTTGGCCGCGCTCAACTGCGAGCTCGACAACGTTCCGCCGCCGGCTTCGGTAGCCAGCGTCACAGCCCGGTTCAACAGATTGGTGACCTGCGACAGCGCGCCATCCGCCACCTGCAGAAAGCCAACACCCGCGCTGGCGTTGCTCGAAGACTGGGTGAGTGCGGAAGAGTTCGCCTGCAGGCCGTCTGCAATCGACAGGCCGGCCGCGTCATCCGCTCCGGAGTTGATGCGCGAACCGGACGAGAGCTGCTGCAGTGTGGTTTGCAGGCTGGCCTGCGTCTGATTCAGGTTGTTTTCGGCATACACAGCCGAAATGTTGTTCAGGACTCCCAATGGCATGGTATTTCTCCCCTTCTGAATTTTGGGTTCCTGAACAGAGCGCCTTCAGCCTCAAGTCACTCCCGGGAACCGTTTGATCTCACCCCCTTCATCGGCCCCCGCTTTCCCCCCATTACCGCACCTTCCCCGTTTGGCCAGCAGCGTGCGCGCGCCTCCACACTGTCCCTCACCAGAACTTACTCACTCAATCCTCGCCCCCTCCCGCCGATAAGAGATCCAGCAGGCCCCGGAGACGCCGCTCCATGATTCACCTCACTCGCCTCAATGGCAATCCCCTGGTCGTCAACAGCGACCTCATCAAATATGCTGAGTCCTCGCCGGACACCATGCTCACCCTCGTCAACGGCGAGAAAATTGTCGTTCTCGAAAGCTGCGAAGACGTCGTCAATCGCACCATCGCCTATCGTGCCCGCGTCTTCGGCGAATCCGCCGCTTACCTCCAGGCCCTCGCCTGGACCCCCGCCCCCATCCCCGCTCCTGAACCCAGTCCTCGCAACTCCGCTAACCCCACTCCTCCCACCTTCACTGAGCCCCAGGAATAATCCCCATGGATGCAGGTAGCCTCGGCGGCATTCTCCTCGCGCTGGCCGGCATTCTCGCCGGACTCCTGCTCGAGGGCGGCCACATCCGCCAGGTCGTGCAGCCCACCGCCGCCATGATCGTCTTCGGCGGAACCCTTGGCGCCGTCATGCTCCAGTTCTCCATGTCCACCGTCGTCACCGCCGCCCAGCGCCTCGCCCGCATCTTCCTCCACCGCTCCGACCAGGGCGATGCCATGCTTCACCAGATCGTCGGCTTTGCCAACAAAGCACGCCGCAGCGGCATCGTTTCCCTTGACCAGGATCTCCCCCAGGTCGCCAATCCCTTCCTGCGCCAGGCCCTTATGCTCGCCGTCGACGGTACCGAGCCCACCGAACTCCGCCGCATCATGGAAGTCCAGATCATCAACGGCACGGAAAATGAAGCCCGCATCCCCGCCGTCTTTGAATCCGCTGGCGGATTCTCTCCCACCATCGGCATCATCGGCGCCGTCATCGGCCTCATCCAGGTCATGCAGCACCTCGACCACATGGACGAAGTCGGCCGCGGCATCGCTGTCGCCTTCGTCGCCACCATCTATGGTGTCGGCTCCGCCAACCTCTTCTTTCTGCCTGCCGCCGGCAAGCTTCGCCAGCGCGCCCGCGACGACGAACGCCTCCAGGAAATGGCTCTCGAAGGCGTCATCTCCATCGTCGAAGGCATGAATCCCCGCATGATCGAAATCAAGCTGGCCAGCTTCCGCGGCCAACGCTCCAGTTCCCCTGCCAGCAGCAAAAAGCAGGCCCGCCGATGACCCGGCGCAAACGCAAACCCGCCGAATCCTCCCACCACGACCGCTGGCTCGTCTCCTACGCCGACTTCATCACCCTGCTCTTCGCCTTCTTCGTCGTCCTCTATGCCAGCTCTCGCGCCGACCAGCACAAGCAAACCCAGGTCGCGCAATCCATCCAGTCCGCCTTCCAGGCCATGGGAATCTTTCCTTCCGCCATTCCGTCGTCCGTCCCCTCCACGCAGCATTCCGGCTCTCTCGCCGACTCGCACGACTCCGTCGCTCCCGTCAACGTCATCCTCGGCGACGATCTCTCCGCATCCCCTGCAGTCCAGCGCGACCTGCAGGAACTGCAGGCCCGCCTCACCGGCCTGCTCTCCAATCAGATCGCCGAGCACGTCATCGCCCTTCGCCTCGGACGCGACGGCCTCGTCATCTCCCTCCGCGAAGCGGGTTTCTACGACTCAGGTTCCGCTACACCCCACCCGCAGTCCCGCGCCACCCTCGACAGCATCGCCACCACCGTCGCCGCCACGCCCTACGACCTCCGCATCGAGGGCCACACCGACAACGTCCCCATCCACACCCCGCAATTCGCCTCCAACTGGGAGCTCTCCACCGCGCGCGCCACAGAACTCGCCAAAACCTTCATCGTCGATCACCACCTCGCCCCCGGCCGTCTCTCCGCCGCCGGCTATGCCGAATACCATCCCGTCGTCGCCAACGACACTCCCGACGGCCGCAGCCAAAACCGCCGCGTCGACATCATCGTCCTCCCCCGCATTAGCGTCCCGCCGCCAGGCGCAACGCTGCCAGCTACGAGCCACCCGCTACCCGCTGCCTCTAATTGAATCCCAGCACCGGATGCGGCACATACGGCTCCTCCAGCCGCGCCACTTCCTCCTCGGTCAATTTCATGTCGAGCGCTGCCACAGCGTCCTCCAGATGATGCGCCTTGCTCGCGCCCACAATCGGCGCCGTGATCCCCGGCTTTGCCAGCATCCACGCCAGCGCCAGCGTCGCCTGGGCCACGCCCCGCTGCTGCGCCAATTCCGCCAGCCGATCCACCACGCCCTTGTCCGCTTCTTCCGTCTTCGCATACATCCGGTTGCCGAATGCATCCGTTTCCGACCGCTTCGTTTGCTCGCTCTGCCACGGCCGCGCCAGCCGTCCCCGCGCCAGCGGACTCCACGGAATCACCCCAATCCCCTCCGCTCGGCACAGCGGCAGCATCTCCCGCTCCTCTTCGCGATAGAGCAGGTTGTAGTGGTTCTGCATCGATACGAACCGCGTCCACCCATGCCGGTCCGCGAGATACAGCGCTTTCGCGAATTGCCACGCATACATCGACGATGCCCCGATGTACCGCACCTTCCCCGCCTTCACCACATCGTGCAGCGCTTCCATCGTCTCCTCAATCGGCGTCTCATAATCCCACCGGTGCGTCTGATACAGATCCACATAGTCCGTTTCCAGCCGCCGCAGGCTCGCATCCAGCTCATGCAAAATCGCTTTGCGCGAAAGCCCGCGCCCATTCGGCTCATCGCGCATCGGACTATGCACTTTCGTTGCGACCACCACCGATTCGCGCCGCACATTCTTCTTCAGAAACCGCCCCAGCACCTCTTCGCTCGCCCCGCTCGAATACACGTTCGCGGTATCGAAGAAGTTGATCCCCGCGTCCAGCGCCTGTTTGAAAAACGGCTGGCTCTGCTGTTCATCCAGCGCCCACGCCTGCCGCCCCGGCTTCAACTCGCCCGTCGCCGGCGCGCCATACGTCATGCACCCCAGACAAATCCGCGATACCTTCAGTCCCGTCCTGCCAAGATTTACGTAATCCATCATTTCTCCTGAATTAAGAAAACAAAATGCAGCCCAAACACCCACCACACTTGCAGGGCGCAGGGTTTCACATCCCGGCGGAAATACCTGTTTTGAAGGGGCACGGCTTCAGCCGTGCCGTAAATGGCCTTAAATAAATCGGGCATTAGCCCCTGAGGGAAGTTTGTGTGCCCTCATTCATAAGAGCATCCAACCCGGCCAAACGATTCGCCGTACCCAAAACGTAAGATCAATTTCATGGCCGAAAAATCCCCACGGCGCATCCCGGCGAAACAAAAATCTACCGCCGCCAACGCACTCCGCCTCCGCGCCATGTACGACCACCTCGTCGCCCTCTACGGCCCCCAGCAATGGTGGCCCGCTCAATCTGCCTTTGAAGTCGTCATCGGCGCCTTCCTCACCCAGAACACCGCCTGGAAATCCGTCGAGCGCTCCATCGCCAACCTGCAAACACAGGGCGTCCTCTCCATCCCCGGCCTACGCGCTCTGCCCGAAGAAGAACTCCGCCAGCTCATTCGTCCATCCGGATTCATGCTGCGCAAAGCCGCGGCCCTCAAAGCTTTTATCGCTTTCCTGGACGCTGGCTACAACGGCAGCATGGACACCCTCCGCCACGCCGCCCTGGCCGATCCGTCATCCATGCGCGAACAACTCCTCGCCCTCCCCAACGTCGGTCCCGAAACCGCCGACGCCATCCTCCTCTACGCGCTCGATGCCCCTGCCATGGTCGTCGACGAATATCTCCGCCGCATCACCGTCCGCCATTCCCTCGTCCACAACAACGCGAAGTATTCCGAAATCCAATCCCTCGCCGAGCAAGCCTTCGCCCCCGAATGCAAGTCCGAATCCCCCAAAAAACGAGCCCGCCACTACAACGAATTCCACGCCCTCATCGTGCAAGTAGGGAAATCCCACTGCCGCCGCACCCCCATCTGCGAAGGCTGCCCCCTCGCCTGGGACCCGCACAATCCAAACCTGTAACCTATAACCTTCAACCTGTAACCTGTACTTCGTGCCCCTCACCCTCTACGCCGCCACCACCAACTCCGGCAAGCTCCGCGACTTCTCCATCGCCGCATCAGAATGCAGTCCGTCCTCGGGCATCGTCATCGTCCCGCTTCCCAACCTCCACGCCATCCCCGCTCCCGAAGAAGATCAGCCCTCCTTCGCCGGCAACGCTCGCCTCAAAGCCGAGTACTACAGCCGCCACACCTCCGGCTACGTCCTCGCCGACGACTCCGGCCTCGAAGTCGATGCACTCCACGGCGAACCCGGCGTCCGCTCCGCCCGTTACGCCCAGGACGCCTCGTTCACATCCCCCACTGCTTCGACAACCGACGAACGCAACAACCTCTACCTGCTCCATCGCATGGAAGGGATTGTGCAGCGCACCGCCCGCTACCATTGCGTCCTCGCCTTAGCCCAGGCCGGCAAAACTCTCTTCACCGCCGACGGCACTGTCGAAGGCACAATCCTCCTCGCGCCCCGCGGCAGCGGCGGCTTCGGCTACGACCCCTTATTTTTTCTCCCGGAACTCGAAGCGACCATGGCTGAAATCTCTCTCGAACAAAAACACACCCTCAGCCATCGCGGACGCGCCTTCCGCGCCCTGCTCCCTCAACTAAAAAACATGTCATCCTGAGCGTAGTGTGACGCGCTCTTGCGTCACACGGAGCGAAGGACCCCGCGGTTGTCTTTTACTCCGCGCCCTTCATGCGAACTCAATCCGCGCCTCGTCTATCCGCACCTGCGCCCGCCGCAAAATCTCCGTCGAAGGCTCATTCGTCGTCAGCGCATCGATCACAATCCCATCCACAATCTCTGCAAACACCGGCAAACTCCGCGTTCGCGGCAACCGCCGCGCTCCCAGCGAAATCTCCTCAATCCGCCGGTAGCAGGGAATTGCCGCCTGCAACTCCGCATTTCGCCACGTCGAAAGCCGCACCCCTACCGTCCCATGTTCCGTGCGAGCTAAATCCACGTCCGGCCGCGCCACAAACCGCAAAAATTCCCACGCCGCTCTCTTGTTCTTGCTGCCCCGCGCCATCCCCAGCGTCCAGAACACCGACAACGAAATCGGATCAATCCCCTCATCCGCCGGAATCGGCGCAATCCCCACCTTGCCTTTCAATGGCGAACCCTCCCGCTCGCTCCGCGCCGCAAATCCAAACCAGTTCACCATCAGCGCAACCCCGCCCTCCAAAAACACATCGCCCGACTGCGTCGAATTCATTTCCGGCGAGTCCGGATGGCAAACGCCCGCATCCCGCACCATATTCCTGTAATAATCCAGCGCCTTCACCGCCGGCGCACTGTCCACGCACGCGTGCCCCGCTGCATCCACCAGCGATCCGCCCCGGCTCCAAACCTGCAGCGCAAAATCGTACAGCGTATTGTGCCCATCCGGATACGCCGCAAACAGCGTCCCCCACCGCCCCTCTTCCGGCCGCGTAAAGTGCCGCGCCACATCCGCAAATTCCTGCCAGTTCCGCGGCACCGCTAAATCGTATCCGTAATGGTTACTAAAAGCATCGCGCTCCACAGGATCCTCAAACCAATCTCTGCGATAGATCAAACACTCCGGCCCGTCATGCCACGGCAGGCTCGAAACCTCGTTGCCAAAACACACCGGCTCCGCAATCGACCGCGCCCACCCACCCGGCCAGTCCACCAACGGCGCGCCCTTCATGCGCGGAGCCAAATCCTCGAGCAACCCGCGCTCCATCGCCTCCGCCAGCCAGTCCGTCACAAAAAATGCCAGGTCCCAGCGCCCCTCGCGAAACCCGCCCTCGCGAAAAATCCCGTCATACAGCTCGTGGATCGTCACCACATCCGTCTCTACGCGAATCTCCGTCTGCGCCGCATGAAACGCCGCAATCTCTGCCGCCAGCGCATTCTCAAAATCCGAAAAATCGCGCAGCAAAATCCTGATCGTTGTCATTGGTTGTCAATCTCCACCAGAATCTTCCGCATCGACGCCGGGTCTCCGTTCCATCGCGCCAGCGCTGCCGCCGCTTCCTCCAGCGGAACCACCAGGCTCACCGCATCCTCCACCGGATACCGCCCCGCGGTCAGCATCGCAATCACCTCATCGAAATCTTCAACCATCGCATTCCGCGCCCCCACAATGTCCAGCTCCTTCTGCACAAACAGCCGCGTCTCGTAGGTCACTGGCTCCTTCGCATACCCGATATACACCACGCGTCCCGTGAAAGCCACGTAATCCACCGCCATCCGAAACGTCTGCGGCGTTCCCACCGCTTCAATCACCACATCCGGCCCCTCGCCATGTTTCGCGCGCCCAACCACCTCCGCCGTTTTGTGCTCCCGCGAATCCACCGCATCCTGCGCGCCTGCTCGCCGCGCCAGCTCCAGCTTCGCCGCATCCTGGTCCATCGCGATCACCCGTGCTCCGCGAAACGCCGCCGCTGCTACCGCGCCCAACCCCACCGCGCCGCAACCAATCACCAGCACCGTATCGTCCGCCGTCACGCGTCCCCGCCGCACCGCGTGCGCGCCCACCGTCAGCGGTTCCACCATCGCCAGCGTGCGCAGCGGTAATCCCGGCGCCGTCCTGAGCTTCGTCCACTTCGCCAGAATGAACTCCGTCATCGCCCCGTCCCGCTGCACGCCCAGCGTCTGATTATTCCTGCACGCATTCACCCGGCCCCGCAAGCACGCCGCGCATACGCCGCAGTTCGAATAGGGAAGCATCGTCACCGCCATCCCCACCGCAAATTCCTGCGGCACATCCCTGCCCCTCTCCTCAATCGTCGCCGCGATCTCGTGTCCCGGGATTCGCGGATAGCTCACCAGCGGGTTCCTTCCCGCGAACGAGCTCAAATCCGATCCGCACATCCCCACCACCCGCACCCGCAGCAAAACTTCGTCTGCCTTGGGATTGCCCGGGTGATGGATCTGCGCCATCCCCGCCCGTCCCGGAGCTTCCAGCACCATAGCTCTCATCGATAGCCCCTTTCGCCGCGCCCGCTGGCGGCTCACGCACCCGCGCAGATAGAATAGCGGCCAATCGCAAAGGCCGTAACGTCATGTCTTATCCGCGCATCGACGCGCATCATCATTTCTGGCATTACACGCCCGCTGAATATGGCTGGATCGAGGACGCCATGGCTGGGATTCGCCGCGACTTTCTCCCCCCCGATCTCGCCGAAGAAATCCGCCCCGCAGCCATCGACGCCGTCGTCTCCGTCCAGGCCCGCCAAACCCTCACCGAAACCGATTGGCTCCTCGAACTGGCCGCCGCAAACCCCTTCATCGCCGGCGTCGTCGGCTGGGTCCCGCTCACCGATCCCAACATCGGCGAACTCCTGGAGCGCCTCTCCCCAAACCCCTGGCTCAAAGGCGTCCGCCACGTACTCCAGGCCGAGCCTGATTCATTCTTCGATCGCATCTCTTTCAACGAAGGCCTCGCCCAACTCCACCCCCTCAATCTCACCTACGACCTTCTCATCGTCCACCACCAGCTCCCCGCCGCCATCCACTTAATCGATCGTCACCCCAACCAAATCTTCGTCCTCGACCACATCGCTAAGCCCCCCATCCGTACCGGCGCTCTTCATCCTTGGCAGACCAACCTCACCGAGCTCGCGCAGCGCCCAAACGTCTTCTGCAAACTCTCCGGCATCGTCACCGAAGCCGACTACCAATCCTGGACCTGGGAACAAATCCTGCCTTACATGGAAACCGCGCTCCAGGCCTTCGGCCCCACGCGTCTCCTCTTCGGCTCAGACTGGCCCGTCTGCCGCGTCGCTACCACCTACACCGGCTGGGTCCACACCGTCGAACGGTTCGCACAATCCCTCTCCGAAGACGAACGCAAAGCCCTCTTCCACTCCAGCGCCGTCCGTGCCTACAACCTCTCCGTATAAAAGGACCCATCATTGACCTCCGCGCCTGCCACGCCCGCTGTCTCCGCCGACAACAATCCGCCTCGCATCATCCCCGCAGGCCAGCTCGCCGTCTTCGTCGTGGTCACCGCTCTCTTCTTCCTCTGGGCCATTCCGAACAACCTCAACGACATCCTCATTCGCCAGTTCATGAAGTCCTTCGCCATCGGCCGCCTCCAGGCGGGACTCGTGCAATCGGCTTTCTACATGGGCTATTTCCTGCTCGCCATCCCTGCCGGACTCGTCACGCGCAAAGCAGGTTACAAAGCCGGTATCCTCACCGGCCTCTGTTTGTTCGGCACCGGCGCACTACTCTTCTGGCCCGCCGCGCTCGCCGACCGCTACGCGTATTTCCTCATTGCGCTCTTCGTCATCGCCAGCGGCCTCTCGTTTCTTGAAACCTCCGCCAACCCCTTCATCGCGGAAATGGGCGACCCCCGCACCTCCGAGCGCCGCCTCAATTTTGCTCAGGCCTTCAATCCCCTCGGCTCCATCGGAGGTGCGTTCCTCGGCACCGTCTTCATCTTCTCCGGCATCGAGCTCAAGCCCGATCAAATCGCCGCCCTCCAGGCCCAGCATCAATACCAGGCCTATCTCCGCTCAGAAATCCTGCGCGTCGTTCATCCCTATCTGGTCCTCGCCGGCATCGTCTTTCTTCTCGCCATCATCATTGCGCGTACCAAATTCCCGCACGTCGGCACGGAACACGCTGTCGATCCCGCCGCCACGCCGCAGCGCCCCGGCAGCCTCTTGCGCGGGCACTTCATCGCCGCCGTCGCCGCCCAATTCCTCTACGTCGGTGCCCAGGTCGGCACGTGGAGTTACTTCATCCAGTACGCCCAGCAATACACCAGCGTCCCCGAACGCGTCGCCGGATACCTGCTCACCGGCACCCTCGCCGCCTTCGCTGTCGGTCGCTTCTTCTCGGCGTGGATCATGCAGCACGTCCGCCCGCATCGCCTCACCGGCTTCTACGCCCTCGCCAACACGGCGCTCGCCCTCGTCGCCGTGCTCCATCCCGGCTGGCTCGGCATGTGGAGTCTCTTCCTCACCAGCTTCTTCATGTCCTCGATGTTTCCGACGATCTTCGCGCTCGGCATCAAGGAACTGGGCGACAAAACCAAACTCGGCGGCTCTATCCTCGTCATGTCCATCATCGGAGGGGCCGTCCTCACGCCAGCCATGGGCAAGCTCTCAGAAATCGGCCACGGCGTAGCCCTCGCCTACGCTGTCCCCGTAGTCGCCTATTGCGGAGTAGCCCTCTACGCCTTCCTCGCCTCACAACCCCGCCCCCACCTGTCATCCTGAACGAAGTGAAGGACCTTGTGGTTGTCTTTGCCTGGCGCCTAAACAAATCTATAAAGAAAAATGAAAATGTCATCCTGAGCGGAGTTGGTCGCGCTTTGCGCGGCCAACGCAGTCGAAGGACCTGCGGTTGCTCTGCACTTGCCATTCGGGCCCGAAGCGAAAGCGGAGGGCGGCGGCAAAAGAGCCAGGCTTCAGCCTGGCGTCAACGGCCCGATCATGTGGGCCTTTAGGCCGGCGCCCTCGTCGAAGCTCCACGTCTTCGAGGTGGGACATGAACTCATCACAACACCAACACCGCCGCAATCTCCCCAACCCTCAACCCATCCGCCGTCTCCGGTACCACCAAAAAACCATTCGCCCGCGCCGCCGCCGCCAAATCCCCAGACCCCTGCCACGCAATCCGCCGCACCCGCGCCCCCCGCACATCGCTCTCCATCCGCGCCGGCAAAAACCGCGTCAGCCCCGCCTGCACGCGCACCTCTGCCTCCACGCGTGCCAGCACAAACCGCGGCTCAACCTCCGTCTCGCCCGCCAGCGCCCGCACCAGCGGCGCGGCAAACATCGCAAACGTCACCATCGTCGAAATCGGATTCCCCGGCAATCCCAAAAAATAAGCTTCCGGCAATTTTCCAAACACCACCGGCTTTCCCGGCTGAATCCGCGCCCCCGTAAAGAAAAACTCCGCTCCCAGCGCCAGTAGCGCCTGCTCCACAAAATCGAATTTCCCCATCGACACGCCGCCCGTCAGCAGCACCAGATCAGCCTCGCTAGCCTTCGCAATCGCCCGTTCCGTCGCCGCCTGCTCATCCGGCACAATCCCGAAAATCACCGGCTCTCCGCCCGCCGCCGCCACCTGCGCCGCCAAACTGTAACTGTTCGAGTTACGAATCTGATAAGCCAGCGGGGTCTCCGCCACCTCCACTAGCTCGTCCCCCGTCGCCAGAATCGCCACGCGCGGCCGCGCCAGCACCGCAACCTCCGCCGCACCGCACGCCCCGGCCGCCCCAATCTCCGTCACCCCCATCCGCCGCCCCGCCGGAATCACCACATCCCCCGCCCGCGCCTCCGCCCCCGCCGGAACAACGTTCTCGCCCGCAGCCACCTTCCGCGTTCCCGCCAGCGCCACCCCGTCATCCGTCACCGCCACGTGTTCCACCATCACCACGCAGTCGGCGCCCGCAGGAACCGGCGCTCCCGTCATAATCTCCACTGCTTCTCCCGGCCCAATCTCGCCGCCCGCCCACGCCTCACCCGCGCGCAACTGACCCATCACCCGCAGCGTCTCCCGCGCCAAATCCTCTGCCCGGCACGCAAACCCATCCCGCGTCGACCGCGGAAACGGCGGCTGATCCCGATCCGCCCGCACGGCCTCCGCCAACACCCGTCCGACCGCATCCAGCAGCGGTACCCGCTCCACCGTTGGACGCCCGCGCACCCGCTCCGCTGCTGCATGCACTGCCGCCGCCGCTTCCTCGTAACTCAGCACCATTCCGGAAACCCTCGATCGTCTCGCCAAATTATCGCCAAAAAAGAAGAGCGCCGCTCGCGCGGCGCCCTTCTCATCCGTCTTTCGTCCAGCCGTTAGTGCCTCTTCGCTTTGTAGCTGGTCGATTGCGTCTCCGCCATCTCCGCCAGAACCGACTTCGCGTCCCCGGAAAATGGACCAGTCGGCGCCAACTGCAGGTACTTCTCGTAGGCCTCCTGGCATCCCGGCGGGGCCACGATCTTCTGCGTCTTCGGATCGATCGTTGCCTTCGCGACTAACGCCCGCCCCTTCAGATAGTAGGGAATCGCCCGAGTCGGATCGGCAGCAATTGCCTTGTCTGCGGACGGCACAATCGCGTCGGCCGCCGCCGGCAGCGTCTGCCCTTCCCGATCCATCATGATGGTTTCGTTCTCGTAATACATTCCCGCGCTCGCCGGGTTCACCTTCGCCGCCGCATCGTACGCCGCTTCCGCTTCAGGAATCTTTCCATCCGACGCATACGACTCGCCCAGTTTGTCTTCCGCAGCGCCTTCCATGCCTGGATCTGGCTTCTTGACCGCCGCATCCATCGTGATGCCCTTTTGCAGATTCGTTTCCGCATCCGCCCATTGCTTGAGCCCCGCCTGCGCCATCCCCAGCTCAATCCACAGCACCGCCGCATCCGGCTTAATGTTCGCGTCCTTCTGCATCAACGCCGCCGCCTCTGAATAATCTTTATTCTTGTCGTCCGCCCGTGCTTTTGCCAGGTCGCCATTCAGATTCTTAATCGTCGAATTCTCTTTCAGAATCGCCGCATTCTTCGCCCGCGTCGCTGCAATCGCCTTCCGCTCTTCCGGCGACAGCTTGTCCAGGTACGCCTGGCGCGACATATCGAAGTTCGCTTCCGTATCCTGTCCCGCCGTCACCTGCACGTTGTCCAGCTGATCCAGCACCTTGTCCTTTGGCGTATCCGGAGCCCGGAAAATCAGCGAGTACGATCCGGCCTTCACGTTGTCGCCCTTGAAGTTCCCGTTCGCGTCCACCGGGAATGAGTAATCCGGGTCCTGTGTCGGCGACGTCATCCCGCCTTTGTACAACGTGACTGTACCCGCCGGAGCCGGAGCTCCCGAAGGATCCGTAATCAATCCATGAACTTTTCCCGATCCCGCAGCTCCCGATTGAGCGCCCGCTTTCTGCGCCATGGGCAATACCAAAACAATAAGTGCGGCCAGCATGAAGCACGACCAAAGACTCTTCCTCTTCATATTCATTTCCTCTCCTGTGGATCGCATCGCGGCGTCATAAGCTGCCGCGTGCTCCTGAATCCCTGCTTCCAAATTCCTGTTCCCGAATCCTTCGCCCTAACTAATTCCTCGTCGCGTAACGGATTGGGTCCCTCACGCCTGCCTGCTCGAAGGCCCGCAGCCGCAGTGCGCAGCTCTCGCATACGCCGCATGCGGCCTCCGATCCCGAATAGCATGACCACGTTAAATCCAGCGGCGCAGCCAGTTCAACTCCCAGCCCCACAATCTCCTTCTTGCTCATGTGGATGAGCGGCGTCTTCACCAGGATGTCGCCCTCTTTCGTTCCCTGGCGAATCAGCTCCTGGAACGCCGCATAATACGCCGGCCGGCAGTCCGGATATCCGGAGCTGTCCTGCTCTACCGCCCCAATCAGCACCGTCCTCGCCCCCAAAACCTCAGCCCAGCTCACCGCCGCCGACAAAAAATGCGCGTTCCGGAACGGCACATAGGTTACCGGAATTTCCGAACCTGTTTCTGCCCCGATCGCTTCCGCCCCTGCCTTCACTTCCGGCACATGAATCCGCTCATCGGTCAGCGCCGACCCGCCAATCCGCCGGAACAGATCCAGCCGCAGGTGCAGAAACTCCTTAAACCCCAGCGCCTCCGCCACGCCCCGCGCCGACTTCAGTTCCCGCTCTTCCGTCCGCTGCCCATAGCTGCAGTGCAGCGCATAGGCGTCATAATCCCGTGCCGCCAGAGCCGCGCAAACGCACGAATCCATCCCCCCGGACAGGCAAACCACCGCGCGTTCCCGCTCCTGTTGCATAACCCTTCATGGTAGCGCGACCCATCCCCATCCCGCACGCGGGGCCCTACACCAAGGTCACTGGCGCGAGTGGACCCGGCCCGCCCTCACTCCGTCTCCGGCTTAAACCGCCGGACCGCCAACACCGTCCACAACACAAACGCCACCAGCGACGCCAACTGCGCCCCCGCAAACAGCGTCTCCTTCTGCCGCGAAGCCATGTTGTGCAGGGCTGGCACCTTATCGAACACCTGCACCCAGAAAACAAAGAAATTCAAATACTGCGCCACCATCGCCGAAATTACCCACGTCGGCCGCCACGTCCCCACCATGTTGCCGCCGTACCGCGCTACCGCCGCCAGCAGCAGCACCACCATCGAAACCACACCGATCACAATCCCTGGCGTCACGCCCTTGTACGGAAACAAAAATCCCGTTCCGCTGGTCAGCGCCGTCATCACCAGAAAAAACGCTGTCAACCCTGAAAGCTTCCGGCTCCCAACCATCCCCGCCGCCACCACAAACCCAGCGCAAATCGCGACCAGGCTGATCACCACATGCACCGTCGTAAACAGAGATAAGCTCATCCCCAAAATCATGCCGTGCCGTCCTTTTTCACCCGTATTGCGTGCTCCTGATTGTAAGCCGGATCGTTGAACCCCAATCCTCACCCCCCGCTCCCCGTACACTGGACCCGTCCATGTCCACACCCCGCATCGGCATCCATCTCTCCACCGCCGGAGGCGTCTTCCGCGCCGCCGAGCGCGCCCACGAGATCGGCGCCAACTGCTTTCAAATCTTCTCTTCCAGCCCCCGCATGTGGCGTCCCGCCCAGCTCCAGCCCGGGCACTGCGAACAGATGCGCGCCCTCCGCACCCAGTACGACTGCGCTCCCCTCGTCATCCATACCAGCTACCTCGTCAACCTCTGCAGCCAGTCCGACATCGTCCGCCAAAAATCCATCGCGGCCTTTCGAGGCGAAATCAAGCGCGCCCTCACCCTGGGCGCTGAATTCCTCGTCCTCCACCCCGGCTCCTGGCGCGGCCTCACCCGCGAAGAAGGCCTCAACCTCGCCGCCGATTCCATCGCCCAATCCATCGAAGGCATCTCCCTCGACGCCTGCGATTTCAAAATCCTCATCGAAAACACCGCCGGCGCCGAATTCTCCCTCGGCGGCAGCTTCGAGCAAGTCGCCCAACTCCTCGACAAGCTCCGCCCCATCGTCCCCACCGGCGCCTGTCTAGACACCTGCCACTGCCATGTCGCCGGCTACGACCTCGTCACCGCCCCCGGCTACCAGGAAACCGTGGCCCTCATCGACAACACCATCGGAATCAGCAACGTCCGCGTCTGGCACATGAATGACGCCAAAGCCCCCCGCGGCTCCAAACTCGACCGCCACCAGCACATCGGGCAGGGAACCATGGGCCTGCCCCCGTTCCGCCGCCTCCTCAACGACCCCCGCTTCGCGCACTGCGCCTTCATCGCCGAAACCCCCGTAGACGAAGAAGATGACGACCGCAGGAACCTCCAAACACTGAGGGAATTGATTGATTGAAAATTAATCTGCCGTTTCGAATGCGGCGATTGCGAGTTCAAAGCGCTTTTCGACATTTGTCGGATGGCCCGTTGAGTGCTGGGTAATCGCGAGGAAATCTTCATTTGCGACGAGGAGGTCGTAAGCCCGACGTACTCCGGTCACGGACACACTACGCCCGCCTGCCAGCCGCTTTGCAATACCGACCATGACCGAATCGAAGACGGCCGTGTTCAACGGCCGTATCGGACGAAAGGCTTGCTTTCCAACCGCTTCAAAAACAATACCGATCGCTTCCGAAAACTGCGCGATTAGCTTGTCGCCGGGAATTCTTAGTAGGTGCCGATTCCACGCCATGAATCTATTCAGAAATTCCTTCATGGGTGCTTTGTAATTCTGGACATTGTAATAAAAGGCAAAGAATCTCAGGATGAGCTCCTGATCGCGCATGAACTTGTTCTCCGCCCCATAGATCTCTCTCCAGAACTTGTTCTTATTGAGGTCGCCGATCAAATCGCTAAATTCGCCGTGATAAATTGCCGCACGAATCTCCTGAGGTGTAAGAGATACGCCGCTCGTGTTGAGCCTCTCGAAGACGTGATAGATGCTGCTGCTATCCTCGCTGGGCTGATCTTGTTTGATTATGCTTGCCCGCAGTGGGGCATGGTCCAGCCTTCGCTTATCGGCGTCGGAAAGGGTCTTGTACGTCGCCCCCTCGTATCTTCCCTTTTCTCCAGTTCCCTTGAGCGCAAACTCTCGCTTCGCGATCGGCCATATTCCTTCATAGAAATATTGAATCGTGGATAACCTTTGTCTCCCGTCAACGACCAATAGTTTCTGCGTATCGGGTTCCACAGAAAGGAAGATATTTGGTACGGGTAGCCCAAAAAGAAGTGATTCGATGAATCGAGAAGCGTCCTTCAGCGACCACACGTATCCTCTTTGAAATTTGGGTATGACAATGTCCCCCTTATTCAAGCGACCTACCAAATCGAGGACGTCGTAGTCCCTTCCACTGGTGGAGATGTCGTATTGAAAGGGAATTACCTCTTCGTCTTCCTCCAGAACTTCGTCGATTTCAGGCTCCCCTTGCTGCAGCAAGGCGAGTTGTGATGGTGACAAAATCGTCGGATCTGCAGAGATAGGATGCTTCTGATTCAGTGAGTCGATCAAGGCCGTAGCCGAAAGTGGCATACCACCATTCTTCAAGCTGCTCGCCATGTTTGGTCCTCAATTTCTGGAGCGTTTCCTCGCTCAATCGAAGTTGAGCTGAACGGTCTTTGCCCGCGAGTGAAATTGCTCCGATTACATTTCCGCCGCGCATTTGAACGTGGCCCCGAAGGTTGGCGAGGGTGCCACCTTGGCCCACAAAATCATCAATCAAGACGTAATCAGCCTCTCGAAGATTCCCATCGAACACCGCCGGAAACGCTAAACGGTGGTAACCGTCTGCCCTTGTGTGGGTCACCCGATTAAGCTGGACGATACCACTTTCAAGGTTTAGACCAAACCGCTGGGCCAATCGACGTCCAAATACCCGGGGTATCGCGTTCATCCCCGCATTCTCGACAGCATGTACGGCTATCAGGTTAGGTCGTCGCACCCCAACACGCCTTCCAATGGTCTCGCACATGGCATCCGAAAGGATATCCTCCACGAGCCCATCGGCTGCCTTTGGATCGCCTACTTTCGCATCTGCATACAGCGGATGCCTCGTCGCCACTGGCTCGCTAGCGCAAATCAAGACATCGGGAAAGTCGCCCCATGGCGTCCTATGAAGATAGCGCCGGATCTCACTCAAGTCCACGGCCCAATGATACGGCTCAACGCTGCTCCCGTGCGGGCACCCCCCCACGTTAAACTGGAAACGACATGACTGTGGATAATGATCGAGGAAGTCCGCTACAATCCTGCCGAAATCGAGGCCCGCTGGGCCGAACGCTGGGCCGCCCAGCCCGACCTCTACGCCGCCGAGCCGCCCAGCTCCGCCAAGCCCAAGTACTACGTGCTGGAGATGCTCCCCTACCCCTCCGGCCAGCTCCACATGGGCCACGTTCGCAATTATTCGATCGGCGACGCCCTCGCCCGCCAAATGCGCATGCGCGGCTACAACGTCCTCCACCCCATGGGCTGGGACGCCTTCGGTCTCCCCGCCGAAAACGCTGCCCTCAAAAACAACACGCCCCCCCGCGAATGGACCCTCTCCAACATCGCCGCCATGAAGCGGCAAATGAACCGCATCGGCTTCGCCTACGACTGGTCCAACGAAATCACCACCTGCCTCCCCGACTACTACCGCTGGAACCAGTGGTTCTTCCTGCGCATGTTCGAGCGCGGCCTCGCCTATCGCAAAAAGAGCAAGGTCAACTGGTGCCCGCAGTGCGCCACCGTCCTCGCCAATGAGCAGGTCGTCGATGGTTGCTGCTGGCGGCATGAAGATCAGCTCGTCGATCAGCGCGACCTCGAGCAGTGGTTCCTCCGCATCACCAAATACGCCGAGGAACTCCTCGACGACCTCTCGAAACTCGACGGCTGGCCCGACAAAGTTCGCACCATGCAGCGCAACTGGATCGGTCGCAGCGAAGGCGCGGAGATCCATTTTGACGTCGAAGACGCCTCCACCGCCCCCGAAGACGAAGCAAAAGCCCGCAAGAACGGCACCGCCCTGCTTCCCGCCAACGAAGCGGTGAAGGGCACAGGCCAAAAAATCGCCGTCTTCACCACTCGCGTTGACACCATCTACGGCGCCACCAGCCTCCAGCTCGCGCCCGAGCATCCGCTCGTCAAGGAGATGGCCGCGGCCGACCCCTCCCTCGCCGAATCCGTCGCCGCGCTCCTCGATCAGCAGAAGAAAGCTCGCGAAGCCGGCGACGTCGGCGCCATTGAGAAGCACGGCGTCTTCACCGGCCATTACGCCATCAATCCCTTCAATCAGGAGCGCTTCCCCGTCTGGGTCGGCAATTACATCCTCCTCGACTACGGCACCGGCGCCATCATGTCCGTTCCCGCGCACGACGAGCGCGACTTCGAATTCGCGAAGAAGTACGACCTCGAAATCAAAGTAGTCATCCTTCCCCGCAACTCCAACACCGTCGACGAAAAGGGTGGTCGCGAGCCCCTGCTCCCCTTCACCACCGAAGACTCGCTCCTCATGAACTCCGGCGACTTCAGCGGCCTCGGCTGCCAGGAAGCGCAAACCAAAATGGCAGCCTTCGCCCAGGAACACGGCTTCGGCAAGCCCACCGTAACCTTCCGCCTCAAGGATTGGGGCGTCAGCCGCCAGCGCTACTGGGGCACGCCTATCCCCATGCTTTATTGCGAGAAAGATGGCATCGTTCCGGTACCCGACATCGAATTGCCCGTCCTGCTCCCCGACAATGTCGAAATCACGCAACAGGGCGGCTCCCCGCTCGGCAATGTGCCGGACTTCGTCAACGCCACCTGCCCCAAATGCGGCGGCAAGGCTCGCCGCGAGACCGATACCATGGACACCTTCGTCGATTCGTCCTGGTATTTCTACCGCTACTGCGACGCCCACAACGACAAAGCGCCATTTGCAACCGAAACAGTTGCATATTGGTTCCCCATCGATCAGTACATCGGCGGCGTCGAGCACGCCATCCTCCATCTCATCTATTCGCGCTTCTGGACCAAGGTCATGCGCGACCTCGGCCTCATTCAATTCAGCGAGCCCGTCGACCGCCAGTTCTCCCAGGGCATGGTCATCAAAAACGGCGCAAAAATGTCCAAGTCCAAGGGCAACGTCGTCTCTCCCGACGACATGATCGCCCGCTACGGCGCCGACGCCACCCGCATGTATTCGCTCTTCGCCGCCCCGCCCGATCGCGACCTCGACTGGCAGGAAGACGGCGTAGCCGGCATCAGCCGCTTCCTCAGCCGCGTCTACCGCCTCGTCATGAAATATGGCGAACGCACGCGCCCCCATGTCGGGCCTGCATCGGCCGCCGCGCCCGCCAGCCCGTCCGCGACCACACAGTCCCTGCAGCGCAAGCTCCACCAGACCATCCGCAAAATCACCGAGGATTTTTCCGGCCGCTGGCACTTCAACACCGACATCGCCGCCATCATGGAACTGGTCAACCTCGTCACCGCCGCCGAGCCCCAAATCGCCGCCGGCGAAGTCCCCGACGCCGTCCTCGCGGATATCCTCCGCAACCTCACGCTGCTCCTCGCCCCCTTCGCGCCTTATCTCGCCGCTGAGTTGTGGGAGTACACCGGCCAGGCCAGCAACCTGCTCCTCACCCCGTGGCCGGTCTACGACGAAGCCCTCGCCAAAGAGGACCAAATCGAGATCCCCGTCCAAATCAACGGCAAGCTCCGCTCCGTCGTCCGCATCGACGCCAACGCCACCGAAGACCAGGTCCGCGACGCCGCCTTAGCCGACGAAAAAATCGCCAGCCTCCTCACCGGCAAAGAACCAACGCGCATCATCCTCATCCCCCGCAAGCTCGTCAACATCGTCGTCAAGTAAAAAGAGCATCGGTTAATAAAAAGAACTGTCATCCCGAGCGAAGCGCCGCAGAGATACCTTCCAGCGGAAAAGAAATTAAACCGCGCGCAGTCGGGGGACCCCCCGAAGCTGACCACTCTCGCCCGAACGCAAATCTCATCAGCGAGGGGAATCGGTCGCGGAGCGGCCAAAAAAGATATCAGCGCGGGCGATTTCAAACCCCGCGTCAGCCGGGTGCCCCATGTCTGCCCGGTTTTGGAAGACGTGGGAAATGCGCGAAGCGCATCCGCTTTTTCTGATAACTGACAACTGATAACTGACAACTCGTTACAGCCGCCATACCGCCCCTAAAATGAAAAGGGGGCTTCAGCCCCGAGGTCCATCTCTCTGCCCCAGCCATCCACCCCCGTCGCCGAATCCCCACGCGGCACGCAAAGTTTCGTCCACATCCTCGCCGCCACGTGGCGCCGCCCTTCCCTCCTCGCCACAGAAATCCTCTGGCGCTGGCTCTTCGGCCTCCCCCTCCTAGCCCTGCTCGCCTTCGCATCCCTCCGCATCTGGAATCAGACTGCCGCGCAAATCCGCGACACCGGCCTCTTCGATTTCTCCCTCCAGATGCCCATGAACGGCGCGCTCTCCATCGCCGAAACCTACCAAATCCTGCGCAGCCCCATCCTCCACGCACTCGCGTGGATCCTGCCCCTCGCCATCCTCGCCGCCGCCATCGCCTCCGGCCTCGGCCGCAACGCCGTCCTTCGCCGCTACAACCCCCAACTCCCGTGGCGGCCCACCATCAGCATCGCGCTTCAGTTCCTCCGCATCACCGCCCTCACCCTCTGCTTTGCCCTCTGGTTCGCAGCCATCCAGTGGGCCGGCAACCACTCCCTCAACATGGCCGCCCCCGCCGGCCCCTACGATGTCGCCGCCGAACCCAACCTCGTCCTCTACTGCGCGCTGGTCATCGTCATCTCGCTCGGCATCTTCTCTCTCTGGGGCCTGCTCAGCTGGATCTTCTCCATCGCCCCGCTCCTCGCCATCCTCGAAAATCGCAGCATCGTGTCCAGCCTCCAGCGCAGCCTCCGCCTCGGTCCCCTAACCGGAAAACTCGTCGAAATCAACATGGTCATGGGCATCGTCAAACTAGCCCTCATCGTGTTAGCCATGGTCTTCTCCGCCACGCCCCTCCCCTTCGAAGACGTAGTCACCGGCTTAGCCCTCTACACCTGGTGGGCATTTGTAACAGTCCTGTATCTCATTGCCTCCGACTTATTTCAGGTAGCCAGAGTCGCCGCCTTCGTAGAGCTATGGAAGATCTACCGAGCACCGTCCGGCCAATCCCCGTCCCTCGACTAACGCGGGTGCCCCATATCTGCCCGGGTTTGGCAGATGTGGGAAATGCGCGAAGCGCATCCGTTTTTTTTTACCGTTGTACTCCCGACCGGAGCGCGTAGCGCGAGCGGAGGGACCTGCGTTTGGCCTTTCCGTTTCGCGGATGCTTCCCGTCTCTTTGGTCGGGGGGACAGGAGATTCGCGCGAATCTCCCGCTCCTTCTGAAGCAGATTTCCAATACGTTGGGCCCGCAGCGAAGGCGGAGTGCGACGGCAAAAGAGCCAGGCTTCAGCCTGGCGTCATCGCGCTTTGAAGACGCGGCCTTTAGGCCCGGAGATCCGCAAGCACCCGATCACCGTCACAACCGCGCATACAACCGCCCCGTCCTCAACTCCTCCGCAATCTCCGCAGACTTAATTCCCGCCGTCACCCGCTGGTGCCATACCTTATCCCGCCACATCCCCACAAACTGCGGCCCGCAAAAATTACTGCTCGCCATCGCCAGCCATCGCCCGCTCGCCGCCGCATGCTGCGCCCCCAGCACGCATAGCTCCTGCACCCAATCCCACTGCAGCAACGGCCAATCCTTGTAGTCCACCACGCCCCAGCACTCCGTCGTAATCAGCGGCATTTTGATCTGCCGCGAAACCCCCGCGAACGCATCAATCGCCGCCACCAGCCCATCCTGCCAATACTCCGGCCGCACACGGTACACACCCTCCGCCTTCAAACTCAGATTCGTGTACCCCTTCCCGTCAAATCGCTCGTACGCATACCCGCTCAGCTTGTAGAATTCGCCCTCCCGCGTCTGCGCCATCCAGATATGCGGATCCATCAAATCGAAATAACTCAAATCGTGCTGCGTAAAGCTCTCCATCGACCCCGTCGACACGGAGAAAAACAGCGGCATCTCCGGGTAGCGCTCCCGTACCAGCGCAATCGCCTTTGGCATCCACGCGAGCGATGACGGCTGATCCCACTGCCCATACGTCAGCGGCTTCATAAATGGAGCCCAATCCGCACCCGGCCACTCGTTGCACAAATCCACATAGAGAATCGACGGCAGCAACCCCGCCTGATCGATCAAATCCAGCGTCCTGATCCAGTTCGCCGCCATCACCTCCGGCCCCGTAATCTTCATTCGCGTATCCGCATCGTCTTTGCGGTACCAGGTCGAGAGCCCCACCATCACCCCGCGCTGCTTACACTTCCCCAAAAACTCAAACAGCGCCGGCAGCAGCACAATCCGGTTCACATCCGGAGAGCCCCAATCCTGCACGCTCCACTCCGGCTCGAGCGTCCACTCCTTGTGCGGATCGGCCGCCAGCAGATGCGGAAACGGGTCGATCCGCACCGCGTTGTACCCGCGTTCGCAAAGCTCATCCAGCGCCCGATCCCAATCCTCATACCCCGCTCCCGGCCAACGCCGCTCAATCCACGAAAACTCCCACATCGAAATAGCCCGCGGATGTTTCACGCCGGCAACCTTCGCCGCGGCCAACGGCAAAGCCTCTGTTACCGAACCAGCCACCACCGCAGCCGCCGCCCCACTCAAAAATTTTCTGCGATCCATCCCCACCTCCAACCCGCGCCCCAAGTCTACGACCGTCTAACTCCCCAGTCCCCAGTCCCCAGTCCCCAGTCCCCAGTCCCCAGTCCCAGTCCCCAGTCCCCAGTCCCCAGTCCCCAGTCCCCAGTCCCCAGTCCCCAGTCCCCAGTCCCCAGTCCCCAGTCCCGGGCCACCAGCCACCAGCTACCGGCTGCCCTCCATTCTTTACACTCCCCAAAATCCCTGCCAAACTACTCTGTGACTACCCCAGCCGCCACCCAGTCCACGACGAAGTCCATCGTCATCCTCGATTTCGGCTCCCAGTACACCCAGCTCATCGCCCGCCGCATCCGCGAACAGAACGTCTTTTCCGCCGTCCTCCCCTGCACCGCGCCCCTCGCCGAAATCCGCGCCCAAAACCCCATCGGCATCGTCCTCTCCGGCGGCCCCTGCTCCGTTTACGATTCGGACGCGCCCCCAGCCGACCCCGCCATCCTCAACCTCAACCTGCCCGTACTCGGCATCTGCTACGGCCTCCAGTTCATCACCCACCACCTCGGCGGACGCGTCCGTTCCGCCACCAAACGCGAATACGGCCACGCCGAAGTCGACCTCCTCGACTCCGGCCCCTCCTCCACCAATCCGCTTTTCAAGGATCTCCCCGCCTCCCTCCACGTCTGGATGTCCCACGGCGACGAAGCCCTCGACCTGCCCCCCGGCTTTCACCTCACCGCCAAAACCGCCAACGCCGTCGCCGGCATCGCCAACCCCGAACGCCGCATCTGGGCCGTCCAGTTCCACCCCGAAGTCCATCACACCAAACAGGGAACCGCGCTCCTCCGCAATTTCCTCTTCAACATCTGCAACGCCACGCCCGACTGGACCCCCGAGCACTTCATCCAGGCCACCGTCGCCGCCATTCGCGAAAAAGTCGGTAACGGCCACGCCATCTGCGCCCTCTCCGGTGGTGTGGACTCTTCCGTCGCCGCCGTCCTCGTCCACCGCGCCATCGGCGACCGCCTCACGTGTGTCTTCGTCAACAACGGCGTCCTCCGCAAAAATGAATTTGCCAAGGTCCAGCAAAACCTCCGCGACAAGCTCGGCCTCAAGCTGGTCGCCGCGGACGCCGCTCAGCGCTTCCTCGACAAACTAGCCGGTGTCACCGATCCCGAAACCAAACGCAAAATCATCGGCAACGAATTCATTGAAGTCTTCGACGACGAATCCCTCCGCATCGCCAAGGAAACCGGCGGTGTCGAATGGCTCGTGCAAGGCACTCTCTACCCCGACGTCATCGAATCTTCTTCCGTCAAAGGCCCCTCGCAAACCATCAAGTCCCACCACAATGTGGGCGGCCTGCCGGAAACCATGAAGCTCAAGCTGATCGAGCCGCTCCGCGACCTCTTCAAAGATGAAGTCCGTCGCATCGGCCGCGATCTTCAAATGCCCGACGACATCCTCCAGCGCCAGCCTTTCCCCGGCCCCGGCCTCGCCGTCCGCATCCTCGGCGAAGTCACCGCCCAGCGCGTCGCCATCCTTCAGGAAGCCGACGAAATCGTGGTCACCGAAATCAAAAACGCCGGCCTCTACCAATCCATCTGGCAATCCTTCGCCGTCCTCCTCCCCGTCAAAAGCGTCGGCGTCATGGGCGACCAGCGCACCTACGCCTACACCTGCGCCATCCGCGCTGTCCACAGCGAAGACGGCATGACCGCCGACTGGGTCCCCCTCCCCTACGAAGTCCTCAAAACCATCTCCTCCCGCATCGTCAACGAAATCCGCGGCATCAACCGCGTCGTCTACGACATCACCAGCAAACCCCCCGGCACCATCGAGTGGGAGTGACTAGCCGTCACGGGCGGAAGCGCCTTCGGCGCAAGAACCAGCGATCAGGCGCGCGTGTTTTTTTGAAAAATAAAAAATTGTCATCCCGAGCGGAGCGCCGCAGCGGAAATATCCAGCGAGCGCAAGACGCAACCGGCGCGCAGTCGAGGGACCCCCCGTAGCTGACCACTCTCGCCCAAACGCAAATCTCATCAGCGAGGGGAATCGGTCGCAAAGCGGCCGACAAGAAATCCAGCGTGGTGATCGTAACTTCACGCATGCGTCTGCACGAAGCATCTGTTTGTATCAGGCATGACTTCAGTCGTGCCGTAAGTTCACGAAATGGTGACGGCTTTAGCCGATGAGGGAGTAGTGCCTTTCAGAATTGCCTCAACGCCACTTGAGTCCGCGATTTCGCCGCCAGAGTTTTCTTCAACATCATCCGCGCCTCATCGCGCGAAGCCTCGCACACGACTACCCCCGCAATCGTCCTTCGCAATTGCACAACAGCCTTTCGCATATCGCCAAGCGGCCCCAGGTACAATTTCGCAATCTCAAGATGCGCGTCGTCATCACCCATCCGAATCGCGCGCTCAAACCACGCAAGCGCCGTCTCTGGTTCATCCTCATCGCGGAAAATCGTCCCAATGTTATTCGCCGCGCTGGCGCATCCATTCCGGTAGGCGCGCCTGTACCAATACATAGCCTTCGCGCGATTCCCTTTCATTCCCACGCCAGTGTCGTACATGTACCCAAGATTGAGCTGAGCCCCCGACTCGCCGGCCTTCGCGCAGCGCAGCAGCAGCCGAAAGGCCGATCGTAGCTCGCCGCCGTCCCACAGCCGGTCAGCCTGCAGAAACAAAACTCCTCTTTCGGACTTCGATAAGCGTTGTAACTTCGTTGTAGCCATCACCCACCCTCATTCAATCCTGTTCGCTGCAATATCAACGACCACGCGCGCCAATTATCTGCCAGAAAAGCCGCATAATGCGTTCGGCTCACCTACCTCCCCGCCAAAAAATCCCTCCACCCATCGCCCTCCGCCATCTCCCGAATCACCGAATTCCGCTCCCGCAAAAACCTCCGCAAATATCCCCGCAGCAGCGGTTCCACCAACACCCCCAAAATCCAAAACGGTGCCGCAAACCGCAAAACATCCCGCATCTCCGTCATTCCATCGCGTTCCACAAACCAATGATCGTGCTTGAAAAACCGAAACGCGCCCCGCACCATACGATCCTGAAAATGATGCGGCGAATCGAAAGCCGTAATCCGCACCGTCATCGTCTGCGTCACGCCAAAGTGCCGCGCCCGCCACGTCACCTCTGCACCCAAACCAATCAACCCTGAAGTCACGCCAGCGACAGCCACCTCGCCCGTCCGCACCGTA
This sequence comes from uncultured Acidobacteriaceae bacterium, assembly GCA_963817165.1. GTDB lineage: Bacteria > Acidobacteriota > Terriglobia > Terriglobales > Acidobacteriaceae > Palsa-343. The sequence continues at coordinate 216,332 of CAWFNL010000026.1, read as the reverse complement.
CTCCGCATGTGCAACTCGATACTGCGCGACAAATCAAAGCACCGCCCAATCGGCGCGCGAATGATCGTGACCTCTTCCAAGCGGACCATAGCTTCGGAATCAGTTTAGCCGCGCCGAAGGCGCGTCCCGCCTGGACGGCTAGTCCCTGATATCCTTCCTGCTCAGCTACAAATTCCATTTCAGAGGCTCTTTTCGATGAAGCTTCACCGCTGCCTCCTCCTGATGATTCTGCTCGCGCCCGTCCTCGCCATCCCCGCCTTCGCCCAAAATCCCCTCAGCACCGCCTACGCCCGCGATCCCCAGCAGCCCATCGATCAGGACTACACCGCGAAAATCAAGCAGTACACCACCCAGCCCAATTTCAATTCGCCGCTCACCGACTATCTCCCTGCCTCAAAAACCGTGCCCACTCCGGCCAAAGTCCTCGGCGACGTCTCCGGCGCGCCCAACATGCTGCCCTACGCCGAAGACGTCTACAAATATTTCCGCCTGCTCGCCGCCAGCACCCCGCGCGTCAAAGTCTTCACCATCGGCCATTCTGAAGAAGGCCGCGAAATGATCGCCGTCGCCATTGCCGACGAGTCCCTCCTCGCCCAGCAAAAAGAAAACGACGCCCGCCTTGCCAAACTCGCCGACCCCCGCACCATCCACATGGACGACTCCGTCGCCGCGGGCCTCGTCAGGCAATCCTTCCCCATCTACTACATCACCGGCACCATCCATTCCCCCGAAACCGGCGCGCCCACCGCGCTCATGGAGCTCGCCTACCGCCTCGCGGTCGACGACTCGCCTTACATCAAATACATCCGCTCCCACATGATCGTCCTCATCACCCCGGTCGTGGAAGTCGACGGCCGCGATCGCATGGTCGACATCTACAATTGGCACCGCGCCCACCTCGGTCAGGATTATCCGCACCTCCTCTACTGGGGTCATTACGTCGCCCACGATAACAATCGCGACGCCATGGGCATGACCCTCAACCTCACCAACAACGTCCTCAGCACCTACCTCGACTGGCACGCCCAGGTCCTCCACGATCTCCACGAATCCGTCCCCTTCCTCTACGACAACACCGTCGGCGACGGCCCCTACAACGCCTGGATCGATCCCATCCTCAACGGCGAATGGCAGCAACTCGGCTGGAACAACGTTTCCCAGATGACTGAACTCGGCATGCCCGGCGTCTTCACCCACGGCGACTTCGATACGTGGAGCCCCGGCTACCTCATGTTCCTCGCCGCCATGCACAACGGCATCAGCCGCCTCTACGAAACCTTCGGCAACGGTGGCGCCGACACTGAAAAGCGCATCCTCGCGCCCGATGAATACGAGCGCACCTGGTATAAGCCCAACCCGCCCCTCCCCGTCGTCACCTGGTCGCAGCGCGACAACAACAACTACGAAGAAACCGCGCTCCTCACCACCATTTCCTACTTCGCGCAAAACAGCCAAACCTGGCTGCAGAACTACTACTTCAAATCCAAACGCTCCATTGAGAAGCCCAACGCCGCCGGCCCCGCTGCCTACGTCATCCCTGACGAAAACCAGTCCGCCAGCCGCCGCGCCGAGCTCCTCCGCGTCCTCACCCTGCAGCACGTCGAAATCAGCAAGCTATCTGAACCCGTCACGGTTACAATTCCCGCCAGCAAGAAATCCGACGACGCCAAATCCGACAAGCCCGACGCCAAGCCTGAGCCAAAAACCCGCACCTTCCCCGCCGGCAGCTACGTCATCCGCATGGATCAGCCCTACTCCCGCATCGCCGACGCCCTCCTCGATCGCCAATACTGGGCGCCCGACGATCCGCAAAAACATCCCTACGACGACACCGGCTGGTCCTTTCCCGATCTCTTCGCCGTACCCACCGTTCGCGTCACCGATGACTCCATCCTCAAAGCCAAAATGAATCTCGTCGCCGACGCCGGTGCACCCTCCGGCTCCGTCAACGGTTCAGGCGCCATTATCGCCATCAACAACGCCGGCGAAATCACCCTCCTCGGCCTCCGCTGCGCTCTCAAAGACGCCAAAGTCTCCGTAGCGGACGCCCCCTTCGACGCCGCCGGCAAGCACTTCGCCTCCGGCTCCCTCATCATCCAGGGAGCTTCATCCTCCGACCTTGCCGCCGCCGTCAAACAAGCCAACGTTGAAGCGGTCAGCCTCACCGCCGCGCCCGACGTCGCCCTCCACACCGCGCCCGTCCCGCGCATCGCCATGATGCACACCTGGCTCGATACCCAAACCGAAGGCTGGTGGCGCGTCGCCCTCGACAAGCTCCACGTCCCCTACGACTACATCAGCACCCAGACCGTCGCTCACGAAGCCGACCTCCGCTCCAAATACGACGTCATTCTGTTTGCGCCGATCGGACGCGGCGCGCCGTCCATGATCATCGACGGACTCCCCATGTACGGCAATCCTTTACCCTGGGAGAAAACCGACCTGACTCCCAACCTCGGCCGCGTCGACTCCACGCCCGACATGCGTCCCGGCCTCGGCCTCGACGGCCTCCAGCACCTCAAAGACTTCGTCTCTCAGGGTGGCCTCCTCGTCACCGCCGAAGACACCGCGCAGTTCGCCATCGCAGAAGGCCTCGCTCCCGGCGTCTTCGTCAACCGCGCCTCCGGCGTCAACGTCACCGGCAGCGTCCTCGGCGCCACCTTCGTCGACAGCAAGAGTCCCGTCGCCGCAGGTTACGGCGACTCGCTCGCCGTCTACAGCGCCAACGGCCTCGCCTTCACCATCGCCAACACTATCTCGCCAGGCCGCGTTGAAACCGAGAAGGACTATCACCGCCCCACTGGCCGCGGCGGTCCCCAGGAGGAAGACGTTCCCGAAGGCCGCGCCGCCGTCGCCCCCGAGCCGCTGCCCTCGCCCAAACCCTGGGAAGCCACGCCCCTCAATGAAGAGCAGTCCCGCGACAATCTCTTCCTCATCCCCGCGCAATACCGCCCCGACGTCATCCTCCGCTTCGCCTCGAAAAATCTTCTCCTCTCCGGACTCCTCGAAGGCGCAGGACAAATCGAAGAGAAGCCCATCGTCGTCGACGCCCACTACGGCCAGGGCAACGTCCTCCTCTTCGCCAACAACCCCATCTACCGCGGCGAAACCATCGGCAGCTACCCATTGGTCTTCAACGCCATCATGAACTTCGACCACCTCAACCGCCCCGCAGCAAAATGAATTGTCATGACGAAATGAAATGTCATCCCGAACGAAGCGCCGCAACAAAGCTATCCAGCGAGCGCAAACCTAATCCGGCGCGCAGTCGAGGGACCCCGCGGAGCTAGCCAAATTACACTGGCGACGAATTTGAGTGCGAGCGAAATCGGTCGCGAAGCGGCCGATAAAGATGTTTCGCGGACGAAAACTTCGGTGCCCCATTCAAGCCTGTAATTGGCTTGAATGGGCACACGCGCTAAAGGCGTCCCGAGTCCCTGGAACCTGGAACCTAGTCCCTCCAACCTGTACCCTGTAACCTGCAATGAAACCCCTCGGCCTCATCGCCGGCAACGGACGCTTCCCCTTCCTCCTCCTCGACGCCGCACGCGCCCACGGCACCGAGTCGTCGTCGCCGCCATCAAAGAAGAAACCGATCCCGAGATCGACGCCCGCGCCGCCGCCGATCCCGGCATCCGCGTCCACTGGCTCTCGCTCGGCGAACTCTCCCGCCTCATCGACACCTTCCAGACGCGCAGGCGTCACCCGGCCGTCATGGCCGGCCAGGTCAAACACAAGCAAATCTTCTCCAGCATCCGCCCCGACTGGCGTCTCGCCAAGCTCCTCCTCAATCTCCGCACCCGCAACACCGACATGCTCCTCGGCGCCGTCGCCAAAGTCCTCGCCGACGAAGGCATCGAGCTCATCTCCTCCACCTCCTACCTCGAGCCGCTCCTCGCCCAACCCGGCGTCCTCACCGCCCGCGCCCCCAACGAACAGGAAACCCGCGACATCGCCTACGGCCGCGAAGTCGCCCGCCACCTCGCCGCCTACGACCTCGGCCAGACCGTCGTCATCGCCGCCCAGGCCTGCGTCGCCGTCGAAGCCATGGAAGGCACCGACGCCACCATCGAGCGCGCCGGAGCCCTCATGCGCACCCTCGACGCCCCCGAGGCCGACTCCGATCCACTCTGGCCCGCACCCTCACCGTCGTCAAAGTCGCCAAGCCCAATCAGGACCTGCGCTTCGACGTCCCCGTCATCGGCATCCGCACCATCGAGACCATGCGCCACGCCGGAGCCACCTGCCTCGCCCTCGAAGCCCACCGCACCCTAATCTTCGATCGCGAAACCGTCCTCAGCCAGGCCAACGCCGCCGGAATTGCCGTCATCGCCCTCGAAAACGCATAATGGATCACGCCCCAGGGCTCTAACCCACCGCCCGCGGCACCCGCACTCACCGGCCCCAGCAAGCCAAGGAGAAACCCCCATGTCCAAATATTCCCTGATCGCCGTCATCACCGTCGCCGTCCTCGTCGTCGCCGGATTCGCCGTCCAGCGCGGATTCGCCGCCGACAACGCCCCCATGCCCGAAATCGGCCAGCACGCCCCCACCTTCACCCTCCCCAATCAGGAAGGCACCCCCGTCTCTCTCCACACCTACAAAGGCAAGTGGGTCGTCCTCTACTTCTATCCCAAAGACATGACCACCGGCTGCACCATCGAAGCTCACAACTTCCAGCGTGACCTCGACAAGTACAAGGCCCTCAACGCCGTCATCCTCGGCGTCTCCGTCGATACCGTCGACAGCCACAAGCAGTTCTGCACCAAAGATTCCCTCACCTTCACCCTGCTCGCCGATCCCGACAAAAAAGTCGTCGAAGAATACGGCTCGCTCGGCAACTACGGACCCATGGTCATCGCCAACCGCAACACTTTCCTCATTAATCCCAAAGGCAAAATCGTCAAAGTCTGGACCAAGGTCAGCCCCCAGGGTCACAGCGACGAAGTCCTCGCCGCCATCACCCAGCTCGAAAACAAAAGCTAAGGTTCCAGGTTAGAAGTTGGTGAGAGATCAGAAATTTTGTAGCAGGGAGGGTTCCGTGCCTTTGGATCAGGTCACGACTTCAGTCGGGCCGTAGTGCGCCCAAACGGGACTGGGCTTTAGCCCCTGAGGCAGTCTTTCCGCACCAAATCTAATCGCTGCACCCAACAAGAATGCCATTAAAAAAGGGGCCCCAATGGCCCCTTTTCCTTTCCGCCCAACACCCGCCTACTCCACCTTGTAACTCCCCGCACCCCAATGGAACGTCACCGCAGGCGCGCATGTCGGATCCGGCGCCGGAGGCGCCTTGTTCGTCTCGAGAGTCGGGAAATGTGAGATCCCCAAAAACTTCACCGTCGTCTCCCCGCTCGCCTGCCCCTTCACGCCCGGCAGATCCACGGAAACCATCCGCCCGTCCGGCGTCGTCTTTGGGTTCAGGATGCGCGAGTGTCCCGCCGTCGTCGTCTCGATCCGCAACGGTGTATTGGGCGGGAACCCCGTGCCGTCGATCAACACCATCGTCGCGTCTTTCATGCCCAGCAGCACCTGCAGCCGGCATCCCTCATCCTCATTCGCAATCGGGAAGGGAACCGTCGTCACCGCCGCGCCATTCCTGCGTCCCTCGCTCACCAGTGCCACCCGCACCGGCTCACCCGGCGCTACCGTCGCGTGAATCTCCACCGGCTGGTTCACCGCCATCTTCGTTGTGCAGTTCGGAGCTTTCGGCGGCGGGGGCGGCGATCCCGGCGCATTCGGGGCAGCCGCGCCAGCGGCCGGAGCTGGCGCGGTGCACACCGCTGTCCCACTCGCATCCAGCGTCAGCCCGCTCATCACGTTTTGAGCCTCCGCATTCAGCGGCCACCGCACCAGCGTCAGCGTCTCGCCCGGCGCAAACCCCGACCCCGTGATGTGATAAGTCAGTTCCGTGCCGTCCGCGCCCTTCGTCCGGGCCGCTTCCACCAGCGCAATCGATATACCCGGCGTCGACATCTCCGGTCCCCACTGCGCCTGCAGCGACGCCAGCCGCTCCGCCATCATCAGCGCCTGCGCATGCCGCGCCTCGGCCTTCTCCTCCGGCGTCATCGTGTGGCTGTCCGGAGGCAGACTCTCCAGTTGCAAAGGCTGCCCCGTTGCTGACTGCTGTCCCGCCCCAGGCTGCTGCGGGGTTCCATTCTGCCCGGCGGGTTGAAGACTCGGAGGACCCTGCTGCTGCGTGCCCGGATTCTGCGCCGCGGCCGTCATACTCAACGAAAAAGAACACAAGAGAGCCGCGAGAGTGCCCACGGCTGGAAGCGATCGGAAAACCATACGTGTGAGGATATTCCAAAAGCCCCACCCTGCGACAGTTCCACTCGTAACTCCCCACTCCTCGCCACTCACCCCGCAAATCCCGATCGTGCGGCAGGTGACGGAAACCCCCAACCCCGTATCTAATGGAAAGCGGCGGAACGGAGCGTGACTATGAACCTACGGCGTTGCATCACCGCAGCTTTACTTCTCCTGCTCCCGCTCGCCCTCGCCGCAGAATCCGGCAGACAGCGCCTCATCCTCAAAGACGGCTCGTACCAGGTCGTCACCAAATACGAAATCCGCGCCGGCGACGTCCACTACTTCAGCGCAGAACGCGAAGTCTGGGAGGACATACCTTCCAACCTCATCGACTGGGACGCCACCGCCAAATGGAATAAGCAGCACCACCGCGACAACGCCACCGACGATACCCCCGCCACCGCCGACAACAGTACCCAGGTCGCGTCCTCCGGCGATGGCGGCCTGAGCGAAGCCGCCAAACTCGACGCCGAAGCCGCTGCCGAGCGCGCCGACCTCCGCTCCCTTACCCCCCGCGTCGCGCCCGGCCTCCATCTGCCCGACCAGGACGGCGTCTTCGTCCTCGACAATTTCCAGGACATTCCCGAGCTCGTCCACCTCGACCAGACTTCCGGCAACGTCAATCGCGACCCCGGCCACAACGTCCTCCGCGCCGCCATGAATTCCTTCCACGGCGCGCAGGAGCCCGTCCGCATCGCCGGCCAGGCCGCCAAAGTCCGCGTCCACGTCGACGATCCCGTCCTCTACGTCAGCCTCGACACTCCCGAACAGGAAGCGCCCGAGGCGGCCTGGTCGTCGATACCCACGGCGCCAGCTCCGTTCAGGATAAAAACCAATACAGCTCGCCCGACAGCCGCTACGCCATCGTCCGTGTCGACATCCGTCCCGGCGAACGCTTCATCGGCGCCGTCCGCATCAGCCGCCTCGGCGTCGCCGCCCAGTCCGAAGACATCATCCCCACCAACGCCGAAATCCTCCCCGGCAAGCACTGGATGAAGCTCACCCCCAAAGAGCCCCTCCCCATCGGCGAGTACGCCCTCATGGAAATCCTCGGCCCCGGCCTCGTCAACCTCGATGTCTGGGACTTCGGCGTCTCCCCCAACGCCCCCGAAAACAAACACCCCCTCACCCCCATCAAAGACGGCTCCGACTAACCGGCCCTATGCCTGTGCTACGCTTCGCTCCGGTGGGCAATTTCGAAAAAACTCCGGAAGAAGTTCAGGAGATTCTCTCCAAGCCGATTCAGCAGCTCGGCCTGAAGCTGGAAGGCTCTCCCCTCGATCGCTTCGTCCAGCAGCTCTACAAGGAGCTGGCCGCCAAGGGCCTCAACCGCTTCCGCCCCCGCTGCTACCTCACCGACGAATGGGGCTGCCCCAACATGGAGCCGGTCATCGGCATTCCCTTCTACCTCGCCGATCCCAAACTCCAGCGCCTTGAATCGGAAATGAACGACATTGAAGACGCGCGCCAGATCATGATGTACATGCGCCACGAGGCCGGCCACGCTTTCAACTACGCCTACACGCTCTACAAAACCAAAGAGTGGCGCACCCTCTTCGGGCCCTTCCGCCGCCCTTATCGCGAAAACTACAAACCAGTTCCTTTCTCGCGCCTCTTCGTGCGCCACATGGAAGGCTGGTACGCGCAAAAGCATCCCGACGAAGACTTCGCCGAAACCTTCGCCGTCTGGATGACCCCACGCTCCAATTGGCGCAAGCGCTACAAAGGCTGGGGCGCGATGAAGAAGCTGCTCTACATGGATCGCATCGCCCGCAAGCTGCGCGATGCCGACCCCATCGTCGCCCACGGCGATACCGACATCACCGTCGACGAAATGGACCAGACCGTCGGCGAGTTCTATCAGCGCGCGCTCGATCAGCAACTCGTTCCCGGCGAGCTTCCTTTCGATTCTGATTTGCGCGACATCTTCAACGCATCCAGGCGGCGCATCAACGATGTGCGCCCCGCCGTCGATCTTCTCCGCGAAAATCGCAAGGTCCTCATCGACAAAGTGACCTACTGGACCGGCGTCCAGCGTCCCCTCGTGAAGAAGCTCGTCGAGGCCATCGAAGCGAAAGTCAGCGACCTGGACCTGCGCGCCGACATAAAATGTGAACGTGAATACTTAACCGAGGTCTCCGTGTACGCGACTGCGCTGGCGATGAATTACATCACGCGCGGCAAATTCATTCTGCCCTGACTGGTTTTTCCTTTCTAACGAAGTAGCGTGGAGGCATCATGGCGAACCTGAAAATCACAATCCTGCACGATGTCTGGGAGGATGGCCCGCCTGAGCCTGAACCCGAGCCGGTCAAAGCTCCCCGCGCCCGCAAAGGCACACGCCGCAAGAAGAAAAAGGACCCCCTCCACGACCGCGAAGAAATCTTCGAGGCCCTCACCAAACTCGGCCACGAACCCTCCTATCACGTCCTCGACGGCAGAAATCAGTCGCTGCTCGCGCTCGCAAAATCCAGTGCCGACCTCATCTTCAACCTCACCGAGTCCTATGCCGGCGACGACACCATGGACAAGAACATCGCTGCGTACCTGGAACTGCTGCACCTCTCCTATACCGGCAGTGGACCGCGTGCTCTCTTTCTTGCCCAGGACAAATCCATCGCCAAGAAGATTTTCGACTTTCACAAAATCAAGACCCCGGACTTCGCCATCTCCTACCGGGGCCGCACCGATCACTCCCACGACATCGAGTTTCCCCTCATCGTCAAGCCCGTCTCTGAAGATGGATCCATCGGCATCGACAGCGGCTCCGTCGTCGACAGCGTCAAAGAACTCATGGAGCGCATCCACTACATCCATGAGGAATTCGACAGCCCCGCGCTCATCGAGGAGTACATCGAAGGCCGCGAAATCTACGCCGCCATTCTCGGCAACGACAATCCTGAAGTGCTGCCGCTCATTGAGCTCGACCTCTCCAAGCTCCCCAAAGGAACCCCGCGCATTGCCTGCCAGGACGTGAAGTTCGATCACGAAACCGAGGCCTACAAGGTCACAAAATCCGCGCCCGTCGAAGACCTCGACGAAGAGACCACCAAAAAACTCCAGGACACCGGCCTCGCCGCCTGGCGCGCCCTCGGCCTGCGCGACTACGGCCGCATCGATATGCGCCTCAACAATAAAGGCGAGGTCTACGTCATCGAAGCCAACCCCAACCCATGGCTCGCCAGCGCCGCCGAATTCTCCATGGCCGCCAAAAAAGCCGGCTACTCCTATACCGACGTGATCGAAAAGATGATCAGCCTCGTCCAGGCCCGCAGCCAATAGGACTCATCTCCTAAACCCGCTTTCGGAAGGTTCATCGTCACCCCCCTCGGAGAATTGCTCCGTTTTGCAAACCCCGGCCGCACGGCTTGCGGGAAAATCCACATCTTGTATCAGGGCATGACTGCCGAGCTCGCGGAGAAATGAAATGTTTTGAAGAGGCATGACTTCGCAGCTTGCGGAAAAACGAATTGTTTTGAAGGGGCACAGCTTCAGCTGTGCCGTAAAAAGGCTGTAAATAGGTTGGTCTTTAACCCCAGAGGGACGCTCTTTTCTTGCAAATTCAACCTTCCCGCGAGTTGTTCAACCGTGCCGTAAACCGCCTAATCGGATTGGGCGCATCGAATCGTCGCTACTATCCTGTGCTCCGCGCCCGGCCCCAGAACGATCGCCGCCCCCAGAATATTGCTCGCCTCCACGCACGCAAACCGCCGCCACTCATCCGTCCCCAAATCGCTCAACGAGGCCGCGCCGTCCTCCCAGGGATTCCACACCACCGTGGTGGCCGAGTTCTCTTTCTCCGTCCGCAGAATGCGATCCCACCCCGCATCAACCAGCTCCGCGGCGCCGCCCACATCGATGTAAGCATTGTCCGTCTTGCCCGTACAGACCACGTCCCCCGCCTGCGTCTTCCTGCGGTTCCCATCTACGTTATCCAGATAAGCGGCCTGATCGAGCCCGCGAACCCGCACACTCTCCACCCCGCTCACCCGGAAATACGTATGCAAAGCCTCTTCAAAACGGAACGGCGTCTGCCCGGTATTCCTGACGATCAACGAAAGCTCAAGCGATCTTCCAATCGAAATCACATGCTCCACGCGAAACGCATACGGCCACCAGCGCTCCGTCGCTGCATCGCTCTCCGTGGAACAAATCACGACGACTCGCTCCCCATCCACCTTCACTTGCTCCAGCCGCCATTCCTTCGTGCGAACAAATCCGTGCGCCGGAGCCTTCGCATCGTCAGCCTTCGCCCGAAACCACGGAAAACAGACAGGAATCCCTCCCCGAATCGCGCGCCCATCTTCCCACGTCGATTTCTCGCTGAGGAACAGCACCTCATCGGCACCCACCGGCCGCCACGAAGTCACCTGCGCCCCATGCAGATAAACCTCCGCCGAAGCAGCACGGCCAGTCACGCGGACCTTGGCCAACCCGCCATTTCCCGCAACTACCGCCACCACATCCGAAATCCCGAATTCCCGGTTCAGAGCATCAATCTGGCTTGAGTTCATAACCATCAGGATTCTATCGAGAACCGTGACCCACGCCCCAACCGCCCCGGAGCAAAAAGCACCCACCAGCAAGCGCTCCTGGCGACCAGCCACCCGCCACCAGCCACCGGCTAAAACTCTTCTTGCGCCGCCGCCCAATTCCAGCCATACTTAAACGTGCCCGCCTGGTTCGTCCAGCTCACAATCCAAATTAAGGTGATGCAGAAATGTCCGCAAAGTACATTTTTGTAACCGGCGGAGTTGTGTCCAGCCTCGGCAAAGGCCTTGCCGCGGCCTCCATCGGCTCCCTCCTCGAAAGTCGCGGCCTCAAAGTCAATCTCATGAAGTTCGATCCGTACCTGAACGTCGACCCCGGCACCATGTCGCCGTTCCAGCACGGCGAAGTCTTCGTCACCGATGACGGCGCGGAAACCGACCTCGACCTCGGCCACTACGAACGCTTTACCCACGCCAAGCTCACCCGCGATAACAACCTCACCACCGGCCGCATTTACGAGCAGATCATCACCAAAGAGCGCCGCGGCGATTACCTCGGCAAAACCGTCCAGGTCATCCCCCACGTCACTAACGAAATCAAGAACGCCATGCGCAAAGTCGCCTCCGAAGGCGACATCACCATCGTCGAAATCGGTGGCACCGTCGGCGACATCGAATCCCTCCCTTTCCTTGAAGCCATTCGCCAGATGCGCCAGGAGCTCGGCCGCGAAAATACCGTCTTCGTCCACGTCACGCTTGTTCCCTGGATCGCCGCCGCCCAGGAGCTCAAAACCAAGCCCACCCAGCACTCCGTCAAGGAAATGCTCTCCATCGGCATCCAGCCCGACATCCTCCTTTGTCGCACCGACCGCCATCTTTCCCGCGAAATGAAGAGCAAAATCGCCCTCTTCTGCAATCTCGAAGATCAGGCCGTCATCACCGCCAAAGACGTTGACTCCATCTACGAAGTCCCGCTCACTTTCTCCCAGGAAGGCGTCGACCGCCTCGCCCTCCGCTACCTCCACATCGAAACCCCCGAGCCCGACCTCAGCAAATGGTCCGACCTCGTCCAGCGCTGCTACCACCCCCGCGACGAAGTCTCCATCGCCATCTGCGGCAAATATGTCGAATACGAGGACAGCTACAAATCCCTCAAAGAAGCCCTCGTCCACGGCGCTCTCGCCCTCAATTTAAAACTCAGCGTCACCTGGATTGAAGCCGAAGGCCTCGAAGTTTCCGGCTACGAAAATCAGCTCAGCGGATTCGACGGCATCCTCGTTCCCGGCGGCTTCGGCAAACGCGGCATCGAAGGCATGCTCAACGCCATTCGCTACGCCCGCGAGCGCCACGTCCCCTATTTCGGCATCTGCCTCGGCATGCAGACCGCCTGCATTGAGTACGCCCGCAACGTCTGCGGCCTCCAGGGCGCCAACTCCAGCGAATTCGATCCCGCCACGCCCCACCGCGTCATCTACAAACTCCGCGAACTCACCGGCGTTGAAGAAATGGGTGGCACCATGCGCCTCGGCGCTTGGCCCTGCGTTCTCGAGTCCGGTTCCCTCGCTGCCAAAGCCTACGGCAAAACCGAAATTTCAGAACGTCACCGTCACCGTTACGAATTCAATCGCGAATACGAAGCCCTGCTCACCGGCGCCGGCCTCAACATCACCGGCACCACCCCCGACGGCACTTACGTAGAGATCGTCGAGATTCCCGGCCACCCCTTCTTCCTCGGCTGCCAGTTCCATCCCGAATTCAAATCCAAACCCCTCGAGCCCCACTCGCTCTTCGCGTCATTCGTCAAAGCCAGCTACGAAAACCGCGTCAAACAAAAGGGCATGCGCGAACCCGCAAAAGAAGCTGTCACCCAAAGCTAGCTTTGAAGGGGCACGACTTCAAGTCATACCCTGATACGAAACTCACCTCTGATTGGCGGCTCGCCGGGTTGTGCTCCGTCATGGAGCTCAATTCCGTTGCTGAATCCGTTGCGGACGAGCTGACCTGACGCAAATCTGCGCGGCTTAAGTGAGTTCGGCGTAGGCGGGCGAGAGCTCGCGGAGTTTTCCGACTACATCGATGAGGCGATCGGCTACGTAATCGACTTCTTCTTCCGTGGTGAAGCGGCCGATGCCGAAGCGGAGGCTGGAGTGGGCTTCTTCGCCGGTGAGGCCGAGCGCGCTGAGGACGTGGGATGGTTCGATGGCGGCGGAGGTGCAGGCGGAGCCGCTGGAGAGCGCGACGTCCTGCAGGCCCATCATGAGCGACTGACTGTCGACGTGTTCGAAAGTCATGTTGAGGTTACCGGGAACACGGTGCTGTTGCGAGCCGTTGATGCGGGTGTGGGCAACGGCGGAAAGTTTTGCCTGGAAGCGATCGCGGAGCGCGGCGATGCGTGCGGTTTCGGATTCATGGTCAGCTGCGGCGATGGCGCAGGCTGCGCCGAGTCCGACGATGCCGGGAACATTGAGCGTGCCGGAACGCATGGCGCGTTCGTGGCGGCCGCCGTGCATTTGCTCGGCGAGGCGCGGATTGCGGCGGCGCACGTAGAGCGCGCCGACTCCTTTGGGTCCGTAGAGCTTGTGGGCGGAGATGGAGAGGAGATCGATGTTGCTGCGCTTGACGTCGATGGGCAGCTTGCCCGCGGCCTGGGCTGCGTCGGTGTGGAAGACGATGTTGCGTTCGCGGCAGATCGCTCCGACTTCATCGATGGGCTGGATGACGCCGATTTCGTTGTTGGCGAACATGATGGAGACGATGGTGGCGGGATGTTGGTCGAGGGCCCGACGGAGATCGTCGAGGGAAATGCGACCGGCGTCGGGTGAGTCGCGCTGGGCGACAGGCAGAATGGTGACGCGGCAGCCTTGCTTCTGGAGCCAGCGACAGGGATCGAGGACGGCATTGTGCTCGGTGGCCTGGATGACGATGTGCGGCGTTTGGGCGGGGTTCGCTTCCCTGCTGGCTTCGACGGCGCCTTTGAGGGCGAGGTTGTTGCTCTCCGTGGCGCCGGAGGTGAAGACGATTTCTTTGGGGCTGGCGCCGATGAGGATTGCGACCTGGGTGCGAGCGGTTTCGACGGCCTGCTCGGCAGCCCATCCGAAGGAGTGGCTGTGGCTGGCGGCGTTGCCGTAGGCACTGGTGAGGAACGGCATCATGGCGTCGAGGACGCGGGGATCGATTGGCGTGGTCGCGTGGTTGTCGAGATAAATGGGGAGGTTCATCGGCTGTCTTTCTTATTTTGACCGCGGCGGCGAAAGCAGACAAGTAGGGATCGATTGGATTCCGGGTTGGGACCTCTTTTCAGGACCGGCTAGATGGTATTTTTCGGCACGACTGCGGCCTGAGGTTCGAAGTGAAACCGCAGGTCCTTCGACCCCGCTTAGGCCAGGTTATGGGGCCATGCGGCTGATCTGCTGACAGAGGGCTGCAATGGGTATCTGAACACAGCAACCGCAGATCCTTCGTCGCGCCGCTCCTCAGGATGACAGTTGATTATTTTTTGTGGAGTTGTGGGAACGCCCGTGCAAAAGACAACCGCAAGGTGCCTTCGACTTAGCGCAGGCCAGGCTCTTCACTTCGTTCAGGATGACAGCGGCAATTACATGCGGATGGTGACGAGTTCCTGGAGGGATTTGGGGCGGGCGTGATCGGCGGAGGGCTCGGCGAGGTCGGCGATGCTGATGGAGCGGAGCAGGCCGGAGATGCTGTCGTTGACGCGCGCGAGCGGTTCTTTGATGGTGCAGGAGTCGGTGAGATCGCAGGAGTGGTCGTCGGTGCCGCAGGAGGTGATGAAGAGCGGTCCATCGATGGCGTGGATGACTTCGAAGGCGGAGATTTCGCGGGGGTGCTTGAGGAGCGAATAGCCGCCGCTCATGCCGGCGTGGGAGCGAAGGATGGCGACTTTTGCGAGACGCTGGAGGACCTTGGCGAGGAGCTGCGGGGGGATGTGATAGGCCTGGGCAATGTCGCGGGCGCTGACGGACTGGTCGGGATGTTCGGCCAGAAATTTGAGGGCCATCAGGCCGTAGTCGGCTTTTTTGGTGAGCCTGAGCATGGGTTGCGCCGTATTCAGTTTACAGCGTCTGGCCGCAGGGAATGGGGGAATTCGGCGGGTGAATGGGGATGACGGTTTAGGTGTAAGGGGTAAGGGATAAGACAGCTACGAACTGCCGGGAGAGCCGTCAGTGCGTGGCGGCGGCGTAGATGGCCTGGCCGATTTGGGCGATTACCTGTTCGCGGACGGCGAAGGGGGCGGTGGCGTCGGCAATGAGGACGGCGATGGCGAGTTTGCGGCCATCGGGGAGGGTGATGAGGCCGTAGTCGTTGGTGGCGTTGATGGTGGTGCGGTGCTGGCCGGAGGTGCCGGTTTTGTCGGCGACGGGCGTGCCGGGCGGGAGGAGAGCCTTGAGGCGGTGGTCGCCGGTGTGGGAGGCGTAGAGGCAGTCGAGCAGAAAGCGGGTGTCGCCGGGGGTGAGCGGGGAGTTGTCGGACAGGCGGCGGAGCAGGGCGACGTAGGCGCGGGGGGTGGCGGAGTTCTGGTATTGCAGATGCTCGTCGCGATTGACGGTCTGCTCGGGGAGGGCGATGTGGATGCCGTCGATGCCGAGGGAATGGAACCAGGCGGTGGCTGCGGGGCCTCCGCCGATGGTGCGGAGGAGGGTGTCGGAGGCGACGTTGTCGCTGGGGGTGAGGGTGAGCTGGATGAGTTCGCGGATGGTGATGTCGATGGGGCCGTGGGGATGCTGGTCGCGGAGGGGGCTGTAGTCGTCGGGTGCGGCGAGCTGCGAGGGGACGATGTGGACGGTTTGGTTGAGGGTAAAGCGGCCCTGCTCGATCTCATGAAGCATAACCATGGCGATGGGGAGCTTGTAGGTGGACTGCATGGGGTAGGCGGCGGTGGCGGCGAGGTTGCAGTCGAGGGATTTGCCAGGGAGGGAGCAGGCAACGCCGACGCGTCCGTGGGCCTGGGCGGCGATTTTTTCGATTTGGTTGTGGAGTTGGGCGGTTGCGGGGAGGGAGAGGGATGCGAGGGCGAGGGCGAGGGAAAGACGTGCGGCGGGCATTGCGGGATTGTAGCGGAGGGGGTTTGTGGATCGCTTGTGGATGGGTGTGGACGGCAGGTGCTGGTTGAGATACCTCCAGCGTGAGCGCTTTCGACGAGATAGGGCGAGCGGCGAGCGGCAAAATCTGGCGAAAAAGATTATGGTGGCAGGGGCAATTATTCTGCGGTGCGGGGGATGGCTTACGTGAATCGGAGAAATTTTTTGAAAGTGGCGGGGACGGGGACGGCGGCGAGTTTGCTGACGGGGCCGATGCGGGCGATGGCGAACGATGGCGCGGCGGTGACGGTGCTGCAGCCTGCGGACCAGGAGCCGGAGAAGCCGGTGGCGGCGAACGATCATATTCAAATTGCGCTGATCGGCGGCGGTGGGCAGGGAATGTACGACACCGGCGTGGCGCTGCGGCTGCCGGGCGTGAAGCTGATGGCGGTGGCGGATTGCTATGACGGACGGCTGGCGCACAGCAAAGAGGTGTGGGGCGCGGACATTCAGACGACGCGGGACTACCAGGAGATTTTGGCGCGCAAAGATATTGACGCGGTGATTATTGGGACGCCGGACCACTGGCACAAACAGGCGTCGATCGACGCGATGCATGCGGGGAAAGATGTGTATTGCGAGAAGCCGATGATCCATTTGTACAGCGATGGGCCGGCGATGATTGAGGCGTCGAAGACGACGGGAAAGATTTTGCAGATTGGGAGCCAGCGCGTGAGCTCAATTATTTACGCGAAGGCGAAGGAGCTGCTGGCGTCGGGCGCAATTGGCGAGCTGAATATGGTGGAGGCGCACTGGGACCGGAATTCGTCGATGGGGGCGTGGAACTACACGGTTCCGCTGGATGCTTCGACGGAGACGTGCGACTGGCCGCGATTTTTGGGGACGGCGCCGAAGATTCCGTTCAATGCCGAGCAATTTTTCCAGTGGCGCAAATGGCAGGCGTATGGGAGCGGGGTGGCGGGGGATTTGTTTGTCCACCTGTTTAGCGGGACGCACTTCATTACGGGCGCGGATGGGCCGACGCGGGCGATGGCTACGGGCGGATTGCGATTCTGGAAAGATGGGCGCAATGTGCCGGATGTGCTGCTGGGACTGTTCGATTATCCCGAGGGTTTTAATTTGAGCCTGCGGGTGAATTTTGTGGATGGCGGCGAGGAGGGTGAGGGGTTCTTCTTTGCCGGGTCGGAAGGGACGATGGAGATTTCCGGCAATTCAGTAAGCGTGAATCGGGTGCCTCGACCGAAGGAGCCGGGGCTGATGATTGGGACGTTCACGAACGCGATGCAGGCGGAAATTATGAAGGAGTATCGCGAGAAGTATCCGGTGGTGGAGGCGACGTCGACGACGCGTGTGGGGGCGGACAAATATGTGGCGCCGCGGGACTACAGCGACAGCTATGACCACTTCAAGAACTTCTTTGCGTCTGTGCGTTCGCGGCAGCCGGTAGTGGAGGACGCGGTGTTTGGGTATCGCGCGGCGGGCGCGGCGCTGCTGAGCAATTTGAGTTACGAGAAGGATGAGATTGTGAAGTGGGATCCGGTGGGGATGCGGTTGGTCTAGGGACTAGGTTCTGGGGACCAGGGACTAGGTTCTAGAAACCAGGACCTGGACCCTAGAACCGAAAAACCAAAACCTGGAACCTAGGGCAACTCACGGACCCAGATGTTGCGGAAGCTGATGGGGGCGCTGGCGTCGCCGTGGGCCTGCAGCTTGATGGGGGCGCGGTCGTACTTCTTGTAGAAGGGCTTGCCGATGTAGAGGGTTTGGCCGGTGAGCTGAAAGTGGTTCTGCACGAGGACGCCGTTGAAGAAGACGGTGACGAAGGCGGGGGATTTGAGGGAGCCGTCTTCGTTGAAGGTGGGGGCAGTCCAGACCACGTCGTAGGACTGCCATTCGCCGGGCTTGCGGGCGGGGTTCACGAGCGGGGGCGATTGCTTGTAGATGCTGCCGCCCATGTCCGTTGACGTAGGTCTTGTTGTTATAGGCGTCGAGGACCTGGAGTTCGTAGCCGTCGTCGCCGGGGCCGGTGGAGGCGAGGAAGACGCCGCTGTTGCCGCGGGCCTGGCCGGTGCCGGTGATGTCGGCGGGGATGCGGTACTCGACGTGGAGCTGGTAATTCTTAAAAGTGCGTTTGGTCTCGATGTTGCCGTCGGCTTTGTTGACGGTGAGGATGCCGTCGTGGACGACCCATGTGGCGGGGGAGTGATCCTGCGCGGAGACCCACTCGTTTTCGTTGGAGCCGTCGAAGAGGATGATGGCGTCGGAGGGGGGCGCGCCGACGGTGGCGCCGGGAGTGACGACGGCGGGGACGGGCTCCCAGATTTCGGTTTCTTCGGGCTTCATGGTGGATTGCTGCTGGGCGAGGAGGGAGGCGGCAAAGGCGAGGGTAGCGAGGGCGATGAGGGTTCTGCGCATGACTCAACGAGGATACTCCAGAGTTGGGGCGCGGATAGCGTCCGAGTTGCAGACCGCACAGACTTTGCTGATAGCAAACCCGCATGGAGCGCATCAGCCTTCCGAATCGACCCGACCTCGCGCTTGAGTTCGACGTAGAAAACCGTGCAGAACTGGGGCCATGTCCCGATTGCGGGAACAAAACAAAGCGTATCTGGGGTTACGTCTACGACGCAGACGTCGCAACAGCGGCCTACTTTGTCGAATGGACTCCGGCACACCCTCAAAAAGATGCCACCTTCGATCTGATTCTCGGCAAATGGGGCGAAGCAACAGCGGCTGACGACAGACGCGCACTTTCAGTTGCCTTCAAAGTTCTCGATTCCGAACCTTCGTTCATGGTGCAGGATGCATCCATTCGCCGCATTGGGTCGAGTCCGCTGGTGTCAACGGCGTTGGACCGGAATGCCGTTCTCGGAGCGCCAATCGCGCCGGTTGTGTTTGAGATTTTCGATCTGATTTATCTCGCCGACCCGCGGATAGCTGAGCTAAGAGATTGAAGTCTGTCGCATCACATTGGAAGGCGCGGGCGCTACGGATGAACTGCGGATTCGTGCGGCGCATGATTCGCTCGGGGGCTAAAGCCCAGTTCGATTTGGGCAGGTTACGGCACGACTGAAGTCATGCCCTGATACGAAGCTGCAGTGGTTGAAGCCCCGAACATATTTGGCAAGGTGCGGCACGACTGAAGGCATGCACTGATACAAGATGTGGGTTTTTCCGCAGACAGTGATAAAGCGGGCGCTCTCGCGAGCCCACATCTGCCAAAACCGGGCAGATACGGGGCACCCGCTTGGTCGATGAATTCAGCGGTCGTGTGCGCAAGATGAATTCTGCGCTTACCGGGCGAAGGCCCTTTGGCGATGCGAGAGATTGTTGAGTACGGTTGCGGGTTCTGCTTTGGGGCGGGTCGTCTGGTTTAATCAGAAATATGCCGCCTCTTTGGAAACCGGATAGTTGGGAAGAACGCCTGGGTGAGCTGGAAGCGCGGACGGGGGAGCGCAAGGATGCTCCGCTGCGGCGCGATGTGCGTTCGCTGGGATTGCTGCTGGGGCGCGTGTTGCGCGAGCAGGCGGGGGATGCGCTGTATCAACGCGTGGAGGAGCTGCGGCAGCCGGCGATCCGGCGGCGGGAGCTGCAGGCGAAGGGCGAGCTGCGCGAAGCGGAAAACCTGATGCAGATGGCGGTGCTGGTGGTGAATGCGCTGCCGGTGGACCAGGCGTATCGGCTGAGCCGGGCGTTCGCGTTTTATTTTGAGCTGATTAATCTGGCGGAGACGAACCACCGGAAGCGGCGGCGGCTGAGCGTGCAGATCAGCGGCGGCGTGGAGCATCGCGAGGCGCAGCGCGGCGAGTTGCGCGGGACGCTGCGGGCGATGCGCGAGGCGGGCATCAGCGCGGTGAAGGCGCTGGAGTGGCTTGGCAAAGTGCTGGTGGTCCCGGTGTTCACGGCGCACCCGACGGAGATTGCGCGGCGCAGCGTGCTGATGAAGCGGCGGCGGATGGGCGAATTTCTGGAGCGGCTGGACCGGATTCCGGTTCCCGATGAAGAGCTGACGGCGCTCGAAGAGGCGCTGACGGCGGAGATTACGGCGCTGTGGCAGACGGATGAGGTGCGGAGCCGGCGGCCGGCGGTGACGGACGAGATCCGCATGGGGCTGGATTATTACGATGTTTCGATTTTTGAGACGCTGCCGGGACTGTACGAGGAAGTGGCGTCGGCGCTGAAGAGCGAGTACGGGCTGGAACTGGAGTTGGGCGAGCTGCCGTTGCTGCTGGAGTTCGGATCGTGGATTGGCGGGGATCGGGACGGGAATCCGTTTGTGACGCCGGAGGTGACGCGGCAGGCGATTGTGGCGGCGCGGACGCGGCTGCTGGACTATTACGACCAGCGGCTGCAGCAGACGATCGATTTGCTGACGACCTCGGCGCAGCAGTTGCCGGTGAGCGATGAGCTGAAACAGAGGCTGAAGGATTTCCAGGCGGAGCTGCATTTGAGCGCGGATGCGGCGTTTGGGTCGACGTTTGAGTTTGAGACGTACCGGCGATATTTGGTATGCGTGCGGGCGCGGCTGCATCGGACGGCGGGCAAGACGGCGGAGGATCCGGCGCTGTTGGAATCGTCGCTGCTGGGGCTGGCGCCGTATTGCTCGTCAGCGGATTTTCTGGAGGATTTGCAGGTGGTGCGGCGCAGTTTGGCGGGGCACCAGGGCATTCGGCTGGCGGAAACGCTGATCGATCCGCTGCTGCTGATGGTGCGGACGTTTGGGCTGCATCTGCACACGCTGGATATTCGGCAGCATGCGCGGGTGCATAAGCAAGGCGCTGGAAGAGGCTTCGGCGTGGTGCGCGCAGAAGGGATCGGAAACGCCGGCGGGGCTGAGCGCGGAGACGCGGGACGTGATTGAGACGTTTCGCGTGATTGCGGAGATCAAGGCGGGATGCAGTCCGGAAGCGATCCGGCACTACATTGTGAGCGGCGCGACGTGTGTGGAAGATGTGACGGCGGTGGTGTGGCTGGCGCGGCTGGGCGGCGTGGAAGTGGCGGGGAATGGCGGAGCGGTTGGGGTGCATTGCGGTGATCCTGGGCTGATGCCGGTGCCGCTGTTTGAGTCCATTGAGGATTTGCGGAATGCGCCGGAGATTTGCCGGGCATTATGGAACTCTGACGGTTACAAAAAGCTGCTGGCGAGCTGGAGGAACACGCAGGAAGTGATGCTGGGGTATTCCGACTCGAATAAAGATGGCGGGATGCTGACCAGCACGTGGGAGATTTTCCGGGCGCATCGCGCGCTGCATGAAGTGGCGCACGAGTGCGGGATTCAGCTGCGGCTGTTCCACGGGCGCGGCGGGACGGTGGGACGGGGCGGCGGGCCGACGCATCGCGCGATTTACGCGCAGCCGATTGGGGCCTTCGACGGAGAGATTCGGATTACAGAGCAGGGCGAAGTGCTGCACTGGAAGTATTCGGATGTGGTGCTGGCGGAGCGGAATCTGGAGCTGATGGTGGCGGCGTCTTTAGACGCGCTGGCGCGGCCGAACGCGCTGTTGCCGGATGCGCGGTATTCCGGGGTGATGCGGCCGGAGTGGGAAGCGGCGTTTGAGGAGATGTCGGCGATTTCGTTTGCGCATTATCGCGAGCAGATTATCGATGATCCGGATGTGCTGCATTATTTCGAAGTGGCGACGCCGGTAGGGGAGCTGGAGAATGCGCGGATCGGGTCGCGTCCGGCGCGGCGCAAGGGGCAGATGAGTTTTGAAAATCTGCGGGCGATTCCGTGGGTGTTTGGGTGGACGCAGAGCCGGCTGCTGGTTCCGGCGTGGTTCGGGGTGGGAACGGCGTTTGCGGAGTTTGCGAAGAAGCCGGGCGGCGCGGAGCTGTTGCGGGAAATGAAGGATTTTCCGCTGTTCATCGATGTGGTGCGCAACGTGGAGATGGCGCTGGCGAAGGCGGATTTGGGGATTGCGTCGCTGTATGCGCGGCTGGTGCCGGATGTGGAATTGCGGGAGCGGGTGTTTGGGATGCTTCGCGAGGAATTTGAGAAGACGCGGGATGCAGTGCTGGCAGTGACGGGGCAGAAGGAGCTGCTGGAGTCGAATCCGGTGCTGGCGCGGTCGATCTTGCTGCGGAATCCATATGTGGACCCGATGAGTTTGATTCAGGTGGATTTGCTGCGGCGGAAGCGGGCGGGTGAGGATACGGATGAGGTGAATCGGGCGATTTCGGGAACGATTAGCGGGATTGCGGCGGGGCTGCGGAACACGGGGTGAGGCGCGGGGTGGACCGGAGCGGTGTTCCGATTTGAGACGGTGGTTCGTTTGGGGACTGATTGCGGACTGCTGGTGAGAAATCTCTTAGAGATGGCTGCGGGGCGGGTAGGAATTGTCTTAATCTCGGCGCATGGAGGGAACGGGCCATGCAGCCGGGAACGAAGACCGATGACATCCACACCATTCTGAGCCGGTTCAACAACTGGTCGGGAAAGCAAATCGGGGACAGGGCGGAGCACCTGGAAGACGGAGTGCGCGAGATTCCGTATGAAGAGGCGATGCGGCGGGTGCGGAGCCGGGTGCGCGCTGCGAATCTGGCGGGGACGAAGAAGATTGCGATGGAGCCCGTGAAGAGCGAGGCGGCGGTTGCGGTGACGGAAACGGCGGTTGCTCTTCCGGTGGCGAACAGCAATGGGCCGGAGAAGAGTGCGGCCGTTGTTAGCCCGACGCTGGAGTCGCGCGTGGCGCAGAGTGAGGCGAACGAAGTGAAGGCCGTTGAGGCTTTGCTGCAGGCTTCGAAGATTCGCACTCGTCGGGCGAAGAACGCGCAGGCAGCGTTGAAGGCTAAACCACGAACCGCAGCGGCGATGGCGGAATTGCTTCCGACGGTGGCGCGGGTTGCGACTGTTAAGAAAGCGGCGCCGAGAAAAAAGCGCACGGCGGTGAAGGCGCTTGCGACGAAGCCGGTGGGGACGAAGCCGGATGAGTTTCGACAGGTATTGGCGAAGAGCATGCGACGCGGGCAGCCTGCGGTGCGGGTCGCGAAAGTGAAGGATTTGGAGCGGAAGGAGTGCGTGTCGGTGCCGTTATCGAGCGGAGAGAAGATGCGGCTGCGGCAGTGCGCGGCGATCGCGGGGGTGACAGTCCCGGTCTATCTGCGGATGCGGGCACTTGGAATGGAGGTGCCGCGCAACGAGGCGCGGATGTTAGCGACCGCGGAGACTCACCAGGCTGTTGCGGAGAGCATGAGCCTTGAGGAGAGCCAGCGGCGCAGTGGTTTTGGCGACTGGATTACGCTGCTGCGGAATCGATTCTTGGCGTCGCCGGTCCGGTTTGCGGAGAGGGCTTAACTATGGCTGGTGGCTGGTAGCCAGAAGCAAACGCTCGGCTATTTCGCTGCGGTAGTTGGTGGTTGCTGCTGTTCTGATGTGGCTTTGTCGTTTTCGAAGGTGACGGACCAGCGATTGGGGCCGGCGTCGTAATAGACGGTGCGGTTGCCGTAGTCGGAGGAATCGGACTGCTGCATGACGCCGAGGGCCATGGCGGTTTGCAGTTCGTTCATGCCGTTGATGGGGTGGTGCTGGTCGATGGCCTGCCAGACGGGCGCGGGCCAGAAGTTGTACATCTGGTGCGGGTCGTCGTAGTAGAGAATTTTGTCGCAGTACCAGGTCGAGTCGATGCCCTGAATGTAACCGATGGCGGCTGCGTATTCTTTATCGTCGCCGGGCATGGTGAAAACGGCGAAGGCCTGTTTGTCGCCGGCGGGGATGCGGCTGGTGACGCTGGCTGGTTCTTTTTGGGTGACGATGTCTTTGATGTCGAGGCGCTGCGCGCTGGGAAGGACGCCGACTTTTTTCGCGAAGTCGACGTGGTGGGTGGTGTAGGGGAAGTAGTCCATTTCAAAGCCGGCCTGGACCCAGACGGGCTTGCCGATGAGATCGCGCGCGGATTTCAGATCGTCGATGAAGAGCTGGCGGGGCTGGACCATTTCGTCCTGGCTGAGGGGGCGCTCCTGGACTTTGGGCGGGACGGCCACGGCTTCGGCGTTGCGCTTGTGGTTGATCCAGGCGATCCCGATGGCGAGGACGCCGACGGGGATGAGGATGACGAGGGCTAGCTTTTGCCAGGTCTTCATAGCGATCTCAGGATAGTCTGATGCGGGATTTGGGGGAAAGCTGCGAGGGAAATCAATCGAAATGGCGGCCTTTTCGGCGGGGCTCATCAGGTCAGTCGGACGGCAGAGTAGAATTCTGCAATGTTCAGGCATCAGCAATTCTGGAGTGGGATGCGGGCCGGATTCGCTCTCGCATTTCTCTTCATAGTTGCATCTGCATCAAATGCTGAAATCGGCATTGTCAGACAGATTACATTTGCCCCCAAACAGCCTCAGTGGAGATTCGGCAATATCTCCAGCAAGTTCGGAATACAGGCACATGCGCTAACAGCTTCTGGCGACTTCTTGTACTTTTCTCCTCGAAGCAACGGGGTGTGGGAACTATATCGAATACGCGACTGGAGCAAAGACAAACCAATTATTGACCATCTGCAACTTCCCGGATACTTTTCATCCCAGGATGCCCACGACCTGGACGAACTAGATGCACAAATATTTGTGACGCCTGACGGGTCTTTCGCAGTATGCGCGGGAAGCGCCAGGTGGCAGAAGCGGTCGCACGGCAGAGCTGTCGGTGACGCCAAATCCGACAACATCATAAGCGTCATTGACCTGGCGACGTTCAAAGCAGTTAATCTCACGCACACAACGGATTTCAATCTTCTTGCATACCAGGAAGTAGGGATGGATGCTGAAGGTCGCGTAACAATATCCAGCGATAGCGGCGCGACCAAAGAACAGGAGCGAGGAGAATTTGTACAACTTGATATACCTTCGCTCCATCGTGGGCCGAAATGTATTTATAGCGTTTCCTATAGCCACAGCGCACGGGGAATTCCTGCAGCAATCACTGTCAATGAATGTGCACAAGACCTGCATTCGACATCGCTGGACGAGTACAACAAGTCATTCATTAAACAGTTTCCTGCAATATCCTCCGGCTATGTCTGCAAAGCTACAAAAGCCGAACACTGCCCACAAACTCTTTACTTTACCCCTGATCAGCAGTTTGGGATTGGCATGGACGAAGAGGGACACGACGACATCTTTGGTTGGGTGATGACGCGCTTAACTGCAGTCTTGTTTTCAGCCAGGACACATACGGAAATCGGCGAAATTGACATGACACATAATCCGCCCTACACAGAGCTAACTACGCTGAAGGGGGAGGACTATCTGCTTTGGCTTAAGAATGGGGCTGAACTCACTGTCTATCAGCTTCTTGATTAGGATTTGCCACCCAACTCCCGGATCGTCGTCCATTCCTACGTTCCGACCTATCGGCTCACAGCCGTTCGGTGCCTATTGTTTTCAGGCGAGGCCGCGGCGGGCCAGATCGGCGAGAGCCTGGGTGAGGAGAGGCGAGTCGTTGAGCGAGGCGGGGCGGCGGATGGTGATGCCGAGGTTGGCGGCGTATTCGCGGAAACCGATGTCGATGTCGTAGAGGATTTCTACGTGGTCGCAGAGGAAGCCGATGGGCTGGATGACGAGGTTGGTGACGTCCTGCTGGCGGAGGGCGGTGAGGGTGTCTTCAACGGTGGGGCCGAGCCAGGGGCCTCCGGACATGCCCTGACTTTGGAAGGCGAAGAACCAGTCCTGCGGAGTGAGGCCGGGGATTTGGGCGGCGACGAGCTGGGCGGTGAGCTTGGCTTCGATGGGGTAGGGATCGGGGGGTGCTGGCGGCGCGGCTGCGTCGGTCTGCGGTGTCGAAATGATGGTGCGGCAGGGGACGCTGTGGGCGGTGAAGAGGACGGGGATGGGCTCGCCGATTTCGGTGATGAAGGGGTCGCGGGTATCGCGCAGGCGTTCGGCGAAAGCTTCGATGAGCTGGGGGTGATCGTCCCAGTCGTCGAGGAAGCGGAGCTCGATGGCGCCTTCAGCAGCGGCAAAGGCGGCGCGGCGGTAGAGGCCGACGCTGGTGCGGGAATTTTGCGGAGCGAGGCAGATGACGACGGCGCGGGTGATGCCGTCGGCGCGCATCTGGTGGACGACGTCGGCGATGTAGGGCTTCCAGTTGCGCATGCCGACGTAGACGGGGAGGCCGAGTTCCTGTTGGAGGAGACTGCCCTGCTGGAGAGTGAGCGGCGTGAGGGGGCTGCCGCCGATGAGGGAGAAGCGATGGCTCACTTCATCGACGACCGCGGGAGGCAGGGGGCGGCCGCCGGTGACTTTAGAAAGATATTCAGGAATTTCTTCGACGCGATCGGGCGTGCCGTGCGCGAGCAGGAGGACGGCGTCAGGCATGGCGGACGTCTTTCTGCGCGGGGACGTATTCGCGAACGAATTTGACGACGGCCTGGACATTTTCGACGGGCGTGGCGGGGACGATGCCGTGGCCGAGGTTGAAGATGTGGCCGGGGCGGCCGGCTGCCTGATCGAGAATTTGATGAACGCGGGTGCGGATGAATTCAGGCTCTGCGAAGAGGGTGATGGGATCGAGATTGCCCTGGACGGCGCAGGCGTAGTCGAGTCCGTGCCAGGCCTGATCGAGCGGGGTGCGCCAGTCGAGGCCGAGGACATCGGCGCCGGTTTCGCGCATGGCGGGCAGGAGGCTGGCGGTGTCGACGCCGAAGTAGATGACGGGAACGCCGAGAGACTGGACTTCGCGGACCAGCGTGCGGGTGATGGGGAGGACGAAGTCGCGGTAGTCAGGGACGGAGAGCGCACCGGCCCAGCTATCGAAGATCTGGATGACGTCGGCGCCGGCGGCTACTTGCTGCGCGGCGAATTCACGAAGGACGACGACGAGCTTGTCGAGGAGCTTGCGCCAGGCGTCAGGCTGGCGGTACATGATTTTTTTGGTCTCGATGTAATTGCGGGAGCCGCCGCCTTCAATCATGTAGCTGGCGAGGGTGAACGGCGCGCCGCAGAAACCGATAATCCCGATGCGGTCGTGAAAGTGGGCGACGACGCGCTGGATGGCTTCGCCGACGTAGGCGAGCTCGGAGGCGCGGGTGGTGACGAGAGCGTCGATGGCGGCGGCATCGCGGAGCGGCTTGTGAATGACGGGGCCTTCGCCCTGCTGAAATTCAAAATCGAGCCCCATGCATTCGAGAGGGAGCAGGAGGTCGGCAAAGATGATGGCGGCGTCGACGTCGAGCTTTTCCGCGGCGGTGATGGTGACTTCCGCGGCGAGTTTGGGGCTTTTGCAGATTTCAAGGAGCGAGTGGTGGCGGCGGACCTCCATGTATTCGCGCATGTAGCGGCCGGCCTGGCGGAGGAACCAGACGGGTGGACGGTCGACGGGCTTGCGCAGGCAGGCGCGGACGAAACGCGTGCTGGGGGACTGGAGATCGGGCGCGAGGATGGGCGGGATGATTGGCGGAATGATGGACATTGGGACTTCTACTTGAAGGTAGCAGGAAGGCCTGGGGGGCGGGAAGATGCGGGCGATGCGGGATGGGCGGAAAGAGCGATCCCTGGATGACGGTGGTCACCCAGGGATGAAGAGCGGTGTGATGGATGCTACTGCGTGCCAGGGACCAGGTGCTGGCTAGTCGCTACTTCTTTTTGGTGCTCTTTTTTGCGGAGCTTTTCTTTGCGGAGCTCTTTTTCGCAGGTGGGACTTTGGCGCCTTCTTTGCGGGCTTCGGAGAGGCCGATGGCGATGGCTTGTTTGCGGCTGGTGACTTTTTTGCCGCTGCGACCGCTCTTGAGAGTGCCTTCCTTTTTCTCGTGCATGGCGCGTTCGACTTTCTTGCCTGCTTTGGGGCTGTACTTGCGGCCTCCGGTGGATTTTTTGGTTGCTGCCATTTGTGATTCTCCCTTCGCTTAATGGGAAGCGGGGGGAAGGTTGGAGGTTGCGTAGTGGAACCGGGGGTACGGGGCAGTGTGTAGGGTGTGGCGGCAAGCGAGCGTGCGAATCCAAAAGAAAATTGAGTTTCGTCTCAACGGCTCGAACGGGGCGACGCGGCATCGCAAGGCTGGGCGTTCGGTATTTTGCCGTGGCTTTCGCTGTTGCCGTTATGGTATCTTGCCCCACGCCTAGCCGGCCGCTGTCTTATTTTCCGGACATGCGAGAGGCGCCGTCGCCCCATTCACAGATCCTCCTTCGGAGGCACAATGGTTGACCAAGCACCCGCACCCCTCGTTGACGTTCAGAAGGTCAACATCGATCACGTCAATGTCACTGGCAGTTCCAAAAGTCCCAGCGCCCAGATGTGGATTGCGATTACACCATTGCTCACGGTATTGATCACAGCAATCGGGATTGTCTTCACCCTTTGTTTTCAGATTTATCAAACACGGGAACAATCGCTGCAAAAGGAAGATTCGGACTGGCGAGCAGCGCTCGAAAAAGTGTCGGTCGACGAGTCAACCTCCGCTATTGGCGCGTTCGAGATGCAGAGCTTTTTGCAGAACCGCAGATATAACTCCGAAGCGCGATCGATTGCATCCGCAGTGTTACCAACGGTTCGCAATCGTTACGAATTCGACGCAGCTTTCAGCTCTTTGCTTGCGGACACCACGCAAAATAATCAGCGCGACGTCATCTCTATCGCGTCGAATCTTTCCAATCAAGTCAGGAACCTGTACAGCGCTACGCAAAAGCAGGCGGCAGTCGGTCCGACCTTCAACAACATCACGCTGGAAGGGTTCGTTCTGGATCCAGATCAATTTATTGATGATGAAACCCAGTCCGGGATTCTGGACCAGGCCTTGACGGAAACATGGGAATTGGACACGGTGATTCAGGGGTTGAGCAGGCTGTGGTTACCCAGCGGACATAAGCGATTGGCTGTTCCGAAGGATGCTGACCTTGCGGGCATCGTTTTCTTAAACGGGAATTTCAACGGAGTCGATTTCTCCGGCGCGGACATGTACGATTCGTATTTCATCGGACGTTGTCACGTGGAAAACGCCAGATTTCCCGCACACTCCCCTCCAACTCGAGAGTGCAAGCCGCAGTGATTTTCCCGCGCAGCCTGAAAGATCACTAAGGAAGGGTGCGCGCGAAGAGAGAGGCGGCTTAGCGGACGGATGCGGCGGCGGGGAGGATGTCTTCGACGTCGACCCACTGCGTGGGGTATTCGCCGGTGTAGCAGGCTACGCAGTAGCGATTGCCTTCGCCGCCGTCGCAGGCTTTCTGTAACCCATCCAGTGACAAATAGGCGAGCGAGTCGGCTTCGATGTACTGGCGGATTTCTTCGACGGAGTTATTCGCAGCGATGAGCTCGGATTTGCGCGGCGTGTCTACGCCGTAGAAACACGGGGAAATGGTGGGCGGGCAGCTGATGCGCAGGTGCACTTCGGAGGCTCCGGCCTGGCGGACCATGCGAACGATTTTGCGGCTGGTGGTGCCGCGGATGATGGAGTCGTCGATGAGGATGATGCGGCGGCCTTCGAGAAGATTGCGAACGGGGTTGAGCTTGAGCTTGACGCCGAAGTCGCGGACGCGCTGCTCGGGTTCGATGAAGGTGCGGCCGACGTAGTGGTTGCGGATTAATCCGAAACGAAACGGGATGCCGCTTTCCGCGGCGTAGCCGATGGCGGCGGTGACGCCGGAGTCGGGGACGGGAACCACCAGGTCTGCAGGGACGTGCGATTCGCGGGCTAACTGGCGGCCCATTTCTTCGCGGCTCTCCTGCACCCAGCGGTTGTAGATCATGCTGTCGGGGCGCGCGAAGTAGACGTGTTCAAAGATGCAGCTGGTTTGGTTGGGCTGCGCGTACTGGCGGGAGGTGACGCCGTCGGCGCTGACCATGACGAGTTCGCCGGGGAGAACGTCGCGTTCGAACTTGGCGCGGAGGAGATCGAAGGCGCAGGTTTCGGAGGCGAAGACGATGGTGTCTGGCCCGTCGGGATTGGTGATGCGGCCCATAGAGAGCGGGCGGAAGCCGTGAGGATCGCGGGCGGCAAAGACGCGGTCGCGCGTCATCATGACGATGGAGAATGCGCCTTCTACCTGGCGGAGGGAGTCAGCGATGGCGTCGACGAGCGTGGTGGCCTGGGAGTGGGCGATGAGCTGGACGATGATTTCGGAATCGCTGGTAGTTTGGAAGAACGCGCCCTGGCGCTCGAGGTGCACGCGGAGATTGCCAAGGTTGACGAGGTTGCCGTTGTGGGCGATGGCGATGAGGCCCTTGGTGGATTCAACGCGGATGGGCTGGGCGTTGAGGAGCGCGGAGTCGCCGGTGGTGGAGTAGCGGGTGTGGCCGATGGCCATGTCGCCCTTGAGGCGGGCGAGAACGTCGTCGGTGAAGATTTCGGAGACGAGGCCCATGCCTTTGATGTTGGAGAGGTGGGTGCCGTCGGCGGTGGCGATGCCGGCGGATTCCTGACCGCGATGCTGGAGGGCGTAGAGGCCGAGGTAGACCTGGCGGGCGGCGTCGGGGTGGCCGTGGATGGCTACTACGCCACAGTGTTCGCGGAGTTTGGGGTCTTCTTCGGTGCTGCGCGCACGGCGGGGCGCGTCTTCGACGCAATTCTCGGCAACGGATGGCTGTTGTTCGCCCGGGATTCCTTCGACGAGGAGGCGGCTCATGCGGTCACCTCTTCGGTGAGGTGGGATTCGAGGGCCCCCTCAAATGCTCCGCGCAACTCAGCAATCGGCGACTGAATGATGGCTCCCTTTGAATCCGCAATCGTTAGGTGAATGCCCTCTGTTTCGCCGATCTTGTTCACCCATAGTCTGAGAAATTCGGCGATTGCTTTGATCTTCTCCTGATCAGCTTCGCGATAGGTAATGACAACTTCTGACGGAAACTCTTCGAAGAGCGCGTTAGCCGCAGTTGCTCCCATATACCCAACTGTGGCGCCAATGCCATTTGGGAGGCACATCTGCGCGAGCGTGACAGCGAGTCCTCCGTCGGAAATGTCCTTGGCTGCGGTAATCAATCCTTCTCGCGCCAGGGTTGCGAGGCCGATATGAAGCTTCGCTTCGCCTTCAATTGAAAGACGCGGGGGCGTGCCCCACGTGGCGTCGAGGATGCATTTTGCATATTCGGAAGACCCAAGGCGGAGCAGCGATTCCTCACGCCATTGCGCAACCAGGCGGAGAGCGTCATCCGTGTTTTCCACGTTGCCACGCGGAGAAGGTTCGATTGGCTGCAGGACGGCCACAATTTCTTTTTCGCGCTGAAACGAAGACGGAACGGCTCTTGTTACGTCGTCCAGAATGCCGACTATGCCCACTACCGGTGTAGGGTAAATGCCTTCGCCTCTGGTTTCGTTGTAGAGGGAGACGTTGCCGCCGGTGATGGGCGTGCCTAGCGCCGTACAGGCTTCGGCGATGCCGTCGATGGCTGCGGAGAGCTGCGCCATGATTTCGGGCTTTTCGGGATTGCCGAAGTTGAGGCAGTTGGTGGCGGCTACGGGTGTGGCTCCGGTGCAGGCTACTTTGCGGGCGGCTTCGGCTACGGCGTGCATGGCGCCGAGTTTGGGATCGAGATAGCACCAGCGGCTGTTGCCGGCTAACGCCATCGCGAGTCCGCGCTCGTGGCTTGAACCATCAGGACCGGGTGTGCCGGTGCCCTTGATGCGCATGACGCCGGCTTCGCCGCCGGGGCCCTGCACGGTGTTGGTCTGCACCATCGAGTCGTATTGCTCGAAGACCCAGCGCTTGGAGCAGATGTTGGCGGAGGCTAAAAGCTTTTTGAGATCGGCGGTGTAGTCGCGCGGCTTCTTCAGTTCTTCGAGAATGTGCGCGGGGGGATCGAGGGGAACTTTGATTTGATCGGGGCGCGCCCATGTGCCGACGGGGCGATGGTAGAGAGGCGCGTCGTCGGTGAGGGACTGGTTCGGAATATCGGCCACGAGCTCGCCGTGATGGAAGATGCGGAGGCGCGACTCAGGGACGACGGTGCCGACGATAACGCCTTCGAGCCCCCACTTTTCAAAGACGCTGAGGACTTCGTGCTCGCGGCCCTTTTCGGCGACGAGGAGCATGCGCTCCTGCGATTCGCTGAGCATCATTTCGTAGGCGGTCATGTGGGTTTCGCGCTGGGGGATGTGGTCGAGATCCATCTCGATGCCGACGCCGCCGCGCGCGCCCATTTCGCAACTGGAGCTGGTGAGGCCCGCCGCGCCCATGTCCTGAATGCCGACGACCGCGCCGGTCTTCATGGCTTCGAGGCAGGCTTCGAGGAGCAGCTTCTCCATGAAGGGGTCGCCGACCTGGACGTTGGGGCGTTTTTGCTCGGAGCCTTCTTTGAATTCCTCGCTGGCCATGGTAGCGCCGTGGATGCCGTCGCGTCCGGTGCGCGCGCCGACGTAGATGACCGGGTTGCCGATGCCCGACGCCTTGGCGTAGAAAATTTCGTCGCGCTTGACGAGGCCGAGAGCGAAGGCGTTGACGAGAGGATTGCCGGAGTAGCACGGCTCAAATTTTGTTTCGCCGCCGAGGTTGGGGACGCCGAAGCAGTTGCCGTAGCCGGCGATGCCGTGGACGACGCCTTCGACGATGGAATGATTTTTGCGGACTAATTCTTCGGGCGTCCCGGGGCCGGCTTCGAGCGGGCCGAAGCGGAGGGAATCCATGACAGCGAGGGGACGCGCGCCCATGGTGAAGATGTCGCGGAGGATGCCGCCGACGCCGGTGGCTGCGCCCTGATACGGCTCGATGTAGCTGGGGTGGTTGTGCGATTCAATTTTGAAGGCGCAGGCCCAGCCGTCGCCGACGTCGATGATGCCGGCATTTTCACCGGGGCCCTGGACGACGAGCTTGCTGCGCGTGGGCAGGCGCTTGAGATGAACTTTGGAGGATTTGTACGAGCAATGCTCGCTCCACATGACGGAATAAATGCCGAGTTCGGCGAGCGAAGGGGTGCGGCCGAGGGCGGACTCGATGCGGCGATATTCGTCCGCGGTGATGCTGTGTTGCGCCAGAAGCTCCGGCGTAACGGTGGCCGGCGAGGGTGCCACGGGGGTGGGAGTTTTCATGGCCTGTTCACAAGTATTGTCGCACGCGACTGGCCGTCGAGGGGACTGGCCGTCCAGGCGGGCGCGCTTCGCGGGACTGGCCGTCCAAGCGGACGGTGCTGCGCACCAAAACGCAATTTCAGAAGTTAAGCGGGCCGGAGCACGTTAGCGGCTTGGTGGATGGCTAGCAGGGTTTCGAGCAATGGCTTGAGGTTGTTGAGGTGCAGGGCGTTGGCGCCGTCGGATTTGGCCTGGGCTGGGTTGTCGTGGACTTCGAGAAACAAACCATCCACCCCGGCGGCGACAGCGGCCCTGGTGAGGAGGGGGATGAATTCTGGCTGGCCCCCTGACACTCCGTTGGCACCTGAAGGGATTTGGACCGAGTGGGTGCCGTCGAAGACGACGGGGGCGAAGGCGCGCATGATGGCGAGGCTGCGCATGTCGACCACGAGATTGTTGTAGCCGAAGGAAGCGCCGCGTTCGGTGAGGAAAATGCGGGGGTTGCCGGTGGAAGCGACCTTTTCGACGGCGTGGCGCATGTCCCAGGGAGCGACGAACTGGCCCTTTTTGACGTTGATGGCGCGGCCAGTCTGGCCGGCGGCGACGAGTAGGTCGGTTTGGCGGCAGAGGAAGGCGGGGATTTGGAGGACGTCCGCGCCCTCGGCGGCGATTTCGCAGTGGGAGGGCTCGTGAACGTCGGTGAGGATGGGAAGGCCGGTGGATTCTGCGAGGCGGCGGAGGATGGCGGTGCCTTCTTTGAGGCCGGGACCGCGGAAGCTGGTGACGGAGGTGCGGTTGGCCTTGTCGTACGAGGCTTTGAAGATGTACGGGACGCCGAGGTCGGCGGTGATGCGCTGGAGGGCGTCGGCCATGGTGCAGACGTGGGTTTCGCTCTCGATGACGCAGGGTCCGGCGATGAGGAAGAGTTGTCCGGCGCCGACGCGGACGGGGCCGATTTCGAATTCGGGGGTCACTGCTCTAGGGTACAGGGACTGGGGACGCTAGTTGCAGGTTACTTGTTCGAAGTTTAGGCCCAGCAGGAGCTTGGTTACTGTGGCGCAGGCGTTGTTGTGGGCGGTGGTGAGGATGTTGGCGGCTAAGGCGGATTGGCGGAGGTTTTCTACGGATTGCTCGCGGACTTCGCCTTCGAGGCTGGGGTCGACGGGGACGAGAAGGCCAGTCTGGCGCGAGTAGACGTGGGTCTTTTGGTCGTCGAGAGCGACGGTAAAGATTTGCGGATCGGGCAGGTGGACGTGGACGGTGCGGCCGCTAACCTGAACGTTGGCAGAGGTGAGCTGGCCCAGGTCGACGCCGGCAACGGCTTCGCCGTGAACTTCCAGGAGGATGCGGTCGCCGGTGAGGAACGCGGGCAGGATGCGGCCTTCGCGGTCGCCGGAGACCATTTTATCCATGGTGAAGGCGACGGATTCAAGGCGGGCGAGGCGGCGGATCTGCAGGACGACGGTGGGCTGCGAGGTATCAATGCGCGTGGTGCGGGCGCTGAGGGCGGTGGCGAGGCGGTCCCAGACGCCGTGTTTGGCTTCGTGGAGGAAGAGGGTGAGGACGGCAATGCCGGCGAGGCCCCCGAGCAGAAGGGCGGCGAAGAGGGTGGGGAGGACGCGGCGCTTGTGCGCGGGTTCGGCATACACCGTCGGCATGGGGAGTTAGATGTTGCCGACGTAGGTTGCGACGTTAATTCACTGGCGGCGGATTTGGGTTGGGCATCAGGCGGCGTGGAGGCGATAGCCGTCAGGATCTTTTCCGCGAACGCGTCGCCACCAGACCTGGAAGCTGGGCACGTTGATGGTGACGATGAAGAGCTTGCGCAACTGGCGGGGCGGGCACTGGAGCGGACGGACGCCGTGCCAGGAGTGCGGCGTGCGTTCAAAGAGCAGGCTGCCGTTGCCGCGCGGGTGGAGCGAGGCGGCGACTTTGAGGTCGTCGAATTGGGGAGCGGAATGGGCTTTGAAGCGGCGTTCGCTGTCGAGGATGAGGATTTCGCCGCCCCATTTGGGGTCCCAGTCGGATTCGGTATTGAAGTAGAAGATGTGGGTGGCGAGTTTGCGGGTGGCATCGCAGTGGGGCGAGACGGCGCAGCCAGCCCAGGCGTAGTACCACTCAAAGGTGGGGATGAAATGGTGGGGGCCGAGGACGCGGCTGAGGAA
Organism: uncultured Acidobacteriaceae bacterium; assembly: GCA_963817165.1. Taxonomy (GTDB): domain Bacteria; phylum Acidobacteriota; class Terriglobia; order Terriglobales; family Acidobacteriaceae; genus Palsa-343. Next base: position 181,392 of record CAWFNL010000026.1, on the reverse strand, counting down.
TTTCTGGTAGACGGGGCCGTTGAGCTCGGCGAGGAAGTCGGCCCAGGCGTGGGATATTTTGACGCCGGGGCGGTAGTGGAGGAGGAAGCGGTCGTGGGGCGCCTGGCCGTAGCCACGCTTGATGCCGACCTGCTTGTCGGCCTGCGAGGAGTCGGGCATGGATTGGCGGAGGGCTTCGTAGCCTTCGGGTGTGAGGGTGTTCTCGAGGTTGGTCCAGGGATAGGGTTGGGTGGACTGAAAGGCGTCCGGCGAGACGGCGTCGAGACAGGCGCGATTGAGAAAATCCATGGTGGCCCTCACCCGGTTTCTTTTCAGTTACAGCATGGGAGGGAGGGAATGTCAGTGACCCGAGTCACAGGGAGGTGGTGGGGGGCGAGGGAGAATCGTGTTGCGCGCAGAATCATTTGGAAGCGCGGCATATTCGGGGTTCGCGGCGCGAGCCGGGCGGACGCCATGCCGGGACTGAGAAAGGAAGATGGGCCATGGAAGTGACAGTGGAACATTTGGGCGCGGTGCAGTTTGAGATCAAGGCGCGGCAGCATACGATTGCGAGCGATCAGCCGGTAGAGAGCGGTGGCTTCGACGAGGGGATGACGCCGCCGGAGTTGTTGCTGGCTTCGCTGGGATCGTGCGCAGCCTTCTATGCGGCGGAGTATCTGCGGCAGAAGGGTTTGGCGACGGAAGGCACGCGGGTGACGGTGCATGCGGAGAAGGTGAAGAATCCGGCGCGGGTGGACAACATTCGCATTGATGTGGAGTTACCGCTGGCGTGCGATGAGCGCGACGTAGCGGGTGTGAACCGGGCGGTGCACAACTGTCTGATCCACAACACGCTGCTGCATCCGCCGGTGATTGAGATTGGGATTCATTCGCCCGCGGTGGTTTGAACGGCTCAGCGTTGTGTCCGGAAGTCAACTTATTGGAACTGCGGCTACCGCGAAAAACATCCCTCGGGGGCTAAAGCCCACTGATTTCGGACCGTTACGGCATGACTTCAAGTCGTGCCATTAGGTCCCCCAAAAGTGAGGGGCTTTAGCCTCTGCAGCAAAGCGCCGGAGTAAAATCCCATCCATCAACAAGAAACTCAGCTGGCTCGGAGCCGCCGTCTACTTCCTGTTCATGCTCGCCTGCTATTTCGGCTTCTCCGCCATCAACCCGCAGCTCCGCCACCAGATGGCCTCTATCCACTCGCTCTTCTGGACCTTCGCGTTGCCATGCGCTGCCGGAGCCTGCGCCATCCTCGCGCTCGCCATGCGTTTCGTCGCCGTCCTGCTCGCCAAACGTGCCGCGCGCTCCACCACTGCCTCGTAGAGCTGGCCAGCCTACTCCGCTTCCAACACCACGCACTTCAAATACTCGGTCTCCGGAATATTAATCACCACCGGATGATCCGCAGCCGCGCCGCGCACCTCCAGCAGCCGCACCCGCCGCCGCGCATCGCCGGCCGCAGCCCGCAGCGTCTCCATAAAATCCGCCAGCGACACATGGTGCGAGCACGAGCACGTGATCAGTCTTCCACCAGGCCGCAGCATCTTCAGCGCCCGCAAATTCAATTCGCGATATCCGCGCAGCGCCCCCTCCACCGCACGCTTTGACTTCGCAAACGCCGGCGGATCCAGCACAATCGTGTCGTAAACTGTGCCCGCATCGCTCCAGTCGCGCAGCAAATCGAACGCATCCGCCTCCACCCAATCCACATCCGCATCCAGTGCCGCCCGGTTCATCGCATAATTCCGTTCCGCCACTTCCAGCGCTGCCCGTGAAACATCCACGCCCGTCACGCGCCGGCAAGTCCGCGCCAGATGCAGCGCAAATCCGCCTTGATACGTGCAAACATCCAGCGCCGCCTCGCCCTGCGCATACCGCGCCGCCGCCGCATAATTCTCCCGCTGATCCAGGAACGCGCCCGTCTTCTGCCCACTCGTCGCGTCAAAGTGAAACTGCAGCCCATTCAGCCGGAACACCGTGCTCGTCACTGGCTCGGCACTCCGCGCATACAGCGTCGCCGAAGCCGGCACGCTCAACTGCTCCAGTTCCCGAATCCGCGGATCTTCCCGCTCCAGAATCGTCTCCGGCTCAACCGCCTCGCGAATCGTCTCCGCCACCAGCGCCCGCACCGCATCCGTATCCAGTGCCTTATGCCGCAGCTGCACCACCACCAACCCTGCATACTGGTCCGCCGTCAGACCCGGCAACGCATCCGCCTCGCTGAATACCAGTCGGCACGCATCGTTCTCCGCATCCAGCAACGGCCGCCGACGCTCGATCGCCGCCCGCAACCGCGCCCGCAGCGTCTCCAGCCATTCCGCTTCGGTCGTCAGTTCCTGCGACACCAGCCGCACCACAATTTCCGACGCCGGACTATACAGCCCAGTCCCCAACAGCGCGCCGCGCCGATCCGCAACCGGCATCAACCCAGCGCCCATCTGCTCCACGCCATCCGGCCACGCTTCCACATCCGACCGGTAAACCCAAACCTGTCCAGCCTGCAGCCGGTCCGCAGCCCGGCGCGAAACCCGCACCGCGCCAGGAACTTCGCGTCCTGTTCCCGCATCAGCCCCAGGCGCTTCCGGCGCCACAATCTCCTGCGCACGGCCGCTCAGCCGCCGTCCTGATTGCGGCTTTCCCGAGCCACCGCGGCCCGCTTTCGTCGTCTTCCCATGTCCGCGCTTCGTGCGTTCTGGCATCACAGTCCCTGAAGCATCTTCGCACAGGGGGATCGAACGCACTTGTCCGGGTATCGCCGCTGGCTTCTGCTCACTCTGCTCGTTGTCGCGCCCCTGCGCGCCCAAACCGTCTCAGGGCCACCTCCCGCAACACCGCCGGCTCAAGCCCCAGTAGCTTCCGATTCCCAGTCAAAGTCCACGACCGCGTCCTCAGCCTCCATCGCGGATTCCGCGCCAGCCACACCGTCCACACCAGCCGTTCCCGTCCAAACAGAAACCGGCACCATCAACGGCGCGTCCTACCGCATCGACGTGCCCAAAAATTGGAACCACGGCCTCGTCCTCTATTTCCACGGCTACGAGCCCACGCGCCTCACCTTCGATCCCAAATACCCGCCGGGCCGCGTTCTGCAGGAGATCCTCAACCGCGGCTACGCCGTCGCCCGTTCCGGCTATGCCGTCGGCGGATGGGCCATCCCCCAGGCCGCGTCCGAAACCGAAGCGCTGCGCCGCCATTTCCGCCACAAATACGGCGCGCCCCGCGAAATCTTCCTCATGGGCCATTCCATGGGCGGCCTGCTCACCCTCATGTCGCTAGAAGAGGACCCCAAAGAGTATTCCGGCGCGCTCGCTCTCTGTGGCGTCCTCGCGCCGGCCGACCTCATGATGCAGCGCGCCTTCGCCAACCGCGTCGCCTTCGACGCTTTCTTTCCCGGCGTCCTTCCCGATGTCGAGCACATCCCCGCCACCTTCATGATGAACGACATTCCCACCACCACCGCCGTCCAGAAAGCCCTCGAAGCCAGCCCAAAGCAGGCTGCGATCGTCCGCCAGCTAGCCAATATCCACACCGACCGCGGTCTCGCCGACGTCCTCGTCTTCAACACCTTCGTCATTGAGGATCTCCGCCTCAAATCCGGCGGCAATCCCTTTGACAATCGCAACCTCATCTACACCGGCACCGACAATGACGCCCTCCTCAACCAGCGCGTCCATCGCTACGCCGCCGATCCCAACGCCTACCGCTTCCTCGCCGACTGGTATTCACCCACCGGCAATCTCCACCGCAAGCTCCTCGAAGTTCACACCATCTACGACCCGCTCGTCCCCGCGTCGAATACCGCCTGGTACAACGAACTGGTCAATCGCCTCGGCCACGGCGACCTCTTCGTCCAGCAGTATGTCGATCGCGACGGCCACTGTAATATCACTGCCGGCCAAACCGGCCTCGCCTTCGACGAACTCCTCGACTGGGTCCACAACAATCACCGTCCCACCCCCGGCCTATTGCCCGGCAGCCCAGCCCCACCCGAAAAAACTCCACCCAAACCCAAAAATCCAGGCAAACCCGAATAGGTCGGCATCGCTCCTGAGCGCGTAGAAATCACGCCCATCTGAGCTATGCTGAATTCCAATGTCTTCGAAACGCCCCAAAGATAAGCGCGTGCCCGAACCTCCTGCACTGCTTGCGACCCCGGGGGATAAGGTCCGCGATCAACTGGATCGTCGTGGAATCACTGAGCAAGACATTGCTGCCGCCGTCGCATGGGCTCGCAAAGAATTCCCAAAAATGCGCTAATTGCCCGGCGCGCACGCGTTAAGCTGAATTCGCATGAAAACCACAACGCAAGCCCCGCGATTCCTCATCGCCCTCACCCTTTTGGTTGCTGTTTGCGCGGCACCCCGAGCCCACGCCCAATCCCAGCCCCTCCCCATCCCCAATCAGCCCGTAGCCACCGACGTGCCCGGTGCCCAACTTCTGCCCGACCCCAACACCACCTACAAAGTCGTCTTCGACGTCAAAACCGCCGCCGACAAGCCCACCGACCCCAACCCCTTCCTCATTGGCATTGCCAAATACGTCAACACCCTCGCGAAATACGGCGTTCCCGCCAGCCATCGCCAAATCGCCGTAGTCTTCCACGGCGACGCCCTCCCCATCGTCGTCAACAACGATACCTGGAAGGCCGCCCACAACGGCGCCGACAATCCCAACGTCCCGCTCATCCAGAGCCTCGCTAAAGCCGGCGTCCAGTTCCACGTCTGCGGACAAGGCGTCATGCGCACCAAAATCGACCCCAAAACCATCCAGCCAGAAATCCAGCTCGATCTCTGGGCATTAACCACCCTCGTCGCCCTCGAACAACAAGGCTACGTCCACATAGGCGATTAGGATTCTCTCGAGCCACCAGCCACCAGCCACCAGCTGCGTTCCCGCCTATAATGACTCATGGCGAGTGTCCAGCCACGCACGCTCCCCGTCGAGCGGGTCCCTAACCCGTCGGATACGCCTGCCAAAGTGGTTGACCTCTTTCCCGAGAAGTTCGCCCAGCTCCTCGACACCGTCCGCCGCAATCGCCCCTCCGACGACACCGACATCATCCGCCGCGCCTGGCAATTCTGCCTCGAGCACCACAACGGCCAGCTCCGCGCTTCCGGTGAGCCCTACGTTCTTCATCCGCTGGAGGTCGCCCTCGTCCTCGCGGACATGAAGCTCGACTCCACTGCCATTGCCGCCGGCCTTCTCCACGACGCCGTCGAAGACACGCCCGTCACCACCGAAGACATCGTCGCGAAATTCGGCGAGCAGGTCGCCCACATCGTCGAGGGCGTCACCAAAATCGACAAAATTCAATTCGCCAATCGCGAAGACCGCCAGGCCGAAAACGTCCGCAAGATGCTTCTCGCCATGGTCAGCGATGTGCGCGTCGTCCTCATCAAACTCGCCGACCGCCTCCACAACATGCGCACACTCGAGCATCTCTCTCTCGACCGACAGCGCTCCATCGCTCGCGAAACCCTCGACATCTACGCGCCCCTCGCGCATCGCCTCGGCATGGGCAAACTCCGCGGCGAGCTCGAAGACCTGGCCTTCCGCTACGTCGACACCATCACCTGGGACCAGCTCCACGAAGCCGTCGAAGCCCGCCGCTCCGAAGGCGAACAGTTCCTCTCCGGTGTCGAAGCGCTCCTCTCCGAGAAGCTCCACGAGAACAACATCAAGGCCCGCGTCGAATGGCGCATCAAGCGCCTCTACTCCATCCATCAGAAGCTCGTAAAATCCGAAACCTCCATCGATCAGGTCTACGATCTGCTCGCCCTGCGCGTCATCACCTCCAGCGTGCAGGATTGTTACGCCGTCTTCGGCATTATCCACAGCATCTGGCGTCCCGTCCCCGGCCGCATCAAGGACTTCATCGCCATGCCCCGCCCCAATTTGTATCAGTCACTGCACACTACCGTCATGGGCGAAGGCGGTCACCAGTTCGAAGTCCAGATCCGCACCGAAGAGATGCATCGCATCGCGGAAGAAGGCATCGCCGCGCACTGGAAATACAAGGCCGGCGGCTCGCCGGTCAGCGCTCGCGACGAGCAGCGCCTCGCCTGGGTCCGTCAGCTCGTCGAATGGCAGCGCGACATGACCGACCCCAACGAGTTCCTGTCGACGCTCAAAATCGATCTCTTCCCCGAAGAGGTCTACACCTTCACTCCCAAAGGAAAAGTTGTCGTCGTTCCCCGCGACGGCACCCCGCTCGACTTCGCGTACACCATCCACACCGAAGTCGGCCACACCTGCATCGGCGCGCGCGTCAACGGCCGCATGGTCCCGCTGCGCACCAAGCTCCGCAACGGCGACATCGTCGAAGTCATCACGCAGAATGGCCACACCCCCAGCCGCGACTGGCTCACCTTCGTCAAAAGCTCCCGCGCCCGCAATAAAATTCGCCACTGGCTCAATGAGCACCAGCGTGAGCGCGCCATCGACATCGGCCGCAAGCTCCTCGAGCGCGAAGCCCGCAAATACAAAATCCCGCTCTCGCAATTCGAAGAGTCCGACTACGCTCGCCTCGCCGCCGACTACAGCCTCGCCACGCCCAGCGACCTCATGGCCGCCATCGGCTTCGGCAAATATTCCGCGCGCCAGGTCCTCAACCGCCTCGCTCCCGGCCTCATCCATCCTGTGGCTGAGCCCGAAGCACGCGCCTCTCACCGCCGGCGCCGAAGCCGTTCGCCGCGTCGACGCCAGCAGCGGTTCCGAATCCCTCATCGTCGAAGGCCAGAACGAGCTCCTCGTCTATCGTGCCAAATGTTGTAACCCCATTCGCGGCGAAGAAATCATCGGCTACGTCACCCGCGGCAAAGGTGTCGCCGTCCACGCCCGCAATTGTCCCAACGTTCAGAATCTGCTCTACGAGGCCGACCGCCGCATCTCCGTCGAGTGGGCCAAAACGCCAGAAGAAAAAGCCGGCCGCCCCCAAACCTACCCCGTCAAGCTCACCGTCCACTGCGACGACCGCGCCGGCATGCTGAAAGAAATCACCGCCACCATCAGCGACGCCAACGCCAACATCCGCACCGTCGAAACCCATCCCGGCGATGCCGGCGACGCCACCATCGAATTCGTCATCGACGCCGAAGACGTCCGCCACCTCACCCTGCTCATCCAGGGCCTGCGCCGCTTACCAGGCGTCCGTGACGTCCAGCGCTCCCAAAAACTCTAGCTGGCCAAACTCGCGCTAGCTGAGCCCCAATTCATCTCTGAGTAGAACCGCAATCAGATTTCTGTTCTCCTGCCATTCGCGCCACACGGCCCGGCACCACGCTTCAATCGCCCCATCGCGATCCGCCCCGGGTGCCGCCGCCAGCACATCGGAAACCTCCAGCGCCCCTCTCTTTTCCGGCAGCGAAATCGCAGGCCACTGCTTCCGGCGTGAAGCCAGTCGCATGTGAATTTCCTGAACGCGCAGGCCGCTGTAGCCCCTCTCCACATGCAGGTACAGGCCAACCAGCGCAAAGACCAGAGCGATCGGCTTCGTCGCTTCGTCCGCTTGTTGCAGCGTGAAGGTATCAATCGCAATCTGATGAAGAAAATACGCGCGCGGCTGCGCCAGCGTGTAAAACGACAGCTCGTCAAACAACTCCTGGCTGTATGCCATAGCAAGGCTTTTCTATACGCTGCACGCTACCCGCTACACGCTGCCTTTCCCGCCCTTCGCCCTCACCACCACCTCAATATTCCCCCGCGTAGCATTCGAGTACGGACAAGTCCGGTGCGCCGCCGCCACCAACTCCTCCGCGCTCGCCTGATCCTGTTCCGGAATCGTCACATCCAGCTCCACCCGCAGCGTGAACCCTTCGCCCTGCCCCTCATCGAACGGCCCTACGCCCACCTGCGCGCGCACCTGCACCACACCCGTTTTCTTGTGCGCCTGCTGCGCCACATACTCCACCGCGCCGCCAAAGCACGCCGCATATCCCGCCCCAAACAACTGCTCAGGATTCGTCTTGTCTCCGCGCCCGCCCAATCCCGGCGGCAACGCCAAATCGTGATCCAGCAATCCATCCGAGCTCCGCACATGCCCGTGCCGCGCTCCCTCCGCCGTCACATCCGCCGTATACAAAACCTTCATCGCTTCCTCCTCGTTGTTTTTTCTGAACCCCGAGCTCTGTGCTCTGGGCTTTCTTCACGACCCAATCTCTCCAGAAACTCCGTCAGTTCCCCCGGCAGCGGCGCCGTCAAATGCAACATCTGCCCCGTCACCGGGTGCGCGAACTCCAGTTCCGCCGCATGCAGAAAATTGCGCTCCAGTTGCAGATCCTCCGCGCCCTCCACGCCCTTCAACCGCGCCGGCGCTCCATACACTGTGTCGCCCACCACGGGATGCCCCAGCGACGCCAGATGCACGCGAATCTGATGCGTCCGCCCCGTCTCAATCCGCACCCGCACCAGCGTGAAATTCCCCCACGCCGAAGTAATCCGCCGCTCCACCGTGTAGTGCGACACCGCCGTCCGCGCGCCATCTTCGCGCCGCGTTGTCATCCGCGTCCGCCGCACCGCATCCCGCGCGATCGGCGCGTTGATCGTCCCGTTGTCCGCCTTCACATGCCCATGCGCCAGCGCAACGTAGGTCTTCCGCAGCTTGCGCTCTGAAAACATCTCCGCCAGCCGCGCATGCGCCGCATCGTTGCGCGCCACAATAATCAGCCCGCTCGTCTGCTTGTCCAGCCGATGCACAATCCCCGGCCGCAAATCTCCGCCCGTCGTCGAAAGCGTCCGGTACCGGTGCAGCAGCGCATTCACCAGCGTCCCCGCACCCTGCTTTCCCTGCTCGTCAACGCCCGCTCCCGCATGCACCATCATCCCCGCTGGCTTGTCGATCACCGAAAGCGACTCGTCCTCATACACCACCCGCAGCGGAATATCCTCCGCAAACGCCTTCAGCGGCGGCCGCACCGGATCACCAATCACCTCCAGCGTCTCCCCGCCCCGCAGCCGGTACGAAGCCCGCGGCGTCGCCCCGCTCAGCAAAATCTTCTCCTGCTCCAGCAGCAATTGCACCCGCTCCCGGCTCACGCCTTCCATCTGCCCAGCCAGCCACGCGTCCAGTCGCTGCCCCGCGGCCTCGGCCGGAACCAAATAAGTGCTCGTCATGGTTACCAATGTCCGTCGAACTGCCCCGGCCCCGTCATCCCCTGAATCCACGCCGGCAAATTCGGCATCGGCGGCGGAGGCGCCGGCGCATTGGAAGGAACCCATCCCCGCTGCACCAGCCAGTTCCGCAGCAATCCCGGCCACGTCGACAGCGGAAGTATCGACCCGCACAGCCCGCACCCATGATTTGAATAGTCGTAAACATGCAACTCCGCCGGCACATGCGCCGCCACCAGCGCCCGATAAAAATCCACGCTGTTCGCCACTGGCACCGTCGGATCGTTCGTCGTCGCAAACAAAAACGTGGGCGGCGTTTCCTTCGTCACCGCAAACTGATTCGAATATTCATGAGCCAAACCGGCCCTCGGCGACGGCCCAAGAAAATTAGCCCGCGATCCCGCATGCGTTTCCGGCAGTTCCATGCTGATCACCGGATACGCCAGCACCATGAAATCCGGACGGCTGCTCTCCGCATCCGCCGCATCCGGCAACTCGCCCTGCGTCGGATCCACAAACGCATGCGTCCCCAGCGACGAAGCCAAATGCCCGCCCGCCGAAAATCCCCACACCCCAATCCGGTGCGGATCCACGCCATACTCCGCCGCGTGCAGACGGATCAGCTGGATCGCCCGCTGCGCGTCCAGCACCGGAGCAGGGAAGTGATACGGCGCCACCCGGTAATCCAGCACAAACGCCGCAATCCCCTGCGTGTTCAGCCACCCGGCAATCTGCACGCCCTCGTGCCCAATCGCCACATGCTCATACCCGCCCCCTGGAATCACCAGCACTGCCGTGCTGGTCGACCGCTTCTGCGGCAAAAATGCATACATCCGCGGCTTGTCCGCCTCGCTCCTGCCCAGCGCTCCCGGCGCACCGTGCGGCCACAATATCACCGGCGCAGGAATCCCCGAGGGCAGTTGTTGCCCGCTCGCAGACATACCCAACCCCAGCGTCAGCAAAGACGCAATCACCAGTACCTTCATGCAATCAGTATAGGGACGCCGACCTGCCCAGAGGTCAAAGTCGTCACATCTGCTCCCGGTCAGCGATTCCCGGCATTCTGCGTGCTTCGTATCAGGGCACGACTTTCACAACCCGCGGGAAATGAAATGTTTTGAAGGGGCACGGCTTCAGCCGTGCCGTAAATAGCTGAAAAGTCGTCGGGCTTTAGCCTCTGAGGGAAGGTTTTCAGCCGATTCTGACTCTTTCCGGAAGCTCTTGAATCGTATGCTCTGCGTCGCCTAATGAACCCGGCTCCAGCGCCCTCAAAACAAATCCGCCACCGGTGGAAACGTCAGCAGCACGCTCAATCCCAATAACGTCACAGCCACGGTGACAATTCGCCCCAGCGCCACATCCCGCGTCCGCCATCGCCGGTCCAGAATCAACCACACCCCCAGCCAGATCGCCACGGCACACGTCGTCACGCCTGACAATGGCCCGGTGGGCTTGTAAAACACCATCATGCTCTTCACGGAACTAACCTGGTCCGCCAAAATCGCGAACAGCGCCACCAGCAGCGATCCAATCCCAGCCGCCAGCACCGCCGCCGCCCCGGCCCCGTTCGGCAAACTCTGAGGCGTCTTCTCGTCGCTCATCATCGCCGCCCCTCAGCCCAATGAAAGACCGTCCCGCCCGCCACCGGCGCGTTCTTATTCAGCATCGCCCCAAAAAATCCCGCAATCCCCGCAGCCAAAAACGACACCAGCAGGAAACACAGCACCGCTCTGCGCAGGAGCGGATGATTCCCCAGCTCCCGCCCATAGCGCGCTACCACCGCCGCAGCCATCGTCACGCAGATCGGCACGATCCACGCCACATGCTCCTTCCATTCCATCCCAATCGAATGCCAGGCAATCGTCGACGCGCTCGACATCAACAGCCGCTGCGGATACGCCGCCAGTTGCGTCGTCCCCGCCGGCGCCGCCGCCCGATACCAGGGATAAATCACATACGCCCCCGTCAGCACCGTCAGCCACGCCAGCCCAGCCATCACGACCAGATACATCTGCAGAAATTTCGCATCGCGCGCGCTCACCGGCGCACCAGCCCGCGGCGCATACCGCCGCCAAACCTCCACCAGCGCCCCTGAACAAGCCAGCAGATAAAGCGCGCCGAACCCCATCCCGTGCACCAGCGTCCACACCCCGCGTGCCGTCATCTCCATCGCGCCTCCTTGCCCGGGCCCCTACTCGAATTCGTTCCGCCCGAGCGCCTGTCTCAGAAATCCAGGCTTCGCATCCGCATCTTGAGCGTCTTTGCCCCACGTCCAGTACATCCCCACATAACCGTAATTCTCCGTTTGCCCCGCCACCGAGTGCCCGTAGGCAAACAGAAATTGCTCATTGGTATTGCGCTTGAAGTGGTACACCCCGCCCAGATCAATCAGCGTGGAGGCCTGCGTCTGCGCGGCCGCAAATCCCTCCCGCCCATGCGCAAACACCTCGCCGCCAAACTCCAGCCGCTCGCCAAACGTGTACTTCAGCAGAAATCCGCCGTATGGATAATTCCGGTAATTCGTCTGCGGCACCAGCGTCTCACCCGCCCCGCCATCCACCAGCCAATGCCCCATATTCTTCTGCAGCCACAGCGGCAGCCGGTACCAAACCTTCCCCACGCCCAGCCCTTTGGAATAACTCCCCGTCGGCATCTCGAACATCGTGAACGTCCCAATCTGCGGCACGTATTTCGATTCCTTGATGTAGGCAATCTTCGCGCCCAGCTCCGTATCCGTCAGCCCAAATTCCGTCGGCCCTGTCCCGCCCGGCAAATACGCTGGATCATTCAACGGCGCCACCACGCCCCACGGTAAAATCGCGTGCAGTTGCACCCGCGGCACCGCGCCCCAGTTGAACTCGAACGCCGGACCCTGCGAATCCATCTCCACCGGCGTCCCATCCGCGCTCCCAAAGATGTAGAACTCATAGTGATGCAGATCCACCGGCACCGGATCGTCCGTCTGATACGGAGGTCCCTGCGCCCATACGCGCGGCACCGCAACCGCCAGCAGCAGCAAAACGATCATCCGCGCAACAGCAGGGAACCGCTTCATCGCGCCTCTCTCCGCATCCATAACGCCCCGCCCGCCACCACAGCAACCACCGCCAGCCCCTGCGCCACCGTCAACATCCCGCCAATCACCGGCGTCACATCCCCGCGCAGAAACTCCAGAAAAAATCTCCCCATGCCATACAGAAACAGCCAAGCCCCCGCCACTTCGCCCGCCCGCCGCATCGATCCCGCTCGCTGCAAAAATACCACCACCGCGAGAATTCCCAGTGAAACCGCCGCGTCATACAACTGCACTGGCTGCAGCTTCATTCCCAGCGGCGTGTGGTACCACACATACGCCACCGCGCTCCGGTACGTCACGCCCCACGGCAGCGTCGTCGGCCGCCCCCATCCCAACCCTCCGCAAAACGCGCCAATGCGGTTAATCGCAAACCCCAGTGCCACCCCCGGAGCCAGAACATCCGCCACGCGCAGCAGCGGCAATCCCTCCGCCAGCGCATACAGCGCCGCAGCCGCCAGCCCGATCGCCGCGCCGCCCAGCGCAATCCACTCCCCGTGGATCGTCGCCACCCCCAGCACCCAAAACGGATGCGCGCGAAACGCCTGCAAATGTCCGGCAATCAGCAACAGCCGCGCTCCAAACAGCGCCGCCAGAATCGCCACCAGCCCCAGGTTCCAAACCTTGTCCGCAGCCAGCCCCGCCCGCCGCGTCACCAGCACAGAAACGCCCAGCGCCGACAGCAACGCCACCGCCGTCAAAACGCCGTAAGTCGGAATCGCTATTTTGCCGAAATGGAAGAGCCAGGGATACATAAGAGATTTGCCGAACCCTCAGACGCGGAACGGCAGGAACCGCGACCTCCGCGCCAATCCCTTTGTATCAGGCTCACTCCGCCGAAGGAACGAATCGAGAGGTTCTGTATCGGAGCACGACTTCACAGCTTGCGGAAAAATGCTCCGTTTTGAAGGGGCACGGCTTCAGCCGTGCCGTGAATGACTGAAAATTGGTTCGGCTTTAGCCGCTGAGGGACGTTCTCTCTGTGCAATCCGACTTTTTCCGCAAGGTGTTCAGTCGTGCCGTAAATGCTCTGATAGAAGTCGGGCTTCAGCCCCCGTGCATGTGTATCAGGGCACGACATCACAGCCTGCGGAAAAACTAATGCGGGTGCCCCAGATCTGCCCGGTTTTGGCAGATGTGGGAAACGCGCGGAGCGCGTCCGTTTTGTATCAGGGCGCGACTTCAATAGCCTGCCCTGAGCGAGCAACGCGAGTCGAATGGGTGCCGTAACCCATCCAAAATTATTTGGACTTCGGCCCCTGTGCGTTTGTATCAGGGCACGACTTCAGTCGTGCCGAAGGACTCGCCAAAATTATGAGGGGCTTTAGCCCCTGTGCCCTTCCAACAAACAAAAGAATACCGGCCCGCTCGGCCGTGGGGCGATGCGCTGGTGAACCCGTCCTAAGACGGTGGGAACTCGCCGCGGCTCTTTAGGCATTCCGAACTGGCGGACACTGCACACCGAGCCGATTTTCGAGTCGAGCCCCCTGTTCGCATGAATGTAGGTTCATCCAGCGTTGACCGCCCTCACCTGCTTTGCAGGCCGGTCTCTTGACTGGATGCTAACTATCCCGGCACCGTTTGGCAAGCGCATCGCGCTCCATCGGCCTCCATGCATCACCGTGGCGCAGATTGTCGCGTCTCACCCGCATCCGCCAGCCGCGGCACGGAACCATCCTGCACGCCAAACATCCACTCGTATTCGCTCGCCCCGCGCACATCGTTCGCGTATTCGCGCAGCGCCATCATCACAAAGGCCGCCTCCGCCAGCAGAAACATCCCCAGATACAGCAGTTGCAATTCCACCATCTCCGGCGCGGGGTGCTCCACCGTCCACGATCCCAGCGCGTCGCTTCGCTTCAGCGTCGGGTTGCTCTCCAAAATCTTGTTCAGCGAAGCTTCCAGCGTGTGCGCGTACGCCACGTAGCAACCCAGGCTCCCCAAGATCAGCAGCAGCGGCACAACATTAAAAATCGTTCGATACACATGCCGGATGCTGCCCAGCGCAATCGTCCGCCGCACGTAGAACAGCCACGCCAGCAGCAGAAATCCCATCACCCCTGCCATCGTCGCCAGCGCCTTGCGCTGCGGCGCATACATGGGCAGCACATTCAGCGCCGTCAGCAGCGGAGCCAGCGCCGCCGTCACCATCGGCATCACGCCCATGTAGCTCTTGAACACATTCGCGAATAGCTTCAGCCGCGTCTGCTGCGAATCCGCTTCATCCGACCCTGCGGCCGGAACCTCTGCCGGGGTTGCCATTGTTTCCTCCTACGGATGGGCCTTCTTCTTCAGATCCCATGACAGATCCACCACCCCGCCGCAGACGTCCTTCATCTCCCACGTCAGCAGCCAGGGATTGTCCGCTGCCAGCGGAGCGTAAGGGTGCTCCCCAATCCGCTGCTTGCACAGGTCTTCGTCCTCCTGATCCTGATCGAAGAAGAACATTGCCGGCGTTTTCGTCAGAACATACTCCGCCGGCCCAAAATCTCTCAGGTCCAGCGTGAACCGGAAAAGCTTGCAGCGCGCATTCGCCTGCAGGTGATTATGCCAGTCGCGCTGTCCCTCCCCAAATCCATTCAGGATCTGCAACTTCATTGCGAACGTCTGGCCCTGATCGCTCACTATGGGACAGAAGACATACGTGTATTTCTTTCCCGTCTCCCGATACTCGCTCTGATCGGCCTTGCTCGCTTTGTTTTCGCCCGTGATGCTCAGCATTTGCACATAGCCGTCCTTGCTGCGATACATCTGGGGCCACGGCTGCACGCACCGGTTCTGTTTGGAGAAGACAAAGCGCATTTGCCGCACCGCCGTGTTATCGGTGTACACCGGAACCAGCTTCTTGCAGTCGTCCAGCGTGATCGCCACCGTCGGATCGTTCGGGGACACGCTCAGCGTCACATCCCACAAATCCAGTTCGTAGATGGCAGGATGCCCCACCGGATCGAGCAGCGCGCTCTTGAGTGCCAGATAGCGGTCGTCGCTGCTGCTTTCCGGTCGAATGATCCCACTGTGATCGCCGGCCAGTGGATGCGCCTCCACGAACGGGCCACGCGCCGACGACTCCAGCACCACGTTGTCCTGCAGCCCCCAGAACACCTGAAACGGAATCGGACAGTCGCATTGCCCCACGTCCCCTGCTCCGATAATGCAGCGCACGATGTCGTCCGTCATCCTGGAGATGTCGTCGTTCAGCACTTCCAGTTCGCTATCCTGCGGATCCTCCCTGAACCAGGAGAATACGGCGCGAAGGGTCGATAGGAACTTGGCGCCGCGGTTCGGCGTGGCAAAGGTCACGATGGTGCGAATCCGCTCCAGGTCGGTCGCTCGCTGCATCCCGATCTTGTTGGCGAGATAGGCCTGGATCACCAGGCCCCCCATGCTGTGTCCCACCAGCATGATCTGTCCCGTCGGCGCCTGGCGCTCAATAAAGTCGCGCAGCGAGTCGCCGCACTCCCGGATGCTGGGAATCCGCCGCTGCGGCAGCATTTCCACGAACTTCGTGGGGTATCCGAAGCGCAGGAACTTGAAACCCTGCGCGGCAAAATCCTTGTCCTTCTCGAGCAGCTTGAAGAATGGGTCCCAGCAATCCGGCGTGCTGATGAACCCATGGACGAAAACGACCGTCGTCGGTTGCATGCATACCTCCTGGGCGATGAGAGCGGTGTCCCACAGCATCGCACGAGCGCACCAGCCTGCGCCTTAAAATTCTTCGCCAGCCGGAATTTGTTGGCCATCGGCAAAGTCCGCGTTCCTCGCGCGGAAACAAAATTTGTATGCGCCTTTGGCGAAGTCCCTCCGCCTGCACCGGATCCCTCGCTACACTGAACCTTCCATGCTCCGCACTGTTCACGCCACGCGCTACGTCCTCCCCCTCCGCGAAGGCGGCTCTCTGCCTGCCATCGTGGAAGCGGACGACCTCGGCCTCTATGTGGTCAAATTTCGTGGCGCAGGCCAGGGCCCCCTCGCCCTCATCGCTGAGCTGATTGCCGGTGAAATCGGCCGCGCCCTCGGCCTCCGCGTCCCCGAACTCGTCTTCGCGGAAATCGATCCCGCCCTCGGCCGCAACGAGCCCGACTACGAAATTCGCCAGCTCCTCAAAGCCAGCCCCGGCCTCAACCTCGGCCTCGACTACCTGCCCGGATCAACCATGTTCGATCCCGCCGCCCGCGACACCGCCCCGCCCGCTGAAGCCTCGCTCCTCGTCTGGTTCGACGCCTTCGTCCTCAACGTCGACCGCACCCCGCGCAACGCCAACCTCCTCGTCTGGCACCGCAAGCTCTACCCCATCGATCACGGCGCTGCGCTCTTCTTCCATCACGACTGGCCGTCCCGCGAAGCGAAGATCGAATCCCCCTTCGCCGAAATCGAGCACCATGTCCTGCTCCCATGGGCCGGCCAGATCGACGAGGCCGCGCACCTCGCCCATCAGCGCCTCACCCCCACCATCCTCGCCGCCATCGTCCAGGCCGTTCCAGAATCCTGGCTCGAAGCCGTCCCCGACGGCGTCTCCGCATCCGATCGCCGCGCCGGCTACATCGACTTCCTCACCCGCCGCCTCGCCGCTTCTGCAATCTTCGAAAAGGAGGCGATCCGTGTCCGAGCCTGACAGCGCCCCCACCACGAAACCCAGCCCCGCCTCGTTCGACTACGCCATCCTCCGCGTCGTGCCTCGCGTCGAGCGCCAGGAATTCATCAACGCGGCGGTCATCGTTTTCTGCATGGAGAAACATTACCTCGCCGCTCGCGTCCACCTCGACGAAGCGCGTCTCAAAGCCCTCTGGCCCGCCGTCGATCTTGAATTAGTCCGCCAGCACCTCGCCGCCATCCCCCGCATCTGCGCCGGCGATCCCGCAGCCGGCCCCATCGCCCGCCTCTCCCTCCGCGAACGCTTCCACTGGCTCACCTCCCCGCGCAGCACCATCATTCAGCCCTCGCCCGTCCACACCGGCGTCTGCAACGGCACCGAATCTCTGCTCGCCCGCCTCGAAAAACAATTTCTTCTCGAATAAGTGCCCGTCGCTGCGACAAATCCATGCCCGTTGAACGGGCCGCGTCACAGCTTGCGGACAAATGAAATGCTTTGAGGGGGCACGGCTTCAGCCGTGCCGTAACGTGCCCGAATTCATTGCGCTTCAGCCCCCGGCGCGTTTGTATCAGGGCATGACTTCAGTCGTGCCGCAAACAGCCCCAAATGATATGGGATTTAGCCCCTGCGTTCTTGGATCAAGGTTCACCTTCACAGCTTGCGGAAAAACGAAATGCTTTGAAGGGGCACGACTTCAGCCGTGCCGTAAACAGTCGCAAATAGCTTGGGCTTTAGCCCCTGAGGGACGTATTTGGGGGCGTGAAATCCTCACCCCATCACTGCTCCGCTTTTACCAAATCCGCCCTGGCATCCAACCGGCTCAACGCAACCATCAGCAGCGCATCGCGTTTCGTATTGATCGGCTGCGTGGACAAATCAATCGTCTCCCCCGGAGCATGCGCTCCCTCACCCGTCGCCCCCACGCCCGCAATCCCCGGAATAATCCCTGCGACAAACGCAATATCGCCCGCGCCCCGCCTCATCGGATCCAGCTCCGGCATCGCCGCGAATCCCAGCTTCGCATTCTGCTCGTTCAGCAGCTGCAGCACCGCGCGGCTCTCCGCCGTCGCCGCCATCGCCGGATACCCATCCCCAAACGTGATCGTCGCGCCCGTCTTCGCCAAATGCTGCGCCACAATCGCCTCCATCTCTTTCTCGACTTTCTCCGTCTGGGCGTTCGAAAGCGTTCGGATATCCCCGCTCGCATACGCCGTCGGCGCAATCACATTGTCTTTGCCGGTCGCGGTCCCGTTGTTCCCCGTATCGTCCACCGTCAGCGCCGTCCCGCCCAGCACCATGCCCACGTTGTAGGTCAGGCCTGCTTCCGGCAACTGCGTCCGAAACGCATCCAGAATCCGCGTCAGTTCGTAAATCGCCCCGTAGCCCTTGCTCTCCGAAAAAATTCCCGACGAGTGGCCCGTCTCCCCCGTCGTTTTCAAATACCAGTCAATCGAACTGCGCCGGCTCACGCTGCCGTAAAACACGCCGTTGATTCGTGGCGTTCCCTCAAATTCCAGCACCACATCGCTGTGGTGGGCCGCCGCAATCATGTCCCGCCGCGAAATCGTCGCTGGAATCCCGTGCGCTTCCTCGTCGCCGCTCAGCACCACAGTGATCTCCGTCTGCTGCAGCACGCCGGCCGCCTGCATGGCCTTCAGCGCGAACAGCATGTCCACCAGGCCGCCCTTCATGTCGTTCGTCCCCGGCCCAGTCGCAATATGTCCATTCACCGTGTAGGTCTGGAACGGGCTGTTCTTCTCGAACACCGTATCCATGTGCCCAATCAGCAGCATCCGCTTGCCGCATTTGCCCGCCTCCGGGCACGGATGCTCCGCCACCAAATCCCCGGCCCGCTGCACCTGGTCCATGGGATTCCACCGCACCTGAAATCCCAGATCCGTCAGCTGCGCCATCATGATCTTGCCCACCGCCCGCACGCCTTCCAAATTGTGCGTGCCGCTGTTGATGTCGACGAGCTTTTCCAGCAGCGCATTGGAATCCGCCACATGCGCGTCGATATACGCGACCATCGCCTGCTCCGGCGGCGTCAGCGTCGCCGCGGTTTGCGCAGGGCAGATTGTTATCGGAAGGGAAGAGATCAGCAGCAGAAAAGAGAAGCGGGCACTCATGTCCGCTGAGGATATCAGCAGCAGCCTGCGAATCCCGGCACAAACCTAAAACCTAAAACCTGATCCCTAATCCCCAGTCCCTGATCCCCAGTCCCTAGTCCCCGGTCCCCGGTCCCCCCAGTCCCCAGTCCCTAGTCCCTACTCCTCCAGAATCTCATCCAGCAACCCGCTCAGCGAATGAGCCCGGGTCCGCAGCGCCGCCGTCGTCTCCCCGTCAGCCGCCACCGCATCATAGCGTTCCGTCAGCCGCGCCAACTCATCCGCAATGTTCAGCGCCGCCAGCACCGCTACCCGCAGCGAATCCACCGTGCGCCCATGCGCCGCCACCGCCCGCATCTTCTCGTCCACCGTGGCCGCCAGCTTTTCTATGTACGCGGGATCGTTCCCCCGCAATCGGTAGGTCTGGTCGTAAATCTCCACGGCAATCGCCCGCGGCTCGGTGTCCGGAATCCTCGTCATGCCGATATTTCGTCCAGCTGCTTCAGCAGACGTTCCACCCGCTGCCGCACCTGTTCCCGCTCCCGTTCCAGGGTGCGCAACTGCTCCTGCGCCTGCTCCAGACTCGTCGCCTGGGTTTCTTTCTCACTTTGCATCCGCGCTACCGTGGCCTCCGCCTCCGCCCGCGCGGCGCGCTCCTGTTTCACCACTTCCACGGCTCGTAAAATGCGCTGTTCCAGCGCGCCAAAATCGTCTACAGCCGCCGTCGGCAATTTTGCCTGCTCAAGGCTCAGCGTTGACATCCAATCACCCCTAAGAATTCAGTCGTTCTCCGCGCAGTATAGCTCCGTTCGCCCGGTGAATAACGCCCAAATCCCCATCCAGCACAATCGAAGGTTCCCAAGCTGCCAATGTTCTAAGCCGCCCGCCCCCGCGCTGACCGCCTTTTCGCTGACCGTCCCACCGCTGACCGTCCCACCGCTGACCGTCCCACCGCTAACCGTTTTATCCCGAACTGCTTCTTAGCGAACCGCTTCCCAGCTAAAGGCCTTCCCGCTGCTTGCTTCCCTGATAAATCTCGTCATTCGTCTCCGGCCGCCCCACGTCGCCCTTGTGCGGCCGCTCAATGCGCGCACGAATGTCCTCGTTCAGCGAAGAAGTAGGTGGCGGATCGGGCGCCTCTTTCCACCGCGCCTCCTCCAAATCAGTTTTCGTCTTGTCGGTCTCAGCCATGTGACCCTCCTCTTGAAGAAGAGTCCGTCTGGGGCCATGCCGTTGCCCAAAGAGTTTCGCCAACCGGTTTTCAGCGAACCGCTTCTTAGCGAACCGCACCACCGCTAACCGCTTCTCAGCTGCCCTGGTGAAACCCGCGCTCCAGCAGCCACGCCACCAGCACAATCAGCGCCACCAGCAGCCCACCCAGCGCAAACCCCGCCTTCTTCACCGCAGAATGCACCGAGCGCACATCATCCACCAGCTCCAGACTTTCTGACGCCGTCCGGTCGCTCACTTCCTTCGCCCGCGCCATCTGCTCTTCCAGATGCTTCATCTGCGCCACCTGGTCTTCCACCGCCGCCCGCAGATCCCGCTGCGAGTTCGCCAGTTCCCCAAGGCTCTGCTTCAGCTCAGCCGACATCCCGGCTCCCGCTTCCCCGCGGCTCATCTCCAGTAGTTGCGACATATACGGCATCAGCACCCGGAACTGCAACATCGCCGTCCCTGCCGGGTCCTGGTCCATTCCCAGTTTCGGGTCGCCAAACATCGACAATGCTCCCAGATTGGCTGCTGGTTCCGGAACGGCGTGTTCCGGTTCCGCAGGCTGATCGTCTGCCGCCAGTGCAATCAGCCGGTCCACCGTCGATTCGGTTGCTTTCCGATTCATGCCGAGGTTGTTCCTTGGTCCACTATAGACAATCGCCAGTCGCCCATCGCGCTCTTTCTTCGGCGCCGGCGCGCCAGCCTCCGGCGGAGACTCGACCTTGAGCAGCAACTCCGTCAGCGCATCGCACTCGGACACTTCCCCCATCATGCCAGTCTCGTTCCTCGGGGGAGGTCACGTTTTCACTCGCGGCCTAATCTTTATACTCCAAATCCACAGCCACTCGGCCTGTTTATTCACGCAGGCGTCTTGCACTTTTGGGGGAGGGTGCCCAGCGAATTTCAGCGAAGTTCTACGCTTTTTCCGTGCTCGCTGCCGCCTGCTGCTTCAGCGCGTGCACCACCACCCGCAGCATCTCTTCTTCCGGCGCCGGCTTGCCCGTCCAGATCTCGAACTGCCGCGCGCCCTGGTGCACAAACATCTCCACGCCCGTTACCACCGGCAATCCCTTTTCCCGCGCCATCCGGATCAGCGGCGTGTCGATCGGGTTGTAGACCAAATCGAACACCAGCCGCGCGTTGATCTCCTTCGGCTCCAGCAGGCTCGCCGGCTTCACCCCGCGCATCCCCACCGGCGTCGTGTTCACGATCACGTCGAAATTCGTCTTCGCCAGCTGCTCCTTCTTAATCGTCTTCACCTTCGCCTGCCGCGCCAGCTTCTTCGCCGTCTCCGCCGTGCGGTTCCAGACGAAAACGTCTGCGCCCTTCTCCGCCAGCCCGAACACCGCTGCGCGTCCTGCGCCGCCCGCGCCCAGCACCAGAATCTTCGCGCCCTTCAGCGGCAGCCGCCGCTCCAGCGGCCGCACCACCGCCGCCACATCCGTATTGAACCCGTAGAGCTTGCCATCCTGCGCGCGCACCACCGTATTGCATGCGCCAATCTTCTCGCTCAGCGCATCCGTCTTCACCAGGTGCTTGATGATCTCCGTCTTGAACGGCATCGTCACCGCCAGCCCGTGCAGCGGAACCTCCCGCACCAGCGTCAGCAGATCGCTCAGCCGCGTCGTCTGCAGCGGCAGAAACACCGCGTTCACCGTCTCCCGCCGGAACGCGATGTTCTGCATCAGCGGCGACAGCGAATGCCGCACCGGATTCCCCACCACCCCATAAACCTTCGTCGACGCGTCAATCTGGTCGATCCGCCACGCCTCGCGCAGCGTCCGCGCATCAATCTGTCCCGGCGCCCGTCTCTTCGCCCGCGTGCGCCGAGGCAAACGTGAACACGCTCCCCGCCCGCAATCCCAGCACCCGGCTGATCGTCCCCTGATCGCCCATCGAGATGCCGATCAGCTCAGCCTCGTCCCGCCGCGCGTTCAGAAACCGCATCATCGTCACGTTGTCCGCCAGCGTCTTCGCCGTCGAAACAATCTTGATGAACTCCGGCGCGAACGGCTTGATCCGCTCGAAAATCTTGTCCAGATCCTTCGTGCTCTCAAAGTCGTGATAGCTCACGATCAGCGCCGCGCCCCGCGAACGCAAGCGCTTCATCTGCGCCGGCTTCACGTGCTCCGCCGTCTGCAACTCCAGGTCGATCAGATGGCACCCGGCCAGCGCCGCTTTCTCCAACACTTCCAGCTCGGCCGCAATCGTCCCTTTGAACTTGCCGCCCGTCGCCGCTCTCCGGCACGTCGCAATCGCCGTCACTTCCCCGCGCTCGTAAAGAAACGTCTTCAGCTTCGGAATAATCGCCACCGGGTTCGCCAGATAATCCAGGCGAAACTCCACAAAGTGGTTCTCGCGGACAATCTCCTCCGCATTCCGCAGCATCTCCGCCGGAGTCGCCCCCGTGATCGCCACGCAAATCTTCCCAATCCTCGACCGGATGTAGTGCGCCGTCATCGCCGGACGCTCCAGCGTTCCCGCCCCGCTGCCCGCGCCATTTCCATCCGCGTGCGGTGCCTCTATCGCGCTTCCCGCCAGGGTCACGCGAGGCGCAGAAATCCCCACGCCGCTCCGTTTCGGAGTGCTCGCCCGGGGCGACATGGCCCGCTCAGCTACAGTTCCTGCTTTCATACCCGCAATTGCCGCATAATAAAGGCCTTTTCCCCCCGTTGCAAGGGTATTCGATGCCATAGTACCCCCTGTGACCCTGGCGCGCCAGCGCGTCCGGTCCCCGATATCAGTCCTTTAGATACAGCACCCTGCCGAACGTCGCCGGTTTCGGTGTGTCATCCCGGCGTTTTCCACCGCCCGGCCCGCGCCCGTAAACCCTACAATGACAACGGCCCATGAAAAAGATCCGTGTCGGCATCCTCTTCGGCGGTCGCAGCGGCGAGCACGAAGTCTCGCTCCTCTCCGCAGCCTCTGTCCTGCAAGCCATCGATCGCTCCAAATTCGACGTCGTCCCTGTCGGTATCACCAAGCAAGGACAATGGGTTACCGCCGCTCACGCCGAGCGTCTCCTCTCCGGCGAAGCCCCCGTTCCCGCCAAAAATCTCCGCGCCGGCGACCCTGCCGCCACTTCAGCCGCCGCCGTCCTCCGCAAGGGCGAATCCGTCATCGTCCCCCCCGTCCCCGCCACCGGAAAGAGCGGTTCACTGGTCCCCTTCGAGCAAAACGCCCACGCCCTCACCCCCGCCAGCCCCGACCAGGTCCTCAACCTCGACGTCGTCTTTCCCGTCCTCCACGGCACCTTCGGCGAAGACGGCACCATCCAGGGCCTCTTTGAACTCGCCGGCATCGCCTACGTCGGCTCCGGCGTCCTCGGCTCCGCTACCGGCATGGACAAAGACGTCATGAAACGCCTCTTCGCCACCGCTAAACTCCCCATTGTCAAGCACATCACCTTCCTCCGCGGCGAATGGGAGAAAGGCCCCCGCAAGATCCAGACGCGCATCGAAGCCGCCCTGAAATACCCGCTCTTCATCAAGCCCGCCAACCTCGGCTCCTCCGTCGGCATCAGCAAAGCCCACAATCGAAAAGAGTTAACCCCAGCCATCGAACTCGCCGCCCACTACGACCGCAAAATCGTCGTGGAACAAGGCGTCGGCGGCAAGAAATCCGGCCAAAAAGCCCGCGAGCTCGAAGTCGCCATCCTCGGCAACGACAATCCTGAAGCCTCGGTCATTGGCGAAGTTGTTCCCGGCAAAGAGTTTTACGATTACGAGGCGAAATATCTCAGCGAAGGCTCCGACCTCATCGTTCCCGCCCAACTCACCCGCCAGCAAACCAAACAGGTCCGTGAAATGGCCATCCGCGCCTTCCAGGCCTGCGACTGCGCCGGCTTAGCCCGCGTCGACTTCCTCATGGAGCCAGGTGCCGGAAATGGAAAAGGGGGCCGCATCTACGTCAACGAAATCAACACCCTCCCCGGCTTCACCTCCATCAGTATGTACCCCCGCCTCTGGGCAGCCTCCGGCGTCCCCTACCCCGAACTCATCAACCGCCTCATCGCGCTGGCCTTAGAACGCCGCGCCGACCAGGATCGCAATCGCTACTCGTTATAACTAACTGTCATCGCGACCGGTAATGAATTGTCATCCCGAGCGCGAATGATCGGTCATCCCGAGCGAAGCGCCGCAACCAAAGCGAATTGTCATCCCGACCGGAGCGCCGCCACGAAATCGTCCAGCGTACTGAGGTCTAAACCGGCGTGTAGTGGAGGGACCCCCCGAAGCTGACTACCGCATTACCGAACACAAATCTCATCAGCAAGGGGAATCGGTCGCAAAGCGGCCGACAAGAAGTCGGCACGGAAACCCCGCAGAACATCTCTCAGTCCATCGAGACGATCTCACTCCTGACCGCTGGGAACTAACAACCGACAACTGTCCCACCCCCCGACCGCGCAAGAAACCAAACGCCCCTCCGCGGTGTCACAATAGTAGGGAAAGCTTCGTCTTCCTCTACCGGCTCCCATAGACCGAAAGGAATCCCGCCCAATGACTCTGCTGGACGCTCCTGCCTTTAACGCGCGCCGTGCGCAGCGCAATCATATTCTTTCCATAACGGCGCTCGTCCTCGTCATCGTTGCCGGCATCGGCGCCTGGCTCTGGTTTCTCCAGATTCCCTGGCAGTTCTGGCATTTCCCGTCCGACCACAAGGTCAACAAATTCCTCTCCACCGTCGAAAGCGGCGATCTGCAGAAGGCCTTCGGCATCTGGCTCAACGACCCCAACTGGCAGGCCCATCCTCAGCAATACCAGCCCTATAACTTCACTGAATTTCAAAAGGATTGGGGACCCAACAACCAGGACTACGGCCCCATCAAGAGTCACAAGATCTTCGTGGCTCACCACGTCGGCAACGGCGTCATCATCGGCGTCTACATCAACGGCCAGAGCAAGCCCATCTTCCTCCGCACCGACGACCACGACAGCACCATCGGCTTCTCCCCCGTCGAACTCTACAGCGGCCCGTAGGACCGGCATGTGAATTGGGGCAAGCGACGCATCGGATTTCCAGCGCCATGACAAAAAAGCAACGAAGTGGCAAACTGCAGCGGCATCGTCAGCCTCGCGGCCATGCTGCTTTTGTGGCTTTGGATCCGCGATCATGCGCCTGTCACCAATGTCTATGTATTATTTGTCGGCAATCCCGCGTTTTCGGTGTTTTCGCTGATCGCCGCCATCATTGCCATCGTCAAGGGTTCCAAGTGGTGGTGGATTGCGGTGTTCCCGCCGATCATCACCGCGCTGAATCTGCTCGCCGCGGGATGAAGTTCCCCCGCGTGATCAATATTCCCTGTTGTCGTGCAGTATTTCCGGTTGTGGTGCCACATCTCCGGCTGTCGTGCGATATTTCCGGTTAAAGTGCGGTATTTCCGGTGGTGCAGCCATATTTTCGGTTGCGCTGCCAAAGTCTCGCGCCAGCGAGACGACGGTAAAAGCCACGGGTTTTAACCCGTGGAATTAAGTCCGCAAAGGAAAGGGCTTCATCCCCGGAGCATTTGCTTTTGTGGTCCTCCCAACCAGACCCAGGGACCTGCGGTCAGCGAGCCTTTACGAGTCCCCCGGCCCCCAATCCCTAGTCCCCACTCCCTAGTCTCTAGCTAGAGCACCCCCGTCCCCCGCCAGCTATTCCCGTTGTGCCGCTCAATCACCACCTGCTGCACGCCCCCCGTCCGGTACCAGTCCACCACTTCCTCCTGCGCCACATAAAACGCGGTCGGCGCCACCAGCTGGTCGAACACATTCCAGAAATTCTCCGCGAACGTGTAATCCGCAATCGAGCACAAATAGTCCGAATACGGCAGCGCTCCCTTCAGCCAGGCACGCTTCCGCGCCGGCCCGTACAACAGCCGCAATCCCGCAAACAACAGCAACGCGGGCGGAAAGCTCAACCCCTTCGTCACCGCCTTCGGCGCGCGCGAGGTCAACCCTTTCCGCACCGGATCAACGAAGTTCTCAATCCACGCATTGCCTTCCTTGCCATACACCCACGTCACAATCCGCCCGCCCGGCTGCACATGACGCGCCAGCGCCAGAAACCCTTCCTTCGGAACCGGCAAATGATGGATGACACCAATGCTGTACACCAGCGTGAACGGATTCTTAAACGGCAAATCCAGCAAATCCGCCTGCACGACATGCACATTCGGCAATCCGCGCGTGTTCGCGAACGCCGCTTCTACCGCGTCGGACAAATCCACGCCCACCACCGTCTTCGCCCCAAATTCCGACGCCAGAAAAATGTGCCGCCCCTTGCCGCATCCCCCGTCCAGCACCACCTGGTCTTTGAAATCCGCAGGCGTCAGCGGCGTGATCCACGCCAGAAATTCCTTACGATCGGCCTCTGTCAGTTCCGAATAATGCGTCCACTCGTACCCAAACGCCGCCGCCGTCGCCTTCTTGTCCGCCGCCAGCGCCGCCGGCAGAAATCGTGGCACCCCGCGCACAATCGGAAAATTCGAAGGGCATCCCTGGCACGCCAGCGTCCCTTCCATCACTTCTTCTCCATCCACCGCCGTGGATGTCAGCGCGAAACCCTGCCCGCAATTTCTGCAACTCAACAGCGATAACAACGACGTCTTCATCCAATCATTCTCCCCATCACCGCGTCGCCAATTCCGGCGCCACCGCGTGCCGCACCTGTAGCATCCGCAAAATAAAGTAGCAGGACACCGCTGCCGTCACATGTTTCAGCGAGTGTCCGCTCACCAGATGTCCCGCTCCAAAAATCTCGCCGTCATACGTCTCAAACAACTTCGCCGCCACATAGCAGCCGAATGCAATCACCAGATACCGCATCCCCGTGTACCGCGGCGGAAACATTCCCACCATCAGCGCCAGCGCCACCGGCGAAAAAAACTGCACCATCAGATAAAACTTGTAGTCGCCGTTCCCGTGCGCCGTCGTCAACGCCCAGTACACCACGCTCGCCATCCCCAGGAGCACCAGCGGCAGCAGCGCCCACAACCCCGCCCGCACATTGATCCGCTCCATATACGTTGCCGCCACCACCGACAGAAACGAGCAGGTCATCGGCAGCAAATCCCATGGCAGCCGCCCATTCGAAGGCGCCAGGTGATACCAATACGACCCCAGGCCCGTCAGCGCGACCCCCGCAAAAAAAATCAGCCACGGAATCCGTTCAGCCCGATCGACAAACGCTCGCCGCGCCCTTCCGCCCAGCAGCCAAATCAGCCCCCAAACGCCCACAATGCAGAAAGGAATATTCGAAAGAACATCCAGCGCGTTCGGAATCCCCCACATCGTCCGCCCATCAGCGAATACGTGATAATCCGGACCAATAGGCATCCGCGGCGCCAAAAGCACCCCGCAAAACGTCCCCAAACAAACTGTAAAGAGAAGAACCAGGCGCACCCGTCGCGTCCAGCTCCGTGGTTTCAGCAGCGGCAAACCCCTTCGATCCCTTCTTCCATCCAGCCCGCGCGATCAAGCCTCATCGCTATACGAGTCCCGTCTCAAGGATATATCTGCACTTCGGTCGGGCGCTCCGCCTTTGCCCTCTTATCCCTTACCCGTAATCCCTGGTCCCAAGTCCCAAGTCCCAGTCCCCAGTCCCTCGAGCGTCCGCAGGAGGCTCGCCCCATCCTCCACACTCCAGCAAGTCTGCCCGCGATCGATCTGCCGCAGCAGCCCCGTCAGCACCTTCCCCGGCCCCACCTCGACAAACGTCACGCCCTCCGCAATCAGCAGCTTCACCGACTCCACCCACCGCACCGCGCCCGTCACCTGCCGGATCAGCGCCTCCCGCAGCACTCCCGGATCCGTCACCAGCGCCGCGTCCACATTCACCGCCACCGGTACCTGCGGCGTCGCAAACTCCGTCGCCCGCAGCAACTCCGCCAGCCGATCCTGCGCCGGCTGCATCAGCGCGCAATGGAACGGCGCGCTCACCTGCAGCATCACCACCCGCTTCGCTCCGCGCTCTTTGCACAATGCCGCCGCCCGCTCCACCGCCGGAGCCTCGCCGGAAATCACCGTCTGCTCCGGCGAATTGAAATTCGCCGCCGACACAATCATGCTGCGTCTCCGCCGCCGCATCCGCGCACGCCTTCGCCGTCTCTTCCGAACTCAGCCCCAGCACCGCGGCCATCGCGCCCAGTCCCTGCGGCACCGCTTCCTGCATGAACTTGCCGCGCTGCCGCACTGTCCGCACCGCGTCCGCAAACTCCAGCGATCCCGCCGCCACATTCGCCGCATACTCGCCCAGCGAATGTCCCGGCCACCACCGCCGGCTCCACGCCCTGCTCGCGCAACACCCGCAGCGCCGCCACCGAAACCGTGCAAATCGCCGGCTGCTGATATTCCGTCAGCTTCAGTTGTTCTTCGGGTCCCTCAAAGCACAATTGCGATATCGAGAATCCCAGCGCCTCATCCGCTTCTGCAAACGTCTGCTGCGCAATCGGAAATTTCTCCGCAAGGTCCCGCCCCATCCCTGCATACTGTGAGTTTTGTCCTGGAAAAAGAAACGCAAGCTTCGTCATAGTTTGAATGCGAGACTCTTTCGCCACGAGTCTCTAAAAATGATAACCGCCGCGCCCGCAAACAACGCACCGCATCGCGCGACCACGCCCCGACGCCGCCAAAGAACGCCACGCGCACCTATCTGCGCCTTGTGCAAAAACGTTAACTTTCTCGGGGGGTTGTGCGTCTATCTACAAGAGGCGCTGAGGGCGCTGCGCAAACAGTTTCGCCCTCATGCTTCCCTCAATGAAAGCCCCGGTGGTTCGTGGGTCCGCCGGGGCTTTTCTTTCGTTCTTCGCTCGGATGCTACGCCGATGCCACCAGGTTTGCCGTCGCGCCCCACGCTCGGCACCGCCGTTGCCGGCGCTCCCGTGTGATGCACCAGCCGATGCACAAAATGATATGGCGGCCAGGGCCCCGACAAGCTGCATCTGGCAATCCTTCATCTGCACGCTCGCGCTCGAGTACTTGTTCTGATACCGCTCCACGCTTCCTGAATCGATCAGGTGAGCGATGTCCAGCAGCATCTTGCCCGTTTCCATCCGCTTGCAGCTCACTTCTTCCGCCAGCGGCGCAAACATCCGATGCATCTGGACCGACACCGCGCGCGCCTTCGTCTGCCGCTCGCGCTGCAGCGTCGCATTCTCCCGCAGGTTCGACAAATACGCCTTCCCCACCGTGGGGAGCGCTGCCGCCGGCACGTATTTCTTCATCTGATCGCGACAGCAGTCGTCCAGCACCACCTTCAGGTGCATCTCCGCTTTGCCGCGCAGCCGTTCAATATTGGTCAGAAATTGCCGCTGATTCGAACGAATCGAGCGCCGCAGCGCCTCGTCGTCCGCAAACACCGTCCCAAATCGGAAGGGAAGAACGGTCGACGTTTTGAAGCAGTCCGCGATCACTCGCGCATGCTCCTTGCCGGCTTGTTGGTTGAGGGTTTCTGAAGACGAATACTCGCTGACGATCACCGCTAAATCACTGGCTGGGTAGAGGAAAATCTGATTTCCCTGGATTCCGGTCACTGCCTCCATCGGAATTGGCTTCCGGTGGCGAAGTAATTCAGGAAAGGCCTGTCGTTCGGTTATGCAATAGGCATACCACGCCATATTAGGTCGCTCCGCACGCTGGTTTGGGAATGGGATTCGGACAACAGCTTCTCGGGGATGGACATGGCTCTGTGTTCGCTGGTTTGCTGGCCCATTCGCATCGATGCGCGAACAGCACCAAACTGGAACGTATCCTAGCCCCCCATGTAAACGACTGGCAACAGCCCTACGCCCCTCACCCGCAAGTCGTGAGCGCAGGAAATTCATTCCGCTTTCACAGTGAAGAACAATATTTCCCTCTTATGAATATCGGTAACACCGAAGTAACCTTGTCATCTTGCGCCATCAGCGAGTTTTACTCATTCGCCAACCCCGTCACGTGCTCCGGCTCGTCGACGTCGATAACCCCCTCTGGCCAGTCCACCATTTGCGCCCGGCTACCCTCCCGCATCAATAGATCCCGCGCTCCCCGATCCCCCTGAACCATAGCTAAGTCCCCAAACAACTCCGCCCCAAACACCGCCGGAACCCCCAACCGCCCCGCATACTGCGAAGCCGTAATCCGCACCCGGCTCGCCGCTCCCGCATGCGCCCCCAGCAGCGCCCGCAAATGCTCCACCGTCAACCGCGGCTGATCGCAAACCATCACCAGCACCGCCTCGGCCTCCGGAGCCAGTTCTCGCACCGCCTCCACCCCGCATCGCAGCGACGACCCCATCCCCTCCGCCCAACCCGCGTTCACCACCACTTCTACCGCCAACCCCTCCAACTCCGGCCGCATGCGCTCCGCCTCAAACCCCAGCACCACGCACACCGGCGCGCACCCCGCCTCCACTGCCAGACGCGCACTCCGCCGCAGCAGGCTCTCGCCCGCAAGTTGAATCAATTGTTTGGGTTCGCCCAGCCGTCGCGAAGCTCCCGCCGCCAGCACCACCGCCGCAACCCGCCGCCGCGGCCTCAGGCATGGATCAGCTTCGCCACCGACAGCTTCTTCGCCTCACGCCCCGCCAGCACCGCCTGCAGTTCCGCCGCAATCGACAGCGCAATCGCCGCTGGCGAATGCCCGCCCAAGTCCAGCCCCACCGGCGTATGCAGCCGCGCCAGGCATTCTTCTACCGTCATCCCAATCTCCCCGGCAATCTCCCCCACCAGCCGCTCCGTCCGCCGCCGCGGTCCCAGAATCCCCAAATAGCGCATACCCAACGGGACCAACGCCCGCAGAACCTCCCGGTCCTGCTCGTAGCTGTGCGTCATCGCCACCGCCGCATCGCCCGTGTGCACCGCATCCAGCGCCTCGCGCAGCCCCATCACGCGCGCCGCTCCCGGAAATCGCTCCGCCCGGGCCAGTTGCTGACCGCCCATCCGCCACCGTCACATGCCAGTCCAGCCCCGCCGCAAATTCCACCAGCGGCTGCGCATCGTCGCCCGCGCCAAACACAAACAGCGCCGGCGGAGGCGCCACATACTCCACATAAAATTCCTCAGAGCCCTGCGATTGCCGCGCCTTGAGAGCTTCGTTGGCCAGCGCTTCGGCTCGGCCGCCCGGTTCGCCTTCGCGCCGAAACCGCACCGCGCCCGCCTCATTCAATGATCAGAACCGTCCCGGCACCCTTCGCTCCCAACCGCGTCACCACCACCGACGCCGCCCGCTCCTCCACGCTCCGCCGCAGCGCCTCCAGCGTCTCCGCCGCCGCCTCGCCCTGCTCCAGCAGAACCACAACCGTACCGCCGCACCCCAGCCCATACGGCATCTCGCCCCCGGGGACCAGGTCATCATCGAAAAAGCTGCTGTACCGCTGCATCGAAGCCCCTTGCTCCGTCAGCCACCACGCCTTCTTCGCAATCTCGCCTTCCAGGCACCCGCCGCTCACCGTCCCCGCCCGCTGCCCAGACGCCGTCAGCACCATCCGCGCCCCCGGCCGCCGGTACGCTGATCCCTCAATCCCCACCACCGTCGCCAGACACACCGCATCGCCCGCCGCCTGCGCGCGTTTCCACAGACTCGAGAATCTGCTTCAGTTCTCCGACATCGCCACCCTGTCATCCCAGCAGCCAGGTCCCCCACGTCCGTCATCCAGTGCGCGGCCGCGTCCCTCACGCCCGCCATCAATCCTTCCATCCGCACCGGCAGCTTCCGTACCCGCACGCCCGTCGCGTGATACACCGCCATCGTCAGCGCCGAAGCCACCCCCGCCAGCCCAATCTCCCCAATCCCCCGCGCCCCATACTCATTCAGGTGCAGATCAGGATACTGGACAAACACGCACTCCATCTCCGGAATATCCGCGTTCGTCGCCACCAGATAATCCGCAAAATTATTGTTCAGCGGCTTCGCATTCCGCTTGTCGTAAATCGTCTCCTCGAACATGCCCATCCCAATCCCCATCACCACCGCGCCGAGGATCTGGTTGCGCCCCGTCTTCTCGTTGATGATCTTGCCCGCGTCAATCACCGTCAGCGTCTTCGATCACCCGCAGCCGCGCAATTCCCGGATCCCACGCCACCTCGACAAACTGCGCCCCAAATGAATGAGACGAGAACTCGTGTTGCGCCTTCGGATCCGGACGCCGTCTTCGCCTCCGCATCCAGAGCCGCCAGCCGCGCACCCTGCAACAGCTTCTCAAACGGCACGCCGCTCTCCGGTGCCTCGATCCGCCTTGTGAATCCGCCCCGCCGTCATCGCCAGCTTCGCCGGACCACCTTCCGCCGCACCGCCTTCCGCATGAAACGGCGACTCCGGCGACTGCTGCGCCACCGCAATCACTCGATCGATCACCGCCTGTGTCGCCTGCGTCACCGCCGGCAACACCGTGGCCGTCGCTGTCGACCCGCCTGACATCGGTCCATCCGGCAGGGAACTGTCGCCCAGCACCACCTCGATCTTTTCGATTGGAAGGCCGGTCTTCTCCGCCACCACCTGCGCAAATATCGTGTACGTCCCCGTCCCAATATCCTGCGTCGCGCAACTGGCCCGCGCCGTCCCATCCGCGTTCAGCCGCACCCGCACCGTCGCCGATCCGCGCCCCGCATGCCACGTCGCCGTCGCCATCCCCCAACCCAGGATCTCGTCGCCGCGCTTCATCGATCCGACTTGCGCAGTCCGCTTCGACCATCCCCATTTCTCCGCGCCCGTCTGGTAGCACTCACGCAGATGCTTGCTGGACCACGGCCGCACCGGATTGTAGCTCTCATCCTGCTCCGCATAATTCTTCAGCCGTATCTCCAGCGGGTCCAGATTCAGCCGGATCGCCAGCTCATCCATCGCCGATTCCAGCGGGAAAAGTCCCGGCACAATCCCCGGCCCCCGCATCGGAGTCGGCGTACCAATATTCAACGGAATCAGTTGCTGATTCGCTTCTACGTTGGCGCAGCTGTAGAGCATCGTGGTCACGCCCGTGCACCCTTCCACATAGCTGTCCACCAGCGATGTCGGCTGCAGCACGTCGTGCTGGATCGACAACAGCTTTCCATCCTGCGTCGCGCCCACTCGCATCCTCTGCTGCGTCAGCGGACGATGCCCCACCGTCGTGAACATCAAACTCCGCGGCACCACCACCTTCACCGGCCGCTTCACCCGCTTCGCCCCCATCGCCGCCAGCAGCGACTGCGGCCACGGAAACAGCTTCCCGCCAAATCCCGATCCGCAAAAGGGAGAAAGCACCGTCACCCGGTCCAGCGGCACGCCCATCATCTCGGACATCACGTGCTGATGGTTCACCACCCCCTGGCTCGTCTCGTACAGCGTCACGCGGTCGCCGTCCCACGCCGCAATCGTCGCGTGCATCTCCATCGGATTGTGCGTTTCCACCGGCAGCACATACGTCTCATCGAGCTGCACCGGCGCGCTCGCGAACGCCGCCGCCGCCGTTCCCCGGCTGTAGTGAATCTTCGCCGGACCCTGCGGCGCCGGCGCATCGCCCATCTCCACCACCATCGCACGCTTCTGGTAATCCACCTTCACCTTCGCCGCCGCTGCCTGCGCCTGTTCGAAGGTATTTGCAACCACCAGTGCGACAAATTGCCCGTAGTAGTAGACGTTATCGTCCTCGAACGGAGGCCGCGCCTCGCCCGCCCGGCTGTTCTGCTCAAAATGTTCGGCGGGACGATACAGCGGCTCCGTATTCCCGTGGTGCAGAATCGCCAGCACCCCCGGCATGTTTCCCGCAATCGGACGTATCGATGTTCGCAATCCGCGCGCTGCCCACCGTGCTCGCCACCGCCACGCCAAACGCCACGTTCTCCAGCGGATGATCCACCGCATACCGAGCCGCTCCCGTCACTTTCAACGGGCCATCCACACGCGTAACCGCCGCGCCAATCAAAGATGTGCTCATGATTCCAACTCCTCATCAAAAAGCGTGGGATGCTCTTTGGATGCACCTCGCACTGAGCACGAACTCAGCTGCGTGATGCTGAATGATTGCGGGTGCTCCATAAACTGGCCTGAGCAAAGTCGAAGGCTCTGCCCGGTTTTGGCAGATGTGGGAAATGCGCGAAGCGCATCCGACTTTTGTCTTTTCGTTGTCATCCCGACCGAAGCGCAAAGCGCGCAGCGGAAGGACCTGCTGTTAGCTCTTCGCCTCAGTCCCTGCCTAGTCCCTGGAACCTGTCCCTAGTCCCTAAGCCGTCACCACCCCCAGCGTCCTCACCAAAGCCCGCTTCGCCAACTCCACCTTGAACCCGTTGTACTTCAGAGGCTTCGCCCCCGCCATCGCCGCATCGGCCGCCTCGCTGAACACATCCGGGCTCACGCGCCTGCCCTTCCAACGCCTTTTCCGCCTCCCGCGAACGCCACGGCTTCGTCCCGACGCCGCCCAGTGCCACCCGCGCCCGCGCAATCCGTCCGCCGTTCATCTGCACCACCACCGCCGCCGACGCCAGCGCAAACTCATACTGCGCCCGATCCCGCAGCTTCAAATAATGCGACTTCGTCCCGCTCGCCAGCGCCGGCAGCGTCACATGCGTGATCATCTCTCCCGGCCCCAGCACATTCTCTTTGTCCGGAGTATCCCCCGGCACCAGATAAAAATGTTCCAGCTCAATCGCCCGCTCGCCTTTCGGCCCCGAGACATGCACCGTCGCTTCCAGCGCCATCATCGCCACAGCCATGTCCGACGGATGCGTCGCCACGCAATGCTCGCTCCCGCCCAGCACCGCATGAATCCGATTGAACCCGTCCATCGCCGAACAGCCCGACCCCGGCTGCCGCTTGTTGCACGCGTAATTCGTGTCGCGATAGTAGTAGCACCGCGTCTTCTGCAGCAGATTTCCGCCCGTCGTCGCCATATTCCGCAACTGCGGCGAAGCTCCCGACAGCAGCGCCTCCGACAGCACCGCGTATTTCTCTTTCACCGTCGCGTTCCACGCCAGATCGCTGTTCCGCACCAGCGCGCCGATCTTCAATCCGCCGCCCGGCGCCGCTTCCACCTTGTCCAGCGGCAGACCATTGATGTCCACCACCGCTTCCGGTTGCAGCACGTTCAGCTTCATCAGATCCACCAGCGTCGTGCCGCCCGCAATCAACGTCCCCGCCGACCGCACCGCACCTTCCACCGTCCGCGCCTGGCTGTATCGAAATACCTGCATCTTGACTCCTTGTCATTCCGGGCGAAGTTGGGCGCGCCCTTCGTGCCGAACGCAGTCGAGAAACCTGCTTCTTAACCCTGGTGTCCGCGCGCCTGCTGCACCGCCGCCACAATGTTGTTGTAGGCGCCGCACCGGCAAATATTCCCGCTCATCGCTGCGCGCACCGCGTCGTCATCCGCCCCAATCGGTTCCTTCAGCAGCGCCGTCGCCGACATAATCTGCCCAGGCGTGCAGTACCCGCACTGGAATCCGTCATGCTCCAGAAACGCCTGCTGCACCGCGCTTAGCTGTCCGCCCTGCGCCAGCCCTTCAATCGTCGTAATCTTGTCGCCCTGGTGCATCACCGCGAAGCTCAGGCAGCTGTTCACCCGCCGCCCGTTCACATGCACCGTGCACGCGCCGCACTGTCCGTGATCGCAGCCCTTCTTCGTCCCGAACATCTGCATGTGATCCCGCAGCGCATCCAGCAGCGTCACCCGCGGCTCCAGCATCAGCCTGGTGATCCTTGCCATTCACGTTCAGCGTCACCGGCACCGCGCCCGGCACGCCGGCCTTCTCATCTTTTTCTGCAGCCCGTTTCGTGTCCGTCTGCGCCCCGCGCGCCAGCGGAGCCGTAGTCGCCACCACGCCCGCCGCTCCCAGATGTCCCAGAAATGCGCGCCGCGAAAGGCCGCCCCGCGCCGGCTTGCCCTCCTGCTTCAGCTTCTCTTCCACCTCATCCACCAGCGGACGCTTCGGCTGATCCATGCCTGCTCCTCATTTCTCGTTGGATGAGATCCCCGCGCGCGAAGGTCTCAACAGGCCGCAGCCTCCCTCATCCAAAATCAATCGCCAAAAAGTATTCCGGGGAAATCCGAACGGCTTCCAGAAAATATCTACAACTGCGATGCATTATGCGCCGGCGGCGAACTGTTCTTCTTTTTCCGGCTCAGCACAAACGCATTATCCGTGCTGCGCCGCGCCGTCGTCGCGCGCTCAATCTTCCGCCAAAAGGCCACAAAATAATCGATGGCCGTCAGGATCGAGATCGACGCCATGTAATAAATCCCAACCACCGCAATCAAATGCACCGGCACAATGAACCACCCAAAGTGCCACACACTCCAGCCATGATCCAGCGTCGCCGCCACCACCGACGCAATCTGAATCACCGTCTTCAGCTTGCCCACATCGCTGGCCTCAATCGTGAACCCTTCCGTCGACGCGATCGATCGCAGCCCGCTCACCAAAAACTCGCGGCCCACCACCACCACCACAATCCACGGCTTCACCACATGCGGGTTGAATTCCACCAGCGCCACATACGCCGACGTAATCAGCAGCTTGTCCGCAATCGGATCCAGCAGCATCCCCATCGTGGTGATCTGCCCGCGCCGCCGCGCCAGATACCCATCGATCCCATCGGATATGGAGACAATAATGAAGAATAGGGAGACGACGACTTCCTGCTCACCGTGCCATCCGCCGCGAGGAAAATGCGGCGACATCATCCAGATGAGCACGGGTACGCAGAAAATGCGGCCCATCGTGATGGAATTGGGCAGGTTCACGGCCGAAGGCGCCCCTGCTGCCATTATGCACTACCCTTCACAATCTCAGGTGAAGAGGTGAAGCCAGGAGCAGGGACGTGGGACCAGGGACTAGGTTCTGGTTCTAGGTTCCAGTGCGAAAGGCTCACCGGTCTAACCAGCACCCAGTCCCCAGCACCCAGTCCCTAGTCCCCAGTCCCCAGTCCCGAGTCCCCAGCCCCAGTCCCCAGTCTCAGTCCCGAGTCCCGAGTCCCCCAGCACCCAGTCCCCAGCCGCTCACCACCGCAGCCGCCCACTCACCTGCATCAGCCGCGGCGCCGCCGCCCCCACAATCTGCCCGAACCCCTGGCTCCCCACATTCCCCTCGACCGACGCCGGACCAAAAAACTGCGCGTGGTTGAACACATTGAACGCCTCGACCCGGAACTGCAATTCCTTCCCATCCATCACCGAAGTCGACTTCTCCACCGCCAGATCCGTCTCATCCGACCCCGGCCCATGAAAGAACCGCCGCCGCGCATTCCCAAACTCCCCCAGCGCCGGCAAACTGAACAGCGCAGTATTAAATCCCGCTCCCGCTCGCGGCGTCCCCTGCAACTCCAGCTTCCCCGGCGTAAAGTTCAGCTGGTCCGCGCCTGCGTTGTTCACGCCATTCGGCTCCGTCCCCAGCAGGGAAGTGTCGTTGTTGTTCTGCAACGTCACTGGAAATCCCGTCGTCACGCGCGTCAGCCCAAACACCGTCCACCCACCCGTCACCGTGCGAGCCCAGCTTCCCGTCCCGCCCCAGCTCTTCCGCAATCCCGGCAAATGGTAGTGGTAGTTCGCCACAAAATTCTGCGTTAAATCGAACGCTGACAGCGCCCGGCTCGCTCCCGGATCCACCGGGTCCACCGGGTCCGCCAAACTCGAAGCCTGATCGATGGACTGGCTCCACGTGTACGCCGCGCTGAACCCCACCGACGTCCCCTCATGCTTCAAACTCACTTCCAGCGCGTTATCGTGGCTGTTCCCAATCGTCTTCTGCCAGCTCACGCTCCCAAACGCCGGGCTGAACCGCGTCCTCGTCCCCTCGACCACCGTTCCATTCGCGCGCGTATAGCTCCCGCTCTCGCCAAACGGCCCGCACGTCGCCGATCCCGCCGCCACCTCGCTCACCTGGCTTAATCCCTCGCACAGCCCCGGATCGCCCGGGTTCGCTTCCAGCAGCGTCAGCAAATGATGCGCCTGCGTCCCCGCATAGCTCACATCCAGCACGCTCCCGTGCCCCAGCGCCCGCTCGACGGAAACCAAAGTATCCTCCGCATACGGTGTCACATTCCCCGGCGCCACCGCCGGAATCCCGGTAAACGGCTCAAACTGCGCCCAATTCACCGTGCCCACCGGACGCGTCCGCGAAGTGCCCAGCGGCGCCTCCGCCAGCGGAAACCGCGGCCCATTTGGCTCCAAACTCGATCCATCCTCCGCCGCCGTCCACGGCGTGTCGAACAGCGTCGGCACCGCGCTCGTGTACGTGTACCCATACGGCGGATTCGCGCTCATAATCGCCGGCGACAATCCCTCCACCGGCGTATAAAACATCCCCCAGCTCGCCCGCACGCTGGTCTTGCCCTCGCCCAAAAATTTCGGACTCCACGCCACACCCACCCGCGGCGCAAAGTTCGTCATCTGCGTCGCCGCCAGCGTCCGCGGCACGCCCGGATCGCCGGGAAACACAATCCCCGTCGGCGCATTCGGAAACACCACGCTCTGCTCGCCCGGCACCAGCGTCTGCAGCTGGTTATATTTCTCGCTCCACGGTGGCAGCATGTCCCATCGCACGCCGTAATTCAGCGTCAAGCCCGTCCGTGCCTGCCACGAATCCTGCGCATACGCCCCAGCCAGCAAATTCCGATTGTAGAAATGCCGCGCATCCCCCTGCGTATAGCTCGAATCCACGCCCAGCAGGAAATCGGCGAAGTCCAGTCCCGTCTCGCTCCCCGTAAACGAATAGCTTCCGTTGAAGTAAACATCCGGATGGTTGTTCACCTGGTCGCCATGCACGTCCACACCAAACTTCAGGTTGTGCTTGCCCGCGACATGCGACCAGTCGTCCGCCGCCTCCGCAATGTTTTCCGCCTGGAACAGCGCCGTCGTGTCCACGCCCATGGTGAAGTCGTTAAAGATCAAGTTCTCCACGCCTTCCGTCTTCGTATCCAGCGGAACAATTCCCGCAAATCCCTGCGACGCCAGCGATGGCCCCACGCCGCCTTGCGGCACGCCCACATTGGCCGCGTTCCGCATAGTGCTGATGCGCGCCTGGTTCACCGTATTCGACCCAAACGTCGTCGTGTCGCTCAGCATCAGCAGCTGCGCCCGCCCAAAATTCAGCGCGTTGAATCCCGGCACCGTCGCCCCACCCTCACCCGCCGGGTAAGGATCGTTCACGTTGTAATCGTCCAGAAAGTAGTACCCCGCCAGCGCCCCAACTCGCGTATGCGCATCTACCCGCGCCGCGCCCTTATCGTCGCGAATCCCTTCCTCCGCCGCCGAGGTCGAAAACGTTCCCGCTCCCACATTCGCCACCGGAACGTACTGCAGCAAATGCTGCGCCGCGCTCGCCCACGCCGTTGCGGGAACCCGCGCGTTCGGCAACACGCACTGCGACGAATTCGCGCACCCCGCCGTGTAATACGGCTCGCCCTGCGTCACCGCGTACCCCAGCTTCTGCGTGAGTAAATTGGCAAGATACGGCCCACTCACCGCGCCCGTCAGCGATCCCGCCACGCCTGACAATTCGCCGCTCCGCTCCGCCGCCTGCGGCACGGAAATCAACCCCGTGTCCACGCCCTCCGCGATCCGCGTTCCCTGGTAATCCACGAACAGGAACACCCGATCCTTCCGAACCGGCCCGCCCAACGTCGCTCCAAACTGGTTTTGGTGGAACGCTCCCCTCTCCAGCGAAAAATAATTGCGCGCATCCAGATTCGTATTGCGCAAATACTCGAAGACCGATCCATTCCAGTCATCCGTCCCGCTCTTCGTCGTCACCGCCACCTGGCCGCCGCTCGCGCTCCCATACTCCGGCGCGTAATTGCCCGTCGCAACGTTCAGCTCGGCAATCGAATCCAGCGTGGGCACAATTGCCACGCCCATGTTCACGTCTTCCTGCGCATCCGCCCCGTTCACGCGAAAACTGTTCGCCGTCTCACGCTGCCCGCCAATCGAAAGCGATCCCGCATCCAGCTCGCCCGAAGGAGGCGTGCTCGCCACGCCGCTCATCACAATCGCATTCGGCTGCGCCGCGCTCGATGGCGTCACCCCAGGCTGCACCGCCAGCGCATCCGTAAAGCTCCGCCCGTTCAGCGGAACCGTCTCCATCTCCCGCGCATCCAGCGTCCCGCCCGTTCCTGTCGCCGTCGTCTCAATCGTCGCGCTGTTCGCGTTCACCGCAACGGTCTCGTTCGCCTGCGCAACATTCAGGATCACCGGCAGAGTCACCGTCACCGCTCCTACTGTCACTTTCTTCTGAGTCGAAGCGAATCCCCCTGCCGTCACGGTCACGACATAATCCCCAGCCGCCATCCCCGCCATCCGGTACTCGCCCGCTCCATCGCTCGTAGTCGTGCTGACCGCTCCGCCCATCACCGCCCGCGCCGTCACCACCGCTCCCGGAATCACCGCCCCCGAAACATCCGCCACCGTCCCCGCCAAACCAGCCGCCTGCTGTCCGTGCGCCAGCCCACAAATCCCCAATAACAAGAAAACGAGCGCCACCACGAATTCGGGTGCCCCATATCTGGCCCGGTTTTGGCCAGATGTGGGAAGTGCGCGAAGCGCACCGCCTTTCGATCGAGGCGCATCAGTCTCAACGAGTGACAATGAACCGTCGATCTCGGCCGGCGAAGGCACAATCACCCCGCCCCGCACCCGCCAGGCACCCTGCACCACCGAACTCCGTCTCGATCTCCAACCCGTTCCGATCATCTCGTTCCTCGCATATACGACCTAATGAGTCCGATTTAAACCCGCACGCAGGACTCCCTCCTGTGACCTGTGTCACACAAGCAAAATCAGCCTCCTGGGAGCCCCCGATGGCAAAGATGAACAAAACGTCATCTCTCAAAACCCAATATACGACAGAATTGGTCCGATATTGCGGCGTACCTGTGAATTTCCCTGCGAAAAGTCCGGCTTCACTGGGCTCCCAGGAGTTCATGTCAGTGCATGCACACACGGACTGCGAAGAGTGGGGCTGCCTTCAAAGGGCACACCTTCGCCGCTTGCGGAAAATAATAAGTCGTGAAGGCGCAAGGCCTCACAGCTTGCGGAAAAATGAATCGCTTTGAAGGGGCACAGCTTCAGCTGTGCCGTAAAAGGCTGAAAATACGTGGGGCTTCAGCCCTTGAGGCACATCTCTTCAAACTGTCCCGCTATGGCGGCAATCAGTAGCAGGCCGTTCCCAGCCACCTCTACCGCGATCGCTGCGTCGAGCTCCGCGTGCTCCAGATCATCGACAAAATAATGAACCACGCGACGAAATAAATCAGGAAGCTGATCAAAATAAAGGGCGTATCCCACGGCGTCCCCGCATTGAACATCGCACGCTCAATCGCCTGCCCCGGCGCCATCATCCCGTTGGTCACTTCGTTCAGCATGGTGCTCCATGCCAAATTCACGCTGGCAATCTTCAGCGCCGCCACCGTGACACCGCCCAAAAGTATGCTCAGAAATAGGCGTATCGGAACTGTGGACTTCGTTGCTGGCATGATGCGTCCTCGCTCCTGACTATCCTCCGGTTTCTGCAGAAACTGTCAATCCCCCACCAGCGACATAAGAGTAATTCAGTATCCCGCAGGCAGGGTATATCCCCCTCTCTAAAAAGTTAAGTTGTTTATAATCAATGTTATGTAAGGTGTATACCTTCTAAAAAGTCCGTTTATAGTTAGTAAACACACTTCGGCCCAGCCGGCTCCCGAGCGAAAAAGCGTTATCCTCCGTCTTTAGGGCAGACGTACGATTTCCCGCGAGGATTGCCAGGATGAGTTGCTTCGAAGGCCAGCTCGCCCCCTGGATGTCGCCTGCCGTTGCGATTTCTGTGGATAAGAGCACGACTGCGAGCCAAACAATTGCCGGTTTAGTCGCCGAATATTCGACGGCGCTGTACCGTGTCGCCTTCTCGGTCACCCGCAACGCCGCCGAAGCCGAAGACGCCGTCCAGGAAGCCTTTCTGCGCGTCCTCAAACACGAGTCGCGCCTCGCGGAGATTCGCGATTACCGCGTCTGGCTCGTCCGCATCGTCTGGAACATCGTCCTCGACAAAAAGCGCCGCGCCAAGACCCGCCCTGAGAATGAAGACCTCGCCGACCATGCTCGCGCCCTCGCCTCGGACGATCGCCCCGCCGACGATGCCTTCATTTCCACCCAGGAAGAGTCCCGCATCCTCGCCCTGATTGACCGTCTTCCCCGCCGCGAACGCGAAGCCCTGCTCCTCTCCGCCGTCCAGGAGCTCACCACCGCCGAAATCGCCGCGACCCTCGGCACCACTGAATCGTCGATCCGCTCCCGTATCTTCCGTGCTCGCCGGGAACTGTCCGTTTTACTCGAGAAAGAAGGCATTACCCGATGACCGGCGAACACCAACCCGCCACCACCGAATCCCGCATCGACGCCGCCCTGCGCCACATCAGCGCGTCCTCGCCCGAGCCCGGCCTCGAAGGCCGCGTCCTTCATCGCCTCGCGGCTGCCCGCCTCTCCGTCAACGCCGCGCCGTCGCTCATGCGTCGCGCTCTGGCTCCGCTTCTCGGTTGCGCCTTCGCTGCTATCCTGTGCGTCGCCATCGTCGGCGGCTCCATCAGCCACTCCCGGCGCTACCATCCCGGAACCGTTCCTGCTCCGCCCGTGCTCCAGCTTCCCGGCGCCGGCGTCGGCGCAGCTTCCGCCGTGCATCAGGCCGCTCCCGCTTCAGCGCCCGTTCCTGCCGGACCAGCAGCCCGCGGACGCTCCTCGCGCCGCGCCGCCCAGGGCCGTGCTCGCATCGCCCCGCAGGCGCGCAGAGCGCCGGGCGTCGCCGTGCCCGCGCCGCCCTCAAGCACCCCGCAGAACTAGCAGCACCTTCCCGGCCAGAC
Organism: uncultured Acidobacteriaceae bacterium; assembly: GCA_963817165.1. Taxonomy (GTDB): domain Bacteria; phylum Acidobacteriota; class Terriglobia; order Terriglobales; family Acidobacteriaceae; genus Palsa-343. The sequence goes on along the minus strand of CAWFNL010000026.1, from coordinate 138,552 downwards.
GAACTCCGTCATTCCGCTGTAGTCTGTCTCTTCATGCGTACCGTCCTCACTGCAAGGCGCCTGCTCACTCCGTCTGAATCCATCGACCATCCCATCGTCCTCATCGAAGACGGCGCCATCCTCAGCATCGCCGCACAATCCAGCGCCGAGCTGCCCGCGGGGAGTCATGTTGAGTTCCCCGACTGCACCCTCATTCCCGCTCTCTTCGATGTGCACATCCACGGCAGCGGCGGCCACGATGTCATGGAAGCGACCGACTCCGCGCTGAACCATATCGGTGCGTTCCTGGCGTGCCGCGGCGTCGGAGCCTACCTGGCCACCACCGTCACCGCTCCGCTGGATTTTCTTCTGCGCTCGCTCACCGGCCTCGCCGCTCTGCTGCGCAATCCCATAGCCGGGGCGCGCCCCGTGGGCATCCATCTCGAAGGTCCATTCCTTTCGCCGCACAAACGCGGCGCCCATGCTGAGCACCAGCTCCTCCCTCCATCGCCAGCCCTATTTGACCGCCTCTGGCAAGCCGCGGAAGGTCAAATCCGCCTCATGACCATCGCTCCCGAGCTCCCCGGCGCGGAAGAGACCATCGCCCATGCCACCAAACTCGGTGTCCGCATCAGCCTCGGCCACAGCGACGCCGATACCGCCGCCGCAAAGCGCGGCGTCCGCGCCGGAGCCGTCACCGCGACCCACACGTATAACGCCATGCGCCGCTTCGACCACCGCGAGCCTGGCCTGCTTGGCGAAGTCCTCACGAATGACAATCTCTTTGCCGAAATCATCTGCGACGGCCTCCACGTCGATCCCGCCGCCGTTCGCCTCTACTGGAAGGCCAAAGGCCCCGACCGCGCAATGCTGGTCACCGACGCCATGTCCGCCGCCGGCATGCCCGACGGCAAATACTGGCTCGGCGAGCTCGAAGTCCGCGTCAAAAATGGCCGCTGCATCATCGGCGAAGACACCCTCGCCGGCAGCACCCTCACCCTCGATCGGGGCATGCGCAATTTCATGGAATTTACCGGCGCCAGCCTGGGCGAAGCGTCAGCCCTCGCCACCCGCAACCCAGCGCGTATGACCGGCTTCGAGGACGAAGTGGGAACGCTCGCTCCCGGCCGCTCCGCCGACATCGCCGTCCTCTCAGCAAAAAATGAAGTGGTCGACACCATCCTGCGCGGCGAGCTCACCGGCGAACCCGTCACCCGAACCAACTTCAACGCCTAATTCCGCGTCGCGCCTACTGCGCCGCCGCAGCCGTCAGCACGCCCGACAGCACACTCAAGCTCCCATCCACCGGCGGGCTGTCCAGTCCCAGAATCTTCACGATCAGCGGATAGACATTGATGTTCTCAAACGGCTTCAGCTTCACATCGTGGCGGATGTCCGGCCCCTCCGCGTAAAAAACCGCCTTCATGTTCGGCATCATGAACGGATCGAACCCGTGATTGCCCACCGTCGGCGCGCGATCCTCTCGATCCGCCGGCGGCGCCTTCGCTCGAATCGCATACGGCCCCCGCGCCACAATCACCGGATCGCCCTCCCGCGGATTGCTGTTGAAGTGCAGCTCCGCCGGCACATTCGCCCGCCGGTACACCATGAACGACGCATCCGCCGCCTTCAGCTTCTGATACGCCTTATTCGCCGCCTCTTCATTTGGCGCGTACAGCAACATCCCCGCCGTCTCAAAACCATCGATCACCGGCGCAAAGCTATTCAAATCGATCCAGCTACCCTGGATTTTCTCCATCCCGTGATCCGAAACAATGATCAGATCAATCGGCAGATGCAGCGCGTTCAAATCCTTCTCGAGCGTCCCCATCAGCTCATCCACATGCTTTACCGCTTCCGCGGTCTGCGGACTATCCGGGCCAAACTCATGCCCCGCATGATCCACATTCGGGTAGTACAGCGTGATGAAATGCGGACGCTGCTCCGCCGGCAGCTTTAGCCACGCAATCACCTGGTTAATGCGCGCATCGTCGGGAAACTTGTCCTGATATTTCAAATAGTACGAAGGCCGCTCGCCCGCAATCTCCGCCTCCGACCCCGGCCAGAAGAAGCACGCGCTCCGCATCCCTTCTTTTTCCGCTAACGACCACAGCGGCGTTCCCCCATACCAGGATCCATCTGTGTTGGTCTTCGGATCGGTGTAGGAATACCGCGCTTTCCGCGCCGGATCGTAAAACGAATTTCCCACAATACCGTGATGCTCCGGATACAGCCCCGTCACCAGCGTGTAGTGGTTCGGAAACGTCAGCGACGGATACGCCGGAATCATCCCATCCGGCACGCTCGCCCCATGCGCCGCAATCGCCAGCAAATGCGTCGCCCCATATTTTTTCGCGTAGTCGTAGCGAAACCCATCCAGCGAAACCAGCACCACGTAATGCTTATTCTGTTGCGCCGCCGCATTCGGCCCATGCTCAACCGCAATAACCGGACTATTCTGCGCCCCTGCAACGGACGCGATAGCAACGAAGAACGCGAACAGCATTCGCAGACGACGCATCATCCTCTCCAGTCTTCCGCTACCAGCTACCAGCTAGACGCTACCAGCTTGCTCCCGCAAACTCTTCCCCCATCCACGCCGTGAACGCCTCGCTCGACTGGCTCCGTCCCAAAAACGCCTGCACAATCTCCCGCCCCGGCTTCGATCCACCCGGCTCCAGCACCGCCCGCCGGTACCTCATCGCCACCGGCGAATCCAACAACGAATGCCGCGGAAACTGCCTGAAGAAATCCAGCGCAATCACCTTGTCGAAAAGATACGTGTAGTAGTTAGACGAATAACCCGTCAGATGCGTGAAGCTCGCATACATCCGGTTGCCCTCCACCCACGCATAGGGCAGAAACCGCGCATACAGCTTTCGAAAGAGCTCTTCCGGATCGATACTCGCCGGAGCCAGCCGGTGCGTCTCCAGCGCATACGTCGTGTAAAACAACTGCGTCCGCACCCAGTCCGCCCGCCCAAACGCTCCTGCGCGATTCATCCGCAGCACCAACTCTGCCGGAATCGGCTCATCCGTCTCGTAGTGGTGCGCGAAGGTGGCCAGCAACGCCGGATCGCGGAAAAATTCTTCCAGCATCTGCGACGGCACCTCAACAAAATCCCCCTCCGTCGTAATCCCGCTGATCCCCGCCCAAGCCTGCCGTCCGCCCAGCAGCGCATGCATCAAATGTCCGAATTCATGAAAGAACGTCACCACATCGGAGTACTGCAGCAATCCAGGATTGCCCTCCTTCGGCTCAGGGAAATTGCAGATCAGCGCCGCCTCCGGCAACTGCCGTCCCGCTATCCCCGGCACCAGCGGATGCGCCGAGAACCACTTGTCTTTTCCCTCGCGCGGATGCATGTCCAGATAAAACCGCCCCGCCAGCTGCGTCCCATCCCAAACTTCCCACGCGCTCACCGCCGCATCCCACACATCCGGCTTCGCAATCCGTCGAAATTTCACTTCAAACAATTTCTCCGCCGTGGCCAGCACACCGGCCTCTACGCGCGCGTACGGAAAATACGGCCGCACCGACTGCGAATCGAAATCGAACGCCGACCGCCGGTACAGTTCCAGCCAATATCCACGGCTCGATGCATCAATCTGTTCCAGTCCCGGCTGCTTCGATTGCGCGAACTTCAGAATCATTCCGTATTCAATCTTCGCGCCGCCCTTGCTGGCCTCGTCCAGATCGTCCAGGAACGCCTGCATGTTCGCAGCCGACTCCATCATCTGGTCCACGGTTGCCAAATCCGCCCAGTGCGCGAAGCCCAGAATCGTCGCCATCTCCTGCCGGATCCCCAGCAAATCCAGCAGCACCTGCCGGTTCGCCGGAAACGCCCGCGTGTTGTACGCGATGAACATCCGCCGCCGCAAATCTCCCGACCGCGCAAACGTCATCACCGGCAAATAATCAGGAAAATCCGTAGTCAGAACAATCTTCCCGTCCTCTCCAGGCTGATGCGACGTCAGATAATCCGCTGGCAACCCTTCCAACTCCGCCGCATCCTCCACCGTCACCGTGTTCCCGCCCTCCTGCACGTTGCGCGCAAACGTCAGGCACAGCAGCGTTCCCTGGTCCTGCAATTCCTTAATCCGCGCTCGCGTCGCGTCGTCCTTGTCCACGCCGGCCAGCCGATACTGCAACAGCGTGCGATCCAAATAATGCTTCGTCGCCGCATCCGCTCCGCTCGCATCAATCGCCGCCAGCGCCTGGTAAACTTCGCGGTTCAGCGAAAGCTCTACGCCCGCCTGCGAAATTTTCTGCAGCAACGCCTCAGCCGTATCCCGCACCTCTTTATTCGGATAAATGCTGTGCATCAGCCCCGTTTGCGCTCCAGCCAGGCCCAGCAGCGCCAGCGCATCGTCGTAAGCGCGCAGCGTCGTCTCCAGCGTGCGCTCCGGAGCGCGCGTCACCGTGGCGAGCGCCTCCTCATGCAGGCGCAGCCGCTCTTCTACCCACGCTTCAAGATTCTTTGGATCCACGGACGGATAATTCGGAGTGGCAGCAGGGGCAATAGAAGCAGAAACCGGCGGAGTCATCAATACAACCTCTTTTTGCAGGTTATCCCACTCGGGCTAACGCAGTCGTGGCCTCGCGTTCCGGTTCACCAGTGGCCATTTCCCACTCCACCACGCGCCTCTGCCGGTATAGCCGAACCAGCAGCGTGAGGTAATCGAACGCCACCCGCAGCGTCGCCTTGCTCGCCCCCGCGCGGCGCCGCCCAAAGGTGAACGGCACTTCCACCACCGAGCGAATTCGCCCCCGCGCCAAAATCTCCAGCAGAATCTTGAATCCGGATTCCTGGAAGCGCAGCCCATCAACGCACGAACGCCGCACCATAAAAAATCCCGACATCGGATCCCGCGCTCGCACTCCGGCTCGCTGCAGCGGCAACGTCATACCCCCCGCCAGCCGCGACAGCCAATGCCGCGCCGGCTTCCACCCCTGCAAACTCCCGCCGCACGCGTAGCGGCTGCCTACCACCAAATCGGCGCCCGCCTCCAGCTCCGCAAACAGCCGCGGCAGCAGCTCCGGCGGATGCTGCAAATCCGCATCCATCACCGCCAGCAACTCGGCATCCGTCTCCGCCCATCCCCGTACCACCGCGCCTGCCAGGCCCTGCTGATTTTCGCGGACCACGAGGCGAATCCGTGCATCATCCCGCGCCATGGCCGCCACAATGCTGTCAATCCCATCGCAACTCGCATCGTCCACTACAATCACTTCGTACGCCACGCCACACGGATCCAGCGCCGCGCGAATCCGACCCAGCAGCGGCCCAATGTTGCCCGCTTCGCGGAGAGTGGGAATGATGAGGGCTAATTGTGGAGTGCCAGAGGGGGCGCGGCGCGAGTCCGCAGCGATGCCGTTTCTGTTCAGAGCCAATCGACTCGCCTTACGCGTCTGCATCTCGGAGTGACTTCGAAAACGTTGAAACGTTGCTTCCCAATCAGGAATCACGCCCTGCTTTTTGCGATTTCCTGCGCGTCATTGCTCGTCGAAGGATACCACCCCGGCGTCGAAGACGATGCCGTCTACCTCTCTGCCATCCAGCATCGCCTTCACCCCACGCTCTATCCGCACGACTTCCGCTTCTTCACCCTGCAAATGCAGGCCAGCGTTTTCGATCGCGCCATGGCCGCCTTCGTCCGTCTCACCCACATCCCCGTCTCCGTAGCTGAACTCCTCGGCCAATTCCTCGCCGCGTATTTTCTCCTTTGGGCCTGCTGGAGCATCGCGCGCCGCTGCTTTCCCACGCCAGCCGGGCAATGGGCCGGCGTCGCCCTCGTCGGCGTCCTCTTCACTCTGCCGGTTGCCGGCACCGCGCTCTACATCTTCGATCAGTACCTGCATCCACGCGCTATCGCGACCGCGTTCATCCTCGCCGCCATCGTCGCCGTTCTCGAAAGCCGCATCACCCTTGCCTCCGTGTTGCTGCTCGCCGCCGTCGTCATGCACCCCATCATGGGAGCCTTCGGCGTTTCATATTGCGCCATCCTTCTCATCGCCGAACGCTGGAAGTTACCCGACGCAGCGCGTCCCGCCATCGTCGCTATGGCCGCCACACCCTTGTGGATCTTCGAAGGCCCCACCCCCGCCTGGCGCCAGGCCCTCGTCACCCGCGACTACTACTTCCTCAGCCGCTGGACCTGGTATGAACTGCTCGGCGCCATCGCGCCCGTCCTCATCCTCTGGCTCATCCGTCGCTATGCTCAACACGCAAATCGCCCCGCCATGGAACGTATCTCCCGCGCCGCAGCGATTTTCGCCGTCTTCCAACTCATCGTCGCCGCCATCATCATGCTTGTGCCGTCACTCGTCCGCCTCCTGCCCATGCAGCCCATGCGCTACCTCCACCTCGTCTACATCTTCATGGCGCTGTTCGGCGGCGGCATCCTCGGCGAAAAAATCCTCCGCGCCCACACAATCCGCTGGCTGATCCTTTTCCTTCCGCTTGCCACCGGCATGTTCATCGCGCAAAGAGCGCTCTTTCGCGGAACAGCGCACCTCGAACTTCCCGGGATGCACCCGCGCAATCCCTGGCTGCACGCTTTTGCGTGGGTGCGCACCAACACGCCCACCGACGCATACTTCGCTCTGGATCCGTATTACATGGCCCTGCCCGGCGAGGATTACCACAGCTTTCGCGCCCTCGCGCAGCGCAGCCAGCTGGCCGACGCGGTGAAGGATGCAGCCGTCGCTACCCAGGTCCCCGAACTCGCGCCCGAATGGCAACAGCAAACCGCAGCCGCTGCCGGATGGCGTCAGTTCACCGCGCAGGATTTTCTTCGCTTACACCAGCAATGGGGCGTCGACTGGGTCATTGTTCAGGGGAACGGCGTACCCGGCCTGACATGCCCATACCGCAACGAAGCAGTGGCTGTCTGTCATCTGGTTCCGTAACAGCTACAGAATCTTTTTTCCGAATGCTGAAGAAATCAGCTCCACCGCCAGATCCGCAGTCCGGTTATGCTCGTCGATCACGGGATTCACCTCGACCACTTCGAGCGCGACCATCCGCCCGTGATCCGCAATAATCTCCATCGCCAGATGCGCCTCGCGATACGTCGACCCACCGCGCACCGGCGTACCCACACCCGGCGCATCTTCCGGATCGATCCAGTCCATGTCCAGCGAAACGTGGTAGCCCGCAGTCCCGCGTCCAGCCGCGCGCAGAGCCTCTTCCATCACCGTGCGCATGCCGCGCTCGTCGATGTCGCGCATGGTGTAAACCTCGGTCACGCCCGCGCGCTTAATGTTTTCCTTCTCAGTAGCATCAATGTCGCGCACACCGATCAGCACCACGTTTTCCGGCTGCACCTTCGGCGCGAACCCCAGCAGATTCGTCAGCGGCTCCGGCCCCAGCCCCAGCAGCGCGGCCAGCGGCATTCCATGCACATTCCCGCTGGGCGAGGTCGCCGGCGTATTCATATCCGCATGCGCGTCGATCCAGATCAGCCCGATCTTCTGGTTCTGCTTGCGGTAGTAATCCGCCACACCGGAAACGCTGCCCACCGCCACCGAATGATCGCCGCCCAAAATCACCGGCGTCATCCCTTCGCTCAGCGCCTTCTCCACCATCTCCGCTGCACGCGAACACGTCTCGGTGATTTCCTTCAGATAGCGTGCGCTCGCCTCGCCCACGGATTTCGTCTCCGCCACGGCCACGCTGATGTTCCCGCCGTCGCGCACTTCATGTCCCAGCGCTTCGAGCCGCGCCTCGAGGCCCGCGACCCGTACCGCCGACGGACCCATGTCCACGCCGCGCCGCGATGCGCCCAGATCCAGCGGCACGCCGATCACTTTGATCTTGCGAGGAGGAAGAGCCTGAACCCCGGAATTCAGTCCAGGAGCATTGCCCGTCTGAGCGGGAAATTCGATTGCTTTCGCCATAACTTCACACACTTACCAGCGCCCAGTGCACAGCGGCGCCCGCAGTCTCACGGATAGATGCGGTTCAGCGTCCTCGCGAACGGAATCGTCTCCCGCACGTGATCCAGCCCGCAGATCCATGCCACGGCGCGCTCGATCCCCATCCCGAACCCGGAGTGCGGAACCGAACCATAGCGCCGCAGATCGAGATACCACTGGAATGCATCGATTGGCAACTGGTGCTCTTCAATCCGCTTCTTCAGCAACTCATACGAAGCCACGCGCTGCGATCCGCCAATCACTTCGCCGTACCCTTCCGGTGCCAGCACATCCACGCACAGCGCATACTTTGGCTCAACCGGATCTGGCTCCATATAGAACGCCTTCACCGCTGCGGGATAACGATGCACCATCACCGGCCGGTCAAATTGCGAAGAAATGTAAGTCTCATCCGGCGAGCCAAAATCGTTTCCATACTCGAACGGCTGCTCCAGCAGCCCTTTGGCATGCGCATCGTTCAGCATCGCCGCAGCCTCGTCATAGCGCAGCCGTGGAAACGGCGGTTTGATCGCTTCCAGCTTCGCCACGTCGCGATTGATGGTTTTCAACTCGGCCGCGCGCCGCGTGATCACGCGGTCCACGATAAAGCTGATGAAGTTTTCCGCCAGTCCCATCAAATCGTCGAGATCGGCGAACGCCCACTCCGGCTCCACCATCCAAAATTCGGTAAGATGCCGCCGCGTCTTCGACTTCTCCGCGCGAAACGTCGGCCCAAACGAATAAACCTTGCCCAACGCCAGCGCCGTGCTCTCGATATACAGCTGTCCGCTCTGCGTCAGGTAAGCCTCATCGCCAAAATAATCGACAGGGAAGAGCGTGCTCGTTCCTTCGCAGGCCGCCGGCGTCAGAATCGGCGGATCGGTGAGCACAAATCCGTTATCGTCCAGAAAATCGCGCGCCGCCTTAATAATCTCCGCGCGAATCCGCAGAATCGCCGCCTGCCGCGGGGTCCGAATCCACAGGTGACGATGCTCCATCAGGAAATCGGTGCCGTGCTCCTTCAGCGAAATCGGATACGGATCGTCCGCAGGCACCTGCTGGATCACTTCCACGTCCTCAACATCCAATTCGTAACCGCCAGGCGCACGTTTGTCCGCGCGCACTTTGCCCTTCACGATCACGGACGATTCCTGCGTCAGCCCCTTGATCTTTTCAAACACGTCCAGCGGCACCGCGGCTTTCGGCACAATGCCCTGAATCGTCCCCGTCCCGTCGCGGAAAATAGGGAAGAGCAGCTTGCCGCTCTCGCGCATGTTGTAGAGCCAGCCATGCAGCGTTACCGTCTGCCCCTCATGCTCGCCAATCTTCCCAATCGTCGATAGAGGAGCTTTTGCCACCGTCTCTGTCACAATTTCCGAAATGCCGTCATCCGCCATGTTTCCCCAACCTCTAATCTCTGGCTGTACCCTGGTCCCTAATCCCCAGTCCCCAGTCCCTGTTCCCAAACCTTCCGCGCCTTCTCGCCCACGCTCTCCGCCGTCTCGCCGAGCCCGTAATGAATCTCCAGCACCCCAGCCGGCGTTTGCTGCTCAGCCTCGAGGGCCGCGATCGTTTCCTTCCACGCAATCGTTCCATCGCCCGGCCACAGGTGCGTGTCGCGGTCCCCCTTGTTGTCGTGCAGATGCGCCGACCGGATGCGTCCCTTCAGTTCCGTCAGCGCCGAGGCCACGCCGTCGCCGAGATGCGCATGCCCCACGTCCAGGCACACGCCGATATCCGGCATGTGTCCCGCGTTCAAAATTGTCACCAGGTGGGCCGGCTGCGCCAGTTCGCCCTGCAAATTTTCGACCAGCAGTTTCACGCCCAGCGGATTGGCAAAAGCGTGCAGATGTTCGAGCGCAGTGATCGCATTCTCCAGCGCCCGCTCGCCCCATGCGTCGTCGCGCTCACCTAAATGCAGAATCAGAAAGCGAAACGGAATCTGCTCAGCCACCTCCAGCGCCCGCTTCACTTCATCCATCGCATCGATGCGCCGCGATTTCTCCGGATGGATCACGTTCACGGCCGGCGCGCCGCCGCGCCCCATCTCCATATCAGGATAGAGCGGCGCATGCATGGAGAATGCCTGGGTCGTGCTGGAATTAAACCACTCAGCGATCTCGCGAACGTGAGGCCGGCTGGTGTAGTCGAAGTGTTGCCGCGCGGCAAACAACTCCACGCCCTGCGCACCCGCGCGCGAGAAAACGTCGAGAAGCCCCGGATGCAGCCGATGATTCAGGAAGACGTGGGATGAGATGACTTTCAGCATGGTGAAACCAGGTATAGTCGCTGCCTCTATCTTCTCACCCGCCCCGCCGCGGACCGCCTCAGGGCGTCGCCGACCTCTGCGTACCCTGGTGGAAAACCACCTGCCAGCGGCCATCCCGGCGCACCCACAGCGAACTGCGGAGCACAGTGCCACCCGTCGGAGGCGGCTCATCCGCGCGAAACGAACGGTACGTGACCAGGCAAACATCCGGCGCGAGAAATCGCGCCGCGAAGTCCGTCGCCGCCGCACGTTGCGACGCCTCGTTCGTTACCAGATCAAGAATTTGTGCCTTATCAAAGACGTGCCCCGAGCTGCCAAATTCGACGAAGTCATCGCCCAGCAGCGCGGCCACCGACGCGCGGTCACGGCGAAACTCCGGCTCCAAAAGCCGGAGTTCCAGCGCAATCACTTCATCCGCGGCCATAAAACAATCGCCGTTACTGCGCGGCGGTCTCTTCGCCCTTCACCGTCACGCTGATGTGCGCCGTGACTTCGCGATGCAGCTTTACCGGAATGTGGAACTCGCCCGTCGATTTCAGCGACTCATCCAGCTGAATCTTGCGGCGATCCACGTTGAAGCCCTTCGCTGCCAGTTCCTGGGCGATATCCGCCGAGGTCACCGACCCAAACAGGTGATCGTTTTCGCCCACGCGGCGCTCAAACACCAGCGCCACAGCGTTCAACTGCGTCACCAGCTGCTCAGCTTCCGCCTTCTCCTTCGCCGAACGGCGCACGGAGGCAGCCTTCATTTGGTCGATCACCGCCTTGTTCGCGGGCGTCGCTTCCAACGCCAGCTGCCGCGGCAGCAAATAGTTACGGCCGTATCCTTCGGCGACTTTTACCACATCGCCGCGATGGCCGAGGTTCGAGACATCTTCTCTCAGAATCACTTCCATTGCACAATCTCCTGTCAGGCTGCGCCTTGTGCGCAGAAATTCAAGCTCGGGCTCAAAGGTCCCTTCGCTCCAACTCCCTGCTGCACCAGCGCTGCCTGCGAATCTCTAGAACCGCGCTGCAAACGGCAACAAAGCGATGTTGCGCGCCTGCTTGATGGCCTTGGAAAGCCGCCGCTGGTGCGTCGTGCACACGCCGGTCAAACGGCGGGGCACAATCTTACCGCGCTCGGCCACAAATCCCTGCAGCAGCCGCACATCCCGGTAGGAGATGGCGTCAATCTTCTCGGTGCAGAACTTGCAAACCTTCTTGCGGCGGAAAAACTTCCGTCCGCCCGGGCCGCCGGGTCCACCAGGACCAGAGCGTCCGCCAGGACCGCTGGGGCGCGAAGGCGGTCCATCGGACCGTGTCGTCGTAGTCGTCGTTTCGTCAGGCATATTTCCTCCAGGCCGGCCGTCCATCTGGGCGCCAGGCCAATTCCGTTGTCTTTCGTCTCACGCCCGCGCTTATGCGCTGGCCTGTGCAGGCTCGGCCGCAGGCGCTGCTGCTGCCGGTGCCGCTTCCGCAGCTGCAGGCTCCGCCACCGGAGCCGGGGCTGGTGGAATCGCGCTCAGCTTTTTCCGCGTCGCGCGAATCGCCCGAACCTTGGCGAGCCGCTTCTCTTCTTCGTCCATGCGCACCGTGATGAACTTAATCACCGGCTCAGAAACGCGCAGGCGGCGCTCCAACTCGGCAACCAGCACGCCATCGGCGTCGATGGTCAGCAGGACATAATTTCCATCGTTGAACTTGCGGACCGTGTAGGCGAGCTTGCGGCGGCCCAGCTTCTCCGTCGAGCGCAACGCGCCTCCGCCGCCGGTTACCGTTTGTTCTAGCGCGGCAATCAGCTTGTCCAAATCCTCGTCGGCCACATCCGGCCGCACGATAAACATCACTTCGTAAAAACGCTGCATCGTCTGTTTCTCTTCCCTCCGAACCTTGCGGCCCGGCATTGAAAAAATTCGCTTCCGTCTTCGTTACTTCCCGGTCTCTACTTCTCCGCCGGCCCGTTTCCGCTTTCCTCCGGATCCTTGCGGTTGAACTCATTCATGGCCGGCCCAATACCCCGGGTCACCACCATCTCTACAGCGCGCCTCACCTTGTCCAGCACCAGGTCGATCGCGCTCAAATCCCGCTTGCTCATCGGCGTCAACAGATAATCCTTACCGCGGCGAAAAGCTTCTTCGCGAACTCCCGGCTCGGCTCCAACCCCGATGCGGATGCGCTTCCATTCGTCCGTTCCCAACACTCCTGCGATGGATCGCGCTCCGTTATGTCCCGCCGGACTGCCCCTCTCGCGCACGCGCACCGTTCCCAGAGGCAAATCCAGTTCGTCGTACAACACCAGCAGGTTTCCCGAAGGAGCCACGCCAAATTCTTCGGCCAGCGCCCCTACGGAAATTCCGCTCAAATTCATGAAGGTCTCCGGTTTGGCCAGGATTACTTCCCGGCCTCCCATGCGAACCTTCGCGGTCAGTGCGCGGCAGCGGCGATTCACCACCGCCGCGTTGTGCTCCCCGGCGATGCGGTCAATCGCCAAAAAACCCGCGTTGTGCGGTGTGAACTGATACTCGATCCCCGGATTCCCGAGTCCGACCACCAGAAACGCACCGCCCTCGTCCGGCACTTACTTCTTGCCGCCCTTTTCCGGCGCGGCAGCAGCTGCGTCCGGCGCATCCTGCTTTCCCTTCTTCACAACTTCCGGCTCTGCAGGCGCCCCAGCCACTGCGGCTGCTTCAGCATCCGGCGTTGCCACCACTTCTTCCTTGATCGAGATCACGTGCGCGACCGGCGTGTCCTCCGCGGTCAGGAAGCGCAGGCTTCCCGAGTGCGGGAGATCCGAAACGCGCAGCACCATCCCGAAGTTCAGATTCGTAACGTCCACCGCAATGTTGGTGGGAATATCGCCAGGCAGGCACTCGATCTCCACTTCGCGCAGCATCTGGTCCAGAATGCCGCCCGACGTCTTCACGCCGATCGCAACGCCGGTCAGAAGAATCGGCACTTCCACCTTGATCGCCTTGTCCATTGCGATGCGCTTGAAATCGATGTGGATCAGGTTGCCCTTGATCGGCTCGTACTGCCAGTCCACGATCATCACCTTCGCCGACGTGCCCGAAAACGACAGATCGAAAATCGAGTTATGCCCGCTCTCCGACCACAAAATCTTCTGGATCTGCTTGGGATCCACTTCCACCGCAACCGCGGGTTCGGCCGCGCCGTACACCACTGCGGGAATCTTGCCGCGCACGCGTACGCGCCGGGCGGCGTTCTTGTTGAACTTGCCCTCGCGGGCCACTGCGTTGACGATTTCCTGGGTAATCATGTCCTCTTCCTTCGGGCACGGACCGCGATCTTCAATCGCTCCCCGCTCCCTTTGCAGCGTTGCGTGCCGCTGCTGTTTGGCTCCGCGCTCAAAATCCTGAAAGCGCCACAACCGTTACAAGTTTCACCAGCCCCAACCAGGACTGACAACGAATCTCTTTTCTGACTACTGATTCCTGACTAAGATCTTTACCAGTTCCTGGTCCCTGGTCCCTGCTCTTCAGTTAAACAGCGTGCTCACGCTCGTCTCCATATGAATGTTCTGGATCGCCGCGCCCAGTAGCCCTGCCACTGTCAAAACCTTCAGCTTGCCTGATTCTTTCAACACCTTCGCTTCATCGCGCAGCGGAATCGAATCCGTGACAACCACCTGCTCCAGCCGCGAATTCATAATGCGCTGCACCGCTTCGCCGGAAAGCACCGGGTGCGAAGCGCCCGCATACACCTTCACCGCTCCCTGCTCCAGCAGAGCGTCGACGGTCTTCACCAGCGTGCCGGCCGTGTCGATAATGTCGTCGACAATCAGGCAGGTCCGCCCCTTTACTGAACCGATCACGTTCATCACTTCCGTCACGTTGATGTCGGTGCGCCGCTTGTCCACAATGGCCATCGGTACACCCAGCTTGGTCGCGATAAACCGCGCCCGTTCCACGCCGCCCGCATCGGGAGAAACCACCGTCAGGTCCGGCAAATTCAGTTCCTTGATGTACGCAATCATCACCGGGCTGGCAAACAAGTGATCCACCGGGATATTGAAAAACGCCTGAATCTGCGCCGCGTGCAAATCCATAAACAACGCGCGATTCGCTCCCGCCGTCACCATCAAATCGGCCACCAGCTTCGACGAAATGGCCACGCGCCCGCGATCCTTGCGATCCTGCCGTGCATACCCGTAGTACGGCACCACGACGGTGATCCGTCCAGCTGAAGCGCGCTTCAGAGCATCGATCATAATCAGCAACTCCACCAGGTGCTGATCGACAGGCCAGCAGGTCGGCTGCACGACGAATACATCGGCGCCGCGCACATTCTCGAGCAGTTGGAAATAAACCTCGCCGTCGGCAAAGCGCTGCATCCGCGTCTCGCCCAGCGTGACGCCGACGTGCCTGCAGACGGCTTCCGCCAGTTCGCGATTGGCCGATCCCGAAATGATCTTGAAACGCCTGTCTTCATTCGATACCCGCGACCGGCGCGTCTGGCCCTGCGCCTTCGCCGTGTTGCCGTCTATCGGGGAACCCGCCGCATTCGGCGACCCTTTCCCATCCACCAGTGGTGTCGCCGGATTAGGCGATTCCACCGCTGCCGTCTCGATCGGTTCTGTCATTACAAGATCCTCCAGCTGGTTTGCATGGCATCCTGCACTGCAACGGCGATCTTCCGCCGGGCCTCACTTCAACACTCTGGCTGGGCGACCAGGATTCGAACCTGGACAAAGTGCTCCAAAGGCACTTGACCTACCATTAGTCGATCGCCCAAAACTCTAATTTCCGACTAATCCCTAATCCCTAAAACCTGGTCCCTGGTCCCTAGTCCCTAGTCCCCAGTCCCTGGTCCCCAGTCCCTCCCTGTCCCTGGTCCCTGGTCCCTAGTCCCTAGTCCCCAGTCCCTGGTCCTGGTCCTCGTCCGCAATCGACGAACTCCTGCCGCTTCCAACCGCGCTTCCGCTGCGTCCGCAGCCTCCGCCGTCCTATACAGCCCAAACAGAGCTGAACCGGAACCAGAGAGACCAGCACACAACGCCCCGTCTGCCGAGGTGTCGGAGTCCGCAAGAATGCGCTTGATTGTTCCGAGGAGGGGATGCTGCCGGAAAACGACCTCTTCAAAATCGTTTTCAATCCCGGTTCGGACAAGCGCGAGAAGCGGATTACCCGTCTCGGCCAGGCCCCCGCCCATAGCGGAGACACCGGAGGAGTGCGTGCCCAATTCCGCGCCAAACGCCGCGGACAGAGCCCGACTCAACCTGTCTAGTCTAACGGACCCCTGCGGCCCGGTCAATGAAGACTCACCAGCATTCCCATGAATTTCTGGCGCATCCGGCCCTAATTCGCTGCCATGCAGCGCATCCCAGTCCCGAAATGCCTGCGGCGTCGATACCCCCACCTCAGGCAGCGCCAGCACGCACTCCATCGGCGGAAAATCCGGCAGCGGCGACACGATTTCGCCCCGCCCCACCCCCAAAACCGCTCCGCCAATCAGAAAAAGCGGCACATCCGACCCAACTTCCGCCGCAATCCGCAGCCGATCTGTCTGGGGGAGGGAACGAATCCCCGCCCGCGCCAGTTCCTGCTCCAGCCCCGCCAGCGCCGCCACCGCATTCGCCGACCCCGCGCCCAATCCCCCCTGCACCGGCAACCGCTTTTCGATTGAAATATGGACGTCCGCAGTAATCCCCATCGCCCGCAGCGCCCGCTCCACCATCTTCCATGCAGTATTCCGCTCATCGGTGGGCACGCGCAGGTCATTCGTGGTCAGCCGCAGCCGAGTCTCCGCCGCCAGGTGCGCTTCCACCGTCACCAGGTCGTGGGCTTCCAGCGTCTGGTAACACGTCACCAGCGCATGGAACCCATCGGGCCGCACTGGCCCAATCGCCAGCCCCAGGTTGATTTTTGAATACGAACGAACGAGCGAAGGCATGGACCTACAGAATGTACCGCGACAGGTCCTGGTTCTTCACGATCGACGCAACCATCTGCCGCACGTACTCCGGATCGATCACCACCACCTTCTCCGTGGTCGTCCCCGTCACGCGCTCGATAATCGGCAGCGGCGCCGTGGTGCCTTCGCCCACTGCCGCCAGTTCCACTACCGTCCCGCCGCTCTTGCCATCGCCTTTCGGCTGCGCGCGCGTCAGGTCCGGCGCCAGGAAGCTGATCTCATCCAGCACCCGCTCCATAATCGTATGCAGACGCCGTGCGCCAATGTTCTCTGTGGCCTCGTTCACGCGAAACGCAAACTGCGCCATCTCTTCAATCGCTTCCGGCGTGAACTCCAGCTTCAATCCTTCCGTCTCCAGCAGCGCCGTGTACTGCCGCACCAGAGAAGACTTAGGCTCCGTCAAAATCCGCACAAAATCTTCTACCGTCAGCGACTGCAGCTCCACGCGAATCGGAAAACGCCCCTGCAATTCCGGAATCAAATCGCTCGGCTTCGACACATGGAACGCACCAGCGGCGATGAACAGGATGTAGTCGGTCCGCACCATGCCGTAGCGCGTGTTCACCGTCGTGCCTTCAACAATCGGCAAAATGTCCCGTTGCACGCCTTCGCGCGATACATCCGGCCCGTGCCCGCCTTCACGTCCGGCAATCTTGTCGATCTCGTCGAGGAAGACGATGCCGGAGCTTTCCACGCGCTCCACGGCCAGCCGCGTCACCTGATCCATATCGATCAGCCTGCCCTCTTCTTCCTGCACCAGATATTCGAACGCGTCCGAGACCTTCATCTTCCGCTTGCGCGTCCGCTGCCCGAACAGATTCGGCAGCATGTCCTTCAGGTTGATGTCCATCTCCTCCACGCCCTGGTTGGAGATGATTTCGAACGATGGCGAATTCCGCTCCCGCACATCGATCTCGACCTGACGGTCATCCAGCTTGCCCTCGCGGAACTGCTGCCGCAGCTTCTCCCGCGTCCGCGAATGAGAGCCCGCATCCTCGCCCGCACTCGCTCGCGGAGACGGCATAGTAATCGTGTTGCCTTCCACTACCGGGGCATTTCCCGCCTGTCCCGCAGCCGGTTGCCCCCCAGCCGGTTGTGCCGGCGTCGGAGGCGGCAGCAGCAAATCCAGCAGCCGCTCTTCCGCGTTCATCTCGGCGCGGTCTTCCACTTCTTCCAGTTTCTCTTCTCTCACCATGTCGATGGCGATCTCCACCAGATCCCGCACAATGGAATCGACATCGCGTCCGACATAACCCACTTCGGTGAACTTTGAAGCCTCAATCTTCAAAAACGGCGAGTTGGTCAGCTTCGCCAGCCGCCGCGCAATCTCCGTTTTACCCACGCCCGTCGGCCCAATCATGATGATGTTCTTGGGCATGATCTCGTCGGCCAACTCCGGCGGAAGCTTCTGCCGCCGCATCCGGTTCCGCAGCGCAATCGCTACGGCCCGCTTCGCTGCCTTCTGCCCCACCACGTACTTATCCAGTTCGCCCACAATCTCGCGAGGCGTCAGCTCTTCGAGCGACAGCTCCTGGTCTTCCGCGGTTCCGGGTAAATAAATGGCCATGTCGCTCCTGCTTACGCGCTCAACTCTTCAATCGTGATTCTGTCGTTGGTGAAAATGCAGATCTCGCCGGCAATGCGCAGCGCCTTCTCGGCAATGTCCCGCGCCGGAAGCTCCGTATTCTGCAGCAACGCGCGTGCCGCCGCCAGCGCATAAGATCCGCCGCTGCCGATCGCCGCGATGCCTTCGTCCGGCTCAATCACGTCACCCGATCCGCTGATCAGAAATGTCTTGTTCAGGTCGGAGACCACCAGCAGAGCTTCGAGGCTGCGCAGCATTTTGTCCGTGCGCCAGTCCTTGGCCAACTCCACCGCCGAGCGCTCAAGATTCCCGGCATACTGCTCCAGCTTGCTCTCAAAGCGGCTGAACAGCGAAAACGCATCCGCCGTCGATCCCGCAAACCCTGCCAGAATCTTGTCCTGATAGATGCGGCGAATCTTCCTGGCCGAGTGCTTGAACACCGCCTCGCCCATCGTCACCTGTCCGTCCGCGGCCATCACCACCGCCGTCCCGCGCCGTACGCAAATCACGGTTGTGGATCGAATCCGCGGCCGTGTCTCGGACGACGCCTCGCCAGCCTTCTTCGCGCCGGCCTTCAAACTTCTCGCACTGATGGAAAAACGACCGCCAAAAGCGGCCGTTCGGGTATTCCTGCCATTCGCCATGTCTCTAGCGAGTATAACGCAGGTACCCTTGTGCGCTGGCCCGCCAAGCCCTGGAACAATCCTCGGCTTTCTGAGCTATCCTGCATCTGTTAGCCCGCGCTTTTTACTCGAAACGGCACGAATTTCCCCAACAGGGTCCCTTCCCGGAGCACCAAATGGTCACCCTCTCACTGCGCGATCCCCACGTCATCGGGACGCTGGCCGTTTCCGTCGTCGCGATCGGCGGTGTGGCGGCATGGCTCATGACCCGCCGCCGCCCCAGCCCCGAAGAAATCGAGCGCGAACGCCGCGCCCACCTGGTCCGTACCGGCCGCATTATCGATGGAAATATTCTTGACGTCACCGAATCCGCCGTCCCTGAGCCTGAGGTCACCGAGTTCGACGCCCCCGTCCCGCCCCAGCTCCAGGAAATCCACTTCATCCTCTACAAATACGAAATCGGCGGCGTCGCGTACGAAAGCTCCCAGGATGTCACCACCCTCCGCGACCAGGTGAGGCCCGGCGACCTTCGCCTCGGCTTCCCCTGCTCCGTCCGCTACGACGTCCACCGCCCGGAAAACAGCATCGTCGTCGCAGAAAACTGGAGCGGCCTGCGCCAGACTGCCCGCTCCGTCCCTACCCGCCGCAGCGCGCCCCCGCGCAAAGGGCGCCCGACCCCGGTGCCGACCCAGCTTTCTCCCCGCGATTGAACGCTCTACACTGACTCTGTATGCATGTTCACGGCGCATCTTCGGCATCCATGCAACGGGTCCTGCGCCTTTCGCTCATCGCGACGATTGCCTACGTCCTGCTCACGCTCGTAGCAGGACTCCGCGCCCATTCGCTGGCGCTCATCTCAGAAGCCGGGCACAACGCGTCAGACGCTCTGGCCATCGTCCTCTCCTTCGTCGCCGTCTGGTTCCAGACGCGTCCTCCCACCGACCAAAAGACCTTCGGCTACCAGCGCGCCGGCGTGCTCGCCGCCTTCCTCAACGCGCTCACCCTCATCGTCATCGCCGCGTGGATCGCCTTCGCCGCGTTTCGCCGCTTCAACCATCCGTCCCCAGTCGAGCCGCGCATCATGATGGGCGTAGCCGCCGCCGGTGTCCTGATGAATGGCGTCATCGCCGCGATGCTCTGGCGCGTCAGCCACGACGTCAACATCCGCAGCGTCTTCATTCACATGCTCGGCGACACGCTCTCCACCGCCGCCGTCATTGCAGGAGGCGCGGCCATCCTCCTCACCGGCCACACCTGGATTGACCCTGCCCTCTCCCTCGCCATCTCCGCGCTCATCTTGTGGTCATCGATCGCCATCGTGCTGGAGACGCTCAACATCCTCCTCGAAGGCACGCCGCGCGGCCTCGCCCTCGACGAAATCCGTGCCACCCTTGAACAAATCGACGGCGTCGAAGACGTGCACGACCTCCACGTCTGGAGCCTTGGCTCCAACACCCACGCCCTGGCCAGCCACGTCACCATCGCCGACATCCCGCCGTCCGAAAGCAATCGCATTCTCGATTGCATCAACGGCGTCCTCCGCGAACGCTTCCGCATCCATCACACCACTCTGCAGTTCGAGCATGTGGTTTGCGAAACGGCCCACGGATGCCTGCAGCCCGTCGACGAACTCGAAGCACACCACCATCACCATCACGGCCACGCCCACTAGAAAGGCCCCGCGGGCGCGCTTCAGTAGATCAGTTTGAGAGAAAACTGAATCTGCCGCGAAGTGCCGGCGGTCTTGCTGATCAGTCCGAACCCCGAGCCTTCGATCGTGTTGGCGGGCAGCCCCATGTTCACGATGTTGAACAGGTTGAAGAACTCGCCGCGGAACTGCAGGTCGGTGCGCTCCAGTCCGCTGGCCCGGTGCCCAAAGGGCGTCGTCTTAATCAGCGCGTAATCGAAGTCGTAATAGGCCGGGCCGCGGAACGTGTTGCGCCCCAGGGTTCCAAAGAAGCCGGAGTTCGGCCCCGTTCCCCCGGGAAGGTTGATGGGGATGGAGAAGAAGCTCGCATTGCCCGCTCCCCGCCCGAAGTAATCGTCGCGCGCCCGCGTAGCGCTGTGGGCCGTGGAGAGACTCGGTTTGCCGATCTGATCGGGCCGGTCGGCGCCCACGGTCCCGGCGCCGGTTTGCTGAATACCGGAAAACACAGTAAACGGCGAGCCGCTGGTGATGGTTGAGATGCTGAGGAACTCCCAGCCCGCGGTGAGCAGGGGACTGCGCTGCGCGAGAAAGCCGACCTGATCGAGATGCAGGTCCTGGGCCGCGCTCATGGAGAAGGCATGGGTCACATCGAAATTCGACGGCCCTTTCTCGGGATGCGTGTCGAAAGGATTCTGCGGACTCAACACGGTGACCGCGCCGGTGTTGCCGGTGCCGCCAATCACGCCGCTGACATCGTCGAGCGATTTGCTCCACGTATAGCCGGCCTGCAGCCCGGGCCCCCCATGTGCAACGGTTCCGGAGAGCGAGGTTTGCAGCGCGTTGTACGACGAGTGCGACGTGCCGGTAACGACCGATTCAAATCCGAAGCCGCCCGTGACATCACCGCTGCTGTCGAAATCGGTGTACGGCGCAAATCCCGGCCCCGCGCCAGGATAGGCGTTCGGATACGACATGCGCGGCAGGCGAAACGATGCCGTCCCAACATAGGCGGCATCGGCGGTGAGGCCGCTAAACGTACGCTCGAGACCGAGGGTCCAGGTTTGCAGAAAGGCGTCGCCGAAGTTGCGGTCGATAGCGCTCAGATTGAGAAGGGACAACTGATGGCCGGGCGCGAGCGCGGCCAGATCCTGCTGATAGCGATTGACATCCATCACCGTGTTCGCCGGAACCTTTTTCGGATCGCCGCTGGCCAGAATGTTGACGCCCTGCGGCGTATACGCGGGCGGCAGCTCGTCCGGCGTGATCTGGAATCCGTACGCAACCTCGCCGCTTTTAGCCGCGTTCACGCGCGGATAGACGACGAAAGGCGTGGACCCGGTAATTAAATTGTCCTGCCAAATATTCGGCGGGATCACCGTGATGGCCCCGCCGGCATGCACGCGAACCGCGCCTGGCGCGTTCCAGTCCAGTTGAACGCGCGGTCCCCAGCCGTTCCAGCCCACCTGATAGCCCGGCTGCGGATTGATAAGAAACTCCTGGTCGACGCCCGCGGCGGGATATGGATTGAGAAAACTGGAAGTGCGATGCGCGCGTTCGGTAATAGGCGTGTAAACCTCGTAGCGCAGGCCGTAGTCGAGCGCCCAGTTGCTCGAGATCTTCCAGGTGTCCTGCACATAGGCATTCACATCGTTGCGATTGATAGCAGCCGGCCCGATGTGCGATCCGTTGGAAGAATACGGCGGCGCCACGGCGATGGTGTAGCCGTACGGATAGCCGACGAGCAGGCTCGAAAGCGTGTCGGGCAACGGATCGCCCGGCTCGACGTTGTGCTGGCCGCTCGCCGATGGGATGAACGTGGGCGAGTAGACCGTGCCACCCCCAAAATCGTATTCGCCGTCGGGGCTGATGCCGAAGTAGGTGGTGTCGCGATTCAGGCGCGCTTCAATACCCCACTTCACGGCGTGCTGGTGCGTGGTCAACGCAAAGTTGAGCTGGCCCTGGAAGAGGTTGCCGAAGGCCGACATCACGGACCCTGCCGCGGAATCGAACGGCTCGAAGAGCGCGTCAGTAAATTTCACCGCGGGATCCGTGTAGTCGTGCGTGGGAAACGACGGCGTCGACCGCGTGGCGCTGAGCGAGGCCGACCACAGCAAGCGCGGCGAAACAGTACGCGTGTACGCGAAGACCACATTCCGCTGATGGTCGACGTATTGCACGCCGAAGGCTGGGTCGAGCAGCGTCTGGTCGGGGTTCGTGGTCGGGCCGGTGAGGTTGTCATACGTGAAGCGCGCAAGGAACTGCCCCTTCGTTCCGATTTTCTGATCGATGCGGACCGAGAACTGATCGGCGTCAGTGTTTACGTTGGAAGGTGCAGCGTACGTGCGCGGTCCGAACGCGCCGTTGGGACTGTTCGGGAGGGGATACCGCGCAAGGATCGCGGCGATGTCCGGATTCACGGGCACCTGCAGCGTATCCGTCGCGCCGTTGGAATACGTAACCGTGTCCTGGCCCGCGCGCTCGGAGGCAGTCGGCACGGCCAGCACTTGCGTCGTGCCCAGGACCTGGCGAAATCCCTGATACTCGCCAAAGTAGAAGGTGCGCCCGCGGCCATCGTAAAGATGCGGCAGGATGACCGGCCCGCCATTGGTGAAGCCGAACTCGTTGCGGCGAAAAGGCGGGATCCGGCCCGGGTCAGCGATGGAAGGATGGTCGAAGTAGTTGCGCGCATCGAGCGCGGAGTTGCGGATGAATTCGAAGAACGACCCGTGAAAACCGCCGCTCCCCGAGCGCGTAACGATGTTGGTGAAGCCGGCGGCGCCGCGGCCGATTTCAGCCGGCATCCAGCCGGAACTGGACTGCAGCTCCTGAATCGCGTCGACGTTGAAGTTGGTGAAGATCGTGCCGCCCATCTCGGGATCGCTGATGTCCGCCCCGTCCATGGCGAAGGCCGCCTCAACCCCACGCTGCCCGTTGATGGCGAACTGCTGCGTGAAGTTGGTGGCGCCGTTCGTGTCCGTCATAGTGCCGGCGGCCAGCAGCAGCAGCGTGCTGAAATCGCGTCCGTTGAGCGGAAGTTGGCTGACCGACTGGCTGGAGAGTTTTTCTCCGCCAGTAGCGCCGGAAGAATTCGCGGTGGGAGCAACAGGCGCGGGGGCTGGGGGCTGGACCAGCGTTAACGTGTTCTGATCGCTCAGCGTCAGGACGACAGGCGTGCCGCTACTGATGTTGACAGCGAGCGGAGCCGTTGCGGGCCGCCCCGGAACCTGAACAGTGAGTGTGTAGGCGCCCGGCAACAGGCCGGGGATAGCAAACTGACCGTCGGGGTCCGTAACCGCAGCATGCTTTTCGTTGCCGGGGGCGACGATGTCGACAGTCGCGCCGGCCATGGGCTGGCCCTCAGTATTCCGCACGGTGCCCGTCCACGTTGGCGGCGTTTGCTGCGCGCAGAGAGACGCTGTGGCGAAAGTCCCGGCCAGCAACAGGCAGCCGCAGGCCCTGAGAAAAAGTTTCCAGTCACGCACGGCTCCCCTGCACTGGATCAACATCCGAACTGTATGCTGCACAACCATGATGGGTCCTTCTTCCCGATTCCGCTGAGGCTCCCGGCAGGTGCGACCGAACGTCTCCTCAAACGTTTGAGTACGACAATTGCGGCATTATAGCCCTGGAAGATAAGACATGGCACGGCGGGAATAAATTCCCGCGTCGCAGACACTCAACAGGGCTGTTCAGTGGATGGTTTCGCGCTCGGTCATCCCGGTGCCATGGGCGACGCAATCGGCGACCCCTTCGGGAGGAATGCCGGTCATCGCCGCGACCTTTTGCACCAGATCCACCGGCCCAGCGGAAAAAAACTCTTCATCCGGCAATGCCAGGTCGAACCGTTTGTGTTCGTGCGCCAGGGCGAGAATCCTGGTGGGCGCGGGTTGTGCCTGGATCATGGCGATCAGGGCGCGGCAGTCGTCGTCGCGGAGCGAGTAACAGAGCAGCATTAAATCGAAGCGCTGCGCCGACAACAGCGAGACCGCCTGGGCCGAGGTCCTGGCCAGCGTCACAGAAAAACACCGCTGCAATACAAGCAGCCGCGTCCGGTTCAGCAGCAGATCGCTTCCGAAACACAGAATCTCAGGCTTGGCAGTCATCGTTGCGCTTTCCTTTTCCAACTCAGTCAGCTTGCGCAAACGCCCTGGCGGCTGCAGAACCCACAGGGCTTCTCTTCCGGCGAATCTTGCGAGGAGAATCTCCGCCGCCAGAATGAAAAATCCTTCACGGCAAAAAGGGTTGCTTCAACTCTTGTCCTTTCAATGAAGCGTCATTTTCTGCCATCATCCGCTTCGTTCGCGCAAATTCTGCGATCGCGGGGTTCCTTTTGAGAGGGGAGCACCTTTGTTTCGTTAGAGTCAACGGTGCTTCTCCTAAAAACCCCCTTTGCCCTGAAGTTTCACCCCGCGGCATTTCGGTCCAAAAAATGCATCACAAAAATATGGACGAAGGGACACGCGGAACAATATCCGGATTTGTCGCAGTGGTCGGTCTAATACCGAACATATCTGTCTGATAGCGAACATAAAAATCCGGCTTCAGTTCATATAATCCGCAAAACGATACGTCCCCAGTTCGCTTCAGCGACAACGACTTTTTGCTGGGATTCAGCATCGTCCTTGCTCTCTGAGAGACAAGGGAGGATATGGGCCAACAACGAACCGATAATCTTCTTCTCGAAGCACTACCCGAATCCTGGCGAAAATCGATCTGGTCCCGCCTGGAAGAAGTCGCAATCCCCGCGGGCACCGTGCTCTACGAGGCAGAGGAGGTCCCCCGCTATGCGTGGTTCATGACCTCGGGTCTCGCTTCCAAAATGGTTTCGATGTCCGACGGGCGCAGCGCTGAAATTGGCGTCTGGGGCCGCGAAGGTGTCGTCCCCTGCTTTCATCTGCTCGGCGGCATGACCCACGGGCCGTCCCGCTGCGTCGTGCAGATGGAAGCGAGAGCCCTCCGTATTCCATTTCCGGAGCTGCAAAAGGAAATGCAACGCTCAGAGCCGCTGCGCGAGCTCGTACTGCGCTGCGTCCACCGCCGCGACATGATCCTTTCGCAACTGGCCGCCTGCAATCGCCTGCATGACGCCGAGCAGCGCCTCGCACGATGGTTGCTCACCGCTCATGACCTCACCGGCACCAGCAGCATCCTGTTGAGTCAGGGATTCCTGGCCGACATTCTGGGAGCCCGCCGCACCACGGTCACTCTGGCCGCAGGCGTCCTGCGCCGCCGCAAGCTCATCTCCTATCGCCGCGGTCAGATTCAAATTCTCGACCACGCCCGATTGAAATCTGCCGCCTGCGAATGCTACGAAACCGTACGCGGCCTCTTTCAGAACTTTTACGGCTAACTGGCCGCTGCACAGTCCGCACAGCAAAGCAGCCAATAAGAAATGAAATATCATCCCGAGCGGAGCGCCGCAATGACACTTTCCAGCGAACGCGAAAGCGTATCGGCGCGCAGTCGAGGGACCCCCGTACACCGGGGCCCCCGCAGAATGAACTTGTTCGGTGGGGTGGTCGGAAGGGGAATCGGTCGCGGAGCGGCCGAAAGGAATGTCAGCACGGGGCAGCGTGTAGGAATCTAAATCACTACG
The DNA here is from genome assembly GCA_963817165.1 of uncultured Acidobacteriaceae bacterium. Lineage (GTDB taxonomy): Bacteria > Acidobacteriota > Terriglobia > Terriglobales > Acidobacteriaceae > Palsa-343. The sequence goes on along the minus strand of CAWFNL010000026.1, from coordinate 113,019 downwards.
CAGGGTGTGACCTGCCGCCTCGATCCGTTAGTTTCCCGGTGGAGTCGTCTGCGCCAGCGTCCGCGCCGGCAAAAACACGCGGATACACGCACCAGGCAGATGCAGCTCCGTGCTGTTGCCAATGCGGATAGCTCCGCCGTGTTTTTGCACGATGCCCATGCTCACCCACAACCCGAGGCCCGTTCCCGTCGCGCCCTTGGTGGTGAAGAACGGCTGAAATAATTTCGCCACAACCTCTCCCGGAATCCCCAGGCCGCTGTCGACAATCTCTACGACCGCACCCGCTCCGTGCAGTTCCTCGGCGGCGGCTTGCTCCATCCGTATGCGAATGCGCCCGCGCCTCCCCGCCGCATCGATCGCATTCCCAATCAGATTGGTAAACACCTGCCGCAACTCCGCCGGAAATCCCTCGACGATCAGCGGCTCCGGCAAATGCGTTTCGAGTTGGATGCTCTGGTGCTTCATGCGCCGGTCCAGCAGCAACAGAACTCCTTCGATCAACTCGCGCAGGTCTACCGCCACCGGTGCCTTCGGTTCGCGATACAAGCTCAGCATCGTTCGGCTGATCTGCATCGTTCGCCCCAGCTCCTGCTGCGCCAGCTTCAAATACTCCGCGCGCTGCTCCGGATCGTTTTCCTGCTCCAGCAGAAAATGCAGGTTCGCCACCGAGTCCAGCGGATTGTGAATCTCGTGAGCGATGCTCGCCGCCAGCCGTCCCGCCACCGCCAGCTTTTCTGACGAGACCAGCGCCGATTGCATCCGCTTCTCTTCCGTCACGTCGCGGAACACCAGCACCACCCCGATCATCTCGCCGTCCCCGCTCATAATCGGCGCAGCGCTGTCGTCGATCACGAATTCCCGCCCATCGCGCGCGATCAGCACAGTATGATTCGCCAGCCCAATCACCGTGCGTAGCCGCCGCACCTTCTCCACCGGGCTCTCGCACTGCTTGCGCGTCTCCTCGTTCACAATGTTGAAGACGTCTTCGAGCGCATGCCCCCGCGCATCATCCAGCTTCCATCCCGTCAGATTCTGCGCGACCGCGTTCATAAAACTCACCGCGCCCCGGTTGTCGCACGCAATCACCGCATCGCCAATCGATTCCAGCGTGGTCTGAAACCATTGCTGGCTTTCAAACAACGCCTCTCTCTGCGCCGTGATGTCGCCGATCTGCTGCAGATAGCTCGCCGACACCGCCCGCACGTGGTGCATCGTGAAGAATCCAAGAATCACGCCCACCAACAGAATCGAAACGAACAGCGAAATCAGCTCGCGCCGTTGTAGCCAGCGCGCGTGATCGTATTGCATCTGACGGCGCTGTGCCTCGCGCTGCAGCAGCTTCCTCGTCGTCGCGCGCAGGCCGTCCATCATGGCCTTGCCGTGCTGGTTCAGCTGCGGATCCGCAACCGCCTCAGGCTTTTTCCCCAGCACGGCATCCGCAAAATCCAGCCAATCGTCATATTGAGCTTTCAGGTCGTTCAGCGCTGCCAGTTGGCCCGCATCGTCCGCCATCAGCGCGCGCAGCGAGGCGAACTGCAGTTGAATCGGCCCTGCCGCTGCGTCCCATGGCGCCAGCATCACCCGGTCCCCGGTAAGCTGGAACCCCCGCAGCCCCGTCTCCTGATCGATGAAGAGATTCTGCAGGTTCTGCACCTGCCCGGTGATCTGATCGCTGTGGTCCAGCTGCTCCTGCGCCCGTTCCGTCGCCACAATCTGCCACACCAGAAATCCGGCCATCAAAACCAGCAGCAGAATGGGAAGCGCAACCAGTTGGCGCAGCGTTCGATTAAATTCCGGCAGCTTCACTGCGCTCCTCCGGACTCCGCAACCGTCCGTGCCCCCAGCATGAGGCGGAGCTTCTCCAGCAACTCCAGGGGCCCTTCGCCTTTCAGCAGCGTCACGTCCACCAGCGATACCAGCTCCGCCGGCAGGTTGATGTAGGCCGAGAGCAGCATGATCGGCACCGCGGGCCGCTCCCGCCGCATGGTCTCCGCCACCGCGCCGCCATCCATCTCCGGCATGTAGTAGTCGAGCACCACGCCGTCCACGGCCTGCTCGCGAAACAACGACAATCCGCTCGGCCCATCTTCGGCAGTCAGCACGCGATACCCGGCGCGCTCCAGAACGGTCCGGCGGATCTTGAGCCCAAGAGCTTCGTCGTCAATGCAAAGAATGGTCGGAGGCGGCACGTTTTCTCTTCAAACCCGTACGAAAATCCGCTCACCCCGCGAGCATATTTCCAGGGTGCTGAAGCCGGGGACAATGGCCGGAGTATAGCATCCGCACCCGCTGCAACTTGTTCGGATGAATACGCTTCTGCCCCGCAAATCCGATCCTGCAGCCGCATTTTGCCCCGTGTTTTCTCCGACCACCGGGGAATCCTGTCCGCCACCTTCCGAATTAACAGAACGTTTGCATTCTCTTTGCCCGCCTGCGGTAGCCTGAGGGCGGTACGCCCCGCCCTTTTCGGGCGGCTGCGAGAAAGGACCCACTCCCTGTGAGCCAGACCGTCTTTGTGCTCGAGGATGACGCGGACATCGCCCGCCTGATCCAGCATCACCTGGAAGCCGCTTCCTTCCCGGCCCGCATTTATGCCACCCCCGGCAGCCTCATTCCCGACGCTGAACGCCAGGCGCCCGCCCTCTTCCTGCTCGACATCATGGTGCCCGGCGGCGATGGCCTCGACGTTTGCCGCCGCCTCCGCAATCATCCGTCCCTCAGCACCATCCCCATCATCTTTGTCACCGCCCGCGCCAGCGAGAATGACCGCGTCCTCGGCCTCGAACTCGGCGCCGATGACTACGTCACCAAGCCTTTCGCCCCGCGCGAGCTCCTCGCCCGCGTCAAGGCCGTCCTGCGCCGCTTCGAGCGCCCCTCTACTCCCTCCGTCATCGCCTTTGAAGACGTGGAGATTGACGCCAGCGCCATGCAGCTCAAGGTCCGCGGAGCCCTCACCACCACCACCGCGACCGAATTCCGCCTCCTCGATTACCTCGCCCGCCATCCCGGCCGCGTCTTCAGCCGCGACCACCTGCTCGATGCCGTCTGGGGCGATGCACGCTTCGTCACTCCGCGCTCCGTCGACGTCTACGTTCGCCGTATCCGCGAGAAAATCGAATCCGACCCGGAGAACCCGCGCTTCCTCAAAACCGTCCGCGGCGCCGGCTACCGCTTTGAAATTCCCCGCGCTAACGAACGCGCCGTCTCATGACCGCAGGGTCTTGATGTTGGTCTTAACGCGTTGGGCATAAGATAGCTGCCATGACCCTCCTGGAGCTGTTACTGCTGGAGTTCGACGAAGAAGCGGCTTCCACCCGCCGCATGCTCGAACGCGTGCCCGAACATAGCTTCCCGTGGAAGCCCCACGAGAAGTCAATGACCCTCGGCCGCCTCTCCTCGCACATCGCCGACCTGCCCAATCGCGCTACCACCATCGCCACAACGGACACCTTCGTCCGGCCGCCCGACTTCAAACCGTTCGCCGCCGCCTCCACGCAGGAACTCCTCGACCACTTCGACAAATCCGCCGCCGAAGCTCGTACCGCCCTCACCTCTCTGCGCGAAGATCAACTCGATGTCGTCTGGAGCATGCAGATGAACGGCCGCACCATGATCTCGGTGCCGCGCGGCATGGCCCTCCGCCGCGTTTTTATGGACCACCTCATCCACCACCGCGGCCAGCTCAGCGTCTACCTCCGCCTCCTCGATGTCCCCATCCCCGGCATGTACGGCCCATCCGCAGACGATCAGAGCAAAAAGTGATCACCAGCGCCGGCGAGTTTCCTGCTGACCGCTTTTTAGCTGACCGGACTTTAGCAAACCGCTTCTTAGCTACCAGCTTTCCGCCTACACGCTATACGCTAAACGCTATACGCTGGCTCCCAACGTGACTGGCAGAGTCTTCTCCAAATTGCTCGTCTCCTTCGTCCTCGTGCTCTGCATCGGCACGGCGATCCTGGACCTGTCCTTCCGCAACATCGTCGAACACTCCCTCCACGAAGAAGCCCGCGTCGCCCTCATCGGTCCCGCCCAGCAGGCCGCCGCACTACACATTCTGCGCCGCGACCTTCTCACTGCGTCCCTGCTCTCGCTCATTCTCGCTACCCTCGTTTCCGCCTGGGTCGCGCATCGCATTTCCATCCGCCTCCGCCGCATCGTCGATTTCTCCAGCCGCATCGCCGCCGGCGACTTCACTGCCCGCATCGACGAAGACGACAGCGATGAAATTGGCGAAGTGGCGCGCGCCCTCGACGCCACCGCTGGGCGGCTCGAGCAGTCCTTCCGCGCCCTTGAAGCCAAACAGCGCGAGCTGGCTGCTCTCCTCGATTCCATGCAGGAGGCGGTCGTCGCCGTCAATTCCAACGGTCAGGTGAGCTGGTCCAATTCTGTGATGCAGCGCATCGCGCCGGGCGCCGGACGCGCGGGCAAAGCCCTCGTGATGAGCGTTCGCGACCCCGATGTCCTCCGCTGTGTCGATGTCGCTCTCCGCGAGCGCCGCTTCTCCACCGATAAAGCCATCTCCACCGTCCCCGGCCGTGTCTTCGAAGTCAGCGCCGCGCCCACTCCCGATGGCGGCGCCGTCGCCGTTCTCCACGACGTCACCGACGTCGAGCGCGCGGAGAAAACCCGCCGTGACTTCGTCGCCAACGTCTCCCATGAGCTGCGCACCCCGCTCACCTCCATCTCCGGCTACGTCGAAACCCTGCTCGAAGACGAAATGGATCTGCCCGAACACGCTCGCGAATTCATGGGCATCATCCTCAAAAACGCCCGCCGCGTAAATCGCCTCACGGAAGATCTCCTCGCGCTGGCCCAGGTTGAATCCGGCCAGCAGAAGCCGCGCACCCAGGCCGTCCGCGCCTCCGCTCTCGTGCAGGACGCCATCGAATCCCTCGCCGGCATGGTCGTTGAATCCGGCGTCGCCCTCGAAGCCGGCGAGGTTACCGACACATACGTCCTCGCCGACGTCGACGCGATGACCCAGGTCTTCGGCAACCTCATCGAGAACGCTATGAAATATGGAGGCGCCGGAAGCCGCGTCGTGGTCGGCGCGCGTCCCATCGATTCCGCCGTCGAATTCTATGTGCAGGACTTCGGCCAGGGCATCGCCCTCGAGCATCTCGACCGCATCTTCGAGCGCTTCTACCGCGTCGACAAAGCCCGCTCCCGCGAATCCGGCGGCACCGGCCTCGGCCTCGCCATCGTCAAGCACATCGTTCTCGCCCACGGCGGCGCCATCCGTGCAGAAAGCGAATTGGGCGAAGGCGCGACCTTCCTCTTCACCCTCCCCGCCGCTCCCCCCGCCATGACTCCCGCCGCCTCGGAACCCGCTGCCAAAGCCTCGAGATAGTTTTGCTTCGAGCCACCAGCCACCAGCTGTCGCTACAATGAACCATGCCCGCGAAAACCGTTCACGCCGTCTGTTCCCATGACTGCCCGGACTCCTGCGGTGTGCTTGTCACCATTGACGAATCCGGCCGGGCAACTAAGATGCGCGGCGATCCGGAGCATCCCGTCACCCGCGGTTTCCTCTGCGCCAAAGTTGCGAAATACCTCGACCGCGTCTATTCGCCTGATCGCCTCCTCACCCCCATGCGCCGCCGCCAGGGCGTGCCCAAAGGCGCTCTCCCGCATCGCCGCGAAGCAGAATCCTTCGAGCCCATCTCCTGGGATGAAGCCCTCGACACCATCGCCGCGCGCCTCACCCAAATCGCCGCCGAACACGGCCCCGAATCGATCCTGCCGTATTCCTACGCCGGCACCATCGGCGTCCTGAACTACGGTTCCATGGACCGCCGCTTCTTCCATCGCCTCGGCGCTAGCCGTCTCGACCGCACCATCTGCGCAGAAACCGGCGGCCAGGCTCTCAAGTCTGTCTACGGCCGCAAACTCGGCACCGATACGGAAGCCTTCCGCCACTCCCGGCTCATCATCGCCTGGGCTGCCAATATCCACGGCCGCAACGTGCATCTCGTCCCGTTTATTGAAGAAGCTCGTCGCAACGGCGCAAAGCTGATCGTCATCGACCCCTTCAGCACCCGAACCGCCAGCTCCGCCGACTGGCACATCCCCATCCGTCCCGGCACCGACTCAGCCCTCGCGCTCGGCATGATGCACATCCTGGTCCGCGACAATCTCTACGATCACGACTACGTCGCCCGCTGGACCCACGGCTTCGATCAGCTCCGTCTCCGCATCTCTGCCTATACCCCGGAATGTGTCTCGCGCCTGACCGGCATGGAGATTGCCGACATCGAGCGCCTCGCCCACGATTACGCCACCACCCAGCCCGCCGTCATTCGCCTCAACTACGGCGTGCAGCGTGCCGACAATGGCGGAGCCGCCGTCCGCGCCATCTGCATGCTCCCCGCGCTCACCGGGGCATGGAAGCACCTCGGCGGCGGCCTCCAGCTCTCCACCAGCGGCGCCTTTCCGTTTGACGGCGCAACCCTCGAGCGTCCCGACCTTCAGTTCGCAAGCTCCCTCGGCCGCCCATCGCGCCTCGTCAACATGTCGGTGCTCGGCAATGCGCTCACCCAGCTCAGTGACCCGCCGGTCAAGGCGCTCTTCGTCTACAACTCCAACCCCGCCGCCGTCGCGCCCGATCAGGCATCCGTTCTGCGCGGCCTCACACGCCCCGATCTCTTCACCGTCGTCCACGAACAGTTCTTTACCGACACCGCCGACTACGCCGACATCGTCCTCCCCGCCACCACTTTCTTCGAGCACAAAGATATTCAGGGCGCTTACGGCCATTACCACGTCCAGCTCTCTGACCAGGCCATTGAGCCCCTCGGCGAAGCGCGTTCCAACGTCTGGCTCTTTGCGCAGCTCGCCCAGCGCATGGGCTTCAGCGAACCCTGCTTCCGCGATACGACCGAAGACCTGATCGCCCAGGCCCTGCGAGCGGACGATCCCGAGCATCAGGATCCCTGGCTCGCCGGCATCAGCGAAGAATCCCTCCACGCCGCGGGCGGTTCCATCCGCCTCAAGTTTCCAGCCGAGCAGGAAGGCAGTCCGTTCCTCCCGTTCGCCGAAGGCCCCTTCCTAACCCCCAGCGGCAAAATCGAGTTGTACTCCGAAACCCTCGCCGCGGCCGGCATCGATCCGCTCCCCGAATTCCGCCCCGCGCTCGAGTCGCGCCACAACGCCACCGGTCAGTTCCCGCTCGAGTTCCTGCCCCGTAAGGCCGACAACTATATGAACTCGACCTTCGCCAATATCCCCACCCATCAACATTTCGAATCCGCCCACGACGGCGTCCTCGAAATGCATACCGACGATGCAGCCCCGCGCGGCATCGCCGACGGCGATCCCGTCGACGTCTTCAACGACCGAGGCGTCCTCGCGTTACGCGCCCATGTCAATGGCTCCGTGGCCCGCGGTGTCGTCGCCGCCCAGCTCGGATGGAACAAGCTTTCCTCCACCAGACACAACGTCAATCTCCTCACTTCCCAGCGCCTCAACGATATCGGCGGCGGCCCCGTCTTCTACTCGGTCCTCGTCCAGGTCCGCAAATCCGCGAGTCAGTCTCACGAAACCACCCCCAAACGAAACCACTCTCCGTCCGTCTCATAACAATCGGACCCGAACAGCTTTTCCACCCCCATACGGAAAGCCTTCGCTTCCGATAAACTGAATACGAATTCCCCCAAAAGGCGCGATCGCCAGTTCCGGTTCCGAGCCGGTGCACGGGGTGGGAGTGCTGTGATGATGTTTCCGCCGGCGAGTCAGCAGGGTTCTGGCCCGTCTCGCTTTGCCTGGAAGGACGGGGAGCTCGACTCCGGCGCCATCGTGCGCCTCTTTCGCGCTGTTATAATCGCCTTTTCCCAAAGATTGGCCTGATTTTGAGCAGTGAGGGTGTGCCTATTTTTTCCGTGAACTTCTGGAGCGCAGGCTCCCCGCACGTACCATGCAGGAATTTGCGCCGTTTCCTGGGTCGGTCCCTGGCGTTGATTTGTCTCCTGGCCCCCGTGCTGACCATCGTCCCGCTCGTCGCCCAGGATGCTCCCGCCCTGGCTGCTCCCGCTCAAGCCGCTCCCGCTGCTTCCGGCCAGCAGACCGTCGTCGCCATCCACGTCATCGGTACCCGCCGCATCCCCCAGGACACAGTCAAGGCCCGCATGTTCTCCAAAATCGGCGAGCCTTACGATCCCCTCTCCGTTGAACGCGACTTTAACTCTCTCTGGAACACCGGCTACTTCGAAGACGTCCGCATCGAGAAGGAAGACACCGCCCAGGGCGTCATCCTCGATGTCTATGTCCGCGAAAAACCCACCATCCGTGAAATCAAATACAACGGCCTGAATGCCATCACCCAGTCCGATGTCATGGAACGCTTCAAAAAAGAGAAGGTCGGCCTCACCGAAGAGAGTCAGTACGATCCGGCGCGCATCGCCCATGCCGTCACCGTCCTCGAGCAGATGCTGGCCGAGCACGGCCACCAGTTCGCTACCATCCGTACCGAAGTCAAGGACATCCCCCCGGCCTCCGTCCAGCTCATCTTCCAGATCAAAGAAGGCCCCACCGTCAAAGTCGGCAAGATCACCTTCAGCGGCAACGAGCACGTTAGCTCGCGCATCCTGCGCGAGTCCATGAAAAATCTCCGCCCCATCGGCATTCCCCATTCCATCTTTCTTGAGGACATCTTCGCTCGCACCTTCGACTCCTCCAAGCTCGAAGAAGATTCTGAGCGCGTTCGCCAGGCCTACGAAGATCGCGGCTACATGCGCGGCGGCCCTATTGGCGAACCCCAGACCCATCTGCACAATGAATCGGGCCTTTCGCTCTTTACCTTCCGCCCCAAAAAGGGCAAAAGCATCGACATCCACATGAACATCAGTGAAGGCGAACGCTATCGGCTCGCCGGGATCAATTTCACTGGCAATAAAGCCGCACCCAACACCAAAGCTCTGCGCGCCATCTTCGCTCAGAAAGACGGCGAAATCTTCAACCTCACCCTCTTCCAGAAGGGCCTGGAAGCCCTGCGCAAGGCTTACGGACAAATGGGCTACATCAACTTCGTAGCCGTTCCTGAGCCCACTTTCGATGACGTTAAGCACACCGTCACCTGGAATCTGGATATCGACGAGGGCAAACAGTTCACCGTCGCACGCATCGAGTTCCAGGGCAACACTGTTACCCGTGACTTCGTCATCCGCCGCGAATTGCTCCTCCAGGAGGGCCAGGTGTACAACAGCCATCTCTGGGAGATGAGCCTGCTGCGCCTCAATCAGCTCCAGTACTTCAACGAGCTGCGCGTCGATCAGGATTCCACCACCCAGCAGAACACGGAAGCCGGGACGGTGGACCTGCTGCTGAAGGTGCAGGAAAAGGGCAAGAATTCCATTGGGCTGAACGGCGGCCTGAGCGGCCTATCGGGCGCTTTCCTCGGCCTGAATTATCAGACCAACAACTTCCTCGGCCTCGGCGAAACTCTCAGCGTCCAGGCCAATGCCGGCAGCCTCGCTCGTAACCTCACCTTCTCCTTCGACGAGCCCTACGTCCGCAACCGGCCCCTCAACCTTGGCTTCCAGGTCTTCGACAGCAAGAACGACTACAACGCCTCCAAGAGCTATTCACTCTCCGGCAGCGCCAACCAACAATCCGCCATCGGTTCGCTGCAGCAGAATTACAATCAGTCCCGTGTCGGCTTTACCGCCTCCATCGGCTATCCCACCCGCCACTTCAACCTGTTCGGTTTCTCCCGTTTCGGCGGCACCTACTCGTGGGATCAGTCCTCGGTCCATGCCTTTAGCCAGGCCTCCAGCAACCTCTTCCAGACCCTTGCCTTCCGCAGTGGCATTCAGGGCCAGAACGCTCTCCAGGGTATCCTCACCAGCTCGATCATGGCCAGCTATGAGTCGAGCAATATCGACAGCAACTTCCTGCCCCACAACGGCTCGTCGCTGGCCGCCACCGTCCAGCTCGCCGGCCTCTGGGGCAGTGTGCGCTACGTCCGCCCCGTCGTCGAATACAAACACTTCATCCCCATGAAGGGCTTCTTCCCCGATAAATCCGGCCGCAATACCCTCGGCTTCCGCGCCCAGGGTGTCTATGTCACCGGCTTCAGCGGCGACGTCGCGCCTCCCTTCGATCGCCCCTCCGGCGGCGGCGAAACCGATCTGCGCGGCTTTGACGTCCGCACCGTTACCCCCTACGGCTACGTCCCCACCCGCGTCCTCTTCAACCTGACGAATCCGGACGGCTCCCTCGTCCCCCGCGACCCAACCAACCCCAGTCTCGGTGCTATCCAGGTGCCGCTGCCCGTCTATGGCATTGCGACGATCGGTGGCGACACCAGCTTCACCGGCAACCTGCAATACACCATCCCGATTTACGCCCGCACCGTCGCCTTCAAGCTCTTCGATGACTTCGGCATGGACATGGCCCTGCGCGACAACCAGCTCCGCCAAAGCCCCGAGGGCATCGACATGCTCGACTCACCCCTCTACGGTTGCCCCAATTACGTCAACGGCACCTGCCAGGGCGGTCAGCAGATCCGGTTCAGTCCCACCATTAATCCGGTGCAGGGCACCAACTATGTTCCGCGCATGTCGGCCGGCGGCGAAATCGACGTCATGATGCCGATCATCAACGCGCCCTTCCGCCTCTATTACGCCGTCAACCCCCTCAAGCTCTACGATGAATTCGCCCGTCCCAACCTCATCACCCGCAGCATGTTCCCCGCGGGCGGTGCCGGCGACTACACTTACGCTCTGGCTCAGCAGTACTACAACGGCCTCTACATCCTCCGCGAGCCCAGCCATACCTTCCGTCTCACCGTCGGGACCAGCTTCTGACGCAACCAATTTCTCGTCCTGAGGATGCACTCCAAAGGACCCCAAACCGGACCGCATTCGTTTGACGCTTGCGCCCCCCGGCCCTATAATTTGCCCAAGTTCCTGAGATTTTCTCTTCTGTCCGCGTCTTTGTGTTTCAGGGCTCAAAAATGATGCCTGGAGCCTGCTCCGGCGATCTTCAGCGAGCAGCGATTCAAAGATCGAGATAGCGGACCAGGCCACCCAGGACACCCAAGGAGTTCTTAATTTCCATGAAGCGTTTGTTGTCACTTGCATGCTTGCTCGCGTCCGGAATGGGCGTAGCAGCCGTCGCTCAGGCCGCTCCAGCCAGACCTGATCCAGCCCCCGCCGCCGCTCCAGCCGCCATTACCGGCGCAACCAAAGTCGCCGTCATCAACTTCCAGCAGGCCGTCGGTGCAACCAACGAGTTCCAGCGCGACCTCGCCGACCTCCGCAAGAAGTTTGAGTCTCGCGAAACTGCCCTCCAGCAGCTCAACACCCAGATCGAAACCGAGAAAAAACAACTCCAGACCGGCAGCGCCACCATCGCCGAGGCCGACCGTCAGGTGAAGCTCAAGGCCATCGACGACCAGACCAAAGAACTCCAGCGCAAAGGCGAAGATCTTCGCAATGACGAGCAGGAAGCTGGCCAGGATACCTTTGGCCAGGTTGCCAATAAAGTCGGCGCTGTCATGGTCGAACTCGCCAAGCAGCAGGGGTTTGGCGCCGTGCTCGACGCCAACCAGCAAAACGGCAGTGTTCTCTGGGCCGCCCAGGGCGTCGATATCACCGAAGCCGTGGTCCAGGCCTATAACACTAAGTCCGGCATTCCGGCTCCTGCGGCGAATAGCGTACCTTCCGCTCCCGCGCCTCACTCTGGAACCGGAACCACCAGCCGGCCTGCAGCCACTCCGCACCAGTAAGTCAAATCAGCGGAGTAGTCCCGCACTTCCGTCAGCGACCCTGGCCTACGGGCCAGGGCGCTGGCACATCCCCCTCCAATTCATGTCGGCAGCGATTCACCCGCGCTGTGGAAAATTCTGTGGAAGAAGATCTCCCGGCGACGTGTTGATTACTGGGTAATCTGGCGTTACTTGCCGCAAAACAGAGGCTCCGCCCTGCTGAGTGCCGGAAATCAGCAAGTTACAACGGTAATCTCAAAAAGCCTCAATTTCGCAGCACCCGCTGCAGCGGCGAGACAACCTTTTCGTTTTTCCACAAAACCGCGTGAAGGCGGCGTGAATGGTACTGCGGTACCCCGTTGTGGGTACGCTTCCCGATTAGCGAATAATCCCGCGCTCCGACTGCTCAATGAACTCCACCAGATAGGCCACATCCGTCGACACCAGACCCTCGGCCCGCAGCTTCTCGATCGCCTGCGAAACGTTCATCTTCGCCGCCAGCAGCAGCCGGTAGGCATGCTGAATCGCCCGCAGCCTCTCCCGGTCAAATCCACTTCGCTCCAGCCCCACCTTGTTCATGCTGTACGAATGCACCTCGCGCTTCGCGGACGTCAGCGAAAAGGGCAGCACGTCCTGCGTGATCGTCGTCCCGCCCCCAACATACGCATACCGCCCTATCCGGCAGAACTGGTGCACCGGGCACAACGCGCCGACGGTCGCATAATCCTCCACCACCACATGCCCCGCCAGCGTCGCCGCATTCGCCAGAATGCAATGGTTCCCGATCACGCTGTCGTGCCCAATGTGCGTGTACGCCATGATCAGGCAGCGGCTCCCGACCCGCGTCGTTCCCCCGCCCCCGGCCGTACCGCGAGAAATCGTCACGCCCTCTCGAATGGTGTTGTCATCGCCCAGCGTCACCCCGGTCGGCTCGCCTTTGTATTTCAAATCCTGCGGCGCAATCCCCACGCAGGCAAAGGAGAAAAAATGGTTCCGCGCCCCCGCCCGCAGCCGTCCATCCAGCACCACATGCGAAACCAACTCGCATCCTTCGCCCAAAATTACATCGGGCCCTACTGTGCAGTAAGGCCCAACCGTGCAGGATTCCGGAATCTGTGCGCCGGCGGCCACCACCGCCGTGGGATGAATGCTCACTCCCGTGTCTCCGCGTCAGGTCCCCCACCCGCTGCAGGCGTCGCGCTCGGCGCCGCCTGACTGCGTCGCGGCACCAGTTGGCACATCACGATCGCTTCGCAGGCCAGCTTGCCCTCCACCGTTACCCGGCCTTCCATGCGCACCGCGCGCATCTTCCAGTTCAAAACGTTGATCTCGATGCGCATCTGATCGCCCGGCACCACCGGCCGCCGGAACTTCGCCCGCTCGATCCCCGTGAATACCATCAGCTTGGTGTGCCGGTCCGGCACCTCCGGCAGCAGCAGCGTCCCGCCCGCCTGCGCAATCGACTCCACCACCAGCGCCCCCGGCATGATCGGAAAATCCGGGAAATGCCCCTGGAAAAACGGCTCGTTGATCGTCACGCTCTTGATCGCCACAATCCGCTTCTTCCGCTCCACTTCGATGATCCGGTCGATCAGCAAAAATGGATAACGGTGCGGCAGGATGTTCATGATGTCGCCGATTTCCAGAACCTGGCGCCCATCCAGAATAGGGTTGGAATCTTCCATAAGTCGCAGCGCCGATTATAAATGCCCGCCGAGTTTGCGCGCGGTCTGTCCCGCAATCTGGCCAGGTGCTTTACTGGTCACCAGGTCCACCCACAACCTCGACTAAACTAAATCTGTGCCTGCCCCAGGGCCTCCCGGTTTACCTGGCCCGGTGTTCTTTCTGCGTTCCGCCAGATGAGGATGAAAACATGGCCCGGTCTGAGCGGCTCTACTATTCCGACGCATTCCTCAGGAGCTTTACCGCCACCGTCACCGACGTTCGCGAAGTCGCGCGTACCGAAGGTGAATCCGTTTGGCAGATTGCTCTCAATCGCACAGCTTTTTACCCCACCAGCGGTGGCCAGCCCTTCGATTCCGGTCTCCTCCGCGCCACCTCGCGCGGCGGCGCTGCCCTCGAAGTACCCGTTGACTCCACCGAAGAGGACGAAACTGGCGAAGTCTGGCACTTCGTCCGTAAACCCCTCGCCGTCGGCACCCATGTCGAAGCTGATATCGCCTGGGACCGCCGCTTCGATCACATGCAGCAGCACACCGGCCAGCATCTTCTTTCCGCCGTTTTCCTGGAACAGATCCAGGCGCCCACCGTCTCCTTCCACCTTGGCGACACCGTCTCCACCATCGACCTCGCCACCGGACCCATCGCCCCGCATACGCTCCATCGCATCGAGCGCCTCGCCAACCAGATCATCGCCGAAGATCGTCCCGTTACTACCCATGTGATCCCTCGGTCCGAAGCTGAATCCATGCTCGCCGCCGGAAAACTTCGCAAGCTCCCCGATCGCGAAGGCGCCATCCGCATCATCGAAATCGCCGACTGCGATCGCAACGCCTGTGGTGGCACCCATGTCCGTTCCACCGGCCAAATCGGCGGCCTGCTCCTGCGCGGCGTCGAAAAAGTCAGCCGCGGCTTTCGCGTCGAGTTCCTCTGCGGTCTCCGCGCAGTCGCAACCGCCCGGGCCGACGCAGCCATCCTCGCCCAGCTCACCGCCGCGCTTTCGGCGGCTCCCGCGGAAATGCCGGCAGCCGTCGAACGCCTCCAGACCGAAGCCAAAACGCTCATGAAAGAACGCCAGCACCTCCGCGAAGAGCTCGCCGATTATCAGGCCAGCCGGCTGGCCGTCGAAGTCCCCATCGAACACGGCCTGCGTCTCGTCGACCGCTGCTGGAAAGATCGCGACCGCGACTACATCCGCCTGCTTGCCTCCCGCCTCATCCGCGCCGTCCCCGGTACTGCGGCCATTCTCTGCTCGGAAGACGGAGAGACTGCGCGCGTCATCCTGGCGCGCAGCCTCGATCTTCAGCTCAACTGCGGAACCATCCTCAAAGATGCGCTGGCCGAGCATGGCCTCCGCGGCGGAGGCTCCCCCGATCTCGCCCAGGGCGATCTTCCCGCCCATCTTTTGCCCACCCTGCGCGCGAGCCTTGGCCGCATCATCCGCCAGCAGCTTGCCGGGTGACTTTCGGCTCTCATTGACCCAGCCCGGGTTGGCGCACCGGCGCGCCTTACCGTAAAATCAAATAGGTCTTCCCGCTTCGTGGGGCTATAGCTCAGCTGGGAGAGCGCATCGTTCGCAACGATGAGGTCGTCGGTTCGATCCCGACTAGCTCCACCATTCCCCCCGGTCCACACCACCGCAGTTCCCCTAAGCACCGCTGCGGAGTTGACACGGACGACCTTCTGGCAGTATGAAGTTAGCAATTCGGGGAAACGATTTCACAACACCCGCTGCACTAAGTTTAACCCCGGGCCACATGCATCCGTTGTCACTCCTGCGGTCGGTAAGCAAATTATGGCGAGAAAACGCGCTCCACAAAAAGGCGTCCCCAGGCGTCAGGATATTCACGACGTTGCGCGTCTTGCCCGCGTGTCCATCGCCACCGTCTCCCGCACCATCAATGGCGTCTCCACCGTCGACAAAGAACTCGCCAAGCGCGTCTGGAAGGCCATTCACGAACTCAATTACTTTCCCAATACCAACGCCCGCGCCCTCGTCTCCGGACGCAGCCGCCTGCTCGGCCTCCTCGTCTCCGAAATCACCAATCCCTTTTTCCCTGAACTCGTCCAGGGTTTTGAAGAAGTCGCCACCCGCCACGGCTACGAGATCCTCCTCGGCTCCACCAACTACGATCCCGAATGCATGAAAGCCTGCATCCGCCGCATGGTCGAGCGCAATGTCGAAGGCGTCGCCGTCATGACCTTCGGCATTGAAGGCCCTCTGCTCGACGAACTCGCCCTCCGCCACATCCCCATGGTCTTCGTCGACGCCGCGCCCGCCCAGGAAAAAATGAGCGCCATCGCCGTCAAATATCAAAAGGGCATCCGCGAAGGCGTGCAGCACCTCGCTGTTCTCGGACACCGGCGCATCGCGTTTCTCATCGGCCCGCAGACCCAGCGTTCCGCGCAACTCCGCAAGACTGCGTTCCTCAAAGCCTCTGCTGAAATTGGTCAGGAGCCGCCCGCGGAATGGCTGGTGGAGTGCGATCACACCCTCGAAGGCGGCATGGCCGGCATGGAAAAGCTGCTGGCCACCCCCCAGCGCCCCACCGCCGTCATGTGTTCCAACGATATGACCGCCATCGGCGCCCTTCGCCTGCTCGCCCGCCGCGGCATTTCTGTTCCTCAGGACATCTCCGTCATCGGCTTTGACGATATTCATCTTGCCGAGTTCGTTTATCCGCCCCTCACCACCGTCCGCATGTCGCGCAACAGCCTCGCCAAAGCCGCTGTTGAAGCCCTGCGCTGCCACATCGAAACCCCCGATCAGGCGCCTGCGCGGTCTATGCTTGAGGTCCCCACCACCCTCACCGTGCGCCAGTCCACCAGCTACGCGAACGAAAAATTCGCCAACTCCGGCACCGTCCAATAGCGCTCACGAAGAACAACGAAGTAAACGCTTACATTATCAGTTTCTCTCCGCCTCCCTCCCTCATGGAGCAAACTGGAAGATGCACCCCCATTCCACGGAGAACCCCATGAAGCCCATCCTCGACCCTGTTCGCGGAATTGCCATTGCTGCCTTGCTGGTCATGCTCCCCATCGCCCCCGTAGCCACGGCCCAAAGCCAGCCCGCGTCACAAGTCCCCGAGCTTCCTCAAATCCTCTACGGCGCCGCCTACTACCACGAATACGAACCCACCGAGCGCCTCGATCAGGACGTCTCCATGATGAAGGCCGCCGGCCTCAACGTCGTCCGCATGGGCGAATCCACATGGAGCCTCTGGGAGCCCGAGGACGGCAAGTTTCAATACGACTGGATGGATCGCGTCGTCGACGCCATGTCCAAAGCCGGCATTAAAGTCATCATGGGCACGCCCACGTATTCCATTCCCACGTGGCTTTATCACGAGCATCCTGAGATCCTCGCTCGCCCCCTCGGCGGCGCGCCCACCTTCTACGGCCCCCGCCAGAACATGGACATCTCCAACCCCGTCTACCGCAAATATTCCGAGCGCCTCATCCGCAATTTAGTCACGCACTACAAGAACAACCCCGACGTCATCGGATGGCAGATCGATAACGAGACCTCCTCCTACGGAGCATCCAATCCCGACGTCTTCGCCGGATTCGTCGATCACCTCAAGCAGAAATTCACCACTACCGACAATCTCAACAAAGCGTGGTTCCTCAATTACTGGGGAGAAGACGTCAATAGCTGGGACGATCTGCCCACCCGCGACCAGGCACAAAGCACCGGCTACAAGCTCGAATGGTCCCGCTGGCAGCAGATGCGCGTCACCAACTTCCTGTCATGGCAGGCGCAGCTCGTCCGCGAATGTCGCGGGCCCAACCAGTTCGTCACCACCGATTTCGGCGGCGTGGGCAAGGCCGACGTCAACGAAAACGACATTGCCAACGCCCTCGACATCCCCGCTGACAACATCTACCACGGCACCCAGGATCACTACGACGGCGCTACCCAATCCTTCCAGGGAGACTTCACCCGCTCCCTCCGCCACAGCAACTACCTCGTCACCGAAACCAACGCGCAAACCACAGACTGGACCTCCGCCTACCAATACCCGCCCTACGACGGCCAGCTCCGCGAAGACGTCTACACCCACATCTCCGACGGCGCCGCAATGGTCGAGTACTGGCACTGGGCTTCCATCCCCGCCAATCAGGAAACGTACTGGAAGGGCGTCCTCTCCCACGACTTCGAGCCCAACCGCGCCTACGCCGAAGTCT
Organism: uncultured Acidobacteriaceae bacterium; assembly: GCA_963817165.1. Classification (GTDB taxonomy): domain Bacteria; phylum Acidobacteriota; class Terriglobia; order Terriglobales; family Acidobacteriaceae; genus Palsa-343. The sequence continues at coordinate 95,444 of CAWFNL010000026.1, read as the reverse complement.
CCCGCACCGGCAACGAGCTCAAATCCATTCAGTCGCACCTGCTCGGCTTCCAGCCCCACAACCAGGTCGCCATCCTTTGGAGCCGCGACTCCCTCAACGCCATTTCCTTCATGCCCTTCGCCGAAGCTGGCCCGCAGTGGTCCGGCGGCCCGCCCGTCGCCGACTACGCCTCCCTCGTCCATCAATTTCACGACGCCCTCTATCGCCTCAACATGGGCGCCGACTTCGTCTTTCCCGAAACCACCGACCTCTCTCAATACAAGCTGCTCATCGTCCCCGCCCTCTACATCTCCGACGATGCGCTCCTCAAGCGCATCTCCGACTTCGTCAAAACCGGCGGCCACGTTGTCATGACCTTCAAAAGCGGCTTTGCGAATGAAAATTCAGCCGTCCGCTGGGTGCGCGCCCCCGGCCCCCTTCGCGAAGCCGCCGGCGTCAGCTATCAGGAGTTCTCCAACCTCGAGCATCCCCTCGCCCTCAAAGGCGACCCCTTCCACGCCGGTACGCACAACCAGGCGATGTACTGGGCCGAATTCCTCATCCCTGAACACGCCAAACCCCTCGCTTTTTACGACCATCCCTTCTTCGGACGCTGGCCCGCCATCACCGAGAATCAATACGGCTCCGGCACCCTCCTTTACGAAGGCACCTACCTCTCCGACCCGTTGCAGGAAGATGTTCTGCGCGACGTCCTCCGCCGCTCCGGCCTCTCCGGCCCCGATCAGGATCTGCCCCGCGCCATCCACGCCGTCCATGGCACCAATCGTCAGGGCAAGCAGCTCAGCTTCTTCTTCAATTACTCCGGCAAGCCCGTCTCCTTCGCCTGGGCCGGCGCGTCCGGCAAAGACCTCCTCACCGGCCACGCCGTCGCCAAAAATGAATTGGTCACTCTCAAGCCCTGGGACCTCGTCATCGTCGAAGTCAACAGCACCACGCAGCTGGCGCCTTAACAGGTTGCGAAAACGAATTGTCTTGAACGGGCACGGCTTCATAGCAGGCGGAAAAACGAAATGCTTTGAAGGGGCACGGCTTCACAGCGGGCGGAAAAACGAAATGCTTTGAAGGGGCACGGCTTCATAGCTGGCGGAAAAACGAAATGCTTTGCAGGGGCACGGCTTCACAGCGGGCGGAAAAACGAAATGCTTTGAAGGGGCACGGCTTCAGAGCAGGCGGAAAAACGAAATGCTTTGAAGGGGCACGGCTTCACAGCGGGCGGAAAAACGAAATGCTTTGAAGGGGCACGGCTTCAGCCGTGCCGTAAGGGACCCAAAATGTCTGGGCTTTAGCCCCTGAGGGACGCTCTTTTCGATCAATTCAAATTTTTCCGCAAGCTGCGTGCTCGCCCAACCGACCCTTGACTGTGACCGATCGCACAGTCCCGCCGAAGCATCGGAATAGAATGAACGCCAGCACCACTTTGTCTCTCGAAGACTGAGCCAGCCTATGCCCTTTTCCTTCCGCACCCTCTTCAGCGACGACGCTGGCCATATCCGTGGCAAGGTTGCGGGCATCTACGCGCTCCTCATCTTCTTCAATGCCGGAGCCTGGCTCTGGGCCGTCGTCGCCTTCCATCGTTTTCCGGTCCTCCTCGGCACCGCTTTTCTCGCCTACAGCTTCGGCCTCCGCCACGCCGTCGACGCCGACCACATCGCCGCCATCGACAACGTCACCCGCAAGCTCATGCAGGAAGGCAAGCGCCCCGTCGCCGTCGGCCTCATGTTTTCGCTCGGCCACTCGACCATCGTCGTCGTCGGCTCGCTCCTCATCGCCGCCACCGCCCTCGGCCTCCAGCATCGTCTCGATCGTTTCCGCTCCATTGGCGTCGTCATTGGCACTCTCGTCTCCGCCTTGTTTTTGCTCGCGATTGCCATCGTCAATCTCATTGTTCTCCGCTCCGTCTATCGCACCTTCACGCGCGTCCGCCGCGGCGAGCCTTACGTTGACGAAGACTTCGACATCCTCCTCGCCAGCCGCGGTTTCCTCGCCCGCATCTTCCGTCCCGTCTTCGCCATGGTCCGCCGCAGTTGGCACATGTATCCGCTCGGTGTCCTCTTCGGGCTCGGCTTCGACACCGCCACCGAGATCGGTCTCCTCGGCATCTCCGCTGCTGAAGCCTCGCGCGGCTTGCCCATCCTCTCCATCCTCGTTTTCCCCGTGCTCTTCGCCGCCGGCATGTCCCTCATCGATACCACCGACAACATCCTCATGCTCGGCGCCTACGGCTGGGCCTATATCAAGCCCATCCGCAAGCTCTACTACAACCTCACCATCACATCTGTATCCGTCGTAGTTGCCTTTGTCGTCGGCGGCATTGAGGCCTTAGGCCTCCTCGTCGGCCAGCTCCATCTGCAGGGCGCCTTCTGGGGATTGATCGGACGCCTCAACGACAACTTCGGCGTCCTCGGCTACTGCATCGTCGCCCTCTTCGCCCTCAGCTGGATCGTCTCCATCGCCATCTACAAAATTCGCCGCTTCGAAGACCTCGAGCTAACCACCGAAGCATAGCGTGACCCGGATTGCCGCTGAATGTCCAGCCCAATCGATGCGTCAATAAAAAGCAACCTGTCATCCTGAGCGAAGTGAAGGACCCTGGGTTGTTCTGCTCCTGTCCACCCAACCACCGCCGGGTGCCCCATATCTCGCGCTTCTGCGAGATGGGTGACTCGCGCGAAGCGCCCGCCTTTGCTTTCCTATCCCTTATCCCTTATCCCTGTCTCTCCCCAATTGACAACCAGCCTCCACCCGCATAACTTCGCCCTTTGTATCCTTTCCAGGAGTCACCCCCATGCTGCGCCGCCTCGCCTTCCTACCCCTGCTCTTCTCCCTCGTAGCCCATGCTCAGGACGCTCCCGCTCCCGGCCACCTCGATCCCACCCGCTCCATCACCCAGCCGGATCTCTTCTCCGCGACCCACAAGCCGCTCCCTGAGCAATACATCTGGACGCACGATCAACCCAACCAGTCCCAGGCCGAGCAGGACGCGCCGCGTTGGTTTCGCGTTCACTTCCAGGTGGCTCTGCCTCCAGCCGAGGCCACGCTGTACCTCGCCGGACCCGCCGCAGCCCACGCGTGGCTGAACGGGACGCCCGCCGGGAATTTCGAGCAGGACCCGCTCTCGCGCCTCAAGTTCGAAGTGTTCTCCGCCAACGTCGCGCCTCTGTTGCATGCCGGCGACAACGTGCTCGCCATCGAAGCATCGCGCGGCAGCGAACTGGTAGCGAAAATCGTCCCAGCCGCACAGAGTGTCTTCGCTCCCGCCATCGTCATCAGCGGACCGGATTGGAAGGCCACGACCCAGGCCGCAGCCAACAGCCAGGCTGCCGCGTTCGACGATAGCTCCTGGCCCGCGGTTACGGCCCACGGCGGCATCGAGAGCAACATCGACTTCTTCCAGTGGAACGATGATGCCGGACTCTACGCATGGCCCGGGTATTCCGGCACGTCTCCTTTCCTGGCGCATGCGGATCTCTCCGCCGCAAGAGTTCTCGACACGTATCCCGGAACCGGCTCCATCGAGTGCGTCAAATCCTTAACCCAGCGCGAAAACACTGCCTCGCCCTGCAATCTCACCGTGCACCTCGATCCCAACCGCCCCGCCGGCCAATATATCCCCTCCGTCACTGTCGACTTCGGCCGCGAAGTCACCGGGCGCCTTGAAGTCTCCTCCTCCACCGACGCGCCCGCCACCGTCTCCATCGCCTACGGCGAATCCCTCGGCGAGCTCAACAACGAGCCCTACCTCGGCGAAGACGTTCTCCATCTCGCCCCAAATGGCTCCGGAACCGGACCCAAATCGGCCTTCCGCTACGCCCGCATCCGCTTCCTCTCCGGCCCACCCACCCTCACCTTCAAATCCATCGACCTCGAAGATATCTACTACCCCGTCCACTACCTCGGCTCCTTCGACTCCTCCGACCCGCTCCTCAACCGCATCTGGGAAACCGGCGTCTACACCAGCCACCTCTGCATGCAGGACGATATCTGGGACGCCCCGAAGCGCGACCGCGGACGCTGGATGGGCGACACTGACGTCAGCGGCCGTGTCATCAACATCGCTTTCGCCGATCACTTCCTCGTCGAAGACACCCTCACCCGCCTCATCGGCGATGCGCCCATTCAAAGCCACGTTAACGGCATCCCCGGCTACTCCTCCTACTGGTTCACTTACCTCGCCGACTATCTCCGCCACACCGGCCGCATCGAATACGTAAAATCCATGCACGACCGCCTCGTCCAGCTCCTCGAATTCATGGACAAGGACTTCGACGCGCAGAATAACTTCATCAACCACACAAAAGAATGGCTCTATGTCGACTGGGCCGACGGCCTCAACGGCGACACGCCGGAGACCCGCAAGACCACCACCCTCGAATACATCCGCGCCTATCGCGAAGGCGCATGGCTGCTGCGCCAAATCGGCGACACTCAAAATGCCGCCCACTTCGAACAGCGTGCCGACCAATTATCCAAATCCAGCCAGGCTGGCCTCGAGTCCAACGGCACCTACGGCCCCCGCTGGCAAACCAACTCCATGGCCGTTCTCGCCGGTGCCGCCACGCCCGCTCAATATCCGGCCATCTGGCAGGACGTTCTCTCGAATGTCGGCCAGCCCACCTACCGCCCCGACATCGTCAGCCCCTACTATGGCTCCTACGTTCTCGACGCCATGGCCGACATCAACCACCGCGACGCAGCCCTCGCCTGGATTCGCGAATACTGGGGCGGCATGATCGCTGAAGGCGCCACCAGTTTCTGGGAAGCCTACGATCCCTCCTGGCCCAGGAGCGATCCCCACGTCGACCTGCAGGCTGACGACACCGCCGGCTATCGCATCTCGCTCGCCCACGGCTGGTCCAGCGGACCTTCCTACTGGCTCATGGAGCAGATCCTCGGCATCCAGCCCACCGGCCCCGGCTTCGCCCAAACCACCATCCGCCCCGACTTAGTCAATCTCACCTGGGCCAATGGCGCAGAGCCAACCCCGCACGGCCTGCTCTCCGTCGATATCCGCCATACCCACGAAGAACACAGCATGCATCTGGTCATCGATCTGCCCGCCGGTATCGAAGCGACGATCCTCTATCCCATCGCCCCAGGCACCGGCCACGTCTTAGTCAACGGAGCCATGCACCCATCCACACCAGCAGAAAACGGCACCCGCGTAGCCATCGTCCTCAATCAAGGCGGCCATTACGAAATCCACGCAGAATAGTTTGGTTCTCCGGCTCCGGGCTTAGCTTTGTAATCCCTAATCCCTAATCCCTAATCCCTAGTCCCTACTCCCTACTCCCTCGCATCCCGACATCACATACCCGGGTGCGCCACCTCATTCGCCCGCGGCACCAGCCTCGCATAAATCGCCTGCGGCAAATTCGTCCGCCAGTGCCCAGTAGCTCGCGCCACCAGCACCACCCCGAAAAAGATACACGCCAGCATTACCACGACCACCCGCGGGCTCAGCACCCGCCCGCGCCAGCGCGATTCCGTAGTCTCCCGCCTCGGAGGCAGCGCAAACTGCAGCCCATGTTCCACCGGACAAGACGCCACGCACGCCATGCATCCACTGCACTCCACCGTGCGCACCTGCAGCAATTGATCCACTTGCACATGCGCCGGGCAAGCCTTCGCGCACTTCCCGCAGTCAATGCACGCCAGCGGATCACGCCGGATCTTCATCGGGCTCAGCAGGGAAGCCAACCCCATCAGCGCGCCGTAAGGACACAAATACCGGCACCAGAAATTCTGGATTGCGACCGACAGCCCCACCAGCACCGTCAGCACCACAATCCCCACCGGCCCCAGCGTCCGGAAGAGGTTCAGCATCTTTACGTCCGCCACCATCCCGTAGGGCGAACTCATAAAAGCAGCCAGCGCCGCCGCCGACATCGTCGCAATCACGAAAACAAAAAATCCCAGCAGCACATACTTCAGCCCCCGCAACACCACATCCAGCCAACGCGGCACGATCAGGTTGCGCCCGAAAATCCTCCGTCCCAGCTTCCACAGATTCTCCGACACTGTTCCCACCGGGCAAAGCCACGAGCAAAACGCCTTCTTCAGCACCACGCTCATCAGCAGGAACGCGATCAGCAAAAACATCGCTGCCGGATGCATCGCCGGCACCTGCCCGGTCACCACCCAGTACTTCAGGTTCATCAGCCCGGCAATCGGCAGCCACCCATCCACGCCCGCCGGCCGCCCCACCGGTCCGCCCGTCCCGTGCATCTCCAGCCATCGCACCCAAACGTAAAACTGCAGCCCAATCCATGCATTCAGCGCAATAAACGCCCACTGCGTCATTCGCCGCAGCTTCTGCGAACGATCCGGCGCCGCCCGCCGCACCAGCTTCTTCCGTGCCCGCATCGTCCGAACCGCGCCCGCGGTCGCCGTGGCCGCTTCCTCGTCAGCTAAGTACGTGCTCATCTCTGCCGCTCCCTTGCCTCGAACCTAACGGCAGCCCCACCCCCTCGCAGTGACTAACATCACGCCCACCTGGTCGGCCCACCCCAATCCCCGCCATCGTGTAAAATTATTCGTAACGCGTCCCGGCGTTCCCCAGCGATGCATTTCGCTGGCGTGGCGAGTCTCCCTGCACAGACCAGGCGAATCCCCGCAAGCTCTCCCGGACGTTGCGCGCCTCTTCAATCGAGCGCGCCATCAAGATCTCTCAGGAGTTGCACCATGGCGAAGATTGCCAAAACCGGCGACCGTAAAAAAGTGATGGACACCACCAAGAGCACCGACTGCCCCAAATGCTCCAAGCCCACCCGCATTGTGAAGCGTGTGAAGGACCGCGAGCGCGGCATTCCCGGCGGCGTCTACATCTCCTGCTCCGCCTGCGAGTTCTACGAGAAGCTATAGCTCTCGGGGCAGAACCGCGCTTAGGCTGGGCACCCCATAACCTGGCCTGCGCTAAGGCGAAGGCTCTGCGGCTTTCGCAAAAAGCCGATGAACGCGGATGCCCCATATCTGCCCGGTTTTGGCAGATGTGGGAGACGCGCGGAGCGCGTCCGTTTCGTATCAGGGCAGGACTTCAGTCGTGCCGTAAGGCGCCCCCAATAAATCGGGCTTAAGCCCCCGATGGAAGTCTCTCGCGATAGCCTAAGCCTTCAGCTTCTCCCCCGGCCTTTTCCCGCCATCCGGCAGAATCGCGTTCTCGGCCAGCGCCAGCACCAGAATCAATCCCAGCGCCACCACCGGAACCGCGAATCCAACCCGCAGCGAACCGGACCGCGTCGACACCATCCCCGTCAGCCACGGCAATGCTGCGCCGCCGCTCGCGCAGGTCGCGAAGACCCATCCCGTATTGCGATTGTCCGTCACCCGCGTCAGCAGGCGCGACACCCCAATCGGGAACACCGGCCCAAACCCAAACCCCGCCATGGCAATCGCCGCCACCACCACAATCTCCGGACGCGGCGACACCAGAATCGACACCGCCGTTAGCGCCAGAGCCAGCCCCAGCACCATCACCACGCGTTCCGAAATCCGCCGCAGCGCCACCGATCCCAGCGCCCGTCCCCCCAGCAGCGCCAGCCAGTAAACAGAAACCATCAGGCTCGCATCCGCCAGCGTCATCCCGTTAAACCGGTGCGTGTACGTCGCCACCCATCCGCCTACTGCGTTCTCCACGCCCACATACAGAAACAGCAGTACCGCGAAATAGCCCAGCACCATCGCATCCGTCGCCAGCGACCGGCTCGTCGGCGCGCGCAGTTCTTCCTTCAGCGGCAGCAATGCGACAAAGACGCCACCCGCTGCCGTCCCCAGCACCGCCACCAGAACCCGCAGGTCACCCGATTTCTCCGCCGCCGCCACCATCCACGGACACGCGACCGCCCCAATGCCCCACCACAAATTCACCACGGAAAGCCGCCGCGCCCGTTGCTCCTTCGGCGCCGCGCCCACCAGCAAATTCGTCGCCGTCACCGACAGCCCTATCCCAAACCCAATCAGCGTGAACGCGCCCAGCGCCAGCTCGTTTCCGGTCGAAGCCGTCACCGCCCGCTCCGCCACCGCCAGCAGCAACACCCCCACCGTCATCAGCGCATAGCCGCGCGGCAGGCTCCAGCGCATCCGCCGCGGCGCCAAAATCGCCGCAATCGTCGACGCCGCAAATTCCACCGCGAAGTACGCCCCCGACTGCACATCGCGCAGTCCCCACCGCGCCGCCAGCACCGGCAGCAGCGGTCCCGGCAACACTGTCACGATGCCGCAGACCACAAAGCCGAAGCCCAGCAGCCACAACGGCGGTTCCTTCATCCGGATGGCGGGCATGTTGTGCCGATTCTATCTGTTATTTCACCCGTTATTTCTTCTTCATCCGATTTGGATTAGGTGGCATTGTTGATTCCCGGATAATTAGCTCAGGCACAATCGGCACTTCGTCCGGAAATTCTTTTCCGCCGCGAATCCGCTCCAGCAGAATCCGCGCTGCTGTGTTCCCCATGCTGTTCAGCGGCTGCCGGATCGTCGTCAGGCTCGGCGTGTGATACGCCGCGCCCTGAATATCGTCGAATCCCACCACCGATACATCCTCGGGCACCCGCAATCCGTGGTCACGAAACGCGCGAATCGCCCCAATCGCCGCAATGTCGTTGTAAGAAACCAGCGCGGTAAAGGGAAGCTTCTGCGCCAGCAGCTTCGGCGGCACCGGATACCCCAGCTCCGGCGACGATAAATTCTGCTCCAGCCGCACCACCAGCTCCGGCTGCACCTCCAGCCCCAGCTCCTTCGCCACCGCCATCAGGCTCTTCCACCGGTCGTCGGAATCCGAACTGAACGTCTGCCCGCGCATATATGCAATCTGCCGGTGCCCCAGCTGGTGCAGATGCCGCAACGTCAGTTCTGCTGCCCGCTGGTGATCCAGCACAATCCGTGTCACGCCCGGAATCGCCTTGTGCCCCGCCACCGCCACCACCGGCAGCGGCAGCCCATGTTGCAACGCCGTGTCAATCGCAATAAACCCTTCCACCGACCGGTCCATCAGCAGTCCCGGATACTCCTCAATCAGGTCAGCCTTCCGCCGATGGCTCGCCGTCAGATAGAAATATCCCTCCTCCATCAGCACTTCTTCGATCCCGTTCATCACCAGCACTGAATACCCGTCGCTCAGTTCCGGCACCAGCACACCGATGCTGAAGCTCTGCCGTCGCCGCAGCGACCGCGCAAAAAAACTCGGCCGGTATTCAAACTTCTTCGCCGCCGCAATCACCCGGTCCCGCGTCTCCTGCGGAATCGACCGCACCCCCGGCGCATTGTTCAGCACCAGCGATATCGTGGCCGGCGAAAGATCGAGATAGTCCCCCAGCGTCCGCAAACTAATTGGCCGCGGCGGCAGATACGGATTCTTCGCCGCCTCGCCATCCCGTTTTGCGTCGCTGCTCCCCGCGCCCGCCGCTCCGCGTTTACCCCCGGCTCGCTTCGCCGGCTCTTTCCTGCGCTCCGCCATCGTCACCCTCGACCGTCAACAACCTGAATTCCGCAACCCCAAAGGGTACTCCCAAAACATCCAGCTTTTTCCCATCCCCGCAAAATTCATTCAGCTGCCCGTCTTACCGCTGACCGTAATATCGCTGACCGCCGACTTAAGCTGACCGCCTTTCCGCTGCCCCAGGCTGCCCCTCGCTGTTCCACGCTGAATCGGGCTGCCTCCCGCTGCTCTTAGCTGCTTCCTGCTGCCTCTTGCTCCCTTTGCGTTATCCTTAACTCAACCCCCACCCGAAGCCCATCGATCGATCCAGCCTCGGGGTTGGTATCACCTGTGCTCAATCGCGACGAAAAACTCCCGTCCTTCCGCCTCACTGTCATCCAGTACATCATCGCGCTCATCCTCGCCATTCTCGTCGTCGGCCTCTGGCGTCTCCAGATCATCGGCGGTCGAAAACTATCGTGCCCTCGCCGAAGCCAATCGTATCCGCAAGGTCCCCGTCCTCGCCCCTCGCGGCAAACTCTTCGACCGCGAAGGCCGTCTCCTCGTCGACAACTACCCCTCCGTCTCCTGCTTACCTCCTCCGCGAACAGGTCAAAGACCTCAACGCCGACCTCCCTCTCATCGCCCAGCGGCCTCCACATCCCCGTCGACCAGATCCAGGCCACCCTGCGCCACTACCAGTTCGCGCCCAAATACCAGCCCATCCCCCTCAAGCAGGACATCACCCCCGACGAGCAGGCCTTCATCGAGGCCCACCGCGACGAGCTCCCCGAGCTCGAAACCCTCGACGAGCAGCGCCGCCTCTACCCCCGCGACGGCTTCGCCGCCCACCTCATCGGCTACGTCGGCGAAGTCTCCGAAGACATGCTCGACAATGACTCACCGCTACGCCCTCTACGAGCCCGGCGACGTCGTCGGTAAGTCCGGCGTCGAGGCCACCTACGACGCCTCCTCCGCGGCACCGACGGCTCGCACGACGTCATCGTCAACAGCCACGGCAAGGAGGTTGGCCACCTCGGCCAGGAGCTCGCCATGCCCGGCCAAGACCTCCGCCTCACCATCGACCTCGACATCCAGATGGCCGCCGAAAAGGCCCTGGAGGCGACGCAACGGCGCCATCGTCGCCATGGATCCCCACACCGGCGAAATCCTCGCCATGGTCTCGCCGCCCCACCTTCGATCCCAACCAGTTCTCCGTCCGCCTCAGTCGCGAAGCTACTGGAACAAGATACGTCAACGATCCCGACCATCCCCTGCATGAACAAGGCCATCCAGGCCCAGCTCGCGCCTGGTTCCACCTTCAAGATCATCATGTCTCTCGCCGGCCTCCAGGAAAACGTCGCCCAGAACATGCACGTCGACTGCAACGGCGGCGCCACCTTCTTCGGCCACTTCTACGCCTGCGACAAACACCACGGCGAAGTCGACATCGACCACGCCATCCCCTGGTCCTGCGACACCTTCTTCTACACTCTCGCCGACCGCCTCGGCATCGACACCATCGCCAAGTACGCGCACTCCGTCGGCATCGGCGTCAAAGACCGGCATCGACCTTCCCGACGAAGCCGCCGGCACCATGCCCTCCACCGAGTGGAAGCTGCAGCACCTTCCACGAGAAGTGGTACGCGGGCGAAGTCATCTCCGTCGGCATCGGCCAGGGAGCCGTCACCGTCACGCCCATCCAGCTCGCCCGCGCCCTCGGCGGCATCGCCTCCGGTGGCGTCCTCCATCGTCCCCACGTCGTCTTTCCCAGCGAACTGCCCCCCGATTTCCGCAGCGCGATTGCCGACTCGTTCCCCGGCTCCGGCGACGCCACCATCCCGCTCACCCCCGCCAACTGGGAGATCATCACCGACGGCATGTACAACACCGTCAACGGCCCCGGTGGCACCGCCTTCGCCTCACGCCTCGAAGGCATCGACTTTGCCGGCAAGACCGGCACCGCCGAAGTCGTCAACCACAGTGCTGGCATGAAGAGCCTCGGCACCGGCAACGAGCGCGCCAACGCCTGGTTCGTCGGCATGGCCCCCCGCCGCAATCCTGACATCGTCGTTGTCGTTCTCAACGAGCACGGCGGCTGGGGTGCTGAAGCCGCTGCCCCCATCGCCGCCCGCGTCATTGAGGCCTACGTCGACAAGCAGCGCCAGCTCAACCACAACCTGATCGCCCCCAACCAGCAACCCACCCAAAAGAAAATCGAAGTCGGCGCCCTCTGGTCCAATCCCGCCGACCCCAACGCCAACGGCGGCAAGCCCTTGCCCACCTCGTTCACCGGCAAAAACCCCACCGCCGAAGTAGCCGACATCCGCGCCGGCCACTTCACCATCCCCGCTCCTGCCGCGGATCCGACGCACGCCCAGTAGCCATCCCTGGAAAAGCTCTCGCTTCCTGGCACACAGGCTTCATTCGTCGAGGGTCCATGGCCTCAGCTCCACCATTCACGAATTCTGTGCTCGAGGCTTTTGTATCAGGGCACGACTTCAGTCGGGCCGATCAAGCTGTAATGGACGGGGCTTTAGCCCCTGCCGCTTGAAAACGAGCCGGTGCCTCATCTCCGCTTGGCAGATGCGTACTCGCGCGAGAGCTCCCGCATTCTCACTGCCGGCGGAAAAACCCACATCTTGTATCAGGGACCGAGTTCAGTCGTACCGTGCAACTTCCGCATTGAATGACCTTCAGGAACGGCGTGAGAATTAGCAATCGCAGCGTCTACGCATAAAGTGCCGGTGAAAGCAGCGTCTGCTCCCTAAGTGCTGCGCAAGCAGCACGGCGGTAAAAGAGCCAGGCTTCAGCCTGGCGTCACCGTGATCCAGCCGTTCGGCCTTTAGGCCCGGCAGCGGCAAAAAGCACGCCGGCACGCCAGCGTCCAAACCCACATCTTGTATCAGGGCATGACTTCAGTCGCGCCGATCAAGTATCCGTGACTCAAACTCGCTAACAAATTCGTCGCAGACAAAAAGGACCCGCCGGGCCAATCAAACCCAGCGGGTCGAGTGGATTACGATGGTCGAGGCCGCTGCATCTCGCCACGACGTTGTTAGGGCGTACGATGGGGTCGTGTAAAAACGAATCCGTTATCGACGGTGCAGCGGCTCAGGTGCGCCAAGAATATTGATGCCCTTCAGCCCCTGCGGGACTTTCTCGATTGAATGACCTGCGATCCGGATCAGACCGCAACCCCCAAACCTTCGTAACCCCTCCCCTCCGAATCCCCTTGCACCCACGTCCCCGCAAACACTAACCTGAAAATCAGGAAAGCTCCGTCCCTCGCGAACGGAGCTTTTCCCTTTGCGCTCGAATTTCCCGCCCGGCCCAGGCCCCGGCGGCGGATCACCGCTCTTTGAAAACCAAACCCGCGCCTCCCGCTTTGCGGGAGAATCCCCCTGGTGTCGAGTTCGACACTATTTTTAACCCTAATGGAATGAACAATTCCAGCACCCCCCACCACCCCCAGGGGGTGGGGTTAGCCCGCCAAACTGCGCACAACGGCCCCGACCAACCCCGCCAAATCATGCGGGTCCGCCTCCGCCGCCGGCTCCCATCCCAACCCCCGCAGCGTTCCGCTCGTCACCGGCCCAATCGACACCGCCTTCATCTCCTTTGGCCACGCCACGCCAGCCGCGCCAAGCAGCGCCGCAAAATTCGTAGCCGTCGACGAACTGGTAAAAGTAGCCGCATCCGGCACGCGCCCATCCGGCCCGAAAAGTGTGCGTATCGCTGTTACAGACTCCTCAGGAATCACCGTCCGGTAAGCGTCCACCACATCCACCGCCGCGCCCCGCGCCCGCAGCGCATCGGGAATCACATCCCGCGCCACCGCCGCGCGCGCCAGCAACACCCGCTGCCCATCCACCCGCGAGCCCAGCGCCTCCACCAGCGACTCCGCCACATATTCAGCAGGCGTCACCGCAACCGCAAGGCCCCAATCGCGCAGAGCCGCAGCCGTAGCCGAACCCACCGCCGCAATTTGTAAATGAGAAAAGGCGCCAACCATCGCCAAGTGTGCTCGCAGCGCCGCAACCGCATTGGCGCTGGTCGCAATCAGCCACTGATACTGTTGCAAATGAGCCAGCGCGCGATCCAGTTCCTCAAACGAATCCGGAGGACCAATCGCAATCGCCGGAATCTCCACAACCTCGGCGCCTACCGCTCGCAAAGCCTCAGCCAGCCGTCCAGCCTGGTGCCGCGCACGCGTCACCAAAATCGTCCGCCCCGCCAAAGGCAGGGAAGATTCACTCACGAGCCAGCACCCGGCACAACGCACTCCAGCAAGCGCGCCGCGCCCTGTTCCAGCAACCGGGCAGCCACCGTCTTGCCCAACGTCAGCGCATCGCCGCTCTGCCGGTCCATCACCACACGCAACACTTCAGAACCATCTGGATTCGCCACCGCGGCCACCACACTGTACCCGGCATCGCCCGCAAAGCAATGAATCCCAATCGGCACCTGGCATCCGCCGCCCAAAGCCGCCAGCGCCGCGCGCTCCGCCGTCACCGCATACCGCGTCGGCTCATGATTCAAAAACTCCAGTGCCGCCAGCGTCCGCGCATCGCCCGCACGCGACTCAATGCCCAGCGCGCCTTGTCCAGCAGCCGGACACAGCACCAATGGCGAAAAACATTCCCGCCGATGCTGCGTCAGCCCCAAACGCTCCAAACCAGCCGACGCCAGAATAATCGCGTCCACCTGACCTTCCGCCAGCTTCCGCAGCCGCGTATCCACGTTCCCGCGAAACTCCAGGCACCGCACATCCGGCCGCGTCGAACGCAACTGCGCCTGCCGCCGCAAACTGCTCGTTCCAATGCGCGCACCGTACGGCAGAGCCTCAAAACTCTCGTAGTTCACAGAAACAAACGCGTCGCGCGGATCAACGCGCTCCGGAATCGCCGCAATCGCAAACGGCTTCGCCAACTCCGTCGGCAAATCCTTCAAACTATGCACGGCCAGATCGATGCGCCCATCCAGCAGCGCCTCTTCGATCTCCTTCGTGAACATCCCTTTGCCGTCGCCCTGCGCACCGCCGCCAACCTGCGCAAACGGAACATGCTGCATCGCGTCGCCCAGCGTTTTAATAATCTCGATCGTGACCTCGTGCCCAGCCCCACGCAGCCGGTCCGCAATGTGGTTCGCCTGCCACAGCGCCAGCTGCGACCCACGCGACCCAATACGCAACAACCCGGGTTGAGAAGAAGCAGTCATCAATCGATCAGCTCTTTGCTACCAGCTACCAGCTACCAGCTCACTTCTCGTCGTTAGTCTCGCTCTGCGCCGGCTCATCGGGCTTCGTCTCAGGTGTATCCCGATGAAACATGCCCCGAATCGCCTCCAGCGCCGCCGCATCGCCTTCGCGCGCTGCCGACTTCATCGCCTGCAGCGGCAAATGCAAAAACTTGTTCATCAATCCGCGTGTCATTGATTCCACCGCCGCCCGTTGCTCCGGCGTCATCGACTGCAACAGCCGCTGTTGCCTGTGTAACTCCGTCTGCCGCAACTCTTCTGCTGTGCCCTGCGCTTCCACAATCGCCGGAGCAATATCGATCGTCCGGATCCGCTTCCGGAAACGCTCCGTCTCCTCGACGATAATCGTTTCCGCGCGCTCCGCTTCCCGTCCGCGATCCACCAGGTTCGAAACCGCCACCTGCTGCAGATCGTCAATGTCGTACAGGAAAATTCCTTCCAGCTTGTTGATCTGCGGATCCACATCGCGCGGCACCGCGATATCGATCACAAACACCGGCCGGTTTTTCCGCTTCTGCAGAATCTGCTGCGCCTGCTCCACATTCAGAATGTGTTCCTGCGATCCCGTCGACGTCACGATAATGTCCGCCTCGTGCGCCCGCGCGTGCAAATCCTCCCAGCGAATCGCCCTCCCCATGAACTGCTCGGCCAGCTTCACCGCGCGCTCGTGAGTCCGGTTCGCCACCATAATCGAGTCCGCGCCGTTCTGCATCAGATGCCGCGCCGTCAGCTCGCTCATCTTGCCCGCGCCGACGATCAGAACCTTCTTGCCATCCAGCGACCCAAAAATGCGCCGCGCCAAATCCACCGCCACAGACGCAATCGAAACCGACGACGACCCAATCTCTGTCTCGCTGCGCACCCGCTTCGCCGCGGTAAACGCTCCCTGCAGCAGCTTGTCCAGCGGACCCTTCACCGCGCCCATCTCGCGCGCTATCGTCCACGACTGCTTCACCTGTCCCAGAATCTGCGCTTCGCCCACCACCATCGAATCCAGGCTCGCCGCCACGCGGAACATGTGTTTGATCGCTTCCTCGTCCTGATACCGGTACAAATGTGGTTCCAGCACAGCCCGGTCCAACGAGAAATGCTCTGCCAGAAACTCCGGCAGATGCGGCTCCAGCCCGTTATGCGATACCACCAGTTCCACACGATTGCAGGTCGAGAGGATCATCGCCTCCAGCACGCCCGGCTGTCCCATCAGTGCCCGCGTCGTATCTGGCAGCGCCTCACGCGCAATCGCCAGCCGCTCGCGCAGCTCAATCGGAGCCGTTTTGTGGTTCAGACCTGTAACCAGAAATCTCATTTCAAACCGAACCTGTGCGCTGAACTATGCACGGATCCCAGCAAATTCGCCGCCCATACGCACAAAATCAACACAAACACGCTCGACGCCAGCCACACCGCCCGCCGTCCGCGCAAACCCGTGCTCCGCCGGATAAACAATATCGCGACGTACAGTCCCCACATCGCAAACGAAAGCAGAATCTTCGGATCGGCAAAGTAGCCAATCCCAACCTTCTCCTGCGCCACCAGCGATCCCGCAAACAAACCCGCCGTCATGCAGCAGAAACCCAGCACCAGCGTGCTTTGCGCAATCTGATCCATCGTCGCCAGCGGCGGCAACCACGTCAGAAACCCGCGCGGCCGCGTCTTCGGCCTCGCGCCAACTCCGGCCTTCGACCAGTCCTTATTCTTCAGCCGCTTTTCCTGAACCAGATATAGAAAGCTGGCCAGCATGCTGAACAGCAGGGCAGCATAGGCGGCCAACAGCGTCACCACATGAAACGCGATCCACCCATTCCGCACCAGCGGCGAACTAAACGTGTAACGGTCCGGTCCAATCGCCGGGACCACCGTCAGCAAAAAAGCCAGAGGAAGGGCGAACAGCCCAAACGATATCGTCCTGTAAATGAAGAAAATGAAAAGGAAAATCGCGACAATCGCCAGCGCCAGCGTCGAAACGATCTCTTCGCCCATCACCGGAATCAAATGGTGCGCCGCCGACAGCATCTCCACCGTCGCCACCAGGTGGAAGAACCACGCTCCCATCGCCACCGGAAGGCAAAACCGGTGCCCGCGCGGACGGTTCCCGAGCACAGCCGGTATCGCCAGAAGGCTGGCGACCCCATACAAAACTGCCGCAACTCGGAGCCAGAGGATAAACATAGGATTTCAGGGA
This sequence comes from uncultured Acidobacteriaceae bacterium, assembly GCA_963817165.1. Taxonomy (GTDB): domain Bacteria; phylum Acidobacteriota; class Terriglobia; order Terriglobales; family Acidobacteriaceae; genus Palsa-343. The sequence goes on along the minus strand of CAWFNL010000026.1, from coordinate 78,591 downwards.
CGCCGCGATCCAGAGGCATCCACATCCGGAGGGTACTAGAAGTATAAATCTCCAGATCGCGGCTTCTGGACCTCATTATCCCGGCGTAGAGCACCCCAGGATGTGAGAAGGATCACATTACCGCTGGCCCCGACCCGGCCAGTTCCACCCCGAAACCCCGGCCTTTCACCATTCGGGTGCCCCTCGATAAGAACGAAGGCATTGTCAAGGCACAGTTCACCTGTGCGGTGCGTGAGCACCGCGATCGTTGCCAGAGAGGCTGAGGACCAGAGCTCCGGTTAGATTCACGCTGCATCACCAAACGGTGGAGTTAGTCGCCCCACCAACCATCGATACGGCCTTCAGCAACAGGCCATGATGCTTCCATGCGGACATCCGGCCTGCTGCCGGATGCGAGAGCGCTCATTCAATAACGCGACCTGGCTTTGAGCCGGTCAGGGGCACCCGCGAGCTGCTCTCGATATGGGCGATCTCCGGATAACCAACGTTCTGCCGCAACATCCAGTAGAGTCGCACCGCCAACTTCCGGGCCGCCGCCACCTTGGCCACGCCTTTGGCCTTGTGGTGGCAGCGAGCCGCATACTGCCTGCGAAATCCTTCATCCAGCCGGTTCACTGTCTGGACCGATTCGACCAGCAACTGGCGCATGAACCGGTTGCCCTGCTTGCTGATGGCGCCCAGCCGCTGCCGCCCTCCCGAACTGTGCTCGCGCGGAATCAGGCCCAGATAGCTGGCCACCTGGTTGCTGTGCCTGAACCGGCCTGCATCCCCGATGGTCAGCACAAACGCCAGTGAGGTGATCGGACCCACGCCCGGCTGCGTCATCAGCAGACGCGCCTGGGGATGTTCCCGCGCTGCCTGATCCACCGCCTGGTCCAGTTCCCCCAGGTGCCGGTCCAGTTCCCCCAGCAGCTGCAGCAAATCTTCACGCCGCCGCGCCGTCCAGCCGGTCAGGGGAAGTTTTTCCAGACAAGCCCTCCCCCGAACGCTCCACAGGCCGCTCTTCTTCTGTAAGCCACGGTTCAGCGCCAGGTGCTGCAACCCATTTTTTACCCGAGTCCGGATCTCCACCAGCTTGTGCCGATGCATCAGCAGCTGACGAAGGTCCCGGTGCTCGGCGCTGGGCGTCCACAACCGCGGAAACCGGTTCTCCATCAGCAGCCGCAGAATATGCCCCGCATCCCGCCGGTCCGTCTTCTGCTTCCGCACATAGCTGGCCCGGATCCGGGCTGCATCCCCCACCCACACCTCGTGGCCCAGCCCCTTCAGCATCTCGATCAGCCACTGGCTGTTGCCGCAGGCCTCGATCCCCACCAGCGCCGGAGCCGGCAGGGCACGATAATACCGCTCCGCCTCCCCATCGCTGTGCAACAGCCTGTGTTCGCTGATCTCTCCGGTCTCCACATCGAAAACCGCAATCTGTTCCCACCGAGGATGGAAATCACACCCTACAATCTTCATAGAAGGCTTCTCCTGATCCCAAAAGCTCTGGTCCTCGACCAACCAAAAGCCTAATGGATCGCTGAAGCCTTCGTTCTTATCCCATCAATATCTGCCCGCCTTTGCTTTCTACACGCTACCCGCTTCACGCTATCTTCCCGCGTATCCCGGAGTTCAATTATTCCCGCCCATGCGTCCCGGCATCAGCGATTGCGGCGTTCCCGCTCCAAAATCCACCCGGCTCGACAGCAGCCGGTTGAACAAATGCTGGCTGTTCGACTCGATCTTCCAGCTCACAATATGGTCGTCCACCTGCACCGCCAGAATCGCAATCGTTGCCGTCGTTTCCGACTGCACGTCGCCCTGCGTCACCGGTTCTCCCTGCGCCGCGGCAAAAAATACCTTGTGTCCCTGCACCAGGAAGGAAGATGCCTCGCCCAGCGGCATCATCCCCAGAATCTGGGTTCCGCCTGTCACCATCGGCTTCAGCAGGTCGTCCATCCGCTTTTCGCTCTTCAGCGCTTTGGGCGGAATGCAGCTCGGATCGAGTTCAGTCATCAAAATGCTTCCCCACGCACCGCTCTGCTGCCCAGCTCCTGTCACGCCCACCGACAGCAGCACCTTCGAGCATTGTCCCGTCTGCAGACTGGTTGCCTCCGCATCCGGGTCCTGGCTGGATCGCGAATTGGCCGCTGCACTCGGCAGCGCCTTCGCATCCATCGCCTTCAGCTCCGCCGGATAAGCAAAAGTCAGGTGCAGCGCCGCATTCGTATAAGTCTGCGTAGCGGTACCCGTGTCCTGAACCGCCGGCGCAGTCTGTGCCACCGCCGCGCAGCCAACCATCACCATCGCCAATCCCAGCGCGTATCTCATGCCCGAAGCCTACCACCGCGAACGGATGCGCGCTCCTTCCACGCACTTCTGCGCCGCATTGCGAGAATCGCTGTCCCTCAACCGCCAGTCCTTGTATCCTGACCCTTCAAGTGCCCGACGCCCTGACCGACTCCCAAACCCCTCTCATGCGTCAGTACCTGGCCGCGAAAAGCCAGAATCCCGACGCATTGCTCTTTTTTCGCCTCGGCGACTTCTACGAGCTCTTCTTCGACGACGCCAAAACCGCCTCGCGCGAGCTCCAGATCACCCTCACCGCTCGCGATCGCGAACGCAGCGTGCCCATGTGCGGCGTCCCGTATCATGCTGCCGAAAATTACATCGCCCGCCTCCTCCGTAAGGGCTACCGCGTCGCCATCTGCGAGCAGATGGAAGACCCCAAACTCACCAAAAAGATCGTCCGCCGCGAAGTCACTCGCGTTCTCACCCCCGGCACCGCTCTCGATCCCTCCCTTGCCGCTGAACAAAGCAACTACCTCGCTGCCGTCCATCTTTCCGGAGACGCCGCTGGCCTCGCGTACCTCGATCTCTCCACAGGGGATTTCCGCGCCACCGAGTTCTCCGGCGCTGGTTCCACGGCACAGTGCCTCGACGAACTCCTCCGCCTCGCGCCCAGCGAGCTCATCTTTCCCGCCGCCCGTGGCCCTCTCGGTCCTAAAACCGACGCCGCCACCCTCGATCCGCTCCTCAATCAGATCCGCACCCGAACACCCATCGACGACTGGGTCTTCTCCGCCGACTGCGCCATTCCTCTGCTCGAGCGCCAACTCGGCAGCCGCAGCCTCGAAGGCTTTGGCCTCAGCGGACATCCCGCAGCCGCCATCGCTGCCGGAGCCATCATTCATTACGTCCGCACCACCCAGCACTCCGACGCCGGCCACGTCGACACCCTCCGCTTCTACCACCGCGCCGAACACCTCCACATCGACCAGGTCACCGCCCGCAATCTTGAATTAGTCGAGACCATCTTCAACGACGCCGGCCCTGACACCACTCTCTTCCGCACCATGGACGCCTGCTGCACCCCGATGGGCAAACGCCTGCTCCGCGCCTCGCTGTTGCGCCCCATGATCGACCCGGCTGCCATTGAGGCGCGCTACGCCGCCGTCGAATCCGCCCGCGCGGACCTCATCCGCCGCGAAGAGCTCCGCCGCTCTCTCCAGGGAATCCTCGACCTCGATCGCCTCCTCGCTCGCATCTCCCTCGACAGCGCCGGACCCCGCGACTTGCTCGCTCTCGCCGCCTCGCTCCGCCACCTCCCCGAAGTCCGCAACTCCGCCGCCTCGCTCGCAAATAACAAAGATTTGTCATCCCAACCGGAGCCGTCGCGCAGCGAGGACGTAGCGGAGGGACCTGCTGTTTCCGCCTTTTGGACCACGGCTCACGCCCTCGATCCCCTCGACGACCTCTGCGCCGCCACCGCCACCACCCTCGTTCCCGAACCACCGCTCACCCTCGCCGAGGGCGGCGTCATCGCTCCTGGCATCGATACCGAACTCGACGACCTTCGCTCCGTGGGCAGCTCTGGCCGCGCCTCCATAGCCGCCATCGAAGAGCGCGAACGCCGCCGCACCGGCATTGGTTCCCTCAAAGTTCGCTTCAACTCGGTCTTCGGCTACTACATCGAGATCACCAAATCCAACCTCGGGAGCGTTCCCGCCGATTACGAACGCAAACAAACCCTGGTCAACGCCGAGCGCTTCACCACCCTCGAGCTCAAGGATTACGAAACCAAAGTCCTTACTGCTCAGGAACGCTCCGTCGAAATCGAAAAGCGAATCTTCGCCGCGCTCCGCACCCGCATCCTCGAAAACACCAGCCGCATCCGCCGCAGCAGTGCCGCCGTCGCGGAAATCGACCTCGTCGCCTGCTTCGCCCACCTCGCCGCTTTGCGCAAATACACGCGTCCCCGCATCGATCCGGCTCCCATCCTCGAAATCGCCGCCGGCCGCCATCCCGTCATCGAATGCCTCATGGACGATGCCGGCGAATCTCGCTTCGTCCCCAACGACCTCTTCCTCGACGCCTCAGAAAACACCTCGCAGCCTAACCTGCTCCTCATCACTGGCCCCAACATGGGCGGCAAATCCACTTACTTACGCCAAGCCGCAATCCTCGTCATCCTCGCCCAAACCGGAAGCTTCGTTCCTGCCGATCGCATGACCTACGGCCTCGTCGATCGCGTCTACACCCGCATCGGCGCCAGCGACAACCTCGCCCGCGGCCGTTCCACCTTCATGGTCGAAATGACCGAAACCGCCACCATCCTCAACACCGCCACCCCCCAATCCCTCGTCCTTCTCGACGAAATGGGCCGCGGCACCTCCACCTTCGACGGACTTTCGCTAGCCTGGGCCACGCTCGAGTACCTCCAGCGCCACATCGGCGCCCGCGCCCTCTTTGCCACCCACTATCACGAGCTCACCATGCTCGCCGATGAGTTTCCCCGCCTTAAAAACCTCCACGTATCTGTGAACGAAAGCCCACAGGGCATCGTTTTTTTGCATCGCATAGAACAGGGCCCTGCGAATCGGAGTTACGGAATCGACGTCGCGCGTCTTGCCGGTCTTCCTCCGGCCGTTATTCACCGCGCGCGTCAGGTGTTGAAACAACATGAGCGCTCTGAACGACATAATGTTGCCGTGGAGACCGAAGCGTCTCTGCAACTCACCATGTTCACCCCCCTTTCGCAGCGCATCCTCGACCGTTTGGCGGAGACCAACGTCGATACACTTACGCCTTTGCAGGCGCTGAACCTTTTGGAAGAGCTGAAAAACGAAATCAAGGGCTGATCGTTGATAGCAGCAGAGAGGCAGAAGCCCATGAGCTCGAGACGCAAAAATTCTTCGCCCCCGTCGTCGGACGGGCGCCGCGTCCGGCGCGTCTTCATGCCGCGCCGCCGCAACGTCGATCTCGCCGAACAGGCCGGCCAGATCCTCATCGCCGGACTCGCCTCCACTTCGCTCTCCAACGAAGAAAACACGTGGCTACGCCGCATACGTCCCGGCGGCATCATCCTGTTTCGCCGCAATATTGAAGAAGTGCAGCAAACCGCAGCCCTGCTGCGCGATGCCGATCGCAGCGGCACCACGCCCGCCTTCCGCTGCGTCGATCTCGAAGGCGGCCTCGTCGATCGCTTCCGCGACGTCATCCATCCCATGCCGTCACCAGCCGCCGTCTTTGCCACCGGCAAGCGCAATCTCTACCGCCAGCACGGCTGCCTCATCGCTCGCGAAGCCCGGGCTCTCGGCTTCAATGTCGTCCTCGCGCCCGTCCTCGACCTCGCGCTCCCTGAGTCCGCCTCGATCCTCCGCACCCGTGCCGTGGCTGCCGAACCCTGGCGCGTTATCGACTACGCCCGTTACTTCGTAACGGGCCTCAACATGGAGGAGATCCTCGGCTGCGGCAAGCATTTTCCCGGCCTCGGCGGCGCCACGGTCGATTCGCATCAGTCGACGCCGGTCATCCACCGCCAGACCCGGCTGATGTGGCGCAGCGACCTTTCCCCGTGGCTCGCCGTCGGCAGCCATCTCCCGTTCGCCATGGTCGCCCACGCCTCCTATCCCTGGCCCGGACGCGACGCCGCTCTCGCCACCGTCTCCCGGTACTGGGTAACCAACGTCCTCCGCCGCCAGGTCCGCTTCCGCGGCATCATCCTCTCCGACGATTTGGAGATGGGCGGCATCCTCTCGCAAATGCCCATTGAAGACGCCGTCGTCCAGGCCGTCCTCGCCGGCATACAAATGATCGAAATCTGCCGCGATCCCACCCTCATCCAGCGCGCCTACGAGGCCCTGCTCAAAGAATCCGAACGCTCCCCAGCCTTTGCGGAACTCGTCGCCAGCGCCTGGCGCAAAATCTATCGGTCCAAAAAGCAATGGCTGCACCCGCAGCGCCGCCAAAACCTCTCTTCGTCCCGCATCAACCGACTCTGCGAAGACGTAAAGCAATTCGCAGCCCGCGTTGCCGAACCACCCGCGGTTTCCGTCGATCCCGAGCGCTGGAAAGGCGCCCCGTAGGTTCAAGTTCGCAGGTAATCTGATCGCAGGATGAAAGAATCAAAATCCCTGATCGTCGCCGGCATCATGAGCGGAACCTCCGCCGACGGCATCGACGTCGCTCTCCTGCGCATCGCGCCACGCCCCGCACTCCACGAGGCACACCTGAAGCTCACCCTCCTCGCGCATCGCGCCTTCGCCTTCCCGCGCGCCCTCCGCGCCGCCATCCTCGGAGCGATGAACGCGCCCAACATCTCCACCGCCGAATTAGCCCGTTTGAACTGGCGTCTAGGCATCGCCTATGCGGAAGCCCTGCGCGCCACCATCGCCGCCACCAAAATCAAACCGTCGCTCGTGGGCTGCCACGGACAAACGCTCTACCACCAGGGCACAGCCGTCCCTTACGCCGGACGCCGCTTCGCCTGCACCTGGCAACTCGGCGAACCCGCCCTCATCGCCGCAGAATGTGGCATCCCCGTCGTCTCCAACTTCCGCCCTGCGGACATGGCCTACGCAGGCCAGGGCGCGCCGCTCGTGCCTTTGTTTGACTATGTGCAATTCGCCCATCCCACCCGCGTCCGCATTCTCCAGAACATCGGCGGCATCGGCAACCTCACCGTCATCCCCGCCAACGCGTTGCCCACAAAAGTCATCGCCTTCGATACCGGCCCCGGCAACATGATCATCGACGCCCTCATGCAACAGCTTTTTTCAAAGCCCTACGACCGTAACGGTCGCGTCGCGTCCCACGGAAAAATTCTCGAGACCATCCTCAACGCCGCGCTGAAAGAAAAATTCTTCCGCCAGCCTCCGCCCAAATCCGCCGGGCGCGAACAATTCGGCGCAGACTACGCCGCAAAATTCCTCACCGCCTGTCAAAAACTCAGCAGCCATCCCGCCGACGCCATCGCCACCGCCACGGCCTTCACCTCCGCTTCCATCCAACGTGCGATCCAGCAATGGGTGCTCCCGCTCACCGCCTCAGCCCCCATCGACCTCATCGTCTCCGGCGGCGGAGCCCGCAACGCCATGCTCCTCGCCCAACTCCGTCAGCACCTCGCGCCCCACAACGCCACCGTCACCACCACCGACGCCACCGGCTTTCCCGCCGAAGCCAAAGAAGCCGCCGCCTTCGCTCTCCTCGCATACCAAACCTGGCATCACCGCCCCGGCAACATTCCCTCCGCAACCGGAGCCACGAAACCAGCCATCCTCGGCCAAGTCACCTATGCGAAATGAAGGCGCGCGGTGGACACCTGCCCTCGCTGCGCTCTGCGCTCTGAGCTCGGTGCTCTTCCCCCTTGGGTGCTCTAAGAAACCAGACCCCAACACCATCACCATGCTCATCGAGTCGAGCCCCGCCAACCTCGATCCCCGAATCGGCACCGACGCCCAATCCGAACACATCGACGCCCTCATTTTCGACGCCCTCGTCCGCCGCGACGAGCACTTCGGTCTGCAGCCCTTCCTCGCTACCTCCTGGCAGAATACCGACCCGCTCACCTGGGTCTTCCATCTCCGTACCGATGCCCACTTCCAGGACGGGCGCCCGCTCACCGCGCGTGATGTGAAATGGACCATCGACTCGCTCCTCAACGGCACCGTCATCAGCGTCAAGGCCGGATCCTTTGCCACTCTCGATCGCATCGAAACACCCGATCCCGCTACCGTCATCTTCCATCTCAAAAAGCCCGACCCCGCGCTCCCGTTCAACCTCTGCGACGGCGCCATCGGCATCGTTCCCTACGGCAGCGGCCGCGACTTCTGGCGTCACCCCATTGGCACCGGCCCTTTCAGTTTTGTCAGCCAGCAAATCGATCGAGACGTCGTTCTCGCCCGCGCTCCCTCCTACTGGGGACCGCCCGCTCATATTCCGCGCCTTCGCTTCGCCGTCGTTCCTGACGACACCACCCGTGCCCTCGAGTTGGAAAAAGGGTCAGCCGACGTCGAAAGCAACGCCCTCACGGCCGATCTCGTGGAATCGCTCAGCCGCAACCCCCATCTCGCCGTCGATCAGGGCCCCGGCACCGTCCTTTACTACCTCATCTTCAATCTGCGCGACCCGCTCCTCCGCGATCCCCGCATCCGCACCGCCATCGCCGAGGCCATCAACCGTCCCCTCATCGTCCAGACCATTTATTTAGGTCAGGCGCGCATCGCCAACAACCTGCTCCCGCCGCAACACTGGGCCTTCGCGGCCGACGTCGATCAACACCCGTACGATCCCGCTTCCGCCAACGCCCTCCTCGATCAGGCTGGCTATCCTCGGGGTCCCAACGGCATCCGCTTCCATATCTCCGAAAAAACTTCAACCGACGAAACCGTGCGCCTCGTCGCCGCTGCCATGCAGGAGCAACTCGCTCAGGTTGGCATCGCTCTCGATCTGCGAAGCTACGAATTCGCCACCTTCTACTCCGACCTTGTCCACGGTGCCTTCCAAATCGCCCCATCACGCTGGATCGGCGGTAATGAGAATCCTGACCTCTTCCGCAACGCTTTCACCAGCACCACCTTCCCGCCCCACGGCCTCAATCGCGGCTTCTATGCGAACCCCGCCATCGATCAACTCATCAACGACGCCACCACCACCACCGACCGCCACCGCCAGCGCGACGACTACATCCGCGTCCAGCAAATCCTCGCCCACGATCTCCCCGCGCTCGACCTCTGGTATCTCAACTCCGTCGTCGTACACAATCGCCGCCTCGCCGACATTCGCCCCAACCCCTCCGGCACCTTTGACTTCCTCCGCACCGCCACGCTGCAATAGAATTTCGCCTGCCACGTTCTCCATCACCGGCGCCGCGCTCACCAACAATTTTCCCCCCGCGACCGGCCCTAATGTTCAGGTCACTTTCACTGTTACAAATCAACTCTGACACAAATATAACCACAGTAGGCACAGTTACCGTTGGCTCGTAACCTGTAACGTCCAGCCTCCTACTCCGTCCGCAGTGCCTCCACCGGATCCACCCCCGCCGCGCGACGAGCCGGCAGCAGCGTCGCCAGCAATCCCGCAACCGCCAGCGCCGTAGCCGCCAGCAAAAACGCCAGTCCATCCGTTCCCGCCGATCCCACCAGCACGCTCCGTGCCGCACGCGTCATCACCGCCGTCAGTGCCAGCCCCGGCACAATTCCGACCAGCAAAATCATTGCCATCTGCCGCAAAATCAGCCGCTGTACATTCCCCCGCGTCGCCCCCAGCGCCATGCGAATCCCGATCTCGCTCCGTCGCCGCGCCACACGAAATGACACCACTCCATAAAATCCCAGCGCCGCCAGCGCCAGCGTCAATCCCGCCAGCGTCCCCGTCAGCCGCGCCAGCAAGTGCTCAGTCGCCAGCCCATCGTCCAGATCTGCATTCAGCGGCACGATTTCCCGCAACGGGAATTGCGCATCCACCCCCGCAACCGCCGCCCGCACCTCCGCCGCCACCACCTCCGGCGCACACGTCGTTCGCACCTCAATGCTGTGAATCGGTGCAGGATTCTGATCGATCGGCCGCCAAATCATCGGCGGAGCCGCCCACCGCAGCCCGTCCATCTGCGCATCCGCCACAACGCCGACAATCAGGAATTCGTGATCGTGCGGGGCCGGTTCGTATCCGATCCAGTGCCCAATCGGATCCTCCGCGCCGAACAGCTTCTTCGCGTACGCCTCATTCACAATCGCCACATGCTGCGTATCGGCGCGATCTCCATCCGTAAAGTCCCGCCCGCGCACCAGTCCAATTCCCATCGCGCGAAAGTACCCCGGCCCCACATGGTCTTCCTCGCCATGCAGTTGCGCATCCGCCAAACCCGGCTGCCCATACACATGGATCGCCGTGTTCCACCCGCACCCCGGAATCTCACACATCCCCACCGCCGCCGCGCGCACCCCAGGCAGCCCCTCAATCCGCTCCGTCAATGTCCTGTAGAGCGCCGGCAAATCCGTCTGCCGCGCCGCATACCCCGTGTTCGTCATGTCCACATGCACGCTCAGCACATGTTCGCGATCCATCCCCGTATCCACGTGAGCAAAATGAATCAGCGTTTCGCCAAAGCATCCGGCCATCGCCGTCAGCACCAGCGACAAACTCACCTGTCCCGCCAACATTCCGCTTGACCAGCGCCGCGCTCCGCGGCTTTGTTGAGCCGCCGCCCCAATCCACTTCGAACCGCTCGCCGCTGCAAAGCTGCCACGCGTCATGCGCCACGCGGGTATCAGGCTGAACGCGCACAGCGCTCCCACCAGCAGCGCTCCGCCCAGCAGCATCACCGGCCAGTCCATCCGCAAATTCAAATCCAGCAGCCAGTCCCGGCTTGACGCCCAATGCACCAGAAACACACTCGCCGCCCGTCCCGTCATCAACGCCAGCACGCCGCCCATCGCCGCCAGCAGCGCATCTTCCACCAGCACCTGCCGCAGCAAACGCCAGCGGCTCGCGCCCAGCGCCAACCTCACGCTCAACTCACGCTGCCGCATGGCCAGCCGCGCCATCTGCAGATTCGCCAGGTTCAAACATCCCACCAGAAAAATCGCGCCCGCCATCGCCATCAGCAGCAGCAGGGGCAGGGAATTGTCATGCCGCAATCGTCCCTCGCCACGTCCCGCCGGAATCAACTGCACCCGCGCCCGCAGCATCGCCGCCTTTGTCTGCGGAGTCGGCGTCGCATTCGCCCTCATCGCGAAATCCGGCTGCAAAGCCTGCGTCCACGCCGCCCTAGCCGTCGCCCGCTGCGCCTCCGGAACCCGCGCCAGTGTCCACAACCAGAAAATCCCCGGCTGCTTCACCCACGACTCATCCAGATGAATCCCAAACCCCGGCCCCAGCGAATCGAACCACGTTCCCAAATGTCCAGCCGGCTGCGCCTCAATCGGCAGCCAAAAATCAGGAGCGTATCCCACCATCGTCCCGAGAAACCGCTCCGCCGCCACGCCTACAATTACCACCGGCACGCCATTCAAGACCGCATGCCGCCCCACCACCCCTGCGCCCGCGCCAAAATGCTCCTGCGCAAATCCATACCGCACCACCACGGGCCACTCGCTTTGTCCCAGCCGCCCGTCACTCGCCACAAACAACCGTCCCGCTGCCGAAGTCACGCCCAGCACGCTGAAGTAGTTGTCTGAAACCATCTGGAATCGCGCCTCGCTGGTTTGTGTGTCCGGCATCTGCAGCACAGCAGACCCAAACCCTGACCGCGCAATCACCGGCGCAGAACTGGCCGCCCGCAGCCGCTCATACGCCGCATACGAAACAAACCACTCCTTGTCGAACGGCGATGGCACTCCATGCAGCGCCACCAACTCGCTCGGCCGCTGAATCGGTAACGGGGCCAGCAGCACGCTGTACAGCAGTTGAAACACTGCCAGATTCGCGCCAATCCCCAGCGCCAGCGTCAGCACCACCGTCGCCGCAAATCCCGGCGACCGCCGCAACTGCCGCACCGCATACCGCAAATCCCGCCACAACCCGCGCAGTCCGAACGCCGCATCCGCTCTCAAAGCACGCTCCTTCATCGCCACCGAATTGCCATTTCTCGCCGAACTCGGCGTTGCGTCCCATCGTAGCCTCTAACTGTCTCCAGTCTCCCACCCGCTACACTGGACCCCGTGCAATTCCTTCGCTTCTGGATCGCATTCACCCTCGTCGCCTGCGCCTGCGCCCAGACGTCTGCGCCATCTGCGCCCATCCCTCCAGCGACCGAAACTTTGCATGCCGTGCACAACGCTCTCTTCGCCACCTTCATCCCCGTCGACACAGGCGCGCAGCCATCCAGCCCCGTCCCCGCATCCCTCACCCCGCAGTTCGTCGCCGTGCGTGACGCTCTCTGGACCTCCGCTTCGCCGTCGCCGTACTTCCGCCAACTTCTGGCACCCTTCCTGGATCTCCGCAGCTTCGGCGCCACCTGCGGCCTCGCCGACTATCTCCACGCGGACGCCCCCGCATCCTTGGCTGCCCTCACTTTCCCGCAGCGCGAGCACGTGCTCTCTCTCCTCGCCACCTGCGACCAAAATCCACCGCGCCAGCTCGCAATGAGCCTCCGCAATTTCTACATTTCGAAAACCTACACTCCGCTCCAGGAACAGATCGCCGGCGTCGAACTCCATCGCACCGCAACACACGAGTGGATTCAGCAGCACCTGCCGATCCTTCCGCCCACGCGCCTCCGCTACGACGCCGCAAATCGCTCCATCGTCTCTACAGACCATCTTCCCTTCGATTACCTCATCGTCGGCAGTGGTCCCGCTGGCTCTGTCCTCGCCCATCAACTGCGCCGCCACGGGCGCCGCGTGCTCCTCGTCGAGCGCGGGTCGTTTCTCGTGCCGGGCGCCCTGCAGACCCGCATCGCCGACGATCTCCTTGACGAGCGCACCACCACCGACGGCGGCATCAATATCCATAACGGTATGACCGTCGGCGGAGGATCGCAGGTCAATGTCGATCTCTGTTTCGCGCCCACCTCACCCGCCGTCCTCGCCAAAATCGAAAGTTGGCGCGCACAGGGCCGCATCGGCCCCAATGACTTCACGCCGGCTCAACTTACCAGCGCCTACTTATGGGTCAAGGCGGCCATCGGCACACGCACTCTCTCCGAATCCGAAATCAACACCAACAACCGCGTCCTCTGGGATGGCGCTCGCGTTGAAGGCCTCCATCCCAGCCTCTACGACCTCAATACCTACGCGCCCGGCCATTCGCCCTATCCCGTCACCGACAAGAGATCATCGGAAAGCGAATTACTCCTCGCTGCTCTTTCCGATCCCGTTAATCCCCTCAGCATGCTCCCCGACGCCGACGTCCGCCGCGTCCTCTTCGACACCTCCGGCGGCAAGCCAAAAGCCATTGGCGTCGAAATTCGCACCCGCACACCACTCGCCGCCGCCGGGGTCATCTCTGACCCTAACCACCTCAACATCCCCGCCGCAACTACGCTCACCATTCGCGCACGAACTGTCATTCTTTCCGCCGGAGCCCTCGGGTCGCCCACCATTCTCCTTCGCTCCGGCGTGGCCAATCCCCTCATCGGTCGTGGCATCATCCTCCATCCCTCCATGCCCATCCTCGGCAGTTTCGATCGCACCATCGATGCCCTCAACGGCACCGAAGCATCCGTCTACGTCGCCGACCACCTCATCGACCGCCGCTACGCCCTCGAATCCATGTCCGCCCCGCCCGTCTACGCCGCCATCATGTCGCCCGGGCCGCCACAGCACGCGTACGACATGATCCACACCTTCCGCCATCTCGCCGGATTCGGTGTCATGCTCGTCGACACGCCCTCACCCGACAATCGCGTCACCCTCGACGCCAGTGGCGAGCCGCTCATTGCCTACCACCTCTCCATCGCCGACGAACAGCGTTTCCGCGAGGGCATCGCCGAGGCCATTCGTGTCATGTTTCGCGGAGGCGCACAAGAAGTCTTCCTGCCCACCACAGAGAACGTCCTTGATTTCCCGCCAAACCAGAGGCCTCCCATGCAGCCGGTGGTCCTTACGCATATCGAGCAGGCCGATGCGGTCGCGGAGCACTTCCACTTTATCCCCAACCAAACCATCCTCACGTCCGCGCACATGCAGGCGACCGACAAGATGGGCGCAACCGCTGCGACAAGCGTCGTCGGCCGCGACTTCCACGTCTGGGGCACGCAAAATCTCTACGTGGTCGACGGCAGCGTTTTCCCCACTTCCATCGGTGCCAATCCCATGCAGAGCATCTACACGTTTGCCAAAATCTTCGCGGGCAAAATGAATCAGCAGCCGCAAGCCGGCCACTGATCGCGATTACGACGCATGGGGGTCGCGCCACTGCTCCACCAAATTCCGCGCCGCATCCCGCCACTCCGGAAATTCAAACCGGAATCCCGCCTCCAGCAACCGCCCCGGCACCACCTGCCGGCTCTTTAGCACCAACTCCGACTCGGTCCGCAGCACGAACGCTGCCGCTTCAATCATCCACGCCGTCGCCGGCAGTCCTACCCGCCGTCCCCACGCCCCGCGCAGCTCACGCATGAATTCCCGGTTCGGCAGAGGATGCGGCGAAGCAATGTTCACCGCGCCTTCCAGTCCCTCATTCAGAATCAACCAGTCCATCGCGCGCACAAAATCGGCTGCATGCACCCACGACACAAATTGCTGCCCCGATCCATTCGCCCCTCCCAGCCCCAGCCTTACCAGCGTCGACAGGAGCGCGAATGGCCCGGCGGGATCCGGAGTCATGATCACCGCACTCCGCATCACCACCTTCCGCGTCCGATGTGTCATCGCACCGAAGAACGCCGCCTCCCAATCTTTCGCCACCTTGATCGAAAAATTCCACGTATCCGGCGCGCGTGGCTCGTTGCCGCCCAGCTCGCCCGTCGCCTCATCCATCGCGCGATCCAGCGCATGACGGTAGATCGTCGCAGTGCTCGCATTCAGCCATACTCGCGGAGGTTCCCGCATCTCCGCCATCGCCGCGCCCAGCGCCCGCGTCGACTCAATTCGCGACTCGTAAATCTCCCTGCGGCGTTCCGGCGTGTACCGGCAATTCACACTCCGCCCCGCCAGATTGATGCACGCATCGCACCCCTCCAGCGCCTCGGTCCACGCTCCCGGCGTCTTTCCATCCCACGCCACCACCGACCACGGAGCAGGGAAGACACGCCGGCTCAGCAACGTCACCGCATGTCCTTCCGCGTGGAAATGCCGGCTCAACAGGCGTCCCACCTGCCCGCTGCCGCCCGGAATCACAATGCGCATGGCTCACGCCTTTCCGTACATCGCCTGCAGCAACTCCCCCGCCAGCCGGTGAATCGGCCGCAGAAATGGCAGCCCCGCCACCCGCAGCGTCAGCACCATCATCTTCAGCGACTTCTCCAGCAGCACCTCGGTCCTTCGCTGCCCCGGCGATGCGTCGTAGACCCAAAACAAAATAATCCCCATCTGATAGAGCCACAGCAGCCGCGGCAAATACGGCGCTACATTCTTCGGCAACCGTATTTTCGAATCCGCCACCGCCTGCTGAAACCGCGCCACATCCTCGTCCCGCACTGCCTTCGTCGCCTCACTGAACGGCGACAGCGGATGCGTCGGGTCCGTATGCGCCGTCAGCGCGCCCAGCAGTTGCCGGTTCGGCTTGAAGTACTCGAGCTTCCCCTCGATAATCCCCCGCACCCGCGCCTCAAACGTCCGTGCCCCCTGCAACAACCAATCCACTTCCGGCCGCAACTCCTCCTGCGCCCGCGCGTAGAACGCCATCACAATCGCGTCCTTCGAATCGAAATAGTAGTAAGCCGCGCCCGTCGCCACCTGCGCCGCCTCCGCAATTTCCCGCATCGTCGCCCGCTCAAAACCCCGCTCGCGGAACGTCGTCAGCGCGGCTTCCAGAATCCGAGCCCGCGTCTCTTCCGACTTCGGTGTCGTCTTGCCCTTCGTTGGATTTGCCATAGACCTCACCATACGGCCGCCGTGCGCAACCTGCCAGTCATGAACTGGCCTCTGCCCGATACCCACCAATCCCGCCCACCGCCCGCCGCCGCATCCGCGCCAGCACAAACATGTTGAAGAAATGCATTCCGCCCAAAATCAGCAGCACTACTCCCAGCTTCGTGCTCTCCAGCTCGATCACCTGACGAAAATTCACCAGCGGATCTTCCGTCTTCAGCGCCAGCGCAATGTATCCAACATTGATCAGGTAAAACCCCACCACCAGCAGCTTGTTCACGGAATCAGCCAGTTCCGCGTTGCCATGGAACGCATCCAGCAGGAAAATCCGCCCGCCCGCATGCAGCGTCCGCGCTACCCACACCGTCAGCAGAATGCTGATCGCTAAGTAACTGAAATAGCAGCCCGCAATGTACATACTCGCTCCCTCCAGCCCAGAATTGAACTCGTTCAAGAATCACAATATCCCTGTTCCTGACCTGGCGCAAGAGAAATTTGAACAAGTTCAGCAAATATTTTCGAACGCGTTCAGCACCATCGCGCCCAGCGCCGTTCTCCCCGCCTTGCGCCCCCGCGCCCCAATCTGAAACACTTGCCTTGCTTCCCATGGCTTCCCGTTTGGTTCGTCATTTCCTCGTCAAAGGGCGCGTGCAGGGTGTCGGATTCCGCTGGTTCGTCCATCGCGAAGCTGCCGCTCTTTCTCTCCGCGGCTGGGTCCGCAATACCGAAGACGGCCATGTCGAAGTCCTGGCCGCCGGCGATCCCGAGCCCCTCGCCGATCTCGCCATCGCGCTCCATAAAGGCTCGCGAGGCAGCCGCGTCGACGCCGTCATTGAGCATGAACTGGTCGAAAAAGAAGCCGACAATCTCGAATCGTTTCGCATTGAAGGAGCCTGGTAGACGCATGAAACCCCAAATCACCGACTGCGAGCCGCTCAAAGCGCTCATTCGCACCGTCCCCGACTTCCCCAAACCCGGCATCCTCTTCTACGACATCACCACGCTGCTCAAAGACCCCGTCGGCTTCGCGCAACTCATCGACGCCCTCGCGCAGTACTACATCGATAAAGAAATCGACCTCGTCCTCGGCATCGAAGCGCGTGGCTTTATCTTCGGCCCCGCTCTCGCCTACCGCCTCAACGCCGGCTTCGTTCCCGTGCGCAAGCCTAAAAAGCTGCCCGGCCCCACCGTCCGCGTCACCTACGACCTCGAATACGGCTCTGACAGTCTGGAGATCCACGCCGACGCCATCGAGCCCGGCCAGCGTGTCGTCATCGTCGACGACCTCCTCGCCACCGGCGGCACCATGGAAGCCACCATCAAGCTCGTCCAGCAACTCGGCGGAGAAATCGCGGGCCTCGGCTTCGCGATCGAACTCGACTTCCTCAAAGGCCGCGACCGCTTCAAGGACTACGACGTCTTCTCGCTGCTGCACTACGACGAATAGCATTGGCGGTGCCGCGAGTCCGCAATGCGCCCGCCTCTGTTTCTCTGGTTCCTGCCGGCTACCAGCCACCAGCTACCCGCTACCCGCTATACTGCGTGGTGCTCCAAACCCACCCCTCGGGAGGTCCCAAATGCGCAGGCGCGATTTTGTGAAACTCATGGCGGCCGCGGCCGCTTCCACCGCCGTCCCCGCTCTCCCGCAGTCGCAACAGCCCACCTTTCCCGTGGAGCCCGCGCATCCCATCCCCGAGCCTCCCGGCTTCGACAAGCTCACCCAGGACTACGCGCAGTTCTGCGCCACGCCCGAGGCCGAGCGTATCTTCTACTCCTTCCAGAACGGCCAAATCGTCAGCGGCAAGCTCAACGAGAGTGACTGGAAGCCCACCGAATGGGGCGACCCTCCGGAACTGCCCATCCCGGGCGGCTCGTGGGACGGCGTGCCCATGCGCGCTCCCATCCCCAACCTCGCCGGCGACGGTCCCTACCAGCCCACCTGGGAATCGCTCATGCAGTACGAAACTCCCGAGTGGTATCGCGACGCTAAATTCGGCATCTGGGCCCACTGGAGCCCCCAATGCGTTCCCGAAGCCGGCGACTGGTACGGCCGCAATATGTACATCGAGGGGCAGCGCCAATACAAATATCAGCTCGACCATTACGGCCCAACCTCGCGCTTCGGCTACAAAGATCTCTGCGCCCAGTGGACCCTCCTCAACTGGCAGCCTGAAGAACTCATCATCCGCTATAAAAAAGCCGGTGCCCGTTTCTTCATTTCGCTCGCCAATCACCACGACAGCTTCGACGCGTGGAATTCGAAACACCAACCCTGGAACGCCGCCAACCTCGGCCCGCATCGCGATGTCGTCGGCACCTGGGCTGCAGAAGCTCGCAAACAGGGCCTCCGCTTCGGCGTCACCGTCCACCAGGCGCGCAACTGGTGGTGGTTCCAACCCTCCCACGGAGCGGACAAGACCGGCCCGCTCGCTGGCGTTCCCTACGACGGCCGTATGACCATGGCCGACGGCAAGAACCAGTGGTGGCAAGGCTACGACCCGCAGCGCCTCTACGGCGCCAAGCATCCCTTCAACGCTTTGCCTGATCCGGCGTACGTCAAGAATTTCTACGACCGCACCCGCGACCTCATCGAGCAGCACGATCCCGACTTGCTCTATTTCGACAATCCGCTCTTCCCTCTCGGCTGGGGCGGCATGAACGCCGGCGCCTTCTATTACAACCACAACCTCAAAACCCACGACGGCAAGATGGAAGGCATCATCACCATCAAGAATGTTCCCGATACGTGGGCGAAGTCCGTGGTCGTCGACTACGAGCGCGGCCTCACAAACAAAATCATGCCCTACCCGTGGCAGTCGGAAACCTGCATCGGCGACTGGCATTACGATCGCGCTCTCTTTGACAAGCCCGGCGAATACGGCGGCTATCTCCAGCCCCGTGACGTCATCCACTGGCTCATCGATACCGTCAGCAAGAACGGAACCTTCATTCTCAATATCCCCGGCCGTCCCGACGGCACCATCGATAGCAAAGAAATCGCCGTCGTCGACCGCATTACCGACTGGATGAGCGTCAACGGCGAAGCCATCTACGATACCCGTCCCTGGAAGGTCTATGGCGAGGGTCCCAACGCCATCAAGGCCGGTTCGTTTCAGGGCAACAGCGTGAGCGCCCTCGGCGAAAAGGACATCCGCTTCACCCGTAACAAAGCCAACAACATCGTCTACGCGCTCATCCTCGGCTGGCCCACCGGCGAAGTCGCGATCGAATCCCTCGGCACGTCGAACGCCACGCAGCCCGGCAAAATCCACCACGTGGAGCTCATCGGAACCGGTGAACGCCTCGGTTGGAAACAAGGTCCCGGCTCTCTGCGCCTCACCCTGCCCACGCAGTACAAACCGGCAGTAGATTTCGCGGCGGCGCTCAAAGTGAGCCTCGCGTGACCCGCTAAAGCACCGCCGTACTCTAGCCGACCGCCATCTGCGCGGGCTATCGTGTCTTGTGCCGAAAACTGCGCGACCTGCCGACAAGACCCACCCGGCGAAGACCCTCGTCGCGTCGCGCATCCTTCCTGCGATCTTTCTGACCGCAGTCTGCGCCGTTTCCGCATCGTCCCTGCGCGCGCAAGATAACAACCTCACTGCGCAATATCAGTGGAATCCCGTCCAAATCGGCGCCGGAGGCTGGATGCGCGGCATGGCCGTCAGTCCCACCGATCCCACCCGCCGCTATGCCCGCGGCGACGTCGACGAAGTCTATCGATGGGACAACACCGCGCAGCAATGGTTTCCCGCCAAAGTTTCCGGCGCGTTTCCCGCAGGCTATACCGGCGCTCCCATGAACGGCGGCGGCGGAGCCATTGCCATCGATCCTCAAAGTCCCAATCATGTCCTGGCCGTCTTCACGCTCAACGGCTCTGCCGACATCGGCAATTCCTGGGGCCTCAATGTCTTCTCCAGCACCGATGGCGCAAAAACCTGGACCGCCGGCAGTCTCAACCTCAGCGGCAATCTCTCTTCGGAGACCACCGGCGAACGCATCGTCATCGATCCTAACAACAGCAACGTGGCGTACCTCGGGCCTCCCGGCGCTGGCGCCAGCAATGGCAATCCCGACGGCCTCCAGCGCAGCCTCGATGGCGGCCTTACCTGGACTCAGGTCACCGGCTCCGGCCTTCCCGTCTCCACATCGACCACGCGCTACGAATTCCAACTTCCCCGCATTGACGGCGGCTCCGGAACCGCCTCCGTCAACAGCCAGACCGCCAGCAAGATTGTTTACGTCACCTACATCACCCATAACGAAACCAACAGCGACGCCGTCATCGGAGGCGGCGTGTTGAAGAGCGCAGACGGCGGCAACACCTGGACGGACATCACCGGGACAGTCCTCAGTTCCGGAGCCTCCACCGTCGGCTTCGCGACCCTCGATAACTTCGGCAACCTCTGGATCGCCGATGCAAGCAACAACAATCTCTACCGATACACACGCGCCAGCGCCACCTGGACCACCAGCGCTTCTCCGCATGGCGGAAACGGCGGCATCGCGGTCGACCCCACCAACGCCATGCGCATCTTCGCCACCGGCGGCAGCGCCATGGCCCGCTCCCTCAACGGCGGGGCGAGCTGGACCGATCTCGGTCCTCTGCAGTTCTCCTCCACCCAACCTATCGCGTGGCTGCGCCCCTCATCCTTCCGTCCGCAAGGACACTACGATTCCGTCAGTGCGCTCTATATGGATCCCGCCGGCGTTCTCTGGATCGCCTGCGGCAACGACGGCATCCTCACCAACACCCCCAACGACACCACCGACTCCATCGCCAATCCCCCCATCTGGACCAGTTCTTCGGAAGGCATTGAAGAAGCCGTTGCCGAGCCCAGTGCCATTCCTCCCGGCGGCAATCCCGTCCTCACCGTGGAGGACGAAACCCTCTTCACCATCACCGATCCGTCCACGTATTCCGCGCAACATTTTCCCATCGATCTCTGGGCCAACAATGATGGCCTTTCTTCAGCCACGGACAGCAACTACGCGCCCAACCAGCCCCAATATGTCGTCGAAGTTTCGGATAACCTCTCCGAGGGCAACACCACCGCGCTGTCCTCGAATTTCAGCGGCTACAGCGCGGATGGCGGCAACACCTGGCAGGTCTTCCCCTCCATCGCCGCCGGAACCCATCCCTGCGTCCTTTACTTCGGCAGCATTGCCGTTTCCGCGCGCGCATCTGGCCACGAAAACGACGCCCCCGGCGGCGACAATCTCGTCTGGATTCCCAGCA
This sequence comes from uncultured Acidobacteriaceae bacterium, assembly GCA_963817165.1. Taxonomy (GTDB): domain Bacteria; phylum Acidobacteriota; class Terriglobia; order Terriglobales; family Acidobacteriaceae; genus Palsa-343. The sequence goes on along the minus strand of CAWFNL010000026.1, from coordinate 57,612 downwards.
ACTACAACGACTTTTCCGTATTCGCCCAGGGCCCTGCGCCGTTTTATTCGAAAGACGGAGGCGCCACCTGGACGCAGACGCAGTCCTTCAACTCCGTGCCCGGTGCCATCCAGCGCACTGAGTGCCCCTCGAATACTTCCTACACCTACATGGGCTTTCAGTGGGGACCGTGGATCTTCGCTCTTTCCCAACACCTGCTCGTCGCCGATCCCGTCACCCCCGGAACCTTTTACATCGATATGACCGCAGGCGGTTTCTGGAAGAGCACGGACGGCGGTGTCACCTGGACCCAGCAAGCCGCCACAAACGCTCCCAACTACCCGCATCACGGAACCCTCGCCGCGGTTCCCGGCGTATCCGGCGATATGTGGATGGTTGATGGCAACGGCGGCGCCTCGTCCCACGGTCTCTTCCACACCCTCGACGGCGGCAACACCTTCACCCGTATTCCCGTCTTCAATTACGCCTGGACCCTGGCCCTCGGTAAGGCCGCGACTGGCAAAACCTATCCGGCCATCTACGTCTATGGCCTCTACCACGGCGACCCCAACTGGGGCATCTTCCAGTCCATCGATGCGGGAGTTACGTTCAATCGCATCGCCAACTATCCCGACGGCATTCTCGATATCCCTAACACCATGGCCGCCAGTTGGGATGTCTTCGGCACCGTCTACATCGGATTCAGCGGCAACACCTTCTACTACGGCGTCTCCAACAACGCAGCCGCCGCCCCTGCCGCGCCCACCCTCAACGCGGCCGCCGGAAACGCTCTGGTGAACCTCACCTGGTCACCCGGAGCCGGCGGCACACCCACCGGTTTCGATCTCTATCGAGGCACCGCTTCCGGCAAGGAATCGGCAACGCCCGTGGCCACTTTCGACGGAACGACTTACACGTACCAGGACACCAGCCTTACCAACGGAACGACCTACTATTACTTTCTAACCGCCGCCAATGCCAGCGGTCCCAGCCCCAATTCCAACGAAGTCAGCGCGACGCCAGTGCAGCCCAGCATCGCTCTCGGCCCAGCCACCTCCGGCAGCCTCTCCGCCACCGTCACGGCCGGAGGCACCGCGGTCTTCAACCTGGCGCTCGGCTCCGCCAATTACGCTGGAACCGTCACTTACTCGTGCACTGGCGCTCCCACGGGTGCCACTTGCACCAGCGCTCCCCCCACGTCCACGATCACCGCAGCTATCAACTCGACCCCAGTCGCCGTCAGCGTCCACACGACCTCGACCAGCGCCATGCTGCCCCGAGAGAATCGCCTGCTGGGCGTGTTGTTCTGGCCAATCGGGCTGCTGGCCGCTCCATTGTGCCTCCGTCGCCGTCGTCTGCGCGGAGTCTTCGCGGCGCTCTTCATGGCCGCGTTTCTTGTCGCGCTGACCGCGTGCAGCAGCACCAGCAACTCCACCCAGCCAGCGTCGTCCACCTACACACTCACCGTCACAGCAACAGGAACCAATGGAGTCGCTCCGGCGACCGCCACGCTCTCCCTCACCGTGGAACAGTGATCCAGGCATCGCAACCTCTTCAAGTAGGGCTGCGAAACTCACAGTAAACGCAACGGCCCTACGGTTTTGGAGCGTAAGGACTGACGAGGGCGAGGTCGCGCGCGAGCGTGTCCAGATCGAAGCCGGATGGACTCTTCGCATCCTGTTCGACCCAATCAGGGCTGAGCACGGCATAAGCTTCATCGGCGTAACGCTCGAGGAATTCCCAGGTCATGGTTTTGAGCCGCCCCCAGGTTACGACGTAGACCAGCTTGTCGTCGTAGCCGACCGCCGCCACGCAGTGTCCCATCGAAAGCTGCGGGGCGGTCTCTTCCGGAGACGCGTTCAGGGGAATTTCCCATGGAATATTCGGCCATTGCAGCGGATCGCCGGTGGTGGCGAATTGCGGCAGATCGAGACCGATGTAAGCGCTGCCGAACATGTGAATGACGGCGCGCAGGTCGTCGGGCTTGACGTCGCCTGAATGGCCCGCGCTGATGTAGGCGTAAACGCGATGATCGCCAATGCCCGTTTTGCGCCAGAAGTTCAGAGCGTCGAGCATGGAGACGCAATCCATCAGGCGGTCGCCGGTCAGTATCGCATGGGCGCGGATAATGTCATCGTCCGTCAGAAACACGCCCTTCTGATTCGCAGCGGTCCAGTGGTGGACCATATGTCCGGCGGACGCCGAGGTACAGCAGTTAAAGCGGTCATTGGCGAGCATGGGCCACGACGCCGTGGTGTCGAGCATCTCCACCGCGGGCGGGACCGGCAGTTCCGTTAACGCGACGTAGCTGCCGAGTTGCAGCGTCCTTGGATCATGCTTTGATCTGGCTCTGCCCAGTAGCATGGCGTCTCCTGTGGGTGGATGGATGTTTGAGTTTCATCTGATCGAGTAGTTTGCAGTAGCGCGGATCATCGTGAAGCTTGCGCAGGCTCGGAAACACGGTGATGTACGCGACGAAGATGTCACGACGCTCGGCGGCGCGTTCCAGCCACGTGAAGGCGAGCTCGGTATCCCCCAGGGAAGCGGCAGCAACGGCGATGGGGATGGGCATCGGGTTCCCCGCGTTGGCCAGCTCGAGCATCTCGTTCAATGCGGCGCGCGCTTTGTCCAGATTGCCGCTTTCGGCGTGAGCTTCAGCCAGCCATCCCATCAGAACCGGCATGCGGCTGTGCTCGATACCGCGCTCGAAAGTTTCTACCGCTTCGAGCGCGCGGCCGCTCAGCGTCTGTGAGAGGCCGAGCGCGTAATAAAGCTCAAAATAATGCGGCGCGGAAGTTAGAGCGCTCTGGGCCAGCAGCATGCTCGTGTCGTGATCGCCGATATACGCGCGCAGCAGAGCCTCGGCAGCCAGCAGCGGGGTAGAAAGTGGGTCGTAGCTCAGGCCGATGCGGATTTGCTCCAGCGCTTCGTCGAGCAGTCCCTGGCTCATCAGGTAGGCGGCATACAGATAGTAGGTCTCGCCGCGCTGCGGACGCAGTTCAATGGCGCGGACCAGTTCGCCCCGCGCGCTTTCCCAGTCCCAGTCGTAGAACTGGAGAACGGAAGCGAGCGCGAGATGCCCTTCCGGCAGAGTTGGATCCAGCGCGATGGCCTGCAGCGCGGATGAGCGCGCCATCGGCCACGCTTCATGCGGCGGCATTATCCCGAACGTCCCCAGCAGGCAATAGTAATCGGCGACGCCGGCATGCGCGGCCGCGGAACTGGGATCGAGCTTCATGGCTCGCTCGAAGTAGCGCCCGGCCAGCTGCACGTCCTCGATTGTCTTGCGGTTCCAGTGGTAACGGCCTTTCAGGTACTCCTCATACGCTTCGCCCTGCATCGGAGTTCTCGGCTGCAGAGCGGAAGGATGCAGATTCGCGGAGAGCTTGTCGCGCAGGGCGGAAACCACGGCGGTGGCCAGTTCATCCTGCAACTCGAAGACGTCGGCGACTTCGCGATCGAAACGCGAGGACCAGAGATTGAATCCCTGCTGTACGTCGGTAAGTTGCGTCGTGACGCGGACGCGATGGCCGGCGCGGCGCACGCTGCCCTCCAGAATGACACTCACGCCCAGAGCTTCGCCAATCTCGCGGATGTTGCGCGTCGATCCTTTGAAAGAAAATGCGGAGGTGCGTGACACAACGCGCAGGCCGGAGACCGTGCCGAGGGACGAGATCAATTCGTCCGTGAGGCCGTCACTGAAATACTCATTCTCAGGGTCGGAACTCACGTTCCGCATCGGCAGCACGGCGATGTGGATCCCCTTGTCTCCCGACTGGCCGCTGGCCGAGACCCGGTCACGCCCCGCGCTGCCAACGCCCGCGCTCGCCGGGCCCGCACCGCCCAGGCCGGCGCTGTGCGCGCTCGGCAACGCGATGGTCGGCATGTCCGCCTGCATCTCCGAAGCAACGGGCGGCACCCCCGGAATGTCGAGGCCTGGCAGCGTCTTCATAGTTGCCTGCGCGGAGGTGTCTTCGCTGAGCAGGGTGACCACCTCCCCGGCGGAGGCGTGCCGCTCATGCGGATGAACGCGAAGGGCGCGCTCGACCGCGACCAGCAAAGGTTTGGGAAGATCGGGCCGCACCTCGCGCAGCGAAATGTAGCGCCCTTCGGCAATGGCTGCGATGGTCCCGGCCTCACTCGCCTGGCGGAAAGGGGAGTGCCCGGCGGCCATCTCGTAAAGCACCGCTCCCAGAGCCCAGATGTCGGCGCGATGATCGATCGACTTGCCTGTGAGTTGCTCCGGCGGCATGTAAGCTAGTGTGCCCATGATCTGATGAGGCGCGGTGAGCTGACGCTGGTGAGCGACCCGCGAGAGGCCGAAGTCGAGAATTTTGACGGTGCCGGAGTGCAGCAGAAAAAGATTGCCTGGCTTAATGTCGCGATGGACGATGCCGGCCATGTGCGCGGCGTGCAGGCCGGCTGCGATCTGGCGCCCAACGTCGCTGATGCGGGGTGCGTCAATCTTTCCGCGCTGCTGCAGCAGATCGGCGATTGTCTGGCCGCGGTAAAAGGCCATCACCAGCAGAAGCGAGCCGTCCGGCGCATCTTCAACCGTATATATGGTGCAGAGATTGGGGTGATCGAGCGCGGAAGCCGCCTGCGCTTCACGCAGAAATCGCGCCCGCGCGTCGGCATTTTCGGAGATGGACGGCTGCATCAGCTTGATCGCCACCGTGCGGCCGAGGCGAAGGTCTTCCGCTTCGAAGACCACACCCATCCCGCCTTCGCCGATCTTGCGAACCAGGCGATAGTGGAGCAGCTGATCACCCGGACTGACTGTCGTCAACATTCCGAAGACTCGATTCTGGAACCGGTTTAGGCGAGCACAGGGCTGGCAGTCGTAAATATAGTTGCGGCGCCTGAGGATTTGCCGATGCGCTCGAAGTGTTCCAGAATATCCGAAAAGACGCGCTCAAGATGACCGATGGTCGTGATGGCGCTCACCGTAATCAGGTCCTGCTGCGCACGCGTGAGCGGCAGCGCATCCAGAGCGGCATCGAATTCGGCGACGTGCCCGGGATCGAGTTCGGCATGCCGCACATGGCACGACATTGAGGCCATCGGGATTCCCGTGTGCGCGGAGACTTCGCGCAGGAATCCAATCTCCGTAGGAGCTTCCAGCACAGCGATGTACCCGAGGTAAGCGATGGGATGCACGTGCCGCATCCAGTAATACTGCGCGCCCACCAGAGCTGCCGCGCTGGGGTAGGGCAGGCGTTCTGCGATGCGTTCACGAGCGATGCCCAGCGAGGCAATGTCGGCCAGCAGCCAGTCTCCGTGCCCGTCTTCTTCCTCGGCGTGTTCGAGGTAATAATCGCGCAGCCACGGAGCCAGCGAGTCACTCGGCAGCGCTTCGCAAAGATCGGCGGCGGCGCGCATCGCCGGAGCGGACGCAGCCGTCACGCCATACATCGCGAAGAGGAACTCCGGGTAAAGTTCACCCAGCCGCGGATGCATCCACACATCGCGAATCAACGACGTGAGCCGCGCGCGGGCGAGGGAGATGGTCGCACGCAGCCTCTGGCTGTGGGTCACCGTGCTCCCTGCGTCGTGCTGGGTCAATGCGATGGAAGCCTCCATGCTTTGAGTGTCCCGCGCTTACAGCAGTACTGTTCCCATACGGTGGCCATCGCCGACCTGCACCTTATGCGTGAAGAAATCGTCGCCCAGCTTGGCGCGGATGGAGATCAGGGCGTCAACTTCGGCCGAGCTCAGCTGGTTCACGCTGTTGATTTCATCGGGGGTGAGCTGATGGTCGACCTCGACGAGTCCAGCCTGTTGCAGACGTTCGATGTTGGTCATGATCTTCCTTTTTGAGGCAGAAATTTTGAGGTTAATCGGCAGGACGCCGACAACGTGTAGGCATAGTAACACGCGACTTACGCCCCGCACGATGCCCGCGCGGCACCCGCAAAATGTCCTTGCGGGTCCGTTCGCTACCCAAGAATGGCGAGCAGCAGCGCCGGGATCTGGACCGATTCCAACCGCTGGGTAGAAAGCTCTTCCATCTGCTTCACGACAGCATCGGCAGGCGCCGCGGTGCAAAAATTGCGAGCCAGCGCCCGCCCGGCGCCCGTGGTGAGCGTGCGCGTACCAGGCGGCACGACGAACCGCGGGATGTGCAGATGCTGGAGCGCATGCGATTCGGCACGGACAATGGCCGGCGCCAGCGCGTCCGGAACCTCATCGCGCAGCGCGTCCAGCAGAGATGCGGCGCGACGAGGGGCGGACGCGAGACAAGCGGGCTCCAGAGACCGGCTGAGCATCATCGCATAGCGCAGCGTGTCCCGCACAATCGTGCGCGGGGCATGCGATGTTTCGAGAACTTTGCGCCACGACGAACCAGAGTCAAGCAGACCGCTTCGCACGGATCGCAAAACTTCAGCGCCATGGCGGTATCCGGCGAGCAGTTGCGGGAGAACCGCGACAGGGCTGGTGCACGCGGGAGCGTTGCCGTGGTCGAGCAGAACCGCGGGAGCAGGCTGGAGCCGCCGCCACTTGCCACCGGAGTCGAGCGCCCACGTTGGCAGCGTGATCCTTGGAACGGGCGCAGCGGTTCCGAACAGCCCGGAGGCATCAGGGAATCCGGTGGGAGATTTGCGTGGGAGCAGCCCCGTGTCCAAAAGAGCGGATAACGCTCGACTCGCCTCAGCTTCGCCGGATTCGGAAAGGGTCAGCTGCGGACTGGCAAGACATTCTGCGTCGGTAATCGCCGGTCCGCAAGGCGTGGCAAGAATATTGCCGAGGTGCAAATCGGTCAGCCGAACGTGCTGAGCCAGACACAGCGTCGCTCCCGCGGCGTGCCAGAAGTCGTGGTCTCCGGTCCTGACTGTGGCACCGCGAGTTGGGTCCACAAATTCGTACGGGAGCACGGATTCTGCCCACCCATACTGCCCAGCCCGTCTGCCAGCCAGCACGCGGGCCGCAGGGAGACGCAACGCCGGGTCTCCCTCCGCGATTGCGTCCAGCAACCCGCCCCAGAGCCATTCGCCCGTGACGGGTCGGGGCTTGTAATACAGGCAAAGTCCACCGTCGAAAACGATACGGATGCCGAAGTGTCCGCCGGGATGAAGATCGGCCGTTGTCGCAGATAGCAATGCGATGGGGGGCAGCCTCTCAACACCCAGCCATGCGGGGAAACCTGGGGCGTCATGCTGGAGCCGCCCAAGAAAAGCGACCACGGCGTCGGCCCATTCCGCCTCCGCGCGCCTCATCAACCGGGAAAGAATCGGGAACTTACAAATGATGTCACCGTACGTTGATGCCGGGAAAGAATCGTCGGTCTCCAGGCAAGCAGCCAGAGCCTGGGTGAAGATTCCTGTGAGCCGCTGCTCCAATACGCTGGTCAGCCCATCCAGGGGAACAGGCAGCCCGGCAAAAACTCGCTGTGAACCCGTTACCCGAGACTCGAGGAGACGCAGAGCAACGGCGAGCACCGGCTCCAGAAATTCGTCCATCCATGGAGCGGGCAATGGGGGAGCCAGCGGCTCGGCATGCGAGTTGGCCGAGGTCCATCCAGGATCCGCCTGCAACGTGGCCTGGTAGCCAAGCACCAGCAACTGCCCCTTTGTCCTATGGGAGGAGGTGCACGGTCGAATCCCACGATGCTGACCCATCTGCATAGTATGACCAAGCGAAACCCTGCGCACTCTTCAGGCCAGGATCCAGAATCCGACGCGCTGGCTGAATCCATAGGAGGGCAAATCTGGTCACACGCCTTCAGTTGTGGCAAGACCGCGCGACGCCCATTTCACACATTTCAGGAAGTATGGCGGAGGGAGAGGGATTCGAACCCCCGGTACCCTTCCGGGTACAGCGGTTTTCAAGACCGCCTGTTTCAACCGCTCACACATCCCTCCGCATGAGCGAACGCTTTTGCTTTCTTCATTGTACGACGACCCTGGCCCGGGCCTGAGCCGCCGCAGTTGTACTCGGTTGTTCACTGAGGTTTGCAGAGCCGCCATTGCAGCGAAACTCTGCGGATCCACGGCATCGTAATCGATGTACGCTTCGCGCGTCACCTCAACATTGCAGTGACGGAGAATCGCCTGGATGACGGTGTCTGGTACTCCCAGCCTGTAAAGGTTTGTGGCGAGTTCGCGGCGAAATGCATGCCACCCGTGCCACGTGATCCCTGCCTGAATGAGCGCAGGTTTGATCACCTCGCGCGTGAGGTAATCGAGATTAGCGCGGCCTCGCTTCATTCCCTCGAACAGGATTTTCTTCGGGCGAAACGTGGCGATGTCTCCATCGAGGATATGCGCGCGCTAGGGTGTATCGACATATACACTTGGCGGCAGGGTAAAAACCTGGTTTCCTGGGTCCATGCCGCCGAGTCGATATGAGCTGAGCGAAGCGCAGTGGGAGCGGATCCGGGATTTTCTGCCGGGGCGCAGGGAGCATGTGGGCCGCACTGCGGCCGATAACCGGATGTTTGTGAACGGAGTGCTGTGGGTGCTGCGTTCCGGGGCCCGCTGGCACGATCTGCCAGAGCGCTACGGCAAGTACAAGAGCGTGCACAAACGCTTCGTACGCTGGGCTCGCTCCGGGGTGTGGGATCGCATCTTCGCAGAGCTGGTGAAGGACCGAAAGAGCCAGTATCTGATGATCGATTCAACCATCGTGCGAGCTCATCAACAGGCGGCCACGGGCCGCAAAAAGGGGGCTCAGACAAGGCTCTGGGGCGTTCCCGAGGAGGTCTGACGACCAAAATTCACCTGCTCGCCGATCAGAATGGCGAGCCGATCGACTTCCGCATCACCGCCGGACAGGTGAATGACTGCACGCAGGCCGTGGAACTGCTCGGCCAGCGGCAGGCCGAAGCGGTCCTCGCCGACAAGGGATATGACAGCAACAGCATCCTGGCCCATGTCGAAAGCATGAAAGCGGAAGCGGTCATCCCCTCCCGGCGATGCCGCAAAAAGCAGCGCCCGCACAACGAAAAGCTCTACAAACAGCGCAATCGCATCGAACGCTGCTTCAGCCGCCTCAAGCAGTTCCGGCGCCTCGCCACCCGCTATGAAAAGTCCAAAGCCTGCTTCCAGGCTCTGGTCGCCCTCGCCTGTTCCTGGCTTCTGCTGCGGCTATATGTCGATACAGCCTAGGGAATCACCGGCACAGCTCCCTGACCTCTCTTTCCCTTCGGTACTCCAACCTCCTTTCTCCACACACTTCTTTGTACGAAGAGAGTTGCATGCGCATAGTCGCTCATCTCCAACCCGCACAGTTCGCCCTTGCGAAGCCCCGTGAACGCCGCTGTCGCGATCACGGCCTGCGCAAGCGGCGGAACGTTGTCAAGGATCTTCGCGATTTCGTCGAGCGAGTACGCGTACGTTTTTGACGGCGGCGTCGCCGCCGGCAGCAACGCATCCCGAACGGGGTTCACTCCGTTCAGATACCCAGTCCGGATCGCGTACCGGAAGATGCCGCTGAGCAGGTGCTTAATGTGCGCCATGGTGCGGATCCCCAGCTTCTTTCCACCCTCCTGACGGCTGCGGACCAGAGTGGCCAGCAGCATCTCGCAGTCGACCGTTCTGAAGTCCCGTAACCGCATGGTCATACGGCCCTTCAAATATCTGGTCCACATCTTCAGGTACCCGCTGTAGGTCGAGGGTTTCCTCTGTTCCTTGACCCACGGCAAGTAGAACCCGTCGACGAGATCAGCTACAGTCATGTTGCTTTCCGCCATGTACGTTCCGTCGTTGACTGGCCTCAGGAAGTCGTCGGCCAGTTGGCGAACGGATTTCTCCGATCGATAGGGGCCGCCGAAAGTAGCGAGCTTCTTGCACTTCAGTTTGGGCGTGGCCGCGCCGTTGGGCGCGACCACGTAATCACGGTAACGGAGATACCATCCATCCCCTTTGCGGAAGATGTATCCCCGCTGATGACGTCGGGCTCGGTTCATTGAACCGTATCCTTCCTTGGAGCCCGCCCTGCCTTGTTGTTGGACCCTACAATACGCCGTTCGAGCCACGTCGTCAGTTCCGGACCTCCCCAGCGGAACCGGATGTACTTGGTGAAGCGGGCATGCGGGATCGGGTCAGTGCAGGAATGACGCACGTGCTCCCGCACCCAGGTCTCGGGCAAAGTCAGCCGCGAGGCCAACTCCGGGCAATCAATGTATTCAAACGGAACCGCAAGGGGCTGCGGAGGATCGGCGGCAAGAAAACTGTCCATAAAAAGCACTCCTCAAAAAGAGTGAAAGGTTGCGATCGTAACTCTCCGCAGTGTCCGCGGTTCGGCCTCCCTCCGGGGGATCTATCAGGAACCTGGCTCGAGGCATTCCTGCTGGAAGGAGTTCTGAGATGGTTTGGAGGGATATATAAGGAAGTAAGGGATCAGGGTTCCAGGTCGGTCGCAGGCGATCAGAGATCGACCGTAAGAGGTCAGCTCAGCGAGTGAAAACCCATCCCCGTTGTCTCTCGGCGCGTCGCGCCGGTTCAGCACGGAAAACAGGCCGAAAACCTGTTAACTACCGGTACAAACAAAAGTTACGTTCCGGCCAGACATTTTTCGCGGCGGGTCGAGCGGTTCAGCGGGGCGATGCACCGAAAACCATGGTTTTCAGACCACCCATGTTAATTAAATAATTATCTTTCGTGGTTTTGGGCCCTTTCGGGGGTCTTTAGAATCTAGTATAGGCGCTTCGCCCTCAATCCCGGTGTGGGGTTACCCTTCCGTTATCAAAAACACCCCGGTTTTCATGCCTCTCCCTGATCATCGTTCCTGCTCCTCTTTCGCGACAATTTCAGGCCGCAGACTCAGCAATGGGCCGCTCTCGCTTCATTCGTTGGAGCTTGGAGAAGGCGCCATTTGTTGAAAGTGTCGCAGGACAACCTGGGGTGTTTCCGGGAGATGGCCATCTCGTTGTGCCATGGCGAGTCGAATGAACTGAGCGCAAGTCCAGGCGAGAGGATTCGCTGAACCTGTGGGCTTCCCAAATTGCAGCCAGGGTTTTGGCTGTTCTGCACGATCCCACACTTGCTCGGGGAGCATGAAGCCCTGCCCCGCCATTTTCTCCATCGTATCGAGGTAGGGCGTCACGTCGCGGCCATTCGCCAGCTCGTATTCGCCGCGCTCTCCCGTGAGCAGGGACCAGAGGCGGCCGATGCCGGAGCCGTTATAGGGTTCGCCGTTGGCGTGCTCTCCATAACCGTCGTGGGTGTAGCGGTACCAGCCCGAGCCTGCTGGGGTATCCACTCTGATGACGGAGTCGACGACCTTCACCGAGTCTGCAATCACCGCATCGTTGGGAGCGCGAATGCCGAGGCGGACGAACTCCAAAAATCCTGCATCGACGATGTCGCGCTCGTCCCATGTGCCGGCATCGTTTTTCAGAACCATCTTCTCGCCGGAATTGGGATCACCCTTTGGGGAAAGCCGGATGAAATAGCGATGACCGTAGCGGCCAGTGGTTGTCACCATCCATGCATCGACGTGGCGCGCCCACGCATCCGCGGTTCGCGTCCACAGGTCTGCACTGGCCGAATCGCCATTTCTGCGCGCGATGTCGGCTGCGCAGATAAGCCCCGCGATTTCCGCCGCAATCGTCGACGGAGAATACCCAGACATCTCTTCCCATCGCTCCTCGGGCGTTACCGGTCCGTGCTGGACGATGAAGTTGGCCGCCGTGCGAACGTGATGCTGATAAGTGGCAGCATCGGTCTGATTGAGTTGCCACGCGAGGATAATCGGAAACGACACTTCATCCAGTTGCAGAGACGTCCACCACGGCTTGCCATCAAGCCATGAATTCTGGGGGAAAGACCCGTCAGGCCGCTGCTGCGTGTTGAACAGATAACCGAGACCTCGCAGAGCAGCGGCGCGGTCGCCAATCGCCAGAAAGGCGGTGGCCACCTGATAAAGATCCCGGGACCATACGACGTGATAACCGCCGACGGCGGCCGCAGTGGCATCCGATGCATTTCCCCAGGGGACAGTCAGCGATGCGGCAAAAGCGCCGGGGTGGATCTTGTCTTCGTGGGCGCGTAACACCATGGCTGCCATTTGAAACTGCCGCTGATACTGTGGCGCCGGCTGGCGCAGCCCGGCGATGTACTGATGCCAGCCCTCGGCGTATTCACTGGCTGACCGGGAGAATCCTTTTTTAAGGGCAGCGGTCGCTGTGCTGATGGCCTGCTGATCCGTTTCCCCAAAACCCAGCGACAGCACAACCGCGTCGCCGCGGCTGAAACTTTCCGGCAACTCTGCTACTTGCGCAACGTTACCGTCGTCGGCTCGCTGATAGCGGGCAGTGACGGTGTGTTCTGTCTTCAGGCTGTTCCATCCATCGCTTGTGCCGGCGAAACCGCTGCTGGTTGCAGTGAATCCCGGCTCGGCCATCAAAGCCGAACTGACGTCCCCGCGCGTTGCCCCAGCATTCGTTGGATCCTCCGGCAAGCGGCTTTGCGGCGTATCCGAAAGCAGGATATGGCCGTCGCTGCTTGCGGAGCCGTGGATGCCGCAGTTGTTGAGAGAGGGATCGTAATACACCCAGACATGGAGCGGAGGGCCTGGCTGAAGTATTTTCATCTGCAGGCGGATCAACAGGGCGTTTCGCGCAGGGTCGGTTACATAGCTTTTTGAAATCTCATAACGGCCGCTCTTTGCCAGGTTCGCCTGTTGAAAGATCAAAGCTGCCGGATCGGGAACTTTGACGGAATGAATCGTATCCAGCGTTTCGAAGTCCGTGAACGTCTTGCCGTCCGTGACGATCAGTTCCAGAGCGCGTGTATTGGCCTTGTCGACCGCGGGGTAATAGACCTCATTTAATGCGCCGTTACCAATGGTGAACCACACGTGCGATGCGCGGGTGGTGGATGTGCCCAGGCCCTGCTTGTCGCCACTCGTCCAGTAGGGCGTGGTTCCGGGAGCCCCGGGGGCGTGCACGGCGGTGAACTGACGCTGCGGGTGGTTCTGCGCAGGCAAAGAGGTGTGATGCAAATTCGGAACGAATGCATTGCCCGCCAGCAGGAGACACATCGTCGGAAGCGATAGCATGGAAATCCACCCTCGTCAGCGCGCGGAAGACTGGTGATCGAGCTGAATCATGTCCCAGTATTTGAGAGTCGGAAGGACAAACTCCACGTAGCGCTCGCCGTGGTCATCGCCCCGCGTGAATGAGAGCGAATGCAATCTGCCACCGTCAGCGTCGGGGGATGCCCAGCCCGCTCCAGCGATTTCATCGTCGGTCGCCACGCGTACTTTCAAGTTGGTGAGCAGAGGAGCATCGGGCCGATCAGCATGAACGTCTCGCCAACGAGGATCGTCAGAGCCGAGAAGGTTGATGAGATGAACCAGCGTGGTGGCGCCTTTCCTGCGGCCGATGGTCCAGATCGTATTGGGGACGCCGTATGGGCTGGATGGATGGCCGGCGACTGTGACCGAGGCATCAGCCGGAGTCACGTTGTAGCGAAGATCATTTTCGTAGGCGGTGAGGAAATCGTAGTAATGGCGCAGTTGGGCAGATAACTCCGGCGTCACGGAATACTTCGTATCCGCGGGAAAGTATTCTCCCGATAACATTCTCGACCCGTCGCCTAACTCGATGTGATCGGCGCCGGATGCGAAGATGACTGCATCGGCAAGCAGGACGCTGGGAGCGTTGAAGTATTTTGTGTCTGCCGGAGTGTCGTCTTTGCCGGCGCGCTGCAGGTAAGCGGCGAAGACCAAACCGGCCTGCGGATTGGCTGTGTGCACCTGTGCAGCTGCATTCAGGATGCTGGCGTAGGTTTCATGGTCTTCCCACAGTTCGGAATACACGAAGTCCGCGGAAGAATGCGCGATCTGATCCTGTCCCCAGGTATTCACGGCATTGAGAACGATCCGTTTATTGAGATAGGCCTTCGCGTTGTCGATGAAGGGGCGGAAGCCGGCGATGAAGTTCACATAGGCGCCGTTGTAGGCCCAGGCGCCGCGAGTTCCGAAGGTATCGATATGCCAGCCGTCGAATGGGTAGACGCGGAAGAGGTCGGCCATTCGGTCGAAAATATAGTGCTGCCATTCGGGGCTTGTTTCGTTCATGTAAATAAGCCTTGGGGTAGCCCATCCGCGGTCGACGGGCAAGTCCAGGCTCTTGGCTGTAGCCAGCGTTCGCGGCCCGTGCGGGGTATCCCAGGTGGCCCACTGTAACTGAACGCCGGAGGCATTGGTAAAGGCGTCCACGTATGCGCTGTAACTGCTGTTATAAGCCATGCTCATCATGTTGTAGCTGCGCGCGGCTGCCAGAAATGCGTTGACGACATTGCGATCCACCGTGCGATCGGCGATGTCGCGCCACTGCGCTGCGGGATGGGTTACCGTGCCGGCCAGCGGTTGATCGTGCCGGTACTGAAAGTCGTAGTATTCCAGACCATTAATGTGAAATTTATTGAGCTCGTCGACCCATGCCTTCGGGTCGGCGCCCTCTTCTGTGGAGTAGTGGGCAAGGTAGCCGTAGCGAGGAAAGCGGTTCCATTCTGAGGAAACGTCGATCGCGGTCTGCGAACGGCCCAGTTCCCGGCCGTCGGCGCCAATGAGGCGAACGTCCGCGAAGTAGCCCGAGAAGTCGTCGGGCGGAGGGTTCCAGTGCATCTTCAGCTGAACGGATTGAGGGCCGGAGACGGTTACGGGCTGGGCAATATCGGCGACATGCGTATCCAGATGCCAGAACGATGCCTTCAGCGTAGCGCGGATCGGGGTGGGGCTTTCTGAACTCTGAAGCGATACCAGGAGGACAACCTCTTCATGGGGAGCGTAGCGGGCTTTGTCCGGATAGACATCCAGGATCGTCGGCGTGCCGATTTTCTGTCCAGGCACCCATGGGCAAAGGGTCGGCAACAGGATGGCCAGCACAGCGCAGCGCCAGATTCGCATGCACAGAATCTAGTTCCTGCACGGTGAAGAAAGGGTGCGCTTTCCCTGAGGTTTTGTTTAAGTTCTTCGATTACCTGAAGTTTTCGACCAAAGTGATGTTGCTGCCCGCCTCCGCCATATCCGCATAAATGAGCCATCGCCCATCGGGGGAGACGCTGAGGCCGGACAAGAGAGTGGGTTCGTGGTCGAGAACGTGGACGCGGACCTGGCGGTCCGGTTGCGCGTAGCTGGCAAAGTCGATCGAACTCTGAGACCCATTGGAATCGAGGTAATAGATGCCGTCTTTCGTCAGGGCCCAATAGCCCTGGAAACCATCGCGCGGACTCTTCAAAACCTGCTGTTCCGTTCCCCCTGCGACGGGTATGCGCCATAATCCGGAAGTCTGGGGCTTTGAATAGTATATCCAGTGTCCGTCGGGGGATGCCAGCGCGATCATGCCGCCCTGGGTTGTGAGTTGCTGCGGCGTGCCTCCGCTGGCGGCGACCTTCCATATCTGGTAAGCGCCGCTGCGATTAGAGCCGAAGTAGAGAGTTTTCCCATCCGGTGACCAGCTGGGAACGATGTCGTTGAAGCTGCCGCTGGTGATGGCTCGCGGAACTCCGCCGTCGGGACTGGTCACAAAGATGTGGGCTCTCCCATCGGGGCGGGAATCGAAGGCAATCTGCCTTCCATCAGGGGACCAGTGAGGACTCCCGGTGAGTGCGCCGCCGAAGGAGGTGAGTTGCACAGGACCGGAACCGTCCGCTGAGCAAACCCAGATCTCCTGGGCGCCCGAACGCCATGACTGAAACACAATCCGGTTCCCATCCGGTGAATACTGCGGGGCTGAATCCTGCTCGTTGGAACTGAGCAGCTGATCGGTGAGAACCTGGCGCGCGGACGAACGAAGATCCACGCGAACGATGTCCCACTTGCCGGTTCCGTGCGAATAGGCGAGGAGGTTGCCCTTGTGGGAGATTGCGGGACTGTAGCTGTTTTCAGCGCCAGGTGCTACGCGCTCAATCGCTCCACCGGCGGTGGGTATTTTCCAAAGGGCGAATTCTCCCTCGCGATTGGAAGAAAAGACCACGTCCTGGCTATCCAACGTCCACGTCAGGCCGACCACGAGCCTGCCATCCTGAGTGAGCCGGCGGGGTGTACCGCCGTTTGCATCCATCACATATACATCGCGCACCGAACCCTCTGGGCTGCGGATGAACGCGATCTTCGTACCATCGGGTGACGTCACCGGGGTCCAGTCTCCGTCCCAGGAGGCAGGAGGAGAGGTGAGCCTGGATCGGCTGAGCGTGTCCAGATTTAAAGCGAAAAGCGCGGAAGGGCCGTCGTGGGAGAGGCGGTCCGGGAAGATCAGGGTCTTTCCATCGCTGGACCAGGTAAGGCCGCTGTATTCCCACGAGGTGGAATCGACCATCGTATAGAGCCTTCTCTCCGGCCCTCCGATCGCAGGAACTATATAGATACCGTTTCCGGTGGGGGAGAGACGGGTGAAGGCGATGAATCGCCCATCGGGGGACCAGGCGGGTCCTACATCTTCGGCTGGATCGGTGGTCAGCCGCAGCGGGGTCGAAGTGCCCAGAATCTTGACGTAAATATCTTTGTTGTCAGCGTGGGGGCCGTTCCAGACAAAGGCGATCTGATTGCCATCCGGAGAAAAGGCCGCCTGCCCTTCGGAGCCGGGGTACGAGGTGAAGGGTACGATGATGTACGCGGGATGGGGAGCTTCCACCGCGGTACGGGATCGAAAGTGCCACCAGGCCAGCACCACAGCCGCGGTCACCAGGACCGTAAGGCCGCTCATCATGGCAACTATGCGGCGAGTCTGACGGTTCTGAGGCTCCGTGGGCGGGAGCGGGGGGCGTTCGGGGGCTGGCACTGCGGTCTCCACGGGTGGAGCAACGACGAGCGCCGATGCGGCACCTGCCCCCGCGGCGTGACTCGTGAGTTGCTCCGTCTTTGACTGCCCGTTGAACGGATCGAACGAAACGGCGGCGATCAGACGATAGCCGGTCTTGGGAATGGTCTGGATGACGTGAGGGGACCGGGCATCGTCTTCAAAGACTCGGCGAATCTCGGAGATCGAGCGGGTCAGAACATCTTCGCCGACAAAAACCCCGGACCAGGCCGCGTTGAGGAGACGATCTTTAGACAGAACTTCCCCAGGATGGGCGGCCAGCAAAACCAGAACCTGCATGACCTTGGGTTCCAGGTGAAAGCTCGTGCCATCCTTCTTTTCGACACAATTGATATTCGGCTGGACATGCCAATCGCCGACACAAAAGTCGCCCTGCACCCGCTGGTACGCCTCCGGAACTCACGGAGATTATAGCCCTCAGCGAAGATCTCCGATGCGTTACGGCAAGCTCAGAACTTCCTTAGCAAAAGCTCACCATTGCCCCATGACAAGGGTTCGTCATGGCTTCTACTGTTTGGCCCGAAGTGGATAATCCCGGAGAAGCGGTGACAAATCGCCTTGAAGCTTCAATCATTTGGAGGTAGGAGATGGCCCATATGCAGGACGGACAACGCAACGACGCAGGGAAAAAGGTTTGGATTCGGATGTTTCGGGTCATGGCCGTTTCTCTCACAGTGCTGCTCGGCGCATCGTGGCTGCATGCCCAGGTAACGAATGGGCTGACCGGCACCGTTACGGACAGTTCGGGCGCTGCGATTCCTGCGGCGGAGGTCACCGTAACGAATGAGGCTACTGGTGTCGCCGCCCACGCCGTGACCACGGGCGTCGGAACCTATTCCGTTACCGGCCTCAATCCGGGCTTTTATTCCGTGACGGCGATGGCGAAGGGTTTTCAAAAGTTTGTTCGGACCCATATCGATATCGAGGTTGGCACCACGCCGACGGTCGATATCCAAATGGTTCCGGGATCGGCTACCCAGACGGTCAACGTGGTCTCCCACGCCATCTCCCTCGATACCACCCAGCCCGACGTAGGGACCACCCTTGAGCCGAAAGTGCTCAACGCCCTGCCCGTGGAACTGAGCGGGAACGCCCGGCAGATCGACCAGTTTATCTTCCTGTCGCCGGGAGTGCAGGGAAGCACTTTCTCTCGTGAGATCAACGGTGGCATGAACTTCGAGAACGAGGTCCTCTTCAACGGCATCCCGATTGCCATGCCGAACCTCGAAGGCCAGCAGACTTACATGAACCCGCCTTACGAGATGGTGAATGAATTCAGGGTGGAGCGGGCGACGTTCGCAGCGCAATACGGTCTCGGCCAGGGTGCCCTCACCTACAACATGGCCTCCGGCACGAATCATCTGCATGGTGATGCATTCGAAATCAACCGCAACAGCATGTTCGATTCCGACGGCTTCTTCGCGTCGAATTTCAACGCCCAGGGCAAGCCAATTCCGCCCGTCGACCACCAGAACGACTTTGGCTTCACCATCAGCGGGCCCATGTTTGTTCCGAAGGTCTACGACGGGAGAAACCGTACATTTTTCCTGTTCACCTCGGACTGGTTCCGCGAAAACCAACCCATCACGTCGATCGGGACCGTTCCAACCACAGCCATGACCCAGGGGGATTTCAGCGCTTTCGTGGACTCCAGCGGCAACCAGATTCCCATCTATGACCCCACCACCGGCCAGTCGTTCCCGCACAACATGATTCCGACGACCCGGTTCAGCAACCTCGCCAAAGCGATTCTTCCTTCCATCCCCGCGCCGGATCGGACCGGAACCAATTACGGCCTGCAAAGCAACAAGTCGCCCGCCGTCCACAACGCTCCCATCATGGAAAATCTCTACGGCTTCACGGTGGACCACACCCTCAATCCATCGCAGAGCCTTCACTTCTCCATGTGGCGCGACAATCAGATTTCGGTGCCGTACAATTACGCTCCCATCGTCGCCGACACCAATGAATTGCAGAGCGCGCAGGACGACTACAACTATGCCGACGGCTTTCTGCTGAATTACGTGAAGACCGTGACGCCGAACCTGGTCGCGACGGCAGGCATTGGCTGGTACGGCAAACTCGACGGCCAATCCAGCAAATACCTGGGGCACCCATTCGCCGGCGTCGCGGACAGCACGGATTCTCCAAACATCACATTCAACGGACAAAATGCGATCACGAACTGGGGCGTGTCACCGGGCGAAACGGCGAATGCCGATCGCCAGCTCGGCCTCTCCTTCGTCAACAACTGGCTATGGAGCAAAGGACGCCATACCTTCAACTTCGGCGGTGAAGCCAGACGCGAATATGAGGACCAGCAGGCCTGCACCGCGTGTGCCGGCGAATTCAACTTCAGCCAGGCGGAGACTTCCACACCGAACTCTGCCGATCCCAACTTCGGCAGTTATGGAAGTTCCTTTGCCAGCTTCCTTTTGGGAGAGGTGGACTCAGCCGACCGGATCGAAGCCAACGATATGGAGCTTAGAAACTTCGACATCTCGCCTTACGTCGAGGACGACATCAAAATCTCGAAGAAGCTAACCGTGAATGCCGGTCTGCGCTGGGACATCATGGTCCCGTTCACGGAGAAACATAATTACATTGTCTTCCTGAATGAGACAGAAGCCGACCCAGGCGCCGCCAACTTGCCGGGCGCCGCCGTGCGCTTCGGCAGTTGCGCCGGATGCGCTGGGTTCAACCGCGCAGCGATTGACTGGAAACAGTTCGGACCGCGCCTCGGCGTTTCTTACATGGTGAACGACAAGACTGTCGTTCAGGCGGGCGCATTCCTCGCCTATCTGCAGGGTGGCGCGTACGAGTTTGGAACCGCCAATGTCGTGGTGACCATGGGCAATCTGCTGATCGGAGAATTCAATCGCAGTTCCACAGGCAGCAGCACCCCGGGGTACGGCGACTGGGATACCAACACGATGCCTCTCCCCGCCGTGGTTCCATTCAATCCGTCGATGGGTAATGGCAACAGCATCGCTTACTTCAACAGCAACCTGGGCCGTGCTCCCTACGATCAGGCTTGGAACCTAACGGTACAGCGGCAACTGCCATGGACCATGTTCCTGACGGCTGCTTATGTGGCGAATCGCGCGGTTCATCTGCCTTCGGCAATGAACCCGATTAACCAACCCAATCCTTCGATCCTGAGTTACGGTTCGCTGCTGAGCCAGCCGGTGAATTCTCCGGCTGCCGTGGCGGCCGGTATTAAAGATCCCTACCCTGCGTTTGTGAGTCAGTTTGGCGGCGGCGCCACGGTAGAGCAGGCGCTGAAGCCCTTTCCTCAGTACACCAACGTCCAGAACCTTTACGACGATTCCGGTTCGTCCTTCTATAACGCGCTGCAAGTCCAGGGAGAAAAGCGGTTTTCCAACGGTCTCAGCTATCTCGGATCGTTGACTCTCGGCAGAGACCTGACCAACGCCGACCGGGCATTCTCTGCTTATTTCAATTCACCGCTGAACAAATACAATCAGCGTCCGGAATACACCGTGTCCAACAACGATCAAAAATACCTGGTGCGCGTGGCAACTACCTATGCACTGCCCATCGGCCCCGGCGAGCGCTTTCTGCATAACCGGGGCATCACCGGGCAGATCCTTGGGGGATGGCAGCTGAGTGGCATCTTCGATTATGAAGGGGGTACGCCGATCGGGCCGACGGAGAGCCTGAGCGGCATTGACGGATTCGATCGGCCCTTCGTGGTTCCAGGCGTGAAGAGGCAAACCTTCAACTACGACATGGCCAAGGATTATTTCCTTGGGAAACTCTCTGCGCCGCCGAAGATGTTTACGACCAATGCGTTTACTCCAACCGCCAACCAATATCAGCTGGGTGACTCAGCGAGGAATTATGCCAGCCTGCGTAACCCTCCCTTGAGGATGGAGGATCTGGATCTGATCAAACACTTCAGCATCACGGATAGTGTGAATGCGATCCTCCGCATCGACTACTTCAACGCCTTCAACAGGACGATCGTTTACGGCCCCGATAACAACATCGAGGACTCGACATTCGGTGAAGTGACGGGCGAAGGATCGGGCATCATCAATCGCCAGGGGCAAGCCACTTTCAGAATCGAATTCTGATCTCAGTTGCCTCCGCGAGCCGGACGCCGTTCCCCCGGCCGGCTCGCATTCCTTCACCGATGGCAAGGACATAAAATAGACGAGTGAAAACGGAAGCTCCGTTGTTGGCTACGCGTTGCAGGGCCGATGTCCAGACTCGGAGCCGCACGTTGCGAAGATGAGCGGGTTACCCATAGTGAGTAGGGCCAGCTGGCTATCCGCTTCGGCGGTCGTGATGATGGTTTTCGCGATGATCGCGCCGATAAGCGTGGCCGGCCAGATTCTCGATGCCCCGAACCCAGGATCTGTCGAGAAGCAAAGCGCAGACGAGATTCCGATTCCGCTCGAGCAATCTCAGACGCTGGCGGACGTTGCGGCCATGATTCAGAATCGCGAATACGCTCGCGCGGAAAAGAGCTTGCACGACGCTCTCCTTCTGCATCCGGATGCGGCGGAGGCTCATTTTCTCCTCGGCTATACCCTCTACCGGGAAGACAAAGCGGATGCTTCACTCGCGGAATACACAGCCGGCGCCCGCCTGCAAAGGCCTGGAGCCAACGA
The DNA here is from genome assembly GCA_963817165.1 of uncultured Acidobacteriaceae bacterium. Taxonomy (GTDB): domain Bacteria; phylum Acidobacteriota; class Terriglobia; order Terriglobales; family Acidobacteriaceae; genus Palsa-343. Next base: position 36,225 of record CAWFNL010000026.1, on the reverse strand, counting down.
TCTTGCAGTCGTGGCTATGGATTACTTCATCCTGCACGACTATGCCGATGCCGACAAATGGTTGACGCAGGCGGTTGCGTGGGTGTCGGACAGCTATCTCTACCGGTACTACCTCGCCAGAACGAAGTACGCTGAAAATCGTTTTCATGAAGCAATCGACAATTTCGACCAATGCCTCAAGATCCGCCCGCGCGACGTTAAGACGGAATACAACCTTGGATTGGCCTATGCCGGAATGGATCGTAATGCGGATGCCGCTGTAGCCTACCAAACGGCCATCGCATGGCAGCAATCGGCTGAACACCCGGACCCTCAGCCCTGGCTTGACCTGGGCATTCTGCAGCTAAGCGAGGGACATGCGGCCGATGCAGCTGCAAGTCTCACAAGAGCTGTGGCCCTCGACGACCATAATCCGAGGATCCATGAAGAGCTTGGCGAGGCGTTGCAACAGGTGAATGACTTGCCTCACGCCCAGGCTGAACTGGAAAAGGCTGCATCCCTGGCCCCCAATGTATCCTCCCTGCACTTCGAGTTAGGTCGCATTTACCAGAAAGAAGGAATGCGGGCGCAGGCTCAGGAGCAGTTTGCCCGCTGCGCCGCACTGAATGCGACCCACTCGACCGATTCCGCGGAACGCCAAACACGGACATCCCGCACTGATCGTCAATGCGCGGCTGATGCGATCTCGACACTTCAATCCATGGATTTTAATGTCGCCTCATGCTCGAAAAGCAGATGGAAGAAGCGGTTGCCAACTGCCCAGATCTGTTCATCGAGCCTCGCCTGACCCTCGTCCGCCGGCAGGTGGTCATCAATGGCAGGCGCCCTGATTTGCTTTTCAGCGATGTTCTGTCTCGTCACCTGCTGGTTGAACTGCAGTGTGGCCGACTCGATGAGGATCATCTTCAGCGACATTTCTACTACTACTTCGACTACCGGGCGAAATACCCATCAACGCCCCTTCGGCTGATGTTTATTGCCAACCGGCTTGTCCCCCAGCACAAGCAGTTTCTCGATGAGCACGGATATGAGTTTCGCGAATACCCGGAGAACGAATTCGAGCGGCTCACCCTAAAATGTGGCACGCAAACTAACAGGGAGACGCTTGACGAAGTTGATGTCGTCACAACACCGGGAGTCCTGGCTCCCTCCACCCACGAACTGCTCTACGAAATCGAAAAGCAGCCGATGACGATGTCGTACAAGATGATCCTGCTGGTGCTCATGTCCGAACTGGCAGATCCAAACGGAAGGGTTCCTCTCCGATCGCTCTCTGAAGGCTTTGAGCAGTTTTTCGTGAAGCGATCACTCGAGGGGAAGACTGAGGAGAATCCAAATCGTCTCGACCCTGGTACTTTGGCGAGCAGGGCGACGCGAAAGTGGGAACAGGTGATTCGCGAGCAACCGGTCCACTATTTGACGGAGTCGTTCGTGATCGACGAAGGCCTCACCGTGCGATGGGCGCCGCGGATCTGGAATCTGTGGGATGCCGACCTGAAACGCGAGGTTCTCGCGGCATCCTCCGACCGGCTGATCCGCTATTTCAATCGAAACGTGCCGGGAGGTTACTAACCGACGAGAATCGATTTGGATCTCGTGGGCTCGCTTCCACTCTTTCGTTTGAATTGGCCTGGTTCAGCCGGTTGCTCCCAATTCCATACGATGAGGGATCTCTCATAACTACGTGTCACAACCAGCTATGGAGCCTGCTTCCATTGTTCTCCACGCCCGTGTGACGCGATACCTCGTTTTGAGCGCCGACGCTATTGCACCACGTAATGCAGCGCGTAGATCTCATTGCCGCTGGCGATGTGAACGAAGAGGATTGAGTTATCCGGAGTCACGGCGAACCAGGTGTCGACTCTTCCTGACAGCTTGCTGAAAGCGGAGAGGTCGACGGCCGGTTCCTGATGGCCGTCTTTCAGGTAAATACGAACGACCTCCGGGCGGTCGCCGGACGGTCGGCTGGCATAGACCGCACTCGAGTCTGGGGCCCACGCCAAGTCGTCGCCGTTGATACCGTCCGCCAGCATCCGCCATTTCGTCGACCTGCAATCAAACAGGAACACCTTATGCAGGTCGGAGCGCAACGCCGCTATATATCGTCCGTCCGGCGACCAGCGTGCCGTCGAGAGACCCTCCGATCCCGGGATCATCGTCTGCCTGCGGGTCGCCAGGTCGATCCACTCAATCGCGCAGGTGTTCTCCTCTTGGCAAAACACGCGACCGTAAACCAGGTGCTTCCCGTCGGGAGACCATGTGGGCGCTCCCTGGTTGTCCGTTCCCTCTGAGGCCTGGCGCGAAGTGCCGCCGTTGGCGTCAACAATATAGATTCTGGATGGAGATCCAGCGCGCTGTCCCATGAATGCAATCTCTTTGCCGCCCGGCGACCATCTTGGCAACTCGATCTCCTGAATCGCGGGCAAATCCAACTGTCTCGCCGCCCCGCCGTCCGCATTCGCTACCCACATGGACTCATCGGGCATCCGCAGATAGACAATGGAATGGCCATCTGGGGAAAAATCGACGTCGTGTGCCGATACTCCGGAAAGGAATGGATGAAACTGGTGCGATGTTTTGTCGAACCAATCCAGTTCATTTTCTCTTTCAACCTCTTTGTTCACATAGAGCCGTTGCGAGGCGCGGTCAAGTGCGAGATCGCTGACGTTCGCATTTTCTCTTACGAATTGCACAAATCTTGGCACCGATTTCCAGCGAAGCCACGGCTTCTCAAGCGCGAGGATCGTGGATTGCTCTCGTCCTTCACCAATAAACACATCGTCATCTCGATCTATTAGCGGAGAAGGGACGCCATACTCTGCCGGCTGGCGGGTGAGAGAAACCAGAGAATCCACGGATGGGGGATCTGTCTCGCTCAGCTTGATTTCCCATACAGCCGCTCTCAAGGTGTTCATGTCGCGAAGACGGAAGAGGATTCCCTTTCCGTCGAGGGACCATTGAAGGGCATCAGGGATTCCGCTGAACCTTTGCAGTAGGTATGAAGTAGAGCCGTTCTCAGTCGCCAGGTAAACAGAATTCCCCGTGGCATACGCCAGCAGCCGGCCGTCCGGAGACCAGGACGCGGCATGGCAAACGATGTTTGCAACGCGTTCCGGAGAACCGCCGTGCACAAGGATGGCCCAAAGGGCGCGGTCCGACTCAGGCCCCTCTCCCGCGAGTACCAGCAGTTTCCGACCGTCCGCGCTTATTCCCACGGGCCGTGCCTGAACGAAAGGTGTGGGGATCTCCGTGACACGGCCGCCATTCACTGAAGCTGAGACTAAGATGATTCGCCCGTCGCGCCATTCGCCGAAATAGAGCTGCCTGCCATTGGTAACCAACCCCTGCTTGATAGCGCCATCCGTGGTGATCTGGGTTTCACCAGCGAAGACGAATCTTTTTGGAGCGATCCATCGCGAGGCTGCGGCCAACAGGAATGACGCGAGCAATATCATAGCCAGGACAACGCCGATTGTGGACGGTGCGATCCGGGGGCGCTTTGAGCGGGGATTGGTTGGGGTCTCCGCCTGGACTTGGATTGTCAGGTGCGGCGGTTCTTCGACCGGCTCCACTGGGTGCGTGGCCGCAACCGCGTCAGCGCCGCCGTGGTTCATCCACTCGTCAATCTCGTGAGAATAGGCAAAGACAGCTTGGCGCTGACCGCCCGGGATGCGGTGAACGGGAAGACCTTTTTGCTTCTCCCAACGGATGACCGTGCGCACGTCCCGGCCTACGTAGGAGGCAATCGCCTTCCAGGAATCCAACCTGTCGGTGCCAACGGCACTATCTGACATGCCACAGCCTCTGGATAACGATGTTTCTTCAAGGTGACCGGGGAGGACTCGCAACACCGGAGTGTCACGAATAGTCATCTTTTGACGTAATGGGTCGTTCGTCGAAGTTTAGCCTCTCCATTCTGCCAACGCAACGATTAACCAAGCAGTACCCATACGAAACAGCCGGTTAATCGAGTAATAAAGCGGTTCAAAGCCAGCACACCGCCCCCGGTTTCCTGATCTGACAGTAGATGTCACTTCCTGTCGTCTATTGCCGCACAACTAATCGACGGTGCCCGCATTAGAGTGCTCATGTGAACCGGAACGGCGCTCGGGGGACGTCCTGCAGAGGTAAGCCGGAACGGGTTTCGCCGGATCGAACATTCTTCACATTGGGAGCGTGCCAGTGCTAATGCGTAATGCCGCCTATTCATTCGCCTTTGCCCTAGTTCTAATTCCTGGTATCACCAACTGCGCTCAAGGGCAAAACACCCCAGCACAATCCGCGCTGGCGCAGAAATTGAAAGAAGCCATTCCAACCACCAAGTTTTCCGGGGATAAATCGACGGTCGTCACGCCGGGGGCGGTTGTTGCCCTTCAGAAAGACAACCTGCTGATGTACACAGTTACCGTCGGAGTACCCCCCCGCAGTACTTATGAGAAAGGAAAGCTGAAGCAGACTTTCAGCGATTCCATGGTTGTGGACATGGCAGATGGTCTTGGCCGTCCCGGCGGAGCCGCCAGCATCCCGCGTAAGACTCTGGTAACCGGGGAGAAGTTCTGGGTAAGCGATATCGCGATCGACAAAACCGACATTATTATTCGAGTTGTTACCGACCCTTACGACGACGGCCGCTATTTCGCTGATCTTAAGTTTCCCATTGCAAAAGGTTCAACCCCCTCGCCTGAAGATGCCCTCAAGTCGATCGGTGAGGTCTTGACCGTCCAGCCGGCCGAGGAGCAGGCCCAGGCACCCGTGCAGCCACCACCACCGCCTCCCGCGGTGGCTCCGCCGCCACTCGTTCCGCCACCTCCGCCAACAGATGCAACGCCCGTCGCACCCCCCAGCGTATCTCTCGGGCAAACCATGAACCAGGTCACCGCGATCCTGGGTCAGCCGAAGTCTGTTGCCCATGTCGGGACGAAAACTAAATTCATTTACCCGGATGTGACGGTGATCTTTACCGGCAGCAAAGTGACTGACGTTCAATAGCTGCGCTCGACCGCGCAGGCGATTCAGAGGCCAGAGTTGCATGGCAGCAGAAATGAAAGGATGACGACCTTATGACGATTACATCCATGTGGAAGCAATCCGGAATTTGTCTCCTCAGTGTCCTGCTGCTTCTTGGCGGTTCGAACCTGATGGCGCAATCCAAAAAGAAAGCAACGCCCGCTCCGGCGCCAGCCGCTCCCGCGCCAAGTCCCGCTGCGAGGCAGCCTGGCGGCAATGCAGCGACGGGTGGACCCACGACCGCCGGACCGAGAGCCGGCACCGGTCCCACGGCGAATGGGGGAGCGAGAACCAATACCGGCCCGACAGCCAACGACCACCGGACTACCCCGCACCCCCTAGTTCCTGAAGGGGGTGAAAAGGGACCTGTTGGGCCACGAGAGCCACGCCCCAACACGCCCGGTCCGACCCGTCCTCTGAACATAGGCGGCGGTCACACGGTGAACGCCGGGATAAACGGCAGGCCCGCACCACATGGCGCAAAGTCGGTGCCACTGACAGGTGGCAATGCCGTGCAGACTCGATCCAACGGCCGCGTGAGCGATGTGCACGATGAGAGCCATGGGTTGGATATCCATCACGGGCTGAATGGACAGCGCAGCGTTACCAGGCAGTTCCCCGGCGGCTCGCGAGCCTTCGCCCAGCGCGGACGCCCCGGCTACATCCAGCGTTCCTATAGCTACCACGGTCACGACTTCGCGCGGCGCGCCTACTTTTACCACGGCCACGAATACAACCGATACTACCGCGGCTATGCCTACCGTGGTGTTTACCTCAACGTCTATGCTCCGGGTCTCTATTACGGTCCCGGCTTCTATGGATGGGCTTATAACCCATGGGGTATGCCGGTCGCTTACGCGTGGGGCTGGGGCGCGTCGCCGTGGATCGCGTATTACGGATTTGCACCGTACCCGACTTACGCCGGACCGCCCTACTGGTTAACGGATTACATGATCTCGCAGGACCTAGCCGCGAATTATCAGGCGGCGCAGGATACGCAGAGCCTGGGCTCACCCTCAGCAGCGGAAGGATCGGAACTGACGACTGAGGTGAAACAGCAGATCGCGGACGAAGTGAAATACCAGGTAGCCCTCGAAAGCAGCGAGGCACAGCAGACCGCACAAAGTCAGGACCCCGATCCGGGCTCGAGCGGCATTGGCAGACTCCTGACCGACGGACAGCCGCATACCTTTGTGGCGGGCGCCGATCTGGATGTCGTCGACGCCTCCGGGAACGAGTGCGCGCTGAGCGGGGGAGACGTGCTGAAGCTGAATGCCGCGCCCGCGCCCGATGCGGAGGCTGCAGATCTGGTGGTGCTGGCCAGCAAAGGCGGGCAGGAGTGCCAGCAGGCTAGCACCGTGACGGTCGCGCTCGGCGATTTGCAGGAGATGCAAAATCACATGCGCGAAACCATCGACCAGGGCATGCAGACGTTGCAGGCGCAGCAGGGCACGAAGGGATTGCCGGCAGCGCCCCCCTCGGCACAGACGGCCCCTCAGGAGACACTCTATGCGCGGATTGCTCCCCCACCCGATCCCAACGGAGAGGCCGCTCTCAATCAGCAATTGCAGGATGGGAACGCTGCGGAGCAGCAGGTAGTCGCGCAGGCACAAGCCGCAGGAACCCCGATCGCGGCTCCCCCACCCGAACCGGCCGGCCCCCCGCCGACCATTTCACTGGGGCAAAGCCTGGATCAGGTAACCGGTGCGCTGGGTCAGCCGCAGCGCGTCTTCGACCTCGGGTCCAGGAAGATTTACCAGTATCCGGGCATGAAGATCACGTTCAAAGACGGGAAAGTCAGCGACGTCCAGTAACAAACGGCCCGCTGCCGATGGAGAGTAACGATGAACTGTGTAAAGTGCGGTGCGGTCCTCGATCATGGGGACACGTTTTGTGGAGGCTGCGGCGCGGAGAGTCGCCTCGCGGTGGCGACCTCCACCCCAATCTCACCTGCAACAAACACGGCCGTTGCAGAACGAGATACCAGAGCATGTCCCTATTGTGGTGAACAGATTCTCTTCTCCGCCATCAAGTGCCGCTTTTGCGGATCGATGTTGGGAGGGGTAGCAGCGTCGGCGCCGGCGCCGGCGTCCGGTTCCATCTCTCTGCATGCACCCACTCCCCTCGCGAGTTCAGGCGGCGCGGCGGTGGCAACGATGCCCTCCATCGTGATCCAAAACGTGCAGGCGACCCAGGCTCCTCCCATCGTGCGTCACACGGAATACAAGAATCCTGGCGTAGCCCTGCTGCTCTCATTGATCTTCCCCGGCGGAGGCCAGTTCTATAACGGACACGCCGGCAAGGGAATATTCGTGCTGCTCACCTTTTGGGCTGTTGGCATCACCTATATCTGGTCATTGTTCGATGCCTACGCGTCAGCACAAAGAATCAACCGCGTGGGGTTCTGAGACATGGAGCTACCGGAGTTCCTCGTCGCAGGTGCCGTGCTGGTCGTCGTCTTTACTTCGTTAGCCCTGCTTAGCTCGCGAACCCTCACCGAATACCTGGTACGCCAGGGGCTTTTGCCGCGGAGTTTCCTGCAACTGTCTCCGCTGTTCGCATCCGCAGTGCGATGGATTGCGATTATCCTGCTGATCCTCGGACTGGGGCGGGCTGCGGTCGTTGCCGGTCTGCTCTCCGGCGACTGGATACGCCGTTACGGCCTGGCAGCCCTGATGGTCCTCGCCGGTGTAGGTCTGCTGTGGCTCAGCTATCACCGGCGAAGCGAGTCTTAACTGAAATGAGAAATGAGTCATTCCATGCGAATGCTTTCTGCTCCTGAACCCTTTTTCCATGCGCTGATTGACGGGAAACGTATCCGCCCGACAGTCGCGTGGGTTCCTGGCATCCTCGACGAAGACACCGCCTATTGCGCTGCATGCGGCACGGCGGCAGGTTAACCATGCCCGGCAAATTTTGTACTCAATGCGGCGCTGAGAATGAAGAAGGCAAGCGCTTTTGCCGTGCCTGCGGGAAACCGCTTCTTATGCCCGAGGTGCCTTTGCAGGCCGCGACCGACTCGTCGGTGACGCACTCGACCGGTCGGTTCTGCAAGGCATGCGGGGCTCCAATCGGAGCAGGCAAGGCATTTTGTACTCGCTGCGGGAAACCGGTTGAACCCAATGCATCGCCCGCGCCACCAGCCCGAGAGGAGCCGCCGAACCCGGACGCTCTCATCGTCGATCCGCTGGTCTCGGATGCCACAGTGCAGGCAAATGAATCTCGTCCAATGGACGCCGACGCACTTGTCACCGGCGCGGGAGAAGCGCCGCAGCCTCATAATGTCGTCGCTCCGTCTCCGCTATTGAATCCAGATCACCGCGACGCTGCGCCACTCCCGAGGCAGCACCCAGTAGAGGAGCCGGCCTCGCCCGATCAGCACTCGAACACAACCACCTCGCCAAAACAACTCACTCTCCGCATCATCGCGGCGGCTGCTGTGTTGATCGTGGCAGCATCCGGCGCAACCGCATGGCACTTCCGCGATCACTTTGAATTCACCAGGAATCCCCATCCGGAATCCTCTGCGACAATCCCTGCCGCGCCATCCACAGCACGGGCCGCTGCCGTGGGAAGCCCAGGAAACATTCCGCCGCCCCCGGCAAATGCATCGGCGTCTCCAACACCGGAGCCTGCGCAGAGTAATCCGAGCGCCCAGCCAACACCTCCGACCGAAATGCCAGGCAATTCCGCCCCCGAACCCAAGAACGCCACGTCGCATCCGGAACCTCTGCCCATCAAAGCTTCTCCGGAAGAGGTGGCGTCGACCACGCTGACCCACGTGAAAATCCCTCCGGCTAACGAGATCCCCAGAGGAGGGGCTGCAACTCCCCGCTCAGGAACGCTGCGTTACACGGGTCCCCCAGTGCAGTACGGAGGCATCGTTGTCTTTTCCGGCTTGCCCGCGGGTCGACTCCGCTTCTCCTTCGACCATCAGGCCTGGCAGCCTCTGATCTCCCGGCAGCCGGATGGAAGCCAAACGCTTCGGCTTCGTTCTCTTCAACACTCCCAACAAATCGAATGCACCGTCCAGTGGGAGATAGTTCCTTAAACGTAATTCGCGCGGCCAACGAACTCCCCGGGAGGGGTAAGGCTCTGCGGGCAGACAGGAATATGCTCGTTCGCCCTCATGGCAATCGCAGCAGCGCAGACCACGGCGCAGGCATCACCAGCCCACACCAAAGCCGTCGAGCAATAAGGACAACTCTTGGACCGTGTGCAGGCTGGCGGTTTGACCATTGACTTCACCGAGTTCCGTAGGTCGGCGCAATCGTCGCGTGCACGAAGATCGGCTTCATGGAGATTGGAGATTCCAACACATTCGAACAATCGATGGCCGCTTGGAATTATCGACAGGCCCCTGCGAGGGCGATTGGCCATTACGACGCATGATGGCTTCGCGCACGGTGCACAAGACAGGCGAAGCCGATCGCCTATTGGCTACCAGCGAGCCCAACTTTGGGGCTCACACAACTGATCTTGGGCGGCAGTAGGTAATCCGAGCTTTTTCGGGAAGATGAAAACACGGCTGCGCGTTTAGTCACCTACACCGCGTGAAGCTCCCGCCTGCCAAAACGCAGTTGTTCGTTTAGTTGTACTCTCGGCTCCCAAACTGCCGAATTGCACACAAACTGCAGCACTTCAGAAGGCCTTAAAACGTTGATTCCACACAACAGGGCAGGGTGGACTCCCGTTTTCAAGACCGCCTGTTTCAACCGCTCACACATCCCTCCGCGGCGAGAAAACCTGTGCTTCCGTCATTGTATGACGACCTTCCGCGGCCTTGGGGCTTGGGTGGCGGCATCTTCGCAGCCGCTTTTGAAATCTCTCCAGTCCTAAAAAACTGGCGCCAGCGCCACAGCCGTCAATCCGCACACAAAGAACACAAACATCCACGCCAGCAGCGTCTTCGACTTTTTCGGCGCCGTCGCAAATTCATGCCACACAAACACGCCCCAGCTCGCAGAAATCATCGTCGCGCCCTGCCCAATCGAGTACGACACCGCCGGCCCCACAACATGTGCCTGCGACGCCACAAAGTTCATAATCGCGCCCGTGCACCATATCCCCCCGCCGAGGATGCCCCACAAATGCCAAGCCGGACGCGCCTCAAAATATTCCCTGAAGCTCACTGGCTCCCGCCCGTCAATCGGCTTCCGCATCAATACTGTATTCGCCACCAGCGAGCACACGCCCACTCCCACCACAAAATAAAACGCCGCCGCATACGGTCCCGGTCCACCGACCCCGCTCATCGACCGCGACACGAATGGATAAAAGCTCCCCATCAATATTCCTGACACCAGGCTCAGCAGCACGCCCCGGGTCGTCACGCTTCGCTGCCGTTCGCGCAATCGGTACGCGGCCGCATCCAGAATGATCGCCACAATCACCACTGCGATTCCGCCAAACAGCAGCACCGGATTCCCCGCCGGCGCGAGCACGTAGCTGCTCACCGCGCCCACCACCAGCGCCACGCCAATCCCTACAGGAAACGCAACGGCCAGCCCCGCGATTTCAATCGCCGCCACCAGCAGCAGGTTCGCGACATTGAAGATCGCTCCTCCCGCGAACGCCAGCCAAATATGATGACCATTCGCATGCCCTAAATCCGCGAAGAACGACGCGCCCGAGTGCCCCAGGCTGCCCAGCGTCAATCCCCACGCCAGCGCGCCCGCGAATAACCCAATCACATAATCCCAATAAAACAGCTGGAACCGGTATCCCGGGCATAACTTCAGCGTGTTCGCCCACGATCCCCAGCACAGCATGCTCAGGACCATGAAGGACAAGGCAATTCCGTACACTTGCGGCTGGTACATCCGGCTCCCCTTACGCGCCTACGTGAAAATCGTCACTCCAGGACCATACACCTGCTCCATGTCTTGAAACACCAGGATCTGCGAAACCCTTGCACCCTCGCCCTATACTGCCAACGGAGAGTTTCCGGTCTCCAGGAGTCTGTGCAATGCCCAAGCTCTCCCTAATTCCTGTCTTCCTCTTGTTCGCCCCCGCCGCTTTTGCGCAAAACGACAGCTGCGCCGCGCTCGTCAAACTCGCTCTCCCGCACACCACCATCACCCTCGCCCAATTGCAGCCCGCCGGATCATTTAACCTTCCGAAACCCGCCGACGCTGGCCCGCAGGCAGAGAACCCCTTCCGCGATCTGCCTTCCTTCTGCCGCATCGTCCTCAACCTCACCCCTTCCGCCGATTCCAATATCGCGGTCGAGGTATGGCTCCCCGCGCATAACTGGAATCGCAAATTCCTCGGCGTCGGCAACGGCGGCTTCGCTGGAGCCATCGACTACACCGACCTCGCCGCCGACGTACAGCAAGGCTACGCCGCGGTCGCCACCGATACCGGGCACACCGGCTCTTTCATCGACGCCGAATGGGCCATCGGCCATCCCGAAAAAGTTACCGACTTCGGCTACCGCGCCATTCACGAAATGACCGTCGCCGGCAAAGCCATCACCCGCGCCTACTACGCAACCGCTCCGGCCTACACGTTCTTCGAAGCCTGTTCCGACGGCGGCCGCGAAGCCTTAATGGAAGCCCAGCGTTTTCCCACCGACTACAACGGCATCCTCGCCGGAGCCCCCGCGAACAACTGGACCGGCCTTCTGACCAACGGCACTCGCCTCGATCAGGCGCTCCTGTTGCAACCAGGCGCCTGGTTCTCCTCCGCCAAATTGCCTGCCATCCAGTCCGCCGTCCTCGCTGCCTGCGGATCGCAAAGCGGCGCGCACGATGGCTTTGTCAACAATCCACCTGCATGCCACTTCGATCCCTCGGTTCTCCTCTGCAAAGGAGAAGAAACCAACGCCTGCCTCACGCAACCGCAAATCATTGCGCTCAAAACCCTCTACAGCAGCATGCGAAGTGCCTCCGGCTCCATCCTCTTTCCTGGTTATTCTCCCGGCGGTGAGCTCGGCGAAAATGGCTGGGGTCCCTGGATTCTCGGCGAAGCGCCCCGCCAAAGCTTCCTCTATGCCTTCGGCACCCGCTACTTCGCTGACATGGTCTACAACGACCCGCAGTGGAAGCTGGAAAGCTTCAACGTCGATCACGCCCTTGCCGACGCGATCCGCGTAACCGCAAAAAGCGTCGACTCTACCGATCCCGATCTCCGCCCCTTCATCCGCCACGGCGGCAAACTCATCCTCTATCACGGCTGGAGCGACGCAGCCATTCCTCCCACCAGCACCATCGCCTACTACCAGGCCGTCCGCTCCGCCATTGGCGCAAAAATCGAAGATTCCGCCGTGCGCCTCTTCATGGTTCCCGGCATGCAGCACTGCGGCGGAGGCCCCGGCCCCAACCACTTCGGCCAGGATGGTTTCGTCTTACCGTCCGCCGACGCGCAGCACAACATCCATCTCGCGCTCGAGGCATGGGTTGAGAAGGGAACCGCTCCCCAAACCATCATTGCGACAAAATACGATGCCGCGCACAAACCAGTCATGACCCGCCCGCTATGTGCGTGGCCACAGATCGCAACCTACAAAGGAACCGGGGATCCGAACGACGCGGCCAGCTTCGCCTGCACCGCACCCACCCACTAACCGCTACCGCCCCATCATTCCCGTCGAATAGTAGTAGTCATTGAAGGGCGGGGAAGCAGCAATGCCATCCTTCCCCGCGCCCGCCACCACCAGCACCAGCTTGCCGCCCCGCATCAACCGGAACTGCGGCGTCGTGCCCGGCGTGAACAACACTGCCGTGTCAGAACTCCCCGCCGCCAAACGCTCCTCAGATTCATGCTTCCCGCACTGCACCTGCAGCACCGCGGGAGCCGTCAGGTTCGCGGTAACGTAAATCAAATCCGCCAACGGACCATACCTGTGTTCCAACTTCGGCGTGGCTGTATGAAAGGCGGCCGACTGCGTCCTGTAGAACCAGTACACACTGTCATGTGTGATCGCCGGCTGCTTCCCGGTCTTGTACCACTGGATATAAAACCGCATCAGCTCCCCAGCCGCCGCATGGCTGTGAAAATAATCGCGTGTGCCCAACGGAATCCCGCTCGACGTCAGATAATTCGCGTTCGCATACCGATTCGGATCGTCAATCGGGCTGATGTACGTCCCCTCAATGAAATCGTTCCACGTAATAATCTCTACCCACTCCGGATGCGTCTTCTCAATCGCATCCATCCACATGCGCCGCATTCCCGCGCCGCCGCTGTATTCGTAGTAGCGATTCGCATTCGCACCCCAGAACTGCAGCGCCACCGGCGCCATGTAGAGTTTCTTTCCCGCATGCACCACCGACGCATACGCCGCACTGCTCGCCAGCTGATCCAGCGGCCCCTCCGAACCAGGCACCCCCGCAATCCCCCAGTAAAACGATCCGTCAATCGCCGCCTTCCACGTATTGAACCCCTGCTGCACCTCGGCTTTCCCCGGCAACTCCCCGCCCCAGAAAAATGCCGGCACCAGAAAAATCGAAACAGGACCATTGCTCGGTGCTCCACTGACCAGCGGCAGAGCCTTCGCCTCCGTCGCCGTTGAAGGATGCTGCCCCGTCGCCAAATCCACCCGCACCTGTTGCCAAAACGCAGGCCCCTGCTTCTCCCCCGCAAACGTCGTCAGCACAAATTTCCCCTGATAGCGGAAATACACATGCGCGTATCGCGGATTGTTCGCGAACCGCCTCATCATGTCTTCCACATCCGCCGCGCCATTCCCGCAGCACATGTCCGCTGAAAACATCAGCTTGAATCCGTCGTCCAGCCGCGCCGCCGCCTCAAACATCTGCGCCGCATATTCAATGTAGTAACGCTGCGCGAGCCATCCGCCCGCGTTCAGCGCAAACCCATCGATCCCCAGCGCCCGCGCCTCTTTGATCTCCCGCTCATACGAAGAGATCTTCGCTTCCTGGCTCGTGTCCGATTGATAATCCTGGTTCGTCAGCATGTAGTGCGCAAATACCATCCGCTGCGTCTGCGCCCCAGCGCCCTGCAACAAACTCAGCCCCAGCAGAGCAAGGAAAACGAGGTTCCCCAAACGCCGGCCACCCGAATCAGCAGAAAAGAGTTTCATTTCCATGAAGGTGCAGCCAGACTAACGGATTCCCTCGATCACCGGGTGCCCCATGCAAGCCCGACGTTGGCTCGAGTGGGCTCCGTGTCAGCCCGCTCTACCAGAAATAAGTGGCTTCCACCTTGGGCGTGCCGGACTCGTCATCGATCACCTGCGTGCTCAGCACCAGCTCCATATTCTTCTTCCCGCCGGCTCCCTGCACAATGCGCTGCAACTGCGCCAAATTGCCGGGGTCCGTCAAAAATTCGCCCGCGGCAATCGTTCCACCCCGGCTCACGCCCGCCACTACAATCGCCAGCTTCCCCGTCGTCGGATCCGTGAATCGCGCAATGATCGCAAAGTCCCGATAATTCTTCGTCGACATCTGCTCAAGCCGGTTCACCACCCATCGGTTCTGGCCCGGCGCGCTGCTGTCCACAATCCTGAACTGCGACATGTCCGCGTTGTTCGCAAAGTGGTATCGCAGCCCCTTCGTCAGCCGCAGCGTCCACGCATTGTCAAACGCGCCCACAAAAATCGTAGGGCCGTTCCGCAGATCCATCAGGTTCGTTGCGCCTTCGCCGCGCAAACTATATTTCTTCCCGTTTGATTGCAAAATTCCCGCAATCCGCACAATCGGGCTCAGGTCGTCGATCACCACCGCCGTCAAATTGTCCCGCAGCGTAATCTGCTTGCTCGGATCAGCCGCATCCCGCAGCGCAATCGCCGAATATTGATTCTGGTCCGCGATGCAAAACAACACTGGATCGCTTCCGCCCAGCACCGGCGCCCAAAAAGCATCCACCGTAACCGGACGCTCCACATACTGCCACAGCAGCACCGCCGCCGCTCCCAGAAGTGCCGCCACCACTAGTCCCGCCGCTGCCAGCAGCATCGGCCGCCGCCGCACCGGCGCAACCGTCTCCACCGGATGCGTCTCCGTCCCCACCGCCGTCGTCCCCGCGGCCCCAGTCGGATGAGTCAGCGCATGACCCGCACTCTCGCTCCCCGTCGTGTTCGGCCAGTGGAATTGTGGAACGTACGACCCCGACGGCAGCGATAGCTTCATTTCGCACTCGTGTCCAGGCTCCTGGTAGTACTGCGCAATCCGTTTGCGAATCTCCCCAGCCGTCACCCGCACAATCGGATCCGACGCCGTGTCGTAGTCCGCATCCCGCCCAAAAATCTCAATCCCGAGCGTTCGCTCCTTCAGCGCGTCCGTTTGCCCCGCCAGCGTCTGCTCCACCACGAATCGCAGAAAGGATGGAAACCGCCGGCTGTGGCTAAAATGAGGATTCACCAGCAACCGCTCCAATTGCTCCTGGATCGCGGTCCGTTCTTCCGCGGTGACTTCTCCGTGACTCCCGACTACCGGCTCAACTGCCATTCCCATCACATCCAAACCACCCGATTATACCGCCCCGCAGGTTACCTTTGCCCTGCCCAAAATCACTCTTTAACTCGCTGAAATTAAGGGACTTTACCTGCCCTCTTTACATGTTAAGTACCGTCGAACTTGCCGCAAGGACCTTATCAGCCGTCCTGCGCCCTCACTATAAGCCAATCTGTTTTGCAAAAACCTCGTTCTCCCTTGATGGACCTGGCCAAATTCAGAGAGCCAGCTTCCCAGGAGTAACGAGTTGGAGGCCGAATTGAACAATACCGAATTGAACAATACCGCAGGATCACGAATTCATCCATGGGTTTCGCTCTTCCGGAAACTCGCCGCCGTGCTGCCGCTCTTCCTGCTGCTGGCGTGTGCCCTTTCCGCCCGAGCCCAGGTCGGCGCTGCCAGCCTCAGCGGCATCGTTGCCGATCAGTCCGGTGCCGTCATCAGCGGCGCCAGTGTCACCCTCACCAACGTCCAGACCAACGCGAAGCTCTCGCTCACCAGCAACGGCGCCGGCGACTTCACCTTCGCCGCTGTCCCTGTAGGCGACTATAGCCTTACCATTACCCATGCTGGGTTCGCCAGCTTCACCGAAACCGGCATTCACCTCAACGCCGGCGACAGCAAAACCCTCTCCGATATCGCCCTCAAGGTCGGCGCCGCCACTGAGACCGTCGCTGTCACCAGCACCCTCCAGGGCCTGCCCCTCGATAACGGCGAGCTCAGCTCCACCATCTCCTCCGGAGATCTCGAGCGCCTCTCCATCGTCGGCCGCGACGCCATCGAACTCCAGCGCACCCTCCCCGGGTTCGCCATCCGCAGCCTCGGTTCCACCAACACCGCTCCCGATTTCTCCCAGGTCCAGGTTGGTCAGCCCACGCCCTATGCCTCCAACGGCGCGCCCGTTGCCGGCATCACCATCAAGCTCGATGGCGCCAACCTCACCGATGCTGGCAACTTCGGCGCCAACCTCCAAAACATTGACGCCTCCTTCGTCAGCGAAGTCCAGGTGCAAACCTCCAACTTCGGCGCTGACCAGTCCAACGGCCCTGTCGTCATCACCGGCGTCACCCAGGCTGGAACCTCCAGCTATCACGGCTCCCTGTTCACCTTCGCCCGCACCAGCCAGCTCAATGCCAACGACTGGCTCGCCAATTACAACGGCATCGCCCGTCCTGACGACCGCTTCGTTTATCCTGGCGGCACCTTCAGCGGCCCCATTCCCCACTTCAATAAGCTCACCTTCTTCGCCGGCGCCGAATACGACGCACAGCGCAATGTCTACGCTTACGGCAGCGCGGGCAGCGCCATTATCCATGCCCTCGTGCCCACCAAAGCCATGCGCACCGGCGATTTCAGCGCAGGCGCGCTCTCCCAGTACCTCGGCCCCAACGTCACCAGCGGCAATTACGGCACCTTCAACACGCCACCCACCGTTGGCGATGACGGTTCCGCCCTCGTGAATGGCAACATCGGTGCCTTCCTCAATCCGGGCGCCATGGCCCTCGTCAACGGCACCCTGCCCCTGCCTACGCGCACGCAAACCGGCACGGACGGCTACAACTACGACGCGCTCGACCTGGTCAACAACAACGTCAGCCAGTTCTCCGGCCGCGTGGACTACAGTATTTCCCCGCGCAACACCTTCTTTGCCCGCTACAGCTTCGAAAAAGGCAAACAGGGCCAGCCCCTCGTTCCCTACTACGAGCCCACCAGCGTTATGGGCGAAGTTAACACGCCCGGCTACGGCGTCGACAACGATACCTGGGTCCACAGCGGTGCCGCCAATTACGTCACCATCTTCACGACCACCCTCACCAACGAGCTCTACGCCACCCTCACTTCCTTTACTGAAGGTTTCGACGCGCGTGAGCTTTCCGCTCTGCAAAAGGGAGCCATCGATTATCCCTACAATGGAGCATTTGATAATAAAGATACCCAGTATCCCCAGCTCGGCACCTACACTACCTATGGCGGATTGCCGCTCGGCCTCTGGCCCGACTACTCCAACAACCCTCTCGAGCTGAAGAAACTCCAGCCCAACATTGGTGACAACCTCACCAAAGTCTGGCGCAGCCATACCGTAAAGATCGGTATCTTCAGCCAGCGCACTACCAACAACCAGACCGCCACCAACCCGTCCACCAACGGCATCATTCAGAACTACTACTACGGGGGTGCTGGCAGTTACTTTGCCGACTACAACGGAACCTATCCTGACGGCTCGCCCGCCTACGGCAACCCGCACTTCAACAGCGGGAACGCTCTGGCGAATTTCTTCGAGGGCCAAATCCAGGACTGGCACCAGCAGAATTTCAATCCCTACACCAACCTCTATTTCTGGAACACCGACTTCTACGCGCAGGATACCTATCACGTCACCCGCAACGTCGTCCTGACCTACGGCGCGCGCGTCACCAAACTCGGTGCCTGGCAGGACGCTCACGGCCTCGGCGCGGCGATCTGGAACTCCGACCTCTACGCCTCCGCCTACAACGCCACCACCAACCCGCTGCCCGGTCTCACCTGGCACAAGCTCACGCCGTCCATTCCTAACTCCGGTATCAGCGCCCCGCCGCTCTACGTTGAGCCGCGCATCGGCTTCGCTGCCGACCTCTTCTCCAACGGCAAAACCGTCGTCCGCGGCGGCTTAGGCGAATATCGCTTCCACGATTCCGTCGTCGACGTCACCAGCGAATTCGCTGAAGCGGAAAACGTCCGGTTCACCGACCTCCAGGGTTTCGGCGATAACACCCTCGAAGGCGTCAATACCCTCCACCTCAATCCCTACACCTACGGCAACACCGGCCCGGGCAGCACGGAAACCTACATCTCCCCGTCCACCATCTACGGCCTCGATCCGTCGGATAACAAAGAGCCCGTCACGTACAACTACAGCATCAGTGTCGCGCAACAGATGCCTTATAACTTCATCCTCCAGGCGTCCTACGTCGGCAACAACAGTAACTCGCTGATGGATAACGGAACCACCCAAACCGTCGTGCTCGATAACATCAACGCCATCCCTGTAGGCACCCTGTTTACACCCGCAGCCGCTGCGGCCATCGATGCCAAGGCTCCCGGCGCCTGTAACGCCTCCGGCTGCACCCCAGCCCAGGCGGGTAGCCTCGACACCATCTACAACTATCCCGGTGACAAGGCCATCCAGAATGCTCGGCCCTACAACCGGTACAACCAGATCCTCGTGCCGCGTCACAATACCTACGCCAACTACAATGGCATCCAGATCGAAGCCATCAAGCAGGCCGGCAGATTCAACTTCAACGCCAACTACTCCTGGTCCAAGGCTCTCGGCATCCTCGGTTCCTCAGCCGACTTCAACTGGACCGCCGGCATCGATCCCTTTCACCTCGGCAATAACTACGGCCCCATGAACTTCGATCGCAGCCAGGTCCTCAACCTCAGCTACTCCTGGCAAACCGGCCGCTTCACTACCCAGCGCTTCGTCGGCGGCTTCATCAATCAGTGGCTCATCTCCGGAATCACCAACTTCCAGAGCGGCGCCAACATGCAGACCGGCATTAGCGCTTCGCCCGGCTACTATGTTCAGGGCAACATCGGATCGGGATCGACTGGCTACGGCGTCAGCAACACCACCATCCTCGGCACGCCCGACGTCAATCTGCAGCCCGTCCTCAAATGCAATCCCACCTCGGGTCTTGGCTCGCACCAGTACCTCAACCCGAACTGCTTCGCGCTTCCGGCGACCGGTACGAATGGCATCTACATCGAGCCTTACGCGCACGGCCCGGCCTTCTTCAATTCCGATCTCTCGCTTGAGAAGGGCTTTGGTCTCGGCAGCGATCGTAACCTCCGCCTCCGCATTGCGGGCTTCAACTTCCTCAATCACCCGCTCAACAGCTTCGGCACCGGCTACGCCTCGCAAACCACGCTCCAGCTCAGCAACACTGCTCCTGGTGCGTCGCCCACTACCGCCACTTACAGCCCCACCGAGGACTTCGGCTCGGCTCCACAAAAGCTCGGCCGTCGCCTCATGGAGGTCTCTGCGAAATACACTTTCTGAGCTTCCGGTGGAGGGCAATCCATTGCCCTCCACCCGCTCAGTTCCCCCTGCGCCGCCTTACCAACCATGCTCCTCACTGGCTTCTCCAGGAGGGTAGTGTGCGCGATCGCCTGACTTGTGCAGCATTGCAATATCAACAATCAAAGGTCCTGGTCAGCCGGTCATTGCATCAGCCCGCTCCCATCAGAGACATCTCAGAATTCGTAACTCGCGAATCTCAGACTTCAGCACTCCACCTTTTAGGACTTCACATGAAGCACTTTTCTCTCATCTTCCGGGCTCTATTGCTTTTGCTCGCGCTGGTCGCCCTGCCCCTCGTCGCGCAAACGCCTCCCGCGGCCAGCGCTTTTTATCGTCTTCCCGCTGTAACCGGATTCACTCCGCTCCCCAACGGCATCGACCTCCAGGCCGGCCCCGCTCACGAGCAAATCGTCGCCCTCCGCGACGACGTCATCCGCATCCGCATCAGCCGCACCGCTACGCTCCCCGAAGATGCCTCCTGGGCCGTCCTCCCCGCCGCCCGCCAAAGCAGCGTCCCCGTCACGCCATCCAGCACCGACGCATCCATCGGCTTCACCACAAGATTCCTGCAAATCAGCGTCGATCGCCGAACTCTCCAGCTCACCATCCGCGACGCCGCCGGCAATATCATCCAGCAGGACGCGCGCCCCGTCACCTTCACCGGCGACGCTTTCCGCATCGCCGAATCTATGCCGCTTGACGAGCACTTCTTCGGCCTCGGTGACAAAACCGGCCCCCTCGATCGTCGCAACCAGGCTTTCACCCTCTGGAATACCGACGCCTATCGTTTCCAGGAATCTACCGACCCTATCTACAAATCCATCCCTTTTTTCATGACCTTCCAGTCCGGCATCGCCGCCGGCGTTCTCCTCGATAACACCTGGCGCAGCAGCTTTGACTTCGGCAAAGAGTTCCGCGACAGTTACTCGTTCGGAGCCGAAAACGGTCCCATCGATTACTACGTCTTCCTCGGACCCACTCCCAGGCAGGTCGTCGAAACCTACGCCTGGCTCACCGGCACGTCGCCCCTGCCGCCGCTTTGGTCCCTCGGTTATCAGCAATCGCGCTACAGTTACTATCCGCAGTCCCAGGTCCTGGAGATCGCCGCGCACCTGCGCGCCAATCGCATCCCCGCCGATGCCATTTACCTCGACATCGATTACCAGCAGCACTACCGTCCCTTCACCGTCGATCAGTCCCGTTTCCCCGACTTCGCCGGCATGATCGCCAAACTCAGCGCCGAAAATTTCCATACCGTCGCCATCACCGATCTCCACATCGCGAATTATCCCAATCACGGTTACAAACCCTACGACGAGGGCATCGCTGGCAATCAATTCGTCAAAAATCCTGACGGCTCCGTCTACACCGGCGTCGTCTGGCCCGGCCCCAGCGTCTTTCCCGACTTCACCCGTCAGCAATCCCGCGCCTGGTGGGGCACCCTTTATCGCGACTTCTATTCCATGGGCATCGCTGGCTTCTGGAACGATATGAACGAGCCCTCCATCTTCAACTCGCCCACTGGCACCATGCCCCTGGACGTCGTTCACCGCATCGACGAGCCAGGCTTCCAGACCCGCACCGCCACCCACGCCGAAATCCATAACGTCTACGGCATGGAGAATTCTCGCGCCACTTTTGAAGGCTTGCTCGCCATCAAGCCCGACCTCCGCCCCTTCGTCCTTACCCGCGCCACCTACGCCGGAGGCCAGCGCTACGCCGCGACCTGGACTGGCGACAACAGCAGCACCTGGAATCACCTCCGCCTGTCCACCCCCATGCTCGAGAACCTCGGCCTCAGCGGCTTTGCCTTCGCGGGCGCCGACGTTGGCGGTTACGCTGGCACCCCCACCTCCGACCTCCTCACCAAATGGTTTGAGATCGCCGCCTTCCAGCCCATTGACCGCGACCACACCGAAAAAGGCACCGCCATGCAGGAGCCCTGGGTCAGCGGCCCCGCGCAGGAAGCCATCCGCCGTCGCTTCATTGAAACTCGCTACCGCCTTCTGCCCTACCTCTACACCGTCGCAGAAGAATCCTCCCGCACCGGCCTCCCCATCGTGCGTCCGCTCTTCTTTGAATTCCCCGACGCCACCCCCGACCACCACCCTATCGACAACGACCCCGCCGCCTCTGCGGAATTCCTCTTCGGCCCCGACATCCTCGTCGCCCCCCCGCCCTTCTCCGATCAAATGGACGACTACCCTGTCGAGTTCCCCTCCGCCGACTGGTACGACTTCTGGACGGGAGAAAAAATCTCCCGCCCCGCTACCCACCAGTCCCAAACCGAATCCCCCATCGTCAATCCCACCGATCGCGCGCCTATGGCCGTTCCCGTTCACCCCGACAACGCCACTCTCCCCGTCTACGTCCGCGGCGGCGTCATCCTCCCCATGCAGCCCCTCGTTCAGAGCACCAACGAAACCCCCCAGGGTCCGCTCACCCTGCGCATCTACGCAGGCGATCCCGGCGAAGGCCGAACCTGCGGCGGCGATCTCTACAGCGACGACGGCAAAACCCTGGCCTACCGCCATGGCGACTTTCTCCGCATTCACTTCACTTGCGAAACGGCCAATCAGCAACTCCACATCCACATCGGCGAACACCAGGGCTCCTACCCCGCTTGGTGGAAGCAAATTCATGCCGAGGTCTACGGTTTCACCTCCGCATCCTCCACCGTCCACCTCCAGGGCGACCCCGGCCCCGCCATCCCCGTCACCCGCTCCGCCCACGCATTAGCCTTCACCGTGCCCGACAACGGCAAAGGCATCGACCTCGACATTCAATAACGAATTCGCATGCCCCATATCTGCCAGGTTTTGGCAGAAACGCGTCCGCTTTGCGACGAGCTACCAGCCACCGGCTACCAGCTTTCCAGAACCCCCTGTACCCTGAACCCTGTGTACGATGTCCTCATCGTCGGTGCCGGTGCCGCCGGTCTCATGGCTGCCATTGAGGCAGGGAAGCGTGGCCGCCGCGTCGCTCTCCTCGAGCGCGCTGACCGCCCCGGCAAAAAAATCCTCATCTCCGGCGGAGGCCGCTGCAACTTCACCAACCTCCACTGTCGCCCGGAAAATTTCCTCTCCGCCAATCCCCACTTCGCGAAATCCGCGCTCGCCCGCTACACCCCGACCGACTTCATTGCCCTCGTCGAGCGCCACAACATCAGCTACCACGAGAAGACTCTCGGCCAGCTCTTCTGCGATGGCCCCGCCGACCAAATCGTCAACCTGCTCCTCACGGAATGTGCCGCCGCCAACGTCCGCATCGTCCTCGGCGCCGACATCCGCACAGTCACCCGCACTGTCGGCTTCGAAGTCGCCACGCAAAACTCCATCTACCGAGCGCCCGCCCTCATCATCGCCACCGGCGGCCTCTCCATCCCCAAAATGGGCGCCACCGGCTTCGGATACGACATCGCTCGCCAGTTCAACATTCCCATCCGCGCCCCGCGCCCCGCGCTCGTACCCCTCGTCCTCACCGGCGCGGAGCACGCAAACTATGCAGACCTCACCGGCATCTCCGCTCCCGTCACCGTCACCTGCGGCAAACGCACCTTCCGCGAAAAAATGCTCTTCACCCATCGCGGACTCAGCGGTCCCGCCATCCTCCAAATCTCTTCCTACTGGAATGCACAACCATCCAATCCCATCCTCATCGACTGGGCGCCGAATCAAATCATCCTCGCGCCGCTGCTGCAGTCCAGCGCCGGTCGCGATGCCAACGCCGCCAAAGCCGCTCTGCGCGCCCACCTGCCCACGCGCTTAGCCGATCGCCTCATCGACATCGCCGCGCTTGCCAGCTTCACCAATCACGCTCTCGCTGAGTTAGAACGCCGCCTGCACGCCTGGCCCTTCACGCCCACTGGCACCGAGGGCTACGACAAAGCCGAAGTCACTGCCGGCGGCGTCAGCACTGACGTTCTCTCCGCACAAACGATGGAATGCCGCACCGTCCCCGGCCTTTACTTCATTGGAGAAGTCGTCGACGTCACCGGCCACTTAGGCGGATTCAATTTTCAATGGGCCTGGGCTTCCGGCGCAGCCGCAGGCCGAGCCGTCTAGTCAGAGAAAATGTCACCGCAATAGTGGCAAATGCAGTTGGTAAGTAAGAAACTGTCATCCCGGGCGAAGCGCCGCCACAAAATCATCCAGCGGACACAAGATCCCGCCGGCGCGCAGTCGAGGGCCCCCCGAAGTCCCCGCCGAGCGAACTTGCTCGGTGGGGTGGTCCGAAGCTGGCCAATGCTCTCCAGAACACAGATCTAAACAGCGAGGGGAATCGGTTGCGAAGCGGCCGACAAAAAGCCCTCACGGTATGGAGGATGCTTCAATCCTATGGCAAGCTCACCGTCTGCTCCCCACCACGCAGCGGATAACTCTTACCCATCCAATCCAACTCCCCGCTCACTCCTGCAGGCAGCGTAACCGTAGCCTTCCACTTTCCCCCATCCAGCACATAAACCGTATGAATCAACCCGCCCTCATGCGGCATCGTCGCATCCAGATGATGCAATCTCCGCAAATGCGGCGCAATCCGCACCGTCCTGAACCCCGGCGCACCCGGACCAATCCCCGCCACCACCGTCAGCAAATCGTAATTCGGGCTGGCGCTCCACGCATGGCAGTCCGACCGCGTCGGCTCCGGCTGCTCTGCCCACGTGCTCAGCCCCAGCTTCAGCATGTCGTACCACGGTTGTAACTGCGACAGATACAAATCCGCCATCCCCGCATGCTCCAGAGCCCGCGCCAGATAGAACCGGAAATAATAAGTAGGGATCGACATCTTCGGCACCGTCTGCCCATCTACGACTGCTTCACCATCCGGCTTCGATCCCAGCACCCGACGCAAAATCGCCTGCTGTCCTGCCGGCGGCGCAACATCGAGCCACACCGCGAGAATATTCGCCTCCTGGCTGTAACTCTTCTTCGCCGGAGTATCCGCATACAGCCCCACCCCCGCGTCCCAGTTCTCC
This sequence comes from uncultured Acidobacteriaceae bacterium, assembly GCA_963817165.1. Taxonomy (GTDB): domain Bacteria; phylum Acidobacteriota; class Terriglobia; order Terriglobales; family Acidobacteriaceae; genus Palsa-343. Next base: position 11,762 of record CAWFNL010000026.1, on the reverse strand, counting down.
GCATTCACCGCGGCCACAGCCTTCGCCCGCATTGCGCGATACTGCGCCGCCCGCTCCTGGCTCCCAAACCGCGCTTCCATCTCCGCCCCATATCCCAGCGCCTCCACGAACTGCAGCGTCAGAAACGCCGATCCCCCATCCGCTTCCTGTGGCGGCACGCCATCCGGATAATCCGCCGTCCAGTCTCCAAAATCCCACCACGGCATTTTCCCCAGCAACCCATCCGCGCGCTGCCGCGCCGCAAACCAATCCAGTACCGTCCGCGTATGCGGCAGCGTCGCGCGCACCAGCGCCTCATCGTCCACATACATCCAGTAATCGTGCACCATCCCCACCCACAGCAGTGAGAACGGCGGAATAAACTGCGGCAGTGACGACGGATAGCGGCTCTGCGTAATTCCTTCAATCGTCCGAGAATCGTCAATGTTTTCGATGGCCTGCTTGGCAAGCCGGCTATCGCCCGTCATCGCATACGAAATCAGCGCCTGAATTCGCGTGTCGCCCACATACTGCATCTGCTCCCAGTAAGGAGCATCCATGTACGTCTCATGGGCGCACAGCCGCGCCGTCCGCCATCCCGTCGACCACAGCGCATCCAGCTGCGGAATATCCCCCGCAATCGCCGCCTTCGCGTCAAAAGGATAAGCCGTAAACCAGGCCCGCAACCCATCCAGCCGCACCGGCTCCGCGTCCGTCTTGACATCAATCTGCAAATAGCGCCAGGTCCGCCACCACAGTGGCGAATAAATGCGCGCGTCTCCGCCATCCAAAATCAGCGTATCGGTGATGCCCTCAATCTGCCGTCCTGCAAGCTCATCCCGATTCCCCTTGCGCCCCTGCGCATCGTAGAGCGCCTCGGAGTAAGTCATATGGATCTCGGCAAATTTTCCGCCGCTCACCGTCAGCTCCGGATACGCGGTCTGCAGCACGCGATGATCCAGCAGCAGCGTCACATGCGCATGCGCCGGAATCGTCAGCGGCGCAGCAGGGAACTGCGGCTGCTCGGCCAACCCATCAAACCGCACCACCGTTCCCGCATCCGTCAGCCGATGCTCCATCGGTGGCAATTCATCCTGCACAAGCTCCCACCGGTTGTCCGCATTCTGCGCCTCGCGCATCGCCGCTCGGCCAACCACGTCCGGCGTCTGCCACTGCGGACCGCCCTCTTTCGCTCCGTCATCTGGCCGATCCCAATTCCAGTCCCGCACCCGCCCGTCAATCTGTTCCGCCGGACCCGCCGCATAGTATCCATGCGCTCCGCTCACGCTCAGCCCGGTGCCGTCCCATCCCATCCGCACCTTCCAGCTTTTGTCCGTATTCACTGCGGCTTCGGCGTCAGTATCGCCCTCCATCATGAACCCCGTCCGGCTGCTCATCTGCGCCACCGGGGCTTCTTCGCCGAAATTCCAAACCTCCGCCGCAATCACATTCGTGCCCGCATGCAGCAGGGGGGCAAGATCCACCGTCTCAAATCGCCAGTGAAATAAATCTCCCCGCGCCGGCCCCTCCGCCGCATACTGCCCATTCACATGCAAAATGTACCGATTGTCCGCGCTCACATGCACCCAGTAGTGAGCAGGCACGCTCTCAAGCGCAATCTCTTTGCGGAAATAAAACATCCCCGGCGCCGTCCCCAGCGCATGCGGAGCAATCCACTCCGCCGGCCACTGCGCCCCCACCAGCTTCGGGTTCAACGGACGCACATCCTGCGCCCCAGCCGCCAGCGCAACCCCACTCACCCACAACACAAATAAAAAAACGCGAAGCATCGCCGCAAGACTAACAGACTAGTCCCGAGTCCCGAGTCCCGAGTCCCGAGTCCCGAGTCCCGAGTCCCTGGTCCTGACTCCTGACTTCCGGCTACCTGCTACGAGCCACCAGCTACCGGCTCACTTGGGTACACTATCCACGTCCCCGGATTACCCCGCGAGGTCCACCCATGGCCACATCCATCATCGGAACTCCCACCACCCGTGTCGACGGCCCCCTCAAAGTCGCCGGCGCCGCTCCCTACTCCGCCGACTTCGATTTCCCTGGCCTGGTTCACCTCGTCCCTGTCTCCTGCCCCATCGCCAAGGGCAAAGTTCTCTGCGTCGACGCCACCCGCGCCCAGTCCATGCCCGGGGTACTCCGCGTCTATTCCCACGGCCACGCGCCCACCCTCTTTCGCCCTATCCCCAACGATCAGGACGCCGTCGTCGACGAATCCCGCCCGCCCCTCGACGACGACACCGTCTACTACGCCGGACAATATGTAGCAGCCGTGGTTGCAGAAACCTTCGAGCAGGCCACTGCCGCCGCTACCGCCGTCCACGTCAAATACGCCCCCGAAACCCCCAACGTCGCCACCGACCTCAGCGATAGCTGGAGCGAACTCAAGCAGGAAAGCAGTCGCGGCGACCTTGAAAAAGCCTTCACTGCCGCGCCCATCCAGGTCGACCAGACCTACGTCACCCCCACCGAGGTCCACAACCCGATCGAGCTCCACGCCTCCGTCGCCACCTGGGACGGCCAGAACTTCACCCTCTACGAAACCACCCAGTCGCTCCTCAACCATCAGGCCGTCATGGCACAGTTCCTCGGCGTTCCCAAAGAAAACGTCCGCATCGTCATGAAGTATCTTGGCTCGGGATTCGGCGGCAAGCTCTGGCCCTGGTCCCACGCCCCGCTCGCGGCCGCCGCGGCGCGCGATCTCAATCGCCCCGTCAAAGCCGTGGTCACGCGCCGTGCCATGTTCACCAACGTCGGCCATCGTCCCCGCACCCAGCAGCGCATCCGCCTTGCTGCCACATCCAACGGTCATCTCACCGCGGTGGGCCATGACTATACCAACCACACTTCGCAGATCACCGACTACAGCGAAGGCTGCGGCGAGGCCACGCCCTACCTCTACAGCACGTCCAATCTCCTCCTGCGCGGCGCCAAAGCGAAGCGCGACATCGCTCCGCCCACCGCCATGCGCGGCCCCGGCGCCGTTCCCGGCCTCTTCGCTCTCGAATCCGCCATGGACGAACTGGCCGTCCGCCTCAACATGGATCCCGTCGCCCTCCGTCTCCTCAATGAGCCTTCCAAAGATGAGAGCAACGGCAAGCCGTTCTCCTCGCGTCATCTCCACGAATGCATGACCACCGGTGCCGAGCGCTTCGGCTGGTCCAAACGCACCGCCGCTCCCGGTTCCATGCGCGATGGCGACAAAATCCTTGGCTGGGGCATGGCCTGTGCCTCATGGGGCGCATTCCGTATGTCCTGCAACGCTGCAGTCGCCCTCAATCGCGACGGCTCCGCCCGCGTCAGCTGCGCCACTCAGGACATCGGCACCGGCACCTACACCGTCTTTGCTCAGGTCGTCAGCGACCACACCGGCATCCCCGTCGACCAAATCGACGTCGTCCTTGGCGACTCGTCCCTACCCGGCGGCCCGCTCTCCGGAGGCTCCTGGGTCACCGCCTCCGTCATCCCCGCCATCGCCGACGCCTGCAAGTCCGCCATCAACTCGCTCACCAGCATCGCCGTCAACGCGCCCGGCTCGCCGTTCTCCGGCGAAGACGCGAAGGATCTGGTTTTTTCCAACGGGCGCCTCACCTCAAAGAAAAATCCAGCAAAGCCCGCCGTCTCGTTTCAGGAAATCCTGACCTCCGCCAACATTCACAGCGCCCTCGGTCAGGGAAAATCCATCAGCTCTTTCGAGGATCCCGAGTCGCAGAAATTTTCCCAGCACTCCTTCGGCGCTCACTTTGCTGAAGTCGAATGGGATCCAGGCATCGCCCACCTCCGCGTCAGCCGCATGGTCTCCGTCATGGACGTTGGCCGCGTCATCAATCCGCGCCCCGCCCACAATCAGGTCGCCGGCGCCGTCGTCATGGGCATCGGCATGGCCCTCTTTGAGCATGCCGTCTACGATCCCCGCACCGGCGCTCCCATCAATAGCAACCTCGCCGACTACATCGTTTCCACCAACGCCGACGTCCCCGACCTCGACGTCACCTTCCTCGACTACCCCGACCTCACCCTCAACGCCTACGGCGCCCGCGGCACCGGCGAAATTGGATTAGCCGGCTCCGCTCCCGCCATCGCCAACGCCGTCTACCACGCCACCGGCAAAAGAGTCCGCGAACTCCCCATCAAGATCGAAGACCTAATGGCGTAGTGAAATTGGGCAGCTCCCAAACAGATCCACCACCAATAGCTAAAGCCCGCAAAGGCGGGCTTTATGTCTCCTTATTCCTTATCCCTGCTTTTGCACTGCTACACCCTATCCCCTACACCCTAGCCTCTCCCCGCCTTCAACCGCGAAACCAACTCCTCCGGATGAATCGGCTTCGGCACCAGCTCAAACGAATACCCGGCATCCTGCGCCTTCCGCATCAGTTCGGTCGTCGCCGCCTGTCCTGAAAACAGAATCACCCGCGTCTCCGGCAGTTCGTTCCGCACCTGCATCCCCAACTCCACGCCCGACATCCGCGGCATCAGCACATCGCTCAGCACGATGTCCGGACGCACCTTCCGCGCCGCTTCCAGCGCCTCTTCGCCGCTGAATGCCTCAAGCGCCTCAAATCCATTCGCGTTCAGAATCGCGGCCACCGTTTGCGCAATCAGCCGCTCGTCGTCCACCACCAGAACGCGCAATCGCGTCCGGCCATCGGCCGTTCCTAATCGAGTGGGGACTTCATAGAAGGCAGGGGGTGGTGCTTCTCCCAGATAAAAAGTAGCCCGATCAAACAAGCAAGAATCTCCCAATGACTTACATAGTCCGCGTCGGCAGGGTTCCCCCTGCCCCATTTTGCGCTTCAGCGCCTGCCGCCAGCGGCACGAAAATTGTAAACCTCGTGCCATGTTGCGCCACGTCGACCTCGCTCGCCACATCGATCGTCCCGCCCCACGACGTGACAAACTGCCGCACCACCCACAACCCCAGCCCTGTCCCCGCTCCTACCTTCGTCGTGAAAAACGGCTCAAACAGTCTGCCCAGATTCCCGCGCGGTATCCCCGTTCCCGTATCCTCCACCGTCAGTGTCAGACCGGGGCGAGCCCCGTCTTTCGCTTCGCGTACGCCGATCTTCAGCCTCCCACCATCTCGCATCGCGTCAATCGCATTCGAAATCAGATTCGAGAATACCTGGTGCAATTCTCCCCGCAATGCTCGCACCATCGGCACAATTCTAAAATCCCGGACCACCTCAATGCCAGAGGCCCGCAGTCGGCTGTCATACACCGTCAGCACCTCTTCCAGCAGCGCCGTCATGTCGATATCCGACGCCACCGACGTCTCCCGGTAGAACCCCAGCGTGTGCCGCGCAATGTGCGACACACGCGTGATCTCCTTCTCTGCCGTGCTTAAATATTCTCCGATCATCCCCGACGGCGGCGAAGAAATCCGCGCCAGATAAATCAAATTCAGCACCGATTCCAGCGGGTTGTTGATCTCGTGCGCGATCGTCGCCGCCAGCCGCCCCGTCGCCGCCAGCTTCTCGCTCAGCATCAGCTTTTCCTGCTGCATTCGCTGCTCGGTGATGTCCTGCACAAAAATCGACAGCCCATCCGGTGAAGGATACGCATTCGCATGAAACCACCGCCCCAGCGGCTCGAAATACTCTTCGGCGCTCCGGTCCTCGCCCGTTTCCATCGCCTCGCGATACGCTGTTCCAAAAATCGTGCCCTTCATCCCAGGAAACAAATCCCAAAGATTCCTCGCCAGAGCCTGTTCCATCTCCAGTCCTGCGATCTCCAGCCATCTCACATTGGCGTACCGCACCTTCCAGTCACGGTCCATGAAGACAAACCCTTCCGAAATCGTCTCCAGAATTGTCCGGTACTGTTGCTCGGCCGTCTCCGCCTTCCGGCGCAACTCGTGCTCTTTCGCCGTCAGATCCTTCCGTAGCTGGTGCATCGCTATATGCGATCCCACCCGTGCCATCAACTCCCGCGCCGTGAACGGCTTCACCAGATAATCGTCTGCGCCCGCTTCCAGACCGCCCGCCTCCGCTTCGTCCCCGGCCCGCGCCGACAAGAGAATCACCGGGATCGTCGCCGTCTTCTCCTCCGCTCGCAGCGCCCGCAGCAGTTCGAACCCATCCATCCGCGGCATCATGATGTCCGTCAGCACCAGATCCGGCGGATTCTCAATCGCTGAGGCCAGCGCCGCCTCGCCATCCGCCACCGCAGTCACCCGGAATTGCCGTCCCAGCAGCCGCTGCACATACTCCCGCATGTCCCGGTTGTCGTCCGCCAGCAACACGCGCCCGCGCCGCCCCGTCGCCAACCCATCAGCGGCAAAATCCGCATCCAGCGTCAAATCGGTGCTGGCCATCTCCTTGGCCATCTGCGCTTCGCCCTGCTCCCCGTCTGGCAGCCAGCGCAACGCTTCCTGCACAAACGGTGCCGCTCCCAGTGTCCTTGCAGGCCTGGCTCCGCCTTCTGTAATCCGCTCCGCCGCCAAATGCGCCCGCCCAAACGGAATTCTTACCCGGAACGTCGTCCCTTCACCCATCTGGCTTTCCGCCAGCACAGTTCCGCCGTGCAGCCGCACCAGCTCATCCACCAGCGCCAGCCCAATCCCTGTTCCCTCGTGCGTCCGGCCCTCCGCACCCTCAATCCTGTGGAACCGCTCGAAGATCCGCGGCAGCTCATCCGCCGGAATACCCGTCCCCGTGTCCCGCACCGCCAGCACGGCCATCCCCTCCACCGGCCGCAGTGTCACGTCGACGCCGCCCTGCAGCGTGAACTTGAAGGCGTTCGACACCAGGTTCAGCACAATCTTTTCCCACATCTCCGGATCCACATACACCGGCTCCGGCAGCTCCTCGCACGCAATCGTGTACCGCAATCCCGCCCGGTCCATCGCGGACTGAAATACGCTCGCCAGCTCCGCCGTCCGCGCGCTTAAATCCACCGGCCGGTACGCGGCCTGAATCCGCCCCGCCTCGATGCGCGAGAAATCCAGCAGCGTGTTCACCAGCTTCAGCAGCCGCAGCCCGTTCCGGTGGACCGTCTCCACCTCCCGGTAATCCTCCGCTGGCAGCGTCTCCCGATGATTGCTCAGAATGTCTTCCAGCGGCCCCAGCATCAGCGTCAGCGGCGTCCGGAATTCATGGCTCACATTGCTGAAAAAGATCGTCTTCGCCCGGTCCAGCGCCGCCAGGCTCTCCGCCCGCTGCCGCTCCTGCTCGTAGACCCGGGCATTCGAGAGCGCCGCCGCAATTTGTCCCGCAATCAGATCAATAAATCCGCTGTACTCCGCGTCCAGCTTCCGGAACGGGTTCAGCCCCGCCACAAAAAAGCCTGCCGGCAATTCCTGTCCCTGCCGCTGCAGCGGAACCACCACCGCCCGCTCCGGCGCCACATCCCAAGCCCCGCACGGCAGCGCGCCAAACCGCTCCGCCAGCCCTTCCACCGTCACCGGACCCTGGCCCGCCAGCAGCGCAATCGCGGGCCACACCGCATCAGCGTCATCCAGGTCAATTTCCTTCGGCGCCGCCGCATGACCCGCTTCGATCCCGCTGCAACACGCCAGCCGTGCCCGCCCATCCTCAAACAAATACGTCAGCGTGAACGGCAAATCCTTCTCGTCCTGCCCCAGGCTGGCTTCAATCGCCCGCACCACCTCGGCTTCCAGAATTGCCTGCCCCAGCTCGGCCGCCAGCGACCGCAGCAGCCGCAGCCGCCGCTCCCCAATCACCCGCACCGTCTCTTCCGCCACCACGCAGAACAGGCCCGCCACATGACCCGCATCGTCGCTCAGCGGACTGTACGAAAACGTGTGGTACGTCTCTTCCCGATACCCGCTCCGCTCCAGAAACAGCAGCAGCCCTTCGTCCCACGTCGCCGGTCCCCCATCCAGCACGTGCCGGACCAGGTGCCCAATGTCATTCCAGATCTCGCTCCATACCTCGGGCGCCGCTTTCCCCAGCGCCCAGGGGTGCTTTTTACCCAGCGTGACTTTGGAATACGTATCGTTATAAAGAAAGGTCAGCTCCGGACCCCACGCCATCCACATCGCAAACCGCGACGTCAGCAGGATCCGCACCGTCGTCCGCAGGCTCTGCGGCCAGCTCTCCACCGGCCCCAGCGGGGTTTGCGCCCAGTCCATCGCGCCCATCAGCGCGCCCACTTCACCCCCGCCGGCAAATAAACCCGTCGCAACGGTGGATGCAGCCGCATCGGTTGGCGCGGTGGTCGGCGCAGTCACCCGCCGCCCTCTTTGAGGATCTCTTGCTTTTTCAGAAGGGCCCGGCGAACTGGCTGATTCCACAGAAACCTCAGGGGCCTAACCCCAATTCGGGACGCTCAACCGGCAGAAGGATGCGATTAAAGTGTCGGTTTCCCCGAACTGGAACTGCCAATAATGTGAATAGCTCGAAACGGAGATGCCCCGCAACCCCCATCCGGTTGCTTATTCACGCTTTTACCCCCGCGCAGATTCTCGGGTGCCCCTCGATAAGAACGAAGGCATTGTCAAGGCACAGTTCACCTGTGCGGTGCGTGAGCACCGCGATCGTTGCCAGAGAGGCTGAGGACCAGAGCTCCGGTTAGATTCACGCTGCATCACCAAACGGTGGAGTTAGTCGCCCCACCAACCATCGATACGGCCTTCAGCAACAGGCCATGATGCTTCCATGCGGACATCCGGCCTGCTGCCGGATGCGAGAGCGCTCATTCAATAACGCGACCTGGCTTTGAGCCGGTCAGGGGCACCCGCGAGCTGCTCTCGATATGGGCGATCTCCGGATAACCAACGTTCTGCCGCAACATCCAGTAGAGTCGCACCGCCAACTTCCGGGCCGCCGCCACCTTGGCCACGCCTTTGGCCTTGTGGTGGCAGCGAGCCGCATACTGCCTGCGAAATCCTTCATCCAGCCGGTTCACTGTCTGGACCGATTCGACCAGCAACTGGCGCATGAACCGGTTGCCCTGCTTGCTGATGGCGCCCAGCCGCTGCCGGCCTCCCGAACTGTGCTCGCGCGGAATCAGGCCCAGATAGCTGGCCACCTGGTTGCTGTGCCTGAACCGGCCTGCATCCCCGATGGTCAGCACAAACGCCAGTGAGGTGATCGGACCCACGCCCGGCTGCGTCATCAGCAGACGCGCCTGGGGATGTTCCCGCGCTGCCTGATCCACCGCCTGGTCCAGTTCCCCCAGGTGCCGGTCCAGTTCCCCCAGCAGCTGCAGCAAATCTTCACGCCGCCGCGCCGTCCAGCCGGTCAGGGGAAGTTTTTCCAGACAAGCCCTCCCCCGAACGCTCCACAGGCCGCTCTTCTTCTGTAAGCCACGGTTCAGCGCCAGGTGCTGCAACCCATTTTTTACCCGAGTCCGGATCTCCACCAGCTTGTGCCGATGCATCAGCAGCTGACGAAGGTCCCGGTGCTCGGCGCTGGGCGTCCACAACCGCGGAAACCGGTTCTCCATCAGCAGCCGCAGAATATGCCCCGCATCCCGCCGGTCCGTCTTCTGCTTCCGCACATAGCTGGCCCGGATCCGGGCTGCATCCCCCACCCACACCTCGTGGCCCAGCCCCTTCAGCATCTCGATCAGCCACTGGCTGTTGCCGCAGGCCTCGATCCCCACCAGCGCCGGAGCCGGCAGGGCACGATAATACCGCTCCGCCTCCCCATCGCTGTGCAACAGCCTGTGTTCGCTGATCTCTCCGGTCTCCACATCGAAAACCGCAATCTGTTCCCACCGAGGATGGAAATCACACCCTACAATCTTCATAGAAGGCTTCTCCTGATCCCAAAAGCTCTGGTCCTCGACCAACCAAAAGCCTAATGGATCGCTGAAGCCTTCGTTCTTATCCCATCAATATCTGCCCGATTTTGGCAGATGTGGGAAACGCGCGAAGCGCGCTTTTGCCTTTCCTACACGCTACCCGCTACACGCTGCATGCTGCTTCTCTCAAAAGTGGAACACCACCCCAGCCGTGACCTTCAGATTGTTCTGGTGATCGTCGGCGTTGTTGTTGAAGGTGGTCGGGAAGTAATCGACGTCGAAGAGCCGCACCGCCCAGCGCGGATTGATGCGCCGGTCAAGGCCGCCGCCCACCAGTCCGGTGAAGACGAACGATCCGCCGTTCGACGCGATGCCGATGCGGCTAAACCCGCCCGTCGCCTGCGTTCCCCCCACCATCGCTTCTGCAAACGGTTCCCATTTGCCGTAAATCCGCCGATACCGCGCGCCCGCCATGATCGAGCCCAGCGTCAGCGACGTGTTGGTACCGGCCGCGTTTTTCTGCGTCACCAAACTCACGTTCTGCACGATCGAGACCGAACGCGGAATCGGATACACGACCTGCAGCGTCGCGCCGTTCATGCTGAAGCAGCCGCACCCGCCCGGAGGCGCGTTGGTGTGCAGGTAGCTGTACCCCAGCGACACTTCGCCCGGATAATCCCACGGTCCATGCGCAGCCGCGGTCGACTGCGCATGAGCTGTGAACGTCATTGAGGCTACGGCGAGCAGGAAGGCAATTTGCGTTTTCATCGTCATGTCTCCTTTACTCGACCGTCAGCGTGACGGTGGTGGTTTGGGTCTGCTCACCGCTGGTACCGGTCACGGTGATGGTGTAGGTCTTCGGCTGAACCTGCGCGAAGCCAGCGCCGCAGCCCATCAGCCCCATGGTCGCCGCCCCCATCGCGCCCAGCAGCAGCATCATCGTCAGCAGGCGTCCGAAGCGTTCTCGATGCTTGCGCCGGAACAGGGCCCACGCTCCGCCGAACATCAGCGCCAGACTGGAAATCGGCCACTTCGATCCGCTGACCGGAGCCAGCAACGCGTAGTTCGTCGATGTGCGCACGGTCATCATGCTGGTTGCCGTGCTCGTTCCCGGTGTCACCGTCACCGGACTAAAGCTCGCCGTCGCACCCTGCGGCAACCCAGTCGCCGTCAGCGTGACCGGGTTGTTGTAGATATCGCCATTCGGCGTCACCGACACGTTGATCGTGTAAGCAGCCGATCCGCCCGGCTTGACGGTTTGCGGAGCCGTCGGCGAGGCCACTGTGTAATTGCCGCCCGTGTAGCCGGTGCCCGTCAGGCTCGCCGTCTGCGGCGATCCCGAAGCGTTGTCGGAAACGTACAGCGTGCCCGGCAACGAGCCCGTGGTCGACGGCGTGAAGGTCAGGCTGATCGTGCACGTCGCCCCCGCCGCCAGCGTCGCGCCGCAGGTCGTCGTTGCCGCATAATCCGGCGAAGACGAAATGGTGATCGCCGAAGCGCGTGGCCCCTTCACCACGCCGTCGTCCTCGCTCGGTTCCTTCAGGTAGATGGAGTTGATCGTCAGCGGTCCGGTTCCCGTGTTCGACAGCGTCGTCGTCATCGCCGCGCTGGTCGTGTTCACCTGCTCATTCCCAAACGCCAGCGTGGTCGGTGACAGCGACGCGGCCGGCACCAGCGGCGTCGTGCCGGTGCCGGTCAGCGCTGCCGTCTGCGGCGACCCGGTTGCGTTGTCGTTCACGCCCAGCGTCGCCGACTCCGCACCCACCAGGCTTGGCGTAAACGTCGCATAAATCCTGCAGCTCGTGTTCGCCGCCAGCGTGCTTCCGCAGGCGTTGCTTCCGGTCGTCTTCGAGAAGTCGTCACCGTTCGTGCCGGTGATCGTGATGCTGCTGATGGTCAGCGCCGCCGTCGTGCTGGTATTCGTCAGCGTCGCCGACATCGCCGCACTGGTCGTGCCCTGGGTCACGCTGCCAAACGCAATGCCGGTCAGCGTCGCGGTGGGTGTGGCCGCCGTGCCCGTGCCGGTCAGCGCCGCCGTCTGCGGCGAGCCGGTCGCGTTA